>NZ_JABSQR010000016.1 GCF_013215705.1 Moritella sp. | reverse complement strand
AAATAAACCAGCAGAAAATGAGCTGAAATTAGCGGCTTAATAACAACCCATCATTGCAACTATGTTGACATCGACCGATAATCTAGACACTCTAGGCGTTGGTAATTATTTAATACCCAATACCCATCATGATAATAATCATCATCGTCAATAATCACTGATGGATACAGTTGTAATCCAGCAATATCAAAATGCTTAATTTTTTCCCTTAAGTCATTATTAATAATAATTGTATTACCATTCATATGTGCGGAGCTTATCGGTCTTTTTATACCATGGGCTTTATCTTTATACCCATTTTCAAAAAAAGCAGGCTCTAAGCCAAACTGAAGCTCCTTCCACCCAATATCGCGTGGCTCTGTTTGATCCGTTTCTGCTAAATAAAGCGTATTTTCATTAAAGTGTTCAAAAACTATATAATATTCATTATTATATTTATTCATTTTGTCACCTTAGGTGTCCATGTGCCCGTATAAGTAATTATTGCTTTATTTCCTGTTTTCTCACTGTCTTGGTAACGAAGATCTTCCCCAGAATGTGACCTATTATTACACCATATCCATACCATCTGAAATCGAAATGAGAATAATTAGTTTCTGTCATATTGCACTAACTATCTCAATCACAGACATAAAATCAACATTATTGCTCTATCAATGGCTGATTTCTAAGATAAAAAATACCATGTACCACCCCTTTATATTTAGGGCTATTAATATCACTGAGAGACACTGAGATTCGAGACCCATTACCTACCATCACCGCATCCCCTGTCGCCTGAATAGAAATGCCAGCCATATCCAAACGGCTACCATTAATTAACATTGTGTTATGCCCAGATATGTCAGCATTGGTCATGGTAACAACCGATTCGTCAAACGTTAGCGAGCTGCTTTGGCTGGAAAAGGTTAAATTCTCAATTTCCACTACAGAATCTTTAATTAACAAACCTCCTGTACTGATGTTTATCAATCGAATCCTGCCACAGTCTTTCACTACAATCGCATCATAATGACCGGAATAGGTTTTATCATTTTCCCCCTGACAAGTTAAAATGCCTTGGTTTTCCCCTGTGCTTGGTAGACTATATTTATCTGTGATAGGTTCGTTGAGTGCAGTTTCTAAAGCACTCATAAAGTCAGCATGGTGGCTTTTCATCGGCACATGCCCTGCTCCTTTAATCACCTGTAAACGTGCGTGGCTCATTTGTTTATTAAGCACTTTTCCTGTGCGAAGTGGTGCGACATTATCTTTATCACCCCAAATAATATTAACCGGTACAGCAACCTGATTAACCGCTTGACTAAAATCTTCTTCAACCAAACTTAACGCGGCATTCATATTGCTTGAGTCGGATACTAACCAATTCCATACATAATCATTATCTTGTAAAAAATTAGTTATCAAAGTACTTTTGGTCGTAGCCTCTATGATTGATGAGCTAACCTCGTTTAACCCTTCAATTTGCTGTTGCAGAAACGTAGATGAATCATCACCAGGCTCAAAGGCCACAATGTGCTTAATAAATGCTGATTTTTCTAATAGTCCAGCAGCATCCACCAAAATCAGCTGTTTAACTAACTCTGCATACAGTTCGGTATAACGTAAAGCGACCGCCCCGCCCATAGAGTGACCAATGATAATCGCCTTTTCACTACTATATTGCTTGCTAATTTTAGCAATAACATGGGCATAATTAGTCGACAGAAAGCGTCCCTTAGCAGCAGAAAGGCCAAAACCGGGTAGATCGATGGCTATCACATGGTAGTTTTTTTCAAGAGTTGGAATAACACTAAACCAATCTTTCATACCTATTTGGCCAAGCCCATGAATCAAAATGACAGGCGGGTTATGCTTGTTGCCAGCTTCTAACACGGCAACTTTGCTATTAAATATCTGCTCATCAAAATAGGATAATTGCCAATGCTCTGCAAGTCGCAATTCAACTGGTTCCGGTTCAACGCTTACTTTTATTTGCTGTTCTTGTTGTTGACTAGAACACGCAGATATCAGCAATAACATGCATATTGGTAATCTTCTTAACATCTTTCACCCTTAACAAAGCAACCAATTGAAAAATAACAATTAATAGTAAGCTATAGCTCTCTAAACACCTAGTACTCGTTACCGAGTCGATAATAATTCAAGTAACAGATCACAAAAATAATTGATTGAGCTCCTGAAGGCTATGTATCACTCGTCCATTGGGCCTAATCGGCATGGCGATATTGTGAATGACTGGCCGCTACAAATACCGCCTACATTAAGTCCTACTTAGACTTAATGACGTTCCAATAAATCGGATTATCATTTATATAGCCTTAATATACACTGACTACATGAATATAAATCAAATGCCATTTAACAAAATCCCACTTGCCTTAGCCATGATGATCATTGCCACTGGACAAGTGGGTGTCAGTATTTATCTGCCTTCATTGCCATTGATAAGCCGTGATCTTGGGGTGCCCCAAGCCGACATTCAGCAGCTTGTTACCCTATTTTTACTCGGGTTTGGATTATCACAACTTTTTTATGGGCCCTTATCTGATGCGATTGGTCGTCGCCCGGTATTTTTACTCGGTCAAGGTATCTATTTAGTCGGTACACTCATGTGTGTGCTATTACCCGACAGTTATACCGCTCTGATTGCAGGTCGCTTATTACAAGGTTTAGGCGCAGGTAGTGCATCGGTATTAGGCCGCAGTGTGATCCGCGATAGTTACAGTGGCAGTCAACTCACTCAAGCGATGGCTTATATGTCCGTAACAGCATCTATCCTGCCTATTTTGGCACCTGTTGTCGGCGGCTGGGTCGCATGGCATTTTGGCTGGCAATCCGTGTTTAGCTTTGTACTCGTTTATCTATTGGCCATTTTCACCTTGGGCTACTTTGTCTTGCCTGAAACGCTACCTCATGCTGTGACAAAATTTAATATCAAAAAGACCCTGCTCGGCTACTGGCACCTGTCAAGAAACTATCAAGTCATTTCATCAGCAAGCTATAACTGGATCGGTTATTTATCGAGTCTGGTCTCTGTATCACTACTGCCCTTTTTATTACAAGATGGACTAAATCTCAGTGCAGCAGAGTACGGAGAAGTGATGATCATCCCATCTGCAGGATTATTAATGGGCAGCTTGATCTTAAATAAACTAAATAAGCGCTTCACCACCAATCAGCTAATGTACTTAGCATCGAGCATTATGATGATGTCTGGCTGTTGGTTAGTGTTTAATGAGATGTCGTTGCGCAACCTGATATTTGGTTTTACTTTACTATCCATAGCACAAGGGATCAGCTTCCCATTATCGATAAGCATGTTACTGGCACCACACAGTAAGCAAGTCGGAGCGGTGTCTGCATTATCGGGTTCGGTACAGATGTGTATTGCCGGGCTGTTCGGTGGTTTTTTAATCAAGCATTTTATCAACAATCAGACTAGTTTGGGGATCTTCTATTTACTCACAGGTTTAGCCATTGCGCTGATATTAACGCATAGCCGACGTAGGTATATAAAAACAAACCCTATTTTAACCTTAAACGCGCATAACTCGAAATAAACTTTTAGTTGAATCTGCACCGCATCCTAGCTCAAATAACGTTAACGTAATCTATGTAATTGAAACGAGGCGATAATTCGCCTCACTATTGTAAAGTAATACGATTACCCATCGATAGCTTCCTTTCACGTATCGGTCTTCCGTGTCAAATTCATCGTGACAACAGTACAGAAAATTTAGCTTGTTTACGCCACATGGTGTTGAAGGTTATTTATATTCAATATTTATCAGCAATTAATCATAATTTGAAATAGATCACTTTATTAGCCCACAGTACTGATACCCTCTTATGGGTAGTAATTAATGAGAAAACGTTATATTACCAATACAGAGAATTAAAAGCGAAAACCGTAAAGTAACTCCTGTACTCAGAACATTTAGCCACGAGTTCATCTGGTGTTATAACGCCCAGTAAGACAATAATGTTAGTTGTACTGTTATAATATCAATTACAGCAAATAGATTTTTTCTATGGTTTTTCTCACCCTTAATTTAGAGTAATAACTCTAAACCAAAGGGAAGATAGAAGGTTAAGGCGCCACTTGATTAAGGAGCCTAAACGTTAAATTAACCATGCATAACCCAAAGTACCTGCTGGTATTTTACTATTGTAATCGGTTTATTTATTCATCGTTTTTAGGAGAAAGGAAATATGGAACCCTCAAATATAACAATTATTATTGCCATAATTGTCTACGCATTGATCGCTTTTGCACTAACAGAAGTATGCAGGCGCTATCGCAAGATTGGTGCCGCATTTATCATTCTGTCTTTGTTTACCTGTCCGCTCTGGGCTGCCAACCGAGATAACTGGTTTGAATGGGCAAAGATTATTAGTGTGTTATTACCCATGGTTATTGTTGGCTTCATGCGTATCGCCGTGTTTGAAAAAAAACAAGGCGCGTTTTGGGAAATATTTAAGAAACCCTGGACCCTGTGGTTTTTATTCTTCGTCCTCGCGTTAAACATTACTGAAGCCTCTATCCGTGATTGGCAATTTGGTAACTATATGAACTCGCTAACCGGCTTCATTCTGGTGCTGACGATTCCGTTTGTGGGCAAGTTTTGGCGTGTTGAAAAGATCACCTGTGGTGACTTGATCGTCGATTTCCCATTAGGCTGGTGCTTCCTGTACACCACTTGGAATGCGGCGTTTTTACTCGGTTGTATTCCTGACGAGTTTGCTGGCGGTCTTGCTATTTTAATCGCTTGTGAGCTTTATTCATTATTTGGCCGTCATGATCTATACATCATGGGACGTATTTATACGCTGGCCTTCTTTGTTATTCAGTTGGCTACAACCGATGTCCTGCCGTTCATGGATTCGTCTGCTTGGGCAAACCAAATGTTCGTGGATAACTGGGGCTTATTCAACATTGTCTGTGGTGCTGTCTACATTACTTGGTACAACTGGCAGATGTATACCGGTAAGTGTGATCAAAAATTCAGACACCCTGCTACAGCACCCGCAGGTATATATGCAGATACGGAAGTTGCGAATGCAGATGCTGGATTCTGCTCTCGATTCTATTTCCACAATAAACCCGAGAATAGAAAACAGTTGGAACAAACCAACTCTGTTCAGTCTTAACAATTTTATGTAATCAAACATAGAGTACTAGAATATAAAGGAAACAATATGATTAATACTAACGTCATAAAGAAATGGCTCACAGCAATACTTTGCTTGTGCTGCGCCGTATCTTTTAATACATGGGCTCAGGATGATCCGGCTAACACGCTTGGCCAAAAGGAACTACCTACAATTGGCATGTACCAAATTATTTTGGAGGGAATGCCAGGTAAAGGTGGGTTATCTTATCATTTAGAATTTGAGACGAATGGTAAAGTGCTCATTGAAAAAAAATTCAACGGCCAAGATGAACACGAAATTCATCAGTGGTCGCTGAATGGTCAAGCAATTACTATCCACCCACTAGAAGGCAGTGCGATCCGAGATTTTGATATCGCCAGCTTAACTATCATCGATGCAGAAAATATCCAGGTAAATCTGAATGTACCGGGAGATTCACTCCTGATCCTTGAGAAGGATGTTGAATTTAAACTTCTGCGCTGGCATAGCTTTATTGCTAAGTTGCACATTATTTTAACCTTGTTTGTGTTGATCCTGTTAAACGAGCTATTCCGTCGCTTTAAATGGAGTGGTTTTGTTTTCTTCGTTGGTCTTTCAATCGTGCTCAGTATCTTTGTTTGGCCATACCAAGGCGTCGTATACTGGTTTAAATGGGCAAAAGTTTATTCTGTGGTCCTTGCGTGTGTATTCTTCTTACTGATGCGATTTACTAAAGTACATGAGTATAATGCAGCTAAAATGTTCTGTGTATTCTTCCTTGCAGGTAATATTGCAGAAGCGGTAGGACAAGACTTTAGTATGGGATTCACTCCGAACATTCTTAACGGCCTTGCCGGGGTGTTATCTATTCTAACTTGTTACTATGGTTGGAAAGGCATTAAGGCAGATAATTCTGCGCAGAAGGATATGATCTGGCCACAAATGACCACACTTTGGATCATCGCTTATGATGTGTGGAATTTCACTTATGTTTACCTGAACTTCCCTGCCTCTGCGTCCGCGCAATTGATGGTTATTATCGCGGCAACGATTCCGGCCTTATTTATCAAGAAAGGAACATGGTTACAGGCTCGTGCTTATACATTGGCTATCTGGTTTATGTTCTATTTTACCTTTACCCAATTTTACGAACGCAATTTGTGGATTTTCCCAAGAGACGAATCATTAACATACCCAATTGCAGTACTTAGTTTAGTACTTAATATAATGTGTGTTATTCAGCTGGTACGTTTCTATCAAGTTAAAAAAGCAAATAAAGCCAATGCTCAGGCTGTAATAACATAATTCTTTCGGTACGTTTAAATAATTAGTGAGTATAAAAAGACCGTTCAGGATAACATCCGCTCGGTCTTGTTAATTCGGTATTATAGCAGCTGCGACCACGCATATTCCGCTAAGCATAAACCAACATTCTCCTTAGCATCATTATAGCGCTATCTCAACGCACCCAAAAGATGCCTCATTCTCATTGCGTAACCGTTCTTTTATATTAATTCCATTATATAATTGTTATTTTTAGTTGAATAATCAACGCTTTCTTGCTCAAATAACGTAAACATAATTAGAATGAGGCGATAATCCGCCTAATTATTGAGCAAAATGACCTAGCCATGAAATATAACCGCGTTTTTATTAATAGCCTGACCTATGAACTAGCTCCAGAAATCATAACAAGTACAGCTCTGGAGCTTCGCTTAGCTCCTTTATATCAAAAGCTGCGCATTCCTGTGGGCCAACTTGCCGCTCTCACTGGTATTACCCAACGTCGCTGGTGGCCAAAAGACTACATGTTATCTGATGGCGCGTTAATTGCCGCACAAAAAGCCCTGGATGAAACTGGCATCGATGTCAGCGATATCGGCGCTGTGGTGTATACCGGAGTTTGCCGTGATCAGCACGAACCAGCAACAGCCTGCCGTATCGCCGCAAAACTGGGCGTATCTAATAACACCGCCATTTATGACATTAGCAACGCCTGTTTAGGGGCCTTGTCCGGCATGTTAGATATCGCCAACCGCATCGAATTGGGCCAGATCAAAGCTGGTTTAGTGGTTTCTTGTGAATCTGCACGTCACATTGTTGATGTGACTATCGATGATATGTTAGCCGATCCGACCATCAGAAATTACGCCACATCACTGGCGACCTTGACCGGCGGTTCTGGCGCAGTAGCCATATTACTTACCGATGGCAGTTTAAATTTAGCTGGGTCTCACAATCACCAATTACTCGGGGCCACGCACTTATCTGCGCCTGAACATCACGACCTATGCCAGTGGGGATTGAAAGAAATCGATACGCAGTTATACCGTGAATATATGCGTACCGACGCAGTCAAATTGCTTAAAGAAGGCGTATCACTGGCGCAAGAAACCTGGCAGCAATTTTTAGCGCAACGCCAATGGACACCCGAAGATGTCAATAAAGTGATTTGTCATCAGGTGGGCGCAGCCAACCAAAAGAAAGTGTTAACCGCCTTAAATATTCCAGTTGAAAAAGAATTTCCGACCTTCAAATACCTGGGGAACATGGGCACAGTATCACTGCCAGTGACAGCCGCGATGGCCGACGAAGAAGGCTTTTTGAAGAAAGGTGACAACGTGAGCTTCTTAGGAATAGGCAGTGGCTTAAATTGTATGATGCTTGGATTAAAGTGGTAACTTGGATACTTCAAATATGTTAGATAAATTATTTCCGTTTAAACGTAATTTCCTTGACCGTAATGGTCAGCAATATCATTACCTCAATGAAGGAACCGGAGAGCCTGTCGTCATGGTTCACGGTAACCCAAGTTGGTCGTTTTATTATCGTAATCTGGTCTCGGCATTAAGTAGCAATTATCAGTGTATTGTACCCGATCATATTGGTTGCGGTCTGTCTGATAAACCCGATGATAACGATTACGACTATACCTTAACCAGCCGTATTGATGATCTGGAAGCATTACTTGAGCATCTGGATGTTAAAGAGAACATCACCTTAGTCGTCCACGACTGGGGCGGCATGATAGGTATGGGTTACGCGGCGCGATATCCAGACCGGATAAAACGCCTAGTGATCTTAAATACCGCGGCTTTTCACCTGCCGTTATCAAAAGCGTTTCCACTGCCATTGTGGATCTGTCGTAATACCATTGTCGGCACGTTTTTAGTGCGCGGTTTTAATGCCTTTTCATCCATCGCGTCGATTGTTGGTGTCCGTCGCAAAGCCATGAGCCGAGATGTTCGCCGCGCTTATGTATCGCCTTTTAACTCTTGGCGTAACCGTATTTCCACCTTACGTTTTGTGCAGGACATTCCGCTAAAACCTGAAGACCGCAATTATCAGTTAGTCACCGATATTGGCGATAGTCTGGCTAAGTTTTCGACAGTGCCAACCCTGATCTGCTGGGGATTAAAAGATTTTGTGTTTGATAAACACTTTTTAGCACAATGGAAACAACGCATGCCGCACGCGCAAGTAAATGAGTTTGATGACTGCGGTCATTATATTCTGGAAGACGCCAGTGATGAAGTCATTGCATTGATCACCGACTTCATGACCGATAAGCGTTAAGTTGTATGACCATTAACGCAACCTCAGAGGCGATTAATTTCTGTCGCCACCTCTCACAAGCCGCATTCGCGACCCCCGACTCGCTCGCCGTCGCTGTACAGCAGAGTTGTAAAGGGCAATTGGTTTATGACGAGATTAATTTAGCCGCTCTTGATCAGCAAAGTGATGAGCTCGCCTATGCGCTAAATGCTTATGGCATAAAACGAGGAATGAAAGCGGTATTAATGGTCACGCCAAGCATCGATTTCTTTGTCTTGACCTTTGCATTATTTAAAGCCGGTATCGTGCCGATCTTGGTTGATCCAGGAATGGGCATTCGCAATCTAAAACAATGTTTTAGTGAATCGGCTCCCGATGCTTTCATTGGTATTCCCAAAGCCCATATCGCGCGTAAACTGTTTGGCTGGGGTAAAGACAGTGTCAAATTTAGCCTTACCGTCGGCGGTTGTGAAATACTGTCGCGCCTCACTGGGCAAATGAGCTTACTGCGTTTATTAACCGAGTATCGTACCAATTTAACCCCCAATAAACAGCAAGATGAGCAGGTTAAGCCTTATCCTATTGCGCTATTTGATAACAGTGACTTGTGCGCCATATTATTCACTAGTGGCAGTACTGGCGTGCCTAAAGGCGTGGTTTACAGTCACCAAATGTTTGAAGGGCAAATACAAGCGCTCCGCGATGATTACGGTATCAAACCCGGAGAACGGGATCTCAGTACCTTTCCATTATTCTCGCTATTTGGTCCGGCGCTGGGCATGGCGTCAATTGTGCCCGATATGGATGCCAGCAAACCGATAACCGCAAACCCGGACTTTATCTTTGCTGCCATTGAAAAATACCAGTGCACTAACCTGTTTGCTAATCCGGCATTAATCGAGATCCTTGGTCAAGCGGGCTGCAAACACGATAAACCGCAGATATTAACCAGTTTGAAACGCGTGATCTCTGCGGGCGCTCCGGCAACCTTATCGTCAATTTCACGCTTTACTCGCTTGCTGAATACCAATGTAGAAGTCTGGAATTCTTACGGTGCTACAGAGTCATTGCCGCTTACGAAAATTGGCAGTAAAGCACTGCTAACTATGCAAGACATTACAGATAATGGTGGCGGGATCTGTGTTGGTCAGCCAATCAAAGATGTTGAGATAGCCATTATTGCGATCAGCGAAGATGTCATTACAGATTGGGATGATGAGTTAACCTTACCAACCCAACAAATTGGTGAGATAGTAGTGAAAGGACAAGTGGTCAGTCAGCGCTATTATCGCCGCGACGTCGCCACTCAACAAGCCAAGATCAAAGACCCAACGAGCACTGAGTCACAGCCAGTGTTTCGACACCGCATGGGGGATCTGGGATATTTGGATGAACAAGGCCAGTTATGGATGTGTGGACGTAAAGCCCACAGTGTCGTCACGCCGAGTCAACGCTATTTTCCGATCCCTTGTGAGCGTATATTTAATACCCATGAGCAAGTGAGACGTACCGCACTGGTGGGGATCCAATACCAAGGTGAAACCATCCCGTTACTGTGTGTCGAATTAGAACATGATGCTGTCATCTCTACTGAGCAGTTATTTAACGAACTTAACGTGATTGGCAATAAGCATCAGCAAACATCCGCGATCAACGCGTTTTTAATTCACCCTGATTTTCCTGTTGATATTCGCCACAATGCCAAAATATTTCGTGAAAAACTAGCGGTTTGGGCGAAAAAACAAGCACCTTACAATCGTTGACAGTATTCCCAAACAAGGTCTTAATATGTCGAATTTCAGCTCGCGTCCGCCCGCAGAACAGCGCGCCCTTACTGCATTAGCCGCGACCACCAAACATGCATTTGTCACTGGTGCTGGTGGTTTTTTAGGCACCAGTATCTGCCTGGCATTAACTGCCGCCGGTATTAAAGTAACCGGGTTCGCCCGTGGTCATTATCCGCACTTATCAACGTTAGGTGTCAACATGGTACAGGGCGACATCTGTGATTTGTCGGCGCTCACAGCGGCGATGAAGGACTGTGACTTGGTCTTTCATGTCGCATCCAAAGCGGGTGTATGGGGTTCGCAAGCTGATTATTATCGACCTAATGTGGAAGGGTCTGCCAATATCATTCAGGCTAGTCAGTCACTGGCTATCGAGCGCTTAGTATATACCAGCACCCCAAGTGTGACATTTACGGGCGAAGACGAAGCTGGGATCAATGAATCGCAACCTTACGCTCAATCATTCTTAAATTATTATGCGCAATCCAAAGCGCTGGCCGAGAAAATGGTACTGGCCGCGAATAGCGATAGACTCAAAACCGTTGCCTTAAGGCCACATTTAATTTGGGGACCCGGTGATCCACATCTGGTGCCACGCGTCATTGCCCGAGCCAAACTCGGTCGATTAAAATTAGTCGGTAAAGAAGATAAACTGGTTGATACTATCTACATTGATAATGCTGCTTATGCCCATATTCTGGCTGCGCTAAGACTCGCAGACCCCACGCCAAGTTGCGCCGGTAATAGTTATTTTGTCAGTAATGATCAACCGATCACGATGGCCAGCATGCTCAATAAAATACTTGATTGTGCCGATTTACCACCGGTGACGAAACGCGTACCAGCACTACTGGCCTACATAGTCGGTACCGTGCTAGAGAAGGTATACCAGTGGCTTGGCAAAACCCAAGAGCCGATGATGACGCGTTTTGTCGCTCGTCAATTGTCGACTAGTCATTACTTTGATATCAGCGCGGCTAAAGCCGATCTGGGTTACCAGCCTCTGGTGTCTATTGACGAAGGTATGCAGCGCCTTAAAGCCTCCTTATCAGCAGACATTAAAGTTTAAGATTTAAAGGATAAAATTAACATTACATAAAGTAGGGGTTAATTGAAATTAACAAATTGCGATTCTTCCATTCACTAGGCTTTACCCTATTAATTTTCAATTCGTCGAGTTCCATCATCGCGGGCTTAAACCGTTTCTGAAAGTAATCGTACCTCACGCTGTGGAAAGGGTATGGTTATTCCGTCTTGCTTCAGTGCCTGAAACATCTTCAAATTAGCGCTGTATTTCACTTCATAATAGTTTTTCGTCGGCACCCAGAAACGTATGCCCAAATTAATTGAACTATCGCCAAAGGCTTCAATGCCTATTTTCACAGCTGGATCTTTGGCTACTGCATCAATGCTAGCCAGCGCGGTACCCAAAGTGGCAATGGCCTGTTCTGGATCGTCGTTGTAACTAATGCCGATAGAAGCTTCCACTAACATGTATTCGAAGGAATTATGCAGAATTTCACCAACGATGTGCTTGTTGGGGATACGGATCTCATCACCCTCTTCATTCGTGAGGATAGTCATCCCGAGAGTGATCTCCTTAACCACGCCAATGACCCCTTGGATTTTGACGGTATGACCCACCACAAACGGGCGAGTTAAAATAATGGTAACCCCAGCGGCGTAGTTTGACAGCATACCCTGTAGGGCCAAACCCGCACCCAATGCCAACGCACCTACGGCAGCAATAAACGGCGCCACACTGATCCCGAGTTTACCCAATGCAATAACAGCGACCATCACAATAACGAGCATGCGCACAGCGTTGGAAATAAATCCGCTCAGGGTGACATCAACATCATGCTTTACACATTGGGCTGCAATAAAGCGTTGAACTTTACCTGCCACCCACAAGCCGATGATGAAGATAATCATCGCACCAAAAATCTGGAAACTGTATTCCACCACAAATTCAGTTATTATGGTATACACGTTCTGTAGTTGTTCTAGCTCTTCTTTTAACGCGATCTCGTCCATATTGTTGTCCTTTAATTCTCTGAATAATGATACTGCTTGCCAATACTTATTGGCGTTCGCTCAATTATGTTTATGTCTATGGCTTGGCTGTTTATCTCATCACAGCTTATGATACGGAATTCTATATATAAGACTAGGTTATCGAGAACAAAAGAGGTTTTTAGTTATTACGCTAAGATCGTAACTGGCAGAAATTCGACAGTAAGTCTGAGTTGAGGATGATGACTGAAAGGTTAATGGGATAGTGAGCGTGACGTCGTCACACTCACTATCTGAAAATAATAAAGAGCCCCTTATAATTAGAAGCCTTAAATATTATATTTTGAATGAACCTACATGAAGATCTAAAGTTTGAGCAAGCTGCTCTAGGGTTTTACTCGAAGTTTCTAGCTCCTGACTAGCGATCAAGCCTTCTTGAACAGAGTTATTGACCAAATCCATATTGATATTGATTTCATTTGCTACACAAGATTGCTCTTCGGTAGCCGTTGCGACTTGGGTATTCATATCAAGGATTGTAATGACTTGCACTGATATTTTTTCGAGCATTTCCAGAGCTTGAGCGGTGGTTCTTGTACCTTCTTCGGTTAAAGTTCGACTACTCTCCATCGCCTCTACCGCATTTTTTGCCTCATGCTGTAACTGATTAATCATATTTTGAATTTCATCGGTCGACTGTGCAGTTTTAGTAGCAAGATTTCTGACTTCATCTGCGACGACAGCAAAACCTCGACCAGCCTCACCGGCTCGAGCAGCTTCAATTGCAGCGTTGAGTGCAAGGAGATTAGTCTGCTCTGAAACACCTCTTATCACGTCGAGAATGGACCCGATTGACTGTGTTTTTCCCGCTAATGATGTGATAACCGATGACATATTATTCATTTCACCACCAAGGTTATTGATGGTATTAGATGAGTCTTGTAATGTTTTACGCCCTGCTTGAGTTTCGCTATTTGCACCATTAGCCGAATTTGCTGCACCCGCCGCATTTTGCGATATTTCATTAATAGTCGCGATCATTTCATTTATTGAAGTTGCGACTAATAACGTTCGTTCGCTTTGCGCTTGACCTCTTGATAACCCTAGCTGAGACTGACTGCGAAGTTCAGTCGCTGAACGACCTATACCTAAGCCCGTTTCGACAACTTTGGAAATTATTTCATTAATATTACCCACAAAAATATTGAATGCTTTAGAAATATGGGCTATTTCATCTGTTCCTTGTACAGGTAACCTAACGGTAAGGTCTCCATCGCCTTTTGATATATCTTCTAATGCCTGTTGCAAGCCAACAAGCGGTTTGAAAAATCGACCCAGTAGCCACATCAACACGCAGGCACATATCAGAAAAATGGCGGTGATTGCGATTAACTGAGTGAGCACAATGTCTGTTACAGCATCATCTACTTCTGAAATTGGGATGCCAATATCAAAAGCACCCAATAGCTCACCATTCTTATCGTAAACGGGGACCATTATGTCGTACACCCACATTTGTTGTACATCCGCATACCATTTAGAGAATTTTTGCTCTCCTTTCCCTGCGCCCGCCATGGTGTAGTTATCTTTATAAATCTTATTTAACTTGTTTATATCGCTATGTGCAACAGCCTGAATTTTTCGGTCAATGAAAACCGCGTAGATAATATCTGAACGCTCTGAAAGTGACACTACTAACTCTTGTAAATCAACCAATGGCTGGGCAGACTTTTGTAATACATACTCGACATTTTTAGCAATTACTTCAGCCTTTGCTTGGGATTTTTTTAATATAATGTCATCAATTTTTTGATTAGATATATAAGCAGTAGAGGTGATACTTGTTATGCCTGCGATCGCAAACATTACCAATACCGTTATTAATATTAAATTTTTCATACACGACATCCTTGGTGTTATCATCCAGTTAAAGTAATTAAATACGGTGTATTTATTCCACTTTTTATCATCTAGAATCAGTAGATTACAATAATTAAAACATTCTCCCCCCGCTTATGAATCAGAGCATAGGTTGAGAAATTAGAATAACATGGCGCCATGTTACAGGACATTGAAAATTGTTCATTTAAGGTGCGTTTACAGCTACTGAATCTACTTTTTACAATTGTAATGGCTCATTGGTGACATTCTTAATCTAGAAATCAAATCGTCGATATACGGCCGATTGAACATGAAGGGAATGATACGCAGTCTCATTTTCACTATTCAGACAAAAAGTCCTCTCTAATGCTTATTTTACCACTTTAAAACTAACTTTAACCCGTAATTCTGGATGGATCATTTTGCGCTGTCTTAATGAACATCCCTTTCGCATCGATTCTAATGAAAATGCTTATTTGTAATACTTTTGTAATATGCGATACAAGTCACTATAGAAGGGAGAGCGCTTTTGCATAATATCTAATCTAACCAAGGCTGGATCACAGCAACTATGTATCGGTTGCGCAACAAACATGAAAAATGATGCCTGACTTTTAGTTGAAACGATTAAATTCCAAAATCAAAGACAGAAATTTTTCTTTCTTTGCAGTTCCTAATGAACCGAAAACCTTATCATCGATTTCTTCCACAACACTAATTGCTTGCAGAGTTAGGTCTTTACCTGTTTCAGACAGTTTTAAAACAAAACTTCGTGAATCATTTAGTGCTTTACTTTTTACCACCAATTTATTTTCAACTAATCTTTTCAAGGCTTTAGACAAAGTCATTTTATCAATACTTGTTAAGGCCGATATTTTAGCTTGAGAAGGACTGGTTTGTTCTTTTTCACACCAAAGAGTCGCAGCAAGGATAACAAATTGAGTATGGTTTAATCCTAACGGCTTCAGGTTTACTGCAATTGCTGTATTCCATTTCGTGTACAAGTTCCAAAATTGCAATCCGATACTACCCATGGGGTCATCTGCTTTGAATATCATTTATTTCTCCGCTAAACTTTTCAGACCTTTGAGTGTAATAGGTAAACCGTTCTTAATTTTCTTACCAATTATATTGCGAAACACAACACTAAGTAGCCCCTTAAATCTAACCTTATGTGTTACCAAAACAGTGTCGCCTTTCGATATTAAATGATGTTCAAAATGCATGACACAAAAAGGTAATTTACTCTCAACTGTAAAAGATTTATCTTCTGCTACTTCGGATAGCTGGATTTTAGATTTTGGGCCTTTTGATGGCGTTAAACTACCAAAACTCCCCTTTATAAACGAACCGTTTAAGCTAGATTCTTTGACTTCTTTATCCCAAACATACCAATTAGAGACATTTTTATAAATCGAGAATATGTGCTGTGGAGTTGAGTTAATTTCGATGTTTTCTTCAATAATCATGTATTTTCTCTGCTAATGAATGACAATAAATAGTAAACGAGTTTACTATTTATTGTCAACTTCCTGATAACTTCGATTAAGAGAAGATCCAACTATACCAAAGAAAGATGCTCCACAAGCTTTTCGATAGCTATGTAGGCATCGCTAAGAGATTTCTCATGCCTTTCATCATCAAACTCTTGATACTCTGATTTAATGTAAGCGGTTGGTTAAGCGGCCAAGCCTGATATCATCAGGCTTTTAGACCTGCATTCCAAGGTAATAAATCACTTAAATCAGCAAGTCCATCCCACTGCGGCAGTTCTATGAAGAATTTTTGGAAGTATAAATACGGATTTATATCGTTCGCACGGCAAGTCATCACAATACTGTAAAGTACTGCGCTCGCATCTGCACCATCCACTGATTGACTGAACATCCAATTTTTCCGACCTGTGGTAAATGGCCTGATATCACGTTCAGTGACGTTATTATCAATCCCTAATTCACCCGAATAAAGATAACGCCTCAGCTTTCCCATTGATTTAAGGTATAGCTAATGACCACGCCTATTTTACTTTTGGGCTGCGCGGTTAAGGCATCGTGAAACTTACGTCTTGCATGAGCCCAACAACCAACAGGAATTATATCGTCGATTTTTTCATAAGCACTGTAACCATCGCATTGTAAATAACCTGAAAACCCCATTAAGAATGCTTTAGGGCAGCGACGTGCGCGACTCGGTTGGTAATCGTAGATTACAACCGGCTTTGCCGTGTATTCATTGCTACGATAAACCCACATGTATGATTTTTGCTGTGCAGTTCAATCTTTTTCATCAAGTACTTGGATCGTTGATTGAGCAAGTAAATGTGTTTTCATAACCAAGATGTTCATCTAGCTCTGCATTGAGCGCAGTTTCAACGGTGATGTTAGTGAGAGTTTGACTAAAATAGAGGAGATTTTGCTGAGATTTCAAGATTTTGCAGCTTCCTTTGCACAGGCTTCTAGTGCTTGCGTTGTCATAATTGCCTATCCTTAATATGATTAAGTTAATGATAGGCAATTACACAGATTTCGGGACAGGGCTCCTTAAGTGAGCGGCATTACCCACAAGGAGCGCTTTAACTCATCTTTTATGACATTTATATTTTAACGTTAATAACCTTGCTGACAACAGCACCGTCATTATCGATTATCTTCAATGTCACAACATGATGACCGTATGAAGGAAACATTGCCGTAATAAGACGACCATGCTTAGTCTTGCCATTCGGTAATTGCCATTCAGTATCAACAATACGACCATCACTGTCAGTACTGGTTGACCATAATGTCACCAGACGACCTAAGTGAATATATTTCGCATCAACTTCAGGTTCAACATTTGGAGAAACAACCTCAATTGTCTCAGATACTGTCGCTGTTACGCCATCATTATCAGTTACCGTCAGGGTTACCGTGTAACTGCCACTTTCAGTATACTGCCACACTGGTGAGATTTCATCACTGATCTGACCGCTGCCAAAATCCCATAGATATTTAGAAATCTGACCATCACTATCAGTACTTCTGTTTGTGGCAGTAACCTCGAGTCCGTCAACAACAAAGTCAAATATAGCTTGAGGTGCAACATTTTCAGCCTCTGAATAAGACACTTTTAGAACACCATATTCGTTGTTTTCAGCCTGCTTCAGTATATCAATAACAAGACCATATTCGGTCACGATACGCCCTGAATCCGGCGCTTGTGGCAAACTGTAATCTTGATTATCAGCAAAATGACCATTGGCAGCAAGATTACTATCTTCCAATACATTGCCATCACGAGCAGTCAAACTAAATTCAGTTTGATCATGTAATGAGAAAGCAGCATCACGAACTTGAAAACGAGTTTGTGCAGGGAGGCCAGTATCCGACCATAATAGCGCGTTCTGATCAGCATCTAAAATACCAAGCCAACCTTGACCAGGATGTTTACCTACCGCGTTATCCTTAAATGAATCATCAACGTACCAAATAATCAATCCGGGTTCGAACGTCACTAACTGACCCATACGTTTAATATTTTTCAAGCCTTCATCAACGTCGTTATGACTACGCCATTGTAGTAAATAATAGTGATTAGACTCGTAGAAACCAGTGTTAGCCTTAAAGCCATTAAGAGCAAACGTCGACGTTGATTCTACATCATCAATCAGCGTACGTTCACCATCACTAACCAGAGCAATGTTATCAAGGAACAGTCCTTTCATTGCCAGACCACCATCCGTGATGTAATCAAAACCAAGCGTAACAGTTTGTCCAGCGTAAGCCGACAGATCAAATTCTGCATCGATCCAACCATCAGATTCACCACCAATAGCCGGGGCTAAACCAGTATTAAGCGGATCATCCAGCGTCGTAATATTACCTGAGATTGGTTTACCGTTAATCAGCACACGGGCAAAGTCATAATCCTTTTCTATTTGATACCAAGCTTTAAATACCAGTTTAACGACATCTGCAGCTGGAATATCTAAGCTTCTGCTCATCGAATTGTTCAGGCCGTCACCCTGTTCGGAATGGAACTGAGCCGTCCCTTCGAACGGTTTTAATCCTTCGCTTTTCTTCATAGGTAAGTCAATGCGTACCATATTCGGACGATCGTTATCTGTAGTTTGGAACAAGGTAAAGAATAAATCTTTCTCTTTTATCTCTTCAATAGATAATCGCTCATCATTGATCCAGCGGCCACCAATTGCAGTTTGTAAGAAAGTTTTAGCCCATGAGCTGAATGCTGTCGGTTGGGTTCCACCAATTTTACCAGCCCAACTACCAGAAGACATGATTGACCAATAAGAAACAGGTTCGCCAGCGCCACTATACTGAGTATCATACTCATCAGGCAGGCCTAAATCGTGACCATATTCGTGCGCACAAACCCCTGCTGCGGCGTCTATTGGTTGGATCGTATAATCAAACGCTGCATAGTTACCATTAAATTGTTCCGGCACAGAACTTGTCGTACCTTCAAGTACATATGGCTGACCAAGATTAAAACGGTGTGACCAAATCGCATCAGGACCCAGTACACCACCACCTGCTTCTTCGCCAACAGAGGCATGAAAGACCATGAGATGATCGATAACACCATCTGGTTCACGGAAGTTACCATCACCGTCAAAGTCATAACGATCTTCGATATCATAGTCGGCCAGATTCACACTCGGATCTTTAGCCAGCTGTGCCAGCGCCTCGCGCACTAACGCTTGGGCATTTTTGTCATTGTCGGTTGTCGCAGAGTTGCCTCCGTAATAAGCGGCATTATTCTCCGCTGTATACCAACCTGTAGCTTGACCGGCAACACTGTAACTATCTCCTGATTCTTGCTCGTAATATTGACGCATAGAGATAAAATTATTGCCTTTCGGACCGGTATAACCAGTATCTGAGAATAGCAGGTTCTGATAATGCGTAGGTGAATAACTAGGGTAAAGCATCGAAGTATGCTCTTCAGTCAGCTGGTTATCATCCCATGGAAGGTCGGGGAAATCGATCAAAAGAGCCAAGACTTTATCGGTGCGCTTATTCGTAATTTCCAGCGCAAAGACACTCGACTTTTTCAATCCCTGTTGTTTCTCGATAACATTAATAATGCGACTTTGATGAAGTTTGGCTTGCTTCCCAAATTGAGCATCACCACTAAATCCATGTTTTATCTTATTGTCTAAATAGCTTTTTACTGCATCTGACCTTTCCTGTAATGACGCTGAATCATCAAGTAATCCCCTGCGAACCAGCATTTCGGCCAACTTATCTTCATTAACCACCCCCAAGTCTACTGGAGTTTTCGCATGTACAGCATTGACACCAAGTAAACTGATTATCGCTGTCGCAACCAATGTATGTTTGAGTTTCTTCATTAATATTTCCTTGTTATTATTTTCCATTTTATTATCACCACACTCCGCAGAACCTGTTAATGAGGATCAGCAAACATGTTGATTGATTCCCTATGAGTATTCTCTAACCGGGATTAGTCGGGCGGTAGAATGCAGGTATTTTTTTCATTCGAATTTGCAGGCTCCGAATTAGGCATTTCTGCATGTAAGTCGTTAGCAGTATTGACGTCAGAAGTATCGCTATCGGGATACACCGAATGCTTTATATTACTCGGTTTATTCATGCTGTTATGACGCTGTTTACGCTGTAAATATATCGCTAAAGCCTTTTGTTGTTGATCGCGATTAAGACCGTCGCAAATAACACCTCTGGATATCAAGGCACCGAGTAACCTTTCATTTTCATCCGCAGGAACAGAAGCAAATACTAAGTGACTAATAAGCGACATTACCAAACAAAAAACTATTTTCATTTCATCACCCTCGCTTTGTAAATTATTTGTAAATGTTTAGTTAAGTTATTACTAATGGAATTTATTGCAAAATAAATACACTGAACTTGTGAGGTATTCCAAAAGTAATAGAAATAATTCGTACATACATCACACTTTAGATGTTTTTATAACTAAGATTCATAACACTGTAATCATAAACATGGCCTAAACTGATTGATTATTAACCACTAAATATATATTTATAGGCAATATCATGTATCAAAAATATAAATTATCAATTTGGGTATTATCAGTCCGAACATGGGATATTTAAAAATAAAAGGGAGGAGAAGTAATGTGGCTGATATGACTGAATTTTAACTCTGTAACAAGATAACGAACGAGTTCATGATGGGCTGGGTTACACTAAATTAAAGTCTTATAATGATATTTCTTCCTGTATTGACGCATACTCTAATGCTCGAGAATATTCAAAGGTTACATTATGAAAATGTTTGCTATCAATTATATTTGTATTGGTATGTATTTTTTTAAAACGTCAGCAATATTGGAGTTCGATTAAAGCCTGAAATAAAAAGCAGGTGGTGTGGCTTATACCATAGTGTATGAACGCAAGCGGTTAGTTAAACAGTGAAGCCTGATATCATCAGGCTTCTAGGTCTGCATTCCAAGGCAAGTCATCACAATACTGTAAGGTATAGCCTATTTTACTTTTCGGGGTGACTGTTGTTGCACTTTTGCTTAGCCATTCGTGAAATTGATGCAAGACTGGTTCTGATTTTTACTCAATCGCGTACAGCGATTGAATGTAATTTAACGCCACTAGTGCTGCAAACAACGACGGTCTGAATTTTAGATACTTTTATCCTACAACGGTTATGTATCATTTTCCTATCATTCGAATACGCTATTAGGTTAAATCGCTATTTTCCCATAACACCGCACCTTTACCTGTCTGTGCTAATATGTCTTGCGGGTTTCTTAGTCTGCACTTATTGATAGATAGGCATCCACAACCAATGCATTCATCAAGCTCATCTCTCAACGTTTGTAAACGATTAATACGTTCGTCCAACTGTAACTTCCACACATTAGCCATCACTCTCCACTCTTCTTCAGTGGGGGCGTTATCTTTGGGTAAATGCGATAGTGCTAGTGTAATTTCTTGCAAAGACATACCCAATTTTTGCGCCATTTTAATCACTGCGATTCGCCTTAATACACTGCGATCATAACGGCGCTGATTACCCGTATTACGCCAACTTTGAATAAGCCCTTTCTGCTCATAAAAATGTAAGGTTGATACTTTAACAACAGCCCTTTTGGCTACTTGCCCAACACTCATTTCCATCTCACTCTCCCTGTTATTTTATATTTAAGTCTATGAAAATATCGCTTTACCTCAACTTAACTTGAGGTATTAGACTAGCACTAAATAAACATAAATAATAATAAAAAGCATGGAGCATAATATGAGAAATAGAACGGTCCCCTATCTATTCGCACGTTTTTTTGATGGTATTTCATCTGGGATGTTTATGATGGCGTTACCATGGATCATGCTTTCAGAAGAAGGTATGGGTATGTTCGTAGCGATTACGGCATTAGTTTGTACCTCTGTATCATTTGTTTTCACCCCATTTTTTGCCACTTCGATAGATCGCTACTCTAGAAAAAAGATTCTGATATTCATGCAGTTAATACAAGCAACGACTGCAATGATGGTGTTCGTTACTTATTACAATGGAATTCAGTCTCACTGGCTTTTGGCTTTTGCTCAGTTAATTTTTTGGTTAAGTAATGATTTAGCCTGGAGTTGTAATAATGCCTTCACACAAGAAAACTATCGTCAGGATGAATACGCGAAAATATCGAGTTATCAAGAAGTTGTGATGCAAGTCACCACACTTGGGGCGGGCGCATTAGGGATCATTTTACTTGAATACTGGTCAATGCTTGAATTTTCATTTTTAGCGGTATTCGCTTCAATCCTGTCTGGCTTATGTTATATCGCGACCCCTTACCAGCGCCAGTTCCGTCCATCCTTAAAAGAGGCATTCTTTAAACAGCTTGTAGCAAGCAAAAGCATATTTTCTAAACAAAAACACTTCTATACATTTTTGGCATTATCTTGCTTGTCTTATCCAGTATTGACCTTTCTGGTAAAACTTGTCCCTATCTATTTCGCTGAACAAGGCATTAGCGGTAGTTGGTTTGCGACATGGAAAATGAGTTATGGTCTAGGTGCATTACTCAGTGGATTGTTAATTGCTCACCTTTTAAGGCGTTATGATCATGACAATGCCATGATAGTTTCAATTCTAGTTATGGCGATCTTACTTCTTGTTATGGGATCTTATCTGTCCCCTACTTTGATTATATTACTTACTATTATCCTTGGTTTTTTCAATTCATATAATCGTATTGCGAGAACCAATAAGATGCATCATGTCATTGCGATGGAAGAAAGAGGGCGAGTTGAAGGTGGATTAAAACTGTTTTCTACACTAGCGCAAAGCTTGAGTTACGTCGTTATTGCGCTGTTAAGTTACTTACAACTCACAGCCTTGGGGTTCATTATTATCGGGATAGTATTGCTGTTCGCAGGGGTGATGATGCTGCACTTAAAACAGCGTTCAAATATTAAAATATTTATAAATCAAGCTGAAATTATCGGTCACTAGTCAGTACTCATTGTGTATTCTTGATGGCTGTATTGAGGTTAACGCTCAAATCAGCTGCCCCTTAAGTATCAGCTTTATTTTTTGATATGTGTATTTTATATTGATACTCAATAGCTTCAGGAATGCCACAAAGTGTTAGCTCTTTTACTGCAATTTCTCGATCTTTTGTTAATTAAAACCTAGATCGCCAAACGTTAGCTGTCGATTTGAGTAACTGGTTATACCGATGATTATAAGTTACGGTACATTGAATCATTTAGTGTCTCGATTAATTGATCAAATTCCGTCCGAGATTTTCTGCTATTTCCGATAGACCCTTTATTGCCACTTACCTTCGTAATTACCAATCTGTATTGTGCTCTGAGAAAAAAGCCAAGAATGAAAAATAAGCTCATGAAAAAAACCGAACTCACTAACTGAGGATCTTCTACACTCGGAAAAAAATTTGGTATAAAAATAGTTAATATAAACCCAGGAAAAAATGAGAAAAGCAGTCCCCAGAATGAAAGAGTTAAACCAGCTATAATCTTTTTCTTTACATCAGATTCGAGGACTTCAAGAGCAGCTATTTTCGATAATGGTTCGACATGTCCAAGGTACTCAAAGGTGCTGTCAGAGACCTTGTATTTACCGCCAAAAAACTCCTGTTCCATATCAAACCTTCCTTGAACTTCTAACATTTTTATAATAAGACGTTTCAAATTAACTCGCCGCGACAAAGAGTAACTAATCAACTGAAAAGTAAGATTATATTATAAATTGATTGATTACCAATTTCAGGGGGAACGAACCGTCCTGTAAATTATTTATTTAGTCTTATCAGTTATATACGAGACTAGCTATGTGACTGAGTATATTGATATTAATTTTTAGCTACAAGATAAATCTGACTGTTTTTTAACAAACCGTGACGGCTTTGGCCAAAATACCAATAACACTATATAAAATTATTCCATCGCACCGCTTTCATTAAGCACAAATATGGTCAGTAAAATTAAAGTTGCTAAAATTTAAATATAGAAAAATTTATGGCTAAGTGTCATGAACAAAATATGAATGAGTAGAAGCACTAACAAAGAAAGGGGCATTTTCAAGTTAGCTACGCGACCCAACTCATTCATGGACAAAAATAATTCATGACTAAAACTAACTAAGTTCTGGATACAAGTCGATGCCGATTTGTATCTCAAACCAGCTTGCCTTAAGTTTAATAAAAAGATGGCTTCGGACTTGTTCAATACCCGAATAGATGTCGGCTGCGCGGCACCTATTCTTGTTGTTAAAAATTACCAGCCACAACGGTCTCTAAGCGGCTGTATGATATTTGCTAAACCAGCGGTATTGAAAACCGCTGTAACGGAGCTTTCATTGTACAACGTTACTTGAGTAACTAACTTAGATGAATCAAGCAGCTCTTTTATGAACGGAATTGGCTCGTTGTGATATGTGGTATTTTTGTCAGTAGACATACTCCAGCTTTGAGTAATGGCTTTATTAGTACCGACTCGAGTCAGAACCGAAGCTTCGCGACCAAGATAGTCATTCCAGCCAATATAGAGATCTGTTGTATTACTTTTACACCTTACAACCAGATAAACCGGTTTACCCCATCGGTTTTTCCCAGAATCAGCATTCAGAGTCAATGTAACGGCCTTAGAACCACCATCTACGGATACATACCACTTTCCTTTACCCACGAACGATGCTGGTTTAACTTGACGAACATTAAGTTTTTTAGCGGCGGTCAAATTATCAAAGCACTCAAGTCTAGCCTGATCCCCTTCAACGATAGCGCATTTAGCATATTCTTTTTCATTTATTGCAGCGTTCGCGTTTGCAGCCAACAACAGCGAGGCTGCAACCAGTAAAATTTGTCTCATCATCTTCAGATTTTTCCTTGCGATGCTTAACGCTTTAATATTCTTTATGAACAACACCTTACCAATTTATGGCGGTAAGGTAAACGACCAGTAACTATTGATGATTATTCTCGTGCAGTACGCCGCATTTCTGCTTACTTTGACCTTTCATCAGATAAGTTCACAACTTCCAATCTAAGCCCGCAACAATTGCAAAAGACATGACCAAAAGGCCCGCAAGCAGATGAGAACAATATTTCTCACGTACAGATAACATTGAACAGGTACTGTTATCGTGCTTTTCTCTTTGCGATACTTTTTGCTATACTCTGCCATCGGCAAACACACTGTGATGACAGTAACTTAAACTCTATTATTCTATTATTCTATTAATCGGCATCACTGCTGGATAAATATAAAGGCTTAACTTGGAATTATTAAACATTGACTGCCTTGGCAAATCGCTGCGACTGGAAGGCTCGCTAGCGGGCTGGCAACAAGTATTTTGGGACGACAAACTCGTGTCGGTGATCAACGCCTCGAGTGATAATGAGGGCAGTAAAACCCATGAGTTTGAACTCAGCCAGCACAGCGGTGATGCGCAGACACCCGCCAGCATCCTCATAAAACTCACCACCGAGCTGCTCTGGCAACCCTTTAAAATAGACTATGCCTTGTATGTTAATGAACAGCTCATTAACCAAGGTCAGCGCGACACCAAAGATATTGAACGGCAAACCCCGCAACATCCGGTTGCCGAAAAGAAAAAATTTAGCTTAATTGGCTTAGGCTCGCTGGCGTTAAAGTTATTAAAGAGCGCTAAGGTTATCAAGGTAGTGCTGGCCGGCGCCAGTCTAGCGGCTTATTCATGGCTATTTTCTTGGCAGTTTGCCCTCGCCTTAATTGCTTGTCTGGTGTTTCATGAATACGGCCATGTTAAAGCCATGAAATACTTTGGTATGAAAACCAAAGGCATTTACCTGATCCCGTTTATGGGCGGGTTAGCATTAGGCGATGATAAGATTAATACCCGTTGGCAAGATGTGGTGATCTCGATTATGGGTCCTACCTTTGGCTTGCTCATGTCGCTGTTGTCTCTGGTCGCCTACTGGCTAACAGGGGAAGTATTCTTTGCCGGACTAGCCAGCTTTAACGCCTTGCTGAATCTATTTAACCTGTTACCGATTTTACCGCTCGATGGTGGCCACATCCTCAAAAGCATTAGCTTTTCGATGAACAGCGTCGTAGGCCTAGTTGCTTGTATCGCAGGGGCCGTGGCCGGGATATTCATCAGCTATAGCTTAGGCTTGGCCCTGCTTGGCTTCATGCTGTTAATTGGTAGCGTCGAGATCGTATTTGAATGGCGTGGCCGTCATCAAAGCCATCTATTACCCCTCGACAGATACGGGCAGCTGTTTTCCGCTATCTGGTATGTGGCGACAGCAGGCGCGCTTATTGGTGTGATTTGGTACTTTGCCGGTATGGGCGATGAGTTACTTTCCCTACCACTACAGATATTACAAAGCTAATTACCAGCAGTGCCACCAGCCCATTGCAACCTGATTTTCTGCAATGGGCTTCGCTGTACTTTGTTATGCAAAGTGCTAAAGAAACACATCAAGGTAATCCAATCGAAAAACTGTACTTGAAGCTGCGAAGGTGATAAATCCAATGTGCAGGCCTAACGGAATAAGGAATTGTGAACCAATCGGCGCGGTCATATTGAACCCACATAATGTGCCTAATGAAGAGACGAAAAAGGTAGTATGAAGCTTAAGTGAAGAGTGTCAACTATCTTGAAAAACACCCTATTCAGTATACATAAAAAAGCTAAATGACCTCCGGCAAAGCCGGAGGCTTATTGGTTACGCTCTAAAAAAGCTTAAGTTAACGCTCAAAACGTCGTAGCATGTGTCATTTCATTTTTTTAATATTTTACTGAAATGACACTAAATTATAAATACTACCTTATTGATTGTGTAAACGATTAATATCATCACTCATTCGCTTCATGTCATCCATGATTGCGATTGCTTCAGGGGTCGGCGTTTTTTTGTTTTTCTGCTCCCGCTTCGCATTTTGGCTGATAAAATCACCCGCATAAATACCATCGGCAATGAGCATAGCGCCGCCACAATCGACATTATAGACTTGATCGTTATAATCAACTTTTGATAGCTCAATGATTTCTTCCAAACCATCTTCGGTATGTATTTTGGCCGAAATAGCTAACTTAGCCGCCATCATTGTGCCTGAATCTGACATAATCGGGTGATTGTCTGTGATCTGCAACACTTTACCAGATGCTGTTTCTATACGTATCAGCTGCTTTTCTAAACCTTTGTAGATTTCCGTAACCGTTACTTTTTCCTGCTCTGCCGTTAACAATACATCACCAATAGAAATTTCACTGATTTTTTTCACACAACCACCAGCCAATTTAATCAGGCTATCCTTGTGGAAACAGCCCCATCTGATTAATATATCCGGTATCTTGACCGTATTTGAGTCCGAATGATTGTATTTTCCACCTTCAGGTGGCTTTGAAGCACTCGTTATTGCAACATTTACGTCAAATATGTCGCCATTTGCCTTAACGGTTTCGATTCTGAAACTCCATCTTAATTTAACCCCAGTTAAGCAGGGACCCTCTGTTGTATAGTTATCTTTATGTAGCTTAACACCCCAGTCTTCGTCAAAATTAAAATCAACCTTCCATTGTCCAAGGAGCCCTGCTTCCTTACTAAAAGTTAAGTATTTATTCAAATCTGACGGTTTGTCATAGTGATATTTCACCAAGGTTTGTCCGTCATAAACTAACTGTAAGCCCCCAATATTTGATATTTGTGTCGGTCTCAGAAAAGGCGCTAATTTAAAAGATCCCTTAACTGGCAGCTTAGTTGTCACTAACTCACCATTCAGCACACCTTTATAAGTATAGTCCGTATGCTCACCAGCAGCAGCATCTCGATCATACATAACGTTAACGGTCGTGTCATTTAGACTATGGGGATCATCAATAACAAAGTCGGTGACAACACTCTGTCCATTAACCAATGTATAACCCTGAGTTTGTTCCTCGCTTGTATATGTAGCAGCGTCAGCATATACGTAGGTAAACTCAGTAACCACTTCAAGTTCATGATCATTAAATTGTCCTATGTCTGAATTTAACGCCTCGACTCTAGATTCAATGTCGGTCTCACTCGTATATTCACTTATGGTGTTTAGTACGGTTTCAGTGTTCAGATCGGTTAACGTTGAAACGACCATAATCATTGCTGCGTTATTAACTGTTGCAAAAGAATCGCATGCCACAGAACGTCTGTCAGATGCTGTCAGATTACCTTTACTACTTGCGCCATCGGTTATATAAATAGCACTCATCATAAAGCCTTTATCTAAAGCATCATCCCCAGTTTCTGCCTGTGTTTTTGGCGATTCAGGCGTTTTTAAAAGCGAATTATAGAGCGCGGGATACTTTTCTTTCGCAACCTTAGTACCACCGACATGCTTAAACATTGATTCTAACTTGTGAGTTTTAGCCATAAAGTTGTTAGCGTTAGTTATAAAATCATCAGCTTTATCAATTGCTTGGCTTACTTTATCTATCACGTTACAAATTGTGGTTATCGGTTTTTTATTTTCTTTAATCACCTTAACAGTACCGGTTTTACCTTTCAGACCTTGATGACCCTTAGTACCATCCTTGCCATTTTCTGTATCCGCACTCCAGGCACCATTCTTACCTGAAACCCCACCTTGACCGCTACCACCAACACGACCAACACGATTAGTCCATGTGATATCATTAGTAGTAGAACCCCAATATACCGTTACTTGAGTACCATCACCGCCATTACCGCCATTACCGCCGTCACCGCCGTCACCGCCCTTGCCGCCCTTAGGCCCATTTTTTTGACCATCACCACCATCACCACCATCACCACCATTACCACCATCACCACCATTAGAACCAACATTAAGTAATGATAAATTCATATCGGAGTCTTTGATTGTCAATGTATAATCCCCCAATGAAGAACCGTTATAAGCTGATGAGCCATCTCTGCCATTTTGCCCATTGGCACTCGTCGCTCCATCTTCACCCTTTTGACCTTTTTTTCCATCGATTCCATCTTCTGATACTATGATGATGTCGTAGTTCCAATTTTTTTTCTGACTGGAATTTAGATTTGTTGTCGGTATCTTGCCACCTAAAGAACCATCATCTTCAGTGATTTTATCA
The DNA here is from genome assembly GCF_013215705.1 of Moritella sp. Taxonomy (GTDB): domain Bacteria; phylum Pseudomonadota; class Gammaproteobacteria; order Enterobacterales; family Moritellaceae; genus Moritella. The sequence continues at coordinate 93,639 of NZ_JABSQR010000016.1, read as the reverse complement.
ATCGTAAGCTCTGCACCGACCTTAATTTCAATATATCCTCCTCTTTGAAAGAATATTTCATCGTATTCTGTCGGATTTTCGATATCAGACACTATTAGTGGAAAATCAGGTGTTACCGTAGTTGTTCTTCCCATCATTACTTTCCTTGTTGTTTATAGGTTGTAGGTTGTTACTCTTTTGAATTTACGTATTACTCAATAAAATCACTTTAGGTATTAAATGAAACATTTCTCACCCAAAGAGACCCTATATCATTTAAATTTCCCGGTTGTTTTACTTGATAAATCTGAATGTTAGGGCCGTTAATTTTATTAACGTCACCGAATTGCTGTTGTCTATCATCTGCCTGAACAGTGTTCATCAATGCATCTTTATTGTCGTATATCTCCGCCGCTGCTTTTCCTGCTACGGATTTACCCGCATCCGCTAAAGATGTGCGAATTTTTTTCTTAAGTTCATGTTTTGCGCTGTTGGGTGTAACCGTATATTTCCCTGTGTTTTTATTACTCCATGCTTTTTTTGCAGCAGGGATACCACCGACGATGGCACCCGTGATAGCACAGGTTGCCCAGCCATCTGTAAATGCGCGGTCTTCCCTAATATTGGTTATTCCGTTTGAAACTACGGAATTATTTGCGCCTAATATAACCCCTGAACCAATCTCAGCGAACGTCGTTGCCGTGGAACCTATCGTAGGTGCTGCGGCGGCAATTCCAGCGCCGACCCCGAAAGCAACAGCGCCAAAAACAAAGCCTAAGCCACCTGCAATTAGTGCGTCGGTCAAATTAAAATCGCCTGAAATGGCAGAGCTCACGCCATAAACCGCCAAACCAGCACCACCGCCGATCAATCCCGCCCCTAACATACCAAGGGCGACTCCGGCGGCACCGCCTAAACCACCAGTAGCAACAGTAATAGCAACACCGACACCAATAAGGACAATGCCAATGACAGCTGTAGCAAAGGCAGCCCAAGAAAAAGCGCCATCAGGATCAAAGTAATTAACCCAATCCGAACCGCAGTATAAATAAGGACTGGTATGTTGATTTTCTGGATCCAAATTAAGGAATCGGCCTAATGATGGGGAATATATCCGGTAGCGCATGGTATACAAGTCTAACGTCGCTTCCAGTCTTGCGGAGGTAAAACGAATTGGAATCAACGTTTCTACTGACTCATCTAGAATTGTCTGAACATCTATCTGACCAAAGGGATCGTAGCTAAAGGTGGCTAAAAGTGCATTACCGTCATAGATAGCCCGAACGGATGACTGATAATCCTTAATTAAAAAATATACTTGATCATTCTGGATCTGCGCCATCATTCCATTGGCACCATATATGCAGAGTGTTCTAACACCGTTTTTCATCTCACTAAGCAATCGGCCTTGCATATCGTAATTAACAAAAGTCGTCGCAGTGCCATCGTTTTTTGACGAATGTCCTTGTACACCATGGGTATAAGTCAGTTGTCGGCTTCCGACTTGAATTGCCGTTGGTTTATTGAACATATTGTCATACTTGATGAGCATCTCATGTTCAGGTACTTGGGTAACATTCCCCGACGGATCGTATTGAAAAGATGTATTGCCCTTGGATAATAGCTTATTGGTTCCTTCTTCATATTGAAATTTAGTAGACCCATTATTTTCATCGACCTGATTGCCGTTTAAATCCAAATCGATAGCATGAGCTATGCCATTTCGTTCATAAGATTGCAGCCTACCGTAAGCATCATAGCTATAATCAAAGGTTATTTCTGGAGTACCGACATGTCGACTAATAGACTTCGTGATCCGTCCTCCCAACCCAGAACTTGACCCCGTGTCGGCATACTCTAATTCTTGTTCAAAGAATCTGTCTTGCATGCCTTTTAACCACATTGCCGAATCATAAGTATAGTTTTTTTCCAAAGCGCCTTCTTGCTCAGGTAAGAACGTCTCCCCTGCAAGTTGCCCACAGGGTAGATAGGAACAAGTATAAATGAGATTGTTTCCGTGTTTCACACCGACTAATCTGGATAAAATATCGTAGATATTCGTTACGATCACATCGTCCATTCGATAACTTGTCATGTTCTTGGCGTGATCATACTCCATCACCAATACATCCTCATTGGCTTGGGTAGATGTGATTTTGTCCTTAATATTGTCTTTAAGGTCATCGAGGTACTTTTCGACGGTTTCTAATATTCCCAAAATTTTTGGACACGTTATTATATTCTTGGCTTGATCATACTTCGTCGCTAATACATCCTCACTAGCTTTGGTAATCGTAGTTTTCTCCCGAATATTTCCCCGAAGATCATAGCGATATTTTTCGACGGTTTCTAATACCCCATCATCATCGAAGCTTTCAACTTTGCTAAGCTTGCGCAGTAAGGTCTGATCCGTACCATCGCCATCATAGAAATTTCTAACTCTGGCAATGCCACCAGCAGGCGCAATACCAACCCCTTGCGCCTCTAGTTCTAATTGTACTGGGTCCCATTCGCCCTCGATGGTACCCTGTTCAATCATTCGCGTATAAGTGTCATACACATAATATAAATAACGCCCGGAATCTGACGCCTGATTCTTAAATCGTAACTTTCCAGCCCGATCATAGATAAATTCATAACCACTGGCATCAGGTTCTTTCTGTGAACTCAGTTTACCAAAGACATTATATGTATACGTGCTAAAGAACTGCTCATGCCCTTGCATACCCGAGAAATAGTTAGGGTAGAATACATGCGTTAAATTACCATTGTGATCATATTGATATCGCATCAGCTGCTCAGCGGTATCACTGGCTTCATTATAAGTGATGGACATCACTTTGTTTTCAAAGACATCTACGGCTTCAAAACTGCTAATTCCATCAGGCATTTTCTGTAACTTCAGGGTACAAGTGCCATCTTGTAAATGATGAAATTGACCTTCATTAATATAGTAATCAAAGCGCATGGTATTACCATCGCCTTCAATCGCCCTTTGCTTACCCGCCTGACCCATTTCTATCTGTTTAGGTGACGGGGATTTCGTATGTTTAATTTGATCATAAGGAAACCCATCATCCTCTGGATAAGTATCTGCAACGAGTCCTTCCAATATTCCAGTGTCACTATTGTAGTGCGTTACTAGATCTTGTTGATATGACCAAAGTACATCTTGTAGCTCTAATTTCTTTGTCGTTATCTCCGCTTGTCCCTGCGGGTTATAGAGGGTTTGCCCGACAATAATACCGGTTTCTGTAACAGCAATATCCTGATGAGATTTACCCGCAAAATCGGTAAATGAGAGCAATATTTTTGGATCTGGCGCAAACCCCATGCAATCCACATTTTCAGTATCAGACACGGCTAGCTGTAATTGTGTTCCTACTGCAAAAGGGTGCTTGCCCTCATAAATAACCGTATCTTCACAAGACAATTGAATACGATGCCCTACTTTTAAGAGCGTAAAGTGCTGGCCATCGGTGACATCTACTTGATGAACAAGCCCTCCTGCGTACTTTATCAACCACGTATTATTAATTACTTCGAGATGGAGTTCTCCTAACGTCAACGTCGGTTGTCCATCCGTCATTGCTGTAAATAAAGCAAAATTATTTTGGGCTATAAATTCCCAACAATTATCAGCGCGAGACCAGTATTTGCTATTACCATCCCATTGATCCATCCAATGAAAGCGTCCGCCGCTGGGGAATTCTATCAACAAAGTTTCATTTAATGTTAACGCTGTCGATAATTGCCCATGCCGCTGTCGCGATAGGCTGATAAATGATCCGTCATCGCCTGCAATAGCCGCTGGATTTTGAAAACGGTCAAGGTAAATTCGTTCACCGCTTTCGTGGTTTTTATGAGATGCAGATTGCTTAGCAAAAGCCCCTGTATACACATAAGCTTCGCCTAAGGAAAGCGATGGTGACAGAAACAGTGCGTCGATATATAAAGGCTGAGTGCCAGTAATAGTCACTGTCAACGCCCCTTTTTCTGACGCTGAATTGGAGAAAATATCTCTGAGTTGCTGCCAACGATATTCAGCAGCGGGATAAGTTTTAGTTTCTACCATGCTACCAAGCCGCCAAGTAATTGTTATCTCACCCTGCGTTTTTGCGGCTAAAGAAATTCTATTATGAGTACCCTTGTTAGAAAGATTGATACTCAGCGCATTATTGGGTTCAATGCGCAAACTTTGCGTTCCGCTGAAGCATTCGCTAGGATCAAGCATCTCGCTAATCCTACCTTCCAACATGTTAAGTTGAGTCAGATTTTCATAAGGTTCAAAACCACAGTACAGAACTTCTTCTGGAAGCGCGTGGTCAAATGCTGCCACGATAAACTGATCTTTTTGATCATAGAGGTAAGTTGTTTTTGTTCCTTCTATATCTTCCGTACAAGCTGTTTCCAGATTCGTGTTAACCTCTATTGCTTTTTGGGTTGTAACCCATTGTTCTCCCTCTTCTTCGAAGCTCGCTGTATGATCCCACAAAAATTCTCCGGTTTGATAATGTCGGTTAGAACTGTCTTTCTCAAAAGTATACCGAGTGACCCCCAATATCGTGTTTGACGTTTCCTCTTTTTTTATCTCAAGGACAACATCTGACAGGGCATTTTTTTCCAGAAGGGTGCTGTCATCTTCCCACAAATAGCGAAATTCAGTACTGAACTGTACTTCTTTTCCCTCGGCATTCAGACCGACTTGTTTTATTTTTCGTTTGAGAAAATACTGATCTTCATAATCAATATATGTAGCTTTTTTAATGGATGATGTGTTTTTCGCTTGATGATTCGTCATGTCATATGACGGGAAATAACGAGTCTCTTCTAACCGTGTTTGTAAAATAGTAAAACCAAGCGTATCCATGGCCTTCAAACTATTTTCGGACCGATTTACTTGGTTGTTATCACCATCATATTCTATGCTATGAGCCAAACGACCACACATGTGGCTATAATACTGCTTTACATTGGTATGCTTATCGTCTGGGTAGTCATAATCATTTACACTAGCGCCATTAAAGAAGTGAAATTCTGTCTTCCCACTAGAGCCATTTTCATCAACTGGATATACCGTCGTGGTTTGGAAAGCACAACGATCATTTTCTAGGCGTACCGTATTCATGTCATATTGAAGATAAATATCTTGTTGCCATACACCATAATCACAATTCAAAGAACGGATCAGTACATTGTGCTGTTTGTCTTTATATTTTTTTTCACTCAACTGGTAAAAATGTACAGCCTTGCTGCTAGCTTCAGAATTAAACGTATAAAAAGATTGAAGACCCGCTTGGGAACCCATCGCGCTCGTAGCATCTAACCGTTGTCCTTCGATTACTTTTACATCCGTACTCAATGCACCGTTTTCAAAGGGTACTTGGTAAATTTGTTCATATCCAATAAGTTGATAGAGTAAATAACCGCCTTGAGCATCGATTTGTACATGAGCATAGTCAATGTTTTGCTCTAGATCGCCAATATTTATCCAAGTGTCATCAATTGTCCGCGTGAAGATATACCGCCCCAATACAGCGTACTCCCCTGCAATCAATGGTTGGCAGGTTCCCTTTATTTGCGTGAGGTCCTCTGATTGTGGAACCCCATCGGTTGTCCATCCATCACGATAAGGGTCAAACCTTTGAGCATAGAACCGTTGACATTGATTCACATTCTCAACAGCCAAGGCCATATCTGAAGCGTAAGAAAATTTATAAGCGCCACCGGAAACGACGTCAAGCAGCTTGTGATGAACCCAACCTTGAGGTGTATAGCGGTATACGTGCTCTGCGTAGCCAATTAGGGTATCTGTTGTCACCGCAAATATATAAGGGCTTATCGTATCATCTGTATACTCAAAATCTTCCACTTGATAGTCAGTGAATTGAAAACCATCGGTCCAAGTCAGCAAAACTAGCGTTGTTTTAACACTGTTTCCTTCATGGTTAATAAAACACGCACTTGCTTGAGCATATCCGATAGACCATACATACTCTCGGACCACAAGTGCCCAGTCCACATTAGCTGTCACATCAAGGGTTCCCCCTATTTGCCAATTGTGATCTTCATCTGAATAGAAACTTTGTAGGCGAATATTGTCTGAGTTACTGTCACCATAGGCGCCGAAGATAAATCCATCCCCCGCACCCAATGCCTGATATCCCCGACTTTCCACTTCCAACGTATTCTCATGCCAATCATTGTCTGTGTATTTATATTGTAAAATGTTCAGACTATTTTGCTCGGTATATTGAACAGCAACAAAATCGGTTCCACAAGCAATGGAAGGTCTATCGGGGCTATTTTCTGTTGAAAAATCTCGAATTTCCCAATCAAAACGCCTTACAGGTGAACGTTTAATAATTTTTATCTTATAACTGCTGGATAATAAGTCCAGATAGGAAAGGCAAATAAATCCATTACCAAATTGTAATTGTACGTCTGATACACTCTCGTCAACCATGGAGTCATCAATATGCTGTCGCCAAGTAATATCCCATTGATAGATATGAAACTTTATTTTTTCCTCGCGCTGAAGCAACACAAATTCAAAATCATTTCCTTTGTATATTTTACTTTCCCAGTCCATCTCCAAATCAAACTGACCATACCCATCACTGGTCGATAGCTCAGTCTTCTCATAGTTATATGATATTCCTGTTCCAAGTGGATACTGTAACTTTTCTACCAGTCCTTCAAACTCACCACTCTTTTTATAAGCCAAAGTCAAAGCTGGCCGCTTGGTACCTTCTGCTGTGATTTGCGCTATTTCGGTTAATCGCCGCTTAGTTTCTTCGGTTCCAGATTCTACTAACTCATAGATCAGTTCCTGAGAATACATCAGTACGTGATGCTCATTACGAACATCTAGTTTTTTAAGATATTTGTCTTCATATTTTTCTTGGTAAGCATTATCGCCAGCCGTAATACTGTGGTTTGTTCCGTATTCCCCGGCTTCTTTATCTTCATAGTGAAACAATATTTCATGATCGTAGGAGGTTTGAATTCGTTTTAACCGTACCGTTCTGGTATAAGAAGCACCTGCAAGCGTTTCCATTACATTATCGTATTGGTACTGAACCTGCGCCCCTTTGCTTGTTTCAGCCGCTGAAAAATACCATGCACTGATGAAACTTTCTGCACCTTTTGAGACTAAAGGTCCAATCCAATTATCCCAACTCAGGGTTTTTTCATTGCTGTCATCACTACCACCATAAGTATGTCTAGAGCCATCTTCATGCAAGATTTCCCAGTAGGAATGCTCTGCATTATCATATAAATAAAACTGCCAATTAGGATGCTCAACCGAAAAAAAACTTATCTTATCATCCGCAGTTCGTCCATTTCGGTACAAAGGATACTGACCGCCTTCCCCAATAAGATAAAATTCCTTTTGGTAGGATTGCTTAACTTGCCTATTTTTTACCATAATCGCAGAAAGCCCAATACCCCAACCATAGCCCAAAACGGTATTAGCAAGCTTTCTATTTTGGTGGTGAAAGTGTTCAGGATTATTTTGCATATATCCTGCTTGAACCGTTACAGAAAGATCGTCACGACCCTCCAAGTGGCAAAGTGTAAGTGGTAATTTTAGTGAGCCAGTAAACAAATCAATAGTATTGAGTGCATTTTCAGTAGAACTGTTTCCCTTTTGGCCATTTCGATATCCAATGTTCAATCCATTGTCGTTTTCTAAATATGACACGCTTAACCTCCTATGTTAAAACGATACTTAAATGCGTTTGTCGAAAAAATGCCAATTAAAGTTACTCGTTTTAAATTAACATCCTATAATCAGCACCCTACAGATGTTAAATAGGCTTAACAATCAAAACTTTACATTAACAACTAAAATATTAAATTAACAATGGGGAAAACCCAGTTAAGTGCGAATCCCGAGGGCGAGCTCAACGGGCTATGGCTCAGTAATACAGAGCAGGCGTTACGCTATTGGGAGATAGGCCGAGACTTACATGATATGCGCTTAGCGGCGAGCCACTATGTTTACAATTAAATTACCACTCATAACAACAAAATAAAGCGAGGGTACTACAGATGGAAAAAATTAATATTATTTGTGTTGATGATCAGCGCGAGGTATTGAGTGCCGTGTTGCAGGATTTATCCCCCTTGGCCGACTATTTTAATATTGAAGATTGTGAGTCAGCGATAGAAGCACGGATAGAAAGCTATATCGAAAAAAACTTAGTTTACATAACCGGTCATTTCCACAAAGCCTTCACCGGTATGAGAGCCTTTAAAGCTAACCATGCCCTCAAAATATTCAATCCCAAAGCGCATGATCTGCTGCTGATTAATCACAGCCACGCGTAAATCAACATTTAAACCAATACTTTGTTTTTCTACTCGCAAGTCAAATGCATAGGGATAATCTAGCGTATCGTTAACATGACTGACCAACTTGATATTATTCGCATCAAGAATATCAATAGCACCATTACTGTGCATCAAACTACCATAGATAAAATCCTGTTCAGAAGAGCGAATACGGTAAATCATCAAGGCTTTCTCTGTTGATAAGCGCAGTGAGAACCAGTCCCAACCCTGTTGAACTTGCGCGAGCATTGCCGATCCCCACTCGCGGTCAAACCAAGCTGAACCAGTCACATTGAGCCATTGCCCTTGCCATAATATTTTACCTTCTACGTCGATAAAAGGTTGAGAATAATAATGGCTAGCGATCGCCTCACGCTGATGCTTTTTACTATAGCCCTGCTCACCTTGCATAAAAAATGGACTCGCAGTCACTAGCGATAATTTTACCTGCCACGCTTCATTATCAGTACGCGCAGACCCATAACTGAGCTGCGCAGGTAATAATGCCGCCGACGACTGCCATAACCAATCATCAATTGCAGCAGAAAAAGGTTGCTCAGTAATAGCCACATTAGCAAACTCTTCCCTTCCCTGACGAAAGGCAGCAAGGTGCACCTTAGTATCCGCCAACGCACCATGAGCAAAGTACCACTGCGCCTGATTAATCGCGGTACGGAATAATGTCCATTGCGTAGCAAAACGTATTCCCGAGTCACTCTTTAAATTAGCCGTTAAGTACCACCATTCATGGCGATAATCTTTATGTGGCGAATGTGCTTGAGGAAAACGAAGCCTATTTTCAGGTAAGGCTTGCGCATATTGTAGCTCCTCACCGTCTCTGACTTTAAGCGGACTTTTATTCAGCTCAGGTAGTGTTTTGACTTGTTCGCCACAAGACAATAACAAGAGTACGACTAATACTACAAACACGAACAATTTAAACATTTTACGTGGTTTCATCTGCGACTCCTTAAATTCAATTTAAACAGCGGAATACCGAGTGCTGGCAATAAGAATAACAATCCGAATATGCTGCTGACAGCAAAAGACCCCACATTGAACATCAGTGGCATTGACCAACCAAAAGAAGCTGGTAATGCCTGACTCACCAATGCATGGGCTAATATCGTGGCGATTGGCCAGCTTAAAAGTACGCAGCCCACAGCAAGTAAGCACCATTGCAGCAGCATATGCACAAACAACTCAGTCTTGCTATAACCCAGACTGCACAAAATGTATAAATCGGCTTTACGTGCCAGCTCTAAACCATTAGCCGATAAAAACAGGCCAAAGCAAGCAATCACCAATAATATAACCGCGATCAACTGCGTTAATACAAAGGTCTGTGCAAATACCTTCAGCGCTATTTTCTTTACTTGTGAAGGCTCATATATTTGATCATCAGCCAATCCCAACGCCAAGCTCACAGCTTGTTTATCGATAACAGTACCGGAACGAAAATACACACCGAAACCACTATAAACCCAGCCCGTAAATAACGGGTTAGCTTGTGTGCTATCTAACGTCAGCGAAAAACCCGGATAGCCATATTCATAATAAATACCTTGAATATGACAGCTATATTGCATCTCTCCCTGACGAAAATGAATTAATTGTTCAACGGCCAATTGGCGTTTAAGCGCGAGCTGTTCATTGATAAAGCACCCCTGCTTAATCTTAGTCGATAACGACTTTAATAATAGCGATGACAACTGTTGGGGTGATTGATAGCTGGATACTTTGACGGCGTCATTTTCTACCCTTGCCCAAGTATGCTGATGCAGAGTATATTCATCAATATCATTGTTATTTTGCAGCCAATCTTCCACCTGTTGTTTTTGACCATGATGATAACGGATAAGCAAATCTGCACTTAACTGTTGATCAAGAAAGCGCACAAATGCCCCCTCAAAACTGTGTACCATTAAAGCAGCAGCAATACTGGTCGTTAACGCGAGATAAAAAGCCGCGAGGGGTAAGTAACGCCGTCCAATCTGATTACTGGCATCTTGAAAAATATAGTTAACCCAGAAAGAATTAAATCCAAAAGACTTCACACACAGCCCACTTAGAAATAACATGCCTTGTAAAAAATGGGGTAAAAACACCACACTCGCGATCAATAACAAGCCATACTTAACCATGATCTGATACCAACTTTGGCTCGGCCACCCGCTAAATAACAGCAATAGAATAACCGCTCCCGCTAGCGTGACCAATCGAGGAAGATACCCTGTTAACGTGCTTGTAGAAAAAGTAACATGCGCAGTACTGATGCGCTTAAATTGCTTTGCTAATGCCAGTAATACCGCAACGGATGAAATAAGCAGCGCCCATAATGCGTATTGCCATTGCCAAGCAAAGTGACCACTCATATTCAGTGAATAAAGCTGACTAAACGTGAGTCCCAGCAAGGGCAATAATACGGTCACTAGCGCGACGGCAATCAATACCCCGACAATACTGGCAACCAGCACCAGAAATAACGCTTCAAGCAACATCGCTATTTTGATCGTATGTAGTCCAACCCCCAACAAACGTAACTGCATCGCTAATTCAGCACGTTTATGCCAAGCCTGCTCACCCGCCTGAAACGCAATAAACATACTGACAATAAATCCTAAAACAGCCAATGCCATTAAGTTAAGGTGCAGCGCATCCGCAAAACCACTGCGTTCTTGATATGACCAAGGTTCATTGAGGGATAAATGCGCGGGCAATGCAGCCTCTAACGCTTGCTTCTGTGTGGCTGTCAATGGCGCTACCATTAAGGCGCTAAAATCAATCTGCTGGGGAAATAACTGCCAAGCGAGTGCAATATCAAGCAGTGCAACCCGACCCCATTGTTCGCTCGTGGTTAAACGAATGGGAATGGCGGTTTTGTCAGCCAATATCAATACCGGATTAACGCTGGGGTTGATATCGATATCAACATCCAATGACGCCAGATGCGCTTTAGTGAACAAAACGGCTTGATGATTGAATTGGGCAGGATTAGCAATACTCAGCCCGAGCATATCAATAGCAAGGAACTTCAAACGTTCGCCATTCGCAAGGTGCTTCCGAAATGTTAATACTGGCGTAATGTGGGTGAAACCTTGTCTGCGCAAGTGAGCAAAGTCACTCTTACTCACTCGACCACCTTGCTCAGCGACAATATAAAAACCGATAGGACTGGTTAGCTGTGCGTTGGCTTGGTTATATTGTTGTTTGCTCGCATGATTTAAGACCAGAATACAGAGCAAGGTGCTGGTAGCGATGGCTAAGCTGAAAATGAAACCCAAATGTAATAAGCGATGATGATTATATTCTGCAATCTGGGTTTGTAATACTAACCACAATTCTTGCCGATCTACTCTGCGGATGAAACTAATAGCATTACTATCTGTCATCGTCTCTACCGCCCCAACTCGATTATCTCTATTTATAGACGTGGTTGATTAAGCTTAGCTGACCGTCCGCTAATTGATAGATCTTATCCATTTTGGCCGCAACGTTATGGCTATGCGTAACGAGTACGAGTGCGGTATTGTGGGATTTAGCTAATTTAACTAACAATGCCACGACACGGCTACTATTATCGTCATCGAGATTACCGGTCGGCTCATCAGCAAGCAGTAATTTAGGTTGGGCACTCATGGCTCTGGCAATCGCCACGCGTTGCATTTCGCCACCAGAAAGCGTCGAAGGGTATTGATTTAATAAAGAGTGGATGTCTAACTGTCGAGCCAAGTGATGACACAGAGCAGTATCGTAGCGCCCAGCCAGACGGGCACTAAAAGCGATATTATCTTGAACCGACAAACTCGATAATAAATTATATTGTTGAAAAATTATCCCCAACTGTGTTTTTCTCAGATAACTAAGCTGCTGCTCACTCGCCTGTGCCAGTTCAACCCCTGCAAGCGTGATCTGTCCTTGCTGTATCGGTTCTAACCCAGCAATAAGATTAAGTAAGGTCGTTTTACCGCTACCACTGTCCCCCATCAAACCAATGCATTCACCGGGTCCTACAGTCAAGCTTAGATCTGACAGCAATTGTCGCTGAGCCTGGCCGTCGGAGACCTGATGGCCGAGAGACTCGATGGTTAATGACACACTCATTCCTTTCAAAACGATAAAGATGACGCTCATGCTGCGTCACTAGTTTAAGGATAGTGGCATTTTAAAGTACCGCTTTACTCTTCGTCGTAATGAGCTCAACCCCACCACTGATTTCTACGTTGCCATAAGCAAAACGAATTTCCCTTGTCCGACGTTCAATAGCCTGCGGTAAACTAGACGAATTAGACAATAGCTTAACGATCTGTTTGCGGAAACGATATATTTGAATATTGATATGATTTTCGTTCTGTCCTAGCATCTTGCTTAATAACTCTTTATCAATCCAGCCTTGCTCACTTGTTCTCAGTCCCTTAGCTATATCTTCAAGACGTTTTCGAGCCAGAATTAACAGTAAGTAATGATGATTACGTTGCCCTAAATCGTATTCCTGTTCACTCATGGTTAGTTTCATCGACACGTGTTCTTCATTTTGACTAACCATAAATTGTATTGATACTTGATCAACGGTTGCAAACTCCAAAACATCATTCTGCAAAGTTTCCGCAGTTGCGCTGGCTTCAATAAAACGCCATGCTTGTTCTTGGCTACCGACCAGATCACCAGTTTTCAGCACAGATACACCCGATTCACTTTCACATACCCAGTGGCCACTGGCCGATATATATAACGTATTTTCAGGCTGTTCTCCATTCGGTAATACTGCTAAATCTTTCAGCACTACAGTCGGTAATCCCGGGGTAACCGGTATTAACAAACTATTTGGCGGAGAAAGATCCACAATGCGCCATGTATCAGCGGACAGACTGGCGAAATTAATCAGATCACCTAGATGTAAATGCTGATCACTACCTCGATGAATCAGTTTACCATTAACATAGGTGCCGTTACTGCTGGAATCTTGCAGTACCCACATGGCCCCATCCCAAAAAATAGTCGCATGTATGCGAGAAGTATCGGGCGAAAACAATAATGTATGCGAAGAATTAGGGTGTCGACCAAAGAGATGTTGCAGCATTAAAGTGACCTGCTCTTCGGTATTAAGATTGATAATATTTGCCATAAGCAACTCCATCTATAATGATTAATTTAGTCGTGTCTGTGACATTTGTAATTCTGTACAGGGGGCCAATTCAATACAATCCAGCCCCTTTCCTTTCGCTCGGTATAAAGCTTTATCCGCACGTGAAAACAAGCTATCCAATGTATCATCGTCTTGAAACAGGGCACTGCCGATACTGCAAGATAGTTTATATTTGACTAATGAACAATTTTTGGCTACTGCATTTTTAATTCCCTGCGCAAATAATGAAGTAGCATTTTTATCTGCGTCTTGGATCAAAACAGTAAACTCATCACCAGCGAATCTAAATATCTGGGCTCGTTCACTACTGAACTGTAATAATAGTTGCGCAAAGTGGGCTAACACAAGGTCTCCGGTTTGGTGACCGTATTTATCGTTAACCCGTTTAAAGCCATCAATATCAATTATAAGCAGTGAGAAGTTCATTTTCTTTTTATAGCTACTGACGGCTAATTTTTGGAAACAGTGCTCAAATTGATTTCTGTTCGCTAATCCAGTCAAACTGTCTTGAAATGCCAGCAATTTCATGTGTTGATATTCCATCGCATTGCGTAACGGATGGATCAACATCCTAGATAACTGGGTCAATAATGTTCGCTGTGCCACCGTCAGACTTTGGTCTAAATCACACTCTAATTGACCCAAAGCATAACCGTCATCAGATAAATCCAATCTTAAATTAACATTTCCGGGATCAGACATTTCAGCTATTAGAGTGCTGTTAGCAGTATGAAATGCCAGATTACAAAGAGGGAGATATTGGCGGGTACAAAGCTTAAAAATAGTCAATAAGACTTCAGGATCCAGACTGGATTGTAATTTACTCGCTAAATTGACGCAGGCCTTGTCTGCGGCTTTGGATTTTATCAGCACATTTAACAATAGCGGATGTGTGAGGCTAAAGTTAAATAACTTATAAGAGAACCGAGTATGTGCTGTCATTGTTATTACCACCAACTTATGTTTCCAAGTCAGCAATATAAAATATCTGACCTTCCTCAAGTTATTATTAAAATAATAACGGGGCTCGTCACTGTTTCTATTATACAACTTGCTAAAAGGCAAACTGTGTATTAGTAAACAATCTAGATCCAGATTATACTTTTTAAGAGCTAAAAAATATTACAACTTATTACACTTGCAATAAGCTGTAATATTACACTTATTTTATGAAGTAAAGCATGCCAAATTTATATCGTGACGACTTGCTCTTTCACAATAAAATGACAGTAAATTGAATGTATTACCAAGATGCTTTATAAGTATTACTACCAAGGAAAGTTGTTAATCCGTTAACATCATTACAACTTAAATAGTCGCTAATAATACCTGCAGTTTGCATTGAGATACACTGCGCATTAGCTAGCTTGATAGAGCTTAATATGGTTACAATTTCACTTTTTTGTGTACAAGCGATAACGTCATCACGTACCGCTTTATCAGATGCAATTGCATGGATTAATAACGCTAACTTACCTTGTTCAGTACTGCTGAGGATCGTGACATCTTTATCTGCCAGCTGAGTTTGCTCAACAAAATCAAGATTATCTGTATTTGAAAAAGCACAGCGGTAGTTTGCATTACCTAACAATAGTTTAAGTCGTGGCTCAGCATCTAGACTGCCCGTAACATCAACCAATAATGATGCAAAATCGTCGCTCATCACGACACTTGATAATTTACTTGGTTCGTCAAGATAACGATCGACAAGATCGAGTAACACATTAGATTCTGCAAGCTGAATAACCGAGTTAGGTAAATAATATAAATCTTTCAACTTTGCTTTTAATTTTGCTTTATTATCGCCCTCACCCGAAATACCCGGATAGATAGAACTAGTAGTAATTTGCAATTCATTGTCGCTAACCATAGCAACGATTAATTGAATACAGCAAAATTGATCGCGAAATAAAAATAACTTCTCTATATCTGTAGTATTTGACATTTACTCTCTTCCTTATTTTTAGTTTTATGGCTTATTTATTATTTTTTTTATGACTATTTCGATAAATTAATCTTAGTTCCAGTAAACACATCTTTTATTCTTGCCGAAAAAATAAAATCGTTAAACTTCGCTTTATTTGCGCGTTTATGGCAGCCGCTACAGCTCGTTCTTTTTTCACCGAAGGCTTCCAATATTGGATTTTCAAGTTTCTCTGGCTTTACATATCCCATATCTGACCACTGATTATTAATTATGCGGTAATTTTTCCATACACTATTTTTAAGCTCCCGCATTGTGGCATTGTTGTAGCTGGTTAGGTTTTTGACGTCCTGCTCAGAAGGATGCAAAACTATGGTACTTTTTTCGCAAGGTTCTTCCTTCCCACAACCATTTTTATTGATTGGACATGAGGATAAACTTTGCTGCCACAAGCCCTTTTCATTCACACACATTTTTCGTAATCCAGTCCAATCCTGCTTAAAAAAGGCCCAAGAGTTACCTAATGTAGGTTTGATACTATTCTCTGTTAATTCTTCGATACCATCCTCAGTAAAGGTGTACGAAGGAGCATTTCCAACAAATTCATACGTTGCCCAGCTCCACTTATTAGTTTCGTTAGCGCGAGACCCAGGTGAACCAATGTTTTTAGGATTATTTTTATTTACTATATGCATTGCCGAAAGGCCTACAACGTTAAGTTCACATATTTCCATTCCATCCGCTGTTTCCGACGTAACCACTGCGAACGACTTATGGTAATGAGCAAATTCTTCAGGCTGTAATACTTTCCAGGCCGCTTTAATGAAGATGGCTCCTCGTACAGCACTTTGTGTGATGCCGTACTGTTCAGATACTCCTTTAGCAACCGGATAATTTATGTCATCAGTTACTGATGAAGATAACCCTTTTGAAAATTCAAAAGCCGGTTTATTCATATACACTTGATACCTGACTGCCTGCGCATTAATATCAACAACAATATCATTTTGCGGATTCACAGCATTCGTTAATACTTCTATTTTAGGTCCTCGAGGCACTGTCGGATATTGCTTAATAAAGTCTGTATATTTAGAGCCTTTCCCCTGAGACGTTTTCTCAAATAAATAACCACATGATGCAGGAATGGTAAAATCATTCTCATCCCAATTCTTTATATCCGTATATTTCACCTGGTGAGTCGTTGGCCATGATTGCCACACAGGGAAGGTATCAGCCTGTTCCGAACTTTTTAAAGCATAATTAGGTAAGCCAATTGTATCCCCATCGACAGGCCAGTTAAGCGCATGAAACTGTCGATAAGCATCACGGATCAAAGTTTGGTTGGTTCGATTATTGCCTAATGTCGCGGCAAAACAAGCAAGAATTGAAAATGGTTTATTACTGATATTCTGATAACCGGGACAGGATGTAGTGGTCGGTAATTGATTAATTAACGCATCATTCGTAGCCGTATTATTATCATTAGTATATGAGTTTGCTATCGCACTATAAAAACATAGAAGCAAAACAACAGCACCTATAATTAGTTGTTTTTTCTTATCATTTATCAAGACATCCATATAAAACTTAAATTTCCTTTCTTCATTAGAATAATATTGAACATGTTAAACAGTGATCAAATAAAGTGTACATAACTGGATAAGGCGTAGATTATCTTATTTACTAAGAAATAATATTACGCCTTATTACATAAATAGAGTGGATTTCACTAAAAAAGGGGGTCAGAAAGACTCTTTTGAATAGCCAGAATATCGAATGCAAAACGTTTTTCACCATCACACTCGAGCTGCGCTAATGCAGAGGTCATCAAGGTTGTACTTTGTTCACGTTGGTCTAATTTCGCGTAACTCTGAGCCATTAAAGCCTGCATCCAAGCGCGATGAGAAATAGCACCCGCGCTAGACCATTCTATATAACCCGCATCCATTAATTCTAAACCATGCTGTTTTCCCTCAACATTAACTAATACCCAGCCGAGTAGAAACGTTGACATTGATTTCCAGGTAACAATATTATTTTTGCTGGCAATTTCTTGCGAACGTAGCGCATACTTTTTCATCGATTTAAAATCTTTCATGTAATACGCAAATTGAGCACGGTGGAAATAAAAGAACGCAAGGGTATGTGGGTCTTGAGAATCATTAGCCGCATCATAGGCGAGATCTAATTCTTGCTTAGCCAGTATAAGATTGCTGCTATCGAGCTCATCCCTCTCTAATAACGCTAACGCATGATGTGAATGTAAGGCACTCAACAGATCATAAGGGACATGTCTTCGGTAATTATCCTTACAAGCAACCAAATTAGACTCACTAACTTGGTTATATTTATATTTTGCCAAGCTATATTCTTGGTACGCTTGGGGAGCGTCTCCCGAAGAATGAAGTATAAGCGCATTCACAAAATGAATTAACGCCGTGAAATGTTCAGGTATGGTCACTAACTTATCCAGTTCGTTATATTTCATTAACCCCTGTGGTAATTGAGTGAGTACCGCGTAATTGATCATCAGACTAAAGTAAATTGAACATTGTCTTTCTGAATCTAATTTTTCCAGTGGCAGTTTATCTATCTTGGCGATATTTCTTTTATAGTCTTCAGAGCCAAAGCCTTTCACCGTCATTAACAACATACTATAAGTTAAACGTAAGTCAGCCTCGCATGTCGGTCTGTCGTCCTCAACAATACGATGTAAATTATTCAGCGAGTGTTCAATCATATTCATGGCATAAATAAAATGGCCGTCAATCGACAGCGCTGTACCTATATTCACAGATTGTTCAAATGCCTTAACTGCATTACCGGAGTCAAAAAGATGATCAATATAAATCAACGGGGTTTTCTTGATTATCTCCGATTGCCCTTGTTCCAATATATAAACAATTTTTTTGTGCGACTCTAGGGTTGCCGATTGTGTTTGACTGTCATACGCAGCATCCTTCACTAACGCATGCTTGAAAATATAACTATCGCCCGCGACTTTACGTTGCAGATAAATGATCTCAGCATCAAGCAATTCATTCAGATCATTCTGCACCTGACTTTCACCGTAATGAGAAGCGGCAACCAACAGCTCATAATCAAATTCACGGCCTATAGTCGCTGCTAATTGAGCTGTCTCTTTAGCATAAAGCAAACCATCAAGTTTTTGCTGTAAAGAATCCCGTAAGCTATTTGGCACTTTATCAAGCTTATCAGGGTTCACAAAATCAATTACGCCATTAAGTTTGTGTACTAACTCTTTTTGTTTCAGCATATTAGCCAATTCTTCAATAAATAGCGGGATACCATCAGTACGCGCTATTAATACATCCAGCACATTTTCCGACACTGTTTCATCATCAAACAATGCGAGGATAAATTTGGTCGTCGCTGCCGTAGTTAGCTTATGTAGTGTTATAGAGTCAAAACCCAATTGCTCTAACGATGCCGGTAACGCTTGACGAGATGTACTAATAACAACATCACTTGTGGATTTTAGTACCGTAACAAATTCAGCAATGAACTCTAAACTGGTTGGGTCTGCCCAGTGTAGATCTTCAAAAATAAACAAATTTTGTTGTTTTACAGCACTCTCTAGGTCACATTGTCCATCACTGATTTTTTCATCCGCGAGCAAGGCTATCAGGGTCGAAAATAGCAATTTCTTTTGTACTTCAGGGACCATCTCACTAAGCGGTAAGCTGCCGTCCAAAGGTAAATTAAGCCAGCTACAGAGTACCGAAAAACCTTGGTTTTTCTCCTCAAGCGTGTTGTTTTCTAGGGTTCTTAACTCCACTGTCTGCATGGCCTGAGTTAAGCGCTGTAATGCAACTTGGGGAGCTATATCATTTAATGAATAACGATATTTCAATATTTTTAGTATCGGATAGAGGGCATTATTTTTATGTTCAGGCAAGCACTGAGCTATATGGTGACGCATTTTCAGGGCTGTATGTCTCAGCTCAAATACCAGCCTAGATTTACCAATACCAGCCTCACCGCAAACATGCACTAAGTTAGTCGTATTTTGTTCACTATCATTTAACAGTTCTGAAAGTTGTTCAAGTTCCTGTTCACGCCCAATAAATGCGTAATTTTTCTGGCTACTGCGTAAAAAACCAAATGCTTCAACCTGACGTTCGGCGAGTAAACTGAACAGCTGTGTTTCCACACGATCCACGCCCAACATACAGGCTTGCGCAGGTTCGAATTCGATATAGCTTTTCAACAAATCACGGCTAACATCTGAACATAGTATCTGCTCACTGTCAGCCATACGTGCAAGTTGCATCGCAATATTTGGCGTATCACCTTCTGGTGTAGCATCGGCATAGCTCGTCACTAACCCAGTGTGCATACCAATGCGGATCTCCATTTCAATACCTTGACTAGTTCTTAGCAAGGCATTACGCTTATTTAAATTACTAATCATATCCAGAGCCGTGCGCGCGCAGAGACGAACATCATTATCACTCACCATTGGATACCCAAAATAAAATAATAAGCTGTCGCCTAAGCTACCCACATGACATGCTCCATAGCGGATCGCAGTATCTAGACATTGATTTTTTTGGTCTCGATGCAATGCATCAACAACTTCATGATCGATCGGGTTATCGGTCACCGAGCGTGCGCTTAAAAAAATACTTAATGCCGTGATCTGCTTGCGTTCAGTAAGCCCTGTATAATAAATAGCATTGTTATTGATCAGCGTCTCATCACAATCCATTGGTAGTAATTTTCTATCTGATAGCCTGTTCTGTTCTTTTCGGGAAACCAGTTCACCAACCAAATTAGAGAGGTTAATATGGATGAGATCTTTGTATAATGCGGCAGCGTTAACACTGCGCTCATGCGCTTTTTTCTGCAGCACGCGGCGAAGTAGCGCCGCAATAGGATGTCCAACAATGGCAGCTGGCAGAGGCACATTTTCTTGGCTCAGTTGCTTATGAAATATAGACGCAAGATTAGAGCCTGTGATTGCGGGTTGACCGGTTAAACATTCAATGAATACTAAGCCCCAGACATAAAGATCAGTCTTTAATGTCGGCGGCTCTCCCCTAAGCTGTTCCGGTGCACTATAAGAAGGCGTACCTAAGGTTTCTTGCCTCAAGGTAATACTTTTATAATCAAGTTGACGCGCTTCGCTGATCAGGGTCCCAATGCCAAAGTCTAATACCTTAGCATGCGTTTTTGCCCCTGATTTGGTCAGCATGATATTGGCTGGTTTAATATCTCGATGGATCACACCTTGCTTATGAGCGTGCGCCAAGGCATCTAGTACCTGCGACATAACTTCAACGGTTTCCACCGGAGATAAGGCTCCAGACTCGATCAAGGCTTGCTTTAATGTTTTTCCATCCACATATTCAAATACCGCATAAAGTAATTCACCACAATGAACTTTATCTAATAAACGTACGATATTAGGATGTTGCAATCGACCGACGAGCTGAGTTTCACGTTCAAAACGTTCGATATAACGCTGCTTTTTCGCATCATCAAATTCAGTACTGATCGACAAGAATTTAATGGCTACATTTTGGCCTGTATTAAGTTGTTTGGCCCGATAAACACAACCAAAGCCGCCTTCACCTATTTTTTCAAGCAATTCATAAGCACTCGAATTAAATTGTTTAGCGAGTGTATCAAGATTTTTTATAGCGTTAATCATAAAAGTATGTGTATTCTAAGTCTATATATTATAAAGCGAATGTTACGGCACAAAACCTATACGAACAATATGAAATTACATAAAACATTGTATAGCTTAGTATTTAGCAATAAAAGTCAAAAAATGCATCAAATAATGGTTTATTCTGCTAAATTATTTAACTTCAGCAAAACAGAAGACGTGATAACACCGCGATACACCATCCCTTATGGAGTATTAATCTATATTTATAGTAAACGAATAAGTATTTAGGAAGCGACAATTCCGCCCGTTAATATAACCAGCCGGTTCTAAATGACACCCCAACAACAACAAATAAGATCGAAAATATAGTCACAGGAATAATATGCCATGCCATAACCTTAAGGTTTTGCGCTGACAGATAAGGAATAACCCTAAATCGAGCGTGCAGTGCAAACCCAACCGTAAGAGCCAATAAAATCAGCTTCATCGCCAGAACATGAGTGATAGGATTAGAAAAATTAACCCATTGATTAAAATCTGGCAGCATATGATGGGCCAGCATCAGACCAGTAATAATTTGAATTATGAGTGCTGGCATGCCAATCTTTTCATACACAGACTCAAAGCGTTGTAATTGTTCAGGTGAACGTTCTTTTAATACTCTTGGCAAGATCACGATAGAAAGGACAATATGGCCACCGGTCCAAATTGTCGCAGCCAGGATATGCAGTAACAATAGTAATCCGTACATGTTTACCTACTTATTATATGGATCGAACAAATAGATAATTTATACCCCAAGTCATTTATTTACAACATAGAAATACATAAATATTGTTTTAATTACACAGGCATTAACTGAAATTGAATACTCTGCTTATGCCCTGTAAAAACACCCTTAATGTCATACAAAACACTCTTATTTGTTCTGGGAGTAACCTGATAAAAACTACTGGAACTGCCATAGGAGTGGTCCCAAGAAAACTCAACTTCAAAACTTCTATCCTTGGCTGCATAGGTCGCACTGCCCTTCGGCCCCATCATTATATCCGGCTTGGTTGCGCACGCCCATGCTTGCGAGAATTTTATCTCTTTTGGCAGTGCTTCAGTAAATTTACCGTGCTCGACATCAACGCCAATTAAAATCAGTGTTTTACCCGTAAAGTTATTTACCGTCATATCGACTGGTCTACCCATTTTACTTCTCCGCTATCACTTTAAACTAGCATTTCATCTATTATTTCCTATTACAGTTACTATATCCAATTTCTATAAACATATGTATTACACGCTATTACAAATTATTGCACACATAAAAAAAGCGACTCAAGTGAGTCGCTTACAATTCATTATTAATACTATCCATTCTTACCGAACAGTTATTATTTCTTCGCTGGACGGCGACGACGTGGTGGTTGAGAACGTTTTGGTACATAACCTAAGATAGAGTCAGGAATACCCACTTTCGCTTCAAAACCTTCAACTTCTTTACGTTCGATAACATGGTCTAGTAATTGTTCGATAGCACATAAGTTACGGAAATCATCACGAGAAACGAATGAAATCGCTTCACCTGATGCGCCAGCACGGCCAGTACGACCAATACGGTGAACATAATCAGCCTGTTCTTCAGGTAGATCGTAGTTTACTACGCGGTCTAAATCATCAATATCAATACCACGAGAAGCAACACCAGTCGCAACAAGAAAGCTTAGTTCACCGGCTTTAAATTCTGCTAATAACTGCTCACGCATCGCTTGGCTACGACCACTGTGGAATGATTCTGCTTTAATGCCACGTTTTTCAAGTTGACTAACTAACTTAGCCGCACCACGTTTTGTTTCAATAAAGATTAACGCTTGCTTCCAGTCATTTTCAATAATCATATGGCTAAGCAATGCCGATTTCACATCTTTATCTACAACTGTTAACCACTGGTCAATTTCTGGTGCAGTTGTATTTTCTGGTTCAATCGAAATTTCCAGCGCGTAGTTAATAGCAGTTTTTGCTAAGAAACGTACTTTGTTCGATAACGTTGCCGAAAACAGTAAGTTTTGACGTTCTTGCGGCAAACGCTCGATGATTTTGTTAATATCGTTAACAAAACCCATATCTAACATTCTGTCCGCTTCATCGATAACTAACACTTCGAGTTCGTCAAAGTGCAGCGCACGTTGATGTGCCATATCGAGTAAACGACCAGGCGTCGCAACTAGAATATCAACACCTTCAATTAAGCGTTGTTTTTGTGGGTCCATATCAACACCACCGTACATCGCCATTGATGTTAGGTGTAAATGTTTACCGTATTGCTCAACGTTTTCTGCTACCTGAATTGCCAATTCACGTGTTGGAGTTAAGATCAGCGCACGAATACGCTTCGCACGTAGTGTGTGTTTGTGGCTGAACATTTGTAATAGTGGTAATACAAAACTTGCAGTTTTACCTGTACCGGTTTGCGCAGCGGCTATTAGGTTTTTGCCCGATAAAATAGCAGGAATTGCTTTTTGTTGAATCGGCGTAGGTTGCTCGTAGCCTAACTCAGCTACTGCTTGGGTAATTAATTTGTTTAATCCAAACTTAGAAAATGGCATTTGTAATCTCAGGTATTTGATAAATAAGTAAACTGTTAAGATTGGAATAAGTAACAGTTGGATATTGGCGTGCATTCTAACACGAAGCGAGGACTTGCGGGATAATTTAACGTTTACTGTTTTATGTTGATAAATGACTCGATATTTATGTCATATTCTAAATATTGTTTAAAACGCCATTAAAAAATTCATCAATCCAAGTGAAAATCCCAATATCTCCAAAGCATTCGAGTATCAAAATACGCATTTTACAACATTATGGTTACTGGGAGGATGACGGTTCCCCCCTCCCCTCAGCATTAATTTATAGCGCTAAACACTTGAATTAACTTACTGGAACCGCTTCAGCGACCAATTTAAGGTGTGCTAAAAACTGTTGTTTATCCATTTCACCAACAACACGTAATTGCTCAATTTCATTACCATCACCATCAAAGAACAACATACTTGGCGGTCCAAATAATTTTGCTTTCGCCATCCATTCTGATTGCGATTTGGTATTATCCGTAATATCAAATTTAAGTGCATTGATTGCTGTCATTGCAGTTGCAACACTTGGGTCTGAAAACACGTGTTTGTCCATCACTTTACACGATGTACACCAGTCAGCGTAGAGATCCACCATCGTCACGACGTTGGGCGCTTGCAGGTTATTGATCGCATTATCGATATTTTGCACCAACGCAGTTTTCATAAATAGCGGCCGTGAACCTTGTTCTGCGCCTGGGCTAGTAACGCTGCGCTGAGTGATATGCTGCAGTGGGTCTGCCATATCATCTGCTCCTGTCATCATACCCACTAGTAACATAGCGCCGTAAACCAAGGATACGAATACCACGACGTGACGTAACCACAAACGACTTGCTTCTATATCCGTGATGTTATTAATGTACATTGCACAACTGATCATAAGCAATGCCCACAACCCTAGTGTCACACTCGGAGCAGCAAACCGGCTGATAAGTAAGATAGCGATCGCCAGTAGCATCACGCCAAACCCTTGTTTAACACGGATCATCCATGGACCGCTGCTGGGTAAGAATTTACCACCCGACGTACCGATTATCACCAAAGGTACGCCCATGCCTAATGCCATCACGAACAATACGCCACCACCAAACAACCAGTCTTGAGTGGTAGAAACATACAATAATGCGCCCGCCAGCGGCGCTGATACACAGGGCGATACCACCAAAGCTGAAATAGCGCCCATCATAAATACTGTCAGCGTCTTCCCACCAGTTAAACGTTGCGATTGATTATTCAATGCAACCTGTAAACGCGACGGTAATTGCAGTTCATAAACACCAAACATCGCCAGCGCTAACAATACAAATAAACCCGAAAATATCACTAATAACCAGGTTTGTTGCATCGCCGCTTGTATATTAACGCCCTGCCCAACTGTCGCCATTAACACGCCAATCAGCGCATAGCTTGAGGCCATTCCCAGCACATACGCAACCGAAATATAGAAACCTTTCCAGCCCGTCATACCTGAACCTTGACCACCAATAATGCTCGATAAAATGGGGATCATCGGCAAGACACAAGGGGTAAAAGCAAGCCCTAAACCAAGCACAAAGAAGAGTAACAAGGCTTGCGCTCGTCCAGCCCCTGCTAACATACTCGCTAAACTTTGACTGTCATTCGCAGAAGTTGCTGTCAGATTAAGCGGTTGACTAGAAGCAAGACGGATAGGTTCAACAACGGACGCTATTACCGGAATATTGGTCACCTTAGCGTCAAGTTCAATCACTTTACGCTGGGGTAAATAACATAAACCACTGTCAGCACACCCTTGGTAGCGGACCTTAACACTGCCACGTCCCGTAAACGGCAAGGTAACCGTTAGCGGTTGATGATAAACCTTCACTAAACCAAAATTAGGATCTTGTTTTTGTTCTGCGATGACTGAAAATTGTGGGTTAGCCAAGCTGACATCACCATCTACGACCTTAAACGAAAAACGTTTGTGGTAAAGATAATAACCCTGCTCGGTCGCAAACGTTAATACCAATTTATCTCCATCTTCAGCGCTTAATACTTGCGATGAAAATGGAAAGGCTTGATTAACCGTGAGGAATTCAGATTCAACATTGCTGCCTGTTTGAGTCTGAGCAATAGTACTAATACTGGTTAACAGCAGTAACATGATACATAGCTGCTTCATTGCATCATTTAATTTAAAAAGTGACTTCATGATAATAAAAAATCCGTATTTTGATGAACATTCAACTGCTCATCAATTAATGCAAAACCAATCTCTTCAGGAACCGTTAAGCGAGGGTTAATCGTTAATGCTGTACTCATGATCCCAGCTTGCAATGCACTATCAGCAACAACCGTCACTGAAATAACCTGCCGGTGAGTATCTTGTGACGCGAGAATATGAGAACTTTCTTGGTCTGAAAACTGTTGTCGCCTTGCATAATGCGCGGATGTTGTCAGCGCCTGATTACGCAGTGGTAAGGCAAACAACGCTTGCGTCTGTTGATGAGGGTTAACAACCCCCACCACAAAATCACTACCATCCACTTTACAGCCTGACGCGCGAACATCGCCACCAAAGTTAATTAGCGCACCACTCGCTTGCTCTACAATTGCTATTGCCTGATCAACGGCGACTTCTTTAATCACGCCACCGAGATCCAATTGTGTAATAGGGAAATGCATGATCAAGATATTATCTTCTATATCCCATGCCGCTAATCCCATATAAGGAACAGCATCTTGGTAGACCTGTTCACGCGTTTTAGCACTGTTTTGCAATAACGTTTTGACTGTACCAACCGTGATGTCAAAGATATTCTGCGTCGCAATACTATACTCACGTACCTTGACTAAAATATCTCGGGTTTCAGTATCGATAACCACACGTTTACCGCTGCGTTGATTAATCGTTTCCGTTAACATTGAAGTATCAGAATAGAAGTTAAATTTCGCCTCTAAACGGCGTGTATTTGCTTCAATATTACGCGCTAATGTCGCTGAGTCCGATGCAATTAAGGTCACTTCGCAAGGTACTGTCATCGCCATAAAACGATGCACATAAGCGTGCTTAATACTCATATGTCACCCCAACTGCCCACCAGCGACTTGCATAGCCATTACTCTGTTCATAATAAGCCGCTAATGCATTCATCCGCCATTTAGCTGATAGTTTAAGGCTTACACCCAATTCATAGGCATTAGCATTAAAATCACCTAAGCGAATATCCGAAGTGGCATAACCTGTCGAGGCGAATGTTGGGTCTGCCGCTTTCGGATCAATGAAGAAATTAGCACCTTGCTGGGTATACCAAGAATAACCCGGTGCCAGCATTAGCCAATCTGTGACTTTGATACTCATTTTTCCACCAAGCTGATGTGACATTACGCCCCAATCATCGGCGAAAAATTTATAACGCGGACGCACCACAACACGGTCACTCACGCTATAAAATGTTTGTACATTAATCCCACCAGACATGCGAGTATCAGGGCGCGAGTCTTGTGCCAAAAACACTTCATCATCACCAATACTACCGTTACCATCAATATCGACCTCACGTAACACTGTAAGATAATGATTACTCAAATAACCACTTTTATAACCGCCATAGGCCGTAAAGGTCGCATACAAATTAGGGGTGAATACTTGTGACATCCCAACTTCCATACTTGATGTAAAGATGTCTTCCCATTGCTGATCATTGCCACCATTTTGATATTCCTGAAACGCCAATGTCTGATCGGCAAGGAATGAACCACCAAGGCTAAATGAACGGTTTTTACTGCTGTCTGTATAGAGCAAGGCTTTCGCATTCGCGCCCATGCTTTTATAATCATCTTCTTGTGAGTAGTTCACGCCGACGGTCCATTCATCTCGGTCTTTATCACGGAAGGTCACATTTGTGGCCGCAGAATAACGAGTATCCTCTAACTCAACAGGGCGTATCTCGTAATTGTCACGATAAGGGTCATAACCCGCACGAATCACTTCCGAGGTCATATTCTGTGCATCTTGCGTAATTTGATCATGCGGTCCAGATTGCGGTGTAGTCGCAACCCAAGCAGGTGACGCACCAGATACCGTGTCATAACCCAATTCGGCGGTAATGGTCCAATCTAAACCAATATTTTTTTCTAATGACAGAAGACTATCACCGGCATTAATTTTATCACCGTATTCTTCAAAGCTCATATGGTGCATAGAAATATGATCTGCCGCGGATACTGAACCCGCAACAAGACCTAGTAAGGTTAAAGGTAATTTTATATTCATTATTTATCATTCATCATTAATTAATTACAACCGTGATTTATCAGCTATTCCTTATAAATCACTTACGATATAACAAGCGTCTATTTATGCGCGATACAAGGTGCTTTTAGTTACAACCACAGCCGCCACCAACACCATTACCACCAATAGAACCTTGTTTATAAGCAAAGACCTTTTCTGAGAACACATCAAACTCAGGGACTTCACCACCGGGTTTCATCGCCTTTTTCGCCAGCGTGCCCTTTTGCCAAGGTTTCACTGGTTTCACGCTAAACCAGTCACTAATCGCCGAGAATAAAGACGGTTCTTCATCTATTGCATTACTCGCAGGTGTGACTAATGCCGATATATTCAATACAGGCTGAACCGATATGACTGTTGGCATCACACTTGGTACACTTGCATGCGTTACCCTTGGTATAGCTGCAGGTTGAGTCACCGAAAGCGCCGACAATGGTTGAATTGGCACCGTTGGCACATCAATAGTCGCATGAACTGCTGGCGTTATTTTCAATGGCAAAGGAAGAATAATGGGAACCTGCTTAACTTTACTTTCAGGTTTCGCTGTCGACTCAACTATCAATAATTCAGGCTTTGACGCTGGCAGCTTCCTTACGTCCTTCACAACAGGGGCTGTAATGATCGCAGATGTTTCAGCTACCGGCTTAGTATCTGTTACAGATTTAATAGACACGGGTAATTCTGCCGTTATAGCCTGTGACCCTTGATAAGCAACACTAGAAACTGACTCGGTCATTTGGACTACTGCCGCTTGCAAACCAAAACTGGCTAATAACAACGAAGAAGACAACAAAGTTAACTGTGAATAGGATTTCATTGACCTAACCCCATCCCTTTCAAGTCACTCATGATCACATCACCGATATGATTGATAGCGCCATAACGCACCTTTAAAACTTGGCCTTGATAAATGTAATACAGCGCAGGCATACCAATAGGTTGAAAATCATCAACCAAGGTTTGCTCTGCATCATTAACAACACGGAAATTTATCCCCAACGATTGTTGAAACGCAATACCAGCGGCAACATCTTCATCGACATCGACACCAACCACATCTACACCTAGCAGAGACAAGGAAGGGGCTAACTGATTGACTTCAGGTAATTCAGCACGGCAAGACACGCACCATTCGGCAAAGAAATCAACGAGCGAAACGCGGTTTGGATCTAATCCTAATTGTTTCTGAGCTGATGCAGAAAGCATTTCACCTTGCTGATAAGCGTGAGCTTGGCTAGACAATAATAATGTGAACACCACAAACCATTTTTTAAACATAACTACCTCTAATACAATTAATTTAACTAATTTATGACGTCTTACTCTTAAGCCCTAAATAACATAACAATGCTAAACGTCTACTCGCCAAACACAATGCTAACATTGGTTCCAATATTGATATTGATCGCATCCTCAAAATAAGCCGCTAACTCCGCAGTGTTGCTCGCATCAAAAACGGATTCTTTTCTGCCCGCGCATTGCTGAAATTGCTTGATGCGATCTGCCGACACCCCAAAACCAATAAAACTGACTTGAATATTAAGATCTTGCTGGATCACATCACACAAACCCGCACGCATTAAGTCATTGAAATAATCTCGTCGGCTATCATCACCATCAGTAAACAAGATCAAACGCTGAGTCAGGGACGATGATTGCACTGGTGTGACTTTCCACTCTTTTTGCCATTGCTCAGTCAGTGTGCGAACGCCCCAAATAAATCCTTGATAAGACGCGGTACTGCCCCCACTCGTTTTTAATGAGTTAACGTGGCGAATGACACTATTAAGGTTGTTTGTCAGTGGTAAAATAAAAGAATTATCACTGCAGCGATCTAACCAAGGTCCCGGCGTTACTTCGTTAAAATCCAAACGGTCAGACGGATAATTTAACGACTGCACGGTTTTGTCTGCATCTAAGTTGCTGTTTCGATACACCAGACCATCCACACACTTAGGACTTACTTCAGAGCTAAGTAACCAAGGCGCACCGCTCACACCGACTCCAGTTTGAAATGGCACAATTGAAAAACGAACTTGATTACTACTTGAATC
The DNA here is from genome assembly GCF_013215705.1 of Moritella sp. Taxonomy (GTDB): domain Bacteria; phylum Pseudomonadota; class Gammaproteobacteria; order Enterobacterales; family Moritellaceae; genus Moritella. Next base: position 63,673 of record NZ_JABSQR010000016.1, on the reverse strand, counting down.
GATATCGCGAATCACATCGGTGATAATATTTTTCAGTTCAGGTAAATCCGATTTCATCGAGCCAGAGATATCCATAACCAGAGCGACATCCACCGGATTTTGAATCCCATTCCCATTCCCATTCACATTCACAACCAATTTAGCGCTTGAATGACTGTTTGATACAACCTCAGTATCACTATCAATCGCAACAGGCAGCGCGTTCACCATCGCGGGTTCAAATCTATATTGCGCCGAGATCTGACAGCCATTTTTGCTGTTTAACTTGACGCTTTGATTCAATCCCGGTAACACGAAATTCGGTCGGTAATAATTCAAAATATCCTCTGTTACCACTCCAGTGTCGTTTTGCTGATAAGCACAAGCAAGTACTGCTGAATCAACCGCTTGCCCTGCTCGAATAACAACTTGGCTGTACATAGCAAAATACACCGTAATGGCTAATAAACTCACTATCGCAGGTAACATAAAGGTGAATATTAGCGTTATCGCACCACGTTGACGCTGTATTACACTCATAGTGTCCGCCCGATTAATAACGCAGCGCTCTGATAATAACTGTCGCTAAAACGGAGTAAAAATAAAGGCGTGAATTCCTCCGCAATACTACTCATGCCCTTAATACAAAGAGTGACTTGAAATAGTTCAGCATGCTGACCCGCATTGAAACCTGGAGTCGTGCCAATTGGAGATAAATCAGTTAAGGACGATAACCGCTGCGTCGATAAACAATCCGCCCCCGCTCTAACATCATATGATCGTGGTTCCTGTGTTGACGGATCAAACACCACTTGCTCAACATGAAGTCCAATTTCTGCTGAGGAATCCTCAATCAAAGTATTGAAATGGCGTTGCGCAACCAGCAGTAAAGAATCTGCCAATTCGGTTGAAATAACCTTTGCTGTTGGTGCCGACGAACTAGAGCCCGAAGCAAGCATAGTATTGTCACATTGTTCACAAGCAACAATAGAGGTGAGTGAATAAGCCAAGTTATCGAGTTGATTTTTTTGGCTAATGCTTTGATTTATTCGCACTATAAATAACACCAAAATGACCATGAAAAATGTGATCACAGGTAATTCAATAACGCTGCTGCCGCGCTGTAACGTGCGCATATTAGATTTAATTAACATAGCTAGTACCCCGCTCTAACGACACTAAAATCGTGCGTTTAAAGCGAGTTAAACGGCTAAAACTATCAATCTGACCTGAAATAAATAGCGCTTGGTAAGGGTATACCAGCGTGAACTCCGCAAAGTCTTGTTGCTGGAAATCTTCTAATCCCGAACCATCTGCAAGCGACGTTAAAGATGTGTAGTAGCGAGCCTCTACAGTGATCTTGCTGCTATCAAGTAAGGGTAAATCTAGTTCAGACAAGGTTAGTTGTAATTTGCTGGTCAGATCTTCACCTGCACTTGTTACCACCAACTGTCGAGCGGCAGAAGTTAGCGCCACATCAATAACACTGCTCACCATCATAAAACGGCTTATTTCAATGAGTGCTAACAGCAATACAAAAAACGGTAAAATAGTCACCGCAAACTCAATACTGACACTGCCTCGCTGACCCCGATTTACTTGGCTACAATTCATTTTGTTACGAATTTTCATTGCTTAACCTGCTGTAACGGCAGTAGTTGTAGCGGCTGAAATTGTTGATAATAGGCTACATTATTTTCCAGTTCGGCTTTAGTCAGATCTTGTTTGGCAATCGTTTTGGCCGCTTCAAGATCCCCTTTCATGGCAAATGCTAACGCTAAATTTTGACGACTTTTAGATGTTGAATGACCACGTGCATAATGTGAATAAAGTACATCAATACCCTGCTGCGGCTGACCATCTAAGATCCAAGCCAAAGCTAAGTTGTTACGGTATTCTAGATTCTCTGGTTCATTGGCTAACGCACCAATAAACGCCGTTCTGGCATGGTGATAATCTTTAAATAACGCATAATTAACACCTAAACTATTTAAGGCTTTCGCATCATCAGGCAACAATGCTACGGCCTGTTTTAAATCAGCTAATGCAAGCTTCACTTGCCCTAACCCTTGCTGTGCATTGCCTTTTTCACGTAATATCTGTCCACGAATTTCACTCGTATTATCCGACTTACTTAATTTATTCAATTCACCCGCGTCACTAAGTAGCAAAGATTGCGCCTTTTTAAGGTGGTGTAATGCTAAATCAAACTCAGATATTTGGTTGTAAGCCGAGCCTAAAGCCAGCAATAACGAGATATCATTTGGCTGCAGTTTCAGTTGGTCACGATAAATACTAATCGCACTCTCTGGTCGGCCACTCTCTAGAGCAAGCTGTGCGAGTCCACGATCAGTTTTCATCTCTTCAGTTATATTGGCTTGATGAGAACTACACCCCGTCAAGGCGACAACCCCACAGATTAATAACAGCTGTGGTAACGACTTTTTAAACATAATTTTTATTAATACTGTTTTTATTAATGCTAAGGCCATGATTACAATCCTCCAATGCTGTCTAATAAGGCGATAATAGTGGGCGCAACAATCAGTACCACGACTGGCAGCATGATTAACACCACCACAGGCAATGACATTTCCGCCGGGATCTTACCTACTTTTTCTTCTAAACGAAGGTATTGATATTGGCGACTGTCACTGGCTATCAGACGCATCGTAGGGGCTATTTTACTGCCGTATTTTTCAGCCTGAGACAATGCAATAACCATGTTTTCAACTTCAACTAAATCTGTCCGTTTGGCTAAGTTATCCAATGCGGTTAAACGAGAATCTAATAAACGTAATTCCGCTTCGGTAATTAACCATTCACGCGATAACTCAGGTGAAACGGCTGTCATTTCATGCCCAACACGTTGGAATACAGCTTCTAAAGTCAAACCTGATTCAACACAAATAACCATCAAATCTAATGCATCAGGTAAGGCTAGAGCAATACGATAATTGACAGTCCTCGCCCGCCATTTCAGCCAATGCTCTGCAAGTAAACCACCTGAAATAGCGAATACTAAGGTTTTAGCTAACACAAATTTATCTAAGTCAAAATCGACATACCATTGCCAAGCCAACCCACTGACTAACATCATGCTTATTTTGCTCAGTAAAAAGTAAGCACCAGCTCGCGGTCCATGAAACCCCGCCTTCACCAATAACATCGAGATATCAGGCGCGACCTTTAAACACGGCCATAAACTGGATGTGGACTCTGCTTGAGGTAAATGAGTAAATCTGCAGCTCTGTTCCACCGATACCAACGTCAAACGCCGCAACAGCAATTCTCGACGTTGAGCCTGACCATTAAACATCAACGCAATCACAGCACCTGAGATAAGTAACGCGACAGCAATACATAAAGATAAAGTCATTAAGCCCGCACCTTCGTCAACAAATGGATAATAGCCATACCAAGCGCCATACTTGTCACCACATACCCCAAAACCAAATGACCTCTTGGACTTTGGGTTAAGGTAATAAAAGCACTAGGATTTTTGAAATACATAACGCCAATAAGTAATATCGGTAAACTCGCTAAAATTGCCGCAGTCATACGAGGCTCGGCAGTTAAACTTCTTATCTTCATTTTAATCGCGGCATTGTCATGCACAGTACGGCTCAGGCTATGTAGCACTTCTCTAAGTTGACCGCCGTTCTCTTCATTTAATATCAGCGCGACACTAAAAAAATGAAAGCTAACATAAGGCAAACGAATACTGGCTTGATTCAGCGCTTGTTTTAAGCCAATACCAATTTCTAATTTATCTCGGATCAAACTAAACTCTCGGCCTAGCATCCCCTTCTGATAATCAGCAATCTGCGCAATGGCTTGCGGTACCGAAATACCAGCCGAAACCGCACGGGACATTTGCCCCAGCACTTGGGTAAACGCGGCGTCAAATTCACGATGTTGACGTGTACGCATCAGCCAATAACTCCCCCCAAGAACAACAAGAATAGCAATCGCAATAATCATTATTCTCACCAAGGGTGAAAAAAATGGCATAAAAAACCAAATTCCAAGCGCGACAACCGCCAAGATTATCAATAACCAACGCTTAGTTTGACGATCAAAAAGCGAATCAATACGAGATTGCATCTGCAACCCATATTCCATCAACGGTCCTGTTTTCTGTTGCCAAATAAACAAGCTAGAACTAGCCATATTTGCTGTCGAATTAACGCCGGAAACTAAATCTAATCGACGCTTTAATACCAGCCGTTGCCGCTGATATTGCAGCATTTTACAACTACTAACGATTAACACCAAAAATAACGAGAAACCAATCAGAAGCACTGGCATCATTGCACTCCCAGCGCTTGCTTTAACTGCGATTCAAGTTGGTAATAACGGGCTTTTTCACTAAACCGGGGTAAGATTTTTGTCGACAAAAATTGCCCGACAATATCACCATTAACATCCATGTGCTGATAATCAAAATGAAATAGATCATGGGTAAGATACTGCTCCCCTTCGAGGCCAACAACTTCGGTGATGTTCACCACCCGACGCTTACCATCACGCATACGTTCCACTTGCACAATGACCTCTAAGGTACTGGCAATTTGACGACGCAAAGCCGATATCGGCAAGTTAACTTCCGCCATTAACAACATATTTTCTAAGCGAATTAAGGCATCATGAGGTGAGTTAGCATGAAGCGTTGACATCGAACCGTCGTGACCCGTATTCATCGCTTGCATCATATCAAACGCTTCGGCACCACGAACCTCGCCTAAGATAATACGATCAGGGCGCATTCGTAGTGCATTACGTAACAGTTCACGCTGACCGATTGCAGCAACACCTTCCACACTTGCTGGTCGTGTTTCGATACTCACCACATGAGGCTGTTGTAGTTTCAATTCAGCTGCATCTTCAATAGTGATAATCCGCTCGTCTGGTGATATTCCAAATGACAGCGCATTCAATAAGGTCGTTTTACCCGCACCCGTACCACCCGAAATCAATACATTAACACGTGAACGAGCAATAATATTCAGCACACTCGCCATCTCTGTTGACATAGCCCCCAATGCTGCCAGCTGCTCTAAACTGTGTTTTAGATCATTAAATTTACGAATAGAAATACACGTACCGTTTAATGCCAACGGGGGGATAAGTACATTAACTCGACTACCGTTTGGCAAGCGCGCATCGACCATAGGCGTAGTTTCATCAACACGACGGCCAATTCGACTGACTATACGTCTGGCCAAGTTCAACACATGTTCTTCATCTCGAAATCTAACATCTGCACGCTTTACTTTACCGCGATACTCAACAAAGACTTCGGTATGTCCATTAACCATAATATCGGTGATCTCTGGATCATCCATCAACACCTGCAAAGGACCTAGGCCAAGCATCTCATCGACCAGACGCTGACTAATCTGGCGTTGTTCAATCCCGCCAATTGGAAATTGCTGACGTGTTGCAATATCCCCAACCGCTGCAAATGTACGCACCTCTAGCTCTTCCGGACTTAAGGTAACAACAACGGCAGGCGCAATGATCGTCATGATCTCTTGTTGAATGGACCGAAAACGCTGCTCTTCAATACTGCTTGCTGAACTCACATCCGTAGCAGGCGTTGATAATGTGAGTGTCGATGTAGATTCAGTTATAGGCGTTGATGTGGTTATACTAGATCCAAACATTACGCCCCCTTACGCCAGCTGAACAAGCTTGGTTTTGCTATTTTAGCTTGACCACTGATTAAGTTGACGAGTTTCTTCAATGCTTTTGCATTACGACTTTTTTGGTTAATCGCTAACACACCCAACGAGTTACCCCCGCGCATATCTGCTGGCGCATAAGGAATTTCTGCATCCAATTTACAATCCAGAGCAGTCGCCACATCCTTGGCGGTAATCAAAGATGAAGACTCAGGCTTGGTATGATTAAGCACCACTAATGTACGTGTTGAAGGTAACGCGTCTAATTTTGCCAATAACTGATTGGTGCTACGAATAGATGCTAATGTAGGTTCCACAATAACAACACGAATATCACTGCTGTTTAGTGTGTCGAAACCAACTTTATCGCGCAAACAAAACGCCGGCACATCCCATAATAAATATGTCGCTTGCTGCAGGCAGAAGCGAGACACTTTTTGCATACTAGCAACATCAGGCCAGAAGTTTTGTTCAAAGCCAGCTGCATAGGCTGTGAATACATATAAATCATCGTTAACTTTAATGCCGCTACGCTGATAAACCACAGGCTCTAAACGATCTGGAAACTGCAACATTTCTAATAATGCATTGTTCGTGCTCACACTAAATTGTAAATCAAGATCGCCAGTCATAAAATCAAGATCAGCGCAGGCAACCTGCGTCCCCTGCAGCTGTGATAAACCCCAAGCAATATTAGCTAATAACGAGGTTGTGCCTGCACCACCTTTAGCACTAACGACCGTGATTTTACGGCCACGAAGGTTACTATTCTCGATATGCTCATCAGCCATTTGGTTAGACATATTCATGATTATTGACCTCCCAAAGTAGCAGCGATGCTCTTACTTTTATCTTCTTGTTGGTTATTACTCGTAGCAGGCTGATAGTAAGCTTCAACAGTTGCCACCGCTTTACGCCCGTCAGTCGCATCAAGTGTACGTCCCACAATTAAATCTCTTGGTGTTGCTACCATTTGCGCTAAAGCGCTAGCATTTGCACAACCAAAATTAGGACTAGAGTTAAATGCATTCAAGACTTTGTGTCTCTCTTTACCTGCATGGCAATTTGGTACAATACTGCGATATGACTCTACGATCAGTGCAATATCAGCCGTTGATGACGACTCACTAAGTTGACTTGTTACCTGACTTGGATACACACCCGCATTTTTCAACAATGCAATTAATGCTGGCACTGCGTTAGTTCCTTTATCGCTATAACTATCAATGCGGATCCGTAACGCAGATAACTCCCCACGTTGATAAATAAACTCATTCAGTGCAATTTCATCACTTTTTGTCAGTGCTTCAGTATCCAGCTGTAACGCAATTTTATGGGTCACAGCTTCAACTTTGACTTGTGGTTGCCGCTGTACCGAATCGATCGTACAGGCACTTAACAAACCACACATTATTAATATCGAAAATATCCGCATAACTACCTCAGTAATAAAATCCATTATCGCCAAGCAGTCGCGGTTGGCGATTGTCTGTACGACTTTCATTGTCAGTTGCATTTGTAGCTTGCTTTGAAACTGGCCACGCTAATAGACGTTCAACATCACTCATCGGGATCAGCCCATCTGTAGGTAAGGGTAATGTGTCAGCTCTGGTTGGTTGTACCAGATACGCCGTTGCAATAATAATGAGTTCGGTTTCTTCGCGCTGGAATTCATTAGAGCGGAACAATGCTCCGAGTATCGGAATATCACCCAGTAATGGCATCTTTTGTAGTTGCTCAATGTCTTTTGATTGCAATAATCCACCCAAGGCAAAGCTTTGGCCACTGGCTAGTTCAATCGTCGTTGAAGCACGACGCGTCACAAAGGTCGGGAACGAAGAGCTACCTTGTGTGCCACCGATTTGAACATTCGTTTCTGAAGAAACTGTACTCACCTCTGTGGCCACTTTCAGGCTAATTCGATTGGCGCTTAATACCGTGGGTTTAAAATCTAATCGCACACCAAATGTCTTATATTCAACCGTCGCCGTATCGCTGTAAACCAAAGGGATGGGGATCTCACCGCCCACTAGAAACGACGCTTCTTCACCACTCATTGCGGTTAAATTGGGTTCAGCTAATACCGACATCATACCGTTGGTTGCCAATGCATCGACAATCACCGAAAGATCAGCCCAACTGGCCGGATTAATGCCTCCGAGCTTACCGCCATAATTGTCTAAAAAGGCAAACGTGCCTGTACCAAAACCTTGCGAGCCCCACTTAATACCCAACTTGTTAGAAACTTTACGTGATACTTCGGCAATACGAATACGTAAATTAACTTGATTAGGCATAGTTACCTGTAGTTGGTTAATTAGCTCATAGTTATCAACATTACTCGCTGCTGGTTGTGTTGGTTGTGTCGAACTTTGCGCATTACCACTTTGCTGGCTATCACTCGACTCAGTACTCGCTAACGTTGATACGTAACCTTCAGATAAACGAACTATCTTTTCCGCCATGCTCGGGGTCGGCACTTGCCCTTTTAAGAACAACTTACCCGCAGTCGATTCTGCGTTAAATATCGCATCAGGAAACTCTTTATGAATCAGATCATTAAGTTCTGTCACATTATGACTCACCTTAACGGTTGCAGAATAAATAACGTTTTCCTTCGCATCAAGCACATACAAGGATGTACTGCCCGTTTTCTTACCAAACACCATGATTTTGGTATTTGTTAAGGTCTGGTAATCCGCAATACTACTACTGGCAATAAAGATTGATTTCGCTGTTTTCGGTAATTCAATCAAGCGGGCTTTATTTAATACCACGTCTAACGTTTGTGCTTGCAACATGGTACTAAACAGTAATAACGACAATGCACTCACTAATTGTTTAATCATTTTCGTTTCCTGCATTATTCATCACTCGTTTATTCTTAGCTCGAAATTCGACTAAGCCAATGTCCGGTTGAACTTGTTTAATCGCGGGCAAAATATCATCCACGTTAACAGCAGGGATCACAGCACTGTCCGTTTCCTGACTGTTTTTACTGCGTAATACCATAGACAAAGTACCCAATTGGTTTGCCAAGGTAATTTGGTTTGCTTGTAGTGGTGAAACTTCTAATGTCACCGTACTGTTATCTGGAATCACGCCTTTATTATGCTTTTGCTTTTCCATATAACGCGTAAGCTGTAAGGCATCATTAAAGGCCAATACACGGACGTTCTGTGCAATGGTTTTCACATATAAGCTTTGTGTTTCATTGCCACGTGAGCGCAACTCTTGGGATTTTGATGCCAGTAGTAACACATCGACATGATCACCCGGACCGATTAATCCCGAGTTTGCAGTGACTTCATCAACAGGTATTGATACCGCTCGATAATTCGGACGTAACATCACGGATAAGAAACCGCCTTGTTCAGGCTTTAAGAAATCAGACGGACTTAATATTTGTCCCGTGACAAAATCACCCGCAGCCACCGAATTTTCTAAACGAACCGCAGAAAAAGTGGCTTTATCAATAAAATCGATGCGATCGCGAACACTGCTTTCATCTACTGTTTTCCAAGCAAATAACGACGCACTATAAGGGCGACCAATAACGACATCTTGTGTCGTCACTAGGACTTCATATGTTTTTACCGTGTCTTGTTTAGGGGTACTGTTTACTGCGGCTGACAAACTGAAAAACAGCCAAATCAACCCCAATAACGACATACAAACAGACAGGTAAACTAAACGTTTTGCATTCATAATTTTTGCTTCTATTAATACGATTTAAACCGTAATCACTTGAATTAAATAATTTTACTTACCGTCTTGAATCGTTTCAAGCTTCTGAATTACTGACTCATAAGTACCATTAATTGCTTTAGTCAAATCACCATCACTGCCTAAAAACTGCAACATAATAAGTGACATCGCCGCAGCTAAAATTGCATATTCAATTGCCGCAGCACCGCGCTGTTTTTGTTTGTTGTTTTTCATATTTTATCTCTATTATTTTTATAATTTGACGTGAAAATAGGCCATTAGCTGCAACCAACAGCCTATTTATTAACAATTAAAGGTTGATTAATCTGTAGAGATCAAACGGTATACGTATTGACCTGAATAAGAATCGGCTTTATTTACATTCGAGGTTGATTCAGTGCTCATGTTGTAACATTTTTGACGACCATATTGCGCGTCGTCAGCCGTCACATAACACAGTTTCGCACCGTACTTGTCTACATTGTTATGACGGAATACGCCATTATTAACAGGCAAGAGTAGTTCTAATTCAGCTAAACTTGGTACTCGCCAATTACTCTTATTACATAATTTTTCAGTCTTACGTTGCCTAGCCTCAGCTAATACAGTGTCGGCATCCGAACTCGACTGGCCATAATATTTAGCTCTTTTAGCGAGATCTCCATTATCAAATAATTGCCATGTTTTCTTTGTTTCCGGCTGATAAGCACATACAGCATCATCGATATTACTCGTCACTGCACCTGCACTATCAAGCAGTTGATATGACAATGTAATTTCACTTACTAATCGTCCAAGTACAACCTTATCCTCATCACCTTGTTTTGATGCAGAGTCGCTTGATGAAGAATTATTAGCCGTTCGATAATGATAAGTTTTCTGCTCATTAGTGTTACGTTCTTCAGCAGCCCAATACCAAAATTTTGTTTCAGGTAATGAACCAGAAAGCCATCTATTGGTGTCATATTTTGGATTAAGTGCTAGGTGATGCGGAAACACATTGACATCAATGGTGTCGCCGCCATTAACAGTCCCAGTATCAAGTGATGTTAATTGACCCTTGCTTGGTAACACCCAATCACTACGTCCACATAACTGCGTAGTATTCGTCGATTCAACTAAACCACCAGCGCCCATCACACTTGTAATACCAGCAGCTGAAGCATCAAATGCTAAATCATCAGCACCATTTGGTAGCCCATCTTTAAGCAGTGTCCAAATACGCTTATGCAATAGATCTCTGTTATCCATCACACAACGCCAGCCTTGTGCATATGTTGTCGCACTTGGTAAATAGCCACCATTGATGTCTAATTTAGCAAAGTGAGTACCAATGACAGCATCGGCAGCTGCAACGCTATAACCCACACTTAATGCGCGTTTTAATCCTGTAACAGCGTGTTCAGTAAGAGCATCCGCATCTGCAAATGTAGGTAAGTTATTAAACATGATAAGCAACTTATCCAGTGCTGAAATAAGCGCTGTATTCGTTGCTGTTGGTAGCTCATCGGTAGCCGAGTTCAGGTCTGCGGTAATCTTGATGTTCGCATTAATAAAGTCCGTGATTGCAGGCATCGCCGCGAATAAACTCAAACTTTTCGCGTGAATATCGGCACCGTCGGTTGCTGTTAATAATGCGTCTTTGGTGGTATTTGCTGCGGTACTCTCATCCGTCAACTTAATGAGTGCGGTTAACGCTGGCGTCACCTTTAATGCCGAATTAAATGAAGTGTGCAATGCGGTTAAATTAATAAACGCCACTTTCGTCGACGCTATATTGGCATTAATCGTTGCTTTCAATGCATCATCAACGCTTCTATTATTTTCCAACATCGCTGAATAGAGTGTGAATAGGTCGATCTTGGCTTGATATTCAACGAGTGCTAACGTCAATAGATCAAATGTGACTTTCGCTTCACCTTCCGCAGTTGTCACGTCAGATAATAATGGCATCAAAGGTTGATCCACTAACGTTTCAATTTTATTAATGACAGCAATTAAATCTGCCGAGGTCGTTTGCCAATTGCTATTTTGTAATGACACTAATGCCTTGATATCAGCGTCCGTTGATGCACTTTCTGTTACTATTTTTGCTGTATCTGGTAATGCCCAGTTTACGATAACTTTAGTGTCATATGATGCGGTAACTTCCTGACCAGACTTGATAACTTTCAACGTTTCGATATCATTCGCTACTTCTGAAGACCAATGTCTAGATGAATCACTGATTAAATAGCTACTAAACGTTCTTGAGATATAGCTTGAATCAACGAGGGTTTTAGCCATCATCTCTGCCGTACTGAGTAACGACCAATTTGGTATGTCACAGAACGATTTCCCTGACAATTCAGGTACATTATCTGCGCTAGAATTACCCCCAGCATAAGCCCATAATTGTGGATTTTAGCCACTTACATCATATTCTATATAACAACCATCATCGTCAGCCTTAGACCAGTTACCCGTTAAGGTTAATTTTTGTGCTTGATTCCAGGTTTTCATTGGTACAACACGTGTTACAGAGAAATTTGCACTCGCAGCTGTTGCAAACAAGGTTTCGCCAACAGGATTCACCTGATTAGTAATCGCATTTTTCTTAACGCGTACACCGACGTCGGTTTTATCATAAGCTTTAGGACCAACATGTTGGGGGTTATACGTCACCGCCTGCCAAGTTGCTCCGCCATCATTGGTAAACTCATACTGTTCAGGTTGATCGTAAGTATCTTTAGTATTGCTATTCGTGACCCAATCCCAGCCAAAACCATTAGTTTTAACTTCGTTGGACGAGTCCATATTTTTGTTAACAATATCAGGAGATGTTAGCGCAGCAATAACCACTGGAGCCCCGGAAGTAAAGGCTTGCGTGCTGATCAACGCCCTACCCGCTAACGAGCCAGTTGCAAGGTTCGCTTTAACACGCACCAGTACATGTCCAGCATCAATATTAACATCACCAACCAACAGCGGTTTGTTTGCAACAGTTGTCCAATCAACACCGCCAGTCAGTGAGTATTCATACTCGCTAACATCGTTAAAATCAGTAACAAGGTCCCAATCAAAGGTATTTAAATTATCATTTTGGATGGGATTCGTTGGAGATTTTGGTCGCTCAACAACTGAACTCGCGGTATAAGCAGACGTACTAATCAGTGCTTCACTCATCGTTCTATGTTGTGTTGAGTCAGCTTTTACACGCACCTGAATATCACCCGCCGTATAGACAGCATCAATAACTAACTGATGAGGGTTACCATTGACCGTCACCCAGGGTTGGCCTTGTACCTTAATTTCATAAAATTGCTTACCAGTGAAATTGGGGCTCCAAGTCCAGCTAAACTGATCGAGGTTATCATTAGCAATAGGTCCTGTTGGAGCATCAGGTTTGACGACCGATTTAGTTGGATTTGTAGACTTTGGATCCGGACTTGTGTCGTTACAACCCGTCAATAATGTACCTGCAACCACTGTCAACGCGAGCAGTGATTTATTTGCCCCTAACAACATTTTACCTATTCCTTTTATGTAAATATAAATAACTTTATGAAAAATATAGTCAAACATGAAATTTTGCATATAAAAACGATAACAAGATCGATTATCAATTGTATTTGATACATATATTTTTATAATCATCCTTAGTGACGTAAAAATGACTGGATATCAGTAAAAATCCAGTATAAAACTTCAATCAACAAAGTGTTATTTATATGAATGGAAAGTATAAGCTCTCGAGAATTGCGGCAATTTTGGCAGGCTGTAGCCTAGTAATTAGCTGCGGCGGCGAGCAAACCAGTAAGACAACATCTGATACCTACAACTACAGTAAATTATCCATTTGTGTGGATACTGATCGTAACAATGCTTGTGGACCACAAGAGCAAAAAGTATCTAGTTTATGGAGTGTTTTACCCGATAACACAGCCCCCTTCGTCATCGATGATGCGGGACGTTTGCTAACCGCACCTGCAAGTGCAAAGGTGGTGAGTCCGTTTACGACATTAATTCAAAATGAAATATTGTTTAACCCACAGGTATCGGGTAGCGAATTACAGGCGCAAGCGTATTTACAACAGCTATTTGGTGTTCAGTATGACATTGATTTTAAAAAGTTAAATTATGAACATGGCCCAAAAGAAGCGACAAATTTATTACTTGTTTCTTTCAAGCACGCCCTTTCTCTACAGGGTGATTCAAAGGCATTAAAAATTTCAGCCGCTGTAGATAAAATGGTGAGTACTGGCAATTTTGATATTACCAAAACCCTGTTTCAAGCAGATTTAGATAATAGTTATGTTAACTTAAGCAAGCGCTATCTAATCCCTGGCACCTACCCTATAAACACATTATTTTCATCTGACTCAATTACAATGAATGAAAAGACAGGCATGTTGCTTACCATCATCTACGGCGATAAATTATTACAAGTTGATACTGCAACTGGATCTCGTGCTACATTTACACCAAAAAGTAGCAAACCAGAATTACCTATTATGTCAACATTCGATAACTATGATAAGCATCATAAGCATGATAAGCACGATGACCATGATGACCATGATGACCATGATGACCACGATGACCACGATGACCACGATAGTCATGGTGGCGAAATCATCCGACAAGCATCCGCAATGACACGAGCTGTGCAAGGCAAGCACAACCAGAACGCCTATTTAATTTATAGACCCACTATTGATGGTGATATGACCTCTAGTGAAACCTGTAATAACGCAGGTAACAATGGTATATTCTTAACCAAATTAGGCAAAGATAGCCAAGTTGTGCCTTTTTCTGAAGCTCCAAGTATCGATACATTTAGTCGTGCATCTGGTGGAAAAAAACCACCAATAATAGTAATAGAATCTGCATTACCTGACTCGTCAGCCGATTGTAAAAACAATCATATTAACAACTTAATTGTACCTAATAGTAAGAACTGGGTAATAGCTGTGTTTACAAACGGTTACGAACAAGACGCGAAATTACAGCAATTATCAAGCTCAACGTTAAAACCAACAGGTAAATTTTATACGCTTGCTTCAGATCAACCAAGACTCATATTGAGTAAGAGACAAAATTTATTACTGGTGATCCAAGAATCGGGGAGAACAGCTGTTGTTATCGACACTGAAACCTTCGATAGAAATAGCGAAATCAATATAACAAAAGACTACATCGACGATGCTGTATTCGCCAATGATGATAAATATTTGATTGTCAGCAATAAAACCAATACTTTAGATTGGTTTGATATTACTCAACCAACGTCATCAAGTACAAGCTTAGTTCTAGGTGAAAAAATTACCAAACTAGCCTCAGATCCGACGGGTAAGTTTAGCGCAGCGCTAACAGACAAAAAATATATCTAATTGATAATAAATTAAAAACAGTTATCTACTCGCAAGCTTATTCGCAGTCTAATATCTATGGTATGAGCATGTTAAGCAACCGTATTATTATTAGCCGTTCAGGGGCTATTGATTATATTCAGTTTGATAATTTGATTGGTTCGCCGATTAAAGTGGCGAAGAAAATGTTATCAAAAGATTTATTAACACGCTGGTCAACGGCCTCGGGTCGTTCGTTAGTAGGGATGACACTGGAAGAACTATTACGAGATATTGGTGAAGAGGACGACATAAGTCAGCAGTTTAGTGATATTGATCTGCAATGGCGACCAAGCAGTGCCACCACAGTCGCAGATGTAAAAGAAGTTGTCATTACCGGTGATTATCGCGAACAGCCCATCAGCTTATCTAAAACGATATAAGGTTTGTAAACAATCTAGGTTTTATAAACAAGTACAATGAATAAGCCTATCTAACAACCTTGCACCTTGATAGGTTTATTCAGCATTGGTTATAGTGCTTTAATGGTATTAATTAACTAACTTAACATCACAGACAGGCGTTCAATTTTAAGATTGGATAACTGTCGGTAATCAAAATAAGGGCAAACAATTAAACGCTTCGCAGTATCAATAGCAAACTCGTCATCCAGCCAAATTAAGTTAGCCTGTAATTCACCGGATGCTAATAGCTGCTTGCCATAAGTACGTCCACATATAATGTGAATAGTCTGTGCATTAGCATCAAACAGAGGTGGACTAAACAATAATGCTGTTTCACTCCCCGCTTGTAACAAATATTTATCTCGATACATTTGCCAAGTAGGCGCCCGCAGCGCAAAGGCAAAGTCAGTCGGGTTTAATGCATACAACAATTTGGCATAGACGTTAAAGACTTTACGCCAGCCATTGCCACATGCTTGACCTATGGCATTAACTTCTCCAGTCACCAATGAACTAACGCTATTTATACCTTGGTACTCCAACATATTGGGCGTATTTGCCAAGTACACCGCAAAAGTAAATTTAGAACAACCCAGACCTTTGTTTGTCATCACGAACTACGCCTATATTTCTATTATTAAACAGCGCGTATTATACCCAAGTTACTTCAAGAGGCTATATCAGAGATAAGCAACTTAAAACGCGCTTAAGCTTAGCCAAGTACAGAAACACCCGACGCTTTTATTATTGATAAAATTAAACCAACAGAGAACACCGTATTTACAACCAGAAAAATTAAAGATATTGATATCGCTAATCCATTATCACGATATTTACCGACCAAATAATTAAACATTTTCCGAATCATAGCCAGAGCAATAAAAAATAAACTTACGCCAGACACAATGCCGATAACTAATGGTACAACGTCACTGGTTTTATCATATATGACAAACAATAGACTCGTTACGCCTAGCCACCCCAACCATGAAAACCACAAATTAGCATACTTTTTATCGAGCGCTAGTTCACCCAAATCAATCAATATTTGAAAGAAAATAACTGCTATACTCTTATTTCCCGAATTGTTTCCCGTTCTATTTCCAGACCTATCCATAGCGACTCAATCCCAAATTATAAATGATTGTTTATAATGACGTTCTTGTGTCTAATCAGCTGTTGATACGACACACTTATCATCATTACATTACTTAGTTATAAGCACTGATATAAGTAGCTCTACTATTATTAATAACTTATCTTTCAAATAATAATGATTTATTATTTGGCCATAATGCTAGATATATACTTGAAATATCAAAGGGGGTTTGCAATTCTTCTATTGAATTAAATTCATCTCTAATAGCCCGAGGTAACGTTTCAAAATATTGTTCTTTCTCAAGAGTTATACCACCAAAAAAAACAATTTTAATATCGACTATAAGCTCATCAATATAATTAATATTTTCATTTTCATTTATAAAATCAGTAAGAATCAAAAATTCCATCAACCTTACATACTCTTGCTGTGCGCAGGTCTTAACCGCTTTAGAATACATATAACTCAAAGTATCAAAAGTATCAGCCGCACCGAAAGTTTTTTCTAAAACTTTCAATTCTTTAATCACAAAATCAGGAAGTGATGTATTGACCGATTTATTATTGCATTCTATGAATTTACGATTAAATTCGACAAGTTGAACTGAAAGTTTATTGTATCCAAATAGGATTAATTCATGTTCATCGTCACTACTTGCATAAACGTTAGTGGATAAACCTATCACAATCGTCATCAATAAATTTCGTATAAACATGTTGTCCCCTTGCTTTCAGGTTATCGCTATTTTATAAATTCGAGGCTAAAAATCATATTTTTTTAAAGACAAATTGATTACGATATACATAACCACTGCGTTGAAGATAAATGAAGAAAGGCTTTCCCCTAACGATGGTGGTATAAATTCATCAAACAAAGCAGCTAAAATATAAAGAGTTATTACGCAACATCCACTACCAAATATAGAAAAAAATATACTAATCTTGTTTTCTGATAAGTTAATGTAACCAGTTCTAATTACAATCAAAGTAGTGATTACTAGCACTGCAATATTCAATCCAACCGTAGGTGAAAAACCAAGCAGTCTATTTAGATAAATTGAAAAAAAAGTAAATGGTACGTATATAAAAAAAAACATACTTGAAGATTTTATAAAATTCATAATTATCCCTATCTTATACCCTTTCTTCGTTCTAATTCGGCTGAATATTTTTTCGTTTCACTATAGGAAAATTCATGTAATCCCATAATAACTAACGATGTGACTAAAACTGCTATATTTTTTGTCGATTTTCCTTGTTTGATAAGACTCCATACTGATGCACCAATACCATAACCTCCCGGATTTCCACCAACAAGACTTGATAAACGGTTTAATTCATTATGAAAACCCAAAATTTCAGTCAATTCCTCATTTGTCAGAGACCATTCAGCCCATTGTGGATTAACCTTAGAATCTAAACACTTGACTTGAAGTACACTTTTTAATGGACCGTGTGATAGGCCTATAACCTTTTTCATGACAGACATTTGATCAAATCGATCTAAATGCCTGTATAAAATACAACCTATCATTGCCGTTACAATTTCATTCTCATCACCAACTAATTTATGAGGCATTATATTTAAAATAACAGCTAATTTTTTCATCGCATCTATGTTGTTACTGGGTAATGCATAACGCAGGCTAATATTGTCTTGAGTCATGGTTAAATTCCTTATCTAATCATTTATAAAATAAGAATACCATTTTTGATTAACTCTAAAGTGTGGGATTAGAATGATTTATTAGACTTAAATGAAGCAACATTTAATAAATAATTAGATTTCAGTTATTAACGATAGCGACGTAAAAAGCATTGATCGCTGACGTTATCGATTCTGACATGAAATGATCTTCCACTATACCTTCTGCTGTTAAATTGCTACCAAGTAACGGAACAGTGATGCATGCGCTATCGATGATATTTCCAGACATGGTACGAACGATTTCGTACAAAGAGTCCAATGCGTGCGAGGCTCGTGGAGAGGTATTAAAAATAGCGACAGGCATATCAACAAATTCTTCGCCACTCACCAGCCAATCTAGGGCATTTTTTAAAACACCACTAATGCCATGCGCATATTCAGGACTCGAAAAGAAAAGGCCATCAGTTGCTGCAAGGCTGTTTTTAAGGGCTATTACATTTGCGACTGTATTTGGATCTATATCAGGATTGAAAAGTGGTATGAGACCCAATTCATCAAAGAATGTGATTTCGATATGTTCTGGTGCTAGCGCTTTCATTGCCTTAAGTAGCGCTGTGTTATAAGAGTCTTTCCTTAGACTTCCTGATATTGCTAATATCTTCATTTAAGCATCCTTCTATCTATACCCAAACTACTTCAAGATGCTGTATCAGAGACTAGCTGGGATATCTGGACAAACCGAAGTAACTTGGGTATGTAAATAATTGTTCATCATTAAGTATTAAACTTTACGTCCATAATACGGTAACTTGTATTTATAAAACCACCTATAAATCAGCCTTTAAAATAATACTTACTAAAATAATCCCTTATAATATTAATCAAGATCAACAAAGCCTCCGTTATACCCCACGTTTCAGCATATCGCCATTTACAGCCATTGCATCGCGATGTAAAAATCACATCACGTTCAATATTAAGGCCTAAGTATGCAGACTCCCCTCGACCAAGCAATGTTACAAATTGCACTCGATCTCAATTTAAATTTACCGTCAGGTCATCATTACCAGCGTTTGATGCAATCGTTACAGTCGGTTCTACCTTGTGATGCCAGTGCTTTGTTCATTCTTGACGATAAAGGGTTATTGTCAGCAGCTGCCGTCAATGGTTTATCCGATGAAGTATTAGGCCAACGCTTCGACCCGCAACAGCACCCTCGCCTACAAGCTATTCTGGCCAACCGTGAACCAGTACGCTTTCCGGCAAGCTCAACCCTGCCCGACCCCTTTGACGGGTTATTAAAAAATGATCCGAATCGGTCGATAGACGTGCATGACTGCATGGGTTGTAGCTTATATGTTGAAGATCATTTAGTTGGCCTTATCACCCTGGATGCCTTGCAGGTCGGCGCTTTCAAACGTATCGACGATATCACCGTCGCCACGTTTGCCGCATTAGCCGCTGCAACAATCCGTAATGTAAATCAAGTTGAAGCCCTACGTAAAAGCCACCAGCAACAGCAAAATATGAATCAAGTACTCATTCAAGAAGCTCGAAATAAAGGCGGTGAATTGGTAGGTATAAGCCCTGAAATACAGACCCTACGCGATAATATCAACATGGTTGCCTATTCCGATTATGCGGTATTAATCAGTGGTGAGACTGGCACAGGTAAAGAGCTGGTAGCCCATGCTGTCCACTCCAATTCCTCACGTGCGACACAACCGATGATTTACGTTAACTGCGCGGCATTACCCGAAAGCTTGGCAGAAAGTGAGCTATTTGGCCACGTCAAAGGTGCATTTACCGGAGCACACAGCAACCGCGCAGGTAAATTTGAACTGGCCGATGGCGGAACCATATTCTTAGATGAGATCGGTGAATTACCCTTATTAATGCAAGCTAAATTACTGCGAGTTATCCAGCAAGGCGAAGTGCAACGAGTCGGTGCAGATAAGAACTTAATGGTCAATGTCCGCATTATCGCCGCAACTAACCGTAATTTAACCGAAGAAATCGCCGCTGGTCAATTTCGTAGTGATCTGTATCATCGTTTAAATGTGTTCCCAATTAACGTACCCCCACTGCGTGATCGCAAAGGTGATGTCGCGGTATTATCTGGGCATATTCTTGATCGCGTTCGTTCGCAATTTAATGTCGCTAAATTGCAACTGCATCCGCAGGCATTAACAGCACTGAATAATTATAGTTGGCCGGGGAACGTGCGAGAATTAGAACATACCTTAATGCGTGCAGGATTAAGGGCCATTCAAGCACAGCAAAGCCTGATCCTACAACAGCACTTATCAGATGAAGTTAGCCATACTTATTCGTACACCACAGAAACAGAAACGGATGACTTACCGACGACATCATTTGAATTACGCGGCGCAGTCGAAGTATATCAAACTAAATTAATCTCCCATGCCCTGCTGCAATCAAACTTTGTTTGGGCACAAGCGGCTGAATTCTTACAGATGGATCGCGGTAATCTGTATAAAATGGGTAAAAAATTAGGTATTAAACCCAAAGAGTTACGCGCAGCAGCACTTTAGTTAAAGTTGCGCCGTATTTAGCGACGTCTTAAACATATATTGCAGTAACTTGGGTATAAATGATGTACTAATCACATCGAATTTGATGTAGTTAGTACATCAGCAGAACAAACTAAAAAACACAAAAACCATAAATATCAACAAGATATAAGTTGGCACGTTCAGTGCAATATAGATTCTGAGATCATCGTTAAATCGATATCAATAATTATAATGGAGTCTTAAATGTTCTGTATTCAATGTGAGCAAACTGTTCAAACGCCTGTGTCTAAAGGCTGCTCTTATACTCAAGGTATGTGTGGTAAAACGGCTGACGTTTCAGACCTACAAGACGTTTTAGTATTTAATTTACAAGGCGTGTCTTTCTGGGCCGAACTAGCACGTAAATACAACATCATTGATGCTGAAATCGATGCTTGGGCACCTCGTGCATTCTTCTCTACGTTAACCAACGTTAACTTTGTGCCAGAACGTATTACTGAATACACTGCAATTGCAGAGCGTTACAAAATCCAACTACGCACACAAGTAATGGCGGCTGCAGCGGCTGCGGGTGAAGAATTACCTGAATTATCTCCAGCAGCGCAATTCGTATTACCAGCAACCGCTGAAGAAGTCATGAACTTTGCGCCCGAAGCCGCGGTTAACCGTGGTCATGACGAATTACACGAAGACATCATTGGTCTACGTTTATTATGCTTATACGGCCTTAAAGGTGCGGCAGCATACATGGAACACGCCAATGTACTTGGTCAGAGCGACGAAGCAGTAAACGGGGAATATCATCAAATCATGGCATTCTTAGGTACTGAGCCGACAGATGCAAATGCGTTATTAGAAACATCGATGCAAATTGGTTTACTCAACTATCGTATTATGGAAATGTTAGACAAGGGTGAAACAGATACCTTTGGTCACCCACAACCAACGCAAGTAAACGTAAAACCGATTGCCGGTAAATGTATTTTAGTTTCGGGTCATGACTTACACGATTTAGAAAAGATCCTGCAACAAACCGAAGGCAAAGGCATCAATGTTTATACCAACGGTGAAATGTTACCTGCGCACGGTTACCCAGAACTGAATAAATACCCGCACTTAGTTGGTAACTTCGGTAGCGCTTGGCAAAATCAGCAAAAAGAATTTGCTAACTTCCCCGGTGCGATCGTAATGACATCTAACTGTCTAATCAATCCGAATGTGGGTCAATACGCAGATCGTCTATTCACCCGTAGCATTGTTGGCTGGCCTGGCGTTGTCCATATTGAAGGTGATGATTTCTCACAAGTGATCGAATGTGCCTTAGCACAATCGGGTATTGCGCACACCGAAATTGAACACCAGATCACAGTCGGCTTTGGTCGCAATGCATTAATGGAAGCGGCACCTGCGGTTATCAACGAAGTGAAAGCCGGTAACATCAAACACTTCTTCTTAATCGGTGGTTGTGACGGTGATAAGTCAGAACGCAGTTACTTCACTGATTTAGCCGTAAACACCCCGAAAGATTCGATTGTATTAACCTTGGCTTGTGGTAAATACCGTTTCAACAAGAAAGAATTTGGCGATATTAATGGCATCCCACGTCTATTAGATGTTGGCCAATGTAACGATACTTACTCCGCTATCCAACTGGTATTAGCATTAGCAGAAGAGTTTGATTGTGGCATAAATGAATTACCGTTAACAATTGTATTGTCTTGGTTTGAACAGAAAGCCATTGTGGTGCTACTGACGTTATTCGCGTTAGGTATCAAAGGTATTTATACCGGTCCTACAGCGCCAGCATTCTTAACTGATAACTTGATCAAAGCATTACAAGATAACTTTGATATGCGCAGTATCGGTGACGTTGATACTGACTTAGCAACAATGTTGTCTGGTAAATAGTATTAGCTGGTAAATAGTATTAGCTGGTAAATAGCACTCGTTGATCAATGCGGTAATATGCCGCATTGGTTAAAGACGTTCGACACGCCATAAACCATTCAAACCTTAAATTATCACTGCGATAGGTGCAATAATGTCTTCTTCAAATACGCCGTCTTCAACGCTTTCTCCACCAGCACTTTCTTCACCAGTACTTAAGCCCCTGAAACTATCTACACCTAAACCTTTATCACCAAAGCTGTCTACTTCTAAACTATCTCCACCTAAGCTTAGCTTTGCTCTAGGCGGCAGTAGCTCAAAGAACTCAGCAAAACCATCATCAAAGCTTGCAACGCCAAAACTGAATTTCTCACTTAGTGAAAAAATCACTAAGCCCAGCTTAAAACCAGCAGCATGGTCGCCTTCAACAACGCCATTAGTGTTAGTTAAGCGTGAATTAGAAACGCATGACTCGATGAGTTTTACCTTTGCAGCCGCAGACCAAGCACAGTTTGATTTTAAGCCCGGTCAATTCGTTACCTTAGCCGTTAACATTGATGGCAAAACCCATTACCGCGCCTATTCAATTAGCTCTGTACCGCAACAAAAACAGTTACGTTTAACCATTAAACGCGTACCCGATGGCCTAGTCTCTAACTGGCTGGCAGATAACTTAAGTATCGGCGATAGCTTGTCAGCATTAAACATTGCGGGTCAATTCAATAGCAGTGATTGCAAGCACAAATCTAAACTGCTGCTTATCAGCGCAGGTTGTGGTATCACCCCAGTCATGTCGATAGCAAAAACATTATTAGCGCATAATGGCGATGCTGACATTGAATTCTTACATTGTGCCCGAGATAAAGACAACGTTATCTTCCATGATGAAATGCAGACCTTACTTGCTCAGCATAAAAACTTTAACGTGCAATTGCTGTTAGAAAGCAGTGAAGGTTTTGCAAGTTTCAGTGCCGATAAAAATACAAACAACAATGCGGACAGCAATGCAGAAAAAAATGCATTGTCACATCAAACCGGAATGGTAAGTACAGAGGTTATTCAACAGTTATACCCAGATCTAAACCAACGCACTATTTTCCTATGCGGTCCTGTCGGCTTCATGAAAGCGGTTGAAAATATAGCCCAAGAAAGTGACTTTGATATGGCCAACTTCTTCCAAGAAAGCTTTACCCCGGCGGCGGATAATACACAGCAAGAACAGATCTCATCAGGCGCTACAGAAACCAGTGTGATGTTACACGTCCCTGACTTTGCAGTTGAAGCAGAGGTAATTCAAGGTTCATTGTTATTAGATGCATTAGAAAAACATGGCGTTCCCGTTATTGGTGCATGTCGCGCCGGGGTTTGCGGTTCTTGTAAGTGTAAAGTAACCAAAGGCTCGGTGAAGTCAACCAGCACCGAAACACTCACTGCAGATGAAATTGAGCAAGGATTTGTATTAGCCTGTTCAAGTACCGTCGAGGGCGATCTCGCTGTAGCACTCAACTAACTACAACTAGATGAGTGAAATGAAATAATACACCATTATTTACTGGACTAGTAGCATCGAGGTATTGTAGAGTGGCAGGCTTTAGTTCTTAATACTCTACAATTTCAAACGCCACAAGATTCTAATTTCTTGCATTAATGTATTTATTACTGGCTCGTGAGATCTATTTTTAGCAATCACAAAATGTAGGGTAGCTGGAAAGTCGAGAACTGATATTATTTGAACTTTGCCGGTTCTTTCAGCCAAAAGAGCTTCTTCAATTTCTAGTAAACTTAGCCCTAGACCACTTTTTACTAGCTCTAGTCGAGTACCGTCATCACTTGTTTTTAATACCGAAGGGATATCATTTCCAAGTATCCCTTTTAAGAAATCATCAAAAGGACAATAGTCGCCCATCATTATCCACTGGTGGATGCTAAGGTCTGCTTGAGTCACTATTTTACTACAATCAAATGTCACTGGAGCCACTGTCGTGATCTGTTGTTCCATAACCGCGACACCGATAAAGTCATCGGGAATATCACCAAAAATATAACCACCATCTAATTGATGTTCTCTAATCTCATTGATGGTTTTCCCAGTTGATTGTTGGTGAATATCCAAGCTGATACCTGGACAGTTTTCTTGTAAATTTTCGACTAATTCAGGTAGTTTAATTTGTTTGGCCGTTAAGTTAATACCTAAGTGAAATGTCCCTATTATTTCATGTTGGTTATTCGCAGCCAGATTCACAAAATCCAAAGCGCTGTCTAGCGTGGCTTGTGCTTTTTTTAACAGTAACTGGCCTTTATCGGTTAACGACATACCTTTACTGGAGCGGATGAATAAAGGCGTGGAGAGTTCTTCTTCAAGTGTTTTAATGTGAGCACTTATCGCGGGAGGTGTTGTATATAAACGTTTTGCTGCTTGCGTTAAATTACCTGTTTGAGCAACAGCGACGAAAGAACGTAAGTGATAAAATTCCAATGTAAATCCCCTTAATCAGTCCAATTAAATTCTGAGCAGCATTTTTAGTCAGTATAAGGCAAATATAATACCAGCTGCTGGATTCAAGTCATTATTTCACCATTCATTTATCTTGAACACTGACTTCAGAAATCATGAATTTTGCATTTAATTCAATCACGCTAAATTAGCACCATCGAAGTCGAACGATTTGATTCAGTCATGAATAACACATAACACATAACACAAGGAAGATTTATGCCTAACAATACAAACACATTATTTTACCAAGCGGCACCTGCTCAACAAGCTCACGACTTTTTTGCAGCTAAACTTGCTTGCGAAACTGATTGCTCAGATGTGTATGCCGCTATTAAAGGAAACAGTAAAGAAAATAGTAAAGCAAATAATAAAAACTTCATATTATTAGATGTACGCTCTACAGAAGCCTTTGATAAAAGCCATGCAATAACCGCCGTTAGCATGCCTCACAGTGACATCAATAGTGAGTCATTCGCAAAATACGATAAGGACACTTTGTTTGTTGTCTATTGCTGGGGTCCTGGTTGTAATGGCGCGTCCAGAGCGGGCTTAAAAATATCAGCTTTAGGCTTTGCGGTAAAAGAAATGATTGGTGGTATTCATTACTGGGAAGATTTTGAACGATACCCTGTTAATCGTCGAGTGACCGAAGTTCAACAATAAACGCTAAATCCGTTATAGGTGACCATGACTAATCATCGTGGTCGCTATTATCTCACCTGAAATTTAGAGGTTTAAATGGTTACTTGTTTTATTGAATATATTGTCGATGTAAATAAAATTAAAGAGTTCGAAAATTATGCGAAACTCTGGATCCCGTTAGTCAATAAATTTGGCGGCCAACATCAGGGATACTTTTTACCATCGGAGGGGGCTAGCAATGTAGCATTGGCTTTATTTACTTTTCCAAGCTTGGCTAAATATGAACAATACCGGAATGAGTCCCTTAAAGATTTAGAATGCATCGCGGCTTTTGATTATGCCGCACAAACTCAATGCATTAAGAGTTACACACGTAGTTTTTTTCGCCCAGTGTTTAAATAAGTATATTTGGACTTAAGATGGAATATTGTATTCGCGTTGCAACAAATAAGGATCAAAAATCCATATTGTGCTTGATGAAAGAGCATGCTCTGTTTGAAGGCCATGAACTAGCGTTTTCTAATAAACATCAACAATTAAAAAAATTAGAAACGCTGCCCGTAACTATCTTTGTTGTAGAATCAAATAATAAACTACTTGGTTATATGTCGGTGATAACACAGTTTTCAACCTGGGATATGGACTGGTATCTATATCTTGATTGTTTGTACCTGACCAAAGAAACAAGAGGACAGGGAATTGGCCTAAAATTAATGCAAAAGCTTAAACATTTTGCAAAAGAAAACATGATAAATACAATTCAATGGCAAACACCAAAGGACAATTTTACTGCAATAGAATTTTATCAAAAACT
Organism: Moritella sp.; assembly: GCF_013215705.1. Lineage (GTDB taxonomy): Bacteria > Pseudomonadota > Gammaproteobacteria > Enterobacterales > Moritellaceae > Moritella. The sequence continues at coordinate 37,382 of NZ_JABSQR010000016.1, read as the reverse complement.
CAATGCTGTAAATAAAGAAAAACAACGATTTTTCTGGACTGTTTAGTAACCCGCTTTGTGGCAAGTGGAGGTGTTTTCAAGACAGTTGGTACCGATTAATTCAAAACTCACTTGCGTTATCTGCATACCTGTTTTAATCAGTTCCGCTGCTTTTTTCAAACGTTTCTGCTGTTGAAATGCCAGAGGCGTACAGCCGAACTGTAGTTTGAATTGATTAAAAAAATTGGCTCGGCACATACACGCAATACGACATAGTTGGTCTATATCAAAATTTTTTAAACCAATAAAAATAATACTATTAACTAATAGTTAAGTTTGATAATTTGCACCTAAGCAGTTAAATGTTAACGATTAAAATACATATATCATTCACTTAAGGGAATAAATGATGAAAAATGAATTTCAAATCCAATTAATGTCAATCAACCTTACTGACGATTCTGATAATTGGAGTTCAGGTGATTTAAAATGGGCTGTACATTCTGCTTCGAATGGGCACCCTTTAAATGACCGAGATAATTTAATGCTAACACTGGCAAGCCACATTGCCTTTTTAGAAGTGGACCCATCACATAAAAATGCATATTTGACTCACACCCATAACGTAAACAGTGGTGAAACCATCGATTGCCTTCATAAAAATTTTACAAATACTTTTCAAATCCCAGCTATTCATGAAGTGTCTATCCGATGCAGCATGAAAGATATAGATGGTGGTTTCAATGGTGGTGATGATGACTTTGGTGAAAAAACCCTTACTTTTAAGAGCGCTGACAATTTCGGTATCAAAAATAATGAAACAGAACGAAATCTGTCTGTAATCTTAGATGGTGCAGGTCGTGCAGTATTTAATTTCCAACTTCGTCGAATCATTTCAAATGATACAGCTCGCTTCACAAGTGAAGAACTAACACAGATTAAAGCGTTCTTAGAAAACTACGACTACGATAAAACGGGATTCATTGATCCTGATGATGGTATGGATCTTGAGTATGCCAGAAGCATTTCTGTGTATTGGGAAGAATGTTTTGATGCATTTATGATGGAAAATGCTGATACAAACAAAGATGGTAAATTTCATATTGATGAAGTGATGGCGTATTTCGCTGCTTTAGAAGACTTTTAGACATTATTAGTTCGTTAAAAGAATAAGTGGTGGGCTCCCGAGGCCTCACCATTTGTCATAACTAGATCAACACTTATTTCTGGTACCACACTCCGCTTGTGAACTTAACCTTTGATTTTATCTATAAATGATTTGTTCACATTAATTGGCCATATATTTATCGATACGACAATAGGTAAAAATTTACTCTCTGTTGGTGAATATTTATTAATATTAGAAACAAAAACGCCAGCAAATGCTGGCGTTTTAAAAATCAATGTCAATTATCGCATCATGCCGATATCACGTAGGATATGCGGTGATAACCCTCTTAATTGAATATCTAATGATGTTTCTTTTTTATGACTAAATAAAATGTCTTTAGTGTGTCTAATCAGTCCTTTGATAGAAACAGCATAAGCTTTTTTATCTAAAGCCAAATCTTGTGGAATCATATTGAAGTGCGCTGCGTGTGCCATATTAGCCTCTACCTGAATTTAATAATTTATGTTTTAACTGGGTGATGTTTATATGCTTATCTGGTGAATATAGTAGCGCATGAAATAACTATGTAACAATGACAAAAAATACTATTAAGCATTAGTTTTACTAATGCATGTGACTATGTGTGACACCGCCAGTAGCTTAATCAATAATCATTCACTTTAATTGCATTTAAATTGGGATGTTGATTCCAAAGATAGTTAAAACAATCACTTGCAACATACGCGAAACAATTAAAAGTTATTAAAAGTTATTAAAATAAGATTAATATAGCAATAACAAATAATACTTAGTCTTTAATATTCAACATAGATGAATTTAATTTATTATATCCTGCAATGCGAATCTAGCTTGTTGAGTTTAATCTCTAACCCATGTTGTCCATTTCCAAGCTCCGTACATGGTGCTAAGAAGCCATTTAGACTAGAAGACATTTGGGGCATTCGAACCAGACTCCAAATTAATGATAACCCAATGCAACTAGCCCTCTTAAACTTGGCTATAGATAGTAAACTACGTTCAATTTTAAATAACACTTAGAAGTCAACAAAGCATCAGTAGGTGGATCTTTTCGGCAAACCGATTAGTTATTCTTACTACTCAAAGATTATCAAGTCGTGGGCGCTAAGCTTAGGGCTGGATGACAACTTATATGGCACGCATTCGATGAGACGAACCAAAGCTACGTTGATATATGCCCGCACTAAAAATATACGTGCAGTGCAACTGCTTTTAGGCCATACAAAAGTAGATAACACAATTCGATACTTAGGCATTGAGATTGAAGATGCCCTGAAGTTATCTGAGGAAACGGATAGTTAAATTTAGTTCTGGTCTTCAACAACTATAGTTGAAGACCAAACATGCCCCTAAGTGGCTTAGAGTAACTGCTCATCCACAATATATTCATACCGGTTTACCATATTTTTATCATGCAAAATTCACCAACTAAGTTAATCCTACTTATGTGTAATAAAAAAGACTAGATAGGATGATTTTATACAGTGTTATTGGCATTTTGGTGAAAGCGGTCTTGAATTTCCAAAAAACAATCACGTTTATCTTGCCAGTGAAAATTAATACCAATATAATCAGTTATATAGCTAGTTTTGTTTATAACTTACAAGACTCACAAAATGATTTACAGGACTGCTCATTTACCCAGAAGTAATTAATAATACTATTTTCAATTGCAAAATTTTATTTTCGATGGTGAATGGATTAGGGGCAAATGAGACGTACTACTATACAAATTATGTTTTAAGAGATGGTTTACGTATAAATGAGCATTCAGATATTAACTAGACTAAAAGAGCTTTCGAAAAAGCGCGGAGATATGGGTGTTTTTTCGAATCATGATGACTTTCTACTGTGGTCCGATAGCGTTATTCCATTATTAGAGTTTGATGAAAAACTTCATAATAAATTTTTATTTTGGTCAGATCATGTTAAATCTTCGTACAATATGAGACGAGCTACACACCATGAAGCTTTAGGGGAGTGTATAGGTATAGTTAATCAAGCAATTATTAAGCTTCAAATGCAAAGCGAGCAAGAACCTAAAAAAGAGACATTAAAAGTAAAAGAAATCGAACACCCCGAGAAGATCACTTTAAAATGGCTCTACCAACATGTTGGTTGGCAATTCTGGGTTGGGGTTGTTAGTGTTAGCGGTGTTATATTTACTCTAGGGGTTCATTCAACCAAATTAACACTTGTACAGCAAATTTATGGTTTAGACGAAGTTACATCGAAAATATCGACTAATATTCCATCTAATAAAGCAGATGCTTTAGAAAAAAAATCAACTGGAAATACAACTATTGCCAAAGATGATAGGAAGGAAAAAGGAGCAATAAATGTAAGATTTCTGGATGGGTTTTCTTTTGTAAATCTAAGTTATGATACAGTTTTATCTGCTCAGGATGCGCCTAAAATAGTAGCAGTTTATGGTACTAGAGAAAAAGCGGAAGAATCTTTAAGTAAAAATGTAGTAAGTGAAGTCCATAGTCAAATGGAACGTCTTTCAATAGCAGATGCAAGGAAGAATAGAAATGCTTTAGAAAAAAGCATAGTTGAAGCCACCAAAAGTAGCCAATTGAAAACCTTTATTAAAATAGCAAGCTTCGAAATATTGGCTATTGATTAAATATCAGAATGTTAAAGTTGTCGATTTTGGCGTAGTTAAAACATAATAAGTTTAAAAGGACAAAAAAAGTTGGCTGTTTTCGTCCCTCAATATTTTAGCCAACAATTTTTTGCCTCTTAACGAGGTGTTAATCTCAACTTCGCATAATGTCCTCTTTGAAGCATAAGCTCTAAGCCTGTGAACACCTTGTGCTGAACCGCTTAGCCAAATTTAAAATCCAGCTCCCACCATACAAAATACCACTAACACATAATAACTTGCATTTTATTACTAACTAATAGATCATTTGTATAGTCAATTAAGTTTAATTGATTACGCCATTATACAGCTATTAAAATTAGACGTTATTAAGGTTAGACGCTATGAACAGTTCGCCACGCTATATTCAAATCCAAGACTTCATCCATGAGAAAATCAATTCTCACATTTGGCTGCCTGGTAGTAAGATCCCTACAGAACTCGAATTAACCAAACAATTTAATGTCAGCCGGATGACGGTCAATAAAGCCATTCGCGATCTCGTCAACCAAGGTCTATTGAAAAGAACCCCACGCTTGGGTACATTTGTATGTGAGAAAAAGGTTGAATCATCACTGAGTGATATTCGTAATATTGCTGATGAGATCCGTCAACGAGGTAAAATATACAGCAATAAAATACTGCGTCAGGTGACAATACAGGCGAATGATGAAATAGCGATGAGACTAGGCGTAAAACTTGACACAGCCATTTTCTTTAGTGAAATCATACACTATGAGGACGATACTGCATTACAACTGGAACTACGTTGGGTCAATCCTCAGTTTGCACCAGAGTACATAACACAGGATTTCAGCCTCGCGACACCTAATGAATACCTCACCAAAAATTGTCCATTAAGTTCAATTGAGCATACTGTTGAAGCGGTCATGCCAACCCAGTCTATCCAGCAGCACTTAAGCCTAACAGCGCTGCAACCTTGTTTATTACTCAATCGTCGTACCTGGAGCAAGCAGTCTCTGATTAGTGTTGCCTTGCTTTATCATCCAGCAGATAGATACAAACTCAGCCTTAAAGCTGAAATATAGCACTGCTTATTGTCCGCTAATTCAAATTATTACGCCAAACTATTATGCTAAACAGTGTGTCGGTTTAATATCGACATACATCATAAAAACAGTCTCGAAAAATTAACAAAACCACAACCAGATCACAACAATCCGATTTAAAACTTGCTCTTCCTGCTTAAATTGTCTATTTAATTGTATATACATTTAAAAGCGTGAGAGCCTGATGAGTCTATTGCTAACCAATACAACGATTGTATCTATGGATCAAAGTGATTCAGATTACCAAACACAACCTAATTGCTACATTGCAATTGAAAACGCTAAGATAGTTAAAATTGGTCCTATGCAGCAATGCCCTACAGCTGCTTTCACGCGAGTTATCGATTGCCAAGATCGCCTTATCACACCGGGCCTTATCGACTGTCACACCCATCTGGTTTTTGCTGGTAACCGCGCTAAAGAATTTGAACAACGCTTAACGGGCGTACCGTATGAAACAATTGCTAAACAAGGGGGCGGCATCCTTTCGACTGTTAACGCCACTCGCGCCGCAAGCGAAAGCCAACTTGTTGAACTCGCCCTACAACGTCTGTCTGCACTGACCGCAGATGGCGTCACCACGATTGAAATCAAATCGGGTTATGGCTTAACCCTAGAAGATGAATTAAAAATGCTACGTGCAGCTAAACAGTTAGAACTGCACGCCAGTATTAGGGTATCCACAACACTACTGGCTGCGCACGCAGTACCTCCCGAATATAAAGGCAATGCCGATAGCTATATCCGTTATGTGTGTGACGACATAATACCAGCCGCCGTGGCAGCTAAGCTCGTGGACTCTGTCGATGTATTCTGCGAAGGCATTGGCTTTAACTTGGCGCAAACCAAAGCCGTATTCGAAGCTGCTTTATCTCACGGCTTAGGCATTAAAGGTCACACCGAGCAATTAAGTAACCTCGGCGGCAGTGAACTAGCCGCCAAAATGGGCGCCACCTCGGTTGATCATATCGAATTCCTTGACGAACAAGGCGTAAAAGCACTTGCTAAACATGGCACTGTCGCCACCCTGCTGCCTGGCGCATTCTACTTTTTAAGAGAAACCCAATTACCGCCAATTGATTTACTGCGTCAACATAACGTGCCAATGGCATTAGCAACCGATTTTAACCCAGGTACCTCCCCTATCGCATCGTTAACTATGATGATGAATATGGGCTGTACTTTATTTCGATTAACACCTGAAGAAGCATTACGAGGCGTAACTTGCCATGCAGCGAAAGCGTTAGGGTTGCAAGATTCACGCGGCCAGATTCGAGTTGGCTATGATGCTGATTTGGCAATCTGGAATATCGACCATCCTGCCCAGCTCGCTTATGAAGTGGGCACACCAAGACTGCACTCTCGCATCGTTAACGGAGAGCTTTGTCATGACTAAAACAACTTATCCCGCAGCAAGTAATTACGCTGCTACCGATGCCGATATTTGGCAGGGTCGTATTGACGCCGAAGACGGTGAAGCAGGTATGCGTTTTCATCAAAAGGTTACTGTACTCGCAAAAGACGAGCAGTTAACAAACCAAGCAGGTGTTGTCCTGCTCGGCTTCGCCTGTGACGAAGGTGTGAAACGTAATAAAGGCCGTGTTGGCGCAGTACAAGCACCGGATCTTATCCGCAAAGCGCTGGCTAATACCGCATGGCATCATGACAACGCCGTTGCTATAGATACAGGTACTAACACATCAACCCTTGTTGATGCAGGAAATATCTATTGCAGCGATGCTGATTTAGCTGCCAGCCAAAAAGAACTGGCTAACCATGTCGAAACAGCCCTCAGCCAACAAAACAAAGTGATGGTATTAGGCGGTGGACACGAAATCGCTTGGGGCACATTCCAAGGTTTAGCGCAGCACTTTCAAAGCAGCGACATTAACAAACCTAAGATCGGTATTATCAATTTTGATGCCCATTTTGACTTACGCACCTATTCAACAGATGGACAAGCATTCCCGACTAGCTCAGGCACGCCATTTAATCAGATAGCGAAACACTGCCAACAACTCGGCTGGGCGTTTAATTATGCGTGTCTTGGTGTCAGTCGCGCCAGTAATACCCAAGCGTTGTTCACCCTTGCCGATCAACTCGGGGTGCATTATCGCGAAGACCACCAGCTGGCTTCTTATCATCTTGCCGAGCGTATCGAAGAGTTAATCGCATTTATTGATAACGTGGATCACCTCTATCTAACAATAGATATCGATGTGTTCTCTGCGTCCACAGCGCCCGGTGTTAGCGCACCAGCAGCGCGTGGGGTGAATTATGAAAGTGTAGAAGCCTTACTCCAACCGATCTTTAACGCAAGAAATGCAGCAAGCCAAGCAAAATTGTTAGTGGCTGACTTAGCTGAATACAATCCCAATTTTGATATAGACAATCAAACTGCGCGACTTGCAGCACGATTAACGTGGGATATCACCCGCGCTATGTTCAAGTCGAAATAAAAGCCGAAGCCGAAGCCGAATTTAATCAAAATAAGTATGCAAAGTGAAAAGGAAATCAACATGACTGATAAACGTTTAGATACGTCTCGTACTATCATTGCCCCTCACGGCACCCAGCTCAACGCGAAATCATGGCAAACCGAAGCGCCATTAAGAATGTTGATGAACAACCTACACCCAGACGTTGCCGAGCATCCGCATGCATTGGTTGTTTATGGCGGCATTGGTCGAGCGGCGCGTGATTGGGAATGTTACGACAAAATAGTCGAAGTACTAAAACGTTTAGAAGATGACGAAACACTCCTTGTCCAATCAGGTAAACCGGTTGGCGTATTCAAAACTCACAGCAATGCGCCGCGTGTACTGATTGCCAACTCAAACCTAGTACCACATTGGGCAAACTGGGAACACTTCAACAAGCTCGATAAAGCAGGCTTGATGATGTACGGACAGATGACCGCTGGTTCTTGGATCTATATCGGTTCGCAAGGCATTGTGCAAGGTACGTACGAAACATTCGTTGCTATGGCAAAACAACATTTTGACGGCCAAGCACAAGGTCGCTGGGTGCTTACTGGTGGTTTAGGTGGCATGGGTGGCGCGCAACCACTGGCAGCAACAATGGCAGGCTTTTCTATGATTGCTGTTGAATGTGATGAATCACGTATCGATTACCGCCTGCGTACCGGTTATGTCGATAAAAAAGCCACAACCCTTGATGAAGCATTAGCGCTACTTGATGAAGCAATCAAAAGCAAGCAGCCAACTTCGATTGGCCTACTTGGTAATGCAGCCGACATTTTCCCTGAATTAGTGAAACGTGGTGTCATTCCAGATTGTACTACCGACCAAACATCAGCTCACGATCCACTTAATGGTTATCTGCCACAAGGCTGGACTATGGCGCACGCTGCATCTATGCGTAAAGAAGATGAAGCCGCCGTAGTTAAAGCAGCTAAACAATCAATGGCAGTACAAGTACAAGCCATGTTAGAACTGCAAAAAGCAGGTTCTGCCACCGTCGATTATGGTAACAACATTCGCCAAATGGCATTGGAAGAAGGCGTTGAAAATGCGTTTGATTTCCCCGGTTTTGTACCCGCCTATATTCGACCACTGTTCTGTGAAGGCATAGGTCCTTTCCGTTGGGTTGCATTGTCTGGTGATCCAGAAGATATTTACAAAACAGATCAAAAAGTAAAAGAGCTGATCCCAGATAATCCACAGCTACACAACTGGTTAGACATGGCTCGCGAACGTATTCAATTTCAAGGTCTGCCGGCACGTATTTGTTGGGTGGGCTTAAAAGACCGTCAGCGTCTTGGTTTAGCCTTTAACGAAATGGTTAAAAATGGCGAGCTTAAAGCGCCGATTGTAATTGGTCGTGACCACCTTGATTCTGGTTCAGTTGCCAGCCCTAATCGCGAAACCGAAGGCATGATGGATGGTTCTGATGCAGTATCAGATTGGCCACTATTAAACGCGCTGCTCAATACAGCAAGTGGTGCTACTTGGGTATCACTGCATCATGGCGGCGGCGTTGGCATGGGCTTCTCTCAACATTCAGGCATGGTGGTACTTTGTGACGGTACCGATGATGCCCATGAACGTGTTAGTCGTGTATTACATAATGATCCAGCCACAGGCGTTATGCGCCATGCAGATGCTGGTTATGAAATTGCTAAAACCTGCGCCAAAGAACAACACTTAGACCTACCGATGCTTAAATAATCTTGGAGGAAAACATGTACCAACTAACAATTAAGCCTGGACAACTTACCCTGGCACAGCTTCGTCAAATCAGTCGAGCCCCTGTACAGGTGTCGCTCGACCCTAGCTGCTTTGATGACATCCATGCCAGCACCGAAATTGTCAATAATGTCATTGCAGAAGGCCGGATTGCTTATGGCATTAATACTGGCTTTGGTTTGCTTGCTAACACCCGTATCGCGCCTGAAGATCTCGAAACGCTGCAACGTAGTATCGTATTATCTCATGCGGCAGGTATCGGCGAGTTCATGAACGATGAAACTGTGCGGTTGATGATGGTGCTTAAAATTAACAGCCTAGCGCGTGGTTTTTCAGGTATCCGTTTATCGGTTATTGAAGCGTTAATGCAATTGGTGAATGCCGAAGTTTACCCATGTGTACCGAAAAAAGGCTCAGTAGGTGCATCAGGCGATCTCGCCCCACTTGCTCACATGAGCACAGTTTTACTGGGTGAAGGTGAAGCGCGTTATCAAGGTAACGTGATTACAGGTGAAGAAGCATTGGCGATTGCTGGCATGCAGAAGATCACCTTAGCACCAAAAGAAGGCTTAGCCTTGTTAAACGGCACGCAAGCATCGACTGCGTTTGGCCTTGAAGGTTTGTTTGCTGCCGAAGATCTGTTTGCTTCAGCAACCTTATGTGGCGCAATGACAGTGGAAGCAGCGCTTGGTAGCCGTCGTCCGTTTGATCCACGCGTCCACCGTGTGCGTGGTCATCGCTCACAAATGGATTCTGCGACTATGTATCGTCACATACTTGAATTTAGCAGTGAAATTGGTGATTCTCACACCGCATGTGAAAAAGTCCAAGACCCTTATTCATTGCGTTGTCAGCCACAAGTGATGGGCGCCTGTTTACAACAGATCCGTAATTCAGCTGAGATATATGAAGTCGAAGCCAACTCAGTATCAGATAACCCGTTGGTGTTTTCCGATGATGGCGATATTATCTCAGCGGGTAACTTCCACGCTGAACCGATTGCCATGGCCAGTGATAACCTGGCGCTAGCGATTGCAGAGATAGGCAGTTTATCAGAACGTCGCATGGCGCTATTGATCGACAGTAGCTTAAGCAAATTACCACCATTCCTCGTAGATAATGGCGGTGTTAACTCTGGCTTTATGATCGCACAGGTAACCGCAGCGGCGTTAGCCAGTGAGAACAAGTCATTAGCCCATCCAGCATCGGTCGATAGTTTACCAACGTCTGCCAACCAAGAAGACCATGTATCTATGGCGACCTTTGCTGGGCGTCGATTGAAAGACATGGCTGAAAATACCCGTGGTATCTTAGCGGTTGAGTTGTTATCTGCGGCACAAGGGCTTGATTTCAGAGCACCGCTAAAATCATCGCCGTTAATTGAACAGGCGAAATCAGAATTGCGTGAACGCGTCGATTTCTACGACAAAGATCGTTATTTTGCCCCTGATATTGCGAAAGCCAATCAACTGCTGATAGAAGCGGCCCACAACAAGCTTGTTGCAAGAGACATGCTGCCGAGTTTTTAAGCATCATTGTTCGCAGATTTATTAAGTTTAAAAGTTAAATATTATCTGCGAACTTATAGCGGCACATAAGCCAAGGCTGCAAGGTGAACAACCAAAGATAAATATGTCACAACGACAAATTAGCCGTATTACCGGTATTGCTCGGCAGCGTGTCAATGAGGCGATCAAACAATTAGAAAAAGAGGGCCTTGTGCATTTAGGACAAGGATGTATCTATTTAAATGATATAACAGCCCTCGCTCATAAGCTTGATGATCTCGATTTGAGTATTCGAGACCCAAGAACATTTTTAATTCAAATATAAAATTAAAGACAAGACTTAAAGCTTAACGATCAATACTGCTTAATTGTTACAATCCAAGTGATAATAACCCCACCTAGAGCTGATTTTTACGTGCCTATCAGCGATCAACCAATACTGGTCAATAATCGTACAGCAATAAAAAATGTCGAGAACATAAGCGTGATTAATATCACATCATTACTTGAGAGGTAATTAGTCATATAACTTACTGATTATGAAGAAAGTTTAAATAGTATTAAAATACAAGGATATAACGCAACAAACCAGACTGCCCGTTCCAGCAGGTAGATAAAACTGGAAAATCACGCCAATGTCGGTATTATCTCGCCCCTCACCCCTTAGTGAGAATTTTATGCAAGTAAATGCATGCCAGATTGGCGAAGAAGTACCCGTAATATCGAATACCTCAACGCGTCGCAAAAGCGACAAATTGGTTCCAGCACTAACAATTGGCTTCATTAGCTTGTTCTTATTGGCTGCAATCATTGACCTCCCTCGTTTCACAACATTAATTCAAGACTTATTTTCAGCAACCGCTGGACAATTTGGCTACTTTTGGCAATGGCTAATGGTCGCAAACTTTGCGGTTGCGTTATGCATCGCAGCAAGCCGTTACGGTAAAACTCGTATGGGCATGAAAACTAAACCTGAAATAGGCACGTTCCGCTGGTTAGCAATGATCATGTGTACTCTATTGGCAGGTGGTGGTGTTTTCTGGTCTGCAGCAGAACCGATTTATCATTTTATTACGCCATCAGCAAGCTATCCCGATATTACAGGGTCGACTGCTGAGGCGATAGTTCCTGCACTAAGCCAAAGCTTCTTGCATTGGGGCTTCCTTGCGTGGTCTGTACTTGGCACACTCGCAACGATTGTATTGATGTATGCTCATCACCATCATGGCATTAAGCTACGTCCACGTGCGTTGCTTTTCCCTATTGTTGGTAATCGCCTCGAAAACCATTGGTTTGGCGCAGTCATTGACGCATGTTCAATTATTGCCGTCGCAGCTGGTACAATTGGTCCAATTGGTTTCTTAGCATCGCAAATGGGCTATAGCCTAGAAGTCCTAATCGGACTTAAAAATGACATGAACTCTCAGTTAATGATATTAGCTGTGGTAGTGTCAATTTGTGCGCTATCGGCCGCATCAGGCATGGACAAAGGTTTACAGTGGCTTAGCCGCTTAAACGTTATCGGTGCATTTGCATTACTGCTCGCCATTCTGCTCTTAGGTCCAACGCAATTCATTTTTGAACAGTTTGGTCGTGCATTTGCAACCTACTTGCAAGACCTGCCAACCATGAGTGTCACTAACGACAATCCAGGTTGGAATGTTTGGTGGACTTGGTTCTTCTGGGGCTGGTTCATTGGTTTTGCACCTATGATGGCGATTTTTATTGCGCGTATTTCAGAAGGTCGTAGTATTCGTGAGTTAGTATTGGCTGTTGCCATTGGAGCTCCGATTGCTACAAACTTCTGGTTCTCGGTATTAGGTGGTACAGGCATCTTCTTTGAGCTACAAACGCCTGGTATTATTTCGGGTCCATTAGCTGACGCTGGTTTACCTGCGGTATTATTAGCAATATTACAGCAATTACCATTAAGCGAGATTTTGCTACCTGCATTCTTGATACTCACGACAACGTTTGTGGTTACCACGGGTGACTCGATGGCTTATTCGATTGCGATGGTTGTATCTGGCGATAATGAACCCGACCGTAAGCAGCGCATATTCTGGGCTGTTATCATGGGTTGTGTTGCTGCAGTGTTATTACTCGCGGGTGACGGTGGTTTAAATGCACTGCAATCATTCATTGTGATCACCGCAGTGCCGGTGTCATTCTTAATAGCAATCACTCTGGTAACAGGGCCGATAGCTGCAATCAAGATGACTCACGCACAAGAAGCGCTTGCTGCAGAAAAAGAACGAGCACAAGCGTAATAGGCGATTAGGCTTACAAAACAGCCTGACTTTATAAGCGATACTTGCTTAATATTGTCAGGCTGACTTATTTCTAACTATTGAAATAGTGCAAATATTTAAATCGTTAAAATCACGCTTCTTATCAATTCAATCGTCAACTCAGCATCTTTGTAATCAATCGGTATTTGTACCTGCTTATCCTTCTTATCCTTCTTATCCTCTTTAACTATAAACAGAGAAGGAAAATTAGTACCGCCTATTGAACGCGAAAAAACAATTTCGGTTAATAAAGCTTGATGTGTTTGCTCAGATAAAAACGCAGTTTCAAATTGATTCATGTCTAAACCAATTTTTGAAGCCAATTTAATCAAGACGGTATTATCACTCGGGTTCTGCGCATCAAGATAATAAGCCTCTTGTATCGCATTGAGCATCTCCAATTCTGCACCTTGCGCTCGCGCGGCAATAATAGCGCGACAAGCAGGATAAGTAGCACGTCGAGGGGTATTCTCAGTCCAAAATTCATAGTTGAATTTAGTGCCGAGGAAGTTCTCAATCTTCTTCCAATAAGAAGCGATTTGCGCCTGCATCATTTCTGGCATAGGCTCGTCTGTATCAGATGCCAAACCGCCCAATATATAAATAATCTCGACATCATCAGCAACCGCTTTTTTTATTTTATCCCACGTAGGTTTATAACCCCAACACCACGAGCACATGGGATCATAGACGTGATACAGTTTTGGTTTTGTCGCAGCCATTGATACTTTCCTTTAATCATTACGTTCTGATCGATTTTCGGCAACGATATCTGAGTCTCTCTGGGCGTAAAAGTCGACTCTAAAGCTGGTATCATCCGTCATAAATTCGACTTTATGCCAATATTCAGGCGGGGAAATAGCCGTTTCGTCTTGTGCGATAACGATCTCTTGTTCTATCTCGCCTCGCCTTTCGGTAAAACCATAAAATTTTAACGAACCAGCAATAACAATAATTTTGCCGTAAACACCCGCGCGGGTATTATGTAAGTGTAGGAACATTTTAGGGATATTATTAGGCGTAAAGACAGGCGTTGATTTGTAGTTCACAAAATCAGTTGGGATTGTCGGCATAAGCACACTCACTTGTAGAAAACATAATGATTAATAGGTATAAAATATACGCCCATTCTCCATGAGCGCAAGTAATGTGTGGCAACGGTTAGGTCTTACAACCGTAGATGTTAACCGGTAAGCGAGGCGCCACGTGTTTGGATCACATCTCGATACCAGAAAAAACTTTCTTTACGGGTTCGATCTAAAGTACCACTACCATCGTCACGACGGTCAACATAAATAAAGCCATAGCGTTTATCCATTTCAGCCGTTGAGTTAGCCACTAAATCAATCGGACCCCAACTGGTGAAGCCCATAAGTTCAACACCATCTAAAATCGCCTCCCTTGCCTGTACTAGGTGATCGTTCAAATATTGAATACGATAATCATCAATGATCTCGCCATCCGCAGTAATTTCATCACGTGCCCCTAAGCCATTCTCAACAATAAATAACGGTTTTTGATATCTGTCATATAAGAAATTCAATAATATACGCAAGCCTTTCGGATCAATTAACCAGCCCCACTGACTTTTCTCTAAATAAGGGTTAGGTACACTATCGATAATGTTGCCGACTTCTTTTTGCTTGGGATCAGCACTAGCACAACCACTGGCATAATAGCTAAATGAGATAAAATCGACACTGGCTTGTGCAAGCGTCTCTAAATCCCCCTCTTCCATTCTTACTTCGATATTATTATCTCTGAAATAACGCAATATATAACCAGGGTATCTACCACGGGTCTGCACATCACCAAAAAATAACCACTTGTGATTCTCACGTACTGCAGCCATGACATCATCGGGATTACAAGTATAAGGATAATTAAGCGCGCCCAATAGCATATTACCAATTTTAGCATCTGGGATTATTTGTTTACACAGGGTAACAGCTTTGGCACTGGCAAGGAGTTGATGATGAATTGCTTGATAGATAGCTTGTTCATCAGCTGTTTCGGGTAAACCAACACCGGTATACGGTGCATGCAATGACATGTTGATTTCATTAAACGTCAGCCATAATTTGACTTTATGCTGGTAACGTTCGAACACCGTCGTTGCATAACTTTCAAAAAATACAATCAGTTTTCTATCTGCCCAGCCACCGTAGTTTTCAACTAAACCTACAGGCATTTCATAATGCGACAAGGTGACAAATGGTTTAATGTCATGCTTGGCTAACTCATCAAAAATACCGTCATAATAAGCCAGTCCAGCTTCATTGGGTTGGCTTTCATCACCATGAGGGAAGATACGCGTCCAAGCAATCGATAGCCTTAAGCAAGTAAAGCCCATCTCTTTGAAGAGCTGAATATCTTCTGGATAGCGATTATAAAAGTCGATAGCGAGATCTTTTATACCTGGTTTTTTGTCGGTACTTTCTTGATGTTGACTTAAGATACCATGCGGTAATAAGTCCGCTGTAGATAAGCCTTTACCGTCTTGCTGAAATGCACCTTCGGTCTGATTAGCAGCTATCGCGCCGCCCCATAGGAAATCCCGTGGAAATAAATTCATTTGTTCCTCAACTCATAAAACAATCCATGTTAATACGATGATAAACTATAATAAATAATGACTAGTTGAACAGGTTCACATTTTTTAATATTGAGTTTACAATTAATATAATTGCCATAATTAGTATTATGGCATATAATTTATAAGATTATTACGGCTTAATCTAACTAAGCCTTAATCTCTTTTAGCTCAGTAATCAATACTTTAAATACCGTAATCGCATTCAGCATATGTGATACGGCGGTTCTAGACACTTTATCCATCGTCCAAGGTGTCGTTTGATTCTGTTCAAAATAAGCACTGGTTAATACCATTTGCTGGTATTTATCTGTTCTATCAACGATTTCAACAGCCACACCTGTTACATGGGTATTAGAATAGTGCCATGTGGGCACTGTTTGAGGTTTTCGGTCACACGGCGCCACATCATTCGGCGACATATAACAACTTTCACCATGAAATACCAAGTTAAGATTTACCTCTCCTTTATCACCAGATATTGCTTTAAACTTCTTGGCGAGTGGATGATTATTACTAACATGACCAATTAAATAACGCTCATCAGCACTTAAATGAAAAGGAATATGGCTAATATACGGGTTATTATGAGCGTCGATAAATACCAGCGTCGCTAATGGATGCTGTTTAATGATCGTAAGCGAACAAGTCATCTCTTTTGCTGCATCATTATCATGCTTAATTTGAGACATAAGAAAACACCTCTTTACACTGACCTGTTTTTAATAAGTTCGCTTTTACTTGCGGCCACTCGTCGTTAATAATGCTAAACAAGGCAGTGTTTCTATAACTACCGTCTTCTGCACGACGATTCTTTCTTAAAATACCTTCAAACTTACCACCGATACGCGCAATCGCATGACGTGATTGTAAGTTTTTCTCATGAGTACAAATTTCAACACGAGTGAAATCTAATGTTTCAAAAACATATTCAAGCAGTAGATATTTAGCATGGGAGTTAACATGACTACGTTGAAACGCAGGAGAGATAAAGGTGTGCCCGATTTCCAAAGCGCGATCGACGCTATTAACACGAAACAAACGCGTTGAACCCACTATTTTATTGTTCTGCTTGTTAATGATGACAAACGCAACTTGTGATCCAGTGGCCATCTCATTAACCGCGAGACTAATCCAAGCTCGCGCAACATCTTCATTTTGACAATGGTTTGGCTGCATATACCGCCAAACTTCAGCAAAGTTTCCCGCTTTACAAAAATCAGATAAGTGAGCCATTGTTAGCGGTTCTAATTTGATCAATTCACTTTCGAGGCTAATTGGTTGTAGCATAAGTTAGATTTCCTATTCTTATTTTGAATACAGAGTGTTGAATGTTTTCTAATTATGCGTTTATTTGGTATAACTACTACAACCAGAATTAATAAAAATGGTAGACCAGTTTGAAATTACTTAGCCTAACACTTGCCATCAATGCACACATAACTGCACAAACCAATATCGACACTGAACAGAAGATCACGGAACAAAAAAGCAAACGCCGCGCAAAATACTTACTCATCGCCGATGCGTTAAAACAAGCAATTAAGCAGGGACAGGTCGTTCCAAATGAGGCGCTTCCCTCAGCTCGTACATTAGCCACGCAATTAAACGTTAACCGCCATACCATAATGGCCGCAGTCGCAGAGCTGGTTGCCCAAGGCTGGGTTGAGACCAAAGAACGTTCGGGTTATCGGGTCGTTGAGAAGTTACCGATTCAAACGAGCCAGGCGGTCAGTAACACCACTGCCAAGCATCCCGTTTTTGAATGGCAATTTCGGCATAAAAATACCACGGCCCTTGTTCCAACTAAGGGTGCTAGTGCATATAAATACAACTTTTCAGGGGGGCAGCCTGATAACCGTTTATTCCCGTTTAATGAATTCAAACACTATTTTTCACAGCTTTGCCAGCACCCACAATTTACCCATTTAGGCTATGATAATAATGTCGGTGAAACGGATTTAATCACTCAAGTTTCAACATATTTACGTCGTGTCAGGTCGATAACAGATAAAGAAATCATGATTTGTAATGGTTCTCAAGAAGGCCTGTACATGGTGTCTAAACTGCTATTACAAGCCGGAGATAAAGTGGCAGTGGAACAGTTCGGTTATCCACCAGCATGGGCCGCCTTTAAAAGTTCTGGCGCTGAGCTGGTAGTGATAGAACAAGACAATAAAGGCATCGTCCCGAAGCATTTAGCCGCGCAGCTTGCACAGGGCAATATTAAACTCATTTATCTAACCCCGTTACACCAATACCCTACTACCGTCACATTGGATGCCAGTAGAAGAATGCAGATATATCAACTAGCCGCACAATACGGCGTTGCCATTATTGAAGATGATTATGACCACGAGTTTCATTACGACTCTCAACCCATTGCCCCGATGGCGGCTGATGATCCTCTCGGTTTAGTGATCTACATTTCCACCTTCTCAAAGTTAATGTTCGGTGGTGCGCGGATTGGTTACGTGGTGGCAAATAATGCATTAATCACGGCGTTAACCGCATACAAAACGTTAATGAACCATAAGAGTAATGTGCTAATGCAACAAGCGGTCGCTAAGTGGATGCAACAAGGTGGTTTTGAGAGTCATTTAAGACGCATGACCCGCTGCTACCATAAACGCCGAGACTTTTTAGTTAACCTATTACGGGATTATCAACAACAAGGTCTGCCAATCACTTTTGATTGCCCCGCTGGCGGTATGGCATTGTGGGTGGATATGGGCGTATCGATTGTCGGTCTAAAACAAACCTTACTAACCAAAGATGTGTATTTACAGACCGAGGTTGAATTTAATTTGATAACCGGACAAGACAAATCGCAATATCGATTTATTCGGGTGGGTTTTGCTTCTATGAGCGAAGTCGAAATAACGCAGGGAATGAAGATTATCGTG
Organism: Moritella sp.; assembly: GCF_013215705.1. Classification (GTDB taxonomy): domain Bacteria; phylum Pseudomonadota; class Gammaproteobacteria; order Enterobacterales; family Moritellaceae; genus Moritella. The sequence continues at coordinate 19,030 of NZ_JABSQR010000016.1, read as the reverse complement.
CAAGAATTATATGGTTAACTTAGGTTATGTCATCGAGGACTCTAAGAAAGATAAAGATGACGGTATTCAGGTTCACGATGTGAATATTACCCTTAACAATTTCCCACCTTATGCCTTATCAATGTTAAAATCAGCGCCTAACAACCGATGGTTTAATTAAATAGAAGGGCTTTTTATGCTGCAAAAAGAACTCAGACAAGCAAAGTCAATTGACAATGTTTATAACTCGGCATACTGGCATTTAGCCCAACAGGATTACACGATTGCAGAAATACGCACCAAGCTTGAGCGTAAAACAGAAAATCAAGAATGGGTAGAAACGGTGTTAGCCGACCTGATTGGCAAAAACTATATCAAAAGCGATTTTGACTTCGCAGTGCGCTTTGCAGAATCCGCGTTTAGTAATGAACATGGCAAGTCTGCTATCGCACGTAAATTACGCGCCAGAGGCGTAGCAGTAAAAGACGCGGCAGAAGCCATCGAGCAAGTCATGTATGATGAAGAGATCGATCAATTCGAACTCGCAGCATCGCGATTAAGCAGTTCATTTCAAACCTTTCACTCCACAACCAAAGAGAAAGTATATTCGCAATTCACCACCAAAGGCTTTTCACGCGCCGAAATTGATCACGCATTGTCACTGCACCCCGAAAAAGACACCTTAAGAACTAAACTCGAAGTTAATGCTGAAAAAGCTGACCTTAATAAAGAAATAATGAAGTTGTACCGTAAAGGTAAAGGCAAGCGTTTAATATTAAATGAATTACGCACCAAACTGATTGATGTTGAAAACTTTGAAAATGAAATTTATCAACTTGAAGAAGCCGGTGATATCGACTTTTATCAAAGCTGCCTAGATGTATTAAATAAGAAACGTTACGACATTAATAACAGAACTGAAAAATCGAAAGCTTACGCTTATCTATCCCGTAAAGGTTTCGACTCAGACCAAATAAAAGAAGCACTTAATCCGTCTGATTAATATAGCACCAACTACAATAACTTTAGCCAAAGTACATAAAATTTGTTATACACTTGCGTCACAGTTGCAAAGTACAAAATATAATTAAGGAATTAACAATGACAAACCAACACGCACACAGCGAAGAAGGTCACGTACACGGTCCAGGCTGTAGTCATCATCACGCACAAGCTCCAATCGTAAGAGAAAGCGCTAAAGTAGGTCGTAACGATCCTTGCACATGTGGTAGCGGTAAGAAATTTAAGAAGTGTTGTGGTAAATAATCACACACTTTATTAAATGTACTTTTGGCTAACATAGTAGACGTACTAAATTAGTTTAAAGTAGTACTGTTAATAGCACGACCATATTAATCGTACTAAAAAGCCTCCACAACTATGACTATAGCTGTGGAGGCTTTTTGCTAACTGACTGTAAAAGAGATAACCGTATAGCAGAGTAATAATCAAGTGAAGACACGCTGGACGCTCAATACCGCGCTCACTTTAACTTAACGACATCACCAGATACTGTAGTCTGATAACCATTCAATACCCATGCCCAAAACCAATCTTCTTGGACTTCGACATTAATCAGTGCGTCACCGCCTTGCGTGGCAATTGCTGCATTTTGGGCGCGAACAAAACGGTCATTCTGTTGGATTGGGATGAAGTTAAATAACATGATACCCGTGGCAGTAGCAGAACCGGGTCCAATGACAGTGTATTCACTCTCGTCTAGATTTTGCGTTTTCATCGATGTTCCCGAACAACCGACTAAAATTACCGACGACAACAAAATAGTACTTAATACTTTGACCACTTTCATTAACAAACCCTCACATTGTAGTTAAAGACTATAAATAGACTCAGTCGTTCTAATTCTAGTCACGGCTAAATAAAACGCCCATCAGTAATTATGCCGACCCTTTTATTTACTGACATTCTGTGATTAGCTCGTGTTTTCCAACAAGATTATCGCAGTAAGTTCACCCTTCTATTACTAACAATACACAAAAAAATAATGGTGATCTAAATGGCACTTTAGCCTTAGATGCAACCTACGACTCCAAACAATACCCTTTTAATTTTCTTGTAACACTTTATTATTTCGCATTAACTTGATATAAACATATTTAAAACATTAGTCTGATGTTTGTGTGACATATAAATCTAACATCAGTAACTATATTAGGGTATTAAAGGGAATTATAATGGGTTCGTTATCAGTTCAATGGAAGATAACTTTGCTTTCTGGATGTTGCATTTTGCTTGTCGCAATATCATTAATCAGTTTTACACTTTCATCATCAACTTCCAATCAAGACATCATTCAGATCCAAACCAGCAATTCTGTTGGTGAAAAGTCCGAACAATTACTCATGAGCGAAGCCAATACACAAGCTTCTATCGTGCAAAAATATTTAGATGAAGCAACATACCGTGCAGAAATGCTCGCCGAGAGTATCGCCTTCTTGCAGTATAATGCTGAAGAAAACTTTACCAGTAGTGACCAACTGCGTAATTCAGTCTCTGAATTGTTAAAACGTTCAGTACAAAACTTCGATAATATGCACGCCGCATTTACTACCTTTCTGCCTGATATGCTCGATGGTGAAGACGGTAATTACGCTAACGCCGATTATGTCAGTTCCAATGATAAAGGCCGTTTTTCTGCGTATTGGTATAAAAACAGTCAAAATGAACCGACGCTCACGATTAAAAATGAACGGCAGATCAACAACACATCGCTGGCAGTCAGTGGACAAGCAAACAACTTCTGGTATAGCTGTAGCACTGTCAATAACCGCACGTGTGTCATCGAACCTTACTTATACAATGAAAACGGTGCTTCTCAGTTAATCAGCACCATTACAGTACCACTGCGTAAAGACGGTGAAATAATTGGTGTTACGGGGATTGACCTAAAAATCAACGTACTACAACAATATGCATTGCGCGCTGACCAAGCCTTGTTCTCTGGTGCAGGTACAGTGCAGATTATCAGTAATAACGGTCAGTTGATTGCAACCGATGGTAATGATTCAGCGATTGGGTCACAAATTACCGATCCACAATTAAAACAATGGCTAGTTGATGGCGTAACGCAATCACAATGGAGCAAGGATCAGCAGTCTTTAACTGTGTTCATGCCGATTAAACTAAATGCCGTCAACTGGGGCGTTGTCATTACGATGCCAAGAAAAAACGTGATGGCTGATGCCCTCGCGTTAAATCAACTCATGGAAGTTCAAGCAGCTGAAAGCCTCAAGGTTCAAATCATCACTGGCGTTATTGTCACCCTATTCGGCTTAGTTATTATCTGGTTTGCAGCAGTCCAATTAGTTGCGCCAATTAAAGCTGTCGCCAGCCGTTTACAAGATATCGCAACAGGTGAAGGTGATTTAACCCAACGCCTAGATGTGCGAACCGCTGATGAGATTGGCGAACTCGCGATTTGGTTCAACCGCTTTTTAGATAAGATCCAAGGCACAATAAAAGATGTAATTGAAACCTCTGATGTCATGAGTAAAACGTCGAAACAAGCTGAAAAAATTGCACTACAATCACGTCAAAGTAGCGAATCACAATTTAGAGAAGTTGACATGGTTGCTACCGCTTCTGAAGAGATGACACAAACATCAGCGTTAGTATTAGCCAATGCAGACAGAGCCGCTGAAATGGCCAGTCAAGCAGAGCAATCAGCGCAAAGTGGTCAAGCAATCGTACAACAATCGGCAGATACCATGCAAGAGTTGGTCGAAAGAATGGCGATGGCGGTGCCAATTGCTAACGAGCTAGAAAAAAATGGCGGTAACATTAGTGCCATATTGTCAGTGATTGAAGGGATTTCGGAACAAACTAACCTGCTGGCACTGAATGCGGCCATTGAAGCAGCAAGAGCTGGTGAACAAGGTCGAGGTTTTGCAGTAGTTGCCGATGAAGTGAGACAACTTGCAAGTCGTACTCATGACTCTGTCGATCAAATTCGCGTGGTCATCGAAGATCTACAAAACGGCACGCGCAGTGTGACAACCGCGATATCAGAAGGTAACCACCTTGCTCTTGAAACCGCCACACAAGTTAAAAAAGCAGTGAGCAGCTTAGCGGATATCTCATCGTTTGTGGCTGATATTCAGATGATGAATAGTGAAATAGTGAACGCCGCTAGTGAGCAGAAGACTGTATCAACAGAAGTGAATGTGAATGTCGCTAATATCCGCGACTTAAGCCAATCAATTTTAGATCAGTCTACCGAGGCTGAAAAAGTCGGTCAGACGATTGCCAAATTATCATCACAACAACAAGTATTGGTTGGTCAGTTTAAGGTTGATTAGTATCGGTTCTAACGAATAGAAATAATAGTGACTATCACCAGCTCCATTGTTTGGCTGGTGATTGTCATCACCATGTAACAACTCAACCTTAAGTTATAGCGACATAGTGAGCTGCAAGCTGCTTATTTAGCATGCCTAGTTGACACTTGATTTTATGCTAAAACGATTACTGCCATCACATTGATTTAGTTATTTTTTCATACTTTCACATCATTCTTATCGCGTATCATTAGGGTTTAATAACGCTAGAGGAAACGGCGTTGACCTAGTTAAAAACCTTAAGATAGGAGCTGTATGCTCATGATGCTATCACAAGATACTCTGGATATTTATATCGATATCTTTCTTTACTCAATGCTCGCATTTCCGCCCTGGCTAGTGGTTTTAATGATATTGACATGGATATGCCCAAAAAGCCTGAACGAACGTTACTTTAAATCACCGCACTTTTCAGTTGGGGAGCAAGCTTTTTATGCCAATTTCCCTTTGACCCATTTTAAAATGTTAATCTATGTTTACGCATTAGCAGGGCCAAAGCGATATTATAAAAGAGAGATGACTGCAATTCGTGACTATGTGCCAAAATGGTACTTTTGCGCCGCGATGGTCTGGCTAGCAGGGTTAATTTCAATAATAGTATGTGGTGTTGGTTTAATGATCTTACTACTAATATACATTGAATATTTTCATAATGGCGGGGCTTAACCCTCCCCCTATTTTTACGAGCCTTGCCTAATCAAATCATTTACTTTAAATGCCATATTTTGTATGGCATTTAAAGTATAACCACTAAGGTTTAAGCTTCAACACATTATCAATATCAGCAGCACTATGGCGCTCACTTAACGCTTCCCATGCTTCACCTGATGTACGATTGACAATGCGGCCACGCTGCACAGCAGGACGCTCAGCGATATCCTGAGCCCAACGCAGTAGGTGCTTATAACTTGCAGCATCTAAAAATTCCGCAGCATCATATACCTTACCAAGCACCAAATTGCCATACCAAGACCAAATCGCAATATCGGCAATACTATATTCATCACCGGCTATAAACTTATTAGCGGCAAGTTGCTTGTCTAACAAGTCGAGTTGACGCTTAACTTCCATCGTGAAACGGTTAATTGGATATTCAAATTTTGCTGGTGCGTAAGCATAGAAATGACCGAAGCCACCACCTAAATAAGGTGCTGAACCTTGTAACCAAAATAGCCAATTCAATACTGTTGTGCGTTTGGCGATATCTTTCGGTAATAAATGGCCGAACTTATCCGCAAGGTAAAGCAAGATAGCACCCGATTCAAATACTTCGATTGGCGTATTACCAGAGTGGTCCACTAATGCAGGAATTTTTGAATTGGGATTAATACCAACAAAGCCGGATGAAAACTGTTCGCCCTCACCAATGTTAATAACATGAGCATCATATTCCGCTTCAGTCACGCCCAAGGCTAATAGCTCTTCCAGCATGATGGTTACTTTTTGGCCATTGGGCGTTGCCAATGAATAAAGCTGTAAGGGATGAGTTCCGATAGGTAATGCTTTGTCGTGAGTTGCGCCTGACACAGGACGATTTATTGATGCCCAAGCACCGCCACTGTCTTCATCGTTAGTCCAAACTGTTGGTGGACTGTATTCGCTTTCCATAATTTTTCCCCAATGCTATCTATTTGAGTCAGTCACTCGATACTCGCTTATTTGTCATTTTATACTATCTCGATAAACTATAGAGCTCAAGAACATAAACTAAAACTAACGCCCCCCCCTTACTGCTCAAGCTTAATACGAACAACATCTTCACCATCAATGGCAGCAGGATCCGCACAACACAGTAACTACCCTCATTATCGTTATTTCCCTAAAACATCACGGTGTTTCATTGACTTGTTAATTGCTGAATTCGAGAGTTAAACAACAATCAAATACCTTGCCAGTCGGGTGCAAGTATTGCCATCATGATTTTGTCGATAAACTCACCATTGCGGAAACCCGCTTGTTTCTTCAACCCTTCATGCATATAACCGGCATTCTCATACGCGCGGATGGCCCCGGGGTTATTAGCATAAGCAGTTAATTCAATGCGATGTAGACCTAGCGTATTAAAACCATAATCGGTGATCACCTTGGTTACTTCAGTACCAATACCGTCACCCCAATACGCTTTATTACCAATGAGGATAAAATATTCACCTGAGCGATTGAGCGAACTGATTGACGCGATGCCTGCATAACCAATCAGTTTATCCGTTTCAACACTGCAAATACCAAATGACACGCATGTTTTATTTGCGTTAATACCTGACAACCAGGTTGAAATATCAGCTTTAGACTGGGGATATGCATACGCAGATAGACTAAACTGAGTAACTTCACGATCGCATGACCACGCATAAAATTCCGCACTATCATTAATATCAAGCGATCTTAACTGGGTCTTATTTGTATCTAAAAACATCCTTTATACCTTTCATATTTAACGCTAATTTCAAACTGTACAACTTAAATCAACATAATTAATGATAGTATAAAGCGGCGATTTGGATAAATTAATCACTCAAGATAATAAGCATAGAGCACATCCCTCCAGCGCTAACATGGGGGGTGATCGAAAGTTATATTCCGCCCTGAGTCAGTTTCAGCGGATTGAGTAACTCACTCAATTTTTCACGTGATAATTCAGTGTGTTCTAGCGCCACATCAATAATCGCACGTTGCTCTTTGTAGGCTATCTTGGCAATTTTAGCCGCTAATTGATAACCAATAATCGGATTAAGTGCAGTCACCAAAATTGGATTTTTATCCAAGGCTTGCTCAATGTTTTGTTGCTGTACTTCAAAGGTCGCAATCGCTTTATCAGCTAATAGCACCACGTTGTTGCTTAGTAAATTTAGGCTATTAAGCAAATTGTTAGCAATCATAGGTAACATGACATTAAGCTCGAAGTTACCTGACTGTCCACCAATCGTGATCGCAGTATCGTTACCGATAACCTGTGCACAAACCATCGCCATCGCTTCTGGGATCACCGGATTTACTTTACCCGGCATAATTGAAGACCCAGGTTGCAAGGCTTCAAGCGCGATCTCGCCAAGACCCGACAGTGGACCAGAGTTCATCCAGCGTAAATCATTCGCAATTTTCATCAATGACACCGCGGTCGTTTTTAACGCCCCTGACAATGCCACCGCAGTATCTTGAGAGCCAATTAATGCAAATAGATTGTCCGCTGGGGTAAATTTAAGACCTGTTGCGGCACTCAATTGTTGATTGAATACACGGCTAAATTCGGCGTGAGCATTAATGCCAGTGCCAACCGCGGTACCACCTTGGGCTAGGCGCTGAATAACAGGTTGTAATGCGGTTAGATTGTCAATATTTTGTTTTATTTGTGCACTCCAGCTATGCAGACTTTGGCTCATTTTAATTGGCATCGCATCCATTAAATGGGTACGCCCTGTTTTAACAAAATGATCGACGCTTTGTGCTTTTTTTTCTATCAGTTTAACTAAATGATTAAGTGCTGGTAGCAACTGATTGGCCAGTGCGAGTGCCGCACTTACATGGATGGTACTTGGAATAACATCATTACTACTTTGACCATAGTTAACATGATCGTTAGCACTTACTGATTCGCCAGCTATCTTAGTCGCAAGATAAGCAATAACTTCATTCGCGTTCATGTTCGAGCTAGTGCCAGAACCAGTTTGAAACACATCAACCGGAAAATGCTGCATCATGTCATCCATTTCAGACAAGTCTTTACAGGCCGAAATGATCGCATCTGCGATAGTTGGCGATACTAATTCAAGCTGTTTATTCGCCGCTGCGGCACTGGCTTTAATTTGAATTAAGGCGCGAATAAAACCGACGGGTAATTGTTGACCACTGATGGGAAAGTTATTTACTGCTCGCTGGGTTTGAGCCCCATATAGAGCCGATGATGGCACTTCAAGTTCGCCCATACTGTCTGTTTCTATTCTAAAATTTGTCATTTTCGTCTCCGTAATTATCAGGTGAATAGCACTAATTCAATAACGTCGAATTAGCGTACGATTAACGTAATTTAAAAAGGATGTAGGTTGAATACCTGGGTTACATGTTCATTTATTTGTATATAGTAAGCATTTAGTTGGCGTTTTTTGTCTGTCGTAGTCGCTAATCGTTGCAGTGAGAGTAACGGCTTATTTAGCACTTCATAACATGCTCGGCGCCAATGGCTCGGAAGCTGATTATTCTTTATTGAACGTAAGAGGAGTCCGAGCTGTGCTAAATAAAGAGTCCAGCGCTGTTCGGCATCGAGAGGTGCCGCGATCTGATCACTTAATAGGAAATAAGACAAAAATATGTCGTGACGTTGTGGTAAATCAGCATGCTCAATAGCACTGCCAAGTTGCTCATAATATTCAAGCTCGCAGTCGTCACCTAAGCTGGTTTTAACATTTAATGTCGACAAGTTCATAATATATCCAATCAAACTGCTTATGATAATGATTCTTATTATCATAAACAGTTTGATTGGATATTCAAGAGGATTTTAAATTGAGAATGAATCTTTTGCGGCGAAAATTAATTGGATGAGTCCGTTGAAGCACTTTGCAGATTACAGTCAAGCACTCGCGTATCACTTTCAAGCTGTCGACTCAATTCAACTTCCGGCAACGGGCGAGAAAACAGATAACCTTGAGCGAATCGACAACCCCCCTCCTGCAAAAGTTTTCGCTGCGCTTCAGTCTCCACACCTTCTGCGACCACTTGTAAATTGAGTAAACGTGCCATAGTAACGATCACTTCAACCATTACCTGCTTACTGCTGTCTTGCTCTAAACCATCAACAAACGAACGATCAATTTTAATACCATCAATCGGAAACTGAACCAAGCGCTTTAATGAGCTGTAACCAGTACCAAAATCATCAATGTATATTTTAAAACCCATCGTTCTTAATGCTGACAAACGCTCTGTCACCACTTGCTCATTCATATCCAAGGCACTTTCTGTTAGTTCGAAACGGATACTCTCTGGTACAACGTTGGCGTCGGTTAACAGTCTAGGTAAGGCTTGTAATAATTGATCATCCTGTAATTGACGCGGTGACAAATTAATATTCAGATAAAGCCCTGCATCGGGCTGTAACAAAGATAAACGCCGAAAACCAGCTAATGCCTGAGTAATCACCCAGAGACCTAAGGGTTGAATCAACAAAGATTTCTCTGCGAGAGGAATAAACCGATCTGGGGAAACCTGACCCAATTTAGGATTATACCAACGTAACAAGGCCTCAAAACCTTGAGTTCGGGCATCCTTCAAACAGACGACAGGCTGAAAACATAAACTAAATTCATCGTTGTCCAATGCGCTATGTAGTAGGTCATCAAATTCAATCTGGCGCTGAACTTGTTCATGCAAGGCTAAACTAAATACCTGATAGTTCGCCTTACCGTTCTTTTTCACTTCGTACATGGCCAGCTCCGCGTCTCGTAAAATATCCCTAGCATGCTGATAGTGAGGGCCTAAGAAGGCGAAGCCAATGCTGGCGGAAACCTGCAAGGCTATAGACGAGCCATCTAATAAAACCGGCCGAGTGACTTCATGCTGTAAACGTTCAGCCAGCTGTTTGATGGTCTGTTGAGACATTTCTCCCTCAAAATAAATGACAAACTCATCACCGCCGATGCGAGCAATTCGATCTTTTTTACGTAAAATCTGATTTAATCGGTCCGCTGTTTCTTGCAGAAATAAGTCGCCAACGCCATGACCATAGCCATCATTAATCTTTTTAAAACCATCAAGATCAATAAACAGCACCACGCCCCACTGTTTATTCTGTAGGAACTCTTCTAAAAAGTTCTGACAGGCAGTTCGATTTAACAAGCCCGTTAAGGCATCGTGATTAGCTTGATAGTTCAGCTGCTGTTCATTAAATTTACGTTCGGTAATCACATCCAAGGTGCCTTGATACACGACACAACCATCATCGGCGGTATTTAAATATGCATTTTCTGACAACCAGATAGTATTCCCGTGCCGATCCTCGCCTTCCCATTCATAGTTAAATACTTCTTTATTCTCTAGTAACGTCTGTAAAAATACCTGATACGATTGATGCTCTCGGTGTAACTGCCGACCAATATGCTCAACCGCTTGTTGCATCTGCCGTGGTTCTTCATAACCAAAAGCACGAGCTAATGCCGGGTTAACCTTTAAAAACTGTCCTTCAAGGGTTGCGCTATAAACACCTTCCACCACTTTTTCAAATAAGTTGTGATATTCATTTTGTACTAATTCTAACGAACGTGTTTTCTCTCTAGCGAGTGCTTCAGCACGTATACGGCGATATAATGTATGACGCAACAACAAGACAAACAATAAAATGATTAAGCCAATACCGGTGACAATTAGCGTGGGGCGAGAGAGGTACCACCAAGGCATAGGGGGACTTAAATCAACAAACTGATATCGTAACTGCCAATTTGCATAATTTTGTGTAAAATCAATCCGATATCTAGATTCAGAAGTTTGTTGGCGTAACGAGCTAAATAACAACTCGGTATCTTGCAAGACTTCACGGTAAATTTCCAAACCAAGATTCTGCTTCTGGCTTAGTACTGGCCCTAACAGAATTTGCATCGCAGCATCGAAGTGCGTCATCGCACTCACATACCCCCTCAATTCAGGACCCACCTCACCTTGATCATTCAAAACAAAAACAGGTAACAACAACCGGACTTCAGGCGTTGTCGATTCATCAACGCCCATATTCTCACTGATCACTAACTGCAGGCTGTTATCTTTGGCCGCTAACATCATCCCCTCACGAATACTATCGATATCCGCTAGATTAATCCCCAGCGATAAGCCATTCATTTGCGCTGAAGCGGAATAATAAATAGGGTAAAATACCTCATCTGACCCAACCCGACTGAAACGAAAATCAAAAATACCAGTATTAACGGCTTCCCGAATTAAAGCTGGGGCTTGCTGGTGGCTGGTTTTAGGGATCCATTCGTACACAACAATATCGTAGCCACTTAGCGATGATTGGGCATTAAACTGATCAAATTGTTGGCGAGAGAGTTCAGGTTGATAGGTCATCATACTGCGCAATGCCACTAGGTGTTCCTGCAAGACATCGAGGTTACGCTCAGCAGTATTAAACCCTAGGCTGGCATGTTGATTCAGCTGTTCATAAGCCAGTTGTTGTTCACTCTGCTGTAAGGCCACATACAAAAAGTACAAAGGAAACAACAGAATACTGATTGTAATAAACAACCATAAACGGATATTTTGTGCCAACACTACAGATTACCTACTGGTTTAATGCTCAAATCAGGCAGGTATCATATTGATAATCGTTCTCATTATCAATAATAATTCTTAACTGAGCGTCTTATGACAACCCAAATCTACAAAATACTCGATAAGAACTTCTGCAACCTTGGGTGTGAAGGGTTTTCAAAAAAGTTCTCAGGCACATCATCGACAAGCAGCTGGCCATCTTCCATAAACAAAACTCTGTCAGCAACTTCGTTAGCAAAGCCCATTTCGTGAGTCACCACTACCATGGTCATGCCTTCTTCTGCCAGTGATTTCATCACCTCAAGTACCTCCCCTACCATTTCAGGGTCTAAAGCCGATGTGGGTTCATCAAATAACATCAAGTCTGGTTTCATGGCTAATGCTCTCGCAATCGCGACTCTTTGCTGTTGACCACCGGATAATTGACTTGGGTACACGTCCACTTTTTCTGCTAATCCGACTCGGGTAAGCAAGCTTACAGCGTCTTTTTCAACTTGTTCTTTATCCAAATTAGATACTTTTAATGGCGCCAGCATCACGTTTTTTTTAACTGATAAATGGGGGAAAAGGTTAAACGACTGAAACACCATACCGACGTTTTCACGTAATGCGTTAATGTTGGTAGCAGAGTCATACATATTGATGCCATCAATTACCCGAACCTGATGGTCCAATAATGACCACCACTTCACCACGCTTAACAGTAACGGATACTTTTTTAAGTGCGTGACACTTGTTGGGGTATATTTTATCTACATCGACGGCGATCACCATATCTTCGCCTTTATAATTTGCTCTAGTCACTAGTTGCTAACCTCTTTTCTATGCGCTGAACGCCGAAAGACAACGTTGAAGTAAGTACAAGGTAAAGCGCAGCGACCGCAAACCACACTTCAAATGTAGCGAAACTGCCCGCAACCACTTCCCTGCCAGCTTTCGTTAAGTCTGTGATTGAGATGACTGATACCAAAGAAGAGTCTTTGACCAAGTTAATTAACTGACCTGCCATTGGCGGTAAAGTACGCTTAAATGCCTGAGGTAAAATGACGTAAGTCATCGCTTTTGGATAACTCATGCCTAACGAGCGTGCGGCTTCCATTTGACCAGGTGGAATAGACTGAATACCGGAACGTATAATCTCAGCTATGTAAGCGCCGGTGAAAACAGATAAGGCCGCAATACCCGCGGTAAATCGATCTAAGTCGAAAATCGTCCCTAAGAAAAAATAGACAATAAATATCTGCACAAGTAACGGGGTGCCACGGATTATCTCGACGTATAAAAAAGCAAAATTCCGACTTAAAGGATTCGTAGATATACGCATTAATGCCGCGACTAAGCCAATGATAATCGCAAAAAACAGCGAAATAAGCGACAGTTTAATGGTCATCAACAACCCTTGTAACAGTACCCCCATACTCCGTTGATTGACGCTGGATATTACATCGCCTGAAAAAACAAAATCGCCGTCACTGACAAAGACATCATCCGCGTTGTCGATAATTAAAGCGGGATCACCGTTGTCAAACTCGACTGTAATTATACCGCTGTCATTAATGCTGACGGTACCATCATATTCCGCAAAGGTTTCCCTTGGTGAATCATCTATTATGTAGGGGACAACGCGATTCCATTGCCAAGTATAATCAATTTTTTGCGATGCAGAATAGACTGAATAACCCATAGCTGCCAAAGCGATGACAAACAGTAAATGCCACATCCAATTGTTTTTTTTATAATGCACAAAGCATAATAAAAAAGCGCTTATTTTATTGAATATTTAAAAGACATTAAAAACGTGCGCGGATCTCTTTAGGCTTAAGAAACTCAAGCGGTTTATCTAAAATATGCTGATAAATAACGTTATAGACTAAAACATTTTTGACATAACGTCGGGTTTCTTTATAGGGAATGGCTTCAATCCAACTATCCATCGTTAAGCCTTGCTCTGCCCTGCCGTCTTTGTTGCCTTGCCAGCGATCGACTCGATTCGGGCCCGCATTATATGCAGCAGTGGCCAGTACCCTATTCCCTTTATAACGCTTAAGTAAGCTATCAAAATAGGCCGAGCCTAACTGTACATTGATATCGCCATCGGTTAATTGCGCTCTCCTCTTATAATTTTTCAACCCAATTTTTCGTGCGGTTTCTTTTGCCGTTTGTGGCATCAGTTGCATATAACCACGAGCACCTACCGGAGAGTTAGCAAATTCATCAAACGAGCTTTCCTGACGGGTAATGGCGTAAATATAGCTTGAATCGAGTTTATATCGCTCGGCATTAGCATAAAACAACTGGGGGTTAGCTGCGGGGAAACGAATATTCAAAGCACTCCAACTTTTAGACAGAATACTGGCAACGACCGAAAGATGAGCCCAGCCTTTTTGAAAGGCAAATAGGCCTAACTGCCTTTGCAAATTGATACTTTGATTGCTAATTAAGGCCCGCCACTCACGTTTAAGTAAATACCTATGTTGATGGAAATACAGTTCACCAATATGTGTAAGCTGTGTTTGCAGATGATCCAACTCTTGCTGCTGGCCGCTGACGATATTGGCATTGAATTGGTAATCCAAACCTAATTTCTGCGCGGCCAAAAAACCGTAATAATTACGCTCAGTCGCGATTTGTTGATACAGTTTATCGGCCTGACTTTGTTGCTGTTTATTTTCCAATACCCGTGCTTGCCAATACAACCATTTACTATCGAGTTGCTTAGTCTCGCTCAGCTGCGCCAGCCAGTATTCAATATCGGGCCAATTATTAAATTTAATCGCATAACGGATCCGACGCTCCGTTAATGGTGCATTCCCTAAAGCCGAAAGCGCTTTATCTAACCACGGTAACAACTTGGTTTCATTACGGATCAAAATTCGCGATATAAGATATTTTTTTAAATTGACTTGCTCTGTCGATGTAAAAGACATTTTACGCTCATAAGCGAGATATGCATTTAATCCTAATTCAATATCTTTTTTAGCAAGACGTTTAATGCTGGCGGCTAAAAAACCGTAGCCAGCCTGCGCCTTGTTGTTAAATGAGAGGTCCTTAAATAAAGGACTGTTTAATACCTTTGTCGGTGTTTTATGTAAGGCATATAACTGCTTCGCTAACCGTTTATTATTCTTGTCCATTAAGGTGATTAAATAGGACATAAGGGATGTTTTATTCTTCACATAAGCTAAATGAAAGCGCTGCAAAATTAATGCCTGAGATATTTTCTTACTATCAAGATAATACTGCAAAACGCTATCACAAGCCTTTGGTAAGGAAGATCCCGTTAACCAGGTTTTTTGCACATCTGCCCAAATTTCATCGGCTTGATCACCCGCTAATCGCGCCTGAAAATGATAGCATTTCAAGTCGACTGAATTGGGGAGTCGCGGATAAAAAGACAGATACTCACGCCAATATTGGTTTTTTGCTAAGTAATATAAATAACTTCGCTGCAGATCATAACTCACGCGACGATCAAGGTTATCCTGTATAAAAGCTTGCACTGCCGACAAACTGTTACGACTAAAGTGTGCTTCAAGCTGTTGGTATTCAAGCAGGTAGGTTAATGGGTATGTAGGGATAAGCTTTGTTTTTTGTAACGCTTTGACCCACATGTTTTGAGATTGTAAGTCTACAGCTTGCGTATACAAGCCTCTTTGCTGACTCCACGTAAGCGAGGTCGCAAAATTTGAAAATGAGAATAAAAACAAAGATATAAAAAATATTTTCATCGATTCGTCCGTGAAATACTCTGCTTTAGCGCAGAGAGAGAGATAGCTGTTAAAGCATTATACGTAAAGCCTAGTTAACTATACACCTATACACCGATACTGTATGCAACCAGCTCTGATCCCGTTTAGTATTGGTGTTATTCAAGAGCGTCATTAAGCCAGATTTTATTTTCGCAAGACGCTGGCAACTTAGGTGACGGTAACTGGCATCACATAGTGATGACGTTAAATGGCAACATCTTGGGACTGAATGTTGATGGTACAGATCATGGTATTATGACGGTTATATTACCTGCCAGCAGTAGGTGGTTTTGCAATTTGTTTATTGTACTTCAGCATTTCTACGTCTATTTACTGTAATTAGTACTATATTATTACTAATCAATCCTTTGGAGGAAAAATAGATGAAACTCAATACTATCGATACTTGGCACCAACTACTGCAAACTCGTAATACAGATGCTCTGGATCTGTTACTTTCTGACAAGGTTGTTTTCCACTCACCAGTAACTCATGCACCACAAGCAGGTAAAATAATAACCACTGTATATCTGACTGCCGCACTGGCCGTTTTCGTCAACGAATCATTTCACTATGTCCGCCAGATCATCAGTGATAACGATGCTGCACTGGAATTCGAGGTCGAGATAGATGGCATCTTGGTGAATGGTGTGGATATGATCAAATGGGATGATGAAGGTAAGATCACCGAATTCAAAGTGATTATCCGCCCGCTCAAAGCCATTAACTTAATTCATCAGAAGATGGGGGAATTACTACAGGCAGCAGGATGACCGACTTAGTGGCCTATCGCTTTAAAAATTAATGTTTTTCGCTTTGGTTAACACATAAGTTTCAGTATTCTATAATGGATGGCATTGGAATATCCGCGGTTGCCAAATGTAATCATCCATTAAAAATTCAACCTTAGGTTCCGTGTCATTGATCAAAGCCAGTAACGACACAGCCCTCGATGTCACTCTCACATATTTGTGCCGGCGTTCTACCGATGCAAACAGCAATCAAGAAATGGTCAGCTGTTTTAAATCCACCATCGAGAAGCTAACGCCGCTCCTGAACGTGCCAATTAGACAGCTTCTTGCGTGATGGGCGAAATTCCCTTGCAATTGAAATTGGGGCATAACGACTTAGCGTTATTGCACTCAACCAACGTTTATTTTAGTGTTTGTCGCCAATGGAAATACCTGATGTCATAAACCTCACTCGCCAGTTAATGCTTACAGCACTATCATACTCATAATTAATTTGTGAGGTTTTTATGTTCCGATATCTTCTTTGTAGTTTTACGCTTGTACTACTTTATCCCACTGCCATCGATCTTTATCTTGTTGGTTTGCCACAAATTGCAGCTGACCTAAAAGCAACAGAATCCCAGCTGCATTTTGCTTTTTCTATCTATTTGATAGGCATGGCAACGACAATGCTTATTGCTGGAAAAGTGGCCGACTCACTAGGCCGTAAACCTGTTGCTATTACTGGTGCCGCAATCTTTGCAGTATCATCTATATTGGGTGGCATGGCTGAACATAGTACGCCGTTTCTTATTGCTAGATTCATTCAGGGGATTGGCGCTGGTAACTGTTACGTGGTTGCCTTTGCAATTATTCGGGATACTTTGGATGATATACAACGCGCTAAAGTACTTTCTATGCTCAACGGTATCACCTGTGTTATCCCTGTTATTGCGCCCGTGATTGGTTACCTTATAATGCTTAAATTTCCATGGTCAAGTCTGTTTATTATGATGGCTGTTATGGGGGGTGTGGTCTGTCTATTATCTTTACTGGTACTCAAAGAGACTAAGCCAAACAAGTTAATTGTAATTAATGACATTCATTCAGACCGTCACGCTGCGCAAGAATCATTCTTCGAGCGTTTTTTTATCAGCCGTCTGATTATTACTTCGCTTGGGGTGATGACCATTTTAACTTATGTCAACGTGTCTCCTTTATTAATAATGGGAGAGATGGGTTTTGATAGAAGCGAGTATTCTACCATTGTAGCTGGCACTGCTTTAGTCAGTATGATCACCTCGTTCTCCGCACCTTTTGCTTTATCTATATTTAAAGAACGCACCCTACTACTGGCATCACAAATATTGTTTGCACTATCTGCTGTGGTTATAACATTCACACTTATCTCTAATTTTGATAATCAATTGTATTTAATCAGTTTTGTCCTGACATGTGCGGGTTTTGCCATTGGCTTTGGTGTATCCATGAGTCAAGCTCTTAGCCCATATTCTGCGCGCGCAGGAATGGCGAGTTCGTTGCTTGGTATTACCCAAGTGTCTTGCTCTGCATTGTACATCTGGTTAATGGGAGCTCTTGGCGTAAATTCACTGAATATGCTACTTACAACCTTGATTATAGGTAGCGTAATTAGCCTTGCTCTAATACTATTGATACCCAAACATTCTCACGGTCAGAAATATGAAAAAATCACTAGCCCAGCTTGATTTTAACTTGCTGTATACACTACAACTTTTATCTAAAGAACATAGCGTGTCGAGAACTGCAAAAAAGTTGAATGTCACGCCATCTACCGTGAGCAAGTCGTTGAGAAAATTACGTGATTGGTTTGATGATCCTTTGTTTGTTAAAACCCCGAAGGGGTTAGCACCAACCCCTTTCACACAGAGCATGGAACAAGATCTTTCAGATTGGCTACAGATAAGTCGCCAACTTCTGGATAAACATAGCGGTGATTCGCCAAAAGGCATTCAATTTGATTTAGCTATTGAATCTCCGCTTCTGCTAACCATGCTAAATGAACTAGTCCAAAAAATTCAGCAACATTATACAGACGCAAAAATAAAAACGCATAACTGGGATTACGACTCTTTAGAATCAATTATCCGTGGCGAAACGGATATTGGGCTAACAGGAAGAGAAAGCCATCCACGATCTAAAGAGTCACTACACCTACTTCCTTACTTCATTGACTTTGAAATTCTTTTTTCTGATCTTCCTGTTGTATATTTGCGTAAAGATCATCCTGCCTTACAAGAAGAATGGAACCTCGATACCTTCCTCAAATACCCACATATCAATATCGTTTGGGAGAAGTGTGAAGCTTGGGCGTTAGATGAAGTACTCAGTGAACAGGGACTGAAGCGAGATATCTCGCTTACTATGGCTAGCTTTGAGCAATCATTATTCATGTCGGCTCAACCAAACCAAAATATGATCACGACTGCACCGGCATATTGTCAACATTATACCAAGCAGCAACATCCAGATTTGTTGTGTTTACCCATCCCGGTAGACAAGGTTTATCATGATAAACTGCTAATTCCCTTCACGTTGATTTGGCATAAACGTAACGCTCACAATCCGAAGTTGCTGTGGCTGAAGGAAACTATTAAATCACTGTATTGCATTCACCAATAAAAATTGCGAGTACACAAAGAATTGCGAGTACGCTCTATCTAACACACTTCGGGGCCGTTTCGGCTTAGAGCTTGGGCTTTAAAGGGGATTGTTCGCATTAGATAAAGTACAATGAAATTGAGATTAACGCCCCCATAAGCGGTGAGCAATGCTGGCACAATTTGTTGCGCCTTTTCTTTTGCAACCAATGTGACAGCGTTGCGAATCTGACTTTATGGGCTTGTTGAACGAAGCCGCTGCGCGGCAGAGTCTTTGCCCTACCAGTCATACTAACCAATAGCATCACCATTATGGT
>NZ_JABSQR010000015.1:80925-129539 GCF_013215705.1 Moritella sp. | reverse complement strand
TTAAAAGCGGGTTTTTATTCTATTCAGAATTAACAGTTAAGCAAATTAAGCTTGACCCTTAACCTCTTTAAGACCGTGGAAAGGAGCAGCATCACCTAGCGCTTCTTCGATACGGATTAGTTGGTTGTACTTAGCAACACGATCAGAACGGCTCATAGAACCTGTTTTGATTTGGCCAGCACATGTACCAACAGCAAGGTCAGCAATTGTTGCATCTTCAGTTTCACCAGAACGGTGAGAGATTACAGCGGTAAAGCCTGCGTCTTTCGCCATTTTAATTGCCGCTAACGTTTCTGTTAGTGTACCAATTTGGTTGAATTTGATTAAGATTGAGTTAGTAATACCTTCTCTAATACCACGTGCCAAAATCTTAGTATTAGTAACGAATAAATCATCACCAACTAATTGGATCTTGTCACCCAGTAGTTCAGTCTGGTGTTTGAAACCAGCCCAATCAGATTCATCTAGACCATCTTCAATTGATACGATTGGGTATTGGTCAACAAGACCAGCAAGATAGTGGTTAAACTCTTCAGCAGTAAATTTCTTACCTTCGCCTTTAAGATCGTAGATACCTTCTTCTTTGTTATAGAACTCAGAAGCAGCACAATCCATAGCAAGTGTAACGTCTTTACCCATTTCATAACCAGCGGCTTTAACAGCTTCTTCAATTGCAGCTAGTGCAGCAGCATTTGATTCTAGGTTAGGAGCGAAACCACCTTCGTCACCAACTGCAGTGCTTAGGCCTTTAGACTTAAGTACTTTAGCTAGGTTGTGGAATACTTCAGCACCGATACGTACAGCTTCTCTAAAAGTTTTAGCGCCAACAGGTTGGATCATGAACTCTTGAATGTCGACGTTGTTATCAGCGTGCTCGCCACCGTTGATGATGTTCATCATAGGTAAAGGCATAGAGTATTGACCAGGCGTACCGTTTAACTCAGCGATGTGAGCGTATAGTGGTAAACCTTTTGCAGATGCAGCCGCTTTAGCGTTAGCCAGAGACACAGCAAGGATAGCGTTAGCACCGAATTGAGCTTTGTTTTCAGTGCCGTCTAAGTCGATCATAATTTGGTCGATTGCAGCTTGATCAGTTGCATCTTTACCCATTAGCGCTTCAGCGATAGGGCCATTGATTGCAGCTACAGCTTTAAGCACACCTTTACCTAAAAAGCGCGTTTTGTCGCCATCACGTAATTCAAGTGCTTCGCGTGAACCAGTAGAAGCACCAGATGGAGCAGGTGCCATACCGATGAAACCACCGTCTAGGTGAACTTCAGCTTCAACAGTAGGGTTACCACGTGAATCCATGATTTCGCGACCAATAATTTTAACGATCTTAGACATTTTTATTTCCTTAACTATTAAAAATTTAAGTATGCCGCGTTACCACGGCACTAATATTAAAATCTCTGATTAGCTAGTTGATGATTTTTTATTTTCACCAGCAGCCTTAATGAATCCTTCAAATAATGCGTGACCATCTCGTGGTGTTGAGGTGAATTCCGGGTGGAATTGCGCAGCAACAAACCAAGGATGATTCGGATTCTCAATAATTTCGACTAATTTCTTATCTGCAGATAAACCCGTTACTTTTAGGCCTGCTTTTTCGATTTTAGTGAGAAGATTGTTGTTAACTTCATAACGGTGACGATGACGTTCTTTAATCGTCGCACTACCGTACATTTCTCTTACTTTACTACCCGCTTTCAGATGACACAGTTGTGCACCTAAACGCATAGTACCACCCAGATCTGAGCTACCAGTACGTTCTTCAACCTTACCAGTCTCATCAATCCACTCTGTAATTAAGCCAACTACAGGGAATTTAGTCTCAGGGTTAAATTCTGTTGAATGAGCGCCTTCTAAACCTACAACATTACGTGCAAATTCGATTAACGCGACTTGCATACCAAGACAGATACCGAAGTAAGGAACGTTATTCTCACGTGCATATTGTGCAGCAAGGATCTTGCCTTCAATACCACGTTCACCAAAACCGCCCGGTACTAAAATACCGTCTACTGTTTTCAGTATATCGGTGCCTCGAACTTC
Organism: Moritella sp.; assembly: GCF_013215705.1. Lineage (GTDB taxonomy): Bacteria > Pseudomonadota > Gammaproteobacteria > Enterobacterales > Moritellaceae > Moritella. Next base: position 127,484 of record NZ_JABSQR010000015.1, on the reverse strand, counting down.
AAGATCTTGCGAGTCGATGTATTTGATCTTCACACTTAGACGGTTTTTCAGACCACCGTGCTTAAGTGCTTCATTTACTGATTTATAAGCATCTGGTAGTTCGATATATTTACCGACCATACCAATCACGATCTCGTCAGTTGGATTCGCTTCTTCAAAAATAACCTGTTCCCATTCAGCGAGATCCGCTTCAGGTGCAGTGATACCGAAACGGTTAACCACAAGTTCATCTAAACCTTGTGCTTTTAATAGCGCAGGAATTTTATAAATACTGTCCACATCTTTCAGTGAGATCACGGCTTTTTCTTCTACGTTACAGAATAACGAGATTTTAGCGCGTTCGTTCGCTGGTACATTACGATCAGAACGACAAATTAGGATGTCAGGCTGAATACCAATTGAACGTAACTCTTTCACTGAGTGCTGTGTTGGTTTTGTTTTAACTTCACCAGCAGCCGCTAAATAAGGTACTAATGTTAGATGCATAAACATGGTGTGATCACGGCCCAGTTGCACACCCATTTGACGTAATGCTTCTAGGAAAGGTTGTGATTCAATATCACCTACCGTACCGCCCACTTCTACTACTGCAATATCAAAGCCTTCACAGCCCGCAATAACGCGTTCTTTGATCTCGTTAGTAATATGTGGAATAACCTGAATGGTTGCACCTAAGTAATCACCACGGCGTTCTTTGGCCAGCACTGATGAATATACTTTACCCGTCGTAAAGTTATTACGTTTAGTCATGTGAGTACGAATAAAGCGCTCATAATGACCTAGATCTAGATCGGTCTCAGCACCATCGTCCGTTACGAATACTTCACCATGTTGAATCGGGCTCATTGTGCCCGGATCAATGTTAATGTAAGGGTCTAGTTTCATCATTGTGACTTTTAAGCCACGTGCTTCTAAAATAGCTGCTAATGATGCTGCCGCAATACCTTTACCTAATGAGGATACTACCCCACCAGTAACAAAAACGTACTTAGTTGTCATACATAACCTGAAGTTGTTAGGGATTAAATGTGTATTATTGAATATATACCAGAAGGGACGACATTATAAACAAATCCCCCTCATCCCACAATGTTGACAAGTATAGCATTGCCCTTTTTGTATAACTGTGCGGTAGATCATATGTTGTAATTTTATTTCACTTTTTGCCAAAGCAACTCCATTTCACTTACAGAACAATCACTTAGTGACTTACCATTCTGTAATGCAAGTACTTCTACCTGTCTAAATCTTTTTTCAAACTTTTCATTTGCCTTACGAAGTGCTTGCTCAGGATCGTGTTTTAAGTGGCGTGTAACATTCACCACAGAGAACAATAAATCACCTAACTCTTCTTCGAGTTTATCATCATCAATGACCGCGGCATCGGCTTCAGCAACGACCTCATCAATCTCCTCATAAACCTTTGATAACGCTTGCTTATACCCATTGAAATCAAAGTTCACGGTGGCGGCGCGCTGCTGTATTTTCGCAGCACGAACCAGAGCTGGAAAGGCATTAGGAATGTTGTCTAATGCACTGTGTGGAACTGTGTTTTTATGATTTTCTAAGCGTTCTTGGGATTTTTGTTTTTCCCATGCAACAATAATTTCAGATTTTGATTGTAGTTTTATTTCACCAAAAACATACGGGTGACGCCGAGTTAACTTTGCTGCAAGCTGTTGAATAACGTCATCAAAGCTGAATAGTGCTTGTTCCTGTCCTAATTGGGTATAATAGAGTACGTGATAAAGCAGATCGCCGATTTCACCTTCTAAGCCTTTAAAATCATTACTTTCAATACTATCAACAACTTCATATGCTTCCTCTAACGTAAATTTAGCTATCGAGGCAAAGTTTTGCTGCAGGTTCCAAGGGCATCCTGTATCTGGATTACGTAATTTTTCAACCATATGGCGTAAATCATTAATTGTGTACTTTTCTTTCAAAATAAATCCTATAAATTCAATTTTTCAATAAAATCCCGAGATCTTGACCCATTAGCTAAAATGCAGCCATAAACTGAGACTAAATTATTTGTCAGTGAGTATATAATGAAATTAATTACGTTTGGAGGGGTAGCACTAAATGAACAGAGTTGGATTAATAACACGCTATAAGAACTTATAGCGCGTTAGGATGACAATTAAGCCGTCAGTTTTTTACTTAAATCGACCTCATCGAACGGTTGTGGTTGCAGGTATTTACTTAAATCAATCTCATCGAGTTGTTCAGGCGGCAGATATTTTTTGGCATATTTAATATGTGTACCGCTTTGTAAAAATAACCTAAATAACTCGATATCAAAATGTTGATCCAAAGCCATCTTATACATGATATCCACGGCAACGCTGACAGGTTTGGCTTTCTTATAAGGACGGTCAGATGCCGTCAGGGCTTCGAATATATCGGCGATCACTAAGATACGCTCTGGAATAGAAAGATCATCTCCAGTCAGTTTACGCGGGTAACCCGTACCGTTTAATGTTTCATGGTGGGTTGAAGCATAACGTGGGACACGACTTAGTTCAGGTGGAAACGGGAGATTCTCCAACATCTTAATCGTACTGATCATGTGTTCGTTGATCTTATATCTGTCTTCCGCCGTTAACGTACCGCGACTAATGGTTAAATTATAGACTTCACCTAGGTTATATTGATGCTCGGGAACGTCCATTTTAATACCAAACTTAGGATCAAATTCCACTTTGCGATCTCGCTTAACAATATGCTCAGTTTTATCTGACAGTAATTTTTCAATCACAGGCAACTGGACATTCAACGACTCTTTTTTCACCAGTTCTTCAACCGAAGAAAGGCCTAAACTATCATCGAAATGACGTAGCCATGTTTGTTCTGATAAAACCTTCACACGGGCAATTTTATCCTCACTCATAAACTCGCCGCCAACATTCGATGCCGCAATAAACGCAAAATCATCGGTCAGTTTTTGCTGCTTGGCCTTAAGCTCAGCCTCGATCGTACTTTTATGCGCTGGTAAGACGATTTGTTTTTGTAACGCGGCGATTTCGTCATCACGCCACAACACTTCAAACCGCGTTCGAACTTCGTGAATACGGTTGTAATTTGCCTCTAACTTGGTGCCCTTATCGACAATATATTCAGGGGTCGTGATCTTGCCACAGTCATGCAGCCAAGCGGCAATTCTAAATTCACGTTTCTCATCCGCGTTGGCAAATTTAAAATCTTTAAATAACGCGGAATCACATTGCTCAACAACATCCGCCAACATCATGCCAAGCTCTGGCACACGATTACAATGACCAGCCGTGTACTTCGATTTATCATCAATCGCTTGTGCAATAAGCTTAATAAACGCTTCTAAAAATTCATCTTGTGCGGTTTCATATTGTTGTAAGTCTTTTGACATTTCCAGCATCGCTTCAGATAACTCCCAGATCTCTTTTATCGGCGTATCCACTAATTGCACTTCACCATACTGCCGCTCTTGTACTTTTTTCGTTTCAACTCGCAACTGTCGGATTGGTCTTACAATGGGCGCGCCAAACCACCAAGCGAAAGGCAACATCAATAAAATGAAAATAACGGTCACTAAAATAGCTATTTTTAGCTGCTCATTGACCTTCTTATAGATCACTTTTTTGGGGATGACAACCGCAAAGAACTCTTCCGATCGAGAGCCCGCCTTAACAGCACTGATATAAACTAAGCTTTCCTGACCATCGATAACACGCTCAAGAATTTGATCATGATTACCTTGTGATCCAGTTAACGATACCAAGGCTTGATAAGGCACCATCATATTGTCGTATATAACGTTCTCCCCAAGCCATTTACTCGCCAGTGCAGCGCGTTGGGTATCACTAATATTTGCGATTGCAGCATTAATGATGGGAATAAGGTCGTCATTCTCTGCTTTCAACAAGATGTAAAACGCGGAAGGAAATTGCTCGGCCAGATCGGTAATATCATTATGCAATTTGAGGTTTTTATAGAAGTATTGCGATAATCCCGAAATGAGCACCGGTTTAACATCCAGTAATGCGTCTGTTTGTCCCTGCGAAACAGACTTAAATGCCGCATTTCGATCCGCAAATTCAACCAACTCAATGTCAGGAAAACCTTGTCGTAATTTTGCTGCAATAGACCTACCCGATAAGATAGCCACTTTCAGGCCTGCCAATTCGGCAAAATTATGAATATCCGCACTACTCGTACGCGTCACTAAAGAAAAATTAAAATCATACATAGCATCACTATATACACCTGAGTATTTATTATTCTGATTCAGCTGCAACGAATGCAAGCCACCGAGGGAACCATTGTTATACTTGTCGATCAACTCGAGCCAAGAAAAACCATTGATAAACTCAAAATCAATGCCCGTCATTTCCTCAATCAACAACAATATATCGATAGCATACCCTTGCGGTTTTCCGGATAAAGAAAAGTCCAGCGGCGCCCAGTCATTTTGATTTGAAATCTTGATTTTAGCGGTGTTACTGATAGTGCGACGCTGTAGCGCAGTTAACGCCAACATTGCCGATTCGGGGATGACAATGTGCTTAGCCGCTTGACGACTTGACGATATCACTTCACCCGAACTTGTGTATAAATAAGACTCAATTTCGCGATTATCATCAAAATCGAATGAATTATTCGACAATTTTTCTGCGATAGAAGACAACACAATATCAATACCTAGGATACTGCGATGCGCTTGATTATGATTATCTTTAAATTTAAGTGAATAAGTTTGACCCGTTATTTTTAAATGTTGAAATAAATAGGGTTTAGTTTTAAATACCGAATCGGTATTAGCAGCCTCATACCAAGGTCTTTCGGTTGGGAAATAGTTACTTTTGCTCGTATTCATCTCTCGTAATACAAATTCACTATCGTAATAATAAGTTTCACGTATTCGATTCTGCCGATCACCGACTATCTTGATCACAACCCAGCGATCATCGCTCTGCGCTGCAATTTTATCTCGTACAATTGGCGATGATTCAAGGTTGATCACTTGGTAAAAATCCTCATTTTCAGAGCCAATATAGATACTGTAAAATAATTTATTTTCGGTCATCATTTCGGCGAAAATATTACGCAGGTCTTGCTCATTCGATTGAATATCAAGAATATGGCTAATAGAAACCAATAAGTGCGCTGCATTAGAAGCATCGCGTTCTAAGGTTTGTATATATTCGGATAAATCAGAAGATGCCTTCGATAAATTTTGCACCGTGTGTTCCACTGCCATGTTTTTGCTAAAATGGTATTGCAAAGACACAGCTACTAATCCAGTAATGAGGGTCGCAATTACAAACATGGTACCGACAGTAAAGCGAACTGAAAATGTCTTTCGTTTCATTAATATTCTTCCTTGAATTTAATTACTTTATACAACTTTAAAGCATGCTTTTTATACGCTACCGCAAATAAACAAAACACTCTGTCTAATTAGAATAAGTATTCGAGAAAAATAAAGGGAATGGGATGTACATCAAGTAATTAGGTAATAGGAGTTTCTAACATGTGGATTAAAGTATGTTTTTTGGTACAACCCTTCTTAGTTTAACACCCAATTGTTTAAGCTTACTCACTTCACCATCAGGGTTCCAATCGAGAGTGACTCGCCACGCATTCTCAGGTTGCATTTCTTCCAACATGCCAAATTTCACTTCTTCAGCCATTTTTTTAGATGGAATAACCACAAAATTTTCAGTATTTAAATGTGTGCTACGTGGGTCAAGGTTAAAAGTACCAATCACAGCAATATTATCATCAATAACCATCGTTTTTGCATGTAAGCCAAATATAGGTGCATGCTCCAGCTGTTTTTGCATGACTTCGGACATAATCTTACGTCGAATTTGCGCATCTGGTTTAAATTCATAAATTTGTACGCCTGTTTTTAACAAATCTTTTCGGTTTCTTTGGTAACCACTAAACGCTTCTAAATTATCGTTAGAAGCCAGGCTATTAGTTAATATTTTCACTTCAACGCCTTTGTCTACCAACGCCTTGAAATGACTACGAGTATATTTTGTGGTGATCAAATATGGTGTTTGGATAACTACAGACGTCTTCGCGCTTCGCAATAATTCCACTAAACGTTCTGTCGAAATACCACTACCAGCTAAAAAATCAGTTTGATCATTTTTACCCGGTATATCGGAAACATACTCCACACCAGTTACCCATTGTAGTTCCTGATTTTTTTGAATTTCGTCGATAGCGAATGGTATGTTCTTAATCTTTTTTCGGACACTAGGTACAAAATTTTCAGGGTTACAGGCATATTCATGTAATGCCGTAAAATTAGGCACTGCTGTTGATTGTTCATGATCTTTAATTAATTCTTTCACATCAACACTTAAGTCACTCTCCCAAAATTGATCAAATGAAGTCTGAATATCATTAGCAGCACCACCAACTAATAACACATCCCGATCGCGGAAGTTATACTCGTGATCATAACCAAAATATTCATCCGCAACATTCCGTCCACCCGTGATCGATACTTGCCCATCAACTGTGAAGGTTTTATTATGCATACGCTGGTTTAATTGATGGAAATTAGTTGTTAGGTTAATAACTTTATCAAAAACATTTTTACCTATATTCACCATAGGATTATATATCTTTATTGATAAGTTCTTATGTTTAGATAAAGTTAACAAGTCTTCGCCATTGGCCTCAACCATAATATCATCGACTAAGACTCGAACCTTAATACCGCGATCAGCAGCTTTAACCAAATAATCAGTGGCTATAAGGCCTATGTTATCAGTGGAAAAAATGAAGTATTGTACATCAATGGTTTCTTCAGCATGTTTAGTCAGCCAAGCTCGAGACAACATAGCCTCTATCCCTTGCTCTAATACATATACGCCAGTCTGGTTTGCCATTTTATCTGTAACTGGAGTTAGGTACGTAGAAAGCATTGGACTGCTTTTTTTTTCTATATCAGCGCAATAGTCATGTTTAGATTCGGGAAACAGTATAGGCTTAGCGCTACAAGCAGATAATAAAAGAGAAAATAAGACTGGATTAATTATCCGTTTGTATGAGTAATAAATTGAATTAGACATCATTAACATCCCTTATCAAGTCTACTGACTTCCATATTTAATATGTATCTTAGATAAATAAAAAGAGGGTAATACAAACAAATTTTTGCATTCCCTCCCTTTCTATAATCAAAAATATTTATTTATTTTAAACGCTTCGCATAAATCACGCCTTTCACTTGGCTCATACGATTAATTAAATGACTTAAAGTATCAATATTATATAACTCGATATTAATCTCTAGTGTCGCCGTTTGTTGCTTAGAATCAGTACGGGTATTCATACCCACAACGTGAATACGATCATTGGCAAAAATAGTCGTTAAATCACGTAGCAGGCCACTGCGATCACTGGCATGCACCACCAGTGTAACACCGTAACCACCACTAAAATCATCCCCCCAAACCGCATCGATAGTACGTTCTGGTTGGCGATTACTTAAATCAGCATACTGTAAACAACCATGGCGATGGATCGAAATACCACGGCCTTGGGTGATATAACCGACAATGTCATCACCAGGGATAGGCTGACAACAGTTAGCAATATGGGTCATCAAGTTACCCATGCCTTCCACCACGATATGGTCTTTGCTGTGTTTTTTCTTTGGCTGATTTTGCGATTTTAGTACTTGTTGGTCAACAAGCTCGAGTGCAAGTTTATCTTCCTCTTCGGCACTGGGTTGTAATAACAACACTTTAATATGATTAATAACTTGGTTAAGACGTGCGTCACCACTACCCACCTGGGCTAATAAATCATCGATAGTATTGGCATTAAAACGTTCAAACGCACAACTCGCATCGGACAAGTGTAAACCCAGTTTGTGTAACTCACCGTCGAGCATATCTTTGCCTGCCGCGACATTCTTATCGCGGTCAAGACGCTTAAAGTAAGTATTGATCTTAGCGCGAGCACGCGCAGATTTTACATAACCTAAGTTTGGTAATAACCAATCACGGCTTGGGTTGGGATTTTTCTGGGTGATGATCTCAATCTGATCGCCGGTTTGCAGTTCATATGTGAACGGCACAATACGACCGCTTATCTTAGCTCCGATGCAACGATGTCCCACCATGCTATGTACATAATAAGCAAAATCAAGCGGCGTTGAACCCTGAGGCATATCAACCACATCCCCTTTTGGGGTGAACACATAGACACGATCATCGAATACCTGACTGCGTAGCTCATCGACTAAGCTACCGCTTTCCGCCATATCATCTTGCCATGCTAGTAATTTACGTAACCAAGCAATTTTCTCTTCGTAGCTGCCTTTTTTGGTGGTATCAGCGCCTTCTTTGTAACGCCAATGTGCAGCAACGCCTAATTCAGCATCGTCGTGCATTTGTTTGGTACGGATCTGTACTTCAACCGCTTTACTTTCATCGCCTACTGCGACAACAGTATGGATCGACTGATAACCATTGGCTTTTGGATTTGCTACATAATCATCAAATTCACTGGGAATAGGACGGAATAAATTATGGATAACACCCAACGCGGCATAACAATCCTGTAATTCGTCCGCGATCACGCGCACTGCGCGCACGTCATAAAGACCAGCGAAATCCAAGTTTTTCTTCTGCATCTTTTTCCAGATACTATAGATATGCTTGGGACGACCATAGACTTCTACTTTACCGCCAGCCGCTTCAACACCCGTTTTAACTTGCGCAACAAAGCGGTCGATAAATTCTTCTCGATCGAGTCGACGCTCAAGTAACAGCTTGGCAATTTGTTTGTAGGTATCAGGGTGAGAATAACGGAATGACAGATCTTCCAGCTCCCACTTAAGCTGACCGATACCTAAACGGTTGGCCAAAGGCGAATAGATATCTGCGATTTCTTTTGCTGCCAGTACGCGTTCTTCTTCAGATGCATTTTTTACCTGACGAAGATGACAAATACGCTCTGCTAATTTGATCACAATCGCACGTACATCGTCCACAATCGCCATTAACATGCGGCGTAAATTATCGATTTGGGCTTCTGATGGTTTTTGTGCTTTAGCTTGCAGTGTACGGATCGCATCCATTTCTACAACCGCAACTAATAGGGGTAATAACTTGCTACCAAATAACGCTTCAATGTCGTCATTATTATATAATTTGGCATCAAAAAATGGATATAACATGGCCACCTTCAAGGTCTCCATGTCCATATCCATGGTCATTAATATTTCGATCATTTCCACCCCGTAAGCAAGCAACGGGAAACGGAGATCCGCTTCATCCTCGCGGGATTCGGCGGCTTCTTTTAATGCTAATTGAGAATATAACTCAAATAATTCATCTTGCTCTGTCGAGGTGAGTGCTAGCGAAGACGTCCAAGTCTTCGCATCAAAATCTTCTGGGTTGGTCAAATGAGAATCACGTACCGCAACCATGTCTTAATTCCTAACAAAATAAAGCTAAAATACACGCACTAGACGCGTTCAAATAACGCCATTGATTCAACGTGTCCTGTCTGTGGGAACATATCAATCATACCAAGGCGTGTTAATTTATAATGCTTTTCCATCAACAACTTCGAGTCTCGCGCTAATGTTGCTGGATTGCAAGATACATAGACAATTTTCTTCACTTTAAGTTTATGTAAATATTGCACTGTTTCAGCAGCACCTGCTCGAGCAGGATCTAATAATACTTTATCGAAACTGGTTTTTGCCCAAGGTAGTTTAGAAAAATCAGCGGATAAGTCTGCTTGAAAGAATTGCGCATTAGCAACATTATTGGCTATCGCATTCGCTTGCGCCTGACGCACCATCCCATCAACACCTTCAACACCAACAACCGAATGGCATAAACCTGCCAACGGTAAGCTAAAGTTACCACCACCACAGAACAGATCTAATACTCTATCTTCAGGGGTTAATTCCAACCAATCTATCGCTTGTTTTACCATCTTGTTATTCACAACAGGATTAACCTGAATGAAGTTACCTGGGGTAAAACTGAGCTTAAATTCACCATCCGCCAATTGATACCATGCCGCGGGTGAATCAGGGGTTAATTTAACCACTGATTCAGGTTCAGGTTGCAGATAAATACTCAACTGATGTTCACTGGCAAAGGCTTGCAGTAAATCTTGGTCTTTGTCTTTTAACGGTTTCAAGATACGGAATAAGCAAATAACGCCCGAATCAACCGCAAACAACTCGATATGGCCTAAATCACGACGTACTGTAAGCGTAGCAAGTAATTGGCGTAGTGGTTGGATCAATACTGACAAGGCTGGCTCTAATACTGGGCACTCGTTAATCGCAACCAGAGATTTACTGTTTCGTTCGCGGAAACCAAAGACTAATTGCTTGGCTTTGCGGTCAAACATCACACTTAAACGTGCAGTACGACGATATTGCCAAGGTTGCGATAAAATCGGCTCGGCAAAATTAATATCATCGTTTTTACTGAAGTGTTGCAGCAAGCTAAACAACGCAGTTTGTTTATAATCAGCCTGCACATCGCTATCGAGTATTTGTAAACTACAGCCGCCACACGTTGTATAATGCGGACACGCTGGTTCAATTCGTTGTACTGATGGGGTTAATACTTTTCTTAAAGTCGCTTTTGCGTATTGCTTTTTTTGCTCAATAATATTCACAGATACTCGTTCACCCGGTAGTGCACCAGCAACAAATACCGCTTTGCCATCAAGACGACCCAAACCTAGACCTTGGTGATCTAACTTCTCAATAGTGATCTCGACCGCTTTACTCGTAATTTTTTGTACTTTTTTTGCTTTATAAATTTGCGCCATATTGATATACAACTATTGCCTATGTCATTATTAGAGTATTATTCTAACCTGCTTTCCCGTTTTATACTTTAAATAACTTCGTAGATGGCATTAAACCCGATACCAATAAGATGACTTTATGACTAAATACGGACTTCGTGCCAGAGTAATGGCGCTGACGATTTTACCGACAGTTTTGATCGGTACATTATTAGCCAGCTATTTCACCTTTAACCGCTATCAGCAGTTAGAAACAGTGCTTATTGAACAGGGCATCAATATCATTGAACCATTGGCCATCGCGAGTGAGTACGGCATGTTACAAAACAGCCGAGAATCACTGAAAAAACTGCTCGGTTTAACCCACCGCAAGTTTGCGCCAACGATTAAAAGTATCGCCATTTTTGATAGCAATAATAAGCTGTTTGTAACCAGTAATTATCACCGTAATTTTTCCGTGCTCAAGAATCCCGACAACAGAAAATTACCGGAAACCACCCAAGTCGAGGTACTTGATGATTACATTATCCTGCGTTCCCCCATTATTGCCGAACTTGACAATAATAGCTTCCCGTTAAACTTAGAATATCCGGAGCAGATCCTCGGTTATTTATCGATCCAGCTAATACGTGACAAAGCGATATTACTGCAATACCGTGATACTACGGTCTCGATATTTATTGTGTTGCTGGGTTTCTTTACCGCGTTAATTTTCTCTTGGCGACTGGTTAAAAATGTAACCCAGCCCATTACTGATATGGTGACGGTGGTCGATCGGATCAGAGAAGGTCGACTCGATGCCCGAGTCACAGGCGATCACACAGGTGAATTAGCACTGCTCAAGAATGGTATTAATTCGATGGCCAAATCGCTATCGGCTTATCATGAAGAGATGCAGCAAAATATTGATCAAGCTACCTCTGATTTACGGGAAACCTTAGAACAGATTGAAATCCAAAATATTGAATTGGATATGGCAAAAAAACGCGCACAAGCAGCGGCACGGGTAAAATCTGAATTCTTGGCCAATATGAGTCATGAGTTAAGAACCCCGCTTAACGGGGTGATAGGTTTCTCTCGCCAGTTATTAAAAACATCGCTGAGCCCGAATCAAACCGATTACTTGCAGACCATTGAAAAATCAGCCAAGAACTTACTCAATATTATTAATGATATTCTTGATTTCTCTAAACTTGAAGCGGGTAAACTAACGTTAGAGCAGATCCCGTTCAACCTGCGTGACACCATTGAAGAGGCTGCGATCTTATTAGCACCAACCGTGCATGATAAGGGCCTTGAGTTATCACTCCATGTTGATAAGAATGTACCCGATGGTATTATTGGTGACCCATTCCGTTTCCAGCAAGTGATCACCAACCTGCTCGGCAATGCGATCAAGTTTACTGAAAACGGTAATATTGATATTCATATCGAATTACTGGCATGGACAGGTAATAGCGTCTCCATTCAGACCAATATCCGAGATACCGGCATTGGTATTTCAGAACAACAACAAGCACAATTATTTCAAGCCTTTAACCAAGCTGACACCAGCATTTCACGGCGTTATGGCGGTACCGGTTTAGGTCTGGTTATTACCCAACGTTTGGTTGAATTTATGGGCGGTGAGATCTCGCTCGATTCTGATTTAGGCCAAGGGTCTAACTTTAAATTTTCGCTAAAATTCGATGTCACCGCTAACTCATTGTCAGAACCACTGCCGATAAGTAATTTTAAAGGTAAACAGGTATTATTGTATGAAGCCGATAACTACTCAGCACGCTCGTTAATATCCTTGCTTAATAGCTGGGATCTGGACGTATTACATTGTGCCAATGAGGCTGAGTGGCAGCACTATATTAATCAACCTTACTACTGTGTTGTTATTGCGCAAAATGATGAAAGCAACTTAACCCCTATGTATGACAAGATGAGTAAATGTCATGATATTAATGCCGCGGTCGTGGTATTAATTAATTCATCGGATCCTTGCTTACAAGAAGAGATCATTCGCGTGGGGGCAAGGCATTGCCTAACTAAACCGTGTAATCATCGTAAATTAGTGAATGCATTAGCTTATTTAAACAAACCAGATGAACAGCCAATACCACAACTGAAGATTGAGAAACCGAAAGCCAAAGTTGATCTGTCTATTTTGGCAGTTGATGATAATCCAGCTAACCTAAAACTGATTAGCGCGATGCTAGCCGATTCGGTGACTAAGATTGAAGTATGTAGCAATGGTGCCAAAGCCGTGGCGAAAGCCAATGAAATGGATTTTGATATTATCTTTATGGATATCCAAATGCCAATAATGGATGGTATCAGTGCCTGCAAAGCCATTCGTTCGGGCACGCGTAATCAATCAACGCCAATCATTGCCGTGACAGCGCATGCGATGAGTGGTGAACGAGATCGCCTACTCAGTAAAGGCATGGATGATTACTTAACCAAACCGCTTGATGAATCCATTCTAAAACGTATCTTACAACAATGGAGCAGCTTGTCACATGATAACACCACAGTGCAAAATCATATTTTAAATTGGCCACTGACCTTGCAACGATCTATGGGTAAAGAAGACCTTGCAGTAGACATGTTAGAAATGTTTATCAATAGTCTCCCTGACATCAGCGAGCACCTTGAACTGGCACTCACACGTCGTTTATCACGCTCAGAATTTAAGCAGATAATCCATAAATTCCATGGGGGGGCGGCATGTTGTGGGGTATTGCCAATTCAGAATTTAGCCGATCAGATTGAACGCGGATTACGCAAGGGTGCAGAGATTGAAGAAGTAGAACCTGAGATCTTTGAACTGCAAGAAGCCATTGAAACCGTGATCAAGGAAGCTCAACCGTACTTACCGAATTAGTGTATTGATTCACTAGTCAGTCTAAACAAAAAAGGAGCCATCGGCTCCTTTTTTATGCTGATGGCATGTCATACTAATACCGTACAACAATCCTAGCGAATGATAGGTTTAGCTATTATTACGCGCTTCTTGCATGATAACTTGCATGTCTTTTACCGCTTTACCTAAACCATCAAATGCCGCACGGGCAATAATGGCATGGCCGATATTCAATTCATAAATTTCTGGAATAGCCGCAATCGGTTGCACGTTATGGTAATGCAAACCATGACCCGCGTTTACTTTCAATCCTGCGTTATGCGCATAGCTCACGCCAGCTGCGATCTTCTTCAATTCAGCTTGTTGTTCGCCTTCAGACTCTGCATCGGCATAGGCACCGGTATGCACTTCAATGTATGGCGCGCCACTGGCAACCGCAGCATCAATTTGTTCTTTATCGGCATCAATAAATAACGATACTAAAATACCGGCGTCGCTTAAACGTTTAACCGCTTGGGTGATCTTATCTTGTTGACCAAGTACATCTAAACCACCTTCAGTCGTCAACTCTTCACGTTTTTCAGGCACTAAACAAACAAATTCAGGTTTTATCTCACAAGCAATATCGAGCATTTCAGCCGTCACCGCCATTTCTAGATTCATGCGAGTTTGAATGGTTTCTTTTAGCACTCTCACATCACGATCTTGAATATGACGACGATCTTCACGTAAATGCACCGTAATACCGTCTGCGCCATTTAGTTCAGCGACCGCTGCTGCATGTACAGGATCTGGGTAAGTCGTGCCGCGAGCTTGGCGTAGGGTTGCGATATGGTCAATGTTGACACCTAAAAAGATCTTATTCACGTTTCATTCCCTTATTGATAAATAGTTCTCTGCTTTTCAGCGGCTTGTTAATAAATGGCTATCTGCTTTTCATGGTTTATTTAATACATAGTGATCCGCTTTTCATTGCTTATTAATGAATAGTTCTCTTCTTTTAATCAGCGGCTTATTAATAAACAGTTCTCTGCTTTTCAGCGGCTTGTTACCCAAATAAGGTAACAACATTTGCCGACAAAAGCGTTTTGCCGCGGCTAAATTCTCTTGGTTAAATTGTCTTTGCTCAAAGGCGAGCAAGTCTTTACCTAAAAATGAGCTATCCACTGCAACTTTATAAATGGATGGCACAATCCCAACATGTGGTACGTATTTATACATACGGTCGGGGAATACAGCATCCATGGTATCAGCACAATAGCTTAACGTACCAATGTAACCTAAACATTGCATTAAATTAAATTCAAATTCACGCAATAACGGTTCAAGCGGTTGTTGTTTGGCTAACGCTAATAATGCATTTTGATAATGGGAGAATAGTTCGGGATTCGCTTGTTCACTGGCGAGTAAGCGATAGAGTAATTCATTGAGATAAAAGCTAGCATAGAGATGCCGACCGGAGAGCGGTAATGAATTAGATACCGCCTCGACCTGACGCATGGATTTTAATCCACCTTTGCCGGCATAGGCGATATTGAGTAAGGTAAACGGCTGTAAAATTGCACTTTGACTGTTTTTACGCCCTCGCCCTGCTCGTCCCACTAACGAAATTTTACCATCGTTAATGGTAAAGAAGTCGATGAGTAAACTCGACTCCTTAAAAGGTCGACGGTGCAGTACAAAAGCGTTTTGTAAGTCCATGCAATAACGCTATTTAAACTTCATCTCCGTAACCTAAGCTACGAAGTGCACGTTCATCATCTGCCCAACCAGATTTCACTTTAACCCAACATTCTAGGAATACTTTATTATCAAACAAAGTTTCCATATCACGTCGTGCTTCTGTACCAATGGTTTTTAACTTCGAGCCTTTGTTACCAATAACCATACGTTTTTGAGTATCACGCTCAACTAAAATTAACGCATTGATATGGTACGTACCATTTTCACTGACTTTAAACTGCTCGATCTCAACGGTGGTTGAGTAAGGCAATTCTTGACCAGTGAAACGCATCAGTTTTTCACGAATGATTTCAGACGCCATGAAACGTGAAGAACGATCGGTAACATAATCTTCAGGGAAGTAAAAATCACCTTCTTGTAACTGCTTCGAACAAATACCACGTAGCATTTCTACATTGGTACCTTTCGTTGCAGAGATAGGAATAATTTCGGTAAAGTTAAACTTCGCCGCCAATACCTGCAGATGCGGCATTAGTTCTCGATCTTTATCTTTGATCGCATCGGTTTTATTAATGGCCAAGTAAATTGGGCAGTTAATATCACGTAGCTTATTGAGTACCATCTCATCATCGTCGGTCCAACGGGTACCATCAACAACAAAGATTACCGCATCAACATTCATATCTTTTAATGAACTGCTTGCCGCACGGTTCATTAAACGGTTGATTGCACGTTTTTCATCTATGTGTAGGCCCGGTGTATCAATATACACAGTCTGACGATTGTCTTCAGTATCAATACCGAGAATACGGTGACGAGTCGTTTGGGGTTTACGCGAGGTAATACTTACCTTTTGTCCCAAAATACGGTTTAGTAACGTTGATTTACCGACGTTAGGACGACCAACGATAGCAATAAAGCCGCTATAAGTCATATCACTCATTGTATTTGCTCCAATGCTTTTTGAGCTGCTTCTTGTTCTGCTTTACGACGACTAGTACCTTTACCTTCAACAGGGTGATCTAGGCCTTCAATAACGCAATGAATAGTGAACTCTTGATTATGAGCTTCACCTCTAACTTCCACCACTTGATAAAGTGGAAGTGGTTGCTTACGTCCTTGCAGCCATTCTTGTAATTGTGTTTTCGCGTCTTTCTGACCGATACCAGGTTCGATCGTGGCTAAACGTGATGCATACCAAGCCAGCACACGTTCACGCGTTTTCTCCATATCACTATCCAGATACATCGCACCAATCAGGGCTTCAACTGTATCAGCGAGAATAGATTCACGACGGAAGCCGCCGCTTTTTAATTCACCAGGACCTAAGATCAAACATTCACTTAGTTCAAACTCACGCGCGATCTCAGCGAGCGTTAGCCCTTTCACTAAGGTTGCACGCATCCGGCTTAAATCACCTTCAGGTACCTCAGGAAACTGGCAAAACAATGCGTCCGAGATAATAAAACCAAGTACTGAATCACCTAAAAACTCAAGACGTTCGTTATGCTTAAAATAAGCACTACGATGCGTCAGTGCTTGTTGCAATAGGCCAGCGTCTTGGTACTGATAACCTAATACAGTTTGTAATCTTTCTAATATAATTGTCATAATTATTTTAACTTGCCAATACGACTAAAGCGTATACCTGTTGGGATCCAACCAGGTAATAAAGAATCTGGGTCGCGTTCAAATTCGAAACTAGTCCAAATGAACACAGCCTTACCAACTAAATTTGCTTCCGGAACAAAACCCCAAAAACGGCTATCAGCACTATTATCACGGTTATCACCCATCATGAAATAATGACCATCCGGTACCACCCATTCATATTGACGGGTTGGCGGATTATCTTGCTGATAAAAATCACGCGCTAAGTCAGGACGGCTAGGGTTAATTAAAATGTTGTGTTTAACATCCCCTAGTTGCTCTGTATATTGCTGTAATTCAACCATTTGATCTTTAAATTTGCCAATTTCGACTAAACTAAGATCGAGTTTTTTAAACCCTGCGCAGTTTGTTCCGCTGCATGCTTGTTGAATGAAAACCTGCTTTCCACGATAGGCAATACGATCACCCGGTAACCCGACCACACGTTTAATGTAATCTACCGTCGGTTGTGGTGGGTATTTAAATACCGCTACATCACCGCGTTCAGGCTTACCTGTTTCGATAAGTGTAGAACGTAATACAGGGTCTTTAACACCATAACTAAATTTTTCCACCAAGATGAAGTCGCCAACCAGTAGTGTTGGCATCATAGATCCGGATGGAATTTGAAATGGTTCATATATAAATGAACGTAAAATCATTACCGCCGCAATCACAGGGAAGATCGATTTTGCATTTTCAACAATAAACGATTCTTGCCCTAATTTTGCAATAGCGTCTGCTGGTAATTCCGCTTGAGATTGAGCAAACGCGACTTTTTCAGCGCGGGCTTTTTCCCAAATCAGTTTATCTAACGCCCAAATAATACCGCTAACGAAAGTAACCAGTACCAATATCAGTGAAAAATAGGTTGCCATTTATCTAGTCCTTTCCGATATGCAACACAGCTAAGAAGGCTTCTTGCGGTACTTCAACATTACCGATTTGCTTCATGCGTTTCTTACCGTCTTTCTGCTTCTGTAGCAGTTTTTTCTTACGGCTAATATCACCGCCATAACACTTGGCGATCACGTTTTTACGCATTTGTTTAACGGTACTACGGGCAATCACTTGTGAACCAATAACGGCCTGAATCGCAATGTTAAACATTTGACGAGGAATAAGTTCCTTCATCTTTTCAACCAGTAAACGACCACGATTCATCGAATTTTCACGATGCGTGATCATGGCTAATGCATCAACACGATCTGTGTTAATCAATACATCAACACGTACCATGTCAGCGGGATTGAAGTGGATGAACGAGTAATCCAGTGACGCATAACCACGGCTTGTCGATTTCAAACGGTCAAAGAAGTCCATCACTACTTCACCCATCGGGATCTCGTAAGTTAATGCCACTTGCTTACCGTGATAATCCATCTTCGTTTGTACACCACGCTTAGCAATACAAAGGGTAATTACATTACCTAGGTATTCTTGTGGTACGAGGATGTTACATTCTGCAATGGGTTCGCGGATCTCTTCAATATCATTGATTGCCGGTAATTTAGCTGGGCTATCAACGTAAAGAACTTCACCTTTTTTGGTTTCTACTTCGTAAACAACCGTGGGTGCCGTGGTGATCAGTTCAAGATCATATTCACGCTCTAAACGCTCTTGAACGATTTCCATGTGTAATAAACCTAAGAAACCACAACGGAAACCAAAACCAAGTGCGGTTGAGCTCTCTGGTTCATAGAATAAAGACGCATCGTTTAGACTGAGTTTACCCAGTGCATCACGGAACGCTTCATAATCGTCAGAGCTAATTGGGAACATGCCCGCATAAACCTGAGGTTTTACTTTACTAAAACCCGGTACTGGCGCATCAGCAGGGTTGCGAGTCAGTGTTAGCGTATCACCAACCGGTGCCCCTAGAATATCTTTAATACCACAAATAACAAAACCTACTTCACCACAGTGAAGCACGTCAGTATCAGTCTGTTTTGGTGTGAAGATACCGACTTTATCAATCAGGTGCGATTGACCTGTAGACATCACCGTGAGCTTATCGCCTTTGCGTAATACACCATTGGTAATACGTACTAGCGATACCACACCTTGGTAGTTATCAAACCATGAATCGATGATCAGGGCTTGCAGTGGTGCGTCTTCCGAACCTTTTGATGGACACGGAATTTCTCTGACAATAGTTTCAAGTACGTCTTCGATACCTACACCCGTCTTGGCAGAGCAACGCGTTGCTTCCATTGCATCAATACCAATGATGTCTTCGATTTCTTCTGCTACGCGATCAGGATCAGCAGCGGGTAAATCGATTTTATTGAGGATTGGCACAACTTCCAAATCCATTTCCATCGCGGTATAGCAGTTTGCGAGTGTTTGTGCCTCTACGCCTTGACCAGCGTCGACAACAAGTAAAGCACCCTCACAAGCTGCTAATGAGCGAGAAACCTCATAGCTGAAGTCCACGTGTCCAGGTGTATCAATAAAGTTAAGTTGGTAAGTTTCACCATCTTTGGCTTTATAGTTCAGGGTCACGCTTTGCGCTTTAATTGTAATGCCACGCTCGCGCTCAATATCCATTGAGTCAAGAACCTGTGCAGCCATTTCACGGTCAGATAAACCACCACAAAATGAGATCAAACGATCTGATAACGTTGATTTACCGTGATCGATATGAGCAATAATTGAAAAGTTACGAATGTGTTTCATGAGTTAGATAATATCCAATACTTAGTAGATATGACACTTAATGAGGCGGATTTTAACGGATTTAAGGGATGACTGCTATCTTTCAATTGCTTTTAATCAGCGCGCCATTGCCCTATCACTTCCGATTGGGCCACAACACCTAGCATTTTAGGTTTAAAATCAAAGCGTTGATCAAATATAACGCTTAATTTTCGCGTGCAACTAAAACCAATGTAGCCACCAACAAAAGCCGCTAGAATAACCAAGCCTTCACCTTCAAATTGGAAAACTTGGGATAAATACTGACCCAGACCCAGTGACAGTAAAATTGCAGCTAATGGCAGCAAGTAAACCAGCATGGCGCTGGTGATTAAATTCTTTTCACGTAAACCAATTTCGATCTTATCACCGGCAACAACATCCGCTGTTTTAGTGACGGTAAAACGGTGAGTCCGATGAGGGAATGCTTTGGCAACCATGCCGGTGCCGCAGTTATCACTGGCATGACAATGGTTACAAGCAGATTGACTTTCGCACTGTACCGAAACCTGATCACCAATGACACTTTTAACGATAGCTGTTTCAATAATCATGCGGGTATAACCTTGTTTTAAGCAATCGTGACCGACGAACACGATACCAATGTTATATCGTTAGCCCGCCATGATTGTTAGCATAAATTAGTTATCAAGATTTCGAACGACGGAGTCAGCAATTTTTTTAGCTGTCATACTCGGCACTTCGCCGACAACGACTATCTCAATATCATCTGTGATCTTAGATTGTAAACTAATTTGTCCCGATACACCTAATCCTTGACTTAAACTACCCGCTTGCGCATTGGTGTTGACGTAGA
Organism: Moritella sp.; assembly: GCF_013215705.1. Classification (GTDB taxonomy): domain Bacteria; phylum Pseudomonadota; class Gammaproteobacteria; order Enterobacterales; family Moritellaceae; genus Moritella. Next base: position 106,989 of record NZ_JABSQR010000015.1, on the reverse strand, counting down.
TTGAGATATCGACAAGTCCATCAGAAAACTGCATGTAGTCAATTATCTGACCAATACCTGCGATCTGGTGTTTATTACTCACAATCTGTTTAAACCCATCAGGCATCCAAGCGGCTTTCCATTCCGATTTAGTCGGTTCTGGTAACAAGTCTTGCGTTTGTACTGCAGATAACACGGGGGGTAGTTTTACCGAATTCAGTTGCTCTAACCAAGGCGTCACATCAGGGAATTGATATAACGAAATCGCCATCACTTGGAACACCACTTCACCGCTATCTTTGATCATATCTATACGCAGCGGCAGGTTGGTGGTTAAATCTATCCAGATTAAATAACCAAAGCGGTATTTATCGTTCGGTACCACCCGCACAATTTGGCTTAAACGCCCGGTGACACGGGATTTACCACCGACATAAATCGCTTGATATAAGCTGTCATCAAGTGTCAGTTCAGTCGCCATTAAATTGAACAACAGTCCCGGTATTGCCGTGGATGATAACGAATAACCCGGCTGCTCGGATTCAAAAAAACTAGTGATGTCACCACGACGTAAGTATTCACGAGGATTGCCATTTAACGATAATAAATGGCCAACAGACACATCATCAATCATCCCGTGACTGTAGCGCATCGGGGTAATTCTACCGCGTTCAATCTCGACATAAGACAAATCATAATTTAACTGTTTAAACGCTGTTTTCATGTTGTCTAACAAGGCATCCGCAGATAATTGCGACGGCGCTGCTGCAATGTTATTCACAGCATTACTCTTTACGACCTTATTATCGCCAGCCGTAACTTCACTCCACGCGACAGGGGTAAAGAGCGCCGACAATAAGATCCACAAACCAACACTTTTTTTGAACATTACTGGCTCACTATTATTGCTGGATGCGTTTTTGTAATTGATGATCAAGCACAAATGCATTAATGCGGCGTACTTGCTCTACTTTTTCTTCATCGGTAAATTCAGGCGGTACTTGACGCGAATTAGGCGACTCAATACTCAAGCTCACTGGCGAGGCAATACCAGCAAACGGCATCACATTCAGTGCAGGTTCAAGTCCCGTTATCGGTGCTTCGGTATTACTGTATTGCACACCCGTAATCACCATTAATGCCACTGACGCCGCGATGGCGAATTGGCCACCGGTTTTTAGCCAAGGCTGAATTGATTTTTGATAGAAAGAGCTATCGTTGGCACTTTCTTTTGGCATTATCAGTGCCGGTTCTTCAGCGATAGCCGCGGTGATAGCACGGGTTAGATCTAAATTAACCGTAGCAGGTGTTTCACCACGCATCACATCACCAATCATGTGGTAATGCTGCCAGCTCGAAGCTAATGCTTCATCCTTACCGAGTTCATCAAGTAATGCTGCATCAATATATTCATTGTCTACAATGGAAGATAAACGTTCTTTTTCTATCATAATTAATACCTAAATTTACTCGTCCGTAATCTGTGTTTAACTTACTGTTGAAGTAACGGTTTTAATTTTACTTCAATCGCTTCACGCGCTCTAAAAATACGTGAGCGAACAGTACCCACTGGGCAGCTCATGACAATACTAATATCGTCATAACTCATGCCTTCCATTTCACGTAATGTTATCGCGGTACGTAATTCATCAGGTAACGCGTCAATAACTGAAAAAATAACTGCTTTCATTTCTTCTGCTAAAATAATCCGTTCTGGTGTTGATGACTCACGCATACCATCATTACCGTCGTAAAACTCCGCATCTGCGGCATCAATATCGTTAGCAGGTGGTCGCCTACTTTGCGCAATTAAATAGTTCTTAGCGGTATTACTGGCAATACGGTATAGCCAAGTATAAAACGCACTATCTCCTCTAAAATTCGGCAACGCGCGATACGCTTTAATAAACACTTCCTGAGTCACATCGGCAACGTCGCCACTGGCGGAAACGTAACGTGAGATCAGGTTCGCAACTTTCTGTTGGTATTTAGTCACCAATAAATTAAATGCGGCTTTGTCACCGCCTTGAACTCGCTCGACTAATTGCAAGTCCGTCTCTTTTGCACTCATTAGTAACTCATAACCTCTTATTATTCTGATGACACTAGTATTACTAATGCGTATTTTTCAGACTACGTTATATAAATAAAGTTCGTTTTAACGCCAAATAAAGTGCGCCATTGGGTCAATTAAATCAAAATAAGGTCAAATAAATCAAAATACCTTTTTATTGCCCGAGATTTAAAGCTTATAATACCCAACTTAAAGTTATATCTTGCAGTAACTTGGGTATAGACATAACAGCATACTACAAATCGAGTGGAAACTATGAGAACAAATGCGGAATACCAAAGCGATGTACTGATTATCGGCAGTGGTGCCGCTGGACTCTCATTGGCCCTAAAACTCGCTGACCAAGCTAAAGTGATGGTGCTCAGTAAGAGTAGCTTAACTGAAGGTTCAACCCTCTACGCCCAAGGTGGTATCGCTGCCGTTTTTGATGAAGCGGACAGTGTAGAAGGTCATGTCGCCGATACGCTTATCGCCGGTGCCGGATTATGTGATGAAGATACCGTTAGCTTTACGGCCAGTAGCGCCGCTGCCAGCTTAAACTGGTTAATCGACAAAGGCGCACCGTTTGATCAGGTCGCTGACGATAATGGTGAACAGCGCTATCACCTCACCAAAGAAGGCGGTCACAGTCACCGCCGCATTCTGCATGCAGCCGATGCCACAGGCAAAGTAGTGCAAACCACGTTAATCGATAATGTCAGTCAACATCCGAATATTACCCTAATGGAACGCTTTAACGCGGTTGACCTTATTTCAACAAAACAACTTAATCAAGCCACCAACCGTATTATCGGTGCTTATGTTTGGAACCGTGATGCCGAAAAAGTTGAAGTGATTAAGGCGCGCTTTGTTATTTTAGCCACAGGTGGCGCCAGTAAAGTGTATCAATATACCACTAACCCTGATGTCTCGAGTGGTGACGGTATCGCGATGGCGTGGCGCGCGGGTTGCCGCGTAGCAAATATGGAATTCAATCAATTCCACCCGACCTGTTTATTCCACCCTGATGCGAAAAACTTCTTATTAACAGAAGCATTACGTGGTGAAGGCGCTTATTTACGTCATGCCGATGGCACCCGCTTTATGCCTAGCTTCGATGAACGTGCAGAATTAGCACCGCGTGATATTGTAGCCCGTGCTATCGACTTTGAAATGAAACGTCTGGGTAGTGATTGTGTGTATTTAGATATCAGCCATAAACCCGCTGAGTTTGTTATTAGCCATTTCCCGACTATTTATGAGCGTTGCCTGAAGTTGGGTATCGATATCACCACAGATCCAATCCCTGCGGTACCCGCGGCACATTATACTTGTGGTGGTGTCATGACTGACTTAACCGGTCAAACGGATATGCGCGGTTTATACGCGATAGGCGAAGTGGCTTATACCGGATTACACGGCGCTAATCGTTTAGCCAGTAACTCATTATTAGAGTGTATTGTATTTGCTCACGCCGCGGCAGAAGATATCTTGTCGAAGTTACACAAACAACGTAAAGATTATCGTATTCCGGCATGGGATGAGAGCAAAGTAACAGACTCAGATGAAGAAGTGATAATCCAACATAACTGGCATGAACTGCGGTTATTCATGTGGGATTACGTCGGTATTGTCAGAACAACAAAACGTCTAGAGCGTGCCCAACACCGCGTTAACCTGTTGCAACAAGAGATTGATGAGTACTACAGTAACTTCCGCGTCAGTAACAACTTATTAGAATTAAGAAACCTGGTGACGGTGGCTGATTTAATTATCCGTTGCGCACTCGAACGGAAAGAAAGTCGCGGCTTGCACTACACGCTAGACTACCCTGAGCAGTTTGACGAACCACAGCCCACCATCTTACAACCTAAGGTATAGTTTGTTAATCATTCGCCGTTAATCACAAATCAGACACCAAAAAGCAGCTACTCAGCTGCTTTTTTTTAATCATGCCGCTACTTTAATATTTTGATGGTGCGGACTAAACGACGGTAATCAGCATCGTCGATGGCATCTCGCATAATGTATAACGACTGAGAGTGTCTCTGGTTTAGGCTGCTATAACTTAACTGAATAAAAAGATCGGCACTGCGAGAATCTTTGCTCAAAGCAAATAACTCACCACCCGCGTCAAACTGGATGTAACCATTGGTGAAATAAACAAAGCAGGGACGGCGCAGCCAATGTTGCCAACAGTGATAGCTACACAAGGCAATAATGACTACGGTATAAACCAATTGTAATGCGACAAGGGTCAGCCAATTTAATAACAAACCAAGCACCACGCTATGCATTGCAATACACAGCAACAACCAGTATTTAGATGGGCGTAACGTGACGCTACACTTTAACTCTTGAGACAATTTTATCCATCATATAGGCTAACTCCGGGTCGCCACACTTTTTATGACCCATCGCCCAAGCAAATAACTCGGGATCTTCGCCTGCTAACAAGCGTTGGAAAATAAATTTATCTGCATCGGATAAATCATCATAAGCTTCATCCACAAACGGACGAAATAATACATCTAATTCCAGCATGCCACGGCGACATGCCCAACGTAAACGCGCCTTTGAATCTAACTTAGTCATTTTTTTCCCTTATCCTACTTTCCATAGGATTATTCTATCACAAAAATAAACAAGATCTTCTAAAGACAAATGCTTGCGTTCACTCTACCATAGAGAAAACTAGCCAGAGAAGAGTATACAATGACCCAATTTAATAAACTGACCCTAGCATCAACGGATGCATTACCAAATGTGATCGTAAGCGAGCTATCGCACTGGGGATTAATGACTGCAACAGGTGAGCAGCGTTTAAGTTATTTACAAGGCCAATTGACTTGTGATCTGGTGGGCTTAGAAGATCAACAAACAACTTGGGGTGGTCATTGCAATCCAAAAGGCAAACTGTGGTCAACCTTCCAAGTCGCTAAAAAAGGCGATTCGTTTTATTTCATCATGCGTAAAGACGCACTGGCGATCACCCTGCCGGAACTAAAAAAATACGCGGTATTCTCAAAAATAGAACTGACCGATGCCTCTGCATTTTGTAACCTCTATGGTATCGCAGGCGAACAAGCAGAACAGTGGCTTAATAAGGCCTTCGCAATTACCTTAGGCGAAGAAGCGGTCACTCATTTACCGAATGGTTTTGTCATGCGACTTATTGGCGATACCCCACGCTTCTTAATATTGTTACAAAAAAGTGATGCCTCACTGCAACAGATTAGCCAACATTTGGCCGAAGCAGCAACCGATGACGGTTCATTCTGGGATGCACTGGATATCCTCGCAGCAGCACCGATTGTAGGGGCAGCAATGAGCAGCGTGCAGATCCCACAAGCATTCAACCTACAAGCCTATGATGGCATTAGCTTTAAGAAAGGTTGCTACACAGGCCAAGAAACTGTCGCCCGCGCTAAATACCGTGGTACCAACAAACGTGCAATGGCCATCTTAAGCGGTACTACTGCAACCGAAGTAAACAGTGGTGATAGCATTGAATTACAACTGGGTGAGAACTGGCGTAGCAGCGGTAAAGTCAACTTAAGCTATCGTTATAGTGACGGCGTACAATTGATTTCAAGTGTGATGCCAAATAACCTTGAAGCAGATAGCGTGTTTAAAATTACCGATAACGAATCAACATTAGCTTTCATGCCATTACCGTATTCATTGGTAGAAGCAGACTAACTCATACTTAAAGCCTCTAAATCACAAAGCGTAAGTACGAAAATAGAACGTATTAAATAAAACCCAGAAAACAAAAAAGCCAGTCACTAACATGACTGGCTTTTTTATCATTCAGCTTTAACTACATAACTAATTAGCTATTTGCTTGTGGACGCATTGCCGGGAATAAGATCACGTCACGAATAGTATGTGTATTCGTAAACAACATAGCTAAACGGTCGATACCAATACCTTGACCCGCAGTTGGTGGTAAGCCGTGCTCTAGTGCAGTGATGTAATCTGCATCGTAGTACATTGCTTCATCATCACCCGCATCTTTAGCGTTAACTTGTGCTTTAAAACGTGCATCTTGGTCTTCTGCATCATTAAGCTCAGAGAAACCATTCGCAACTTCACGGCCACCGATGAAAAACTCAAAACGGTCAGTGAAGAATGGGTTATCATCGCTACGACGTGCGAGTGGCGAAATGTCTGCTGGGTAGCCAGTAATGAATGTTGGCTGAATCAGTTGTGGTTCAGCTGTTTCACCAAAGATCTCTTCCAGTAATTGACCACAAGTCCAGAATTTCTCTATCTTCATGTTCAGTGATTTCGCAATAGAAACCATTAACTCACGATCTTGAACACCTTCATTAGTCAATGCTTGGATAACTTCGTGCTCTGGGTTGTACTGTTTGATTGCATCTAACATGCTAATACGTGTGTATTTGCCACCGAACTCAACCATGTGGTCGCCGTAAGGCATAGCTGTCGCGCCTAGCACCTCAACCGCTACCGTGCTTAGCATTTCTTCAGTGAAATCCATAAGGTCATTGTAATCAGCGTAAGCTTGGTAGAATTCCATCATTGTGAATTCAGGATTATGACGTGGCGATAGACCTTCGTTACGGAAGTTACGGTTAATTTCGAATACACGATCAAAACCACCAACAACTAAACGCTTAAGGTATAGCTCAGGTGCCACACGTAGATACATTGCTTGATCAAGCGCGTTATGATGAGTGATAAATGGACGCGCAGTTGCACCACCCGGGATCACATGCATCATTGGCGTTTCAACTTCCATGTAATCTTTTGATACCATGAAGTTACGGATAGCGGTTACCAGCTTAGAGCGTATGATGAAGGCATTACGTGATTCTTCATTTACGATAAGATCAACATAACGTTGACGGTAACGCATTTCTTGGTCAGTTAGACCGTGGAATTTTTCTGGTAATGGACGCAGTGCTTTAGTAAGTAACACGTAGTCAGTCATTTCAACGTAAAGGTCACCTTTACCTGATTTGTTTAGCGCACCAGTAATACCAACGATATCACCAATATCTAGACCGCCAAGGTCCGCTTTTTGGGCTTTTTGCACGTCTTTCGAGGCGTATGCTTGAATGCGACCAGCTGTATCTTGGATAGCAAGGAAAGGACCACGTTTCGCCATAATACGGCCCGCGATGCTTACTATGTGTTGCATTTCAACTAATTCTTCTTTGCTTTTCTCGCCAAATTCAGCCTGTAAATCTGCCGACTTATGTTTTACACGGAAGTCATTAGGGTGGCCATTTGCTTTACAGTTGGTGCGGATATGATCTAATTTCGCGCGACGTTCTGCAATCAGTTTGTTTTCATCTTGTAACTGTTCAGTCATTGTTTAACCCTATTTTTTTACAGGCCTGATTTCAGGCTGGCTTCAATAAATTTGTCTAAATCACCGTCTAAAACGGCTTGTGTATTGCGTGTTTCAACACCAGTACGTAAATCTTTTATGCGTGAGTCATCCAGTACGTATGAACGGATCTGACTGCCCCAACCGATATCTGACTTCGCATCTTCGGCGATTTGTTTTTCCGCGTTTTGTTTTTGCATTTCATGATCAAACAATTTTGCCCGCATTTGTTTCATCGCCGCATCTTTATTCTTATGCTGCGAGCGATCATTTTGACATTGTACAACAAGATTAGTGGGTAAGTGAGTAATACGTACCGCAGATTCCGTGGTATTTACGTGCTGACCACCCGCGCCCGAAGCACGGTAAACATCAATACGTAAATCTGACGGATTCAAATCAATCTCGATGCTGTCATCAATTTCTGGATATACAAATATCGATGCAAATGAAGTATGACGACGGCCACTTGAATCAAACGGTGATTTACGCACTAAACGGTGAACACCAGTTTCGGTACGTAACCAACCATAAGCATATTCACCACCCAACCGGATAGTGGCACCTTTGATCCCGGCTACATCGCCAGATGATACTTCGATCAGCTCAACTTTAAATTTGTGTGCCTCACCCCATCGTAAGAACATACGTAATAGCATGTTTGCCCAATCTTGTGCTTCGGTACCACCAGAGCCAGATTGGATATCAAGATAACAATCATTTGCATCATGTTTACCAGAGAACATACGACGAAACTCAAGTTTAGCCAGCTGTGCTTCTAAACCGATAATTTCATGTTGTGCTTCAGCAAATGTTTCTTCGTCTTCGGCTTCAACTGCCAGTTCAACCAAGCCTTCAACATCATCACAACCCGTGCCGAGATCATCAATCGTTTTGACGATCAATTCTAATGACGCGCGTTCTTTACCTAATTCTTGGGCGTATTTCGGGTTATTCCATACTTCCGATGACTCTAATTCCGCAGATACCTCTTCTAGACGCTCTTTACTCGCATCGTAGTCAAAGGTACCCCCGAAGCAGCTCAGCGCGTTCGCCTAGCTCCTTTAATTTATTCAGTACTGGATTTACTTCAAACATGATTCTGCTCTATTTTAATTGTATTCAGCATTTTGCTAAAGATATTGTACTTAGCATGATGCAGGCGAATATCGATATGTTCATCAGCATTCTGCTAAGTATATAATTCTAACTATGGGATTTTACACAACAGCAAATTTTACCGAATTCGCTCGCGGATATACAGAGGAAGATTAATAAAACAGCAAATTAATCGATAATATAAGAAAATAAATAGGAATAAATGGCCATAAATAAAAACGAGGGGGAATATGACGGCAGTAAAATAGCAAAAAGCCACGCTACTGGAGCATGGCTTGAAAAAAATGCAACCAACGAGGTTAGCTGACTTGACTACATTGATTATTATTTTCTGCCAATACTTGCAGTATATCACCACGACGAATGATACCAACCAATTGACCACCTTCAAGCACAGGGTAGACACTCAAGTTGTCTTTCGTCATGCGAATGGCAATATCAATAATACTGTCTTGTGGTGATACGCTAACAACATTTTTACTCATTACATCGTTCACAATCGCAGGTTTATCACAATGGTAACTGCCACTAATAAGTGCTTGTAGGCAATCAGATTCAGAGACGAAGCCAATCACTTCATTTGTCGAATTCACCACTGGCACCGCATTTATCTGGTGTTTAGCAAACAAATCAACCACGGCGACCAGTGACGTACCACATGGAATACTCGGAGCATTAATTTTCATTTCATTCATTACGCGTTGCATAGTCATGGTCTATATCCTTATCTTAAAGCAGGATTGCTGTAGAAGAGGTAATAACTATAACGGCAAACCATGAATAGCTAAAGACGATTAAAACTAACACTTCAATCGCTAAAGGCTATCGTTTAACGTAATGGCTGTAAATGCTCAACCATAAACTGCAAACTACGTTTACCACGAAACTCATTAACATCAAGTTTGTAGGCTAACTCAATCTTCTGCACGGAGGCATCAGGCCATACTTCTAAATCAACATTAAAAGCGATCGCATCCACCAATGGTCCACCCTGCTCTGGCTCTAACATCATTTTTAAATGTTTTTTACCCACAAGACGTTGTTCACGTAATTTAAAGATGCCATCAAAGATCGGCTCAGGGAACATCTGTCCCCAGGGCGCAGCTTCTTTGATTAGTTCCGCTGTCGGCAATGACAGTTGCTCACTCGGCAGTTCGCCATCACTTAATACCACGCCAGTTAACTGCTCTTCTGTTAATAATTCCTGCACTAAGTCGTTAAACTGTTTGGTAAACTCATCATAACAATCAAGCCGTAAAGACAAACCTGCCGCCATCGCATGGCCACCAAATTTCAAGATCATGCCCGGATTACGGATATCGAGTAACTCCAAGACATCACGTAAGTGCAAGCCAGGTATTGAACGGGCTGAGCCTTTTATTTCTCCTTCACCAGCATCAGCAAAAGCGATAACAGGGCGGTGGAAACGCTCTTTAATCCGAGATGCAACTAAGCCGACTACACCTTGGTGCCAGTCATCTTGAAATAAACAAATACCGTAAGGTACTTGTCCAGCATCAAAATCGACACTTTTTAGAATAGCCAAGGCTTCTTGCTGCATCGAACTTTCAATTTCTTTACGTTCTTCATTCAGGCTATCCAGCTCACCAGCAAAACGACGTGCGTTATTGAGATCTTCACACAACAGCGTGGCAACGCCAACTGACATGTCATCTAGACGTCCTGCTGCGTTCAATCTTGGTCCTAATGCAAAACCTAAATCACTTGCGCAAAGCTGAGCTTGATTACGATTGGCAATTTCGATCAAGGCTTTAATGCCGGGGCGACATTTATCGGCGCGGATACGCTGTAGACCTTGATACACTAAAATACGGTTATTAGCATCTAACGGCACCACATCAGCAACCGTCCCCAGAGCCACAATATCCAGTAGGCAAGCTAAATTTGGCTCGGTTAAACCTTGTTTGGCAAACCAACCTTGTTCACGCAATGCGCCGCGCAATGCCAACATGACATAGAAGGCCACTCCTACGCCAGCAAGATTTTTGCTTGGAAATGTACAACCGTGTTGATTGGGATTAACAATGGCATCTGCATCCGGAATTTCGTTGCCCGGCAGATGGTGATCGGTCACAAGCACTTTAATGCCTAACGCTTTCGCGGCAGCAACACCGGCAATACTGGAAATACCGTTATCCACAGTCATGATCAGTTGCGCGCCATTTTCGGCAGCAAGATCAACAATCTCAGGACTTAAACCATAGCCAAACTCAAAGCGATTAGGGACTAAAAAATCAATATTACGATAGCCGAGCATTTTAAAAGCAAGCATCGACAATGCCGTACTCGTTGCGCCATCCGCATCAAAATCACCAATAATGATAATACGCTGATTTTGCATTAACGCGCTGACTAATAACTCACACGCGGCAGTCATGCCTTTTAGCTGGTTAGGACGTAATAAATTTTTAACCCCTTTCTCTAATTCTTGATCCGACTTAACACCACGACTAGCATAGATTTGACGTAATAATGCAGGTACCGCTGCTGATATACCGTCACAATCGACGTTATCGCGACGTTTAATTTGTTTTTTCAAGATTTATCCACACTGGTTAGAATACTAAGAAGCTGCGCAGCAGGCACATAACCCGGTTGCATTTTTCCATTTTCAAACACAATAGCAGGCGTACCGGTCACGCCTAAACGACGACCAAGTTCATATTGTTGTGCAACGGTATTGGTACAACTTTCAGGAACGACCTTGCCACCACGTTTGGCATTATTCATCGCTTGCACGCCGTCTTCAGCGCACCAAATTGACACCATATCTTGGTAAGTCGTAGAGTTAAGACCACCGCGTGGAAAGGCTAAATATTTTACGCTAATACCAAGCTTATTCAGTTGCGCGACTTCGTTATGTAACTTACGACAGTAACCGCAGTTAATATCGGTAAATACCGTAATGCTGTACTTTTCATTTTCGGCAGGGTAATTAATGGTATCACTTGCGAATGCTTGTATTGCTTGCTGGCGTACTTTGCCCATTGCTTGTTCGGTGAGATCCGTGACCCCATTATCATCAACTTGATAAAGTGAACCTTGGATAAGATTAGAAACATCCGCGTTGACATAAAAAATACCTTGGTCGGTCGCAACTTCAAACAAACCTGGGATAACACTGTCGCTTACACTCACTACTTTAAAATTAAGTTTTTCAGCTAATAAGCGTGAGATATCTAGCTGTTCCGCTGATACGATAACGTCTGTCACTGACGTTGCGTGTAGTATTGTCGGCACAGCCGGTGTTGCTTGTTGCGGTGCACTATTGACCCCAAATACAAAACTAGCCACCAAACCGGCAGCGATTGCTGTAATCATTAATTTCTTTAACATATGTTCTCCGCTCTTATCCTTAATGGATATCTATGCCCGATAAATTAACAGAATTCATTATTTATCACTAGCCCTAATCCTTGCTAATGCGTGTCATCAACATTCCCTCATTACGCTCGAGGATGGTGTTCACTATGCAGCTGCTCTAATCGTGCTGTTGCCACATGGGTATAAATTTGTGTCGTGGATAAATCGCTGTGGCCAAGTAACATTTGTACGACACGTAGATCAGCGCCATAGTTCAATAAATGGGTGGCAAACGCATGGCGCAAAGTATGCGGAGATAAGTGCGTCGTAATACCTGCGACTTGTGAGTAATGCTTAAGGCGATGCCAAAACGTTTGTCGAGTCATAAAGTTGCCACGTCTGGAAGGAAACACCACATCAGACGTTAACCCTTTTAATAACGTCGCGCGACCTTCGGCAATAAAGCGCTCAGTCCAATACACAGCTTCTTCACCCATAGGCACTAAGCGTTCCTTACCGCCCTTACCTGTTACGCGCACTAACCCTTGGCGTAAGCTCACTGATTCCATGCTTAAGCCAACTAATTCTGATACCCGTAATCCTGTGGCATATAACACCTCCATCATGGCCTTATCACGTAATTGGATCGGATCGTCTAATTCTGGTGCAGCTAATAATGCATTCACTTCTGCTTCAGATAAATCGTCCGGCAAACGCTGCGGTAGCTTCGGGCTAATGAGTAAGGCGGTCGGATCATCATCACGCATCTGCTCACGATAGAGATATTGATAAAAGCGACGGATCGCACTCAGTTGGCGCGCGGTACTACTGGCTTTGTAGCCTAAATCAAAACGGCTTGCCATAAACGCCTGGATTTCAAGACGATCAACGGTTAATAGTTGCTGCTTGTGTTGCACTAACCAGTGATGATATTGGTTTAAATCATTACGATAAGAGCTCAGGGTATTGTCTGACAACCCGCGCTCGTGCCACATAATATCTAAAAACTGCTCTATTATTTCAATTTTTTCCAAGCCTGTGCCCTATGCTTTTATTTTCATTATTATGCAACCAGTATAACAACACTGTATAAATAAACATGAATTATAGTACAATTATCTCATGCTACTATGGTTAACGATGAGCAACTGATCGCTCAGAGCATAATCAACACATCGTATTTATTAACACATAGTATGATTAGCAACACTGTCTTTGGATGTAGATAATGAAAATCGGTTTATATTACGGCTCCACTACTTTTTATACCACCATAGCTGCGGAAAAGATCCAAGCTGAAATTGGCGCAGAACTTGTCGACTTACATGACATAAAAGACTCGGGGTTTACTGATATAGAAACCTATGATGTCGTTCTATTCGGTATTTCGACTTGGGATTATGGCGAACTTCAGGAAGACTGGGGCGATCTGTGGTCTGATATTGCAGATATCAACCTGGCAGGGAAAACCGTCGCGCTATTTGGTCTTGGTGATCAAGTTAACTACAGCGAATGGTATCTGGATGCGATGGGCATGCTATTTGACGAGTTGCAAGGTAAAGGCATTCACTTTATCGGCCAATGGCCAAACCAAGGTTATGAATTTGTGGCTTCAAAAGCGTTAACGGCAGATGAAAGCCAGTTTTTCGGTCTCGCCCTCGATGAAGACAGCCAGTACGATCAGACAGATGAACGGATTGCCACTTGGTCCTTACAAGTACTCGAAGAAATTGCAGCGCATTATTAATAACATATAAGTCATAATAAATAATAAATAATAAATAATAAATTACGTAAGTTATAACAACAAGTTAACGCCATAAAAAAGGCCGTTGCGATCTAAGATAGCAACGGCCTTTTGTTATTCATTGACCAGCAATGGTTATTTTACAGCAGCACCCTTCATGTAATTGAAGAAATCACTATCTGGAGAGATTACTAATACATCAGACTTATTACTAAAACTCTTAGTATAAGCTTCTAGACTACGTAAGAAGCCATAAAACTCGACATCTTTATTGTACGTATCAGCATAAATCTTCGCTGCGTCTGCATCACCTTCACCACGTTTTTGACGTGCTTGACGGTTGGCATCAGCAAGCATTACGGTTACTTTCGCATCCACTTCTGCTTTTAAAATCTCAGCTTGTTCATAACCTTGCGAACGATGTTCTTTCGCTACAGCATGACGCTCTGCACTCATACGTTGGAAGATAGAGTTACTTACTTCCTTCGGTAGATTGATCTGTTTGATTCGTACATCTTCAACCAGGATACCCAGCTCAGATGAACGTGCCATACGTTTCAATGCCGTTTCCATTACTTCGCCACGTTGGCCAGAAACGATATCTTTAATTGTACGATTACCAATTTCATTACGTAGTCCATTGGTAATTTTACGTTGTAATAAAGACTCTGCTTGTAGGAAGTTACCGCCATTGGTTGCGAGGTAAAATTTCTCAAAGTCTGCAATACGCCATTTCACGTAAGAATCGATAATTAAATCTTTCTTTTCAGAAGTAACAAAACGATCAGCATTACCATCAAGCGTTTGTAAGCGCGAGCTTAATACGCGAATTGAATCGATAAAAGGTACTTTAAAATTCAGACCCGGAAGATAAATCTTCGCTTCCTCACCTGATTTAAGTACTTTACCAAAACGCACTACTAGCGCACGTTCACCTTCGTTTATCACAAAGAAAGACGAAAAACCAAGTAATAGCACAAGTACTAAAATAACTGCTTTTAATTGATTCATAGTTTAGTTTCTCCCTGTGTTAAAACGATCAGGACGAACATTACTACTATTCGTATCTGGATACTGATAACGATTATTTGATTTCGCTGGTTGTTGCGGTGCTTGAACTGTGTTTGCCGAACGAGTCGGTTTACTATCCGCATTAGCGCTCATGATCTTATCTAATGGTAGATATAGCATGTTGCCAGTACCTTTAGTATCAACCACAATTTTCGTTGTATTTGAATAAACCGTTTCCATTGTTTCTAAGTATAAACGTTGACGCGTAACTTCCGGTGCAAGTTGGTATTGTGGCAGTAAGCTATTAAAACGTGCTACTTCACCTTGTGCTTTTAACACAATTTGCTGTTGGTAAGCTTGTGCTTCTTGTTCAATACGTTTCACTTGACCACGTGCTGTCGGTTCAATTGCACGCGCATAAGCTTCGGCTTCACGGATATAACGCTGTTCATCTTCTTGTGCCGCAATCGCATCATCGAATGCATCTTTAACTGCTTCCGGTGGGCGTGCAGACAAGAAGTTGACATCAACAAGTTCAATACCCATGTGATATTCATTAATGATAGCTTCAATGTTGTCACGGGTACTTTGACGTACAACTTCACGACCTGTTGTGATCACATCATCCATTGTCGTATGACCGATAACGAAACGTAATGCACTGTCAATCGCTTGATGTAAGCTATCATCCGGATTCGTTACGCTAAATAGATATTCACGCGGATTAATAACGCGATATTGAATATCCATTTTCACGTCAACTACGTTTTCATCTCTAGTTAACATCGAACCTGAAGCTGGCATAGAGCGAATGCTCCTAACGTCAACAGGGATCACACGATCAACAAACGTCGGTAACCAAGATAAACCCGGTTCAACTGTTTGTGAATACTGACCAAAACGTAATACCACGCCACGTTCAGCTTCTTTGATAGTATAGAAACCACTGACCACCCAGATCACGGCAAGTACACCAAGCACCAGAGATACACCAACTTTATTAAAGTTAGCACCACCTGTAAACTTACCGCCTTTACCGCCACCAAACTTGCTGGTTAGCTTCTTAAATATTTCGTCAAGATCAGGGGGTCCCTGCTCTTTACCTTTTTGTCCCCAAGGGTCGCGATCTTTATTACCGCCATTTCCGGGCTCATTCCAAGCCATTTGCATCTCCATTACCAGATAGTTTCGGGAAAATATTAATTATATCAGCCTAATGCTGAAGGATAAAATCTTCAATGTTATTACATTTGTGTTTTTTCAAACGCTGCCAGTCAATCATAGTCATTCTAATGTCGAGTAGCCAGTCACCATTTTCAGCAAATGCTTCATGCTCAATACAATCGAGATTATACAGATGACTGACAACATGACCCTGCATTACCGGTAGCTGTAACTTGACCACTTGCATGGTACTGGCCAGTAACTCCGTTAATGCTTGATATAAAAACGCTGTACCTTCGCCTGACATTGCCGATAGCCATACATTAACAGGCTTACCTTCGTCATCATAATCAATACGACAACGACCATCATCAAGCTTATCAACTTTGTTATATACCATTAAAACAGGTACTTCACCCGCATCAATTTCGGTTAATACCGAATTTACTTCGATGATATTACCGCGCATGTTTTCATCTGCACAATCAATTACATGTAAAAGTAGATCCGCTTCTCGCGTTTCCGTCAATGTGGCTTTAAAAGCAGCGACTAAATCATGCGGTAAGTGACGAATAAAGCCAACAGTATCCGCTAACACCACTTCACCAACATCGGCAACCGTAATACGCCGTAATGTTGGATCTAACGTCGCAAACAATTGATCCGCGGCATACACTTTAGCATCAGTGAGACGATTAAACAGCGTCGACTTACCCGCATTGGTATAACCGACTAACGAAATCGTCGGTATTTCACGACGTTTACGTGAACGACGACCTTGGTCACGTTTGGTAACAACTTTGTCTAAACGACGTAAAATACTGTCCATACGCACGCGCAATAAACGACGATCAGTTTCCAGTTGAGTTTCACCTGGACCACGCATGCCGATACCGCCTTTCTGGCGTTCTAAATGCGTCCAACCACGAATTAATCGAGTCGACATATGGCGAAGTTGCGCTAATTCAACTTGTAACTTACCTTCATGGGTACGAGCACGTTGCGAAAATATATCTAAAATCAGGCCTGTCCGGTCAACAACACGACATTCCAGTAACGCTTCTAAGTTACGTTCTTGGCGTGGCGCTAAGGCATGGTTAAAGATAACAATATCTGCTTGATAAAGCTTTACTGCTTCAGCAATTTCTTCTGCTTTACCTGTACCAACAAAATATTTAGGATGGGGTCTTGAACGCGAACCTGTTACCACAGATAACGCATTGACACCGGCAGAGGAAACCAGCATTTCTAATTCATGCAGATCTTCTCGGTTGCCTTCATCACTAAAATTAACATGCACTAATATGGCACGTTCACCTGCTTCATGACGATCAAACAACTTCACGACTCCCTATGAGTATATGACTCACAAGATTTTTTATGTTAAATTTCAAAAATTTATTTATCGCTTTCACCGTCAGGTTGAAGGCCATGTTGTAACGGACGCGCCGGTACCACAGTTGAAATGGCATGTTTATATACCATTTGGCTGACGGTATTTTTTAGTAAGATAACGAATTGGTCAAATGACTCAATTTGGCCTTGTAACTTAATGCCGTTAACTAAATAAATTGCAACTGGAATCCGTTCGCGACGTAATGCATTCAAAAACGGGTCCTGCAGTGATTGTCCCTTAGCCATCAATAGTTTCCTTTTAAAATTAGATTTTTATTATAATGAAAATATAACCGATAATTATCAGTATACTACTTAAAAATAGGCACTAGCCAACTGATAATAAAACTTTTTCTAAATTGTTATCTGCTTTGGAGTCTAACCACGTTAGATCGTTCCAACTTTTTAACCACGTCATTTGACGCTTTGCTAATTGTCTTGTTGCTACCACACCACGAAATACCATCTCATCATGATCCATTTTACCATCAAGGTATTCCCACATCTGGCGATAACCGACACAACGCATCGATGGTAAATCAAGGTGCAGGTCATCACGTTGATATAAGGCTTGCACTTCAGCTTCAAATCCTGCCTCTATCATCAACTTAAAACGACGTTCGATACGCTCATGTAATACAGCTTTATCGGTTGGCGCAATGGCAAATTGTGCTACGTCATAAGGCAATGCTTCACCTTTTTGTTGGGTTAATTCAGTTAATGATTTACCCGTTAGCCGATAAACTTCAATCGCTCGGCAAACACGCTGAGCATCATTCTTATGTAAACGCGCTGCGGACTCAGGATCATACAAAGACAATTCTTGATGTAATGATTCCCAACCACGCAGTTTTGCTTCCGCTTCAATGGCCTGTCTAATTTCAGGCACGGATGTCGGTACCGGCGATAGACCTTCCAGTAATACTTTAAAATAAAGCATAGTGCCGCCAACAAGTAGCGGTATTTTTCCTGCTTCTGTGATCGCTTGCATATGTTTTAATGCATCTTCACGAAAATCAGCCGCTGAATAGCTCATGGCAGGATCAATAATATCAATCAAACGGTGTGGCGCTTGTGCTAACTCTGCCGCCGTTGGTTTCGCACTGCCAATATTCATGTCTTTATAAATCAATGCCGAATCAACACTGATAATTTCACACGGCAGCTGTTTTGTTAACTCAATAGCAAGATCAGTTTTACCTGACGCCGTTGGCCCCATTAAAAAGATAGCTTTTGGTAATGGTTTAGTTTGCTGTTGAGTCACAGTTAAATCTCTCTATTACAGACATATAGTCCAGTTTCTCAAATAGTTTAGAACGATATTGCTGTTGTACACAGCTATCTTGTTCGATAAATTGGCTATATATTTGAGTCGCTTGTTCCCAAGTAAATTTGGTCAATCCATGACTACCTTGTATTGCAAGCCAATGACACAAGGGGGCAACATCTGAGGCAGTCGCCTGTTCGGATAGATGAACTATCTGTTGCAATAACTCTGGTAACACAGCAGATAAATTCGCTTGGCGTAATTGTGCTGGCACCTTTCTAACGATAATGGTGGCGGCATTACTATAATTCAACTCTAAACCCAATCGATTAAGCAAATTTTTCTGATTTTTTGCTGTTTCGACAAAATTTTTGTCTAGTTTAATTGATATTGGCAATAACAGCGGCTGGGATATAACCCCTTGTTCCCATGTTGCCAGTAATTGCATTTTACAATTCACCTGCCACATTGCCAGTACATCAGCGAGCAACAGTGCATCATCATCTTGCACTAATAAATAATTATCTCTGACTAAACTGAGTAATTTAACGCGCGCAGTATGTTGCTCGTTCGACTGACTATTCGACCCAACTTGACGCCCTTGATTAACACTGGTGGTCGTAGTGTTCCGCGCGACTTGCTGAAATTCAGTTATTTCAGCCTTGCTGGGCTGTAACAAGTGATGGTATTGCTTGATAGCACCTGCTGAGGGCTTATCAGGCATATATTGACGCTGCTGAGCATAACTCGACGACGTTGCACTTGTACTCCCCTGGCGCTTATCTGTAACGCCATAACCATGCTTATTTTGCATCGGCATAACATCGCCATATGCAGCTGTACTTATGCTTGTACTTACATTGTAGTCCGTGCTATCAGCAATCCCCGCAGGCGCCATACCATGCTCAGCAGTCTGCTCGTTGACGCTGGCATTGGCATGACTGGTGATAGGCGCTTGGCCAGGATAACTAATCGCTTCCTGAACAGGCAACTCTGCCGCAGGCATTGATGGGCTAATACCTTCAGTAATCGCTTTAAATACACCTTGAAAAATAAAGTCATGCACCAGACGCGCTTGATGAAAACGCACTTCATGTTTAGCCGGATGCACATTCACATCAACTTCACGAACCGACACTTCAATAAACAATACGTACGCAGGCGGCGCAGCGATACCAGTCGCTTCTTCATAAGCTTGACGTAATGCATGATTGATCAGCTTATCTCGCATCATACGGCCATTAACGTAGCTGTATTGCACATCCATTGGCGCGTTATCATGTGGTAAACCGATCCAGCCCCACAGTTTTATATCACTGTGTTCGCAGTCCAACGCCATGCAATTTGCCATAAAATTGGTGCTAGTAATACTGGCGACACGGCGCTCTTGTTGCTCGACAGTGCCCGCGGGTCGATAACTGCGGATCACTTTACCGTTATGCTTTAAAGTGACCTGTAAATCAAAGCGACTTAACGCAATACGTTTCACCAATTCATCAATATGATTAAATTCGGTTTTATCGGTACGCAAAAACTTACGTCGTGCGGGCGTATTAAAAAATAAATCAACAACTTCAACTGTGGTACCAATCGGATGTGCGGCAGGTTTTATCTTCACCTGCATATCTCGCCCTTCGGCATAGGCTTGCCATGCTTCGGTTTGTGCTTTAGTGCGAGAGGTAAATGTAAGCCGAGACACCGAACTGATACTCGCTAATGCTTCACCACGAAAACCTAAGCTATCAATCGCTTCCAGATCATCCAAGGTAGCAAGCTTACTGGTGGCATGGCGGCTTAATGCCAGACCCAGTTGGTCTTTCTCCACACCGCTACCGTTATCACGAATACGGATCAGCTTGGCGCCACCCTTCTCAATATCAATATCAATACGCGTAGCGCCCGCATCGATACTGTTTTCAATCAGTTCTTTAACTACCGATGAAGGGCGTTCTACCACCTCACCAGCCGCAATTTGGTTCGCTAATCGAGGTGGTAATATTTTAATTGTCATGACACACCTAACTCGTTGGTATTTTCAATTTTTGGCCAATATACACGGTATTCTTAGTTAAATTATTTAACTGTTTGATACGTGTAACCGATGTACCATAACTGTTAGCAATGACCGACAATGAGTCACCTTTTTTAACTACGTGAATACTATTGCGCATATACGCCAAATACGTATCTTTTGGCGGTGAGTTACGGAAATACAAGTAACTCCCTTGGGCAATGGCGTTAGCAATCTTACGCTGGTGACTGCGCGAAGTTAACTTTTTACCTTCTCGGTAATTGGTAACAAAACCTGCTTCAACCAGCAAAGAAGGGATATCCAGTGACTTTAATACCGCCAAGCTTTGCTCGTACGGCTTAGATTTATGCATATGTGTTACTTTGGCTAATTCATTATGGATCAATGACGCGATGTTATAACCCGCACCTTGTGAATATTGCCGACCAAGATCGAGGAACATATATTGCAAATCATCCGTACCATCACTGTTTTTAATTGCATCACCCACACCACCTAACAGTCCATTGACATTGTCGTTACGCAGATTTTTGTTGAATTCATAGTTCGCCCGACCTTGTGACAAGATCAGCGTTGACGCACCCGATGGTTGTGATGAGGTAAAACCGTCGGCATGCACAGACACTAACAATTCAGCTTTATACTTACGCGCAATCGCAGAGCGTTCATTCAGTGAGATATAACGGTCATCGGTACGGATCAACACCGCTTTAATGCCTTTTTTCTGATTTAAAATAGCGACCGTTTTTTTAGCAATCGCTAAGTTAATGTCTTTTTCAACAAACTTTTTGAAACCGATGGAACCCGGATCTTTACCACCATGCCCGGCATCAATGGCGATCACAACATCCCTTTGAGGATGCTTAATCTGCGCCTTTTTCGTGGTTTTTTTAACGGCTACAGGGTTCTTTTTCTTTATAACTGTTTTTAACGATTTTATCGGTTTGACAGGTAAATCAATCACTAACCTGTTTTTTGTAGTTTTACTACCCGCTAATTCAAAAAATCGATAGTTAATTGGTTGAGCAAGATGAAAAATAATCCGTAAATCGCTCGATTTAGTGGATTTAACTTGTTCAACACGGGTAATGTTACTGCTTAACCTTGCGAGCTTACTCACATAAGCCTTATTACGTGTACCTGCAAAATCCACCACAATCTGGGTCTTTTTGTGACGGTCGTAAAGGTTGAATAACGGTTTTTTCGCCAGATCAAAAACAATCCTTGTTTTATCCGCATGCTCAACAATGCGTATCGCATTCACCGTATTGGCAGCATAACTTAATGGCATAAAGCACAAGTACATTATGCTTAATAGTAAAATCCGTTTAAACATTGTTATCCTACATTTATCTTAGCTAATTTATTGACCATTATTTCCCCTAATTCACTAATGCCTTTCACCACAACTTCACGTTGTTCTCCGACATAAGTAAGGGTAACTTGTAAATCTTCAACAGGTAAAAATCCTTCACCACGCTGTGGCCATTCAACTAAACACAGGCAATTATCGGTAAAATAGTCACGAATCCCCATAAATTCTAATTCTTCTGGATCAGCCAGACGGTAAAGGTCAAAATGATAGACATTCCAATCGGCTAATTCATACGGTTCAACTAATGTATAAGTTGGGCTTTTCACATTCCCTTGATGACCCAGTGCTTGTACAAAACCACGGGTGAGTGTCGTTTTACCCGCGCCCAAATCACCGTGTAAAAAAATAGTAGTAGCACTATCGCATAAACGCGAAAGGCTTGCACCAAAAGCAACGGTTTCTGATTCGTCTGCTAAGAAAACTTTTACTGTATTTGTCATCTAATTTAACTACCTTAAACATTAAAATAAAACGCTATATTGAGTTCTGTTAACCATTCACTTATAAAATTGAACAGGTATGTCGATTCTACAAATTGTCGAGCCCAAAGAAAACCACAATATGATAAACTTTACCTCAATTTACTCATAGACAGATAATAAACCATGCCTCCGATAGACTATCAACAACTTACACAGAAAATTAAAGTCTGGGGGGCGGAACTTGGTTTCCAACAAGTCGGTATTACCGATACAGACTTATCGACCTACGAACCACATTTCCAAACCTGGTTAGATAATGGTTACCATGCCGATATGGATTATATGTCGCGTTACGGCACCATGCGAACTCACCCGGAAGAACTTTATCCAGGCACGATCCGCGTTATTTCAGTACGCATGGATTATCTACCACCCGATGCATTAATGGCGACCACCTTAAAACAGAAAGACAAAGGTTATATCAGCCGTTATGCCCTAGGGCGTGATTACCATAAAATCATCCGCAAACGCCTTAAACACTTAGGCGAAAAAATCAGTGAGCATTGTGAAACGCTCGATGCCCGGCCGTTTGTTGATACCGGCCCTTTACTCGAGCGCCCGTTAGCCGAAAAAGCCGGATTAGGCTGGACAGGTAAACACTCACTCATTTTAAACAAAGAAGCGGGTTCCTGGTTTTTTCTTGGTGAAATATTAATAAACCTACCACTACCTGTTGATAAACCAATTGAAAATCAATGTGGAAAATGTACAGCGTGTTTACAGATTTGTCCAACACAAGCCATTGTTGAACCCTACAGTGTTGATGCTAATCGCTGTATTTCTTATCTGACTATTGAGCTATTTGGCGCTATTCCAGAAGAGTTTCGACCTTTAATCGGTAATCGCATCTACGGTTGTGATGATTGCCAGTTGATCTGTCCGTGGAACCGTTTTGCAGCGCTTACCGATGAACAAGACTTTCACCCGCGCTCAAATTTGCATTCGCCCGATCTATTAGCACTGTACGCATGGGAAGAAACTTATTTCTTAAAACAGACAGAAGGCTCGCCGATCCGTCGTATTGGTCATGAACGTTGGTTGCGGAATATTTCCGTGGCACTGGGTAATGCAGCTTATTCAGCAGAAATTGTCGAAGCGTTAGAAACTAAATTTGTTGAAACAACAGAAATGGTACAAGAGCATATTACCTGGGCGCTACAACAGCAACAGGCAAAAGCAGACAACATCATTCCAGTATTACAAATCGATAAAACCAAAGATAAGTTAATCCGCATGATTGAAAAAGCACTGCCACGTGATGCCTAACACAGCTGTTATACCCACGTTACTTCAAGATGCTATATCAGAGACGAGGTAAATAACAAAAAGCGCACAAAGGACAAGTCTCTGCGCGCGTTAACATAGCTATGCATTAACGATTATTTATCAGTATCCGTTTTGGTTGTAACAACGTCAGCAGTCGTGTTTTTTTCCAGCTGCTCAGCTTCCCATTTTTTTGCTTTATGGATCAAGCCAGTAATACTTGAGCCTTGTACCAAAATTGAGAACACCACCACTGAGTAAGTCATCACCAAAATAATTTCTCGAACATCAATGTTCTTTTCTGGAATAATAAATACCCCTGCCGGAATTGCTAACGCCATCGCCAGCGCTAAACCGCCACGTAATCCCCCCCAAGTCAGGATCTTCACAGACCATGGGTTGTAACTGCGGAAACGGTTAAAGAAGAGATAAGAGAATTTCACACTTAAATAACGTGCAACCAGTACCAATGGAATAGCAAATACCATCAAGATCCAATCTTCTTTGTGGAAGCTAAACAACAACATAGCCATACCGATCAGCAAGAATAGAATACCATTTAAGAATTCATCGACTAATTCCCAAAAGTGATCCAAGTGGTACTCACTTTCTGGCGAGAAGCCTTTTTGACGCGTCCAGTTACCAATCATAATACCGGCGACCACCATGGCTAACGGGCCTGATACATGGATCACGTCAGCAAATACATAACCCGCGGTTGGGATGGCAATAGTCAGTAATAATTCCATTGAGTGGTCATTGGTCGAACTGATTAAATAATGGAATACTAAACCAAGTACAAGCCCATAGATGATGCCACCAATCGCTTCCTGCACGAATAGTTGGGCTACACCGCTCACGGTTGGCGCGTCACTGCCAAATGCCACCGAAAATAGAGTCATGAAGATCACTAAACCAAAACCATCATTAAATAATGACTCACCTTCGATTTGCGTAGAGATACGCTGTGGGGCGTCCAGGTTCTTAACAATCGCCAGTACAGCAATCGGATCCGTGGGTGAAATAAGCGAACCAAAGAGTAGACAGTAAATGAAGTCTAATGGAATACCGACTAGCTGACAAAAACCCCATAACACCCACCCAATAAAGGCAGTTGAGAATAAGGTGGCAACCAGCGCCAAGACCGTGATTTCCCACTTTTGGTCTTTCATGTGTGCCAATTTAATGCCTAAGCCACCGGCAAACAAGAGGAAACCCAGGATGCCTTTTAATAAAAAGCTTTCGAAATTGATATTATTTAATTGCTCTGTAGCAATTGCCTCTAAATGAAACCAGCCACTTTGACCTGCAATCACAATACCTAAAGACAGTATTATTGATCCCGCTGTTATCGCAACTGTAGTTTGCATTTTGCCAATTTTGCTATTAATAAATGCAATAAAAATGGCAATTGCAGCGAGAAAACATAAGGTACTGTACACCGACATGCTACACCTCTGATGGAAGTAAATTTGATTAGATTAACTGAAGATTATTTTAACGAGCTACACAATGTTCTTGTTAAGGTTAAAAATCAAGTTCTTTCAGCAATATGGTGAGTAACCAATAACGAATAGAATTCCAAGTCTAAATTAGTACCTATAATTATATAGTTAACGTCTCGGTGTTCATATTGAACTAAGCACGTCAACGTCGTTTCGGTATAAAATAATAAAAGCTTAACGTTTTTTAGGTACCCAGGCCCAGATAAATTCAGCATTAATGGGCTCATTGCCTTCACTGTCCGTGATCACGACAGGTACCGATATATCCCCTTTTTCAGTATCACGAATATGCTTGATCTGCTCGTCACTTAATGTGGCAACCGCAGTTAAATTCCCCGCAGCACGGCGAACATAATCAATATTCATATTTTTTAATAATGGAATACGGTTGTCGGGTACATGCATACCAATTAAAAAACCCGTCGCAGACTCGCCAAGTAACGCCATTGCAGCGGCATGGATACCACCAATATGATTTTGCACACGCTTACGGTTTTTTAAACTAAGTTTAGAACCAGAAAAATCTAATTTTTCGACACGTATTTTTGACGTACCAGCAAATTTAATGACTTTGCCAAATACCAACGACAATGCAGAGGCATGCCAGGATTTTGGAAGTAGCGTTACTTTCTTAACGATTTTACTGAGTTTATTTTCGGCTTTCATATCAATCCTTGAAGTTATATTAGTTTCCAAAACAAATACTTAGCTTAATGTAGGTAGCAAGCAGTAAGCAACTAACAACTAACAACTATAACATTGATTAAATAAGTATAATTGGTCTAAATGACATGAGCGTAAAATTAGCGGTGGTAGATTTGTAGATTCTAAAATAATAGGAGTAGTAAATAAAGAGAAATAGTAACAGAGGATTATAAAGGAAGCTTTTTATTTTCAAAAACATTAAATTTGGAGCGGTACAAGAGGCTCGAACTCTTGACCTCAACCTTGGCAAGGTTGCGCTCTACCAACTGAGCTAGTACCGC
>NZ_JABSQR010000015.1:0-80825 GCF_013215705.1 Moritella sp. | reverse complement strand
TTGGAGCGGTACAAGAGGCTCGAACTCTTGACCTCAACCTTGGCAAGGTTGCGCTCTACCAACTGAGCTAGTACCGCATCTCATCTTAGGTGCCGAATTATATAGAACCGACTGGTTTTTGCAAGCCTAGACCGAGGCTTTATTATAAAAAAACCAGATATTGCTGAATGTTTCTACTATAAGGTCGTAAAATTATCTAACCAACCGTTTCGATGCTTAAATTTTAAACATATGTTGGCGATAATGCTGTAATTCACCAATTGATTCACGAATATCATCCAATGCTAAATGCAAACCTTGTTTGTGAAAACTCGATATAACCTCAGGGCACCAACGGCGACCTAATTCTTTAATCGTGCTCACATCGACATTACGGTAGTGAAAATAATCATTTAATTCCGTCATATATTTCACTAAAAAACGGCGGTCTTGGCCAATACTGTTACCACATAATGGTGATTTACCAGCCGGAACCCACTTGTGTAAGAATGCTAATGTCTGCTCAACAGCCTCTTTTTCAGTAACTTCACTCGCTAATACCCGTTTAACTAGACCAGAATTAGTGTGATGCGTTGTGCACCACTCATCCATCTTATCAAGTTCCGCTTTATCTTGATGAATAGCGAGTACAGGTCCTTCTGCAAGAATGTTCAATTCACTATCCGTAACGATAGTGGCAATTTCAATGATCAGACATTTTTCTGGATCAAGACCGGTCATTTCTAAATCAATCCAAACTAAATTATTTTCATTAAATTGCGTTGCATTGTTGGCAAGTGGCATAGAGGGGATCCTAATAGTTGTCGTTTAATCGTATGTTTAAGGTTATTATACCCAATCGACCTCGAAATGCGATGTTCAGCAACAGCTGTACTATAATACGCGTTGTTACAACTCAGGAATGAATTTACCCGTGGCTAAAAAGAAACATCTAACCCAAGGTCAAATACGTCGCGTACGTAGCAACCAAACTAAACGTCTAACCAAGCCAGATACACGAGAATGGGATGATGCGCTTCTCGGCAAAAAGCAAGAAGGTGTGATCATTAGCCGTTTTGGTCAACATGCTGATGTAGAAGATGAGAATGGTGTCATTCATCGCTGTAATCTACGTCGTTCTATTGTGAGCTTAGTCACTGGTGATCGTGTCGTTTGGCGCCTAGGTAATGAACAGCTACAAGGCATTTCTGGTATTATCGAAGCGGTACACGAACGCAGAACCGTATTGACCCGTCCCGATTTCTACGATGGTATTAAACCGATTGCGGCGAATATCGATCAGATCGTAATTGTATCTTCCGTGGTGCCAGAATTCTCAACCAATATTATCGACCGTTATATTGTTGCTGCCGAAGATGTAAAAATTCGCCCAGTGATCTTATTAAACAAGATCGATTTATTAAGCCCCAATGAATTATTCACCATTAACCAGCAGCTCCAAACTTACCGCGATATCGGCTACGAAGTATGGCAAGTATCATCGACTGAAGGTAAAGGTTTAGGTGAATTACAAGGTCTATTGAAAGATAATACCACTATCTTTGTTGGTCAATCAGGCGTAGGTAAATCATCGTTGGTGAATGCCTTAATGCCCGAATTACATATTCAGGTGGGTGATGTATCGGAAAAATCAGGTCTGGGTACCCACACCACCACCACAGCGCGTTTATATCATTTCCCATCAGGTGGTGATCTAATTGACTCACCGGGAGTACGTGAATTCTCGCTGTGGCACATGAAGCCCGAAGAGATCGCCAATGGTTTTATCGAATTTAGAGATTTCTTAGGTGAATGTCGCTTCCGCGATTGTAAACACAAAAACGATCCAGGTTGCGCACTGCAAGATGCCGTAGCAAAAGGCAAGATCAAAAAAGTGCGCTTTAATAACTATGTTCGTATTTTAGAAACCATGCTCGATAATCGTCCTGAACGTCATGTCCCAGTGCGTAAATAATTCGCACACTATGATGTCATAACTACAACAAATAAGTGTTATCTGGCTAGCATAAATAGCAAGATAACATTTATCTGGTTAAACTCATCACGCAAGTTCTGACAACAATAGTCAAACTTGTTACAATAGCGTTAATTCTATTTAACTATCAATTATTCAACTATTTAAGAGGCTCTCAGGTGCTAGACAAGCTTAAAGTTATTGCCCAATACTGCTTTCCTCAACACGGTTTATCTCGTCTTACTGGTTTATTTGCCAATGGTGCTCACGGTAAAGTAACAACCTATGTGATCAACTGGTTTATCAAGCGCTACAATGTAAACATGGATGAAGCCACCTATTCAGATCCGGCACATTTCCAAACATTTAACGACTTCTTTACCCGTGAATTAAAAGCAGACGTACGCCCAATCAATGCTGACGACAACATGTTATGTCAACCAGTAGATGGCGCAGTAAGCCAAGCAGGTCCAATTACCCAAGGTCGTATCGTACAAGCTAAAGGTCATGACTACAGTGTGTGTGAATTACTTGGCGGCGATCGTCAATTAGCGAACAAATTTGAAGACGGTGACTTTGCAACGGTTTACTTATCGCCACGTGATTATCACCGTATTCATATGCCAATTACCGGTACCTTAAAAGAAATGATTTTTGCACCGGGTGATCTGTTTTCAGTAAATCCACTGACCGCACAAAATGTACCCAATCTATTTGCCCGTAACGAACGTGCTATCGCGATCTTTGATACCGAAGTTGGCCCGTTTGCCCTAGTATTAGTTGGCGCAACGATCGTCGCCTCAATTGAAACAATTTGGCACGGCACAGTAGCACCATCAAAGAATAAAGAGATCGTACGTTGGACTTATGAAAACCAAGCACCAATCGTGATCGAAAAAGGCGCAGAAATGGGTCGCTTTAAACTGGGCTCAACAATTGTCGCAGTGTTTGCCAAAGATGCCGTTGAATTTGTTGATGCACTACAACCAGCAGCAGCAACAGTCATGGGTGAAACATTTGCCCGTATTAAAAACAAATAAAATTATCTAAGCATAACCGCTAGGATAATATTACCCGTTACTATAGTAACGGGTAATATTCCTCTTCAATAACATATACTAACCCTGTATATTCCGTATTCTCGATAACCACCGCTATTGTCACAGAGTCACTACGATTAACGATGCCAATTGATCTGGCTAACAATTGCAAGGATGTAAGCAATTAATGGAACAACGTAAACAAGGGCTTTGGGCTCTCCACTCTGCAACGCTATTACTTGGCGGCACCACATTATTCTCTAAACTAATTCCCTTAACGGCGCTCGATATCACCATTCTTCGCTGCGTTATTGCCAGCACTGTGCTGTATTTATTATTAACCGTCACCAAACAACCACTGCGATTAAATAAATTAAGCGATTATGGCTGGGCGGTATTATTAGCCGCGCTAGTGGGCGCACACTGGGTGACGTTCTTCTTAGGCATGCAATTATCGACCATTGCGATAGGGCTTATTGCCTTCTACACTTACCCTGTCATGACGGTGTTTTTAGAACCGTTGTTTAATCGAGAAAAAATCCAAGGTCAAGATATCGTCTCGGCATTAGTGGTATTAATCGGCATTAGCTTATTGGTCCCAGAGCTGTCTTTAGATAATGACGTGACACTCGGTATCATCAGCGGTATTAGCTCTGCATTCCTGTTTACTTTAAGAAACATTCTCTACAAACGTAAGCTCTCGCATTACAGCGGACCCCATACCATGTTTTATCAAACATTATTAACCGCGTGTATGCTTTCGCCATTTTTGAGTGTAGACTTAGCGGAAATAAATAATGACAATTGGACGTTATTAGTGGTGTTAGGGATTTGTTTTACCGCAATGCCGCACACACTGCTAGTCACAGCATTACGTTATCTAAAAGCCAAAACAGTGGGTCTTATCGCCTGTTTACAACCGCTTTATGGTAGTTTGCTAGCGATCCCTTTTTTAGGTGAAATCCCCAATACTGCAACCATCACTGGAGGCGTATTAGTGGTCTCAGCCGCCCTCTTTGAAACATGGAATGCAGGAAAAAAATAGGTTGATTAACGCAGTTGGAAAACGGATAAACCGCATTTCACTGGCATGATGACTCGACCTTATGAAATATTATGATGACTAAAAATTATGTAATTTTACTTATTCTATTTTCATTATTTATTACGCCTGTTCAGGCACAGCTTAGTTATGGTGAAATCCAGCTTACCGACACCATATATCAGCTGAAAGAACGCGCGCTAACGCCTTCAATTAAGTTACAACTCAAGTATTACCAACAAGCATTAAAAGCGTTAAGTGAAGACACCGATGCGCGTCAAATAGCCTCCAATTATCAAAAAATCATTGATGACTATCCAATAACATCGCAAACATTAAAAGCCCAGATCAGCAACTACAAAGCGGCCAGTTTTGCCGATGCCAGTAACTGGCCAATCAATAAAATCGAGCAAGAGATAGCCAGACAAAACGCGAGTCAGACCGCGTTAAAAAAACAACAACAAGCGCGCAGCAGCGAACTCACCACCATTGGCATTCGGATCAGTTCATTTCAGACTGATATCGAACGCTTACGCGGTAAATTAACCTCGGCTCAAAAAGAACATGATAAATTAGTTGGTCGCGGTGAAATTAGCTTAAACGAGGAGCAAGAAGCCTTACGCATTTCCCTGCAAATCAAACAGTCATCACTATCAACCCAGATCCAAATGCTGGAACTTGAACAACTCAGCGCCAGTAACCGCAGTGAATTAGCCCAGCTCAATCGTCGTTTAAATTTGTTACAACAAAAAGACGTCAGTAACTACTTAGCGACGTTGACCGAGTTACGCAACAGCATATTACGTAAAGAAACCGCCGACGCGATTGCGCGGAGTAAACAGATCAATGATTCATCACTGATTAGTTCACCCTTTTTACAGCTGCAATTAGAAATCAACCAAGAACTGTCTAGCGCACTGGAAATTGTGTCGGCAAAAAACGAAGCCATTCAAGGTAAGCAGCAAGCCGTAACCCAACAAGTTGATGCGCTCACCACCATACTCATTAATTTTAATGAACAAGTCGAATGGTTAAAAATAAGTTCAGCGTTTGGCGAGAATTTACGCGCGCAGGTAAGTAGCTTACCGAGTGAACCACCATTAGACAAATTAGAAAATGAGATTGTCGATAGCCGTTTAGCCCGTTTTCGCTACCAAAAAATGCGCACGCAATTAGACAATTTGCCATTAACAACCAAGACGCTAACGACTGCAGAGCAGACGAGCTTGTTACGTTTTATAGAGTTACGTCGATTACTACTCGGTCAGCTAATTAGCAGTTTAGATAACCACATCTACGAACAAGCGAAATTAAAAGTCAGCTATAGCAAAATGAATAGCACCCTAGTGCAAATTAAACAGCAAGCGGATGAACACTTATTCTGGGTACCAAGTATTCCCTTGCTCAGCACGCAAAGTATTACCGAGCTGTTTACCAGTATGCTTTGGCTCACGTCAATCGAGAACAGCATTACTATCCCACAAGCCATATTTTCGACACCATTAGGCACACTAAGCTTGGCCGTATTGCTTATTTTAGGTTTTACTTATTTACGCACACCACTGAATAAATTTTTTACCAAACATATTGCAGCTACATCACCGAAAGTCGGTAAAGTAACACAAGATAAATTCGCTTATACACTACGAAACCTGGCTTATTCATTGGCCGATGCGCTGCTCTTACCTATTTCGCTATTGATCATTACCGAATTACAGATAAATGCATGGCAGTATCCGTTTGCCGTTAATATTGGCCATGCTTTACAAGAATCATTATTTTTATTAGTCATCTATCTGTTCATCCGTAATCTGACTCGTCATAAAGGTCTATTACAGATCCACTTAAAAATAGATAAAGAGCGCATCGCTAAGATTTGGGGCTACTACCAAGTCCTGTTTTTTATCTCTTGGCCTGCTTATATCATCCAAGTGCTGTGTTACCAATATCCAGAACAAGGGTATGACGGTTCACTCGGTCGCCTTGCCTTTGTCATCACTTGTGGTGCATTAGTGCAATTCTATTACCGTTTGTATCGTGAAAAACTGCCCCTTACCTACCAGAAAAAAAATAATGGGAAACCACATATAGTCCACCATACTATCTGGACAGCGTTTATTATCGCGCCGATAGCGTCTGCGATCATGGCGATCATGGGTTACCTTTATACCGCCCAAGTGTTGTTAAAACAGATGGAGTCATCGCTGTTAATGGGGCTGTTATTTTTATTAAGCTATTACTTGATCCGTCGTGGCATGCATCTGCAAAAACGCCGTCTCGCCTTTGAACGAGCCAAAGCGAAACGTATCGATATTATTGCTCAGCGGGCGAAAGAAGTTGAAAAAGGTGAGAAAAATAGCAGTCAAGAAAGTCATTTTGATATCGAAGAACCGGAAATCGATTTAGATCAAATCAGTGCGCAATCGCTTGGGCTGCTACGCACCTTGTTAACACTATTATTTGTGGCATTAAACGCACTCTTCTGGTCCGAAATGCAAAGTGCCTTTATCTTCTTAGATAGCATCACCTTATGGGATGCTTCCAATACCTTAAATGGGGTTGAATATATCAATCCTATTACCTTAAAAAGTTGTTTGTTAGCCATTATTATTTTTGTACTCACGCTGGTATTAGTACGTAATTTATCGGGTGCCCTCGAACTCTTGATCTTGCAGCATCTTGACCTTTCTCCGGGTACTGGTTTTGCCATCACGACGTTGGCCAAATACATGACTATTTCGATTGGTTTTGTCGTTGGTTTTAACTTCTTAGGCGTCGACTGGGCGAAAACCCAATGGCTAGTAGCCGCATTAACCGTAGGTTTAGGTTTCGGTTTACAAGAAATTTTTGCTAATTTCGTATCCGGTTTAATTATCTTGTTTGAAAAACCGATCCGGATTGGTGATACCGTTACCATCCGTGAGTTAACCGGCAGTATCAGTAAAATTCAAACCCGTGCTACCACGATTGTAGATTGGGATAGAAAAGAAATTATTGTGCCGAATAAAGCCTTTATCACTGAACAATTTATTAACTGGTCACTGTCCGATTCCATTACCCGGGTGATCATTAATATCGGTGTGGAATTTAACTCTGATATCGAGCTAGTCACAAAACTACTATTAGAAAGTGCCGAACAAAATAACTTAAGCCTTGATAATCCCGGACCAGAAGTATTCTTTATTGAGTTTGGCCAACATGCATTATGCTTTGAAGTACGCTGTTATGTGGCAGAAATGGGTCATCGTTTAACCATGACTCACGCACTCAATACCCGCATCACCCATGTCTTTAAAGAACACAATATTCGTATTGCATTGCCACAGCTCGATCTACGCGTAAAAGATGGGTTTAAAGTCAGTGATAGTAGCCATATCATGAGCATGAAAAAAGGCAGCTTGAGATAAGCGACCTTTTTAAAGCAGTATTAAGCTCGAGGGGTGGGAAAGGCAATCACCTCATCGAGGCTGTTAGCATCCGTCATAAGCATAACCAATCGATCAATACCTAATGCCACGCCCGCACAGTCAGGAAAACCAGCAGTCAGCGCATCAATCAAATGATAGTCGATAGGCTGCTCGGGCAAATTCATGGTCTTACGTTTGTTATTATCACCTTTAAAGCGTCTTAACTGTTCTTTCGCATCAGCTAATTCATGGAAACCATTGGCTAGCTCAATGCCTTTAAAATACACTTCAAAGCGCTCTGCGACACGGCTATCTTGCGGGCTAATACGGGCTAATGCCGCCTGAGATGCCGGAAAATCATAAATAAAACACGGCACATCGTGGCCAATTTGGCTCTCGACACCCACGTAAAATAATAACTGCAAGATGGTATCGCGGTCGGGTTCATGCTCGATAACGTCATAGACATTATAAACTTTACCGGCGTTGCGTAATTCATCCAGCGACGCGGTTAGAGGGTCGAGCTGCAGGAATTGTTTAAACGCATGTTGATAGGTAAAACGCTGCTCTTTACCCGACCCTAATACCAACGTCAGTAACTCAGACATTTCATCCATCAATTGAAAATGATCAAAACCAAGTCGATACCATTCCAACATAGTGAATTCGGGATTATGATGACGCCCAGCTTCTTCATTACGGAACGATTTACTCATTTGATAAATGCAGCCACTACCTGCGGCTAACAATCGTTTCATGTGAAACTCAGGTGATGTTTGCAGATATAAGGACAGACCTTGGCTGTAACCTGGACCAACAAATACCGTGCTAAATGCATCTAAATGTACATCGGTAACAGCAGCTTGACTCAGCGCTGGTGTATCAACTTCTAATACATCACGTGTCGCAAAGAACTGACGGATGGTATTTAATACCTTAGCTCGCGCACGCAGGGCAGTAAAACTTGCACTCGGTTGCCAATTTAATTCGCTCATACCTACTTCCACTTATATCTAAAAACTAAAATGCCAGTCAAAGACTGGCATTTTATCGTTCATTAACGCTAATTTAATTTAGCGTAACATCAACTTATTTTACACGGCTAACGTATTCGCCAGTACGTGTATCAACTTTCACTACTTCACCGATTTGGATGAATAGAGGTACACGCACAACGGCACCTGTAGTTAATGTTGCAGGTTTACCACCCGTACCCTGAGTATCGCCTTTTAGGCCAGGATCTGTTTCTGTTACTTCCAATTCAACAAAGTTTGGTGGTGTAACAGCAATTGGGTTATCGTTCCACGTAGTAATAACGCAGATATCTTGTTCAACAAGCCATTTAGCCGTATCACCAACCGCTTTTGCGTCAGCTTCAACTTGCTCAAACGAGTCATTGTTCATAAAATGGAAGTATTCGCCATCGTTATATAGATACGCTAATTCTGATTCCATTACGTCTGCTGCTTCAACAGTTTCACCAGACTTAAATGTTTTTTCTAAAATTTTACCAGAAATTAAACGACGAACTTTAACGCGGTGAAATGCTTGGCCTTTACCTGGTTTTACATGATCATGATCGATGATAGAGCAAGGCTCATTATCAAGCATGAATTTTAAACCACCTTTAAAGTCACTGGTTTTGTATGTTGCCATGTTATCCTCATGAAAAAATAGATTTCAATAATTAGAGTTCAATAATGCCGCAAATGATAACCCGAAATGGAGCAAAGATGCAGGAAAATTGGAAAAAAGACTTAGCAAGTGCCATTTCAGATCCTAGAAAGCTACTTTTTATACTAGAACTTCCCGAGACAACTTTCCAAGCAGATTTTGCGGCAAGGCAGTTATTTCCTATGCGCGTACCGCAATCATTTGTCAATCGCATGGAAAAAGGCAACCCCAAAGACCCGCTATTTCTGCAAGTCATGCCCAAACAGCAGGAGTTTATTCAACAGGCCGGCTTCATTAAAGATCCGCTTGATGAGCATGAATCTGTGGTGCCAGGGTTACTGCATAAATACACCAACCGGGTCCTGTTTATTGTCCGTGGCGGTTGTGCGATCAACTGTCGTTATTGTTTCCGCCGTCATTTTCCGTATCAAGACAATAGTAATAACAAGCACGAATGGCAACAAGCGATAGACTATATCCGCGCGAAGCCCGAGATCATCGAAGTTATTTTTAGTGGTGGTGACCCACTCATGGCCAATGATGAACAACTTAGCTGGTTGGTTGCACAATTAGAGCAGATCCCACATCTTAAACGTCTGCGCATCCATACTCGGTTACCCGTGGTGATGCCAAGCCGCGTTACCGATGAATTAGTGACACTGCTAAAACAATCAAGCTTGCGTTGCAGTGTGGTATTACACATTAACCACCCCAATGAATTAGCCGCTGAATTACCCGCAGCATTAGCGAAATTCACCACTGCCGGTATCAGTTTATATAACCAAGCGGTGTTATTAGCAGACATAAATGATAATGCTGATGATTTGGTGGCATTACACGAACGCCTGTTTGATAACCGTATTCAGCCCTACTATTTACATTTGCTCGATAAAGTCGAAGGCGCGAGTCATTTTGATGTGCCAGAACAAAAAGCCGTCGAGATAATGAATGAATTGTTATTACGCTTACCGGGATTTTTAGTGCCCAAGTTAGTCCGTGAGATCGGTGGCGAGAAAAGCAAAACACCTATCGCTATTTAATTACAGCAGACAATAAAAAAAGGAATGACCTTCTGGCCATTCCTTTTAACTCGCTAAACTTAAGTCTAGTGGTGATTAATGCAATTTAAGCGTCGGACGTAATACCCGGTTCAAACTACCCACTAACATCATAAGTCCTGTTTTCACATAACCATGTAAGGCAACCTGGTGCATACGGTACAGTGAAATATATACCATTCTGGCAATCCGGCCTTCAACCATCATACTGCCTTTAGTCAGGTTACCCATTAGACTACCCACAGTACTAAAGCTACTTAACGATACCAACGAACCGTGATCATGATACACGAACGGTTTCAATGTCGAGCCACCTTGCATCAATATCATGATGTTTTTAAATGCAATCGTTGCCATTTGGTGCGCGGCTTGTGCACGAGGTGGAACCAATGAACCATCCGCTTGCGTGCAAGATGCCAAGTCACCAATCACAAAAATACTGTCATCACGGCTGGCTTGTAAGCTATCTTTAACCACGATCTGGTTAATACGATTGGTTTCTAAGCCGGCAATGTCTTTCATAAAATCAGGCGCTTTAATACCCGCAGCCCACACCATTAATGATGCCGTAATTTGCTCACCATCTTTGGTTACTAAGCCTTTGCAGTTCGCTTCCGTGACCATAGTTTCAGTACGTACATCAACACCAATTTTAGTTAACTCACGGTGCGCAGCAGCAGAAATACGTGCCGGTAATGCCGGTAGAATGCTCTTACCAGCTTCAACTAACGTCACATTTAATGATTCTTGATTTACATTAGTAAAACCATAAGCCGATAATTGTGATGCGGTATTATGTAATTCTGCAGACAGTTCCACACCCGTTGCACCCGCGCCGACAATCGCGATATTTACTTTGGCATTTTTATCTTTATTAGCACCATGCAACAAAAATGCATTTAATAATTCTTTGTGAAAACGATGTGCTTGATCTGGACTGTCTAAGAAAATACAGTTTTCTTTAACACCTTTAGTATTAAAGTCATTACACATACTGCCTATCGCTAATACCAAATAATCGTATTGTAAGGTACGTTCGGCAATCAGTAATTCATTACAATCATTATATAAAGGGGCAATGGTGACGGTTTTAGTATCACGGTCTAAACCAGAGAAACACCCTAGCTGAAAATCAAAACCTTGATTCTTAGCATGGGCAGCATAACTTAGCGCATCGATACCTGTATCAAGTGAGCCAGTCGCTACTTCATGTAATAACGGTTTCCATAGATGGGTTTTATTACGATCCACCAGCGTAATGCTCGCGGTACCTTTTTTACCCAATTTACGACCCAGTTGCGTAGCAAGCTCAAGGCCACCCGCACCACCTCCGATCACAAGAATTTTTTTCATCTTATTACGTCCTCATAGATATATCAGTTAACAACTGTGACGACAGCTTTTAACTGATACAACTAAGCAGATGTGAGTCTTGCTAAATCATTCCGTTGACCAAGCATTAAAGCATGATTTTCAGGTCTAAATCTAGCAAAATTGAGCTAGATCACATTCAAAATATCAATGATCGAGTGTACCGCCATTTAATATAAATAAAAATGTGATACCCAATTGTCAGCAAGATGCCTATAATACCGACCCATTTATCGATAAGAACCCAGCGCAATGACAAATCAACAACTTCATGAACAGCTAACTGCACAGCTTAAAGGCTTTTACCATCCAGCTATCGAAGCGGATGAGTTTTTAACGTTAATCAGCAAACGTAAACTGGGTAAGTTTAGCGCGATCTTTGCAGCTGACAGTGGCTTTAAAGCAAACTCAAACCGATTCCTACCTTATATGGAAGAATTAGTTGAAAATCAGCAAGCATTACCGAAAACAGATGAAGAAGGATTTGATGTCGCCATCGCTGCATTCCTAGGTAAATTACAACAAATGCATAATGTACTTGGTCAGTTCTCTGAGCAGTTAAAAGAGAAGAAAAATACACCGAGTAATATTGGTGAATAGTTTCGGTTAATAACACCGGCTAATAGTACCGGTGAATAATGCCAGTTTCTAATGCCATTCATCTTATGAATGGCATCTTCATTTACCCCTTGCTACACCACCCAACCCCCTATCGTTCGCGTAACCTGCAAATAAACATGCCATATATAAAATATCTAGTTATAAACCATTATAATAAACAATATAGATACCTACAAATGTATATCTTTTTATTATAACGGGTGAAAAAAGCGCTATTTTATAGAGTCTTAGCTCTACAAGTTTGCGTATCTCTTAGTAATATTTTTCATATTTGCAAACAGATCAGAGCAGTTTAATTTAAGCATTCAAAAAAATAGTTTAAAATTATTTTAATCACTAAATAACAATAACTTAGACCTTAATTGTAAACAAATGTAAACCTTTGTTAGTTAAATGTTATTACTATAAAGCATTATAAAATTAGACAGTTCGTCATAAACAGCGATAAAAATAGCTTTACGAGCTAATACGAAAGAATTAGATTTCACTACAAGTTTAAAGGTATTTAAAAAGTTCATTTTATTTGAACTGACATATCACATTCATAATTTCTAATTTTATATGGTGGTTTACATGAGAATTAATAAAGTTGCTCTAGCAGTTACAGCATTACTTGCCGCAAGCCAAGTTCACGCCGCTGGTTTCCAGGTTAGTGAACATTCAGCGTCAGGTTTAGGCCGCGCATTCGCTGGTGAAGCAGCAATCGGCGATGATGCAGCATCACTTGCACGTAACCCTGCGTTAATGGCAACTTTTGATAAAGCCCAACTATCAGTTGTAGGTTCTTATGTAGATCCAGACATTAGCGTTAAAGGTGTTACCGGATATCCTCTAGCTGGTATTTCAGCCTCAGACTTAGACGCTGATGATGTCGCTCCAGCACAAGTAGTTCCAGCAATGTACTACATCCAACCGCTTAACGAGAAAGTAGCTGTTGGTTTAGCTATCTATTCAAATTACGGTACCGGTACTGAATATAAAGATGATTACGCAGGTGGCTCAGCAGCTGGTACCACACATATCATGAGTGTCAATTTCAACCCGAATGTCTCTTACCGTATCAATGAACAACTGAGCCTCGGCGCTGGCGTTAGCTTCGTCTATGCCACAGCTGAATTAGAACGTAATGCAGGTGCAGGTGCAGGTGCAGGTGCAACCCCAGCAATGCAGATTGCAAAAATGGAAGGCGATGGTTATGGTTTCGGTTGGAATGTTGGTGCGCTATATGAAGTTAATGACAATAACCGTTTCGGCATTAGCTATAAATCAAAAGTTAAAACTGAGCTAGAAGGTAAATATACGGGATCAACTTCAGGCGGAGTAGAAGTTGATGGTACTTTGGATTTGAATCTACCTTCCATTCTAGAAATTTCAGGTTACCATAAACTAACCGATAAATTCGCAGTTTCATACAGCTGGCAATACAGCACATGGTCTGATTTTGGCGATATTGTTGCCGAAAGTCCAGGTTGTGATTCTACAGCTATCGGTGGCAGCCCTGGTGTTTGTCTAGAGAAAAAAGAAGACTATAGCAACTCAAGCCGTTACTCGGTGGGTGGTGAGTACTACCTTTCAGAAGCCGTTACATTACGTGCAGGTTACGCATTTGATGAACAAGCCGGTAAAGCAACTATGAGCATTCCAGATACAGATCGTCAATGGTATACAGCTGGTCTAACGTATAAAGCAACATCAGCACTATCATTTGACTTCGCTGCAGCCCTCGTTGCAGGTAAAGAGATCACATTTGAAGAAGAGTTACCAGCTATTGGTAATAAATCTGTAAAAGTCACTTCAAGTGGCGATGCGTTCATCTACTCTGCACAAATGAACTACCGCTTCTAATCCAAGCTTAATTCATCCCTGCATACAAGAAGACAGCTTCGGCTGTCTTTTTTGTTTTCTGATCAAAATCAATAAAGATCCTGTTTAAGGATCTTTATCATATCTGGCAATTGCAATTAATTAGACGGTCGGTCTATAATCTGAATGATGGAAAATATGACAAGTAATCAGCCTAAACCTCGCCGAGGTCGGCCACCAAAAATAGCCCGTGAAAACAGTGATACCCGAGCCCTGCTCATTCGCAGTGGCGTCGAAGTATTAACTGAAAGTGGCTTTGCCGCCGCTGGTATCGATAGCATTCTAAAAAAAGTCGGGGTACCGAAAGGATCTTTTTATCATTACTTTAAAAGTAAGGAAGATTTCGGTCAGGCAGTCATTGATAATTACGCCAGTTACTTCGCCGCTAAGCTAGATAAATACTTGCTTGATGAATCCATCGCACCATTGCAGCGTATTGTTAAGTTCGCCGATGGCGCCAAACGAGGCATCGTTAAGTTTGAATTTAAACGCGGCTGTCTGGTCGGTAATTTAGGTCAAGAAGTGGCTATTTTACCCGACAGTTATCGCCTCATTCTGCAAAACATCTTTGCAGTGTGGCAGACCAAGATGCAAGCGTGTTTAGAGACAGCTCAGCAACAAGGTGATATCAAGCAAAATATCAACTGTATACAACAAGCAGAATATTTTTGGACCGGTTGGGAAGGCGCTGTGATGCGAGCGCGACTTGTACAGTCAGTGCAACCGTTGGATTTATATATCTCGACCTTTATTGCCAGTATCGCGTCCAATTAAATACAGCAGAGATTAATCATCATTAGGCTATTTATAACGGACGGTTATAACAAACAGTATAACTAACATGCATTATAAATAGTGATTATCTATTATTTATTACAAATTTTTTACATTTTAATAGACGACCAGTCTATATTCGGAGAGTACCTATGTCACAAGCCACATTTAAAGGCATTTTAATCGAAAAAAATGCCGACCAATACACAGCGTCAGTACAAACAATTGATGAATCAAAACTACCTGAAGGTGATGTGAGCATTGATGTTGCTTACAGCACCCTTAACTTTAAAGACGGCTTAGCGATCACAGGTAAAGGCCCTGTCGTGCGCAGCTTCCCGATGGTACCGGGTATCGACTTAGTGGGTACTGTGACTCAAAGTGATAGCGATAAATTCCAAGCTGGCGATCAAGTATTACTCAATGGTTTTGGTGTGGGTGAAAAGCATTGGGGCGGCCTTGCCGAAAAAGCCCGTCTAAAGAGTGATTGGTTAATCAAACTGCCAGCAGGCTTGTCAGCGAAACAAGCAATGGCGATCGGTACTGCCGGTTATACAGCAATGCTATCTGTTATTGCGTTAGAGCGTCACGGTATTACACCCGAAAAAGGCGATGTGCTAGTAACAGGTGCAAACGGTGGTGTGGGTAGTTTTGCCATTACTTTATTAGCGAAATTAGGCTATCGCGTTATTGCATCAACAGGTCGTCCAGAAGAAGCGGATTACTTAACAGCATTAGGCGCAGCAGAGATCATTGATCGTAATACATTGTCTGAACCAGGTCGTCCAATGGTAAAAGAACGTTGGGCAGCGGCGATAGACTCTGTTGGTAGTCACACACTAACCAATGTATGCGCGGGTCTAAAATACGGTGGTGTGGTCACTGCCTGTGGTCTAGCACAAGGCATGGATTTTCCAGCAAGCGTAGCACCGTTTATTTTACGTGGCATTACCTTAGCGGGCATCGACAGTGTAATGCGTCCTCTGGCTGACAGAGAAGAAGCCTGGGCTCGTTTAGCTGACATCCTAACAGATGATGACTTTACCTCTATCGGCACTGAGATCAGCTTAGATGAAGCCGTAGCAGCTGCACATGATCTGATGGCGGGTAAAGTACGTGGTCGTGTACTGGTTAACTTACAAAAGTAATTTATTACTGATTTAACATCATATAGCAGTAGGGTCTATGCCTACTGCTTTTGAGTCATGTAACTGAATCTCTCAAACAGAAAATCCAAGAATAGTCGGATCCGTTTCGGTTGATACTTCTTACTGATATACACCACATTTAAGTCTGCACTTGATGCAGAGGTCGATGTATTAAAATTGGTCATATAGCCGTTGAGCACGGTAACAAGACGTAAATTGTGAATATCATCTTGCACATCTAAAACAGATTTAAGCGCTATCCCTGCCCCCTCTAATGCCCAATATCGAATCACTTCACCATCATCTGAAAATCGCTTAGGAATAACAGTGATCGCGTTCTTCTTGTCTTGATCTTGAAAGTGCCATGTTTTAAGTTCCTCATGACTGCGGATCATGGCGAGACAATCATGATTAACCAAATCCTGTGGCGTTAATGGCGTGCCATGCTTTGCTAGGTATTCTGGCGATGCACATAGCACTCGTTGGCTGGATGATAGTCGTCGTGATATTAAACTGCTGTCAGCAAGCTCTCCATACCGAATGACAATATCTATACCCGATTCAGCAATATTAGAAATATCATCGTTCAAATATAGGTACGGCACCACATCTGGATACTGCTTACAGAACTCAGACAATATAGGCAGAATGTATTGTTTACCTATGTCCTTTGGTGCAGAGATTTTTAGTGAACCTTTCACTTCTTTTACACCATTGAGGATAAGGTTCTCAGTTTCACTCACATTATCCAATATCTCAATACAGGCTTTGTGGTAAAGCTCTCCAGAGTCCGTCAGTGACACATGCCTTGTGCTCCGATTAAGCAGCTTCACACCATACCTTTCTTCAAGGGCCTGAAGTCTTGTTGTCATTGTCGCAGGAGAAAGGCCGAGGTCACGACCAGCTGCAGCGAGTCCATGGTGTTTCACAATACTCACGAACATGGCCATATCATAAAATTTATCCACCTTCCCCCCTATTATTTAGTTTATCCGAATAATGATTTTATATTTTACTCAATTATCAAATTAAAGCTAAAGAATATAATGACGACATCAACAGAAGTAGCACACAACTTAACCTTAACTCGCCTAAATCATTAATCGTCATTATCGACTTCCCAAGGAAACAATCATGAAAACACCGATGAGTAAATTATTCCAGAAAGCGAATCTCCAAAGTTTGGATTTACAAAACCGAGTAGTAATGGCCCCGATGACCCGAGCTCGCACAAGTCAACCAGGTAACATACCAAATGAAATGATGGCAACATACTACAAGCAACGGGCGACAGCTGGTTTAATCATCTCTGAAGCGACTCAAATTTCAGATGACTCCCAGGGTTATTCATTCACTCCTGGTGTTTACACCGACGAACAAGTAAAAGGCTGGCAACCAATAACTAAAGCTGCACACGACCAAGGTGCTGTGATGTTCTGCCAGCTATGGCATGTGGGTCGCGTTTCTCACCCAACATTTCAGAACGGTAAACTACCTATCGCACCTTCAGCACTCGCGCCAGTTGAGACTAAAGTTTGGATTTCTGATGACCAAGGTAACGGCACCATGGTGGATTGCATTCAACCCCGAGCGATGAATCAAGCAGATATAAATCGCGTGATTAACGATTTTGCTTACGCTGCAAAACGCGCAATAGAAGCGGGTTTTGATGGGGTTGAGATCCACGGTGGTAATGGCTACCTTATCGACCAGTTTCTTCGTACAAACTCCAACAAGCGTACTGATAACTATGGCGGCACGCGTGAGAACCGCCTCCGTTTCCTGCTTGAAGTTGTTGATGCCGTAATTAAAGAAATCGGGGCTGATAAGGTTGGTGTTCGCCTTGCTCCATTCATCACCTTTAAAGATATGGATTGCCCAGATATCGTTGCAACAATCCTTGATGCATCGCAAGCACTACAAGCTCGTGATATCGCTTATATGCACTTATCAGAAGCGGATTGGGATGATGCACCCGTGATCCCTGAAAGCTTCCGTATTCAGTTGCGACAAATTTTCACTAACACCATCATTGTCGCGGGTAGCTACACGCAAGCACGCGCAGATGAAGTACTAAACAAAGGTTACGCTGACCTAGTCGCCTTCGGTCGTCCATTCGTGTCAAACCCAGACTTGGTTTCACGTTTGAAAAACAACAATGAACTCG
This sequence comes from Moritella sp., assembly GCF_013215705.1. Taxonomy (GTDB): domain Bacteria; phylum Pseudomonadota; class Gammaproteobacteria; order Enterobacterales; family Moritellaceae; genus Moritella. Next base: position 62,706 of record NZ_JABSQR010000015.1, on the reverse strand, counting down.
CTGACTTGGATGGTGCTACGCTGTTTGGTGGTAACACACTTGGTTACACGGATTATCCAACTCTCGATGCTCTTTAATTAGTCTATTGCAGATAAGTAACCTAATGGAGCTGCCTGCTTAGCTATACTTTTATGACGAAAGCGCAATTTTTAAGTATTGTCTTTATGTATAAAAGGCAATACTTTCTTCATTAATACCTGTTGATAGTCATACCAATGACGGATACATTCTGCTGTTGGCTTTTTTAATAAATTACTTTGAACTATTAAGTTCCATAAGTTCATATCATTCATATAAAATTCATATAAAATTCATATAAAATTTATTAAAATTTATTAAAATTTATTAAAATTTATTAAAATTTATTAAAATTTATTAAAATCAAAAAAATCAGCCATGTTTTTTTCTAATCTACCGAGCTATTCAGCATAATCTTCAACCATCCAATCCATCGGTTTGGCAGGTAAATTATGGATATGATGTTCAAATATTGTCATTAAGGTTACTCTCAATATATTTGGTGACTTTAAGTTGATCATCATAAAAATCCACCGACGGTTATTAATACAATACCTAAGCCATGATTGACCGCCCAACAAGGTTGAGTGATAATTATTACGATTAATGAACGCTAACTATAACGCTGATTGCTTTCAAGCAGTTATGCATATTTAGACAGGAAAATTAATACAGTTATTATATTTGGTTACTTATAACGACGTGACTAATTTTGTCGATAGCAAAAATAAAAAAGCCAACGAATAAAATCCTTCGGGCTTTTTCAACTAAATGATTCCGACAAACGAGTTAATTCACTAATCACACTCAATAAACCTCACATTCGTGATAGCCTCTTGTGAAAATTGTGCGATAAACGCCTGCCAGCGTGTTGTCATCGCTGCTAACCAAGCTTGGGGATCTTGTATTAAGCTTGGCTCCATAGAATAAAGCGTTAGAACCCAATCGTCTCCTAGTACATCGATAAAAATTTCACCAACAATATTTTTGTTGACCTGTTTAGAATCAATATCGCGGCCAATAACATCACAAAGAGGCGGTAATTCTCGTTCTTCTTTTGCCCACTTTAGTGCTGCTTCGTAAATACGCTTCAATTCCGGTTCAGTTCTGGGCAAATTTTCCGCGGTAAACTCAAAATCACTGCGTATTGGCTTAGGTAGTGCTTTTATTTCCGGAAAAGCCTCATCGTAAGTCGGAAATTCGCCTTTTACTAGCCACAGCGGCATATAATCAGTTTCAAACTCTGGTACTAGGCCGAACCTATCATAGGCATAAGCCGCAATGCCCGTGATACAAAGCGCAATCATTGCCTCTGCATCATGTGACCTATCTTCATTATCATAGTAGGCTTTATGTGCCTGCAGTGCGTGCAACAAGCTACTCTGATAATGTGATTCTCTCTCTGCGCTGTGAACAACGCAGATCAATTCAACTAAGGGTAAATAGAGATGATTAACGTATTCTTTCTGCTCCTCCCACTCCACATAAAAATGAGCAGATGCTTCTACCACCTTGTCTCTTAGCTTACGCATGTCTGCGTAGGGGTTAAACATACCTTTGCATAGTTCGGCAAATGCAAGATTAAACCCATTAATCTCACCTGAACTATATGGCGTTGAAATGATATTATCAGGCAAACCAAGTAGTATCGGCAAGTGAGAAAAATGATCGCGTAATATCAAGGTAACGAAGAACATGTCAAGCCAACCCCTAAAGCTTAACTCCTTTTTACTATCGGCAATCACCTCACAACTATGCCCCTCTAACGTGAGTGTTATCTTTTTACCCTCATGTAACTGAGACAAGACATCCAACATCCCTGACTCTGGAAATGTATACAGGTGACGCATAATTTGGGTTTTCGGTTTATTTAGTAAATAACTTTTCCCAATAAAATCCTGAATACTATTCAGTGAAAAGAAATTGTTATAAAAATTAGCATTAAAGTCCTCTCGCGTTGATTTTTCACAACTTGCGACTCTGTTACTATAGTGTGAATTTATTTTTTCCTTTATTAAAGGGTTAAGAGTGTCGAATTTATCAAATCTGTGATGCGTCAATACCACGTCTGCTTTCCTATTGTTCATAATCAATCACTTCAATATGTCTTAATGCGCCATTATCATCAATTGTCTGCTTAACAACTTTATATTCAAATTTCAGTTTCTTTCTATCCCTGTTAAGGTAATCAAGTGTGTCTTCAAACTCCGACATTCCATCTGGAATTTTACCGGATTCAATTGCCTTTTCGTACCACTTATTCATATCCTTAATGATTGACTCTGTGTACTTTTTAGAGCCCTGTTGTACACGTTCACCTTCATACATTTTACTACCTAATTTGCTATTACCACCTTTAGCTTCTAAAAAGGTTATCGTGATATCAGGTTCAATACCAGATTTATAAATCTGATCGAACTGGTTGTTTGTTTTATTTAAACCAGGATACTTACTATACAGTTTAGTTGCATCATGACCGACTAGTTTCCCGCTCATTCCCTCTGCCGTCATTTCCCCTAAATCTGCCGAGTATTGTTTCTTTTTGGTATCATAAAACCTCATCAAATTGTCATTACCAGTCTTTTTGGCTTTTTGATAGCCCAGATGTGCTTCAACACGCAATTCTGCCACATCTTGATAATTTAAATTTACTGGATGTCCGTCAAGATCTGAGGTCTTGCGATTTAAATTCTCATATTCTTTAGGGTCTAGATTATCAAATCTAATTGTAGGTTTCGGATTGCCAATGATTGATGGTTTACCAGTCGAATCATTATTCCTCCAACGACCATCTTCACCGATGTTTCTGTTTTTAAGCTGTTCTGCATACTGTGACTCACTCATTCTTGCCCCTGGGTAGCGAGCTTTATAAGCGGCATAACTCAAATCAACTCTAGTTGCAGGCGGCTTTGAAGATGCACTAATCTCACAATGAGAATTTCCCTTCATACAAGCACTTGCGTTACCTATATCCGCTGCAAAGCTATGCTGCCCTCTGCCGCTGAGCAGCTTCTGTGTAGCCTCTACAAGTTCGTCAGTGCTCAATCTACTCAAAATACTTTTGAGCTTTTCTCCTGTTTTAAGTGCTTTAGCAATCTTACCAAAGGCGACTTCAGCTCCAGCCTCTAGTAGCACGCCTTGTAATTCGTTTCTTATCTGGTCATCGGTTCCATTTTTTATAAGGTCAACAATTTTTTCAGCCGTTTGTAGCACTTCATAAATAGTGTAAGCAACCAAAGCAACTTCAACTGCCGCCCATAATGCGGCACAAAACAACGCATTATTCTCAGCCGCATTTCCGCCAGTTTGAATGCCAACGTCAACATTCCCTTCCAGCACAAGGACTGAAATCCCTGCTGCCAATTTAGATATATCAATGCCTTGTTGCCTTAACTCTAAGAATCGCAGATTTTGTTTTTTAGCGTAATCCTCAACACTTCCGCCAGTATCATTTGTTAATTCTTCATAAAGAATACCGTTGATTTTTCCAAGCGTCTCTGTCTCAATTTGATCTATGTCATCTCTGTAGGTGGAACCTATATATTCACCGACAACGCCTCCAGCGGCTCCAGACCAACACCCTTCACTCACACCACTCGAATTAGTACCATTAATTGCAGTTGTCATCGAGCCAAGCGTGCAACCTAAAGCTGCATGCGCAATATATTTAGTTGCATCAGTGATATTATTGCCTTCAGCCGCAATCCCGATTTTATTAGCAACCTTTTCACCCAATGTATTTACAGCTGACATTGCAACATTGTTGAGGAAGCTTTCACCAAAATCATCAAAGCTCTCACCATTAATTAATAATGGCACTGAAGTATTAATAGCTGCGTGTGTCACCGCTTGAGCACTTTGTGCCCAAATAGATGGATCATCGATGTTGATATAACCATCAAATAAAGTTGTATCAAGACCTGAAATAACACCAGCAGTAACCATTGACGTTGCAAGTTTTTTTACAGTATCACTAGATTCAAGCTCTTTTAACGTTGCGCTTAGATCAAAACCATTTCCGAGTAAAGAGGTCGTAACCTGGTTTGTTAACCCCGTAACACCAGCTTGTACCGCAGCAACCATTGCACCATTTAAAGCTCCTCCTGCAGTCCCAACAATCGCAGCTCCAGCACCATAAGTTACGATACTCACAATCACTGCAATAATAGCCATTGCAGCTGGAGACAGTCCACTATCATCATAATCCCACTCATTCATGATGAGCTCGACGTTTTCCCAAATAGCAGGGTCTATTTCCCCACTTTGGCTTCTGTCCCTTATGTCCTTCATCCAAGCCAGTTCTGGTGAATGAGCCAGTTCTTCAATCGTTTTATCTAAATCATCGGCATGGCCAGCATACTCAATACGGACGCCATTAAAAGCATCAAGCATTAATCCGCCACTAGTTACAAACTCATTGTAGTAGGCTTTTTCACGATAATAACCATGACCTTGGCGTCGATATGATAAAGACCCTTCATAAGATTTTTTATAATCAGATGATTCTGCATGTCTTGATATTAGGAGTTGAATATCGCCATGCTCAGCTATTAATTTTGCTGCGCCTAGAGTATCAACAGCAACAGCTTTAAGAACAATATTTCCTTGCTCCGTTTTCAATACCATGCTGTTACCAGCTTTTAGCAAAGACCGTACGATTGTCGCTCTTTTTAAATCTTCGGACTCACTTTCATCTGAGCCAAATACACCACTTCCCGATGTATCAAAAGATGTACTACTTGAATAAATATCCTCAGCTGGAATGATAGTTATCCCTTTATCAGCAAGTAACTCTAGAATCCCTTCACTTTTTATTATTGCCCCATGAGATATAATGCTGTTATCAGTTGTTATAGAAAGTAAATCAATGGCTGAAAGCTGTGTTTGTAAATTCACTAATGATTTTTCACTATCAGTCCAACCGTTACCAGACTGATAGCGTTGATTATTAGCTTGCTGAGTCCTAAGAATAACATCGCCCCCAGACACAATACGCATCGAAGCCTGAGTATCAAACTGGCCGCCATGACTAATTAAGTCACCGCTCGTTTTAATATTTAAATCACCAATACTTTCAATTACACCTAAAGTATCAAATGATTCAGAGAAACCATGACCATAATCATAACGACTAACAAGTGTATTATTCGTTAGCTTATGAGCTGTTAATGTAACGGTCTGGCCACTGATTTTACTAGATAGATTACTTAACTCATTACCAGAATTAATGGTTAAATCTCCACCAGCGCTTACATTGCCATTTGCCATCGCGGTGAAATTATTAAGTGTATTAATAATTAAATTACGCCTAGCTTCAATAGAAGTACCATTTACAATAAAGTTTTTGGTATTAATATCTGCATTGTTAAAACTAAATGTAGAGCCAACCAGTTTGTTACTTACAATCGTTGCTTTAGATAAATAGACCAGCGGTATGTAAACCGATTTACCCGATTTTAGCGTACGCTTTTCAGGCCAAATGACATCTTCACTTAAATTATCTATCTGAACTTGAGTTAAGTTTTGACCAAATTTAAATTGCTTATTAGCTAACAGTTTTTGGGCATTATCATATAAGTCTTTAGTCAGTTCATTAAAATCACTGTATCCGCCATTATCGACAGAGATCCAAGACTTATTTAATAATTGATATAACTGCTTTTTCAATATTCCTCTTTCTACATATGGAGTACCAATATAGAGAGGTTTATCAGGTGCAACAGGGACGAATTTAATGATATTATTTATTTTAGTTTCTTTATAGCTAGCATTCTCAAATGCATGTGCATTATGTTCTTTGGCTTGATTATAGAAATAATCAAAACCATCGAAAATAAAAGAAGCATTACTTTTAAATATGCTTTTAAATACGGGATCTAGCTCTTGAGCTGATAGCTCATAACGTCCAGAACCTGCTAGGTAATCTTCAACTTCATTCACATTCGTAATTGCATAAGCCGGTATTGAAATATTTAAAAACATGACTAATGTTAAAATATTGGCTACAACTTTATATATTTTGCTGTCTCGCAGTTCTGCGATCGGGCTTCCTATCCGAGGCATTTTCGACTCCATTGATATCGATTTAAATTAGTTTCAGTTTTTAGACTCATTTTTTATTATTATGACCAAGCACAACATTTAGGTATTTTTTCTTACCGCTTAAGTCTGTTATTACTAATTCGTATATGTTGCTTTGAGTTTTATCTGCAAATGATCGACTGCTAGCGCCCCACCCCCAATCCATCTTGAATGTATAGGTAGCAGTAAGAGTCGCTGTTTGCCCTGCCGCAACACGAACTTCTTTTGATGCCACTTGGTTTAAATAAATTAAACTATTATTGGTTTCTTTATTAACCGCATTAACAAAACTAGAAGAATAGTTCGATTCAAGTTCCCAAGCATCTCCTATAACATTGCTTACAACCCTTATATCATTGACCCATAAAGGCAATATATGTTTAGAATCGAGCAGAGTCATACCTAACTCTTGATAAGTTGAACTCAAACTTTTTCCGTAGGTAATAATTAAGTCTGGGATTTTTTGTAAAATAGTAGATTGCTTGTAAAACCATGGGTCCCCGAAAATGTCCCCAAGTACCTTAAATTTAATTGTCTTCCACTTAGCATTATGATCTGATAAAACGATGGTCTTTTTATGATTTCTATTCTCGCTAAAGAATGGAGTTAAATCAGCTTTTCGATCTTCGTAGCCAGCAAAATTAGCAGTAATACTGTTAGCGCCCGGTTTACTTGGTAATTGCGATGGGCCTTTACCATTAGGTCCGTAAACAATTTCCTGATAAATCTGAACTTCAGTACCAAAATCGGCACTTAATGTGCCATCAACATAAAATAAAAATGGGAAATTAATGTTGCCTTCGACTTCAATAACTTGCTCAGTTGACGTTATCCAATTTCTTGTTCTACGCTTAATACATTTTCTTATAACGCGCCTAGCACAATACCTTTTACTGTGATATGTCGTTGTTGTTTCAATTTGAAAATCTTTCAGAAGGTGGCCTGTCATACGCACATCTTTTGATGCGCCTTTAACATTACCCAGAACTTCTATGCCACTATTTTTATTTTCTATCCGATCCGCAGTTATATTTAACTCACCAGCTAAGCGCATACGAGAAAGTGGCGAAAGAACGGTTACAAAATTTGTAACTAATCTTGTACTACCAGAGGTGGAAATATGTTCAGCGGTTTCAATGTGATAGCGTTCTTGTTCAAGTAAGGTGGTTTTTACTGTGAGCGGACCATTTAATACTTCAATAATGCCGGAAGAATTTAGCACAGCTTCTTTTGCATCAATAATCATCATTGTTTCAGCAGAAACAATGACTTGATCACTTAATACATCATCTAAAACAGCTGGATTATCTTCATAGCGTTTTCGTTTAACTTCATAAGGATTAAAATTACTAAACTTAGTGGCTTTAATTACAATCTTGTCACCTAAAATAATTGCAGCTAAACTATCAACAGACTCCCGCATCATATAGCTAGGATCATTCGGTAACTCAGGTTCTGTGCCAATTATTATTGAGTATCGCTCCATACTTCTTTGTAATTTAGGTACCAACCGATAAGGCCTTGAAGAACCATTCGTTACTTTTCCTTGTGCATTTAAAGCGATATCATCTCCAACTATCATCCCTCCAAATACATTATTGATATCAGTTTCTGATGAAAGATAAATAGATGTTCTACCAAATATATCGCCCTCATTATTGATCCTACCAGCAGCTATTTTTATATTTTGAGCATTGAGGCTACCCTCGCTAAAAAAGATAGCTTTGCTAGCTATATTGATTGTAGATGTATCAATGTATCCTGTAGCACCGTTATATTCAGAAGAACGAGGGATCGTTCGTTCTCTTTTTTGATGAATAAGAATATCGTTACCACTTTCAAGATTTACAGCATTACCAGAAAGCAACTTATCGAAAAGTGTAATGTTACCAAATGATTTTATCGTGATAATGTCACTTGGTAGGATAGTGTAACTTTTATATATACTTGCAAGTGTTAAGTCAGCGGTTGTAACTATCGCTTCACTCACATTGACAGAACTATTATTACCCGTTGATTCAATATATAAACCTCCGGTGTATATTGGTGCTGATATAGTGATTTCACCACTTAGTTGACGAGAGCTGTTAGTCGGATTTATTGCTATACCACCATTTATAAAATCAAAGGTATTATGTCCAGCGATTAATTGTAAATTACCAGTAGCAATGCTGAGAGTTCCGCTGTCATCAACAGTTAGTTTTCCTTGTGGGGTCTTTGTTGCTGACAGCTGCGTATTTATTTCGCCATTAATGCGTATATCATCAGCGATTAAATCAATAATACTGGCTCCGTTCGTGATTAAACCTTCTTTTAGACCTCTCCCATTTTGAACACTATTGATGTCTATTGAACCTTTCGTTACTACAAATGATGTCAGTTGACCATCATCAAAAATAGGCCGACCAGTCGTCAATACAATACGAGAACTATTATTTATTTCACAGCTTTTACATTGAATCCCTGATTCACTAATGATGATAAGCTCAGCACCCTTACCGATAATATTTATTTCACCTAATACGAGTGGACTTTTGCTTTTTGAATGCAAGATGATTACTTTGGGTGCTTGCGTAGTGCCTTTTAATAGCGGATTAATAACAGGATTATTAATTATATTGAGAGGTTTATTGTATTGTTCAAATGATGTAAATTCATTATAAGAAATGCCTTGATTATTGGCAGCTCGAATATACAAGTTGTCGAAATCGACACCTACTTTAAACTGTGCAGCTAATGAATTTTGATCCACATTAGTGATATTACTTTTAAACGCCAAAACTGAACACGAAAAAAAAATAGCAAAATATAGGCATATATTCCTGAGGATATTAATATTCATGAGATGAATGTTAATAAAGGCCGATTTACTTCCAGCCATATTATTTGTCATTACGAACCCTTCTAATGATTACATATACGTATGATAATAATTACTATTAACATTATCACTTGAATATTTTGGGGTGCAACCATAACTAGGTAGTCTGTGATTTTCAACCATATTAAAAAGAACACATAAAATAAAGGTTAAACCACTAATTTAACAGCTTAAATTAGTGGTTTATGATGGATTGAATTGAGCTTGGTTACAGGGTGTAAAACTGGTAATCACTTATTCATTATAAAAATTATTAAGTTAAGCTAAAAACGCTTAAACATCTGGAAGTGCATAAGTTAACCATATGTTTTGATTAAATTAGTTACATGGGAATAATTTTAATACCCCCACTTCATCCCCTTCAAGCCAGACATCAAAGGTAACCAATTTTTTTTTATAAAATAATACTATTTTTGAATATTTACTTTCACACCCAAGTGTTATGTTATAACATAACACTTAAATATTGAAAACGTAGATATAATCATGATTAAAAAAAAATTACCTGTCACTGTACTCTCTGGCTTTCTTGGCGCAGGAAAAACAACAGTACTCAGTCATATTCTTCATAATCGCGAAGGAAAAAAGGTTGCTGTAATTGTTAATGACATGAGTGAAATAAACATTGACGCAGCCTTTGTGAAAAATGAAGTTTCACTCAATCGTAGTGACGAAAAGCTTGTAGAAATGAGCAACGGCTGTATATGTTGTACACTACGTGAAGACCTTCTATTAGAAGTTGATAAATTAGCAAAAGACGGTCGATTTGATTACCTCATTATAGAATCTACGGGGATTTCGGAGCCACTCCCCGTCGCTGAAACGTTTACTTTTGCCGATGAAGATGGCATTTCGTTATCAGATATAGCGACGTTAGATACCATGGTGACGGTAGTAGATGCTGTTAATTTTTTGAAAGATTATGATGAAGCAAAATATCTACGAGATGCTGGTGAATCTCTTGGCGATGAAGATGAGCGAAGCGTAACAGATTTATTGGTTGATCAAGTCGAATTTGCAGATGTTATTCTTATTAGCAAAACAGATTTAGCTAAACCGGCTGATGTAAAACGACTTCACGCCATCCTCAAAGTTCTTAATACACGCGCTAAGATTATTCCCATATCTTTGGGGAAAGTTGATATCGATGACGTGCTAAATACTGGTTTGTTTGATTTTGAACAAGCAAAAAAAGCACCGGGTTGGCTCAAAGAAATACGTGGTGAAAAAATACCTGAAACAGAAGAATACGGTATTAGCAGTTTTAACTATATTGCCCGAAAGCCATTTAATCCTGAAAAGTTTTATCAGTTTCTGCACAACACAGAACAGTTTGGCAAACTTATTCGTTCCAAAGGTTACTTTTGGTTAGCTTCTCGTCCGCAATTTTGCGGCCAATGGAGCCAAGCAGGCGGAATCGCACACTATGGTTTTGCAGGTATGTTTTGGAAATCAATCCCTGAAAAAGACTGGCCTACAGATCAAGAATCACTCGATGCGATAAAAAAACAGTGGGTTGAACCCTTTGGTGATATGCGTCAAGAGCTCGTATTTATCGGCCAAAATTTAGATCAAAAAAGAATGACGATCGCGCTGGATGAATGTTTATTAACTGAGGATGAATTACTAAAGGGTAAGCGTTTCTGGACAACATTAAATGACCCTTTCCCTCAATGGGAGGAAAACTCATGAGCACCTTAGCTATTAATAATGACATCAACGCTAATACACAAAGCCACACTAACCACGACGGTCCCAGCTTGCTTTCACAGGGTTTAGTTGAAGGACGTACTCCTACCGTATTAACTGATATATACCAAGATAATACAAACATTGTGATTTGGCAGCGTAACCTTGACAATAAATTAACTATTGCGGTTAACCATTTGTTAGAACATAACCCAACATTAACGTTATTATTGATTGTAACGCCAGAAGATTGTTTTGAAGTACTGAGTGAAAAATTTGAAAAATCAGACGCTATAACAGCATTAATTAATGATATCACCTTATTAGTTGATATGTTTTGTTGCCTGTTTAACCTAAAACAAGCGGGATTAAGATTAACAATACTCGACCGAGCTATGTGCCCCCGTTTTCATGTTGACCGTATACCTTGCCGTTTAGTGACAACATACAAAGGCATGGCCACACAATGGCTTGATAATAATATCATTGATCGCACGAAACTAGGCCCAGAATACCAAGGAGAAACCGATGAGCAATCGGGGCTAATACAAGATATCGATGATATTAATCAACTAACACAAGGTGATATTGCATTACTTAAAGGCGAAAATTGGGATGAACACGAAGGTGCAGGCCTGGTTCATCGTTCACCTGACGTTTCTCAAGGCGAACGTAGATTGTTTCTAACACTCGATTTTATTAATGATTAAAAATAGATATTAAAAGTACGTTTTTCAGGGCATTACCAGGAAGTGCTATTACTACAAAAAACATTAACCTTAGTTGATGCTCGAAACTTAAAAGACAAACGTTACACCACTCACGACATTTTTAATCAGCAAATGCGATTGCGGATATTGTCATTGGAAATAAAGCCGACTTATATCAAAACGAAGACAAAATAAGAAGGCACCACATCGCTATATCATGCAGTGAATTGAAGTCCCCCTAGCTGAAGCAAGGGGATTCTTGTCGTCTACGGTTTAGGCATTGCAATATTAAATTGCGTTAGTCTTCTAAAACCTCTCTTAGATTCACATAATAAGTGCATAACTTGTTTCAGTAGAAAAGACGGTTAGCTGCGACGAAAGCAAATAAGATGACCCCCCAATTGATATTGCTCATAGAAGACAAGTTAGAAGAAAAATGGAGCCGAGAGTCAAGTAGGTAGAGGGCATATAAAAAATCGGGTCAGTATAGATGAACGACAAACGAGTTTTACGGTATCAACTCGGATCTTTGATAAACAGGCGGCAACAGTGACAGCTGCAACGATATCGTTGCTAATGCCCTATAAAGACGCGGTATTGACGATTACAGCTGTCAACGGTAAAGAGTTTGCTTACCATGAACAGGTGACAAAAATCACTCAGTGCACCGGTATATTTTGCGGACCCATATTGCTCATGGTAACGAGGGTTAAATGAAAATACTAACGGATTATTGCGACAATATTGGCCGAAGAAAACTGACTTCAAATTAATCTCGAACAATGAAGTTGACGAAGATACACATGGCCGCTATCGCGGCGTAATTGAGTTATGCACTTCGAGGTTGAATCGGCCATAGATAAAAGCATACAAGATTTTCAAATACTTATGTCTTCAGTGCGACATAAGTCTATTTTTCTTTCAATGTTGGCCAAACAAAGGGAGCAGGCTTGGTGGAAGTCGTTTCTGCTACTGCTGTATTCTGAGCGAGTATCGCCCTGATTATTTTCCCCGTTTCTTTATGCTTACTACAAAATGTTTTTAGGTATAAAATTTCAACTCTACTGCGTGCCCAAGGGGTTGTACGCAGAAATTTCAAGCTTGATTTAAGACGCGCTTTATTGGTAAAACAACGAATATTAAGTAACTCACCCATCTTATCCCAACCAATTTTCTTCTCTAGCTCGGTTAGAATCTGTTCAAGTTTAACGCCGTGTAGCGGATCATTACTATTATTCATAGTCTACCTAAAATCAAAAAATAGCATTGTAACAAGTTTCCTAAATATTGACAGACTTATGCGTTTAACTCAGGTAAAAGTGCACCAATAACTTTATGGAAAAGCTAATTTGCACCTATAAAAAAAGCCTTAATCACGATATATCAGATTAAGGCTTTTTTAATTTCTGAGGCTTAGCGTTTAATAGCTAACAGCAGAGATGTAATCGCAAATTTGCGATTTTTACATCATGCCGCCCATGCCACCCATACCGCCCATATCAGGCATAGCTGATGAGCCGCCTTCAGCAGGTGCATCAGTGATCATCGCTTCAGTAGTGATCATAAGACCCGCAACAGATGCTGCAAACTGTAGTGCAGAACGTGTTACTTTGGTTGGATCTAGGATACCCATCGCAATCATGTCGCCATATTCGCCTGTAGCTGCGTTGTAACCGTAGCTACCTTCGCCTGCACGAACATTGTTCGCAACAACAGATGCTTCGTCACCTGAGTTTTCAACGATTTGACGTAGTGGTGCTTCCATTGCTTTTAACGCAACTTTAATACCCACAGTTTGATCTTGGTTTGCGCCTTCAAGATCTTGAATTGCAGCAGCGGCACGAACAAGTGCAACACCGCCACCAGCAACAACGCCTTCTTCAACAGCAGCACGAGTCGCGTGCAGTGCATCTTCAACGCGGGCTTTTTTCTCTTTCATTTCCATTTCAGTTGCTGCGCCAACTTTAATTACCGCAACACCACCAGAAAGTTTAGCTACACGTTCTTGTAGTTTTTCTTTATCGTAATCAGAAGATGAATCTTCAATTTGCTTACGGATCTGTGTTACACGACCTTTGATCGTCACTTCGTCACCGATACCGTCAATGATAGTTGTTTCATCTTTGGTGATGATGATACGTTTAGCTTGGCCTAGTTCAGCAACGGTTGCTTTTTCTAGCTCCATACCAATCTCTTCAGAGATAACAGTACCGGCAGTAAGTACTGCGATATCTTGTAACATCGCTTTACGACGGTCACCGAAACCAGGAGCCTTAACAGCAGCAACTTTAACGATACCACGCATGTTGTTCACTACTAATGTCGCCAGTGCTTCACCTTCAAGGTCTTCAGCAATGATAAGTAGTGGTTTAGATGCTTTTGCTACGCCTTCAAGTACCGGCAGTAGTTCACGGATATTAGCTATTTTTTTATCTACCAATAAGATATATGGTGATTCTAATTCAACACTACCCGTTTCTTGGTTAGTAACGAAGTAAGGAGATAGGTAACCACGGTCGAACTGCATACCTTCAACAACGTCTAGTTCGTCTTCTAGTGCTTGGCCGTCTTCAACCGTAATCACACCTTCTTTACCAACACGTTCCATTGCTTCTGCAATGATCTTACCAACACTTGAATCAGTGTTTGCAGAAATAGTACCTACTTGCTCAATCGCTTTAGTATCTGCACAAGGTACAGATAATTCTTTTAGTTCTAAAACTGCTGCTTTAACCGCTTGGTCAATACCGCGTTTCAGATCCATTGGGTTCATGCCCGCAGCAACAGCTTTTAGACCTTCGTTCACAATTGCTTGTGCAAGTACGGTTGCCGTCGTAGTACCGTCACCAGCTGCATCATTTGCTTGTGAAGCAACTTCTTTGAGCATTTGCGCGCCCATGTTTTCGAATTTGTCTGCTAATTCAATTTCTTTTGCTACCGTTACACCATCTTTAGTAATAAGTGGCGCGCCGAAGCTTTTATCAATAACAACGTTACGACCTTTAGGGCCCAATGTTACTTTAACTGCATTCGCTAGGATGTTTACGCCGTTAAGCATTTTATCACGTGCGTCTAAGCCGAATTTTACGTCTTTAGCCATCTTAAATAATCCTTTTAAAATCTATTAATTTGTTGGTTAGCTCTATAAGTTATAAATACTAAGATTTATTCAACTACAGCTAAAATATCGGCTTCGCTCATGATTAAAACTTCTTTGCCATCAATCTTTTCAGTTTTAACGCTATAACCTTCACTAAAAATAACGATATCGCCTACGCTAACAGCTAAAGGACGTACTTCACCGCTATCGATTAAACGACCGTTACCAACAGCAATAACTTCACCGCGTGTCGATAATGTCGCAGATGCACCAGTAAGTACGATACCGCCTGCTGATTTAGTTTCTTGTTCTTGGCGACGAACGATCACGCGATCGTGTAGTGGACGAATTGTCATTTGAAGATCTCCTAAAGAATACATGTTACAAATATCAAGGGTCGATTATTTACCGATACCATGACTATGGATTAATATATCGGGGCAACTCGTTCCAACTCAAGGGACAAGCGAAAAATAGTTAATAAATTCACGCTTTGTGCACCGTTTTGCAGATGTTTAGAACCAGTTTTAGACTTGTATCTATGCAACACAAGTGTAAATGTCGGGTAAAGTACAACTCAAGGCTGTTGGTTGACGCAGAAAAGGGTAAAATACCCCGAGAAAATTTAAAGTACAAAACGCAATTTAGGTAATCGTATTGAAAGATAAACACGGCCTGCTCTCTGCTCCCGTCTCTCAGGTAATGACAAAAATGGCGGTGCCAATGGGCTACGGTTTATTAGCCGTGCTCGGCTTTAGCTTAGTCGATACTTACTTTGTCAGCTTATTGGGTACGCAAGCACTAGCCGCGATCAGTTTTACGTTCCCGGTGACCTTTTTTGTCTCGGCATTAGCCATGGGCTTAGGTACCGGTTTATCGGCTTGTTTAGCGCGTTTATTGGGGCAAGGCCAGCACCAAGATGCGGCGCGATTAACGTCTGACGGATTATTGTTAGCACTGACTACGGTGTTAGTCGTTGCGATTATCGGCATTAATAACATACAGCCACTATTTAGACTATTGGGTGCGACGGATACCTTGATGGTCTACATCGACGATTATATGTTCTATTGGTATATCGCAATTCCCTTTTTAGTGATCCCTATGGTCGGCAACGCGGCTATCCGCGCCACCGGTGATACCAAAACTCCAAGCAGAGTGATGATCATTGCCGGCTTTATGAATGGTCTGCTCGACCCGTTATTAATTTTTGGCATCGGCCCTTTCCCTGAGTTAGGGGTCAAAGGCGCTGCGATTGCGTCTGGTTTATCCTGGTTAATTACCTTTGTAGTGGCGCTATATTTATTACGTTATCGTCAGCAGTTATTGTTATTAACTAAACCAAATCTGGCTAATATGCTTAAGAATTGGCGTAAGATTGCCGCAATCGGGTTGCCCGCGTCTTTAACCAATATGCTTAGCCCCGTCAACAATGCGTTTGTGATGTGGCAACTGGCCACGTTTAGCACCACAGCGGTTGCAGCTTATGGTGCCGGTACACGGTTAGAAGCGATTTTATTGATCGGTATGATCGCAGTTAGCTCGATGCTATCGCCTTTTATTGCCCAGAATTCGTCCGCCAATAATCCCCAACGCTGTTTAACAGCCATCAAACTGGCGCTCCGTTATTCATTAATATCACAGCTGACTATTTATCTGGTTATTGCCATCACGGCGCCTTATATCGCTACTTTATTCAGTGATGATGCCGTGGTGATCGGTCATTTATCATTATACCTTTATATTATCCCTGCCTCTTTTGCTATGCAGGGCATTATGATGGCGGTCGCGTCTAGCCTAAATGGCTTTAATCGACCAATATCAGCATTGAGCCTTAGCATGCTGCGCTCTCTGCTAATCATTAGTCTATCCAGTATTGGCGGTTATTATTATGGTGTCAAAGGGATCTTCTTGGGTATTGCCAGTGCCAATATTTTAGTCGGTTTATTGGCCCTCTATTACGCCCAGCAATTACAGACCGAGCTGCGTAATGAATTGGGCGCTCAATTAGAGAATGAATTACAGCTAAAGTGACCCCGTGAATGAGGCAATTAAAACCCAGCTAACAGCATACATTTACATCAATTACCCCGTGTTAATGGATCAATGAGTAAAGCATAAATTTACAGCTCGAATATGCACTAATACTCCTTCAAACTTGCTGTTTCTTAGGCCAAATAAAAATATATTTAGCACTGTTCAACTTTTGTATAAAAAGGTGATCAGAGCCCATTTTATTCACCAAAATACAACGTATTATCCGCACATAAATTTTATTTTCCTTCCTACGTTTTGATCACATAGCAGAGTGTAACCATGACTGTATTAGCAACCGATTTTACTCAAGAAACCCGTCTAGAAACTGACTTATTAGGGGTTAAAAAAATACCCGTTCACGCTTATTATGGTATTCACACATTAAGAGCGATGGAGAACTTCCATATCAGTCGTGAGAAGATCGGTGACTGTCCTGAATTTGTACGCGGCATGGTAAAAACCAAGAAAGCGGCAGCACTCGCCAATGGGATTTTAGGCACGATCCCAGTACACATTAGCGACGCGATCGTGAATGCCTGTGACATTTTATTGGCTACGGATACGTTTTACGCACAATTCCCGGTTGATGCGTTTCAAGGGGGGGCTGGTACATCGGTAAACATGAATACCAATGAAGTATTAGCCAATATCGCACTCGAACAAATGGGCCATGCTAAAGGCGCTTACAGCCACATCAACCCCAATGATCACGTTAATAAAAGTCAAAGTACCAACGATGCCTACCCGACTGGTTTCCGCGTTGCTTTGTTCGAACGTTCTAATGCGGTATTAGTGGCGCTAACCGCATTAAGCGAAACCTTCTTAACCAAAGCAGAAGAATTTAATGACATATTGAAAATGGGCCGTACCCAGTTACAAGACGCGGTACCGATGACACTAGGTCAAGAATTTCGAGCCTTTGGCATTACCCTCAAAGAAGAAATAAAAAGCATCAAACGTTGCCAAGAATTACTGCTTGAAATCAACTTAGGCGCGACGGCAATTGGTACTGGCTTAAATACCCCGGTAGGTTATTCAGAACTGGCGATCGCAAAATTGGCTGAGATCACTGGTCATCCATTTGTACCTGCAGAAGACTTGGTGGAAGCGACATCTGACTGTGGCGCATACGTCATGCTATCAAGTGCATTAAAACGTTTCGCTGTGAAATTATCGAAGATCTGTAACGATCTACGTTTACTGTCTTCTGGTCCACGCACCGGTTTAAATGAAATTAACCTACCCGAAATGCAGGCCGGTTCATCCATCATGCCAGCAAAAGTAAACCCGGTCATTCCAGAAGTGGTTAACCAAGTTGCGTTTAAAGTATGTGGTAACGACTTAACCATCACCATGGCTGCAGAAGCCGGTCAATTACAGTTAAACGTCATGGAACCGGTGATTGGTCAATGTCTGTTTGAATCATTATCCTTATTAGAAAATGCCTGTTTTACACTGCAAAATAAGTGCATCAAAGGCATCACAGCTAACCGCAAGGTATGTCAAGATTTCGTCTTAAATTCAATTGGTATCATCACTTACTTAAACCCATTAATTGGTCATAATGAAGGCGATATTATCGGTAAGATATGTGCAGAAACAGGTAAGAGCGTACGTGAAGTAGTACTAGAACGAGGGTTATTGTCAGAAGCTGAATTAGATGACATATTCTCTATCGAAAACTTGATGAATCCAAAATACACCGCGCAACGTTTCTCTAAAGCGGTTTAATTAAAGTTAACGACCTGAATAAACCGTTTAACTATAAAATCTCCGTTACTATTACTGCCAACGACAGTAACAGTAACAGTAACGGGGATTTTTCATGCCTTAAACAACGTACTACAGCTGTTTATCACAACACTGCTACAGCCGTCACTTCAAAGGCTCTTTTACGACTCATTAATACGAAGATAGCTGGTACAAAGTAAAACGATAACAAAGTGGTTAATACCGTACCACCAGCGATCGCAATCGCAAACGGCGGCCAGAAACCACCACCCGCTAAGATCAGCGGTAAGAAACCACCCACGGTGGTGATCGTCGTAGAGGTAATATGGCGAGTACAACTGGTGATAGCCTTAATAATCGCCTCGCGATCACCGGCGACGGCTTTTGGATCTGATTTTAATTCCGCCAAGATCACAATTGCGGCATTAATTGCTAACCCCATTAAACCAAGTAGACCAATGATCACAGTAAAACCAAACGGGTAATTAAACACGTAAATACTGAGTAGCCCTAACCCCACCGATTGGATAGCGGATAATACAATCACCCCACCTAAACGGAACGAATTAAATGACAGCACCACAATAATAATCAGCAACATCATGATCACACCAACACTGGCTAACAAATTACCGACCGCATCATTACGTTTGGCTGACTCGCCACCAAACTCCATCCGATAACCCGGCGGCAATACAAAGTTTTCACTGGCTAACCGCGCCGAAAACTCATTAAGCACCGTTGAGGGTAATACCCCAGCGACTAAGTAACCTTCAACAGTATTAACCCGTACCCCATTCCAATGTGGGATCGCACCACGACTCGGCGTTAATGCTAATGTCGTTAATGCCATCAGCGGAATACTGCTTTGCGATAGTGGCGAGCTCAGACTGATATTAGCTAAATCAGATAAGCTACGACGTTGCTCATTGGCAATCTGAACCCGTACTGGTATAGATTCAGTGGCCTCGATAATCGAGCCGTTGACGGTACCGTGTAATGTTGATTGTAACTGTGACGCTACATCGGTCAGGGTTAACCCAGCTAATTGACTGACATCTTCATTAATTTTCAGCCATATTTTCGGTAACCCAGGTTGGATAGTCGCGCGGGTATGGATCACGTTCTTGGTACCGATTAAGATCCGTCTGGCTTCATCACCCAAAGTCTTTAACGTATCTAAATTAGGCCCAAACAAGCGTAACTCGATTGGCGCTATAAACGGAGGACCCTGTTCTAACTTACGTACTAATATCTGCGCTGCAGGGATCGCATCATCAAGCAATATTTGTAATGACGGTACTAATTCATTCACCCGCTTAAAACTATCACCAGTCACCATCGCTTGGGCATAATACTGGGCACCGTCTTTATTTGGCATTAAATTATAATAGAAAGACGGGGCATTATTACCAATAAACCAGCGTACCTTACTGATCCCTTGTTGCTGAGCTAGCAAGTCACTGATGGTGTTGGTCATGGCTTCAGTGGCAATAATACTGGTTTGCACTGGCATAAATAATTCGATATGAAACATGTCACGATCCGACGCTGGAAAGAACTGTTCATCCAGATGTTTAGCCAAGATAAAGCCGCTCAAAGGTAAGATAAACACTAACCCTATGCTGAGTTTAGGTCTGGCTAATACCCATACCAAAGATTGGCGGAAAGCACCCGCTAAGCTAACTAACTCAATGCCATTATTATACCAAGTCGTTGTCCGTGCCGATCCGTCTGACGAACGACCAACCAGAAAACGCCCCGATAAACCAGCAACGATAGTATGTGAGACAAGATACGACCCGATTAATGCAAAGATAACGCTTAACGCAATACCACTGACAAATTCACCCGATGGTCCCGGCATCATCACAATCGGCATAAACGCCAATATCGTGGTTAAGGTTGAGCCTAATAACGGTAACCATAAATGCTTAACCGCACCTTGCACGGCTGCACTGGCACTGAAGCCCTGTTGGCGACGCTTCTGAATGGTATCCGCCATCACAATCGCGTTATCCACCATAATACCCAGAGCCACAACCAAACCCGTTACCGACATTTGATGGATCGGCAAGCCGTAATAATTCATCACAGTCAAGGTAAACAGTACTGTTAACGGTAAGGATAACGTGACGATTAATGCCGCGCGCCAGCCTAACGTCACAAGCAGCACCAGGGCGATTATCGAGAAACCAATCAGGATGTTTTCCACCAGACCTTGCAGTCTGTCTTCGGTGTATTGGGATTGATCAAACAATACTTCAGTGGTTAAAGACGACGGTAATTGCAGATTAAAAGCGGCAACGACATCATCAACCTGCGCACTCCATTTATCAATACGTAAATTAGGCAACATACGGGTTGATACCACCACCGCATATTGATCATCAACAATCGCTATCTCTTGTGCAGGCCATTGCAATTTTTTACTAACCTGAGCAATATCACCTAACCGAACCACCCCACCTTTACTGTCATTGAGTAAGGGGATCTTACGGATCCGAGCAACAGAATCAAACGATCCCGCGACTTCAATCTGCATTTGGTTATAATCATTAATGATATTACCGGCAGATACTTTGGCATCAGCCGCTAAAATAATGTTGGAAATAGCTTGTGTCGATAACGACAAATTCGCCGCTAAATGTTTATCTATTTCCACCAATATTTGTTCTTTACCGCGGCCAAACAAACTGACAATGTCAGTACCTGAGACCACCTTTAACTGATTTTGTAGTTCTTTACCGTAACGGCCTAATGTTGTTAAATCAACCGCACTGTCGCCCTGCCATTTAACGGCGATCAATTGCGTGTAGGCATAACCACGATCATCTTCTAATCGTGGCGCGACAGTCGCTGCCGGTAACTCACTGGTTACGTCATTAAGCAGATCTCGCACCCGCGACCAAATCGGCACCGGATCAGTAACGGTATCGTGTAATTTCAACTGCACAATGGATATACCAGGTCGAGAGGTCGACGTAATCCGATTAATATCCGCCAGTTTTCGTAATTTTTGCTCTATCTTCTCTGTCACTAAGGCTTCGACACGCTCAGCACTGGCTCCCGGTAACAAGGTCAGCACACTGGCGATCCGATTGGTGATCCTAGGATCTTCGGTGCGCGGTAGCGTTGATAACGACCCCAGCCCTGCCACGATGAGTAAAATAATCAGCAGTGCCATCAGGCGATTATTTTCAGTAAACGCCTTGATCATATCTTATGCTCCGAGGTATTTTCAGCCGACGGTTGCTGAGCAAAAGCTTGCTGATGGCGAACCGTTACCCGTTGTCCCGGTACAAAACGGTGGATCCCGACATTGACATACGCTTGAGTATCTTTCAGATCACCTTGCACATACGCGGCAGTTTCAGTGGCATGTAATACCGTTACTGTGGCGCTTTTTAACTGAAACAGCACCGGTGTCGCCGCTGAATGATCATCACGATCTTGCTGCATGACATCCTGCTCTAAGGTATAAATATTCCACATACCACGCACACCATCAGTAATAGCGCTTAATGGCACCCAATAACCCGGTTGCTGATATACTTGAGACAAAGCAAGGTAAGCCAATTGGCCATTATAAACCGGGCTGTTATCGGCTAATGCAAAACGCAGACTAATTGTTCGCGTTACCGTATCAACTTCATTACCGACACTTAATAGATTGGCAGCGTAGTTAACACCTGCGATCTCGAGTTGATGTTCCTTGCCTTGCAGTTGGGTGATAAAACTCGCAGGTACACCTATCGTCACTTCCGAAGCTCCGGTTTGTAACAATCTAAATGCCGTAGAGCCGGCCGCAATCACTTCACCTTGGGCAATCTGACGACTACTGACAATGCCATCAAAAGGCGCTAATAATTTAGATTTATCAATACGATACTGACTTGCCTCTAGCCCTGATAAGGTACTGCGAATATTGGCGGCAACGACGCGTTTTTGCGACGACAACTCATCAATATTCTGCTCAGAGATAAAACCACGCTTACTCAGCGAATTTAATCGCGATAGATTGGCTTCGATCAAATCAAATTCAGCTTCCGCTTGCTGCAGCTGTGCTTCTAACTGGTTACGTTCGATTAACAACAGTTGCGTATTGAGCTCTGCCAGCAATTGACCTTTCACCACTTGCTGCCCTTCAATCGCATGTAGGGTTTTAATAATGCCCGCAAATTCAAAACCTAAATTTGCATCTTGCTTAGCAATTACCTTACCGACAAATTTATTTTCAACTTGGTAACTGTCTTGCTGAGTCAAATACTCACTACTGGCTTGTAAATACTGTGACACAGCCTGCGTTTCGTCAGCGACAACCTCACTACACGCTTGCAGTGTGAGCGGAATTAGCAATATACTCATCCATTGTGCTGTTTTTGTATTCAACAAAGACAGGGAACTCTTTCTAAACATAATCAATATCCTTTTTTTACGCTCTATGCAACGCAACACTTTTGTTTCAGCCTTTTCTAAACTAGACTTACAAGTCCAGTTACAAAGATAGCAAAACCAAACTAGACCGTACAGTCCATTTTACATTTATTAACGTATTTGCAACATTTATAATGGCGTACACATTCAAATTATTAGCGGTATGAATAGATGAGTAAACCTAGAACAAAGAGTGAATTAAAGCGAAATCAGATACTTGATGCAGCAACAGTGCAATTTACCCAGCATGGCTATGCGGCCACCAGCATGGATCTCATCGCTAAATTAGCCGGGGTATCCAAACAAACTGTGTATAGTCATTTTGGCAACAAAGACGAATTATTTATTACTGCTATCAGCTACAAATGCGAATTATTGGGCGTAGGAGAATTATTACCCGAGAATCTAGGTCCGGTTGAACCGACCTTAACGTTATTTGCACAAGGCTTTTTTACCATGATCACTTCAGCTGATTCCATGGCGGTACACCGAACTTGTGCTGCAGAGAGCCTTGCCCATCCGCATTTATCACGGTTGTTTTTTGAAGCGGGACCGCTGTTTGTGATCGACAAATTAGCTAATTGTTTAGCTGAATATCATCGCCGTGGCGAACTTGATATTGAAGACTGTCGCCAGGCGGCCATACAATTTTTGGCCATGATTAAAGGCGAGCAGTGGACACGGTTAGAATTTAATATTGAAGAATCGTTATCAGAGCAGGAAATTAAGCACTACTTACAAAGTTCTGTGCGTTTATTTGTACGAGGATATCAAAGTTTAAGTTAAGTAATCAGGGTTATGCTGATATTGAAGATAGATATAGATGAGCATAACCCTGTTTATACCCTTTTCAATGCCGCTACTCGGTAGTATCAAGCGTAGTGCTGAACCAATTCAGTTTGCTGGCTAACTGCGTCACTTTACCAATAATAATCAGTGACGGACTTTCAGCTTGCGCAGCCAGAGCACCCAGATCTTTTAACGATCCTTGCAATGTACGTTGCTGTTTGCTGGTGCCTTTTTCTATAATCGCCACCGGCATAGCTGCATCCATCCCGTGTTCGATCAGATTACTCGCAATGCCACTACTCTGGGTCAAGCCCATGTAAAACACCAAGGTATGCGTGGCTTTACCGAGTAACGGCCAATCTAGCTGATGCGCATCATTTTTTAAATGTCCGGTAATAAATTGCACACCTTGGGTATAATCTCGGTGTGTCAGCGGGATCCCGGCGTATGCCGCACAGCCTGATGCTGCGGTAATACCCGGTACAACTTCAAACGGGATGTTAAACGGTAATAAGGCTTCTAGTTCTTCACCACCACGGCCAAAGATAAACGGATCACCACCTTTAAGGCGGATCACTTGCTTGCCTTGCAATGACAGATCCACCAGCAGTTGGTTTATACCGCTTTGCGGTACACAGTGATACCCCGCTTGCTTGCCAACAAAAAAACATTCAGCTTGTGGGTTAATCAAGGCGATAATCTCTGCAGAGACTAAACGGTCATGCACAACTACTTCAGCGTGTTGCAGTAAACGTAACGCTTTTACCGTTAATAAATCCGGATCACCCGGGCCAGAACCGACCAAAATAACCTTCCCTGCATTGCGAACAGTATGCTGTTCACCCTCTGTTATTGGTAACCCTTGTTCTGTCATTCTATATCCTTAGCTACTGCGTCAGCGTTATCGTGACTAACTACGATTCACAGTAACTTAATCATCACTGTATGTCTTTAATATCTAATAAATACCATAGCTGTGCGAGGCTTACCAATAGCGGAGTAGTATAAGTTATACCAAGCGCAGCAAGATCAAAAAAGGCGCGATCTTTCGACCGCGCCTTTGGGTATTTATTTGTGCATAGATTATTAATTAAGCTTATTGTCATCTCGGTTTACTTCAACAAAATCGCCTTCGATAACACCCTCATTTTTAGCCTTGTTATCTGACCCTGGCTGTTGTTGAAATGGTGACGACTGGGTTGATGACTGGGTTGACGAATAGTGGAAACCCTGCGCATTACCAGTAAACGTTGATTGTGGAATAATACGATCTTTGTACTGGGCGATAATCGCTTTAGCTAAACGGCCACGAATTTGTGGGGTTAATACTAACAAACCTAACGCATCAGTCACAAAACCAGGTGTAACCAGTAACACACCACATACCAGCAGCATAATAGCTTCAACAATTTCTTGTCCCGGTGTTTCACCCGCCGCTAAACGCGCTTGTAATTTTTGCACCGTTTGTAGACCTTGGTTACGAACCAAATATGAACCGGCAAACGCAGTTAAAATAATAATACCAATAGTCAGCTCAGCACCTAATAACGAACCTATCGACATTAGTACATACACTTCA
This sequence comes from Moritella sp., assembly GCF_013215705.1. Classification (GTDB taxonomy): domain Bacteria; phylum Pseudomonadota; class Gammaproteobacteria; order Enterobacterales; family Moritellaceae; genus Moritella. Next base: position 37,654 of record NZ_JABSQR010000015.1, on the reverse strand, counting down.
ATTAATGTCATCGCAGTAAACAGAAAAAATAAACGACCTAACACATTAACCTCTCAAAATTTAGTTATAGTAGACAGCCTAACAAGGAATACCCTTATCACTCGCTTATCTAAAAATAGTATCTAGTTATAATATGTTAAAATAGTACCTAAAAATAGTACCTAAAAATAATATCTAAAAAATCCGCACAAAACGGTTATGATATAAAGAAACATAAGGGCATTAGCCCCATTTTCAAGTTATCAACGAGTAGATAGCCCATAATACTCAGTGACAGACATCATAACTAAGACAACTAATACCGTATAAAGTTGGAAAAAATGAACCTAAAATCGATGCTATTATTAGCCAGCGGCCTCGTTCTGCAAAGCACCATGCCAGTATTAGCCAATACTAATTTTAGTCTATTTGCAAATAAACAACAAAGCGCACCAGCATTCTTGCCTGTCGAAGACGCCTTTGTGTTTTCGCAACTGCAGCAAGGCGAAAATCTCAATGTGTTCTGGCAAATTACCGAGGGTTATTATTTATATAAGAATAAACTGCGTGTCACCATTAATGGTAATGACTACACTATCGACGGCTTGCCTGCAGGTAAAGACTATCATGATGAATATTTTGGCGATGTCGAAATATTTCAGTACGAATTGATGCTGTCAGTCCCCGTTGCTGATCTTGCACCGGCGAGTGAGGTCACCATCCATTATCAAGGTTGCGCAGTCGCAGGCTTGTGTTATCCACCGATGACAAAAACATTTATTAGCCAATAGAATAACGCCAGCAATAAAACCACAAAACAGCACTTGTGGTTTTATTGCTGGCATCGTCGTTATCTATTTTATTTAATGACAGAAATATGTTTACTGCGGGCAATTAAAAATACCGGCAACACAGCGAGTGCCATATAAATAAAGATGTCTGCTTTGACGAGCGGATAAAATAGCCCAGATACAAACGTCAGCAGCGCGATGGCTAAACTAAACGGCAGCGCGGCATAAATAGCTTGTGTCGCTACCGCATCTTCTTCACTGACACGTTCCGCCATATAACGCATTGATGCCAGGTGCGCGACACCAAACGTCACCCCATGTAATAACTGTGACAACATGATTGGCGTAACATCAACGGCATAGCCTAATGTTGTCCAACGTAACACACTACCAGCCGCAGCAATGACAAACATCATAGCAATACTGACATTGCCAAAGATGCGTTTACCAAACGCTAAAAATAAGATCTCACCAGCAACCCCCACACTCCAGAAATAACCGATATAAATTTCACTAATACCAATATCTTGCCAGTACACAGCGCCAAAACCATAATAAGCCGCATGAGCACCTTGTAATAATGAGGTGATGGCTAAAAATGGCCAAAATGCCGGACGCTTTAATATCGTCAAAATACCCGAACTCGGTTTGCTGGTTGCCGTTCTACCTTCAGGCATATTTTTCGCAGGTGTGATAGTGAGTAGAAATAAGATCCCGAGTCCAACAATAATCGACAATAAAATGATTCTATGATCAAACTCTTCGACCAAAAAACCGGTTAACGCACTCGACAACATAAAACCAATCGAGCCCCACAACCGCACTCGGCCATAATCCATATTATTGTAACGCACTAACTTCGCACCTATCGTCTCGCCTAAGGCCATCAACGGCGAAAATATAAAGTTAGTTAAAATGACTAATAAAAAGATCGCATAAACATTTTCAATCAGATAAAAACCAGAAAACGCGACCATCGCAGTGAGCGTTAATCGCTGAACGCGGGTCAATAGCGAGGTAGTGGAAACCAAGTTGCGGGTCAATAATAACGCCCCAGCAGAACGGGCAACCAGTGCAAATGCCAGCATGCTACCGATCATTTCCGTGGAGATACCTTCGCCTTTTAACCATAACGCCCAGAATGGCAGCAGAATACCAAACACACCGAAGAAAAAAGCGTAATAAAATCCCATCCATATTGATGATGGCAGTGCAAAGCGCATGTTTAATCCCTAAATAATGACATATCAGTCCAATAATTATCGATATTCTACGCCCTTAGTAATAGAGACGCCCTATTTTTCCATAAATATTATGATGACCTAGGCACTATTTCTTCTATATAAATTAATGATTAAAGCAAAGTCATCACAAAAAACTATCATTAATACTAAAGTCGTATTGCTAGATATTAGCGGCCATGGCATTTTTATTCACCGCAGATGTAAACAAAACCACAATAAAACATGCTTACATCCAGATGTGGACAAGGAATTAAATACGATTAAGGAAGCACAATGAGCGACACTAAACTATATCCGGTACCTGCAGAATTTGCGAAAAACAGTTTATTAAATGACAGTGCTTATCAAGCCATGTACAAGCATTCAATTAACGACCCAGAAGCCTTTTGGCGTGAACAGGGGCAAATAGTTGACTGGATCAAGCCTTATAGCCAAGTTAAAAACACCAGTTTCCAACCTGGCAGTGTCGACATTAAATGGTTCCAAGACGGTAAACTTAATGTATCAGCCAACTGTCTTGATCGTCACTTAAAAGATAATGCCAACAAAACCGCGATTATTTGGGAAGGTGATGATCCTGAAGATTCTGAAAAACTCACTTATCAAGACGTTTATGAACAAGTTTGCCAATTTTCAAATGCATTAAAAGCCCAAGGCATTAAAAAAGGCGACGTCGTTTGTCTGTATATGCCAATGGTGCCAGAAGCCGCTATCGCGATGCTGGCTTGTACTCGTATTGGTGCCGTGCATACTATTGTATTCGCTGGTTTCTCAGCAGAAGCACTAGCCGATCGTATTGATAACTGTGGCGCTAAATTAGTGATCACCGCCGATGAAGGCGTGCGTGCAGGCCGTATCATTCGCCTCAAAGATTCTGTTGATAACGCACTCGCTAAACCCCAAGTGACCAGTGTTAACAACGTCATTGTATTTGCCCGCACTAAAGCCGACATCGCATGGCATGAAGGCCGTGATCTGTGGTGGCATGATATCGTCAAAGACCAGCCAAGTGAATGCGTTCCAGAAGCGATGAATGCCGAAGATCCATTATTCATTCTTTATACTTCCGGCTCAACCGGTAAACCCAAAGGCGTATTACATACCACAGGCGGTTATCTCGTGTATGCCACGATGACCTTTAAATATGTCTTTGATCATCAAGACAGCGACGTATTTTGGTGTACTGCCGATGTAGGTTGGATCACCGGCCACACTTATTTAGTCTATGGACCACTGGCGAACGCCGCAACCACGGTATTATTTGAAGGGGTACCAAATTATCCAGACACCGCACGTATGAGCCAAGTGGTTGATAAGCACCAGGTCACCACCCTTTATACGGCACCAACAGCCATCCGTGCATTAATGGCCAAAGGCAATGATGCGATCACTGGCACTAAACGTACTTCACTGCGCTTAATGGGTTCGGTAGGCGAACCAATCAACCCTGAAGCATGGCAATGGTATTACAACACTATCGGCAATTCATCTACACCGATTGTCGATACCTGGTGGCAAACCGAAACTGGCGGGATCTTAATTACCCCTCTGCCAGGCGCAACGGCACTGAAACCGGGCTCTGCAACCCGTCCATTCTTTGGTATCAGCCCTGCCTTGGTCGATAATGAAGGTAACTTATTAGAAGGCGAAAATGAAGGTAACTTGGTTATTCTAGATTCTTGGCCTGGACAAATGCGTGGTATTTATGGCGATGAAAGCCGCTTTGAAGAAGCTTATTTCTCCACATTCCCGAACATGTACTGCACTGGCGATGGTGCTAAACGTGATGCCGACGGTTATTACTGGATCACCGGTCGTGTCGATGATGTGCTTAATGTATCGGGTCACCGTATGGGTACCGCAGAAATTGAAAGTGCATTAGTGTCACACCGCAAAATTGCCGAAGCCGCGGTCGTCGGTGTACCGCACGAGATTAAAGGCCAAGGTATTTATGCGTACGTAACATTGAATGCCGGAGAAAAAGCCGATGACGCATTAATAGCCGAAGTCAAACAATGGGTTCGCAATGAAATTGGAGCGATTGCCACACCGGATACCTTACATTGGACACAGGCACTACCAAAAACCCGCTCAGGTAAGATCATGCGTCGTATCCTGCGTAAAGTAGCAACCAATGACACGGATTCGTTAGGGGATACATCCACGCTAGCAGACCCAAGCGTGGTTGATACTTTAATTGCTGAAAAACAAGGAGCCTAAACCATCACACGATAGTAGGGCGATAACCTGTTATCGCTTTATACCCAAGTTACTTCAAGATGCGATATCAGAGACAAACTTGGGTATATTACCTTTCATCGGTGTCATCCCTAGCCTTGGTCACACCGGTTTTTTATTGCTGTATCAGCGAGCGGTAATGACCATTTCAATTAATTGACAAGTCTATCAACAACACCATCGATAAAGCCACCAACACGCCAAGCGATAACAGCCTTATTTATAATGTGCGCCAGGTTTAAATTAGAGTGTAAACTTTAATAAAAGATCAGATAAGACCAGTTAAATGCTGTTATATTCTTCGAAAATCATATAGTGTGTAGAAAATTAGCAACAATTATACTATATATACATTTATAATTGGAGTTTTCAGAAATACTAACAATGTGAGCATTATTGACGAAGTTAGTATGATTTTACCAGACAATGGAAGCAATATGTCGAACAAACCCAGAATATTGTTACTCAACGGACCGAATCTAAATCTTTTAGGTAAAAGAGAACCTGAGACTTACGGCTATCAAACACTTGGTGACATTGTAGAACATTTAACCGATGTTGCAACTGAGCACGATATTGATCTGCGCCACGAACAATCTAACGCAGAGCACGAGCTTATAGATCATATTCATGCGGCGATGGGCAATACTGATTTTATCATTATCAACCCTGCGGCATACACGCATACCAGTGTCGCCATTAGAGATGCATTATTAGGGGTTTCAATCCCATTTATCGAAGTACACCTCTCTAATGTCCACGCACGAGAACAATTTCGTCATCATTCTTATCTGTCAGATATCGCCAAAGGCGTTATTTGTGGATTAGGTGCTGATGGTTATGAATTTGCGTTGCTTTCTGCTGCCAAACAGCTAAAGCAAACTAACAACAAATAATAAAGAGATTATGATGGATATCCGTAAAATTAAAAAACTGATTGAACTTGTTGAAGAGTCTGGCATTGCAGAATTAGAGATTTCTGAAGGCGAAGAATCGGTACGCATCAATCGCTTTAGCAGCGTAGCACCACAAGTACAATATGCACCAGCACCGATTGCGGCACCAGTAGTAGCAGCACCTATCGCACCAGCAGCAGTTGAAGCCGCGCCAGCAGAAGTAGCAGGCCATCAGGTGCTCGCGCCTATGGTTGGCACTTTCTATGATGCCGCATCGCCCGGCGCAGCACCTTTTGTAACGATTGGCCAAACTGTCAATGTTGGCGATACGCTATGTATCTTAGAAGCGATGAAGATGATGAATCAAATCGAATCCGATAAAGCTGGCGTAGTTAAAGCTATCCTAGCGACAGACGGTCAAGCTATTGAGTTTGATGAACCACTTTTCATCATTGAATAACTACGAGGTTTCCAATGTTGGATAAAGTTGTTATCGCCAATCGCGGCGAAATTGCATTACGTATTCTTCGCGCTTGTAAAGAAATGGGTATTAAAACGGTAGCCGTACACTCAACAGCCGATCGTGAACTAAAGCATGTATTACTGGCTGATGAAACAGTTTGTATCGGTAAGCCTGCCGCCGCAGACAGTTACTTAAATGTACCTGCGATCTTAAGCGCAGCTGAGATCACCGGCGCAGTTGCTATTCACCCGGGTTATGGCTTTTTAGCTGAAAACGCGGACTTTGCTGAACAGGTAGAGCAGTCAGGTTTTATTTTTATTGGTCCAAAAGCTGAAACAATCCGTCTTATGGGCGATAAAGTATCTGCGATTGCGGCAATGAAAAAAGCCGGTGTACCTTGCGTACCAGGTTCTGATGGCCCGCTCGATACAGACGCGCAACGTAATAAAAATATTGCTAAACGTATTGGTTACCCGATCATTATTAAAGCTGCCGGTGGCGGTGGCGGTCGTGGTATGCGTGTCGTGCATGAAGAATCTAAATTACTCGACTCGATCGCATTAACCCGTAACGAAGCCGGAACATTTTTTGGTAACGACATGGTGTACATGGAGAAATTCTTAGAGAATCCTCGCCATGTTGAGGTCCAAATACTGGCTGATGGCCAAGGTAATGCAATCTACCTTGGTGAACGTGATTGTTCACTACAACGTCGTCATCAAAAAGTAGTTGAAGAAGCACCAGCACCCGGTATCACCGCTGACATTCGTCGTCATATCGGTGAACGCTGTAGTCGTGCCTGTGTTGATATCAACTACCGTGGCGCTGGTACCTTTGAATTCTTGTATGAAAACGGTGAGTTCTATTTCATCGAAATGAATACCCGAATTCAGGTTGAACATACTGTGACCGAAATGGTCACTGGTATTGATTTGATCAAAGCGCAATTACGTATCGCCGCGGGCATGCCACTGTCGGTATCTCAGGATGAAGTGCGTCTGACCGGTCATTCGCTTGAATGTCGTATCAATGCCGAAGATCCGGTAACATTTGCACCGAGTCCAGGTCTGATCAAACGTTTCCATGCTGCTGGCGGTTTTGGCGTACGTTGGGAATCACACATTTATGCCGGTTATAAAGTACCACCGCATTATGATTCCATGATCGGCAAATTAATCACTTACGGTGAAAACCGTGACGTGGCAATAGCCAGAATGCGTAATGCCTTAAGTGAAATGGTGATTGATGGTATTAAGACTAATATCCCACTGCATTTAGAGATCTTAAGTGATGAAAACTTCCAGAATGGTGGCACTAACATCCATTATCTAGAGAAGAAATTAGCTCAAAAAGCGCTAGACGCGAAATAGAAACTAAATCAGTTCTAGATAAGCGTTAAGCTCATTACAGATCAAAAAAACCCAAGCGATTTACTCGTCTTGGGTTTTTTATTATGCGCTATTTAGAAAAACAGCGAGATCACTTATCTGCTTTACCCGCCGCGTTAGCAAGCTTAGCCAACTGCTTGTCGAACCAGAAAGGCGTGCTGTCATTATCTTCGCAACGTTCTTTACGGCGAATAGCATTACGTACCATCATAGTGCCTAACCAACGTACTGGCTCAGGAGGAAAGCCGCCTTTCGGCCCCGTGGTTAAGCCGTTATGACTCCATTTATCATTATTACCCAGCAGCATAGATGCTAATATTTTACCGCCGATCCAGGTCTGAGCAACGCCACTGCCGGAATATCCAAAGCCATAATAAATATTACCTGTGTCTGCAATTTTACCGAAAAACGGCAGGCCCGTCGCCGAACGATCGGATGGGCCAGTCCAGGTCACGACAAACTCTTCATCCACCAGCGTCGGGAATAACTTATCAAACGACTCACGTAGTAGTTTGCCATACCGTGTAGGCTGATCGAATAAGGGCCTTACTGCATTACCATAAGAGAAGTGATTACCGCCCTTGCCTAACATTAACCGACCATCAGGTGTTGTCCGGTAATAATGCACAAAGGTACGTGAATCGAGCACGGTTTTACCATCCGTTATCCCCATTTTCGTTAACTTTTCTGGTATCGGCTTGGTGATCGCCATATCTGACGAGACCACCACAATTTTATTTTTAAACTGTGGAAATTGTTCTAACATCCAAGCATTCAATGCCATCACCACTTTCGCCGCATAAACAGTCCCTTGCGGGGTATTAATCACCACTTTATGTTGAGCATCTTTATTACTGTTGGTTGGTTTAACCGCATTATCATTAATGGCTAACATCGGGGTGTTTTCATAAATACGCACCCCAAGTTGCTCTGCCACGCGTTTTAAACCACGGACTAATTTCCCGGGTTGCACACTGGCGGCTACCGGAGAGAAATGTCCTGCTTGATGTAATTCAGAGCCGGCATGCTGTTGTACTTTCTTCGCTTCCCACGCCTGCCAGCTGTTTAATTGATGTTTATCTAACGCCGCTAATGTCGCCTCTAGCCCACCGGTTTGCGCGGTATTCGTGGCGGTAAATAAGGTGCCGTCACGACGCAGTTCCGCATCAATATTGTACTGCAAACAAAAGGCTGCAATTTCATCTACCGCTTGCTCTGATGCTTTGACTAATTCAACCGCCTGCGCTTCGCCATACAAACGTTGCATCGACAAATACTTAGTCGACCACGTTAACATGCAACCACCATTACGACCCGATGCGCCACTACCACAGAGGCTTTTCTCTATGATCATCACATCCAGTGTTGGTTGTTGCTGTTTGAGTTGGATCGCGGTCCACAATCCGGTGTAACCACCACCGACAATACACACATCGGCGACGGTATCGGCAGTGAGCGCTTGTGGCTGCACACCATTACGGTAGTCCTCTTCAAGATCCATCGCTTGTTGGAACCAAAAAGGTTGAAACTCAGGCTGCTTAGTCATTACGGACGTTCACCAGCGGCTAAACGTGCGTCAATATCGGCAACCACTTGCGGCAGGTCAGCAATAGTATCAATCAGGTAATGGGCATGAAATGGCGTGAAACGCTCACGGGCTTTCTCACGCGCTTGGTGTAATGTTGCGGCGTCTGCAGCAAGGTATTCCGCTAGCGTTAGACCAGCTTCGTTACCCGATAACAATAAACCCACCGTCCACATGCCAGCATTGTGACCTTCTTCAATACCCGGTACTGAATCATCCACTTTAATGCACGCGCCCACATCGGTCACCGCCATATCAATCACGTTTTTAAGCACCATGTAAGGTGCTGGACGACCGCCTGCTGGTACATCATCAGTAGCAACAACACAATCTGGCACATAGCCTTTTGCTGCCGCGATAGGAATGAGCTTATCCATGACCACACGGGGATAACCAGAGCATGAACCAATTTTAATCCCTTGCTGTTTTAAGCCATTAACGACATCGAGTGCATGTGGGATAGGATCGGCATGCTCACCTACTTTTGCGATCTGTAGCGGCATAAATGTTTGGTAAATCGCATCAATATCAGCGGTGCTAATAACGGTGCCGAACTGGGCTTGCCAACGTGCGGCAACGTCGGGTAATGCCGATACCGCTTTAATGTGATCCCATTTACCTAGCCCCATCGGCACACGTGCTTCCGCTAAACTAATAGTAAAATCATACTGCGCTTTAAAGGCGGCAATAAAAATCGTGGTCGGGGCAAATGAACCGAAATCCACGATAGTACCCGCCCAATCAAAAATAACAGACTGAACATGATTAAGTTTTACTGACTGATCTTGTACGATGTTAGACATAATAATATTTTCCAAAGTAAGCTTGTGTTAATAATCGTGTTGATGATTTAATGCAAATTAATTTGATTGAAATTGGACTGGTAAAATGCAGACAAGCACTACAACACAGTGATGTATGCGGCTACTACCGGCGTAGTAACCACTAAGTTAGTGTTCACTTCAACTATGCACTTAATTCCCAATATTTGGCGGTTTCCATCGCCACTAATAAACGCTGGATATCACTGGGATGGACATCACCAATGTTACCAATACGGAAACAATCAGCGTTGGATACCTTACCTGGATAAATCACAAAACCTTGTTGTTTAAGCCGGTTATAAAATGCTTTGAATTGATAATCACCGTGCACAGGTGAATAAAACGAGGTAATAATTGGCGAATGTAATGACGCATCTAACAAGGTCTCAAAACCCAGTTTTGCCATCCCCGCGACTAAGGTAGTTTGGTTTTGTTGATAACGTTGATGACGTGCCGCAATACCGCCTTCTTCTTCAAGCTCTAATAACGCTTGGTAAAATGCACGCACAGTGTGGGTTGGTGAGGTAAAGCGCCACTTGCCACCATTGGTTTCCATACAATGCCATTGCTCATACAGATCTAATGACAACGAACGTGCTCGCCCTTGGCATTTTTCCAGTTCACTTTTGCGTGCAATCACAAAGCCAAAACCCGGTACGCCTTGAATACATTTATTGGCAGAACTGATCAGGAAATCAACGCCTAATTCAGCCACATCCATTGGAATGCCACCAAAGCTCGACATCGCATCCAAGATCACGATCTTACCGTGTTGTTTAGCTAATTTAATCACCGCATCAATCGGATTCAACATGCCTGTGGTCGTTTCGCAGTGCACGATCGCGACATGGGTAATGCTGTCATCGCCCGCTAATTTGGCTTCAACTTCGGCCAAACTTGGTTGCGCCGTTTCACCCGGTGCTATCACCTCACAGGCAATATTTAAATAATCTGCAATTTGCGCCATGCGGGCTCCGTAAGCACCGTTATCAATCACCAGTAGCTTGCCATCAACAGGAATAACACTACCAATTGTTGCTTCTACCGATGCCGTGCCACTGCCTTGCATCAATACACTGGTATAACCCGTTTGCGGGGTTGCTAGTTGCACTAACTTAGCGCGGATAACGTCAACAATGTCTTTGTTATATTCATCATCCCAAGTACACCAATCTTTTAGCATGGCTTCTCGTACACTTGCTGTGGTAGAAAGTGGACCCGGTGTTAGTAATAAATATGCGTTTTTCATCTCTGTTTCCATTTGGACTATACCAGTTTGATTAGAACTCTAGCAGTGGAACGCTCACTTGGTAAATAGCCCAACAGCAGAATTCATAAAAGCTTCATATTCATCGCCAACCGCAATAAAAACCCCGCGCCATAAAAATAAATAAAATATCTTAATTAACCTAACTGCCATCAATCGGTCATATTTTTGTCATAAAAGCACTCTATTATCGTTCTCAACAAATCTGGTACAGACCAGAATCAACCGTTAATAATTTTTGGAGTGACACGAATGAAACAACGTTGGATGATAGGTTCTATCGCAGCCTTAAGCGCCTTATTCACTGCACCAGTATTTGCCGCAGAAGCAGTGGTGGTGTACACCGCCTTTGAAACGGATGTATTAGCAAAATACAAAGTCGCCTTTGAACAAGCCAATCCAGATATCGAGATCAAATGGGTGCGCGATTCAACCGGTATCATGACCGCAAAATTACTTGCCGAAAAAAATAACCCGCGTGCAGAAGTGATTTGGGGACTAGCGGGCTCATCAATGGCACTGCTTAAGAAAGCAGGGATCCTAAAACCTTACTCACCACAAGGCGTTGAAAACCTACGGACGAGCATGATTGATCCAGAAAAAAACAAAGCGTGGTACGGTAATGACGCTTGGTTTAATGCCATCTGCTTTAACGAATTCGTAGCAAAACAGCACAACCTACCAAAACCGACATCCTGGGATGACCTACTTAAACCGGTTTACAAAGGTCATATCGCCATGCCCAACCCAGCATCATCGGGCACAGGTTATATGCAGGTATCAGCCTGGTTACAAACCATGGGTGAAGATAAAGGTTGGAGTTACATGACCAAGCTGAATGACAATATTGCCCATTACACCCATTCAGGCTCGAAGCCTTGTGTACAAGCAGGTATGGGGGAAGTGGCGATCGGCATATCGATGGCATTACGTGGCGCGAAATTAAAAACCCAAGGCGCGCCACTTGACGTGATCTTACCTGCCGGCGGCATTGGTTGGGAATCAGAAGCCGTTGGCCTCGTTCAACCATCAACAGCAGCTAAGCGGGTGGTCGATTGGTCAATCTCAAAACAAGCCAATCAATTATATAATGAATCTTATGCATTAGTCGGCCACAAAGACGTCAGTAAAGCCGTGGCGAACTATCCCAATGTACAAGACGCGATGGTAGATATGGACTTTAGTAAAATGGCCAATGCGCGTAAAGATGTACTGCGTACCTGGTCAGAAAAATTTGATTCAAAATCTGAAGCAAGATAGTCATTAATGATCTAATTTAAGAGGTCAACCTTGACTAAACCAGGGGTTATTTAACACGCCTAGTTTAGTCATTGCTAACAAATAATTGTCCATTAAAACAACCGCTAACCATGCCGATTCTTTAACCCCTTAGATTCCAATAACAAGTGTAAATTCGGCGTAAAAATAACCCCTTGTCATCAAACTGTCACTTACCCTGCCTACCATACTGGTATAGTCCAAATAACTTATGAGCAGTCAGATGAACACGTACCTCAACATCAATAATCTTGTTAAAAAGTTTGGTGATTTCACCGCATTAAATGATATTTCTTTGCAGATCAATCAAGGCGAGTTCATCTGTTTTTTAGGACCATCTGGTTGCGGAAAAACCACATTGCTTCGTGCGATTGCCGGACTCGATTTAGCGACATCAGGATCTATTTTACAAGACGGTAAAGACACCACTTTCTTGCCGCCAGAACAACGGGATTTTGGCATTGTATTTCAATCTTACGCGCTGTTCCCCAATTTAACAGTTGCCGAAAATATCAGTGTCGGTTTACACAACCAAGGTAAATCAGTCGTTGAAACGGTGGATATTGTTAATCACTGGCTGGGTATTATTGGCTTATCTGACTCGGCGCCGAAATACCCGAATCAGCTATCCGGCGGCCAACAGCAACGTGTGGCACTGGCTCGCGCATTAGCGTTATCACCGGGATTATTACTATTAGATGAACCACTTTCGGCATTGGATGCACAAGTACGTGCTCATTTACGTGACGAGATCCGCTCCCTGCAACGTAAACTCGGCATTACCACTATCATGGTGACCCATGACCAGGAAGAAGCCTTAGCAATGGCCGACCGTATTGTGGTGATGAATCATGGTGTTATTGAACAAGTCGGCACCCCACAAGAAATTTACGATAAACCGGCATCCCGCTTTGTGGCTGAATTTGTCGGAAACATGAATTTCATTGCCAGTTCCGTGATCAGCGATCAACAGATCCGTATTGCTGAAACCCTATTACCAAAACCCAAAGACACATTAAGTCGTGGTGACATGTTTGATTTAGCCGTACGCCCTGAAGACATCCAATTTAGTGAGAACCCGCAAGATTTACCGGTGCAAATCAAAGCCATGGAATTTCAAGGTACCTATGTGCGAGCAGACTGCCAGCTAACCGGCAGTATGAATGCGTCGATGATCAAGGTCGATGTGCCAATTCGTGAAGTCCGCTCACTGGGGCTCAACAATGGTGAGTTCCGTCGGATCCGTTATAGCGATGCGTTCACCCATGTCTTCCCACGTAAATTAAAGCAATCATCAACAACAAGCGCACCAGCGGTAGAGGCATAACATGGCGTCGACCATCAATAAAAAGCTGACTAGACCGAGTTATCTGCAACGATTCACCCTGTCGTTTAGCCGAGATAGCGCGCTACTGGCCAGTATTTTAATTATCTTAACCTTGTTAATGGGCTTTTTTATTGTGGCGCCTATGCTCACAATGTTTGCCAAAAGTGTCCAGGATGTTGATGGTGACTTTATTGGATTAGCCAATTTCACCGCCTATTTTGCCTCCAGTGCCATGCTCGCCTCGATTGCCAATACCGTGACAGTGGGCTTGATCACCACCGTTATTGTTGGGGTGATGGCATTTAGTTATGCGTATGCATTAACCCGCAGTTGCATGCCATTTAAAACCTTATTTCAGATCATTGGTTCGGCACCGATCTTAGCGCCATCATTACTGCCGGCACTGAGTTTAATTTATTTATTCGGTAATCAAGGCATTGCCAAGGAGCTACTCGGTGGCGCATCGATTTACGGTATTGTTGGTATCACTATCGGGCTGACATTTTGGACCTTTCCCCATGCATTAATGATCTTAACCACAGCATTACGTACGTCCGATGCCCGCTTATATGAAGCCGCGACCGTATTAAAGAACCATCCGGTAAAAACATTTTTCATGGTGACGCTACCAGCAGCAAAATATGGCGTGATCAGTACTTTAATTTTAGTGTTTACCTTGGTGGTGTGTGATTTTGGGGTGCCGAAAGTGATTGGCGGCAGTTATAACGTATTAGCAACGGATATTTTCAAACAAGTGGTTGGTCAGCAAAACTTCGCCATGGGTGCCGTAACCAGTGTATTACTATTATTGCCTGCGGTACTGGCGTTTGTGGTCGATCGCCGAGTGCAACGCAAACAGCAAAATTTATTTAATTCCCGCTCTGTGGCTTACATACCCAAACCAGATAAATTACGTGATGGTGTCTGCTTGTTGTTCTGTAGCACGATTGCCTTGGCGATCATCGCTATTATTGGCATGGCCATATACGCGTCATTCGTGACATTTTGGCCATGGAACTTAACCTTAAGTTTTAACAATTATAACTTTAGCGAAGTGAGTACCTATGGTTGGACGCCTTACTTTAACTCACTGACATTGGCGATCTGGGTGGCGGTGTTCGGTACAGTGATCATCTTTATTGGTGCTTACGTTATCGAAAAAGGCCGTGGTTTTGGTCCTATTCGTCAGCTACTGCAAATGATCACTATTATTCCAATGGCAGTACCGGGGATCGTATTAGGTTTGGGTTATATCTTCTTTTTCAATGATATAAATAATCCACTTAATGGTTTGTATGCCACCATGACATTACTGGTGATTAATACCGTGGTGCATTACTACACCGTCGGTCACATGACCGCATTAACGGCGTTAAAACAATTACCGGCAGAGATAGAAGCGATTTCAGCATCGATAAAAATGCCACAGTACAAATCATTCTTTGTTATTACCCTGCCAATTTGTACGCCTGCGATTATGGATATTGCCGCCTATTTGTTTATCAATGCGTTGACCACCACATCAGCCGTGGTATTTTTGTATGCGACCGATACCATTCCAGCATCAGTGTCAGTATTAAACATGGATGATGCCGGACAAACGGGTTCTGCGGCAGCGATGGCGGTGATGATCTTAATCACCGCGGCTATTGCTAAAGTGATTCATTTAATTGCGGCATCGTTTATCAATAAACGAACTCAAGCTTGGCGTCAACAACATTAATAACAGGCCATTTATACTGCCCGGCAACAAACATCGCTAGGCAGCCTAGTCGCAATTTGTTCGACATTAAATAAATAAACTAGCATCAGAGGCTTTTGTGCAATACCTAAAAATTAAAGAAGACATCCTACAGCAAATCGAATCGGGATTATTAACCTCAGGACAAAAGCTAACGTCAGAACGCAAACTTGCAGAGGCATTCAATACCACTCGCGTAACACTACGCGAAGCATTGTTTTTATTGGAATCTGAAGGTCGAGTATACCGTGAAGACCGTCGCGGCTGGTTTATTTCCCCAGCACCATTACGTTATGATCCGACCAATACCACCAATTTTCACAACCTAGCGCTAAGTCAGCAACGTATACCAAAAACAGAATTAATCAGTGCCAGTATGGTGCCCGCCGATAAACATATCGCCCAGCTATTACAAATAGCACCACAGACTGAAGTGATCCGTATTCATCGGGTGCGTTATTTAGATGAACGCCCGGTCGTACTCGTGACTAATTATGTATTACCTGACCGATTCCCTCATTTACTCAGTCATGATCTGTCAGCGTCATTAACCGATATTTATCAACAACACTACGATACGCTTTATCAGCGCACCCATTACCGAATCCGTTCATCATCATTGGTCGCAGATACCGCCACCCCTTTACGTGCGACGTCAGGTTGCGCTGCCATGTATATAGAACGAGTTAACTATGATCAACATGACCAATTACTCGATTGTGATCTGGAGTATTGGCGCCATGATGCGGTAACGATTGAAGCACAAGCCATTCGCCAAAAATAAATATTAATAATAAACCATGACAATGATTAGCCGTATATGCAAGTATCAGAAATAACAATTTAAAAAGTGAAATAGGCTGTACTTTGTCAATGATTAGAAATAATGTAACATATCAATAAAGGTCGACTAATATAGTCGTAGAATAGCCTATGCGTATATGCATATTTAACACTCTAAATGATAGGAACTTTATCCATGGAATATCTTGAAAAATTACTCCAGCAAGCCCCTGAGATTGCCGCCATTTACGGCACAAAAATATTGTTAGCGTTAGTCATTTTCATCGTCGGTAAATACCTTGCTGGCGTAATGAAAAAAATGACCTCAAAATTACTGCTAAAACGTGATATGGATAAAACAGTAGCCTCTTTTATAAGTAACATGGCATGGGGTGTAGTATTTGTATTTACCGTCATTGCCACCCTTAGCCAGTTTGGGGTGCAAACAGCCTCTCTGGTAGCGATTGTCGGTGCCGCTGGTTTAGCCATCGGTTTAGCTTTGCAAGGTTCACTTTCCAACTTTGCCGCGGGTGTACTTATCGTTATCTTCCGTCCTTGTCGCATTGGTGATTACATTGAAGCTGCGGGTGTAGCAGGTACAGTTGATGAAATTACTATTTTCTCTACACGTTTAATCACACCGGATAACAAAGTGGTGATCGCACCGAATGCCGCAATCATGGATGGTACAATTACTAACTATTCTGCATTAGGTCAACGTCGTTTAGACCTTGTGGTTGGCGTATCGTATGACGCAGACATTAAGCAAACGAAAGCGATCTTAATTGACGTTATAAAAAACAACGAATTTACCCTACAAGATCCAGAGTACACAGTTGGTATCCTAGAATTAGCGGATTCATCAGTAAACTTCGCGGTACGCCCTTGGGTTAAAACTAGCGATTACTGGGGTGCTTACTTCAGCATGCAAGAAGAGCTTAAACTTGCACTTGACGCGGCTGGTATTGCGATCCCTTATCCACAGTTAGACTTGCATGTACAAGGTAATCCAACACCACCAGCAAGCTAAGTTTTACTGATAAATAATGTAGTGATAAATAATTTTTTATTGATTATTTACTATAAACAAAAAATGGGAGCCAAATATAGCTCCCATTTTTATTCCTGTTCATCTTTATTACAGTCCACCTTTGCTACGCGCTATAATATTCAAAGGTCACGACGTTCAAATAATGGCCCTTCTTTAAAGCTATACCCGCTAATATGACTGTGCGGTAAACTGCCCATGGCTTTGCCAAACTGACGTTTATCTAAATTAATGAGATTCATGTGATCGCCCGATTCAATGAATAATTGCTCCTGTTCGAACAATAAGTCGTCCACCAGCATATCCATACCATAGATCTGCCCTAATGATGGTATTGCCCCCGGTTCACAATCCTGAAACAAGGTTGATAATTCATGCTCTGCCAATAGATAATATTGTTTACCCGTTTGCCGATTAATTTCACCAATCAAGACATGCTTATTTGACGGCACCACCGCCATTAAATAATCACCACCAATGTCGCGTAAAATCACCGCTTTGGCGACTTGTGAACTGGACACATGTGCCGATAGTGCCGAATTAAATGAACTTGCCGTGTGACGATGTTTAACTAAACTAAAATCGATATTGTGACTTGCCAAGAACTGGCCAACTTTGGTTGCCATACTCATTTCAACCTCCATAAAATACTTTTATCTACAAGCAAAGTATGGAAGCTAAATCGCCACAACGCGAGTTAATCAGGTAATTATTTAGGCAGGCGCGCACCTGCGTTTATGCGGTATTTACGCTGTTTGTAAGCCAGCAACATAATCGCCAATAGCGCATAAGCAAAACATTGGATTAACAACTGCGTTTGAAAATGTCTGACCATCTCAAAATCCGCGCCCATCTGGTTTAATTGCAACAAACCTTGGATCGCGGCAGTGCTTGGGAATAATTGCGATACCGTCACCAGCCAAGCGGGTATCTCACTTATCGGCCAAATAAAACCACTGCTAAACAATACCGGCATTGAGCTAAATAAAATCACCTGAGTTGCGGTTTCAGCTTGGTTATACAATTGCCCCAGCGCCACGCCAAGGCAGACAACCGCCAGTAAGAACGGCACTAATAGTTTGATAATATCCCACGCCGCCGCCAGTCGATTAACCCCGTACATATCCAATGCAAAGCCAAAGTAATACAAACTAAACACCAGATACAAACTGAGGAACACAAAGCAACGCGCCAGTAACAATAATGTCGGTGATGCGGTTAACCAATAACCTTGCTCTTTCGCCCGTGAACGTTCGTTTTGGCCACCGGATAAAATGCCGCTTACAATTAATAATGTTTGCTGCAAGATCAAAATAAACACCGCGGGGACCACATAATCCAAATAACCGTTCCGTTGATTAAACACAGGTTGTAGGTTTAACGATGCCGGTTGCCACTGCTGCTTGGCTAACAACATATTCTCTTTATCAACCGTTAATCTCACCACTTTAATCTTCGCAGATAAAGTGCCACCCGCTTTAAGGATCCCCGATGCAATGGTCGAATAAGTCATAAAATAACTGGCATCACCGCCCAACGATAAAGTTACGGCCTTCTCCATATACAGATCACGGCGGAAATGTTCAGGAATAATCAAAAAACCCTTAGTCGCCCCTGTCTCAATTAACGCTTCAGCTTCCTTTACCGAATTAACTTGGCCAGTAATATGGGTATCAGGAGTAGCATTGACCATGCGTATTAACTCACGGCTCATCGAACTGCGATCATAATCAATCACCACAATTTCAACGTTTCTTGCTACCTGTTGAGAATACGGCAGTGGATACAAGATCGAGTACATAATAATGCCACCAAACATGGTCAATAAAATACTACGGTCAGCAAAAATACTTTTAATTTCGAGTACGACTAGCGCCAAGAATTTATTCATCGTCATGCCCCGTTGATATCGTGTTGTTGTCAGTCACAAGCGCGTTATCGCGATGGCTTTTGATTCGATATATCGCCACCACTAACATCAATATAAATAACCCTAGTGACGTTAATTGTGGTAACAAGGTCATAAAGTCTTGCCCATAATTAACTTGGCCAATTTGCAACTGCATATAATGTGTAATCGGTAATAACGAACGCCATATTAACGCTAATTGCGGCATACTTTCGGCGGGAAATGTCACCCCCATAAACGCAAAAGCAGGGGCGGAATAAGCGGCGCCCATGCTAATGGCCTGGGTAAGATTCATCGTCAACGTAAAAATAAATAATGCTACCGCTTGACCAGCTAATACCCCGGTGACCAGAATTAACAATAAATAACCCCAGTTACCATGCATCGGCATACTTAAGTAACCGTAAAAGAAACTCAAGAATAGCAAACCATGCACCACAGAAAGCAAGGTATACGGCAGCAATTTACCAATTACAGCACTGACGACAGCACCATCTGCGCGTTGAAACCAGCTATTTTGAGTATTATTTTTGTATTCCAACCCAAATGCTAACAACACCGATACGAGGATAAAAATTTGCCATAACGCTGCGACAGCGGCGGTCACTAAAAATGGTATGTAATTAGTCGAAACATTGTATAACGGGTTAATCTGGGTTGAAATTGGCGCAACAGCACCTTTAATAACCGCCAAATTACCCCCACTGGCCAAGGTTTTAACCGCATCTATTTTCGCCGTAAACGTGGCAAAAGTTTTTACCATATTCGACGATACCAGCTTACCAATTAATACATACTGGGCATTGTAGAAGGTAGTGACTTCTGGCGTCATCGCTAAGTAAGTGTGCTTTTCAAAGTCACGCGGAATATACACCACGCCATACACCTCACCACGTTGCATTAACGCTTTACCTTCGCTAAGGTTAGTCAATTGCGTGGTCACCGCTAACGCTGGATTGGCATCAATATAACGCACCAAACTACGTGATAAACGGCTGTGGTCTTGATCAACAACAGCGACCGCCAGATCACGCGGGATCCCCTGCGAAAAAATAGCGTACACCAGCAACATGCAGATAATTGGTAACCAAGTCACCAGTGATAATTGCCATTTTGACGCCAATATTAGCTGGATTTCTCGCAGCCAAACCGCCTTGATCTGGGTAATGAATAAACGCATCATCAAACCAACTTACTGCGTTGTCGCTGACGGCGCCAGCTCAACTAATACGCTCATACCCACTCGTAGATCGGCAATCGGGTTGACGGGTCTTGCTTCAATTTCAAAGGTACGTAAATCAAACCCTTTCGCATTGTCGGTCGAACGCCAAGTCGCATAGTCTCCCATCACCGCAAGATGTGACACTTTATATTGATACGTCCCATCACCCAATGCCGGAATACGCGCCGTTAATAACGTGCCTTTTTTCAAGCGTGGTAATAAGTCTTCACGAATATTAAATACCGCCCAGCTATCGTTAATATCAACAACACTAACCACAGGAAAACCGGTCGGTGCAAGTTCACCTTCTTTCAATAAGATCTGTACCACTTCACCATCGCGCAATGCATATTGCTTGGTGTCTTTGGTATAAGACTCCATTTCAGCCACCACACCTTCCGCCATGCGTTCTTGCTCAATAGCAGCTTGTTTAGTTTCTTTACGCGCACCCTCTTTCGCCATTTGATAAACTTGGTATGCCGAATTTTGCGTATATCTAGCGGCTTGCCACTTGGTATACACTTCATCGCGCTTCTGCTCTGGCAATACCCCGTCTTTATAAAGGTTATCCACTCGCTGATAGGTTATCTCCATCAACTGCGTCGCTGCTTGGGCTTTTTTCCATTGGTCGTTAGCCGCAATAATTTGCTGTTCACGGGCACCGATTTCGGCTTGTGCACGCATTGCACCGGCCGCGGCACGAGCGGCTTTGGCCTGCGCTAATTTAGCGTCTAATTCAGGGCTTGCCAGTGAGAAAATTAATTGTCCTTTGCTCACTAGTTCACCTTTTTTCACGTCTACCGAAGCAATACGTCCCGGGATCTTAGAAGACACATTATATTGCTCGGCTTCAATCTGACCTTGTAACAATATATTCTTCGGCTCATAAGCACGATTGAATTCAACGGCCAGCCAGCCGATCACCGTCAACGCGACTACTGCAATGATGCCTGTTTTAACATTACTCATTTATTTAACCTCGATACCATTGATTTGTAGATAGTCCATAAAGCGATCGATATCGCCACTAACAGATAATAATTGTGCAAGTGATTTCACATAGTTATAGCTCGCAGACAGACGCTGAACACGAATACTGGTGGCATACAATTGGGCATCTGCCACTTCCAGTGATGTTGATAAGCCTTGGCTAAACGCCTTTTGGCGCAGTACCACGGTTTCTGCTGATAACGCTTGGCTCGATGCCAGCGAGTTATATTCCTCTAATGCTTGGGCCATTTCCGCATAGGTTTTTTCGACCAAGATGGATAGATCTTGCTGCATTTGCATTTGCAATAAGTTCACCTGACGTACCGAACTTTTGGCGGCAACCACTTCTTGTGACGTACCAGAACGATCCATGAGCGGAATACGGATACCGACGCCAACCATCCATTCTGGTAGCAATTCACCGGTCGCAGAATCATCGGCATATAAGTTATAATTACCGTACAGCATCACTTCGGGTAAATGCTTGGCCGAGGCCATGTCCACCATGCCTTTCGCTTGTTCTCGCTTGGCATTTAAGATGGCTATACCGGGGTGGTCGGCTAACGTTTTAGTTAGATACGGCGTAACCGAGTTGACACTGTTATTCACAAACAACGGCGTAGTCGGTAATACCGATTCTTGCTGCTTGAGCATCTTGGTTAACGCCAGCTTGGCAATCTCGAAATCACGAAATGATTTCTGTGCTTCTATTTGGGCTTTATCTAACGACACTTGCGCCATCAGGCGCTCGACTTTGGCTATCTGGCCTTGTTGCTCAAACTTCACCGCATGATTAAGGTGAGTGGCTAATGCATCCACAGCGCCAAGACGTACTTGGTAGACTTGTTCGGATAACACCACCCCAAAATAGTACTGCACTAACTGAGTAAAGGTCGCCCGAGTGGCTAAATTATAATTGCTTTGGGCTTCATCCACTTGTGCTTGGCGAATGTCTTGCGCCGCGGTAATGCGACCACCAGTATAAATCGGTAATACCGCATTCAATGAAGAATGAGCAAAGTTCTGATTGGTTAATGGAAGATTTGGAAGTTGAAATGACTGACCAAAAAGTTCAACTGCAGGCAGTTCTGCTACTATTGGCTTATCAAAATGGGTATATGAACCAGTAATATCGACATTGGGTAAATACAGCGACTTCGCCGCATCCTGCAATGCTTGTGCATATTTCACTTGTTCTTTCTTTGCCTGTAGCGCATCATTTTTCTGTGCCACTTGATACCAAGCTTCAGAAAAATCGATAGCCGCAGCTTGCACATTACAACTCAATGTAATGGCGGTAATAATGCCATAAAAGACTGTTTTCATATTTATTCCTAAAATCACGCTGTTGTGGCATAGCCGATTAACATCAATTCAGCAACTAAACTATTAATATCAAGTAATTAAACCACGAAGGGCATATTTTAAAATTACTGTAAACATAATCACGTTGATACTATAACAGTCAAGAATAGAGCATATACTCTACAAATAGCGTGCAGAAGACGACAATGTTAACCAAAAACGCATACTAACGCATAAATTTGTCGAGTACTATGCCAGCATCAGCCTAATTTAAGTCAGTCCTCAGCAATACCCCCGATTAATGCTGTGCCTCGGCCCTGCTCCGCACAATTAAACGCGGATATTTTCATTTAATTACCATATAGCGATGGTGTCTTATGGCTTAGATGCGTACAATTACGCCCACGAAATAACGGAGAGAAAATCGATGCCTTGGATCCAATTAAAAATTAATGCTAACGAAGAAACAGCTGAGAAGATAGGTAACATGCTATCTGGCGCAGGAGCAAGTGCTGTCACATTCATGGACTCACAAGATTCGCCTATCTTTGAACCACTGCCTGGTGAAACGCTGCTATGGGGTGATACTGATGTAACCGGTCTGTTTGATGCAGATAAAGACATGCAGCCGATCTTAGCTTTCTTAGCCAAAACCAAGGTACTAGGTTCAGATTTTCGCTACAAATTAGAAATACTCGAAGATAAAGACTGGGAACGCGAATGGATGGAAAACTTCCACCCAATGCAATTTGGCGAACGTTTATGGATCTGCCCAAGCTGGCGTCCAGTACCGGATGAAAATGCGGTTAACGTGATGCTTGATCCCGGTTTAGCATTTGGTACTGGTACCCACCCGACGACCGCGTTATGCCTAGAATGGTTAGATGGCCAAGACCTAACCGGCAAAACAGTAGTCGACTTTGGTTGTGGTTCTGGCATCCTCGCCATCGCGGCACTTAAATTAGGAGCTAAGCGGGTGATCGGTGTGGATATCGACCCACAAGCTATCTTAGCAAGTCGTGATAACGCCGAGCGTAATGGCGTTGCTGACCAAATCGAATTGTACTTACCAGCCGATCAACCCGACGGTATCAAAGCAGATATCGTGGTTGCCAATATTCTTGCGGCACCATTGCGTGAACTCTCAGGGCTTATCATCAGCTTCTTAAAACCAGGTGGTAAACTAGCATTATCCGGTATTTTGGATCACCAAGCAGCAGAATTGAACGAAATCTATCGTCAACACTGCATCATGGATGAACCAACACTGAGTGACGAATGGGCACGCTTAAACGGCCAAATTAAATAATATTTGCCATACAGGGTGATCTACATAAGCAAATGTAAAACTAGGCTTGTGTAGAAAAACTAACCAGTAATTACGTAAAAAACGTGCGATCAGTAATTAATCAGGCTAAAATGCAAGCTATCTTAAATTTTAATTCAACCTGAGTGAAAATTGAATAATAAGCCATTTAGCTGGATTATCTGTTGTTATAATTTGATTTAGAGGTGTTTTTTTTATTATTTAATGATTTCAACTAAAAAAATATTCAATAGTCTAATTATTAACCTTTTAACTCGGGTGAAAACTGCGTAACATACGCCGCCTTAGAGCAAATGAGCCACCACAGATGAAAATAGGTCCTTATCTTCTGGATAACCAATTATTCTTGGCTCCTATGGCTGGTGTTACTGACCGTCCTTTCCGTCAACTTTGTCGTGATTTGGGTGTAGGTATGGCCGTGTCAGAGATGTTATCGAGTAACCCTCGAGTTTGGTCTTCAGAAAAATCGCAACAGCGCATGGATCATGCTGGCGAAACCGGGATCCGTTCTGTGCAGATAGCAGGCGCAGATCCAGCGTTGATGGCAGCAGCCGCGCAGCACAATGTAAAAAATGGTGCGCAGATCATTGATATCAACATGGGTTGCCCGGCGAAAAAAGTAAATAAAAAAATGGCGGGTTCTGCATTGATGCAACATCCGGCTCAAGTGAAGCTGATCTTAGATGCCGTGATAAGCGCTGTCGATGTACCAGTAACACTAAAGATACGTACCGGTTGGGATCTTGAAAATCGCAACGGTATACAGATAGCTGAAATCGCCGAGCAAGCTGGAATTCAAGCCCTCGCGGTTCATGGTCGTACTCGCGCTTGCCTGTACAAGGGCACGGCAGAATACGACACTATAAAAGCGATTAAAGCTAGCATTAGCATTCCTGTGATCGCAAATGGTGATATTGATAGCCCAGAAAAAGCTAAACAGGTACTTGAGTACACAGGTGTAGACGGTCTGATGATCGGACGCCCAGCTCAAGGCAATCCTTGGATTTTTCGGGAAATAAATCACTATCTTAAAACAGGTGAAAAATTACCCGTGCCAACTGCTGATGAAGTTCGCCGAGTCATTTTGCAACATGTCGAAAACCTACACCAGTTTTACGGTGAGTTTAAAGGCGTTCGATTTGCGCGCAAACACGTCGGTTGGTACATACAACACCAGACTAATGGTGTTGAGTTTCGTAAAAGCTTTAATGCATTGGACAGTTCTGCGGAACAAAACTTTGCATTAATGAAATATTTTGATGATTTAAGCTAACGAGAAGAGCAATATATGTTTGAACAAAATCTGGCTCCTAGTGCCTTAACAACTTCTGCAACCGTGCAACAAGCTGAGCAAATTGTACAGAAACCATTACGTGATTCTGTCCAACAAGCACTACGAAATTATCTTGCACAATTAAATGGCCAAGATGTAGAAAATCTTTATGACTTGGTATTAGCAGAAGTTGAAGCGCCAATGCTAGATATCATTATGCAGTATACTCGCGGTAACCAAACCCGTGCAGCTGTGATGATGGGCATCAACCGTGGTACTCTTCGGAAGAAACTAAAGCGTTACGGCATGAACTAAGCGTTTGGCCTAAACCTAATGTAATAAAAAGCCAGTCCCGATTTTTCAGGACTGGCTTTTTTTATACCCAAGCTACCTCAAGATGCAGCATTTTGAAGTAACTTGGGTACCTATCGCAAAAATGATTCAGCACTAAGCACTGAATTACATTTTAGGGGTTAATACTTGGTAGACATAGTCCGGCAGATCCGCGCTCAGCTTAACCGCAAGTCGCTGCTCTAATAATTGCTCGCTTTGCGCCGAGATCTTAAATGGCCAGCGTTTATTGGCAATACTACTGTGACCATCCATCACAGTTAACACAACGTTGCCACGTAACCAATACCACGCCTGACGTTGTTCTACAGCACCTTTCTCTAAGGTTAATACTAATTTGTATTGGCTATCATCTTTAAGCTGTACACCCACTTCAGCGGCTCCGCCTTGCAAAGCTAATAACGCTTGCTCATCGCTTGCTGACGTCGCAAATGATAATGCCGCTAAGCGAGTTTTGATCATCTGAGTTAAGGTTTCTACCGAATATGCCACATTGATATCATTCCCCGTCACCACACGTAGGTTATTATTATCATTTAAGCGTGTTATTTGACGCTCACGGGCACTTTCTAATGCACTAAGGGCAATCAGTGGGTTTGGCGCTTGTTGCTCGGCATACTTCACTGCAGCGCTGGTTTGTTCATCTGCCGCGCGTATTGATTGCATGAATAATGCCGCGGCAGGCGCTTTCTTCATCACCGCCAGACTCGACTGCTGGCCCGAAACCGGATCCTGCCAACGTTCGACAATACCGGTGCCTTGCAGTACTTGCTGCGCTTGGGTATTTACAAAGCGTGATAAGGTTTGTTTGTTCTCAACCTGACGAATGGTACTGCCACTGGCATTACTTTGGCTGATACTGGCTTCGCTAAAATCAATGCTTTCATCCGCAATCGACACTTCAAAAATTTTAGCTAAATTAGCCAATGCGCGATTATCGGCAACACTGCTGGTTTTCGCTTGACCAGACGCGGTCAAATAAACATTGGCAGGATAGTGAACATCTGCGCCATCTAACCAAGTTGGACGCTCTGGGATACTGCTACATGCACTCAGCAAGATGGCTGCGACAGAAATTAAACTGGTGGAAAATAATTTTTTGATCATATGGTCGTGTCCTGTAACAAACCGTGACTTAAGCACTCGCCCAGATTAAATCATTGGGCAAGCCGCTCATGAATAACTAAGGTGATAACGGGCGGTAGGCTTTTTTAGCCGCACTGGAATAAAACAGTAACACGGTTTTCCCGGGTTTTAATAACAAGGGTTTAGGATCCACAGTGACCGCCGTTGGCACATTGCCAATATTGGTCATCGCGATTGACACTGTGCCCATCGTATCGGCCGCATTATCTAATTGTTCATTCGCCAATGCGGCATCCGCTATCGCGACATTTGATTGCGGTAAACTCAAGCCGTTATCAGACTCAGTCGCATTATTCGCGAGCTCATCGGTGAGGCTTACTGTTGCATTCACTAATGCTGGTACGACTGACTCTGGCGCGGCTAATACAGACGTTATCGGCGCGATATCTGTCACCGATAAACCTCGGGTCAGACTCGGCTGCAGTAAATAATAAGTACCCGCGTCAAGTGTTAAGCGTTGCACTTGAATACTAGCCGGTAACATATTCCAACTGCGCACGTCCGCCATTTCGCTGAGCATAGTGGTAATATTCAGTAACAAGGTCGCTAATCCGCCCTCATCCTTTTTTTGTACTTCGTGCAATGCGGTTTGCTTGATAATAACCCGTGCTAAGGCCGCCGCATAGATCGCAGCTGATTCGGCATCGAGATCGGCACGCGCCAATACATTCACATCGTCAAAAATTTCAGTTTCAGCGGTTTTACCTAACACAGTAAAACGCCAAGGCGTCGGTTTGACATAGTTTTGCGCATAATAGGGTAACGCTAAGGAAATATTATAACCCAAACTTGGTTCATAAATACTGAGGTAACGCTGTTGCTTCGCTGACACCACCCCGCCCCAATAAACTAAAACCAATTGACTTTTATTGCTATCTAACGCCGTTACGTCATGATCAAATTCGGTCACATATTTATCATGTTCCGAGCTGAGTCCCAACTGTCTCGACGCGAGCAATAAGCTGTCTTGCAATACACGGGGGATCGACAGTTTAGTGGTTTGCATTACTTGGTAAGCTTGGCGATAACTGATCATGGCATTATCTGTTTCATCGCCGAATTCATACACCAAGCCCCCCAGATAATAACTACTTGCGACTAATCCTGACAGTCCGCTATTCGGTAAGCTTTTGGCTAACTCTTGCATTTGCAATACTTCAACCCGCGCCCCATCCAGATCATCTTCCATCAAGTAAGATAAGATCAATAATTGCTGTAATAACATCCGTTCACTGGCCGTGCTGGTATAACTGCGTAAGGTTTCATTGACCGTGATCGCACCAATGTTTTCGCTAATACTTAGCGCTTGCAGTTGATTAATTTCCGTTTTCGCCGCCTGCAATTCATTAATACCACCCGCAAAATCACCATTCACAGCACGTAATAACCCGAGTGTCAGTTTGTATTGCGCCAGATCGCGCTCTGGGTAGTCCCGTTGCGCAACTTCGGTCAATACTTGACTGGCATTACCGTTATCTAATGTTTGAGCCAAATCATTAAGCTGATGCTGCTGCAATGAACAACCTTGCAATAAACTAAACCCAATAATAATGATGAGATAACGACGCGAACGTAACAATGTTAATACAGCTTTCATCACGACCTATTAATAACGTAGTTTACCGTTAGACACGAGTTTCTTCAGTTTCTTCTGGCCAACCCATACCTTGCGGTTATCCGCTAGGCTGATGAGGCTTAAATCAACTTGGTAATAACGTACTTGCTCGCTATCCGCAGTATCAATAATGGTATTGATCTGACCTTTCAAAATAAAGTCTGCGCCTTGCTCTTGACCAGCCGCATTACGCGTTGATTCCGTTGAATTTAAGTCTTGATCAATACGTTCTTCACGGATCTCGTTACGTTCATCACTGGATGCCACAAACTCGACACGACCGCTATTAATCAGTTCGCGTTCCATTTCGTTAACAAAGGTTTTGGTATTAATGTGTTCATGACTTAAGTTACGTACAGTACCGATAATAACAGCCGGTGCTTTACCGGTTTTGGCAGTGAAATTGCTATACCAAGGACGTGCTAACACATCACTGATCATTTCCTGCGCCACCATTTGTGAATCAGTGTCGTTCCACGCACCACTTAAATCGACAGTTTGGCCCGCATCAATACGCTCTACCGAGGTACTACAGCCAGCTAATAACGTCGATACTAAGATCGAACCCAATACTAATTTAAACAACTTATTCATTGACAGTTTCCTTCCTAAATTTAACTACTTCAATTCATGAATGCCTAAATAATAGCATTACTGCTTTGGCGTTAATGCAGTCGCACGCTTGATTGCCGCGTCCAGATCAGCCAGGTCTAATTCAGCAAAGGCATAAATATCGCCATTATCTGGATTTTTCCAACGACCAATAATTTTTACGCCATTGAGTGCTAATTTTGTTTTCGCTTTAATTTCACGTTCCACATTGGCGCTGATCTCACCATTGGCCGCCGCGGTATAATCCGCCTGCATTACATCAACCGATATCGCTAGGATACGCGCAACTTCGGCACGTGCACGGTTATCAGCGACAGATTTTTGTAAGGATTGGTCAGCAATGCCATTTGACATGCCCACACCGTGTAATAAACGCCCAGAATCATCATCGACAGTTTGCGTACCGATATTCACCCAATCTGGTGCACCACTAATATCAAGGTTACTTTCAATGTTAGTTTGACTTGAACACGCTGATAATAAAGCCATTATGCCGGCGGCCACGGTCATTTTTAACGCTGCTATTTTCATGATTAACTTATCCCTAAAAAGTGTTTAGATATTATAATTTTAAATAGTATAAAACCAAATCAACTCGCGTCATCCATTCGCAGTTATAAAAAAACCAGACTAACTACCGATAGTCTGGTTTATGTTCATCAAATTTACCCATTTAAGTAACTATGACAACTAAAACATCAAATAGTTATGACTTATATCGCATCCATTTGATCTAATGGCCAACGCGGACGTGCAATGATCTCTAAGCTGTCATCACCACCGTGACGTAAACGTTGTAAACCGGCATACGCGATCATCGCGCCATTGTCAGTACAAAACTCAATACGCGGATAGAAAACTTCACCGTGTTGCTGCTCCATCATCTCGGCTAATTTAATGCGTAAGTATTTATTAGCACTGACACCACCAGCAACCACCAGCCGTTTAATGCCGGTTGCTTTGATTGCTCGTTTTAGCTTAATTGAAATGGTATCAACGACAGCGTCTTGGAATGCAAATGCAATATCTGCACGGGTTTGCTCATCAACGCCATCGGCACCCGCTTCTTCTGCTAATTTCTTTTCTTTGGCAATGGTATTCGCCGCAAATGTTTTTAGCCCTGAGAAACTAAAATCTAAACCGGGGCGGTCCGTCATGGGACGCGGGAACCGATAACGCCCTGCGACCCCTTTATCAGCCAATGCCGATAAACGAGGTCCACCTGGATAATCTAAACCCAATAATTTGGCGGTTTTATCAAATGCTTCGCCCGCAGCGTCATCGACCGATTCGCCCAGCAATTCATACTGACCAATACCGTCAACACGGACAATTTGCGTATGACCACCCGACACCAGCATCGCTAAGAACGGAAAGTCAGGGGTATGCTCTTCCAGCATTGGCGCTAACATATGACCTTCCATATGGTTAATACCTAATGCCGGAATATCCCACGCATAAGCGATACTACGGCCAACTGTAGCTCCCACCATAAGTGCACCAACCAATCCCGGCCCTGTGGTATAGGCAATGCCGTCGATATCATCTTTCGTACAGCCCGCTTCGGCCAGCGCCGCTTTAATCAGTGGAATAATTTTACGCACATGGTCACGTGACGCTAATTCCGGTACTACACCGCCATAATCGGCATGCAGTTTTACTTGGCTATAAAGTTGATGAGCCATTAGCCCTTGTTCATCACAATAAATTGCAATGCCGGTCTCATCACATGATGTTTCTATTCCTATTACGCGCATTTTATTCATTCACCTTATGTATGACAGCCCAATAGTACCTGCGCTATACTTATTTCTCCAGCGCCAAATTATTGCGCTTTACATTTAATCGTGTTCTAGAGTACAATTCGGCACCATTTTTGTAGAATTTCTATAAAAATATTTTAGGTTCCAGATAACTTGGAACCATTAAACCTATAAGTTGGAAGCAAACATGCCAGTAATTAAAGTACGTGAAAACGAACCGTTTGACGTTGCACTACGTCGTTTCAAACGCTCTTGCGAAAAAGCAGGTATCTTGTCTGAAGTACGTCGTCGTGAGCATTACGAAAAACCTACTACAGTTCGTAAACGTGCTAAAGCAGCAGCATCTAAGCGTCTAGCTAAGAAATTGTCTCGTGAAAATGCACGTCGCGTACGTCTATACTAAGATCTATTAGTATAACTACTGTATGCATTTTAGGCTTATCCCTCAGAACAAGTCTTTGACTTAACCTGCTAAAGATAACGCCTATTAACAAGCCGTGAACTCCTAGAGTCACGGCTTGTTTGCTTTTCAAAACTCATACAATTTATTACCCTAGTCTTATAACGATACCAGTACATAACTGATTTATTCACCATAATGAGTCACGTATTTTCTGTAATTGTTACTGTCATTGCAATTAGCAATCATCTTCATACTCATTAGTTAGGTACATATGGCCGGTAGAATACCTCGCGACTTTATCGATGGCTTGATAGGTCGAGCTGATATCGTGGATATCGTCGAAAAACGCGTCAAGCTGAAAAAAGCAGGGAAAAACTACCAGGCTTGCTGCCCGTTCCATAATGAGAAAAGCCCTTCTTTTACAGTCAGCCAAGATAAACAGTTCTACCACTGCTTTGGCTGTGGTGCGCACGGTAACGCCATCGGTTTCTTAATGGAATACGACAACCTTGAGTTTGTCGAAGCCATTGAAGATCTGGCCAGTTTTTACGGTATGGAAGTACCCAGAGAAGAAGGCGGTACACAGGGGCCAACGGCGCCTGAACGTAAAGATTATTACGAGCTATTAGAAAGTGTCACGCGCTTCTATCAGTACCAGCTAAAAGAACACCCAAACAAACGCGTCGTTAATGATTATTTAAAGCAGCGCGGATTGTCTGCCGAGGTCATTAAAAAATACGCCATTGGTTATGCTGCCCCCGGTTGGGACAACGTATTAAAACGTTTTGGCCGTGACAAACACACCGAAGATCAATTGCTCACCACCGGTGTATTAATTGAGAATGAAGGTCAATCACGTCGTTACGATCGTTTTCGTGAACGGGTGATGTTCCCGATCCGTGATAAACGTGGCCGCGTCATTGGTTATGGTGGTCGAGTACTGGGTGATGAAAAACCCAAATACCTGAACTCACCCGAAACGCCGATCTTCCATAAAGGCAAAGAGCTTTATGGATTATACGAAGTACGCCAAGCGTATAAAGAGATCCCACAAATTGTGGTGGTTGAAGGGTATATGGACGTAGTGGCCTTGGCGCAGTTTGGCATTGATTATGCTGTGGCGTCATTGGGTACCTCAACGTCTGGCGATCAGATGCAGACCTTATTCCGCAATACCAGTCAAGTGATCTGTTGTTACGACGGTGATAAAGCTGGGCGTGATGCGGCATGGCGCGCACTCGAAAACGCCCTGCCGCAGTTGCGTGATGGTAAAGAACTCAACTTTGTATTTTTACCTGACGGCGAAGACCCAGATTCATTAGTCCGCCACCAAGGTAAAGATGCACTGGAGCAACTGTTTAAAGAGGCCCAGACCTTACCGGACTTTTTATTTAGTCGCTTAAGCCAAAATATCGACACCCTGACCGACGCAGGACGCAGTAAATTGGCTAGCCAAGTCAAACCCCTGATTGAAAAAATGCCGGACGGTTTCTATCGTGGTATCGTATTAAAGAAGTTGGCTCGATTTTTAGGCTGGGATGAAGCTAAGCTAAATAAACTGTTTACCAGCATTGCAACAGCGAAACCAACCAAAAAAGCAATCCAAATAACGCCAATACGTCGTGCTATTGGATTATTATTGCAAAATCCGCACATTGGTTTTAACCTACCGATATTCGATGATTTGCCGCAATTAAAATTGCCTGGCATTAATATCTTATTAAAATTGTTAGCACAAACAAATAGTAGCGATCAAATAAGTACCGCACAATTATTAGAATATTGGCGCGATACACCAGAGCAGAAAGCACTGATAAAGCTGGCAGTTTGGGATCATGGCGCAGATGACGCCATTGAAGCCGAATTTTTCGATACTTTATTTGTTCTTTCAACCCAAGTCATCGAACAACGTTTCGGTGAACTACAATTAAAATCAGCCCAAGGTGGTTTAACTAAATCTGAGCTTTTGGAGTATAAAAGTATTTTAGATGAATTAAAATCATCATAATGGCTTGAAATGTGATCCATTAAACCCCATTTACAGTACTAACAAAAAGAGCCGAACTAAATCGTCTCAGAACACTGAGTTGAAAGCTTTCGCTTAGTATAACGAGATAACCGTTGTATTAATGCGCATTTTAACCACAATAATTACACCAATAAGTAGAAAAAAGCACCGTTTAGCACTATACTGCTTTGTTTGCGCAGTGCTTTTGCGTCTGTATCTTTGAACCACGTCACCGGAGTGGAAGTATTCTATGGAATCCCCTCAATCACAATTAAAACTTCTTGTCGCTAAAGGTAAAGAACAAGGTTACCTAACTTATGCAGAAGTAAATGATCATTTACCACAAGATATCGTGGATTCAGATCAGGTTGAAGATATTATTCAAATGATCAATGACATGGGTATTCAAGTGCTAGAAACAGCACCTGATGCAGATGACCTGTTGATGGCAGAAAATACATCAGCACCTGATGATGATGCCGCCGAAGCTGCAGCCGCAGCGCTTGCTTCAGTAGAATCTGAGATCGGCCGAACTACCGATCCAGTGCGCATGTACATGCGTGAGATGGGTACCGTTGAGCTATTGACTCGTGAAGGCGAGATCGTCATTGCTAAACGTATTGAAGAAGGTATCTATGCGGTACAAACTGCCGTAGCAGAATACCCAGAAGCAATTAATTCGTTATTAGCTGAATATGACAAATTTCTGGCTGAAGAATCACGCTTAAGTGACATCATCACGGGTTTCATCGATCCAAATGCAGACGATGTAGCACCAACAGCAACACATATCGGTTCTGAAGTTACCAAGAAACAAAATGAAGCTGGTAATACTGATGATGACGAAGAAGAGGAAGAAGGCAACAAAGGCCCGGATCCTGAAGAAGCAGCTGAAAAATTTGCCGAACTACGCAAACATCACGCAGCATTACTCAAAGGCATTAAAGACCACGGCTTAGAACACCCGAAAACACGCCTACACGTTGAAATGTTAAGTGAAGTATTCCGTACTTTCCGTCTGGTCCCAAAACAGTTTGATCGCATCGTTAATAGCATGCGTCACATGATGGATCACGTACGTGTGCAAGAACGTCTTGTGATCAAGATGTGTGTTGAACAATGCAAAATGCCAAAAGCCGCTTTCGTCGAAGCATTTGCTGGCAACGAGACTGACTTTACTTGGTTCGAAAAAGCACAACAATCTGCGGCACCTTATGCGCAAGCATTACAGCGTATCGACTTTGACGTACGCCGTTGTATCAACAAATTAAAGTTAGTCGAAAATACCACTGGTCTGACTATCTCACAGATCAAAAACATCAACCGTCGTATGAGTATTGGTGAAGCGAAAGCCCGCCGTGCGAAAAAAGAAATGGTTGAAGCGAATTTACGTCTGGTAATTTCGATTGCCAAAAAATACACCAACCGTGGTCTACAGTTCCTTGATTTAATCCAGGAAGGTAACATCGGTCTGATGAAAGCCGTAGATAAGTTTGAATACCGTCGTGGTTACAAATTCTCGACTTACGCTACATGGTGGATCCGTCAGGCGATCACCCGTTCTATTGCTGACCAAGCACGTACAATCCGTATTCCAGTGCATATGATTGAAACAATCAATAAACTGAATCGTATTTCGCGTCAAATGCTGCAAGAGATGGGCCGTGAAGCAACGCCAGAAGAATTGGCTGAGCGCATGATGATGCCAGAAGATCGTATTCGTAAAGTATTGAAGATTGCTAAAGAGCCAATCTCAATGGAAACACCTATCGGTGATGATGAAGATTCTCACTTAGGCGATTTCATTGAAGATACCACGCTTTCTTTACCCGTTGACGCTGCTACAAAAGATAGCCTTAAAGGCGCGACAGACGACGTACTAGCTGGCCTAACCGCCCGTGAAGCGAAAGTGCTGCGTATGCGTTTTGGTATCGATATGAATACTGACCACACACTTGAAGAAGTGGGTAAACAGTTCGATGTAACGCGTGAGCGTATCCGTCAAATTGAAGCGAAGGCATTACGTAAATTACGTCATCCTAGCCGCAGCGAACAGCTACGTAGCTTCTTAGACGAATAATTGAGCAGTTAGCAGGTTCCTTGTCTAAGTTATTGAATATAACCTAGACATGCAGAAAGTATGCTTATATACTTTCTGCATCTTAAAGCGTCGTAAGAACGTTTGAAAGATCAGGGCCCTTAGCTCAGTTGGTTAGAGCATCCGACTCATAATCGGCAGGTCCCCAGTTCAAGTCTGGGAGGGCCCACCAAATTTTTGATTGAAGACGTCCTCGGACGTCTTTTTTTTCATCTGAAGAAAATGAAATCAATGATTTACGTCACAGCTCAATCCATTAGCGTCCATAGCCATTTTCTAACATCCACGTTTTAATGTACCATTCCATGTACCAACACTATTCTGTGTAAATTCCGGTGGTACATCATGGCTAAAAAAGTTGCTCCTTTAACGAATACAGAAGTTAAACTGTCTAAACCTCGAGATAAAGATTACACCCTATCTGATGGTGACGGATTACAACTAAGGGTTAAAACTACGGGTTCAAAACTGTGGATCTTGAAATATTCCCATCCTATTAGCAAAAAAAGAACAAATATTAGTTTTGGTAAATATCCGGATGTATCTCTTGCCGATGCTAGAAAACGAAGAGCAGATGCTAAAAAGCTCTTAGCAAATAATATTGATCCCAAAACGCATAAAGACGAAGCTCAACAAAAAGATAGAGATGACCTAGAAAATACATTTGGAGTCTTTGCTCTAAAATGGTTTGTTTTGAAACAACAAGCAGTGGAGCCTGAAACTGCCGAAAAAGCTTATCAGTCATTACAAAAACATATCATCCCCTCTCTAGGCAATACACCGATTCAACATATTAAACCAATGCCTGTAATTCGTATTCTTGAACCAGTAAAAGCCAAAGGTAATTTTGAAACAGTAAAACGTTTATGCCGTATCATTAATGAGGTCATGAGGCTTGCAGTTGCGTCCGGTCACATTGAAGTTAATTACCTTTCAGATATTACTAAGCTATTCCCAGCAGCCAAAAAACAACACATGGCAACCATTGAGCCAGATCGTTTACCAGAGCTTATGCAACGACTTTACAGCGCTAACATAACTCGAACTACACGTTGCCTCATTGAATGGCAACTGCATACCATGACACGCCCCATAGAGTCTGCCACGGCTAGATGGGATGACATAGACCTTGATAAAGGTACGTGGATAATTCCTGCTGAACGAATGAAAATGAAAAAACCACACACGATCCCTCTTACTAAGGAAACGTATGCGATATTAGAAGTAATGAAACCGATTAGCCAGCATCGAGAATTCGTTTTCCCTAGCCACCGAGATCCAAGAAAGCACTCAAATAGCCAAACAGCTAACATGGCTTTAAAGCGTATGGGCTTTGCGGGGGAATTGGTTTCACATGGTTTACGTGCATTAGCCAGTACAACGCTAAACGAACAGGGCTTTGATCCTGACGTTATTGAAGCTGCATTAGCTCATATAGACAAGAATGAAGTAAGACGTGCTTATAACCGCTCTGAATACATAGAACGTAGAAAAAAACTAATGAACTGGTGGAGTAACCATATTGTTGAAGCAGCAAAAGGGAATTTATCAGTGGCAGGGCAAAAAGGATTGCAGTTGGTAAGTTGATGCCTGTTATCAAAATAAAGTGTCAGCTAGTTACACTAGTATATATCTAACACTAGCTGCACTTGATATTTTAAATAAAACTACAAAATTAAAATAGATAATTCGTATTTTTCTTAGCAAAAAACCAATCGACAATAAGCCGTCTTTACGGCTATCATAACAATCCAAACTAATTCAAGCGATCACGAACTCTCACTTCTTCAATTTGTTATTTGACTAATATTTTCTCATGCATGTAAAGTGCCCATAGAATCGAGAACGGATCATTTGATTGTAAGACTTGAAAAAGAAGCCATTATGTAACTATGGAGATAATATGTTTGATAAAACTAAAAGCTACGCTAGAAAAGAGATACAAGAATTGGTCGGAGGTGAAATACAAACATATTTGCCTCAAAAAAATAAACGCATTCTAGCTGGTTGCTTTAATCGTGAACTTAACCCTGATTGTCCTAGTCAAGTTCAAGCAGGGAATGCCGGTAAAGTGACAACCAAAGCGGAGTTACTTATATCCCAACCAGATAACGTATTCCCTGTATTCATCAAACCTAATGAATCATCAAGGCTTTACAAATACATTGGTCAATATAGCTGTTTAGGTGGTACTAATGAACAGAGCGTTTTAGATCAAGCTGAATCAAAATCAGGTCGATATGGCGAACTTTCTTATGTGTTTGATTTACAAGAAGTTGAATAAGAAAGTATTTTAAAAATACCATAGTCCTTTGAAGGATAAGCTCTAAGCTACTTTTTCCAACTACCTTTTACGTATCAAAACTGTAAAAAGGGAAGTTCAGCTGAGTTATTTTATCTATCGCCAGACGGCATAAGGCTTGGCAACTACCCAAACTGGTATTATGGGTAGTACAAAGAACCATTAGCAAGTCAACATTGAGATTTTCCTTACTCCCCCTTTATTATGCATCTGATCTCATTACCAAAACGATCTTAGACTAATAACACAAAGTACCCCACTATGCAGCTAAGCTAGATTTAAAATCATAAGTTAAAAAATTTAGCCTCTATGATTCCTGTTGTTGTATAGGTTGCATTTAATTCAAATAGTTAAAGATGATATTTAGTTTTTCTTCGTATGATGGCATTATACTTTCACATGGCGTTGTTGATCAAATCAGCTAGAGGTTTGATCATCCCCTTTTTATCAAAATCTAAATACTTGTGTTTCTTTCAGG
>NZ_JABSQR010000002.1:1160-2093 GCF_013215705.1 Moritella sp. | reverse complement strand
TATTAGCACAAAAAATTGCGTTTTTACCACAACGTTTACCCGAAGTTGCTGGTTTAACGGTGAAGGAACTTGTGCGGTTAGGACGTTTTGCTTGGCGTGGTACTTTTGGGCGTTATAACCAACAAGACACAGATATTATCGAAACCGCGATGCAGCAAACAGATACAGCACAGTTTTCCAATCATATAGCAGACAGTCTTTCTGGCGGTGAGCGCCAAAGAGCGTGGATTGCGATGTTATTGGTACAGCAGTCACAGGTATTAATCCTCGATGAACCGACGTCTGCACTCGATGTTGGTCATCAATATGAATTGTTATCGCTATTGCAATCCCTCAACAAAGATACAGGGCAGGGAGTGGTCGTGATCTTGCACGATATCAATTTAGCGCTAAGGTTTGCGACGCGTGTGGTTGCTTTAAAACAAGGAAAAGTGAGTTTTTCAGGTGATCATCGTGTGCTGTTAGATAGTAAGAAACTCTCCGCCTTGTATGGCACTGATATTGTATTAATAGATCATCCTAGCCGAGATGAAAAGGTTGCTGTTGTATGCTAATTAGAAAAAAAATGACTAAATTGGTTCAATTACTTATCGCATCTGTACTGCTGATAACCCCATTATTTTCACAGGCCGAGATAACGGTAACAGACAGTCAAGGTAACAAGCAGTTAGCACAATATGCGCAACGAATTGTCGTGCTGAATTGGGATCTAGCCGAACAAATCTTAGAATTGGGTGTTACTCCTGTCGGAATGCCGGACATAGCGGGTTATAAGGAATGGGTAAGTAAGCCTGAAGTGCCTGCAGAAGTGCAAGACATTGGTACCCGAGTTGAGCCTAATTATGAAAAGATCGCAGCGCTGAAACCGGATGTTATTATTATTGCATCACCGCAAGCAGACTTGCAAAGTAAATTGGAGCGAATAGCACCGGT
>NZ_JABSQR010000002.1:0-1060 GCF_013215705.1 Moritella sp. | reverse complement strand
GGTGGCCACCGCGCTGGATTCTCGGGTGAAGCAAGTTTGAAACTAACTGATTATGGCATTACGACTAATCTTGGACCGGCATCAGCGTATGTCGATATGACGTTTAATATTGAAGGTGTGCGTCTGTAAACTGGTTGTTTATTTAGCATAAAGCCAGTCGCTGTTGTCAGTGACTGGCTTTATGCATTTCAATACCTGCTTATTGGGTCAAACAGACTGATGAATCAGCTTAATATTATGGCTCTTTAAAATTTGTCGTTCCACTACGCTAGATAAGATAAACATCATTAAGTAACCGCTGCATAAAGCGATAATAATGGCGACGACATTTTCGGTAAACTGACTTAATAACTGGAAAGACAGCATGAGTGTGATAATACCACTGATACGAATACATAAACTGTGCATAAAGTATCCATGCGCTTTGATGTAAGCAAGTTGATGAGCATTTAGCATCATAAAAATAAAGAATAATGAAAAATGCAGCAGAACAGGCACTGCGCCAGCGTATTCATGAGGGAAAAGTGTAAGCACTAATGATTCACCAAACAATAACATGACCAAGAAAAACAGACTGCTAACAGCGAAAGATACTTTAAATACCCATTGACGGATAAGTTTGATTTGTTGATGGTCGCCATTTCGGACGCATACAGCTAGCTCGGGTAATACAAACCGATAGATAGGAAACACGAACAGCAGGGTTAAATAAGTAAATACCGGACGTACCACGACTTGGAAATCACCTAATTCGTCCACACTAAAATGTCGAATGGTCAGCAGTACGGTAATGTATATCATCAAAATACTCGCACCAGCTTCAAGTGATGCGGTGAAACTTTTTTTCACAAAATTAACTAACTTAGGATCGAAATGAACGCCTGCTAAAGGACGCGTTGAAATATCCCTGCGACGCTTTTTAAACATGTAAGCGGCAATGGCAAGTGATGATAGTGTTAAACCCATAAACAGTGATACCATGGCATCTAAGTTAAATACGTAATAACAAACAAAAAACATGAGTACATTAGCGAGAGGTTCTAACCAAACCACTTTATTC
>NZ_JABSQR010000014.1 GCF_013215705.1 Moritella sp. | reverse complement strand
AAATAACAATATTGAATACCGTTTTCAATTAGCTTATTAAAATGGATGAATGGAAACTTCCAAATCCATTTATCAAACTAAAGAAGTTTAAACTTGAAGAGAAACCACCTTCTTTTTTAAATGACAAGCAAATAGACATCTTGTTAGATGATATCAACCCGACCCCACTTGATATAGATGTTAGCCGAGTGGTCAAGATTTGCTTATCAACAGGCAGTCGAGTGATGGAGGCGGTGAATTTAAATGTGACTCAGTTATCAAAATACAAAATCACTTTTACCAACACGAAAGGTAAACGCAACAGAACGGTACCTATATCAAAAGACCTATACAACGAAATACACAGTGATACTGCAGGGCAATTGTTTTCATGCACTTATACTGATATTAGGAATAGGATAAGAAGTAGCATAGATGAATTGCCAAAAGGACAGGCCACCCACATTTTACGGCATACATTCGCAAGTCATTTTATGATGAATGGGGGTAATATCTTAGTATTGCAACAAATTTTAGGCCATACTAATATTAAACAAACAATGACATACTCTCATTTTGCACCATCACATTTGAATGATGCTATATTGCTTAATCCAATTGAGATGAATAAAAAAAATGGCGGTTAGAGAACTTAATCGCCACTTAATCGCCATTAGAAAACAATGTAAACGTAAGCTGTTGATTAAACTGGCAATAAAACACAAATAATTCACAGGTAAAATATTACCTATACTTTAATTAATCGCCACTAATTAAGCTAATCAATACCAGTAAGTTGCAAGGACGTATATGGATATTAACTCTTTAACATCACGCTTTGTGTTATCACCACTTTCAGCACCCGAGAGTAAATTCAGCAAATTTTTTACGCCTGCTGCGGTGCTGTTTCCCATTGTCGAACGTGAACAACAACTTAACCTAATTCTCACTCGTCGAGCCTCCCACTTGCGTCACCACAGTGGCCAAATAGCCTTACCGGGTGGTAAAACAGAAAAAACCGATAGCTCATCCATCGCCACCGCATTGCGTGAAACCCATGAAGAAATTGGCATTCCAGCCGATAAGATCACCGTATTAGGCACACTACCCAGTCGACCAACAATTAGCCGCTATTATGTCACCCCAGTCGTGGCTTTAATCGACAGTGATTACCAATCCAAGATTGACCCCAACGAAGTCGAGGAAGTTTTTGAAGTGCCGTTGTCTTTTTTACTCGATGATGACAACCATATTATCGAAAAGAGTTTATTTAAAGGAAAATACCGTGAAGTGACTTTCATGCCTTGGGGTAAGTATCCGATATGGGGAACAACTGCGGCAATAATTAAAGATTTTTCGAAACACATTCGTTCGAATTGAATGTTAAAACCACGCCGTTAAACGTGGTCCTAAATAAAAACTATAACCAAGTTCGAGGTTGTGAGACAACATCCACTAACGCTTGTTGCGCTTCGTTCTGCGGCTCTAGATCATCATAGTGCCAACTAGCGAGTGGCGGCATCGACATCAAAATTGATTTGGTACGGCCTTTACTTTGCAAACCAAAAATAGTGCCGCGATCAACAATCAAATTAAACTCCGCATAACGGGTGCGACGGAATAATTGGAACTCACGTTCTTGTTCTGTATACGGTTGATTTTTACGTTTAGCAATGATTGGCGCGTAAGCTTGTGTATAACCCTTAGCTACCGATTCAATAAAGCTTAAACTTTTCTCGATATCCCATTCATTCAGATCATCATAAATAATGCCGCCAATACCACGATATTCTTCACGGTGTGGCATATAGAAGTATTCATCTGCGTCTTGTTTGAATTTTTCATACAAATCATCACCAAATGGCGCAACGGCATCACGCGCGGCGGTATGAAAATGACGGGCGTCATCGGCATATAAATGAATCGGCGTGAGATCAAAACCACCACCCAACCACCAGTGCTGTTGACCGTCGTTATCAGTGACCATAAACATTCGCACATTAGCATGACTTGTCGGGGCATGTGGGTTACGTGGATGCACCACTACAGATACACCCATTGCTTGGTATGACATACCAGTAAACTGTGGACGTTTAGCCGATGCAGCCGCCGGTAATTTATCGCCGCTTACCATCGAAAAGTTTACCCCCGCGCTTTCATATACTTCACCATCGCGTAATACACAACTAGTGCCCCGACCGAGATGACTGGTCCAATGATCAGCGATAAACTCGCCGTTGGTTTCTTCAGCCTGAAAAGCCGTGATAATTGATTGTTGGATATTACGAAAAAATGATTCTAGGTCATTAATACTAACTGACATAACTACCTTGCTTATCACTTAAACAGCAAACATTGAGGCCGAATGCTGTCTAAAAAGATGATTAATAAAAATATACTCATACAAATGAGTATGAAAAGAAATCCAACCGCTTTAACCTAAGGTTTCATACCCTATTCGCCAAAGCAATTGGAAATATTATGCAGAGATCTCAGCGTAGAGATCGCAAAATTGCAGCGTCACTTTATGCTTAGGCGCACAATTGATCAAGGGTTGGGAGATATTATGTGATTCTTTTACTTTCACAGAGCTGTGGATCAGGGTATTTAAAATCGGTAAATTTTCCGCTCTTAATTCTGCAACCAGTTTTTTAGGTAAGCTAGCTTGCCCTTGATACTGATTAACCACAATCCCTTCTACCCGTAATTTATCATTGTGATCTTGTCGTGTTTCTTCAATATTGGCCAACAAACTGTATAAACCACGACGTGAGAAGTCATCACAATCGAAGGGGATCAAACAGGAATCCGCGGCTATCAAGGCCGACAAACTATAAAAGTTAAATGCGGGCGGCGTATCGATGTAAATCTCATCGTAATCACGCCTTAACTTCACCATAGCATCACGTAATTTATAAATTTTATGCCGTT
The DNA here is from genome assembly GCF_013215705.1 of Moritella sp. Classification (GTDB taxonomy): domain Bacteria; phylum Pseudomonadota; class Gammaproteobacteria; order Enterobacterales; family Moritellaceae; genus Moritella. Next base: position 132,034 of record NZ_JABSQR010000014.1, on the reverse strand, counting down.
GTTCTAATTTAACAATCAATTCACCAAGCAATTCTGACGCTGGCATAATAGCAAGGTTAGGAAATGGCGTCGGCGCGATAAAATCATTATAAGGTCGCCCTTTCATAATAATATTTAATGTCTGCTCAAAAAATTCGGCAGCACTAAACTCAACCTTATAATCGTTTCCTAATAAATAAGCGCTGGTATTACATTGACTATCTAAATCAATAATCAGGGTGCGCTTGCCTTGTGAGGCAGCAATCGCTGCCAAATTACTACAGATGGTAGATTTACCTACGCCACCTTTTTGATTAAAAACAACACGGATCACGAGATACTCCCTTCTCTAAATTATTTGACGGTCTAACTCACTAACGTTCTAACTTTCTGAATTTATGTCACAAACTATTGACTCAACTTGATGCAATTTTAATAACTTAGCGAGCTCTTCTGGTGGCTCTATGTCAGTAAATAATTTATTCACCTGATTTACATTACCAATATTCACCATCGCATTACGGCCGAACTTAGTATGATCAACCGGTAAAAACACTTCTTGTGAACACTCGATAATCGCTTGCGTTACCCGCACTTCTTGATAATCGAAGTCTAATAGTGAACCATCCATATCTAAACCACTGATGGTAACGATACCAAAGTCCATTCTAAACTGTTTAATAAAATCAACCGTTGCTTCGCCAACCACACCGGCATCTTTATTACGGACTTCACCACCAGCAACAATGACTCTGAAGTCAGGTTTTTGCATCAAAATTGTGGCTACATTTAGATTGTTGGTCACAATGCGTAAATTGTTATGATTTAATAATGCGTGCGCTAATGCTTCAGATGTGGTGCCAATATCAATAAACAGCGAGGAACCATCAGGTATTAGCTCAGCCATCGCTTGCGCTATTTTCATTTTTTCTTTGGCTGTTTTTTGCTGACGATTAACATATGAATCGTTAACAACACTGCTCTCTAATAGTGATGCGCCGCCGTGATGACGACGTACTAAATTATTTTCTGCCAATTCATTTAAGTCTCGACGTATAGTCTGAGGACTGACGGAAAAATGCTCTACTAGCACTTCAGTGCTGACAAACCCTTCTTCCTTAACCAGCGAAATTATTTTTTGGTGACGTGTATTCTGTCTCACATCGTTCTCCCTGTATCCCCTAATAACATTATCGAAAGGGAGTTTAAATTTACCCTTAGTTTATATCATATTTACACCTGTAAACCTGACAAATAGCGTCAATAAACAAAGTTTAACGTCATTTTGGGATATACTCATACCTGTTCATCATGATTATCAAGTTGATATCATCAAGTTAATCATGGCGAGCAACCACTAAATTCAAGTAACGACTTCATTTAAATAACAACTTTTTTCAGATAACAAAACACCAACGAGACAATCAAAATGGCTTCAGATCCAGATAAACTACTCAAACAGCATCCAGGATTAACCCATTCAGAGCTCCAGAAAGTGACCTCTCACGTACAGCGAGAAAAAGACGAGTGGTTTCTCAATACCGTCATGATCGAAGGCCACAGTGTACCGTTTAAGTTTAAACGTAAAAAAGCGTATAAATCATTAACGGATGCACGTGTTAATCTAACCTACTATCCAGAGATAGAAACGGTTGCGGGGTTCAAGGTAGAAACCATGCATGTGGTCAGAATTAAAAAATCATAAGGTATTAAATCTAGTCTTAAGTCTGTCGGTTTTTTATATGTTAATTAAGCTTGTTGCAAACATTTCAGCGAGTTACACTAGAGTAAATATTACTAACTTAACGCATGATTCGAGGGAACGACCAGATGAGTAAATCTAAAATCATAGCCGGTATTGCTGCTGTCAGCATTATTTTTTATGCCACGTCAATTTATTGGAGTGTTGAACCAGACCATTTTAGCCCAACACAAATTACCGAAGCGCTGACTAAAAACAACGCTGATATCGCCGTTGGTTCTTACACCACAGCCACACTCATTAAAACGATCCAAACGTTAGACGAAAAAAATGGCGGTTATCTAAGTAACTCGGTATTACCACCCGCTATCTTGATGGATAACATGCCATCATGGGAATATGGTCTGCTAGAACAGTCTCGTGATCTGATGTTAGTATTACGTCGTGATTTAAGTCGTTCACAAACGCAATCAACTGAAAATAAAAATCTACAAAAAGCGCACGGTGCATTAAATGTTGAGTACACACGTTTATTTCCGACCAATGCCAATTCTGAATACAAAAAAACCATTACAGAATTACAAGTATACCTGGATAAATTAAACGATCCTCAATTACAAGGCGCACAATTTTATGCCCGTGCCGATAATCTTGCAGAATGGTTCAAACAAGTTGAAAAACGTCTTGGTTCATTATCACAACGTTTAAGTGCTTCTGTAGGTCAATACCGTGTCAACACTGATTTATCGGGTGATCTGGGTGCTGAGCAATCTACATTAACAGAGTCTGGTTCTATGGTTAAAACACCCTGGTTAGAAATCGATAATGTATTCTGGGAAGCGCGTGGTTCTTCTTGGGCATTATACCATTACCTCAAAGCCGCAAGAATCGATTTTGAAGGTGTGCTAGCAAAGAAAAATGCCCTAGCAAGTGTTGACCAAATCATCCTTGAATTAGAAGCATCACTACAGCCGGTAGGCAGCCCGATGATTCTTAACGGTGCTGGTTTTGGACTTTTTGCTAACCATTCTCTTGTCATGGCAAACTATTTGTCTCGTGCAAACGCGGCGGTTATTGATCTGCGTAGATTACTAGAACAAGGTTAATCACCACATACGACAGACTTTCGCTGTAATTAAGCCTGTAACACGTTACAGGCTTTTTTGTATCTGAAATTCATAACAAACTATAGATTCATAAACTATTTCTATACGTTAAGCACAAAGAAAATAGGGAGATATCAACAATGCAAACAGTATTAATAACCGGTGCTTCAACCGGGATCGGTTATCACGCTGCCGTGACCCTGAAAGCGGCTGGTTACCGTGTATTCGCGACGGCGAGAAAACCGCTGGACGTGACAAGATTAATTGAACACGGTTTTGAAAGTGTGCAACTCGATTTAAGCTCAACAGCCTCTATCACAGCAGCTGTCACGCATATCATCCAGCTTACCGATGGCAAGATAGATGTATTATTTAATAACGGCGCTTATGGCCAACCTGGTGCAGTAGAAGATTTACCGACGGACGCGCTGCGCGCCCAATTTGAAGCCAATGTCTTTGGTTGGCACGAGCTGACTACGCAAATCATCCCGCTAATGCGCGCTAATGGCAGGGGCCGCATAATCCAAAACAGTTCGGTACTTGGCCTAGTGACAATGAAATATCGCGGGGCTTATAATGCCAGCAAATTCGCCCTAGAAGGATTAACAGACACGCTAAGACTGGAGTTACTCGATTCTCCAATCAAGGTATCGCTCATTGAACCGGGTCCGATAGTGAGCCAGTTTCGTGCTAACGCATTGTTAGCATTTCAGGCCAACATTGACATAGAGAACAGTATCCACAGTGACGATTACCAACAGCAAATTAGTCGCTTAGGTAAGAAGGACGTCAGTAATCGGTTTACCCTTGGCCCAGAAGCTGTTACCAAAGCACTCATCCATGCGATAGAAAGTAAAAATCCGAAAGTGCGTTATTACGTGACCTTTCCAACCTATTTATTTGCCTTGTTAAAACGTATTTTACCCTTTAGAGTATTAGATAAAATATTAGCTAAATCAGGCTGATATTCCCCTATTAATAGTCTCAACCTTGGAGTTAACATGACAACGAGTTCAGCATATGAAGAGTTATCTAAGCATTTTAAAAAGATCCATAATTTACACCACCTTTCTTCAATTTGTGGTTGGGACCAAGCGGCGATGATGCCTGCGGGCGGTAATGAAGCACGCTCTGAAGCCATGGCCGAACTCGCTGTCATGATCCACCAGCAAAGTACCGCGCCACAACTTGCTGGTTTAATTAACCAAGCGCAAGCTGAAAACCTGTCAACCGAGCAACAAGCAAGTTTGGCCGAAATCGACCGTAGCTGGCAGCAAGCCAATGTGGTACCAGAAGATCTCGTTTCAGCTAAATCGTTAGCAGGTTCTAAATGTGAACACGCTTGGCGTACCCAGCGTAAAGAAAATGATTGGGCTGGTTTTGCTAAGAACTTAAAAACAGTGGTAGAGCTATCACGTGAAGAAGCCAGTATCCGCGGCCAAGCAAACAACTGCAGTAATTATGATGCTTTGATGGACTTGTACGAACCGGGCATGACCAGCGCCCAACTGGATCCGATTTTTGATGATGTAAAATCATGGTTACCGGAATTAACGCAGGCCGCCCAGGAAAAACAACGCAGTGACAATGTCATCATGCCAACCGGGCATTTCCCGATTGCAGCACAACAACAACTGGGTTTAAAGACCATGCAGATCTTAGGTTTTGATTTTAACCATGGTCGCCTTGACGTATCGACTCACCCATTCTGCGGTGGTGTAGCTTCAGATGTGCGTATCACAACACGATATGATGAAGATGATTTCACTCAAAGTTTAATGGGCGTAGTACATGAAACCGGCCACGCACGTTATGAACAAGGTCTACCAAAAGCATTGAACCACCTACCAGTAGGTCAAGCGCGTTCGATGGGTATTCATGAAAGCCAAAGCCTGTTATTTGAAATGCAATTAGGCCGTAGTCAGGAGTTCTTAACCCTGCTAACGCCAGAGATACAGAAAGCATTTTCAGGTACGGATAAAGCAATTTATAATCCGCTGAATTTAAGCCAGTGTTATACCCGAGTGAAGCCAGATTTTATCCGGGTTGATGCCGATGAAGTGACGTATCCTGCCCATGTAATGTTGCGTTATGAAATCGAACAAGCACTGATGAATGGTGATATCGAAGTGGATGATATTCCTGAATTGTGGGCAGTTAAAATGCAGCAATACCTTGGTGTAGACACTAAAGGTAATTACCGTAATGGTTGTATGCAAGATGTGCATTGGACTGACGGTAGCTTTGGTTACTTCCCGTCTTATACACTAGGTGCTATGTATGCCGCGCAATTCATGACAACAATGAAACAGCAGATGGATGTTCCGGCAATCATTACCAGCGGTGATTTATCGCCTATCTTTACTTGGCTTAAAACCAATATCTGGCAAAATGCATCTCTACTAAGTACTAACGACTTAGTCAAACAAGCCACAGGTGAAACATTAAACCCAGCGCACTTTAAAGCCCATTTACAGGCGCGTTATTTGTAATATTAGTACGTAGCCCTAACGATTGGCGCACAACAGCGCCTCTCTAAGGGTTATAATTACGCTATGGCTGTAGCATTTGCAAGTTGAGCTCGTTACCTGAAATTCACGATTGATCTTTTTGGGTTTTAAACGCTGCCAGTTGATTGACAATATTATCAGATACTTCATTAAGACGCTTACCTTGATTTTGAAGTTCGTTACAATCATCAGCATTTGAATTAGACAACATTTTTAATGTTTGTATTTCATGAGAAACATCAACAACAAGTTTGTGAATATAACGAATATCAACATTATCAGTGACCTGACCTTGGTTCTCTTTTTGTCCAATTAAATTCAATATACCGTCAATATTATCACATGCTGTATTGATCTCTGTTTGACTGTTTTTTGAATGTGATGAAAGGTCACTCAGATTTTTTGACTGTAACTCTATCTGCTCGCCAGCCTGATGCACAGCTGTAGAAATACCATCAATAATCTGATTGATTTGATTTAAACTGTTTTGAGTTGACATAGCAAGCTGCCTGACTTCATCTGCAACGACCGCAAACCCTCTACCGTGCTCTCCAGCTCGAGCCGCTTCAATAGCAGCATTTAATGCCAGTAAATTTGTCTGATCTGCCAAATTGTTTATCACTGATACAACACCACCAATAGAGTTCACCTGCTCTGATAATAATCCAAACTTATTGCTCAGATTTTCACTGCTGCTGACATATGTTTCTATCATATAGGCCATGTTACTCATCGCTTCATTTGACAGCTGCAATCCATCTCTAGTATTTCTAACCTGTTCTTGAGTTTGTTCAGCTTTGATTTGTAATGCTAAAGAATGCTCATCTAGTATTTTAAACTGCAGGGCAATATTATCAACTCGTTGATCTTGAGTTTGAATACGCTGAGCAATATCGTTTGTTTTTGAAGTCAGCGTATTCGCAATTTCATCTGATGCAATTGCTTGAGTTTGAATATCAATTAATGCACCTTTAACATTTAGCCTAAATGAATTAATAACACTTAATACTTTGCTCATCTCACTGTTGTAGTCACTATTGACCTGACATTCAACCGAAAGATCTTTTTGTTCAAATGTACGCATGTAATCAGTAATTTTATTTAGGGAATCAACCCCCCAAAACTTTTCATCAAGATCATGGATAATCAGCAAAAAAATAACAATATATTGTAATATCTGTGAATAAAACTGCTCAGTAAAAAATAAAGCATTAAAAAATAGAGAAATAGCACTAAGCCAATGGATAAGTCTCATTCGTAGAAAAAGTGAATGCATAATAAATTCCGTTATAAGTTCTTTGTAGGGAACACTGGTAATAATTGAAGCAAATAATGGCAACAACAGGCTCATTCAATTAACCTGTTGTTGCCAACTTTAAATTATTTTAGATAACAGCCTTAAGCTATTTTTGGTAACAAGCGTAGCAACTTAAAAGCCTCTGGCATATTTGCTTGCGTCACCACAAAACCAATTAATAGCTCATCACTATCATAGGCCTTAGCCGTCATTCCTGACGCTGTCATTTCTACCTGCCAATTAGCATCACTCGCGGTGGTATTGCCGCTTAATTGGATCGGGTATAATGGCGTTTTCACTTTGACTAACATCGCCGGAAAAGTCACATCAGTCGCAGTATTCGTCAAGGTTTTCGCGAGTGCATTAGCACTGAGTATTATCGGTTGTAAAAAAGCCAAATGTTTACCGTCAATCTCAGCACAATCGCCAATAGCAAAGATATGCGGATCCTGGGTTCTTAATTGCTTATCGACAACAATACCGCGGTTCACCGCTAAACCAACCTCGCTCGCTAACGCCGTATTGGGTTTCAAACCCGCCGCACACAACACACTATCAACATTAGTTGTATAACCGTTGTTAAAGCTGACTTCGATACCTGTAGTCGTTTTTGTCATCTTGCTTAATTCATTACCCAGTTGCAGATTAAGTCCCTGCCTTCTCATTGTTTGATAAAGCTGAGATGAAATAAATTCAGGCAATAGACTCGACAGTAATGCATCTGCTCGATCGGTTAAGATGACATCATAATTAGCGATGGCTAAATCCATCGCAATTTCAGTCCCCACTAAACCAGCGCCAACAACCAACACCGATTTAGCATTAACCAATTGCGCCTGTGACTGTTGGTATTCATCTAAACTATTCAGCGTAATAATGTCTTTAGCCGCATCGCCATCAACAAATGGTACAAACGATTGCGCCCCTGTGGCCAGCACCAAATTATCATAGGCTATCTCGATCCCCTGACAACTCACCGTTTTTTCAATGCGATTAATCTCGTTAACATAGGTATTGTTCATTAAGGTAATATTATATTCACCCGCAAAATCGGCCCCGCTTTGCTTGACCATGTCTTGCGCGGTTAGTTTTTTGCTAAATACATGGCTCAATTCTGGTTTGACATAATCATCACCACTGCCTGCGGTGATCACTATGATCGCTTGTTCCTGACTGGCTCGACGAATTGATTTAACTAATTGATACGCAGCAAAGCCACTGCCTATAATGACAACAGGTGAGCTCATGCTACATCCTTATTTTTAATCTCTTCAAACACGTCTTTACCTAATCCACATTCAGGACAAAGGAAATAATCCGGTACGTCAGACCATGCTGTACCCGCAGCGATATCTTGATTGGGTTCACCCAGAGCAGGATCGAATACCCACTGACATACCGTACATAGCATTGAACTTCCTGCATCAATCGCTTCTACATCACGTTCTGGTATTGACACTTCAACTGCAACGGTCTGTGGCGCTTTTTCTATTACTACTTTTTTTTCTACAGGTGCAGCTACATTTGCAACGGTACTATTTTCTAACGCCCACTCTTTCGCTAGCGAGCGACCGTATTCACGGCATGCTAATATCGCTTGACCATCTGGTTTCCATTTTGTTTTAAGACTTGGATAACGTGCAAGTCCTGCTTCATCCAATCGACTTTCAATGCGATCAATTGCCCCACCAGTCCAGCCATAACTACCAAATGCCGCGGCTTTTTTATTTTTAAAACGCAGACCAGTGATCTCTTCCAACATGGCGGCAACTTTAGGCATCATCACATTATTCATCGTTGATGAACCCACTAAAATACCTTTGGAAATAAAGGCATTCGATAAAATTTCATTTTTATCATGACGCGCCACATTGAATACTTTCACCGCCACCTGGCTATCCGCCTCATGAATACCCTGTGCAATAGCATCCGCCATCGTACGGGTATTATTCGACATCGAGTCATAAAAAATAGTAATGCGATCTTCTTGATATTTATCTGCCCACGTCAGATATTGTTCAATGATCTGAATCGGATTATCACGCCACACCACACCGTGCGCTGTCGCAATCATATCAACGGGTAAATTTAAGCTTAATATTTCTTTAATCTTAGCTGTCACGAGCGGACTAAACGGAGTAAGAATATTGGCATAATAGCGTAAGCACTGATCCATTAACTCTTTGGTATCAACTTCATCATTGAATAAACGTTCATCACAATAATGTTGACCGAATGCATCATTACTAAACAGTACCGCATCACCAGTCATATACGTCATCATGCTATCAGGCCAATGCAACATAGGTGTTTCAATAAAGACCAGTTGCTTACCATTACCTATATCTAAACTATCGCCTGTCTTAACCACATTAAAATTCCACTCTGGGTGGTGGTGGTGACCGGTAATTGAATCAATCGCATTTTCGGTACAATAAATCGGGGTGTTAGGGATTTTATTTAATAACGCTGCTAATGCACCAGCATGATCTTCTTCAGCATGGTTAATCACAATGTAATCAATTTTGTTAAGGTCAATTTCTAATTCTAATTGTTGAATAAATTCATAACAGAATTTGTGGTCAACCGTATCAATCAGTACTGTCTTTTCCTCTTGAATAAGATAGCTATTATAACTCGTGCCTTTTTCAGTTTTAAATTCAGTACCGTGAAAATCACGCACTTCCCAATCACGCTGTCCAACCCAAGAGATATTGTTTTTTACATGAATAGTCATATTGTATTCCAATTAAAAAGTTAACGAATTTATATGACCTATTAACTGCAGGTACCGTGCCAAAAGTTAACCTGTTGATTTATATAACAACAACAAACGAGCACTGTCATAATGACTACCTTTACTTATTGTCATTATGACTATACAATGTCGATAAGACAGTGTTTTATATGGCTAACATTATGCAAACTACCACCAAAGACCTTATCCATATCGCCTTGGATCTAACCACCAATATTTCCAGTCAGGATCGTTTCGAGCGCCTACTCACCACAATGCGCAGATTATTCAGCTGTGATGCATCCGCGCTATTAGAGTTTAAGGGACAGCATTTCAAACCCTTAGCAATTAATGGCCTGAATGCTGACGTCTTGGGCAGACAATTTAATATCAGTGAACACCCAAGATTAGAAGCCATTGCCAGAGCTGGCGACGTAGTCAGGTTCCCCGCCGACAGTTCTCTGCCCGACCCTTATGACACCCTGATCACCTCGCATGAAGGTAATTTACATGTGCATGCCTGTGTTGGTTTACCTTTAATGGCAAATCAACGCCTGATTGGAGCACTGACTCTCGATAGCTTTGATCCCCACCAGTTTGATAACTTCAGCAATGATGAACTACGTACAGTGAGTGCACTTGCAGCCGCGACGCTTAACATTGCATTATTGATGGATAAACTGGAAAAAGCGGCGGGCGATGTGACTGACTCAGATCCCGCCAAACATCAACCGCAAAGTAACACTGAAATTATTGGTCAGTCCGCGTCGATCCAAGCCTTAAAAAAAGAGATAAGCGTCGTTGCCAGTACCGATATGACCGCATTAATCTTGGGGGAAACAGGGGTGGGTAAGGAATTAGTCGCCACCGCAATCCACCAGCAATCCTCTCGTGCTGATAAACCACTGATCTACCTTAACTGCGCTGCCTTACCAGAAGCTATTGCCGAAAGTGAACTATTTGGCCATGTCAAAGGCGCATTTACCGGTGCCATCAGTAATCGCAGTGGTAAATTTGAATTAGCAGATAAAGGCACCCTGTTTCTTGATGAAATTGGCGAGTTAACCCTGACTTTACAATCGAAATTATTACGGGTATTGCAATATGGTGACTTGCAACGTATTGGTGATGATCGCAACTTAAAAGTCGATACCCGCATTATCGCGGCAACCAACAAAGATTTAAAAGAAGAAGTACTTGCAGGTCGCTTTAGAGCAGACCTTTATCATCGCCTTAGCGTATTTCCCATTACAGTGTCACCGCTGCGCGAGCGTGGCGAAGATATTATATTATTGGCTGGTTTCTTTATTGAACGCTGTCGCAGTAAACTGCAACTAAGCCACCTGAGGTTAAGTTCTACTTGCCAAGCTATATTAATGAATTATCCATGGCCAGGTAATATTAGAGAATTGGAGCACAGTATTAATCGCGCCGCAATCCTTGCCAGAGCAGAAGCTACAGATGAATACGTGATACTGCAGCCCTCGCACTTTAAGCTTGAGCATGCACTAGTTGAAGTAACAGATATGATTGAGCAGCCGATAATGTCCGTCACCAAGATACCTGCCGATAATTTACGTGACGCGACCGAGCAATTTCAACGACAGTTAATTAGCAAAGCGCTCAAAGAAAACAACAATAACTGGGCTGCAACGGCACGCCAACTTTCTGTTGATGTCGGCAATCTTCATCGATTAGCTAAGCGGATTGAATTGAAAAAATAACAATTGAAAAGTAACGTTGAAAAATAAAAAGGCTGCACATTTATATTCATAAAGATGTGCAGCCTGTATTTTACTCACTTTAACCTAACTGAAATAAAATATTATTTCATCGGTTGTGATATCTGTTGTAGTGACATATCACCCGGTGCAATAGCCAGCGTCATTCCAGCAACTTCCCCAATCCATTCCAATATGGGTGCGTCTATCTCCATTTCAACACCTAATGTGATCAGATTTAGATTCCTCAATTCAATATTCATGCGGCCATCTTCTAAAAACGTCAAAGGGCCTTGTAACTGAACGTTCTCAAGTAAATAACTGTGAAGATTGTGCTCAATAAAACCACCCAATACACTCATAAATGGATTATCCATATATATATCTAAATCAATCTTGAAATTGAGTCTACCCTCTTCCTCATTCCAAATGATATAACCCGTAGGTACTTCAGTTTTTCCATCATCACCTACCGGATAAAGAGGGCGCATTACCATAGTGCCAGTTGGAACAACAGAGTCCATACCAATGAAGTTACCACCAAGTCTTGCGCTCACATTCACATTCGACGATATCAATTGCTCGGCATGAATTTTCACTGGTATACGATTGTTTATAGCATCATACTCGCCTACTTCTGTAGGCATGAACCCAGAGATATAAGTTTTTGCATAATTATCACTACAAGTCTGATCTAATTCACAGCCAACTGTAGCTCTATGTAATAGACCACCAGTCTCCAATAATGATAATTTAGCAAAGTTACCACTGATAACGTCTTCCTTTATCTCATCCCAACGATAGTCACGATTGGTATCGGACGTTGGCATCATCAGTGGGTTAAATACTAAGTTATCAGCCGGTGCTGCGCGAAATGGCATGAGCATATCTGGACCACCAAGATCTTCATGACTATCAGGCTTTAACAAGGTTGTTTGTAACGGATAACCTTCTGCACTACACAGAACCTCACCGCTCGAACAATCAACGCTACCTTTGGTTTCACCTTCCGCAGAAATTAAAGAATAACGATATACGTTGGAACCTTGATCCTGCCAGTTCTCATTTGGAGAGAAGGTTAAGATCTTATTCTCATAATTAAGCACCCCAGGAACCGTTGCAACACAGTTACCGGACCCATTAGGCTCTACAATTTCAACACGGAACGAACCAGTATTACAGGTTTCACCTAAACGTATACTTGCTTCATCCATCTGCTGACTGAAAACCACAAAGATATCGCGATCTTCTTGTAAATTAAATATATTAAGTTTTTGATCAGTAGCTAGACCACCTGCACAACGACCCGCAATATCAAGGCTTAAATCCGTATCTTCCATTGCACATGAATAACCCGGCACCATGCCTTCGACCATAGGGGCCGTATAGCGAGCCGCAATCTCACCATGTTCTTCAAATACTGTGCCCTGCTCTTTATTTGGGGTAGAAAAATGTTGAGATAAATACGCACTGTTACCGGCAAGATCTTTAATGACACCCGTAACCGTATAATCTGTAAATGGCATTAAGTTATCGGTCGGATCAATAATAATAGAAGAACCGTCCTGCGAAATAAATGTTTCTACCGCGACACCATTTTCATCTTTAAGAACAAGGTTCTGTAGTGACGATAATTCTAGCGGTTCATTATAAGTAATCGTGACATTATCACCCAAGCTGAAATGCTGAGTATTGGTATGTGGATAAGCAGATTGGAATACAGGTGAAACAAAATCAACAGCAGGTTCTGGTGTTTCGTCTGCGGTATACGCCTCCATATGGAATGATATTTGCGCATGGGCATTATCCACGCCCAAGATCTTCAAATCAATTTCACTCACCGCGTCAATGATCATCGCAGGACCTTCGGTCCTAACAGTGCCAATCAACTCAAGATGCATGATGTTTTGGCTTAAACCACCATTGGCTTTACCATTCAATTTGCCGTCTTCTTCGTAACCATCCGTGGTCATCGCCACATCCATAAACAGATGCAATTGCTTCGGTGCATACTTATGATCAGAATTGGTGTTATTAATTAAATAACCTGTCGCATCCGAAATGTTGGTCATACGAATATTACCGGTTCTAAAACCAGTAGGCAGTTCACCGCCTACTTTAACCGTTAAGCTAGAGCTATTTAAAATAGAACCTTTACGGATCACCATTGGCGCCGAATTTTTAAATTTACCGAGATTGGCTAATTCAGTGATCAGGTCTGAATCAACATAAGTGGTATCATTCGCGCCAATAAGCACAGATTTAATAGTTACTGCATTCATTAATTCACCTGAGTAAGGTGATTCCTGACTGTCATTATTCAAGGTTATGTTCATTGGCTTAAATGCGCGTTCACCCGGGTCTAATACTGTAAATACTTTTTCTAAACCCGCAAAACTATTGCCCTGATTATCCTTCACGCCATTACTGACGATAAGTTCATAACTTGCATCAACATCAAGATCGACCGCTGGATCAAAGGTGATGTAACGACCTTTGGCAATTAAATCCCCTGCGACTTGCTCTGTCGACCCGACTTTTTGGAACTTAAATGTGTCACCTAAAACTAACGTCTTTATATCAACGTCATTGGTCAAGCGTAAACGCAATGTCGTGAACGTGGTAAATGGTAGATCATCAGTCGGAAAAAAACCATTGCTATCCAGTGTGAAACGCTCTACATCTTTGGCTAAACGCGTGGTAAATATCAATGGATCTTGCGTGGTTCTTGTCACCGTTAACTCTTTATTTCCATCCGCTTCATTAATCAAACCGATTGCATAAGTCACCGTATATTGTTCACCCGCTTTAAGTGGTGATGCTGGCTTAAATGCCAAACCATTAGCTTGTGTATTGTTCGGATCAGTTGCAAAGCTATCTTCAGTCACTTCCGTCGCAGTTCCTTCGATAACATTGCCGTCACTGTCGGTTAAGGTAAACTCTTGCGTCGAAAAAGTATCTAGCGGATGCGAAAATGACAGCAACACGGATGTATTAACGGTCACATCAGCTTGGCCATTAAATGGAAACGCATAAAACGTGTGGGCTGCAAACAAGCTTTGCGCTCGACGCTCGGCTAATGCCGCACGATTTTCTTCTGCAGTTAAAACCGGCGCGTCCACTTTTTCATTATCTTGTAGTTCAACACCACAACCAGCAAGCATCATTGCAGAAGTAATAAGGCTGTATTTAAAGAAAGAGTTAAGCTTAGTGTTAATTATTTTCATAAAACCCCCTTAAAACTTAGTCGTGAACGAAAGTGCAATAGTTGATACCGTACCTTCGAGTTCAACTGAGGAGTTATTCGCGCTGTCTTGATGAGAGATAATGTGGTCAGTTGGATCAAGTACTTGTAACTGATACGCTAAATCAATCTGCCAAGGATATGCCGATAAGCCAGTGCCTTTATGGAAATAGGAGAAACCAGCACCGACAACTAATTTATCAGCACTTAAATAATTCACATCCAGCGTCGCTTTATCTGGGTTTAATGGTGAGACTTCATAACTCGCACCCGCCATTAATTTAATGGTATCGTTAAAATTCAGCTCGATACCGGCACGTGGAATAATGATATCTTCGAAACCGACACTGGCTTGATCTTTCACTGTGTCGTTTAACATTAAGTCATTTAAATCTGACCATTTTTGTTGCTCTGCACTGATCGCGAAGCTCACCATTCCGGCTTTAATACGAATACCCGCAGAGATAATATCTGGCTGGTATGCATCATACGTTAACAAGTTAATGGGTAAATCGGATACCGTTTTGGTGATCGTTGCTCCCGCCTTAATGTTGGCTTGACCATAACTTTCACCACGGAAAGCCGCTGCAAAGGTAATACCATTACCCGCACAACTCTTATCACTGCCACATAACATACGTCCGAAATCTAACGTCACCCCTGCAATTGGCGTGAGCACTGGCTCAGCGGCGACACCAACACTTTCATTACCTGACGCTGTGCCATCCAATTCACTTTCTAAACTCATCGTCGCATCAGCATGCAATGATACTTGCGCACCGCCACCGATAGTAAAGCCCGGTATAATTTGAATTGAACCCGATGCAGCAACAAATAATGGCTTCTCACCATAATTAGCTAATTGACCGGTCTCTGATGTTGACGAGCTAAACGCCATCATTTCAGTACCGTAATTTTCGATACCAGCAATCAGACCAAAATAAATTGGGTAAGAAAAATTAAACAGATTCGTTACATTAACATTCATACCTGCAAGTATTGGTTGTGTTGCTTCATCAAATGTTTGCTCGCCAGCAGTAATATCAGGGGTTGCAGATAATAAACCCACATACATCTCGCCTTGATCCGCAGCGGCTAGCGCAGATGGATTATAATAAGCGGCAGAGGATTGCGAATTAAATAAAGAAAAAGACTGCGCAGAAGCAATATCAACAGGAGATAAACCAAATGTGGTGCCGAGATTACCGAAACTTGCTTGCGCGGTACCCGCTGTCAGCGCTAATGCCACGGATGCAGAAAGTAGAGAGATATTATTAGAAAGTGTCTTCTTAGCCATTGTTGCTAACTCCATTTAGCGAAACTAAAATAAGTATTCTCTAGTGGCTCCTGCCACAACAACGGAATACCGTCAAATTGTTGAACATCCCCTAAGAGGACATATTGTCATTTTTACTAACAGCGAATATACCTTGATTGATATACTCAGTGTCGTGCTTATATCGAGTTATGCCCTCATTCAGAAACTAATGAGCTAGAAGCATTAGACTCTAGCTCATTCCTTGTTTTAATTGCACTGACGCCGACTTAGTTATCTCAATGTTGTTAGTGTTATTACTCTGATTACGCTAACACCCATATTAGTATGCCTGTATCCATGAAAAAGGGGCTGGTAACACGGCTGTCGCATCATCCATTTTTACCGCTTCAACCCGCTGCATAAAATCATCGATATTGGTCATCCGAACACCACGAACTGGTTTATTCTGGTTATCAAAGAAGTCCTCCCAGTGCCCTAACACTATTGTTTGTGGCTGCGTCTGTTGCAAGATAGCCTCGGGGTAATTATCAACCTGATGAAATGCAGCAACACATAAGATGGCCATATCAACCGTCTTAGTATCGGCCATCACTGGCATTAATCCGTCTGGAGAGTTGCTAGCAGCATCTTGATAATGAATACGATAAATCGGTTGCTGCTGGATATCTAAAAAGTCGATCACATACGCATATGTTTGTCCTTCTTTCCAACCATATGCAGTGCTTGGCAGCTCGGTTAATGCATCTTCATATTTTCCTGACATCACTTTAATCCCCATAAAGTGCGGTGCATGATCGGATTTAATCGGCATAAAACGAATAGTGTTATTACGATTGTATACCCACTTACCCGGTTGCTGACCTACCGCGGCATAATCACTAATATCAAGCAAACGTTCATCTTCGATAACGGCGGTGACGATATTGGTCATTGTCGTTGAACCAACGGCTGTCGTCGTAGGCATATGCCGCTGCATGATATAAGGCACATCCATCAAGTGATCATAATGTGCATGACCAACTAAAATGAATTCGGCCTGCTTGGCATGGGCCGGTAATAATTTATCAACCAAATCAGTATCCGGTTCAATTGACAGAGGCAAGGTCACATTGAGCAAACCCGGGTTGGTAAACGAGGGGGCGGTCATAATACTGTCTTCACCATATTGAAATAAATAACCACCAACACCGAGATATTGAATATTTAACTTTTGGTCTCCGCTAAGCAACGACTGCTCTGCCACTTGCTGCGCATGATGTATCACTAAATTCTCCACAGACGTAGCACAGCCCGCTAATAGCCCAGCAATCGCACTGCAACAAAACACGTTCAATTTAACTATTTTCATTAACGCCCCCCAAAAAAAGTGGTAACAGCACCCCTCTTATACAAGCTAATTAAAATAACAAAAATCACGTTATCGACACTAACTAATATGCGTTTAATATCTCATAGAGGTGAAAATAGTACTTTGTATTGACGTCGATTTAATGAATCTCGTTACATGTATACCCAAGCTACTTCAAGATGCACAATCAGCATCATGGCTTAACTTGGGTATAGCCCTTTTTGAACCCTGTCATTTTTCGTCATAATTGATACTTAACTTGTCATTTTGTTGGCCCTAAAAAGTCTTTATTGGTTGCTTTAATAGAGTCATAGCTTGTTAAGCAGTCTTAAATCCATAAGGAAACTGACCATGAAAAAATCTATCTTCGCAAAAACATTACTTATTACGTCAATAGCATGCACTAGCCTCTCTGCCAATGCTGCGGAACAAGAACCACTAACCACATGGGAGAAAGCCGGGGTATTTTCATCCACGATTATCGTCGGCACCATTGCGGGTGGTCCGATTGGTTTGGTTCTCGGTATTGCGGCCGGAGATTGGATTAATAATACTTGGGATAAATCCATTGATTCTGAGCAGTTAACAGCAGAGAACCAGCAGGTAACAGAATATTTACTGGCGAGTGAATTACAAAATAATCAGTTGTTACACGACGTATTAATTTTAGACCAACAGCTACAACAAATATCTGAAACAGAAGAACTTAACCAACAACTTATCCTTGACGCCTTACAACTGGATCTACTGTTTGCCGTTAATCAAAGTGCGATTGATACCACAAATCAAGCGCGAGTGACACAGCTATCAGATTACTTAATAGATAATCCAACCATAAACATCGTATTATCAGGTCACGCGGACCCGAGTGGACAAGAAGAGCTAAACATGAATTTAGCCCAGCAAAGAGCGGTCGCAGTACAAGATCAACTTATCGCGTTAGGTGTTAACGAAAATAATATCCAAGTACAATCTTTTGGTGCCGAATACGCAAGCTCAGCGTTAGGAGATCTTATTCAATACCCAAGAGATCGTAAAGTAACTATCGAGTTTATCGATGACCAAGACAACAAGATGAAAGATAGCCTCACAGATGAAATAGCGATGCAATTCTGACACATTTCGAGCATGACGATTAGGCTAACGATAATTCTTTAGCCTTTTTAAATTTCTCATATTTACCTAGATAATCCTGATTATATAGCCTATAACTCTTTTCAAAACATAAATATATCTGTTCTATACTGAAGTGATAACGAAAAAATATTAAAATTATATTTTATGATCTAAGTAACAGTTTGCTGACCCTAAGTGAGTATATTTAATAGTGTAAGTACATTATTTCACGACTAACGATTAGTCTTATCTTGAACAGGAGTTCCATCATGACCATTAACAACATCCTTTGCCCAACCGACTTTTCAGATATGGCGAATAGAGCGATAAGCTATGCAGCAGAAATGGCGTTGAAATATGATGCGACCTTACATTTAGTAAGTGTAATTAATGAGATACATGGCTTTGATAGTTTCCAGGTACTTGCTATCACCCCACGTGATATTCACGAACATATGTTAAAGATCACACAAGAAAAACTGGACGAATTAACCTCAGATATTAGACCTAGTATTCCATTACATACCGCGGTACTAGAGGGACATCCATCAACAGAGATAACGCGTGCGGCGGCAGAATTTGATTGCGATATGATCGTTATCGCAAGTCATGGTCGTACTGGATTGGAGCATATCCTCATTGGCAGTGTCGCAGAATCAGTGACTCGCCATTCTCACTGCCCGGTCTTGATCGTGAAGTAAAACCAATAATGGTCCCATTAATTAAATTGATTTAATGGGCTTCATTATGACTTCAGATAAAGATTATTCATTTGAGTAAAAATGCCATTAATCTCATGGAAAATATCATTTACGTGGCATTAATGTCAGCGCTAAATTGGTCGGCCGCATAGTAAACGCAAACTCTTCGCCGACTTCAGGTGCCTGATCGGGCTGACTAATCACGTAATACCAACATAAACGGGCAATCACAGCCTTGCCTTCCATCATTGCTAAACGCTCACCAGGACAATGCCTTGCCCCCGCACCAAACGGAATATGACTACTTTGTAGATGCGGACAAACCGGCTTTTCGGGTGTCGATAACCAACGTTCAGGATTAAATTTTCCAGGGCACGCCACCACCTTTTCATCTAAGCCGCCGGGGCGAGTTAATATAAAAATAGCCGTACCTTTTGGCAATTGAATGCCATTACTCAATACCGTATCTTCTGTCGGTTCTGCTGAAATAAGCGGTGCAGTGCCTTTAAGTCGCAAGCCTTCACGTAATATCGCTTCAATAAACTCAAATTGCTCTAATGCCGCCAGATCTAGTGTTTCAATATCGCCATTACAAACCTGAGAGACTTCATCAATCACTTGCTGCTGTAAATGTGGATTTTTAGCTAAATAATACAAAGTCCACGCCAGCATATTAGACGTTGTATCTTCACCCGCGAGTAGCAAGGTCAAAATGTTGGCAACAAGCTCATCATCCGTTAACTTATTATCCTCGCTGTCACTGGCGACAATCATGGCTTGTAAAATTGTTTCAGGCTCTTCGGATAACGCACTATTTCCAGCCAAATCAGCTTTAGCTTTGGTGATCATAGTTACCGCTAATTGATAGACTTCTTCGCGGGCTTTATCAATACGACGCGTCTCAGGAGTACGGATATAATGCCACCACGGAAAAGGATATTTACTGCGTTTGTTTAATGCATGAAATAAGCGATCTATATTGTCTCGTAGATGGGTATCGGTACTGCCTGATAGCATATTGGTTTGATAACCAAATACCAGACTGGTGGTAATATCAATGGTAAAATACTGCAATAACTTATGTACGTTAAATGCTGCTCCCGTCGCTATTTTTTGGTCGATAGTCGTTTGTAAATTGATGGATAATGACTTGAGGTGAGGAACAAAGTTCGCCAATGTTTTGTAAGAAAATGCAGGCATAATCAATCGTCGTTGCCGTTTCCATTTATCACCGTTACTGGAAAATACCCCATGAAACCCCAAATCTTCAAACAACCACTCTAGGCGTTCGGTACGATTAAACAATTTCGGTCTTTGTTTGATAATTTCTAAGCCTATTTTAGGATCTGAAATGACTAAAAACTGCTTATTTAACAATTTTATTTGATACGCAGAACCGTACTCTCTAGCCCAAGCTTCTAAATTAGTATGAAATGACTCTGATGATATTTGAGTGAAATTACCGAGAATAGGTGTTTGTTTTGGTCCTGGCAGCTCATCGAGAGATATTGTCGATACATTCATATCCTTAACCATGTTGGCATTCATTTAGCTTTCCCTGTTTTATATAGAATAGTGCTACAAAAGTCGCTACCATTAACAATAGAACACTTTTTTAAGATGGCATTGCAAATGCAATCAGGTCTCAAAAAATAGGTAAGTTAAATATTTGGTATTACTGTTTTTATCTTTAATACTATTTTTTATCTTTAATACTATTTTTATCTTTAGTAAATTCATTAAACCAAGTTGGGATCCGCTCTTCCAACCAATATTTTGGCTTTAAAATGGAGCCATACACAAAACCAACATGACCGCCATAACGACTTAATTCAAATAAAATATTTGCCGACATATCTTTAGCGTTTGGGATCATTTTTTTCGTTAAAAAAGGATCATCTTCGGCATGAATAAATAATGTGGGGGTTTCTATCTTATGCAAAAACTGCAAACTACTGCATTGACGATAATAATCTCGCGCATTTTTAAAACCATGTAGCGGTGCGGTGACACGATCGTCAAATTCGAAAAAAGTATTTAATTTTTTCACTTGTTTGGTCGTTAAATTCAGCGCATTACGCATATCTAAATGCTCAAATTTACGCACCACACTGGCTTGCAGACGTTTAATCAACCGGCGTTGATACGCTTTAGAAAAACCTCTTTTGATCCGCTCCGCACTTTCTGCTAATAATAATGGCGCAGAGACCACTGAAGCAGCTAACAATTGTGATTGCTTACCGGTTTGTGCCAGATAATGCGTTAATACACTGCCACCCAAAGAATAACCCACCGCAAATAAAGGCGCGTTAGGGTAACGCTTGGCAATCAAACCGATCACATAACTTGCATCACTGGTATCACCAGAATGATAAGCCCGTAATAAGCGGTTTGGTTCTTCACTACAGCCACGAAAATGCATCACTAAACCAATCCAACCCGCAGTATTGACTGCACGCATAATACCTTTTACATAAGGCGACTCGACAGAGCCTTCAAGCCCATGGAAAATAATAACAATCGGTTTATTATTTTCGGCCGTTGGCAGCGCAGTCCAAGCGAGATCCAGAAAATCACCATCTTCGAGTTCTAATCTTTCACTAATTGTCGGAAACGTCAGATTTCGGCGGCTTATCGTCGGCAGCATTGTTTGTAAATGCGCATTACGTATCCACCACTGTGGCTGAAATTGACTCGGTTGAAACATATTTTAATACCTTAAGTTAACCAACTGGTCATTAAACAGCGTCTTACATTTTATAATAACACCACTAGGATATCTTATAATAACACCCCGACTCGTTAAATGACGGTCAGTTGAGTAATTAATACCGCCAATGTAAATAATGCTGTAAACTGAAAATAATTTTACTTATAACCAGTGCAATTAATGAATTATATCGAACTTGAATCTTATTCTCGAAAGTGGATCTTCAACCATAAATCACTGCCAATTAACGCTGATGATTTAGCTAATATCAAACCCTTTAGCAAAGAAAGAGCCGGTCAATTATGGAGCCAACTTATTAGCTCGCAATGTAACTTTACCGATCAATTCAGTAAAGGCGACTGGCCACATGACCAAAAGACTTGGTTGCTAGAAGCTGACTGGCAGCGCGCTTGGGACAATGATGATAGCCATGAATTACCTGAAGAAGTGCTTGCACATTTAACTTGGGATGATAACAGTAAAGTTTATTTTTGCTATGAACGTTTCAATATGATTGAAACGAATTGGGGCACATTTAAACGTAACTGGAAAAACTTTTTGTTCTATGATGACGGTGCATTATTAATCTCGGCGAAACGTAAAGAAACCCTTTCATTTAAAGAGAACGGGTCCGTATTAATTGGTACGCGCGCACCTGCTCAGCCAGCTAAATAAAGAGCCATTATGCATACTTCTTGTAGCTGTGGTTTAGCAATGCCCTTTAAAGATTGCTGCGGTAAATACATTTACGGCACAGCAACGCCGATAACTGCAGAACAATTAATGCGTTCGCGTTACAGTGCTTATGTAAACAATGCACCCGTTTATTTAATGGCAACACATCACCCCGATTTTATTGCTGACTTAAATGAAGACTTGATTACTGAAACCGCAGAAAATACCCCGTGGTTACGATTAGAAATAATCGTCAGCCAAGGTGATGAAGAAAGCGCAACTGGCATCGTGGAATTTAAAGCCTGGTTCCAAGACGGCGAACAAGAAGCGTGTTTACATGAACGCTCCAACTTCGTATTTCAAGACCAACAATGGTTTTATACTAATGGCGAACTTAATCCTGCGCCACTAAAACAAAACCGTAACGATCCTTGCTTATGCGGCAGTGGTAAAAAATATAAGAAGTGCTGTGGTTAGCCATCATTGCTAAACACAGTAAATATGGCTAATGGCATACTAGAAATAAGTATTTCATTTAGTCATATACCCAGCTACTTCAAAATTCACAATCCTGCTCGTCTCTGATATAGCATCTTGAAGTAACTTGGGTATATCACATTAAACATCAAATAAAGTAGTAGATATAATCATGGAAAAGAAAATATTACTGGCCGATTGTCCCGATCAAAAAGGACTTATCTCGAAGATCACCAACATTTGTTACAAGCATCAACTCAATATTATCAACAACACCGAGTTTGTCGATAACACCCACAATCGATTTTTTATGCGTACCGAACTCGAAGGTATATTCAACGATGAGACCTTACTTGCCGACCTCGATAGCGCGCTACCAACAGGCTCACACCGTAAACTGGTTTCTGCGGGTCGTAAACGCATCGTCATCTTAGTCACCAAAGAAGCGCATTGCCTTGGTGATATCTTAATGAAAAATTACTACGGTGGTTTGGATGTTGAGATCGCCGCCATTGTGGGTAATTATGATAGCCTGGCCGAATTAGCCGGAAAATTTGATGTACCTTATCATACTGTTTCCCACGTCGGTATTAGCCGCGAAGAACACGAAGAAAAAATCATTGAAACAGTAGAAAAATACCAACCTGATTATGTTATTTTAGCAAAATACATGCGTATTCTAACGCCCAATTTTGTCGCTGCATTTGAAAATAAAATCATCAATATCCATCATTCTTTCTTGCCTGCTTTTATTGGTGCACAACCTTATAAACAAGCATTTGAACGTGGTGTGAAGATTATTGGTGCAACAGCCCATTACGTCACCAATAATCTTGATGAAGGGCCGATTATTTTGCAAGATGTCATCCACGTAGATCATAAATACAACGCCGAAGATATGGCACGTTCAGGCAAAGATGTAGAAAAATCAGTGCTCAGTAAAGCATTGCGTCTGGTACTTGAAGAGCGCGTATTTATTTATGAAAACCGTACCGTCGTCTTCTAATCTGCTGTAGCGTTGAATAAATAAGGGATAGAGCCATAATTCATTCAGGAACTATCCCTACTTCCCTTCATATTTACCTTTACACTAGTAACTAAATTGTTAATATTAATGACTTATTCATAATTTAATGGTTCATCATGCTAACAATTATCTTTACCGCATTACTCAGTAGCATCTTTACAGCTCTGGCGTTTCTTTATGTCTTCATAAATGTCATTAAGCCCTATTTAGCCACTCAGATCGCCTTGATAAAAATCGAAGCTGAAACCACCATTAGCCAAGCATCCCCACAAATTAGTAAAGATATTGCCGATGCTATCGAAGCAAAATTTGCCGAGCTACAACCCGAGTTAGAAGCCCATGTAAAACAAGAGCTCGATCAGATTATTGATGAATTCTTACCGCAACTCAGTAAAGAAGTTGAGGATGGTGTCGACAATGCCTTTAAAAAGTTTATTCCAACGATGATGGGTTCGGCTGCGAGTATGCCAGCTGAAACGCTCATTAAAACCAGTTCAACCTTATTTAATACCGGCATTGGAATTTTAAGAAGTGTGACTCCAGATGTGAGAAAGTAGTCATTTCGCCATCATTAAATAGCCCTGATCGAGCTTACATAACCATAATATGCTCATCACGTGATCTGGTCTGCATTTTAAACAATCATACTTGCAACTGGATCGACCTGCATATAGACAAAATTAATGTAAACTGGCGTTTTCATCATCGTAGCTTAATTATATATGTTTCTAAACGAATTCTATTCTCAAAAAGACAGCTCTTTTCGCTTTACTCAACAGCAGGCTAGTCGATTTGCTAAAACGGTAGCGAACGATTATAACAAGATCCATGATGTAGATAATAAACGATTTTGTGTGCCTGGTGATCTTCTTTTTGCTGTGTCTTTGACTAAATTCGGCTTATCTGAAACGATGAAAATTGATTTTACCGGTATGGTTAAAAACGACGTAGATATGCAGTTTTCACCACTTTTAGATAATAAAACTACGATAGTAAATGCTGACGATAAAGCATTTATGGAGTTAGAAGTCAGTGGAAAATCGTCTCACAATGAAGACATAATCAGTAAGATAATTACAGAGTATGTGCAATTTTCAGGAAAAAATTTCCCAGACGTCATGGTACCTCTCATGCGTAGCGAAAATTTAATGTTTAATCCTGCACGTACTATAATCATGTATAAATGTATGCAAATAAGTATGTCACGCGTGGATGTTAAAAACATTTCATTAAAGTTTAATAACGCCATTATCGACGTATACGGTAAGCGTGCAACCGTTACCTTTAAATTTGATTTTTACGACAGTGAAGAAAAAGTAGGTACGGGCCAAAAAGAAATGCTGTTAAGTGGTTTGATCCCATACGAAGAATCAGTAATGAATGGTGTCATTGCAGATTATCAAGCTGCAAAAGCAAAATACCTTTCTGCAGCAAGCGAGTCACCTATTTACGCTTTAACTGACTGATAGCATATTATTTAATATGGTCGAGCGGTAATACCGTTCGACTCAAAATATTGCGTAACATAAAGCTCGATCTCACCCCTGTTACCCCTTTAATTCGCGTTAGCTTTCCTAACAATAACTCTTGGTAATGCTCCATATCCGGCACGATAACCTTTAACTGAAAATCGGCATCACTCCCGGTTATAATACAACATTCCATCACATCAGGGATCGCGGCGATCTCAGCTTCAAAATTATCAAATCGCTCAGGCGTATGTCGATCCATACTAATATGGATATAAGCCGTCAGCTTTAAACCAAGTTTTGCTTGGTCAAGCAAAGTCACATGCTTATCAATTAAGCCTAACTCTTCTAAATGCTTTACCCGTCGCGAGCACGGCGACGCCGATAGACCAATTTTATCCGCTAGTTCTAAATTACTGATCCTGCCATTTTCTTGTATTAAATTAAGAATTAATTTATCGGTTCGATCTAGTTTCATATTCATAGTCCCTACTCCACTGTTTACGTCTAAATTAACACCTCAACATTAAATTGAGAATGAACATAGCGTACTAAAACTTAACTAGGGTCAATTATTGCTAATTATAAGCTTTAATTCAAATGTAATTGCTAAATAATAGCCAATTAATGCAAACATCGCAACCACCCTCTCCATCAACCTCGCTATACTAAACCCAGTTAAAGATAACGCCAAAAGCTGATTAGCAGACACCTCAATCCAGGTCGATGCGGTGATAGAATTACCCTTCTTGCAACCAATCAGGCACCACTCCTTATCCGGGAATTATCGTCATCACCAATGACAGGTCATATTAACGCAAAGATAGGCATCTTAAATGATGCCTTTTTTGTGTCCAATTTTCAGACCAGACATCCCATCTATTATAAATTAGCTACCACTTTCAAAGACTAACCTCTATAATTGAGCAAGTAATATTAATTACAGTAACAGGCACTCCGCTAAACAGCGTATAATAGAATACTTAATCACTTCGTATTGCGTATATTTTACGACCCGCTCTGTCTTATCCAGTCACAAAACACAGGTAAATTTCAATGCATTATGCAAATATCACCGGTTGGGGTAAATGCCTACCGCCTGCAACGCTAACAAATAATGATCTCAGCACTTTTCTTGATACTAATGACGAGTGGATCCGATCTCGCACTGGTATGCAAGAACGTCGTATCTCACATGTAAGTACATCAGAGCTAGCGTATGTGGCAGCCTGCCAAGCTATTGCAGCTGCGGGTATTAAGGCATCAGAACTTGACGGTATTTTCTTTGCGACTTGTACTGCCGATTGCACACTGCCAAGTGCAGCATCAAAAGTACAAGCTAAATTAGGCGCGACCAACGCCGCTGTATTTGATATGAATGCGGCTTGTACTGGTTTTGTTTATGGCCTGAGTACCGCAAGTGCATTTATTCAAAGTGGTCAAATGGACAAAATATTAGTAATAGGTGCAGAACGCATCAGTTATCTCCTTGACTGGACAGAGCGCAGCACTGCAGTATTATTCGGCGATGGTGCCGGCGCAGTGATTCTGGAATCGAGCACTGAAAAACAAGGTATTTTAAGTAGCAAAATTGGCTGTGATGGCGATGCTGGTCATATCCTTTCAGTACCTAACTTTGGTACAGACAGAGCACGTTTCAAAAATGTTGATGGTCTATTTGACTTTAACTTCGAAGGTAAAGAGATCTTTAAACGTGCAGTAACACGCATGGGCGAAGCCTCTGCGATTGCCCTAGAAAAAGCGAAAATGACACCCGAAGACATTGATTTTATTATTCCTCACCAAGCAAACTTACGTATCATTGATTTTTTAGCCAAACGCATGGGTGCGAGTAAAGAAAAAGTTATGGTGAACGTACATAAATATGGTAATACCTCGTCAGCAACGGTGCCGATTGCACTTTGTGAAGCGCTAGAAGAAGGCCGTATTAAAGCCGGTGATAATGTATTATTGGCGGCATTTGGTGGTGGTTTGACTTGGGGTGCAGCCATAATCAAGTGGGGCGAAAGAACAACGCCGATCGCAACATCAGATGTGGCACTACCTGAATATAACGGCACTGCGTTGGATCTCATCCAGGATGCAGTCAAGGGTTGTCAAGATGCTAAATTAGCCCGTGAATCTCAAGCGGATTAATATAATAGCTAACACGTTAATGAATTAATTTATTAACGTGTTAACCTATTAATTTGTTAACAGTACCATCAAGCCAAATAAATGAAACCGCATTCACTTGGCTTTTTGTATGTCTAAAACTACTTACACTCACCTTCAGAATAACCACGCACCATTACATCAGAACATGCACCACATGCGTTACTGAATGTTTTCAGGGCACCTGACTCCGAAGTTCCACATACAGGGCGATAATCCATCGTACACATCTGTGGACGCTCATCTGGGCAGCTATTGTTGTAGCTTGGCAATATCGGTAATGGCTTTACTGTATGTTCTGTACTACTACATGCCGCTAAAGCAAATACTGTCAATGCTAATAAAATTGTTTTTTTCATCTGAATTCCTGCCCTTCATTGATTGCTAATACTTTGTTGTTAGTGATTGGTGGTTAGTCATTAATTGTTAGATATTACGCGCTTTTTTTATTAACCCTTTCTGATTCATGCTTATAATAACGGGTTAAATAAGTAAAATAGGCTTTCTAAAAATCGTTGTACTCGACCTCGTTGTCGCCATTGAGTGAGGCATACCTGATGAGAATGGGCAATGTAAGATAACTGTAATTGATAAAGTTCTTCAATAAAAGGGGACTTATCAATCAGTAATGTGACTTCAAAATTTAACCAGAAACTGCGCTTATCTAAATTGACTGTACCGACTAAACATAGCTCATTATCCACCAAAATACTTTTAGTGTGCAGTAAGCCATTTTGGTATTGATAAATTTCGACACCGCATACCAGCAACTCATCAAAAAAACCTTTGCAGGCATAATCCACCATGCGTGAATCATTCTTCGCCGGTAGAATAATCTGCACTTTTACGCCGCGCGCACTGGCAGTTTTAAGCGCTGCATGTAAGGTTTCATCCGGCACAAAATAAGGCGTGGTTAGAATTAACGATTGTTGTGCGGAGTAAATCGCTGAAACCAATACTTGATGAATATTATCATCATCAAAATAAGGTCCTGATGGGATCATTTGCACATGACTGCTCTCTTCGAATACAGCGCTTTCTTGGTATTTAGACACCCTAGTATTAACTAAACTTTCCCCCGTTTCCATCTCCCAATCCCATTCCAACAGCGAGCCGGTAATTGGAATAATAGGCCCTTGCATGCGGATCATAATATCAACCCACTCACCGACCCCAGCGTTTTGTTTAAAGATCTCTGGATCAACCAAATTCATACTACCGGTATAACCCACATGGTTATCAATCGCGATAAGCTTACGATGCATACGCAAATCTTGACGATGAAAGAATATCCGCATCGGCCCAACGGGCAGCACTTCAATAAGGTGAACACCAGCCTGCTTAAATAGCTTAGGCCAACGACTTTTAAAAAATGGCGAACTGCCTACCGAATCGAGCATGACGCGGCAGTCGACACCACGTTTGGCGGCATTAATCAGCGCGCTAGCAACCAGGTCTGCTTTACCGCCAACGGCCCATATATAAAACTCGAGATAAACAACGTGAGTAGCGGTATTCACATCCACTATTATCTGCTCAAGAATACCGTGAGGGCTGGTTAATAATGTCAGTTGATTACCGGTCACGGCTGGCATTTGAAAACGGCCATAAATCAACTCACGCAATGGGGTAACTAAGCTTCTCTTATCCGCATCACAAGCGATCAGATACGAGGCTGCACATAGATTAATCCGTTGGGTAAAAGGACCGAGCATTGCTGCGGCTCGTTGCACTCGTTTTTTACCTAAATATAGCTCACCAAAAATAAGATAAATAATGACACCTGCAAACGGTAACGCGTAAATCACCGCCAACCAAGCCAACGATATACTAGCAGGACGTCGCTTAGTGATAACCCGAAATGATACTAATATAATTATCACTGCATGCAGAAAAACCAGCAGTAAGGTAATAAAATTAGTAAACGAATCCCACTTATCCATCTTGGTTCTCAATCCAGGTCTTCAGACGCTTAACGTCATATTGATATTCAGTATTAATCTGCTCAACCCAATCATCAATATTTTCCCACCATGTAGGTTGCTCTGGTGACTGGGCTAATTGTGATACCTGCTGGATCCGTATTAATCCAACCGACCCTGCCGCGCCTTTAATCTTATGAGCTTCGTCAACAATCGCATCTTGATCTCGCGCCGTTAAATTAGTATTTAACAACGTCAAATAATGCGGCATTGTTTGTTCAAACAAACGCACACTTTGCAGTAATAAATCTTTACCTAAGGTATCAAGATATTGCTGTAATAAATCAATATCAAGGTATTCATCCAGCATTTCTTGCTCATCAGCAACCCCATCAGCAGTATAATGCAGGTTAGGTTCATCCCCTTTTTCTACCTTGCTGAATAAGCGACTGATCACCCCGGTTACGGCATTGATAGAGAGTGGTTTACTGATTGCATCATCCATACCTTTCTCAATATATTCTTGACGATTATTAATGACATTAGCCGTTAGCGCGACCACTGGTGGTAACTCAAGCGTTTTATTTTCGCGTAAGGTTTTAATAATTTCAAACCCAGAAATATCAGGTAAATTAATATCTAAGAAGATTAAATCATAGCTATTATTCTCTGCCATTTGGATAGCGCTACGGCCATCAACAGCCACTTCAACAGTATGACCGAGTTTATTTAGAATTGCGGTACACACAGTAACATTCAGTTCAATATCTTCGACCAGCAGGATAGACAGTTTAGTTTGCTCACTGTCAGCAGTACCACTCGGTAGTAAGCTATCCACACCATCCACATCAAACTCGATGGTGAAACATGAACCTTTACCTAATTCACTACTGACCCAGATATCACCTCCCATTGCCGTCATTAAACTTTTAGCGACAGCCAGACCAATCCCCGTACCCGTAGCACGCTTACTGCCTTGTTCCTGATAATACATCGCGAATATCTTATCTTGTCCATCGGCAGAAATACCAATGCCGGTATCCTCTACTTCAAAGGTTAGACCAATTTTGTTATTCGCTTCCTCACTGGTAAATATCCGGATACTAATTTCACCTGAATCGGTAAACTTAACGGCATTAGACACCAAATTCCACAATACTTGGCGCATTCGCGTGCCATCGGCATTGATAAAATCGGGAATATCACCAAATATATCAAATGCTAACACCAAGCCTTTTTGTGCTACTTGAAGCTGTGCTAGCGTTTCAATATCGTTAAGAAAACTTCTGAATTCAATCGGTTGATTTACGATCTCAAATTTACGGCGGTCAAATTTATCCAAATCAATAATATCATTAAAGATATTACCCATTGTTTGCGCGCTAACATAAATAGTATTTAAGTGCTGACGTTGTTCAGCATTAAGCGAGCTATCAAGTAAGATTCGGCTTAAGCCAACTACGCCATTTAACGGCGTCCGTAATTCATGACTTATGGTCGAAATAAACGTGGTTTTATCCCGGCTGGCTTTTTCTAATGCATCTTGGTATTTCTTACGCTCGGTAATATCACGGCCATAACCCAGCACCCCAATATATTCATTCCGACGTCCAAAAAAGGGCACTTTTCGTAATTCAAAGCAGGCCTTATGTCCATCAGGGTAAGTTAACCACTGTTCATAGGTTTCCGGTAATTTGGTATTAAGTACGGCTTTATCTGTTGCCGCAAATTTAGCCGCAATTTCAGTATCAAAAGCATCAAACGGCGTCAAGCCAATAAGCTCTTTTTCAATCTTACCCGTGAGTGCTTCCATGGCTAAGTTACAACCAGAAAATTGCCCCTGTTCATTACTGTAATAAACCAGATCTGGCGAGCTATCAATAAATGAACGTACTAACGCGGACCGCTCTTCAACCACTAATTGTGCTTGCTCACGCTGAAATACCTCATTCTCTAAATCTTTGAAGGCCTGGTTTCTATCTGCTTCCGCTTTTTTACGCTCTTCAAACTCAGCATTAAGCTCAATAATATTTACTTGTAACTCTTGTTGTAACTGTAGATCACGGGCCCTGACTTCTTGCAGTTTGTAGACCATTTTACTGAGTCGTTTTCGTGAGTGTTCGAGTTGCTGAACGACGATAGAGAGAAAAAATACCACCCAAGGCGTAACGATAATCGCAAATAAAATTGCCGCATACAGATCATCAAGTTTAACCTGACCTCGCAGAATATAATTAATGCTGGCTTGAATAGTAATAGAAAAGAAAATAACCGTCGCGGCGGAGAGGATACTAAAACGAATAACACCCAATTTAGTGAGCATATCAACATAGTATTGAGCCCAAGCTCTGATTTTCATCATGGTGTTCCCATATTAATAAAATTATCTAGATAATTAATAATATACGATAGGTTATAAGCAAACCACAGAAAATTAAGCTTTTAATAAATCTAACATTTTAATAAGTCGAAATTTAATTCCACCATTGCAGGCTCACGTTCCTCATCTCGATATACACAATACTGGTTGCGGCCATGTTCCTTTGCGAGGTACAAAGCCTTATCCGCATTTTCAAGTAATTGTGCTTCCGAACTTTCATCTTCAGGGCACAAAGTAGCAACACCAATACTGAGTGTGACATATTTTGCAGCCTTAGAGTGAGTATGTTCAATTGCTAAATTTTCAACCGCAGCAATGATTTTTATGGCAAGACGAATAGCCCCTTCTTCGTCGGTATTTGGTAAAATAACGGCAAATTCTTCACCGCCATAACGCGCAACTAAATCCGCACCACGATGGACCTGCTCATTCATCACTTGGGCAATGTTAGCGAGCACGGTATCACCCATTGGGTGGCCGTAATTATCGTTGTATAATTTGAAACTATCAACATCGCAGAACAACAACGACATTTCTTTAACTTCGCGATGATGGATTGACCAATAATGCTGTAACTTACTATCAAACGTGCGGCGATTAGCGATTTTAGTCAGTTCATCGATTGAACTTAGTTCATCAAATTTTTCTATCGCCTGTTCGAGTTCATGCTCGATACGCTTACGTTCAGTTAAATCTCGGTAGATAATTAAAATACCACTTTCACCATTAGTACTATTCACATAGCGCTGTTTACATATTTCATACCAGCGCGGTTCTTGATCTGAAAAATGCAAAAACTCTTCATAGCGAACCGATTTTCCATCCACTAATAATTGATTTTCTTGTTCCAATAACCAAAACTTTTTATCGTGACTAAACAGTTGTTGTCTATCCATACCAATTAAATCAGCATGTTTCACACCAACAACCTCGCAATAGCCATGATTGGCGCCAACATACTTACCATTACCATTCATAAAGGCAACCGGGTCTGGCGTCGCATTGATAACCGAGTTTAATAAACTATTATTACGGCTTAACTCAGCTTCAATGCGTAAGTGTTCACCGTTCTCACTCAGCAGACGCTCATTAAGTTCCATCACTTCCGTTTGGTCATTCGATACCGTTAAGATCGCGACCACGTTTTTATGCTCGTCATACAGCGGATACTTGATGGTTTGCAATAAAATATTATTGTCATCAACAGTACTCCACTCTTCATATTCTTGTATCTCACCAGTAAGTACAGACTTTTCATAAGATTTGATTTGCTCCAGCTTGGAAGCACTATAAAAATCATGTTCAAAATAGCCACTAACTTGCTCTACCGATTGGCCAAATTGAGTCGCCCATGATGGTGAGCAACTCAAGATGAGACCATCCAACGTTTTGATATGAATAAATGCCGAGTTGGAAGAAAATAAACTGTTAATGATTTGCCCATCCATATCCCAAGGAGAAATGGTTGAAGAATTAGTATCAATATGCTCAATCTGACACAACCAAGCCCGACGACCTTGATAGTTTATTTGCACTGCACTATAACGTAGCGTTTTCTTTAATTGCTTTATATGAAAAACATCATTGGTTACGGACGTTTGATCTGTTAGGTGGGATAGACGCTCAAAGCAACACTTAGCAACAATATGGCTGGTATGATTATCTTGATCAAAAATAGCGGTTATTGCCGGATTAGAATAACGTATTGTGGCTTTTTTGACATCGAGAACAAGTGTTGGGGTTGCTGACAATGTCAGCAACTCTTTATAGGTAGCAATTTTTCGTGATAGCGTTAACATCACCAGCATACTCATTAATAAAGCTGCCACAACCAACCAAAACGTGATCATGATAGGGGTATTTGTTGATAATTCAGTAATACCCCGCCACCAATTCAACATTGGCTGCATAAAAGATTGATAATTAAAATCCATATTTCCGCCCAAGATCCATCTCACACTGATGGACCATAAAACACCAAAATTAGAACACTGTAAAGCAGTTATGATGAAAATTAACGCCAGTGCCCATTTTTGTTTTACATACTTTAGTACTAGGTAACATAAACTAAATAAATCAATGCATTATTAGAATAAAAAATATAAATGGCATACAACAACATCAATAACAGCTTAAACATAATTAAAAAATCACACAATGTCATATATCCAAAATAAAAAACTAAATTTTGAATAATCCTCAGTTTTTTTTGTAGTTTATTGACCAATACCAAAACAAATGGCCCATTTACTTAAAAAGGTGATAAGTGACTCAGAATACATTTTTAGATTGACCTAAGTATTAATTCTGGTAAGTTTGGCAGGTTAGCCAATTTTCGGCTTTTGGAAATTTTAACGATTTATCTATTTTTGTATGTATTTTGTACCTGTGAGTAGAAGCTCAATATAGGCATATATATTTAGTATTTAGTGAATTGAATGCAAGGGAGAAGTGCAATGTCAGTCTATGACCCGTCGCTGGAAAAAGACAACTGTGGTTTTGGTTTAATCGCCCATCAAGAAGGTGAAGCTAGCCATAAGTTAGTGCGCGTCGCTATTTCATCATTAGACCGTATGCAACATAGGGGCGGTATCGCGGCAGATGGAAAAACAGGAGATGGCTGTGGTTTACTCATGCAGAAACCTGACAGTTTTTTCCGTGCTATCGCGATAGAAAATGATTGGAATCTAGGAAGTAATTACGCCGTTGGTATGATTTTCTTAAATCAGGATACCGATAAGTCTGCCGCCGCAAAGCAAATAATGAAAGAAGAGCTCGAACGCGAAACACTCAAGGTTGTTGGCTGGCGTGAAGTCCCTCTTGACACCAGCGTGCTTGGCGAAATTGCAATGTCATCGCTGCCACAAATCCAGCAGGTATTTATTAATGCACCTGCGGGCTGGGCACCAAAAGATATTGAACGCCGTTTATATATAACTAAACGTCGCATCGAAAAACGCATTATCGATGACAGCGATTTTTATATTGCCAGCTTATCAAACCTAGTGACTATCTATAAAGGTTTGTGTATGGCCGGCGATCTGCCGAAGTTCTTCTTAGATCTTGCCGATCTGCGTATGCAATCTTCAATTTGCTTGTTCCATCAACGATTCTCAACAAATACCTCGCCGAAATGGCCATTAGCACAACCATTCCGCTTTATGGCGCACAATGGTGAGATTAATACCATCGAAGGTAACCGAGAATGGGCACGCGCACGTAGTTACAAATTTAGTTCTCCACTCCTCCCTGACATGCATGATGCGGCACCGTTTGTTAATAGCAAAGGTTCTGACTCATCATCTATGGATAACATGCTCGAGCTATTCTTAGCCGGTGGCATGGACATTTTCCGTGCTTTCCGTCTACTTGTGCCGCCAGCATGGCAAAACCACCCGAATATGGATGATGATCTACGCGCATTCTATGACTTCAACTCTATGCATATGGAACCTTGGGATGGCCCAGCGGGTATCGTACTAACTGATGGCCGTTATGCAGCTTGTGGTCTCGATCGTAATGGGTTACGTCCAGCACGTTATGTGCGCACCACAGATGGTTTCATTACCGTAGCCTCTGAAGTAGGTATTTGGGATTACACTGCTGATGAAGTTATCGAAAAAGGCCGTGTTGGTCCGGGTGAGTTACTTGTTATCGATACTGAAACAGGTAAATTATGGACATCTTGGGACATTGACCAAGAATTGAAAAGCCGTAATCCGTACCGTGAATGGCTGTCAAACAATTCAACCAAATTGACACCATTTGAAGCATTACCAAAAGAAGCCATTGGTACCCGTACTTTTAATGACGAACAGTTAGCCACTTATCAAAAACAATTTGATTACAGCAGAGAAGAACTCGATCAAATTATTCGAGTGCTCGGTGAAAACGCGCAAGAAGCTACAGGCTCGATGGGTGATGATACCCCGATGGCTGTACTTTCAACTAAAACACGTTCACTGTATGACTACTTCCGTCAAAAATTCGCGCAAGTAACCAACCCGCCAATAGACCCATTACGTGAAAACCATGTGATGTCATTGGCAACTTGTATCGGGCGTGAGCACAATGTATTTAATGAAACAGGTGGTCATGCGCACCGCGTACTATTTGATTCACCCGTACTACTATTCTCAGACTTTAAGCAAGTAACTGAATTAAGCGGCGAATACTATAAAACTGCAAAAATTAACCTTTGCTTTAACGGTCAAGATGAAACCTTAGCACGCGCGGTAGCCCGTATTACTGCCGAAGCGATTGAACTTGCGACCGCTGGCGTTGTGCTATTAGTACTAACAGACCGTACCTTAGCGAAAAATAATTTACCGATCCCAGCAGCAATGGCTGTAGGTGCGGTACAAAAAGCACTGGTTTACGCCAACTTACGTTGTGATACTAACATTGTTATCGAAACGGCAAGTGCCCGTGACCCACATCATTTTGCGGTATTAATTGGGTTTGGTGCCACGGCGGTTTATCCGTACCTTGCTTATGAATCACTACGTAAACTAGTTGAAATAGAAACCATCCAACAAGATATTGCGAAGACATTATTAAACTACCGTAATGGTATTAATAAAGGTCTGTACAAGATCATGTCGAAAATGGGTATCTCTACCATTGCCAGTTACCGTTGTTCACAACTGTTTGAAGCAGTAGGTTTAGCCGACGAAATTATCGAGTTATGCTTTAAAGGCACAAGCAGCCGTATTAAAGGCGCTGATTTTAGCGATTTCCACATTGACCAACAGATACTGAGTAAATTGGCATGGACAAAACGTAAACCGACCTCACAAGGCGGTCTACTTAAATATGTTCACGGTGGTGAATACCATGCTTATAATCCAGATGTTGTCAGTACATTACAAACAGCAGTACAAAGCGGTAAATACGAAGACTACCAACAGTATTCAACCGAAGTAAATGAGCGCCCGATTGCCACCCTGCGTGATATGTTACAGCTGAAAAAATCAGATAATCCGATTGAACTGGATGCTGTAGAGCATGAAGATAACCTATTCAAACGTTTTGATACCGCCGCAATGTCAATCGGTGCATTAAGCCCTGAAGCCCATGAAGCACTGGCGATTGCGATGAACACCTTAGGTGGTAACTCTAACTCGGGCGAAGGCGGTGAAGATCCACGTCGTTTTGGTACTTTAAAAGTATCTAAAATTAAACAAATCGCTTCTGGCCGTTTTGGTGTAACACCGCATTACTTAATGAATGCAGAAATCATTCAAATAAAAGTAGCGCAAGGTGCAAAACCAGGTGAAGGTGGTCAATTACCCGGACATAAAGTAACCACTGAAATTGCTAAATTACGTAATGCCGTACCAGGTGTAACCCTTATTTCACCACCACCGCATCACGATATTTATTCAATTGAAGATTTAGCCCAGCTGATTTTTGATATTAAACAAATCAACCCGACTGTATTAGTCTCGGTGAAGTTAGTGTCTGAACCGGGGGTTGGTACCATTGCGACCGGTGTTGCAAAAGCCTATGCCGATTTAATCACTATTTCGGGTTACGACGGTGGTACAGCGGCAAGTCCGATTACCTCGGTTAAATATGCAGGTAGTCCTTGGGAGCTTGGCTTAGCAGAAACACAACAAGCACTTGTTGAAAATGGCTTACGTCATCGTATTCGTTTACAAGTTGATGGCGGGCTAAAAACCGGTCTTGATGTTATTAAAGGGGCGATCCTTGGTGCCGAGAGCTTCGGTTTTGGTACCGGTCCTATGGTGGCGTTAGGCTGTAAATTCCTCCGAATTTGTCACCTAAACAACTGTGCCACAGGTGTTGCAACACAAGACGAAAAATTACGTCAAGATCACTTCCATGGTCTGCCGGAAATGGTCATGAACTATTTCAAGTTTATTGCCCAAGAAACCCGTGAGATCATGGCATCACTTGGTGTAACTCAGTTAACTGATTTAATTGGCCGTACCGATTTACTGGTGCAATTAGACGGCTTAACTGACAAGCAACGTAAAATTGATTTATCTGGCATCATCTACAAGCCCCAGCCAAAAGAAGGCTTAGGTGTTTACTGTCAGGCAACCAACGAACCGTATGATAAAGCAGAACTAAATGAAGCATTAATTGCGCATTACTTAAAATCAATCACTGAGAAATCAGGGTTATCAAGTCATTACCCAATTAAAAACACTGACCGTTCTGTGGGTGCCCGCCTATCTGGTGAAATTGCCAAACAGCACGGTAACCAAGGGATGGCATCAGACCCTATCACGGTTAACTTTACCGGTACTGCTGGACAAAGTTTCGGTGTCTGGAATGCCGGTGGCTTACACCTCATCCTCACTGGCGATGCGAACGATTACGTTGGTAAAGGCATGGCTGGCGGTAAGATCGTTATTCGTCCTGAACCGGGGTCAGCGTTTAAATCAAACGAAGCGGTTATCGCAGGTAATACTTGTCTATACGGCGCATCCGGTGGCGAATTGTACGCGGCAGGTTTAGCTGGCGAACGTTTTGCAGTGCGTAACTCAGGTGCACACGCTGTAATCGAAGGTATTGGTGACAACGGTTGTGAATACATGACTGGCGGTATTGTGACCATCCTAGGGGAGACAGGTGTTAACTTTGGCGCTGGTATGACAGGTGGTTTTGCTTATGTTTATGACAAACATGGTCAATTAGCAAGTAGACTTAACAACGAACTGGTTGAACAGCATGCAGTAACGGACTACCCAATGCACGTTGAACACCTGCGCGGTATCATCATTGAACACCTTGCCCAAACATGCAGTCAGCATGCGCAAGACCTGCTTAATGAATTTGATACTGTGATAAATAAATTCTTTATTATCAAGCCTAAAACAGCTGATATGAACGCATTACTTGGCCACCAATCACGCTCTGCTGCAGAGTTACGTGTCCAGGCTCAATAGGAGGGATCATGAGTAATAATGTATTTCAATTTGTCGATGTACAACGCATTGATCCAGATAAGAAGCCGTTAAAGATCCGTAAAGTGGACTTTATCGAGATTTATAAACCATTCACGGCGAACCAAGCACAAATGCAATCGGGTCGTTGTTTAGAATGTGGTAACCCGTACTGTGAGTGGAAATGCCCAGTACATAACTACATTCCAAACTGGCTAAAGCTGGTTGAAGAAGGTCGTATTATTGAGGCTGCAGAGCTTTGTCATGAAACCAACAGCTTGCCTGAAGTTTGTGGCCGAGTTTGCCCACAAGATCGTTTATGTGAAGGTTCTTGCACCCTCAATGATGACTTTGGTGCGGTGACTATTGGTAATGTTGAAAAATACATTACCGACGAAGCCTTTAAAATGGGCTGGCGTCCAGACATGTCAAAAGTCGTTCGCAACAATAAAAAAGTGGCTATTATTGGCGCAGGTCCTGCCGGTCTTGGCGCCGCCGATATCTTAGTGCGTAATGGGGTAACACCCGTGGTCTTTGACCGAAATCCAGAAATTGGTGGTCTATTAACGTTTGGTATTCCGGCGTTCAAACTGGATAAAAGCGTGATGAGTCATCGCCGTGAAGTGTTCACGGAAATGGGCATCGAATTCCGCCTTAACACTGAGATTGGTAAAGATATTCAATTCAGTGAATTAGTTGCCGAGTACGATGCAGTATTTGTCGGTGTTGGTACCTACAAATACATCAATGGTGGTTTTGATAACGGTGCAGCACAAGGCGTTTATGATGCCCTGCCTTACCTTATTGCTAATGTTAATCATGAACTTGGCTTTGAAAAGAACGCTGATGATTACATTAACTTAAAAGGCAAAACGGTAATAGTACTAGGTGGCGGTGATACCGCGATGGACTGCGTACGAACCGCAATACGTCAAGGCGCTAAAGACGTTTATTGTGCTTACCGTCGTGACGAAATAAGTATGCCTGGTTCTAAGCGTGAAGTTAAAAACGCCAAAGAAGAAGGGGTTAAATTCTTATGGAATTTACAACCACTTGATATAGAAGTGGCTGGCGATAAAGCCACTGGCGTTAAAATGGTGAAAACTCGCCTAGGTAACCCAGATCAGAAAGGTCGTCGTCGTGCCGAACAAGTGATTGGCTCTGAACATGTGCTAAAAGCCGATGCGGTTATTCAAGCATTTGGTTTCCAGCCAGATCCTGCACAATGGTTATTGGATGAAGGTGTTACCACAAATAGCTGGAATGGCATTATTGCCCCAGAAAAAAGTGACTTCCCATTCCAAACTGAAAATCCAAAAATCTTTGCTGGCGGTGATGCCGTTCGCGGTTCAGACCTTGTGGTAACAGCAATTGATGAAGGTCGTCGTGCTGCCGAAGCCATGTTGGACTATTTAGAGGTTTAAACGCTTATCAAAATGCAGTATTTAACGGCGCTGTTATTTAGTCGTTAAAGCCTGATTTTGCTAATTAAAAACGCTAGTATTCATTCTACTAGCGTTTTTTTATACATTATTTTCAACTATAAAAACGATAATATGTTTAATTATTGACCATTGTTTTGTATTATACCCATCCAATTTCAAGGAACTATGGCGCAAATACCTGATAACAATGAACTCGTTTAATATTCTCAAAACAACTAAATTAACTTTAATTGTTATTAATATCGCTTTTAGTTTTTTAAGCACCGTATTTAGCGTGCCGAGCTTTGCTGCGCAAGAAATAATTTTAGGTGACTATATTAAAACGCAAGCGCCAACCTCATCGAGCGAATCAAGCAGTGTTAGCACCAATATTGCCGACAATACCAATGCAGTGACCCTCACTGAAAACAGCCAAGAGATCATACTTGCCGACAGTTTAGGCATAGATGAAGATTGGCTCTGGTTAAAATCAGGTGAATTCTTAATTGGTAACATCGAAGATCTTTATGATGAAAAACTCGCTTTCGATAGCGATGACCTTGGCGATTTAAAAATTAAGTGGTCTGATATCAGCCGGATTAACAGTCGTCAATTATTTACCGTTCGAACCATTGACGGCAGAATCATTACTGGCACCATTGCGCTTGAAGACGGCATCCTCATTATTAGCAATAACCGACAGCACAAAATAGCCCAAGCAGATCTAATGACCCTGATCGCAGGTTTAGAGACTGGTGGTAATATTTGGCAAGGAAAAATAACCTTCGGGGCCAATCTCAGCTCAGGTAATACCAATAAACTCGAATATAATACCAATGCAGAACTTTCTCGTCACACCACTACATCACGTATTAAAACGTCTTATAGCGCGATTATCGGGGTGACAAATAATGTTCAGACCGATGAGAACCATCGTTTTTTAATGACCTACGATGTCTATAGTGACAAAGATTTGTTTTTCAGACCGCTTGATTTAAGTCTATACCGAGACCCATTGCAAAATGTAAACAGCCGGATCAATATCGGTATGGGTATCGGTTATCAATTCATTGACGACGGTGATCAAGAGTTAGAGATGAACTTAGGACCTTCTTATTTGTATACCAAATATGAATTTAGCGAGACACAACTCAATACGAGTGATTCCAGTCTCGCGGTATCCGTCAGTCTTGATTATGAGCGTGAAATACATAATCAGATTGATCTAGAATTGAGTTATAAAATAACCGCAACAGAATCTGATCTTGGCGGCTATTTACAAAATGCCAAAATGAATTTTGATATTGAACTGACTGACGTGCTCGATTTCGATATCACTTTCTTCTGGGATCGGGTTAATAACCCCCTACTTAATATAGACGGTGTTCCGCTAGAAAAAAATGACTTTCGTATTGCATTTGGCTTAGGTGTTTCTTTTAATTAATACCTTACCGAAAAATGAATACCGCAACCAAACTGTGCTAGCATGGCATTTTTCGAGATAGATTAGAGACAACGATGAAAATAGGTATTATTGGTGCAATGGAGCAGGAAGTTGAGATCCTGCGTGAGCAACTTGATAACGTAACGACATTTACGCAAGCCGGTTGTGAGTATTATAGTGGCACACTTGCTGGGCATGATATTATTTTAAGCAAATCAGGTATTGGTAAAGTTGCAGCTGCCGTAGCAACAACACTACTACTTGTACATTACAAGCCTGATTACATCATCAACACTGGCTCTGCAGGCGGTTACGATAAAGCGCTTAAAGTTGGCGATGTCGTAATATCAAGTGAAGTGCGTCACCACGATGTGGACTTAACCGTATTTGGCTACGAAATAGGTCAATGTGCTCAAAAACCTGCGGCATATATTCCTGATCAACGTCTTGTTGACGCGGCGAAAAAAGCCATCTCTGCAGACAGCTACATTAAAACTATCGAAGGTTTAATTTGTACTGGTGATAGCTTCATGGCTGATCCGAAAAAAGTAGAAGAAGCGCGTGCTAACTTCCCGACAATGGCTGCAGTAGAAATGGAAGCGGCGGCAATTGCCCAAACATGTCACCAGTTTGACGTCCCATTTGTGGTGATCCGTTCATTATCAGATATCGCGGGTAAAGAATCTCCAACATCATTTGAAGAATACCTGGTTGTGGCCGCGAAAAACTCATCCGCAATGGTAGTAAACATGTTACACGAGTTAAAATAACATGAATTTGGCCATGGATTGGACCAGTATGCAGTCAGTATTTATCTTACTGACTGCAGTCGCCATCGCCCGTTTACCGCTATGCCCACCGCGCTTTCACCCGACACAACTGTTAAACACCCTTTTTAGCGCCATTGCAGATAAAGTAAATAACGCACAACGCAGCCCGCAGCAACAGTACATCGCAGGCCACCTTGCCATGATCACCATGCTCGGTTTCATTTTAATTATCGCTGCCGTTATTCAATTTATTGTTATTGAAGCCATCTTATTTGAGTTGGTATTATTATTGTGTTTATTACAATGGGAAAAAATCAGCTTACCCGAAATTGATTTAGGTAACCTGGAAAAGCAAACCATCATCAGCCAAATACAACCTCGGACATTGCGAGATTTAGACCAACTATCCTTACTCGGTTTACATAAAGCCAGTATCGAAAATATGTGCTTACGTAATAGTTATCAGTGGTTTGCTGTTATATTTTGGTATGTTTGCTTGGGTATCTGGCCAGCGATAATTTATCGTACCATTCAATTAATGGCGCATAACTGGAATAGCAAACTACCGGTTAATCATCAATTCGGTCGTCCTGTAGCGTCCTTACTACGGCTATTAGCGTCACCAGCTCATCTTGTACTTGCATGCACATTACGCTGCTTACAGCGCGCGACAAGCCCAATATCGAATTTAACCAAACAAGCTAAACAATGGCATCACTTTAGCAGTGGTTTTTTATTATCAAGCTTTGCCTATAGCCTTGCGATCCAATTAGGCGGCCCACGTAAATATCAAGGGTCAATGCAGCGCTTTAGCCAACTTG
This sequence comes from Moritella sp., assembly GCF_013215705.1. GTDB lineage: Bacteria > Pseudomonadota > Gammaproteobacteria > Enterobacterales > Moritellaceae > Moritella. Next base: position 89,083 of record NZ_JABSQR010000014.1, on the reverse strand, counting down.
GTCATACCCAGCCAGCACAGCGCGATGATATCAAACGCGCACAACAGAAATTAACCTTGGCACTCATCATTTGGTTATGTTTTATTACCGCCATCTATCTGCTTATCGCAATTAAATAAATGAGTTTTTATGTCTTTTTACGCGCTACTAGTTTCTCTACTCATCGCACCATTAATAGCACTATCATTGCCAGCACAAGCACAATATCCACAGCGTATCGTATCGCTGTCGCCGCATACCACCGAACTTATTTTCGCCGCTGGCGCGGGTGATAGACTGATCGGGGTCAGTGCTTACTCTGATTACCCAGAAGAGGCCAAAGCATTACCGGTTGTTGCTAGCTCGCAACAAATAAATATCGAAACGATACTCGCACTTGAACCCGATCTGGTCATTTACTGGCAACAAGGTAATTCCGCAGCAGATATCAATCAACTTAAAAAATTTGGCATTCCAGTTTATGCTTCAAAGAGCGGTGGATTAGATGATATTGCCACCCAAATACAGCGACTTGGAAAAATGTTAGGGACCCAATCTATTGCCGACCCGGTGAGTGATAAATACCGTCAAGCCTTAGCTGCATTGCGCGCTAAGTATGCGCACAATCCGAAGCAAGACCTCTTCTATCAAGTCTGGCCAACCCCGTTAATGACAGTGGCGAACGACCCTTGGTTACGGGAACAATTTGAGTTATGTGGTTTTAATAATGTATTTAATGGCAGCCCTGTGCCCTATCCCGTTATCAATATAGAACAAGTGCTAGTGAAGCAACCCGCAGTGATAGTGGCAGGCACAGTGAATGACGCTGAGTTAGCACAATGGCAAACCTGGCAGAGTATTCCGGCAGTGAAAAACGGCAATATATTTAGAATTAATCCCGATGTATCACATCGTTTTTCACCTCGCGTAGTACAAGGTATAACAACCCTCTGCGAGATTGCCTTACAAGCGCAACAAAACGTAAAAACCAACCAGTAAATGTTGGTCTGAGAATAATACCAATTGCATTAAATAAGTGAGCAATTATTTCGCAGGGGAAATTGACAATAACAAGGCGTTAATTGCCGTAACTAGCTATTCTAATTACAAAATTAACAACGTAGTTAGTGTCGATTTTAACCAGAAAGAATGATCATCTATTTATTGTGATTGGTATAAATATTGCCATAATTCAGACAGCTAGCTACCTTTAATAAAGGTTCCTTGTGACGTGTAACATTTATGGCAATGATTTATGGCCTTATGGGTTAAGCTTTATCAGCTTTATGCTATTTTTTGGCGGAAACGCTTTTATTTACTGATCCCAATTATTACGATGCCAGTCATTGGTTATTTTGTTGGCCGCAGTATTCCTGACAGTTACCATTCACATACCAATATATTATTGCAAGAAAGCGCACTGTTAAATCCATTTTTGTCAGAACTCTCACAGCCATTCAATATCCAATCTCGCTTTAAAGCGATCAACATTCTGGTTAAGCGCAAACAAGTGTTGCTCGAGGTGGCTCAACAAGTCGGTTTAATTATGCCCGATGATTCAGCTTGGCAACAACAGCAAGTTGTTAATAAAATAAGACAATCTTTAAAGTTGTCATTAACGGGGGCTGAACTAATCAAAGTTGAAATGGTATGGCCAGACCCGCGACAATTAAGCGTAATCTTAGATGTGGTCAGCGAACAATTCATTTTACGCTTAACTAAACCCAACCAAGAACAGGCATTAACTAGTCAAGCCTTTATTGCCAAGCAGCTCAATCGACAATACAAAGTATTACGCCAAGCAGAACAGAACCTTTTTGATTATCAACTAAAAAATGCCAGCATCATTCCTGAGTTATATGAAGCCAGGGAGTCAGGGCTTGTTGATATCAATCGCAGTCTAGAAAATAAAGCACAGGAATTAGCATTATTTCAATCAAAATTAACGCTATTAACGAAAAGATTAATTCTAACCAATCCTGCTGCACAGTTTATTGATAACAAAATAACTCAACTCGAAACATTAAAAGTCCAGCAATTAACGCACTACACCGAACAACACTCACAAATTAAATCAATAAATCTAAAAATAACTCGCTTACAAGAGCAAAGGCAAAGACTCCAGTCCAGCATACAAAGTCAACAGGGGCTAGATTTACTGCTAAACCGTATAACGCGACTGACACAACAAACCTTAACAACGCAGGTAACGCCATTATTACTCGCTCAGCTCGATAGTTATGAACGCTATAGAAACAGCATTAACAAAATAACATTAGAATTAAAAACACTGGTGAAACAGCAGCAATACTTCCAACAAAACCAAGCTAAATATGTACAAATTGAGCTCCAGTTACAGCGATTAAAGCGTGAGCACGATGCCAAAAACACCGTCTATTTAGATTTATTAACTCGCCATGAAATGGTGTCCATTAGTAATGCCCTTAGCGAATATGAATCAGCGACTAACATTAAGATCATTACGCGACCCTTCATTCCCGAACAAACTATTAATTTGCCTATTATCAGCTATATTTTACTGGGGTTGTTATTAGGCATAATCCAAGGGACAGCCATCAGTATTACACTGTCAACAACACAAGATACGCTATGGGATGAAAGTAAGATTGCTCACGACATGGGTTTAAAAATCATTGCGCGCGTCCCGTTAATCTCATTAGCATCGGGTCGATAAATTATCTGTAATATTGTTTTACCTTTGCCGAGCGGATCCGCTGAAATAACCAGGTGTGGTATTGCCATATACTCTGGGCTATAACCGTCAAATGGCTGTTTATCTTCTACCAATACCACAAAATGACCAAACTTGATACGTTCATAATTAGGGTATAAAGATTGGTAAAAATCAAGTACCGAGGCGGCACTTGCGTCAACGCTATAACTTGCTAACGGTAAACTGGCTATACGATTGAGATGTAGCCCTTCAGGGATGAAATTTTGCAATTCTGCACCGCGATAGATAGGGAGAAAATGATGCGGTAACGGAACTTGACCACCTAATTTTTCCAGTTTACGAAGCCAATGAGGTTCACCCTCCACGATTTTATGCGCATCACGGCTGGCTACAGAACCCTTATCCACACTCGGCTCAATATCCTGCTGTAGTTCAATGTCCTGCTGTAGTTCAATATCTAACGTATATAGATTTAACAATGCGGGTTGAAATTGCTGCTTAATAACATCCAACATAATTGCTTGGGGATCCTTAGCGATAATGGCATCCATCTCAGTCGCGATACGCTTCACCATCGTTGAATTCACAAACTGGCGATAATGCCCGAGATCATTACATTGGCGACAAAAATTAGTCAATAAATCTGCCGTGGTAATTGTAATAACATCGTGTTGCATATATTCAGGAAAGATAAGTAGGGAATCAAAACTGAGGCCATTATCTGAGAATAACTCCAAATAATAGGGTTCTGTGTTATTGGTAATGTCACTGCTATTAAGGCATAACTGATTGTTAACGACGGGCTGTGATAATATTTCATCAAGGTAAATCGTTTTGTTTTGCAAATAAGCTGACTCGATTTTTACCACGCTAGTACAATTATTGGCATTCGCTAATGGCGGAAATAATATCGCAACCATGACGATTATTTTAACGAACTGCATTTGATATCCTTATCTAGCAATTATTTCGATGTAATCAAATTAGTGCAAAGGCTCCGCCGAGACTATATTGACATTCTTGTGAGGTAAGGTTTAATTTAACAGTAATTTACATGTATCGTAACGATCAACGTCACTAAGTTAACAATCATCAAAAATAAACCCGTAAAAATACGATATCAACAGTTGCATATTAAAAGTAATGCGCTATATTTAAGTCAGAAGCCGAAACAGCCGACCACTTGATTGGTCAAATAGATGTAATGACATCGTATTTGGACTTTCAATGCCGGCGTGCTTGGTTATCTCACTCTAACTTCGGGTTAGCGCTTTGGAATACCACTGCATTCAGAATTAAAAAAGCTCACTATTTATTAGTGAGCTTTTTTTGTCTGTAAAACAGTGGGCAACTATCACTAAAGTATTAACTCGAATGGTACTTTAATTAAAACACATTGCGGCCGACAATAATGCTTGGGTATAAGCTTGCTGCGGTTGCTTAAACACTGCTTCTGTTTCCCCCTCCTCAACAACTTTACCGTCTTTAAGCACTAAAATACGGTGACTTACCGCGCGTACCACACTTAAATCATGAGTAATAAAAATATAGCTGAGTTGGTGCTGTTGCTGCAACTGACACAACAAATCTAAGATCTGTTTTTGCACTGTACGATCGAGTGCTGATGTGGGCTCATCTAAAATAAGGATCTGAGGTTTTAATACTAACGCTCGCGCGATAGCAATACGCTGACGCTGTCCACCAGAAAACTGATGTGGGTAACGCTCTAAAGACTCTGCAGGCAAGGCAACATCAATCAAGACTTGTTGGATAGCGATTTCAATTTCAGCATCACTGTGTTTACCTTGCACCTCTAAACCTTCACTGATGATTTGTCGTACAGACATGCGTGGACTGAGACTACCAAACGGATCTTGAAACACGATTTGTAACGACTGACGATAAGCGCGCATCGCAGTCAAATTTAGTCCTTGCAGATTAGTACCGTTAAAATAAATATCACCTTCACTTTCAATCAGTCTCAATAGGCCTCGTACCAAGGTACTTTTACCAGAACCACTTTCCCCGACAATACCGAGGGTTTCCCCTTGATATAATTGCAGTGATACGCCGTCAACGGCTTTGACGTGATCATAAGTGCGCTGCCAGAGCCCTTTCTTTAACGGAAACCATACCTTGAAATCGTTTACCTGTAATAATGGCTGTGTGCGTATCAACGTCGGCATATCGCGTTGTGGTTCCGCATCCAACAGAATTTTGGTATACGCATGCTGAGGATCTGAAAAAATCCGCTCAACAGCGCCCATTTCCACAATTTTACCCGCTTTCATGACGGCTACATCATCGGCCAAATGTTTGACGATATTAAGATCATGGGTGATCATCAATATTGCCATTCCCAGCTTAGCCTGTAATGATTTCAACAATTCCAAAATCTGTAATTGCACGGTGACATCCAGTGCAGTGGTCGGTTCATCAGCGATCAATAAATCTGGCTCATTGGCCAACGCCATCGCGATCATCACTCGCTGGCGTTGACCACCCGATAATTCATGTGGATAAGAACCTAAGCGCTTTTTAGGTTCCGGAATTGCGACTAACTCTAACAATTCGAGACAACGGCACTGCGCCGCTTTTTTATTTAACCCCTGATGTAAAAACAGTATTTCAGATATCTGTTTTTCAATGGTATGCAATGGGTTCAAAGACGTCATCGGTTCTTGAAAGATCATGCTGGCACAGTTACCCCGTAGCGCTTGCATCACCGCGTGGTTTTTGCCTATCACCTCTTTGCCCATTAGCTTAATACTACCGGCCGGATAGTGGGCAGCGGGAAAAGGCAATAACTGTAAAATAGATAACGCGGTCACTGATTTACCAGAGCCACTTTCACCAACAAGCGCAAAGGTTTTGCCTTTTTCAATAGCAAAAGAAACATGCTCAACAACCCGCTGTTCACCAAAACTAACCGATAAATCGTTTACCTCCAGTACCAGTTGTTTCGGCTCAGAGGCAGATATAATTTTTAGTTTAAGTTTCGTTTTACTCATTACGCTCCCTTACGAGGATCAAACGCATCACGTGCCGCTTCACCAATAAAGACTAATAACACCAAGATCGTTGCCATCGACACAAACGCGGTAATACCTAACCAAGGTGCTTGCAGGTTATTTTTACCTTGCTTGATTAATTCACCTAACGACGGCGAGCCCACTTCTAAACCAAAACCGAGAAAATCCAACGAGGTTAATGTGGTGAGCGCACCCGTAAAAATAAACGGCATAAACGTCATCGTCGCCACCATCGCATTAGGCAGAATATGCTTAAACATAATAGCGCGGTGAGATTGCCCCAAGGCTTTCGCGGCAATGACATACTCGAGATGACGGCCACGCAAGAACTCGGCGCGAACCACGTCTACCAGCGCCATCCAGCTAAATAACAGCATGATGCCCAGTAACCACCAAAAGTCAGGTTGGACTAAACTGGCTAAAATAATCAATAAAAACAACATAGGTAAACCCGACCAGATCTCGATAAAACGCTGACCATAGAGATCAATACGACCGCCGAAATAACCTTGTGTTGCCCCCACCGCAACACCAATTATCGAGCTAAATATGGTCAAGGTAATTGCAAATAATACCGAGATACGAAAACCATAAATAAGCCGCGCGAGGACATCACGACTCTGATCGTCCGTGCCTAATAAATTGTTACTATCTGGCGCAGAAGGTGCCGGCACCGTTAAATCATAATTGAAGGTATCATAACTAAATGGGATCAAGGGCCACCACATATTGCCCTGTGCTAAAATCAACTCTTGAATATATTCATCACGATAATCGGCAATAATATCCAGCTCACCACCAAACTCCAATTCGTTATAATCATATAACACAGGTAAGTAATAACTGTCGTTGTAACGCACCACTAACGGCTTATCATTCGCAATGAACTCTGCGAATAAACTCAATAAAAATAATCCGCTAAATAACCATAACGACCAATATCCGCGTTTATTAAGCTTAAAGGTTTGCCAGCGATTGAGGTTCATCGGATTTTGTTTGATCCGCTGCCACGTTGCGATCCAGCCCATTATGATTGCGCCTCAAAATTAATGCGAGGGTCGATCATCATATAGGTAACATCACTGATTAACTTAATAACCAGCCCCATCAAGGTAAAGATATATAAGGTGCCAAATACCACCGGATAATCACGATTTATTACCGACTCAAAGCCTAATAAACCCAGTCCGTCTAACGAGAAAATAATTTCTATCATCAATGAACCAGTAAAGAAAATGCTGATCAACGCGGCCGGTAATCCGGCAATCACTAATAACATCGCATTGCGAAATACATGACCGTATAACACCTGATTTTCGGTAAGGCCTTTGGCTCTTGCGGTGGTCACATATTGTTTGTTAATTTCATCTAAAAAGGTATTTTTAGTCAGCAAGGTTAACGTGGCAAAGCTACTGATCACCGAAGCCAACACCGGTAATGCCAGATGCCAGAAGTAATCTTTGATTTTCCCATACGTGGATAACTCATCGAAGTTAGCAGACGTTAAACCCCGTAATGGAAACCAATCAAAATAACTGCCACCAGCGAAAAGCACGATCAGTAATAACGCAAACAGGAAGTTAGGAATAGCGAAACCGATAACCACCGCGCTTGAACTCCAAACATCGAAAGAAGAACCGTGAGTAACGGCTTTTTTAATCCCCAGCGGTATCGAAATAAGATACACCAAGATCGTCGTCCACAGTCCTAATGAAATCGATACTGGTAACTTATCTAATATCAGCTCAATCACCGAACTATCACGAAAAAAACTATCACCAAAATCGAATTTCAAATAGCTTTTCAGCAACAACCAATAGCGTTCGTGTAACGGTTTATCAAAACCATATAACCGTTCTAATTCCTTAATATATTCAGGATCAATACCTTGTGCACCCCGATACTGTCCACCACTAATCTGCGAATTATTACCATTGCTTAAGTTCACCTTCACTTCGCCCTGACTACTGCCATCAACACGGCTGGTTGCAGAGGATTCAATACCTTGTAATTTAGCCAACGACTGTTCAACAGGGCCGCCAGGGGCCGCTTGAATAATAATAAAATTAAGGGTGATAATGCCTAACAAAGTGGGGATCATTAACAAACAACGGCGCAGTATATAATTCCACATTTAGCTAGTTCCCTTTATTGCTAGTGGTGTCTTGATGCCACCAACTATCGATAGCTAAACCGTACTTAGGTAGCTTTTCGGGACGGTGTATTTGCTGCCAGTACGCGACACGATAACTGCTAATATGCCATTGTGGGATCACCAAGTTTTTCCACAGTAATACCCGATCAAGCGCTTTCGTCGCCGTAATCAAACCGTCTCGATCTGTGGCATTAATCACCTTAGCCACCAACGCATCAACAACCGGATCTTGTAAACCAATGCGATTGCGCGTACCCGGCATATTGGCAAACTCACTGCCCCACATACTTAATTGTTCGTTACCTGGCGAGAGGCTTTGGGCTTGTATCAAGGAATAGATATCAAAATCAAAATTATTTAGCCTGTTCACGTACTGCGATACATCGACAATGCGGATCTCCGAAGCGACACCGATACGTTGTAAATTTTTACGAAATGGCTGAATAACCCGTTCAAACGACGGACTATAAACCAAGAACTCCACACTAAATTGCTTGCCATCGGCATCAAGCATTTTACCTGACTTCAATGTCCAACCCGCTTGCTTGAATAACTTGATTGCTTGGCGCTGCTGCTTACGCACACGGCCATCACCTTTGGTTTTATCTAATGTATAAACTTGGGTGAACAGTTCGGGCGGTAACTGCGCTTTAAAAGGCGCAAGCAAGGCTAACTCGTCCCCTTTAGGGATACCGGTTGCTGCCAACTCTGAATTACTAAAAAAACTGTCAGAACGCTTGTACGCCCCATAAAACAGAGTCTTGTTTGTCCATTCGAAATCAAACATTAAACCGAGTGCTTTACGTACATTGGCATCTTTAAATTTGTCTCTACGTAAATTAAACCAAAATGCCTGCATGCCTTGTGGATTCTGATGTTGGATCTCTTCTTTAATGATCTTACCGGAAATAAATTGTTTGCCCTGATAACCCGTCGCCCACTGTTTCGAAATATTTTCCGCTCTGAAATCCACGTCGCCAGCTTTGAACGCTTCAAAGGCAATGCTGCCATCTTTGTAATAATCAAAAATAATATGTTTAAAATTATAACGACCACGGTTTACCGGTAAGTCTTTTGCCCAATAGTCATCATTACGCTGATAATCAATACTGCGTCCTGCATCAAAGGATTTGATGGTATATGGCCCAGAACCCAGCGGGATATTTAAGTTTGCCTTCGCAAAGTTTTTACCCTGCCAGTCTTTCTCCGAGAACACCGGAAGTTGTGCCAATATCAAGGCTAGCTCTTTATTTTTGTTATCTTTAAAACTAAACTTAATGACTGATTTACTTTCTACTTCAACCCTAGTGACCTCTTTATACTGCGCGCGTAACTGCGGTACGCCTTTTTCGATCAAGACATTAAAAGTAAACTCAACATCACTCGCCGTTAGCTCACTGCCATCAGAAAAGCGGGCATTGGGATTTAAGTGAAAACGTACCCAGCTGCGATCGTCCGGCACTTCAATAAACTCTGCGACCAAGCTATATAAGGTGAATGCTTCATCCCCGCTTTGCTGCATTAAGGTATCAAACAAATAGCCAGTGCCATCAGCAGTCACACCTTTGACGATATAAGCGTTAAAATTATCAAAACTGCCCATAGCGGAACGGCGTAAAGACCCGGTACGAGGCGCGTTTAAATTAACATAATCAAAATGAGTAAAGCTTTTACCATAGGCAGGTTCCCCATGCATCGCAATAGCATGGCGTAGCGGTTCACTCACATTCGATGTTGCCAAGACCGGTAGCGTGAAGAGCAGTGAACTGAGAGATAATAATGCAGTACGAAGCAGTTTATTCATGGCTAGGTTCCTTTTGCCGATGAAGCGAGTAATTCAATTTAGTTACTAAAATAATAGCATTTAACTGTAATTAACAAGGATATAGATACTAAAGTGACAAAAATGTTCATCTTATAGCAACATTTACTTACTTCGGGTTATAACGAACGCCTAACTATCCCTGTAGACGTTTGATGTAAAGCACTAAGTGTTCGGCCGACAACGGCTTACTGGCATAAAAACCTTGATAGAAACTACATTGTTGACGTTGTAAGAATTCCAACTGCTGGCGACTTTCAACCCCCTCTGCGGTAACATTAAAGCCCATATGTTTTGCCATCGCTAATACCGCTTCAACAATCGCCATATCAGAGACGTTATAAGGAATATTTTGAATAAATGAACGATCAATTTTCAGTTCATTGGCTGGCAAGCGTTTTAAGTAACTTAACGATGAATAACCCACACCGAAATCATCGACAGCAAAACTGACACCGATATTTTTCAGATCGGTCATTTTACGGATAGCGTCTTCGGCATGCTCAATCACCACAGACTCGGTGATCTCTAAGTTTAATTGCATCGGATCCATACCGGTCTCATCCAATACCATCAATACCGAATCAACAAAGTTATTATCATGAAATTGTCGGGTGCTCACGTTCACCGATAATTGCGGAACATTAACGCCTTGTAATTGCCATTCGACAAATTGACGACACGCGGCCTGCAGTACCCATATACCGATATCAATAATCAGATCGGTCTCTTCAGCAATCGGAATAAATTCGGCAGGCGAGATTTGTTGTTTTCCGCCTAAATGCCAACGCACTAAGGCTTCAACACCAATAATATCGCCATTTTGCACCATATGCTGAGGTTGGTAATGCAAAAACAGTTCATTTTTAGCGATCGCACTTTTCAGGCAATTATAAATATGTAACCGTTTATCCGCTTTACGCTGCATTTTCACATCAAAGAAATACACTTTTTTACGGCCATTCGATTTCGCTTGATACATAGCTGTATCCGCTTGTTTTAATAAATCATCGGCATGTTGATCTTTGCTTGGGAACAAGGTGACACCAATACTAGCACCGATATACAAGGCTTGTCCTTTGTATAAATACGGCTGAGAAATACGCTCAATTAACTGCTCTGCCAGTAAATTAGCGTGTTGTTCGGCATGCATTGGGTTTTCCGATAAATCAGGTAACAAAATGACAAATTCATCACCACCGAGGCGAGCAATAAAATCTTCTGGTTGGGGTATTTCTTTTAATCGCTCTGCAACCTCAACCAATATGCCGTCACCCACAGCATGTCCCAATGAATCATTAATGGCTTTAAAAAAATCCAAATCAATGAATAATAGCGCCCCTACCACCTGATTGTGTTTAGCTAGCTGGAACTGCGTTTCAATGGTTTGATTTAATAATCGTCGATTAGCAAGACCGGTTAATGAATCAAAAAATGCCAAACGATGAAACTCTTCTTGCGATTGACTCGCGGTGAGCATAGATAAACCATAGCGTAATTCATTATCCATCAAGCGGAAATTACGTTGTATTAGCGATCCGATAGCATGACAAAAAGACAATGTTATGCTCGACAGAACATCACTCTCGGTGACGCCATTAAAGTGAATCACACCAACACAGTCATTATGATTAAATAATGGGATAATTAAATTGACCGTTTTTAAAAAGTCGTCCTTGGCTATAATTTGAACAACCTCGCCGCGTGAGTGCAACTGCGATAGTTCGGTCATATTAAAGACGTGATTAGGATTAACACGGCTAAGGTATTGTGGCAATAACGGGATAAGATTATCGAATGTGTTGGTAAACAACTGAATATTTACATCAACAAGGCTTAATGATTGTTTAGTTTCGTTGACTATAGCATCGACAAAACCAACAAATTCATCACTGCCACACCAATCTATGACGGTTAATTGTAATAACACATGGTTAAGCTGTGCCGACCTGGCAACAAATTTGTCATGTGAGAGAGTCATATTACATTTATCAGACATATTATACGGTTCAATAATCATTGATTTTATCAGCTATGGACTAGGCATAATGCCTAAGCGGGCAGTAGAAGACAATAAATTTAACTAAAACACCTATAAATGATTAGCTCGTCACATTTTTTGTGCATTAAAAAAACTAAATTAACAAACGAGATGCTGGTCACGTTTTTAAACGCTGAAAGTCGTATTCTGAAGTTGAACCAATTAAGGCAATTACCCAAGGAGATGTCTATGACATTTGAAATAACCAGTAAAGAAATTAAAGTTACGGCTCCTATGCGCGAAAAGCTCGCGATGAAGTACGCTAAGTTAGAGCGCTTCAATATTCCAATGATTAACCCGCACGTAACGATTACCAAAGACAAGAATTGCATTAAAAAACTTGAGGCCAGCATTCATCTTCCACAAGGCCAACTACTCGCAGTTTCTGAAGGAGAAGATCTTTACGCTGCAATTACAATTTTAGGCCAAAAGCTAGAGCGTCAATTAAATAAATACAGCGACAAGCACGCTGCACACAGCAGTGGTAAAGAACAATGTCGAGCAGGTGTCATTAGTGGTGAAGAACTCCCTGACGAAAAGGTTTCTGACGACGAGTTAGAGGTCGCAGAATATTAATACAAAGTACTAATAAAGAGTACTAAATTTTCTGATTCCCACGTTAATACGGGAACAACAACAAGCGCAGCATAGGACTGCGCTTTTTTATTTCCACAGTTTGCCCCCAGACACCTTGACTTTGCCTCGCTAGATAAATAAATTAAACCATCAATTAAAAATAAATGTGCACTATTAAGCATATATATCCACATAACTTTATAGAGTACGCACAAGGATCCTATTTCATGGCAGACCTCAACGATATTAGAACGCGCATTACCACGCTGGATAATAATTTATTAAGACTATTATCCGAACGCAGAGAATTAGCCATCGAAGTGGCAAAAAGCAAGCAATCGACGAGTAAACCAGTACGCGACCAAGATCGTGAACAGCAACTACTAGTGCGTTTAATTAACCAGGGTCGTGAACTTGGCCTTGATAGCAATTACATCATGAACATTTATCATACGGTTCTTGAAGATTCAGTATTATTACAGCAAGCCTTTTTACAAGAAATTAAAAATCCAAATGCCGCGGTACCGGTCGCACGCGTTGCTTTTCTAGGTGACAAAGGCTCTTATTCAAACCTCGCGTGTAAAAAGTACTTTGCGCGTCAAGATGACCGCTTAGTAGAATTAGGTTTCCCAACATTCCAACAAATCATCACGGCGGTAGAAAAAGGTCAAGCTGACTACGGCATGCTACCCATTGAAAATACCTCTTCAGGTAGCATTAATGATGTTTACGATCTATTGCAACACACCACGTTATCGATTGTGGGTGAACTCACACAGCCAATTGAACACAGTTTGATCACTACCTGTGATACTGACTTATCAAAAATTAAAACTATCTATGCGCATCCACAACCGTTTGCCCAATGTTCATTATTTTTAAGTGCCCATCCACACATTAAAATTGAGTTTGTCGACAGTTCATCAGCCGCAATGGCGAAAGTAAAAGAGCTTAACAGCGAAGAAGTGGCAGCAATTGGTAGCATCACCGGTGGCGAACTGTATGGTTTGAAACCAATTCGTACCGGTCTTGCAAATCAAACCGAAAACTACAGCCGCTTTATTGTGGTGGCACGTAAACCAGTTGATGTTGCAGTACAAATCCCAGCAAAAACCACCTTCACAATGTCAACAGGCCAACAAGCGGGCTGCTTAGTTGAAGCATTGTTAGTATTACGCGAACAAGGTGTAACGATGACGAAATTAGAATCGCGTCCAATTCAAGGTAACCCTTGGGAAGAGATGTTCTATATTGATGTCGCGGCTAATTTACAATCAGAAAAAATGCAAAATGTAATTAAACAACTCACCCGTATTACCCATCAAATAAAGATATTGGGTTGTTATCCAAGTGAAGATGTAGCAGCAACAGATGTACCTGAAGATTTACTGTAAGTTATTGATGCTATTTAACTGTTATAATTAACAGATAAATAGCGGATTAAAACAAACGCATAAAAAAAGAGCATCATCAAGATGCTCTTTTTATTTGTCTGTGATTAGCGACGCGATTAACTAACTATCAACATTAACAAACTGACGGTTATCATTTGCTTGTAACAACAGGTTACGGCTTTCTCGCAAGAACTGGGTTGAATAATCACCAAACCAATCAGAAACCATTTCAAACGAACTAATAAAGCCATCTTTATCATTACGCTCTAACATTTCAGCGGCTTGCATAAAGCGTTCGGCATAACGACGGATCATCGCTACGTTATTATCTGACGCTAAAATAATATCTGCATATAACGTGGGGTCTTGGGCAAACAGACGCCCTACCATGGCTAATTCTAAGCGATAAATAGGTGAACTCAGATCCAGTAATTGCTGTATATCTGGATTTTCTTCCGCTAAATGCGCCCCATATACAAACGTAGTAAAGTGACGTAAGGCTTGGATCAAGGTCATCGCTTCATCATGTTGCTTGGCATCAACATCATAAATACGCGCGCCCCAGATCTGCATTTGATCTAACAGCCACTGGTATTGCTCTTTACCACGCCCATCACAACACACAATCACTTGTTTCGCCAGATTACCAACATCAGGGCCAAACATCGGATGTAAACCGACAACAGGGCCTTGATGCGCTTTAAGCATTGCTTGTAAGGGTTTACTCTTAATACTGGTAATATCAGCCAATACGCAATCTGTTGGTAAACAGCCTAATTTAGCAATAATGGTTTCGGTTAGGTTAATTGGCACAGATACCACCACCAGCCCAGCATTGGCAAATAACGCATCGGCATTATCCCAATCACCTTGCTCTAGAATATCAACCTGATAACCAGATAAACGGAACATGCGTACAAACAGCATACCCAATTTACCCGCACCACCAATCACCACGATACGACCAAGGTCTGGCTTCACGGTTTTAAAACCGGAATCTTTTTCAGAGGCATACGACTCGCGCATAACACGGCGCAATACATCTTCAATCAAATCACCAGGTACACCTTTACTTTCGGCTTCCTCGCGTCTTTTTTCCAACATCGCAGTTTCACGTTCAGGCACATAAATAGGTAAGCCATGCTCACTTTTTATGTCCCCGACTTCTGCCACTAATGCCAGACGCTGTGCGAGTAAGTCAACCAATTTCTGGTCAACATCATCAATTTTATCTCTTAATTTACCTAACGGATCCAGTTTCACTGACCATTCACCTCATAACGTCCTTGATGCACTATTTACCTAGATATGTATCGATCTAAGGACTATGTTCTTTTAGTCAAACAGCCGCTTAACTCCGCTGCTGTTTCACGTAATAATGTATTAGTCGTATCCCAATCAATACACGCGTCAGTCACAGATACACCGTATGCCATATCTGCAATAGGCTGTTCTGACGATTGATTACCACCATGTAGATGACTTTCAATCATGACACCCATAATTGAAGTATTACCTTCTTGGATCTGGTGAATAACATTTTTCGCAACTAATGGTTGTAGTTCGTGGTTTTTATTCGAGTTAGCATGGCTGCAATCCACCATCAAACTTGGACGTAAACCCGCTTTGACCATGTCTTGCTCGGCTAATGCAACGGCAACTGAATCATAGTTTGGTTGTTTGCCACCACGTAAGATCACGTGACCATCAGGATTACCCTGAGTTTGTAGTAACGCAACTTGACCGTCTTGATTAATACCCATGAAACGATGTGAATGAGATGCAGATTTCATCGCATTGATTGCCGTTGATAAACTACCGTCGGTACCATTTTTAAAACCAACAGGCATAGACAGACCAGACGCCATTTCACGGTGAGTTTGTGACTCTGTAGTACGCGCACCAATCGCTGACCAAGAAAATAGTTCCGCAAGGTATTGTGGACTAATTGGATCGAGTGCTTCCGTGGCGGTTGGGATTTCCATTTCCGCTAGGGTAATGAGTAGTTTACGCGCATTGATTAAACCAGTTTCAACATCAAATGAGCCATCCATGTGCGGATCATTAATCGCGCCTTTCCAGCCAACAGTGGTACGTGGTTTTTCAAAATAGACACGCATAACAATATATAGCTGCTCGCCTAATTCGTCATGCAGAGCTTTTAATCTGCCGGCATATTCTAACGCCGCTTTGTCATCATGGATTGAGCAAGGACCACACACCACAAGCAAACGTTTATCTTTACCAGCGATAATGTTAGCAATCGTTTCACGTGCTGTTTGTATATAACTAAGGGCATGCTCTGAAATAGGTAATTTAACTTTTAATTCGGAAGGGGTCATCAATACTTGTTCAGAACAAATATGTACATTATTTAAGGTATCTTTTTCCATTACGTTGCTCATATATCCTATTTATTATATACAAATAACATACCGTAGCAGAATGTGATTGCAAGTAATATTTTTGTACACAAAACGTGATGAAAGCCTACATACTTTCGAATGAAAGCTGTGCTAAGATACAATTCAGAAATTACCGCTATTTCATTAAAGCTAAGATTCCCAAGCAGTCAGGTTTGCAGCAGTCTAGTTTTATAGTATTGACATTATAATCAATATTAATGATAGTGACGTAAGCCCTTACACCGATCAATAATATAATTGTGGAAGTAAAATAATGAGTAACCAGTTAGAACAACTAAGTAAATTAACCACTATTGTTGCAGATACAGGCGATGTGGACGCGATTAAATTATACCAGCCTCAAGATGCGACGACGAATCCATCACTTATCTTAAAGGCAGCTGCATTACCGGCTTACCAACCATTAGTAGCACAAGCAATTGCGTATGCTAAAGAAAACGCAACGCCAGAAACACAAGTTGCACTGGCATGTGACAAACTAGCTGTATTAATTGGTAAAGAGATCTTAACGACAATTCCAGGTCGTATCTCGACAGAAGTTGATGCGCGTCTTTCTTATGACACTGAAGCAAGTGTGAAACAAGCGTTACTACTGATCGAACTATATAAAGCAGTAGGCATTGAAAAAGAAAACATCCTGATCAAACTGGCTTCTACTTGGGAAGGTATCCGCGCTGCAGAACAACTTGAAGCAATGGGCATCAACTGTAACCTAACGTTACTATTCTCTTTCGCTCAAGCGCAAGCATGTGCAGAAGCAGGCGTATTCCTAATCTCTCCTTTCGTTGGCCGTATCATGGATTGGCATAAAGCGAAAACGGGCGAAACATATGAAGGCGCTAACGATCCGGGCGTTATCTCGGTAAGCACTATCTATAACTACTACAAAGCATCGGGTTATAAAACGGTTGTTATGGGCGCAAGCTTCCGTAACACAGGTGAGATCCTAGCCCTTGCTGGTTGTGATCGTCTAACCATTGCACCACAGCTATTAGAACAACTACAAAACTCTTCAGAGCCGGTTGTACAAGCGCTATTCTCAGAAGCTGATGCAGTAGCACCAAAAGCGAAACTAACAGAAGCAGCATTCCGTTGGGATCACAGTCAAGATCCAATGGCAGTTGAAAAACTAGCTGAAGGTATCCGTAACTTCGCTATCGACCAAAACAAACTAGAAGCGATGATTACTGACTTATTCTAATTTGAATAAGCACTAGCGTCGTTAACAAAAACGGCCAACGCATTACTCGATAAAGAGTACTACGTTGGCCGTTTTTTTATGCATTATTTAGCCAGTCTATCTGAAAGTAACTGGGCTATATAATGGTTATACTTTTGGCCAAGCCAATGTCTCAGGCTGTGCATAAGCAACTAATGCTTCTTTACACGCTGGTGTCGCAAATAGCTCACCACTAAATTCATCAGCCACAAAACTAAAGTCTTCACCATCTAAGGTAAACTGTAAGCAATACGCGTGTAGGTAAGCGCGATCATATTTCCAAGCATCAGCACTTTGATATAGCGGATCGCCACAGATAGGGCTACCTAGGCTGTTTAAAGCAACACGTAGTTGATGTGTCTTGCCAGTATGTGGTTTCAATACTACTAAACGTTTGCCATCACCAATACTCTGGGTGAAAAACTGTGTCACAGCAGGGCTAGTTAATGTTTTAGTCAAACGCCACATGCTACGACGTGAACGCTCCATATCACCTTTCACTAAACCTTGTTTTTTCTTTGGTTTGCTATCAATGATACCCAAGTAATATTTTTGGATCTCATGCAATTCAAATAGCTTGGCTAATTTAGCCGCCGCTTCTGATGATTTAGCCAGTAACAACAATCCTGATGTCACTTTGTCTAAACGGTGTACTGGAAAAACTAATCTGCCAATATCCTTTCTGACAATAGAACAAATACCATCAACGCCGTCTTCATCATGAAAACCGATGCCCGCTGCTTTGTTGATAACCAAGAAATCATTATTCTGAAATAAAATGCTATACATTAAAAAAACCAATGCTGAAAATGAGGCCGAAGTGTACCCTAAATAAGCGATATACCCAAGCTACTTCAAGATGCACAATCAGCAAACATAATGAAGCGTATGTTCAAGGCATGCAGTAACTAGGGTATAAAATCATATCCACCAGCTATTTTTAACGCTAGGATAAGTAATAGTACGCTAGGATAAGTAATATTAACAAAAGAGGACCTTGACTGTGTCAGAGATCAAAGCTGAAATTGATATTTACTATTGCCGACAGTGTAACTGGATGTTGCGCTCTACTTGGCTAACACAAGAACTCCTGCATACCTTTGGTGAAGAGATAAGTAAAATAAGCTTACACCCAGATACTGGTGGTCGCTTTGAGATCCATTGTAATCAGCAATTGATTTGGGAACGTAAACAAGACGGCGGTTTCCCCGAAGCGAAAGTATTAAAGCAACTGGTACGGGATATTATCGCCCCAGAACGCGACCTCGGCCACAGTGATCGTACGGTATAATCAAATGCTAACGACACCATTATTGAGCACACAGGCTTTAACCGGACAAACGCAAAATCATGTAATGGCACTGCCATTACAGCCCAAGCTTATTCACCGGCAAGCATTAACTGCATTTCAGCAGTTACAAACACGTGCGAAACAGGCTGGATTCAATCTCGACGTCGTCTCTAGCTATCGTTCTTTTGAGCAGCAACTGAGTATTTGGAATAATAAGTTTAACGGTCTCAGACCCATTCTGGATCATGACAGTCAACCACTCGATTACGCTATACTTAGTGATGAACAAAAAGTATTCGCAATATTACGTTGGTCAATGTTACCGGGGGCCAGTCGCCACCATTGGGGCAGCGAGATTGATGTATGTGACTATAGCGCGTTACCCAAGGATTATCAGTTACAACTGGTCCCACAGGAATATGATGAAGGTGGCTATTTAGCGTCGCTGTCAGCTTGGTTAGATGACAATATAACCGACTGTGATTTCTATCGTCCTTATCGCCAAGATCTGGGTGGCGTGTCACGCGAACCTTGGCACTTAAGTTACCAGCCTATCGCCGAACCAGCACAACAAGCATTTACCCTGGCGTTAATTACAGACACTATTCGCAATGCGGACATTCAAGGTAAAGCGGCTATTTTAGCCAATATAGAACAGATTTATACCCAGTATATTTGCAACGTTGCAGCGCCCGATTAACAGGGCAGAACAACGATCAATTTATATCGAGTAATAACGACGAGCAATTAACAATTAACAATTAACTAATAGGAGGATTTATGGTTTGGCTTATAATTCTGGTGGTCTTAGGCTTTATTCTAGGATCGATCATGACGTTAAAATACACAGCAAACATGAAGATGAAGATACCAGAAGAAATTGAACACCAATATAACAAAGCTTTCCATCTGGATGCCGGAAAACATGCCAAAGCATTACCGGATGATGACGACACAGATCAGCAAGAATATAACAATGAATACCGTAATAAATACAATAAAAATCCAATGCCAGATGATATAAAAAAAGATCCATAAAAATAGGATCCACTCAGTTGTATTTATAAACACTCGCTAAAAACGCTATCTAAAAGTAATAGCGATAAACAACAAAGGCCTATGTATCGCTACATAGGCCTTTGTTGTTTTTATAGTAGGGTTAACACCCTAGGTGTTGCACATTACTCTTCGTTTACTGCTTTCTCTGCACGTAGTGCATCAGCTGCATCTTTCAAGCTAATAAATAACTGGCTCATCACTTCTGCTGACAATGGCTGTTTATCTTCACCAAAGAACGCGATTGAAGTATGGCCTTTTATTTCGCCAACCTGAATACGGTAGTCATCTTCAGCGAGCTTCACCGGCGTTATTTTATTGTCAGTCCAGAACTTATCAGACTGTTCATCAAAGCTCACTAGCATAGTCGCTGCAAGTTTATCTTCATCTTCAACTGTCATCCCTACTTTGTTTAATACCATTGGTAATAACGTCCAAGCATCATCAAACGGGATATTTAAGGTCATAACAGGGTGTTTCTGATCAACAAAATCAATTTTAAGCTCTGACGCTTTTTGTTCTGCCGTTTCTTTGTTATGACCTTCGATACGGTCAATTTCGTAATAAATATTAACGAGATTTAACATCTGCACGGCAAAACGACGGCGATCGCCTTTACTTAAATTATTATCAACCTTAGTACCTTCTAAGCGTTCTTCGTGATCAATCAAATCCACTTGTAGACCGACAGTACGCTTACTTGCCGCGGTTAATAACGTAAATTTATAGCGTTGCTTGAGTTCGTATTTCGATACTTCTTTAAACTCATCAAACGTTTCTTGGTTAATCAACCAATCCGTTTCTAAAGTATGATTCGTCTCATCTAGCTTGGCAATCGCCACTTTTTTATCGGCTAAGAAGTTAGCTAATAATGTCCATACCTGCGCAGAAATATTCTCTTGTGAACTACGGCTATTAAACCAAACTGTCACATTTTCACGGCCTTCTTCAACACGTACTAATGGCGATAACGCTAGAATTTGTACTGGCGAACGTACATCAACATCAGCACCAACCGGGCGATTCTCAGTCCCTTCGGCTAATTCAGGCACGTTATAACGCTGTGTGTATAACGGTGTATCAAGCCCTTCTGCAATCACCAATTCTGGCTGTGTTGTCTGCTTTAAATATTCAAAATCTTGATTGGCCTGACGCCTTGTATCTGTTCCTGAACAAGCACTGACTAAAATAGCACACGCTAATACGCTATAACGCTTTGCGTTAGTCAAGCGGTGACCTGTTGATGACGTAGTCATAGTATTAATATTCCCTAATTCAAAAATTTATGCATCCACTGCAAGCGCGAGTGCCGCACTCACTTGAGCATGATATTGCTGATCTAATTCAATTAACGGTAACCGTAAATTAGCCGTTGCAGTCAAAAATAACTGTTTGCACGCCCATTTTACCGGGATTGGGTTGGCTTCGACAAATAAATCTTGGTGTAAACGCATTAATTTATTATTAATTTCAGTCGCTTCTTGGCGCTTTCCTGCTAATGCTAGCGAACACATACGGCTCATGGCATCGGCAGCAACATTACTGGTAACAGAAATAACCCCATTACCGCCTTGCAACATAAACTCACAGCCCGTTGCATCATCACCACTATATAGTAAAAAATCATCCGGAAGGCAGGGTTTAAGCTGAGTTAAACGCGTTAAATCACCGGTAGCATCTTTGATACCTATGATAGCATTAAGTTCCGCTAATCTAACCACGATCTCATTACTAATATCACAACCAGTACGGCTGGGTACATTATACAAAATCTGAGGCAAATCACAGGCTTCAGTGATCGCTTTATAATGCTGATATAACCCTTCTTGGGTTGGCTTATTATAATAAGGCGTGACACAAAGTCCGGCTGTTACGCCTAGCTTGTGTAATTCTTGACTTAACTTAATGGCGTTACGAGTGCTATTTGACCCTGACCCAGCAATAATCGCGATACGACCTTGCGCCATGTCCAGTACTGCTTTAACCACGGAAAGGTGCTCATCTTGGGTAAAAGTACAAGACTCTCCAGTCGTGCCCAATACAGCTAATGCGATGGTATTGCTCTGGATGTGATATTCAACTAAACCTTGTAAAGAGCAAAGATCGACGTCTCCATTGTCGAGCATCGGAGTGATAAGTGCGACGATATTACCTGTTAACATATTGGCCTTGTTATAACTGACTATAAAACACGTGGCATAGTAATATGTAGCAGTCAGTTGCCGCAAGCATATTCTGTTATATCTACCTTAGCTAGCTGCCAACATCAATATGCTGGTTGATAAGCTTACAGATTGTTGCATCTTGAAGTTGCTTGGGTATATCATGCTCCACTGTTTACTTACTTTAATTGACCCTGAATAAAAAAGGATCTGGAATAACATGACGCAGAATTTAGTTATCACCGCCCTTGGCAGCAACAGTCCAGGTATCGTCCACAAACTGATTGGCCACGTCAGTAATTGCGGCTGTAATATCGTCGATAGCAGACTGGCTATTTTTGGTAATGAGTTCACCCTGATCATGCTGTTGTCTGGTGAATGGAACGCCATGATCCAACTTGAATCTAGCTTGCCATTAAAGAGTCAAGAACTCGACTTAATTACCATGATGAAGCGCACCGAACGTCACGAACCAATTAGCTATGATCATACCATTGAAGTTGAAGTAACGATCCCTGATGCAACCGGCATTATCGAAAAGTTTACGTTATTCTTTACCAATAATAATCTTAATTTAGCCGGACTACGCTCAGAGATATTAACCGCGGCAGACAGCTCAGATATACTTAAAGCACACTTTACGCTAAATACGACGTCTGACTGTGATTTGGCTGTTTTAGAATCGGAACTCAGCGGACTGTGTACCATTTTGAATGCTGAATATCACTTTATGGTAGAACACAAAACTGCCATATCTTAACTGAAAAAACGCGGTTAGTAGCAAATAACTCACCGCGTCTAATCTTTTATCTCAGCCTGTACAACTGCTTAATTAATCAATGAAGACAACCCCTGATCCGCATCCCTTAATTCCAATCTCTTACGGTTTTTGCGTCTTAAAATATAAGGCACTAAGAACATATATATCCCCGTTATCCACAGCATCAGTAACATCACTGCGGCAGGTAAAAATAACCATAATTTAGCATGTTCATGAAAAAATGAACCATCGTGTAACGATTCAATTAGATCTGAACGTCGATATTCGACTTGTAATATCTTACCGCTGATATTATCAATTTGAATTTCAATTTTGTTTTTAGCCTTTACTTTCACAATCCCTTTAGAAGGCCTAACATCTATCCGGCTTACGTTTTTCCAACCCTGAATCTCGGCTTCTGGCACTGTACTAGCGATATCCAAAATTTGTTGAAAAGATAATGTGGGTACTTTGCCCTCACCTTTCATGCTAGCGGGTTGAACCCAAGTAAATTCTTTTTTTACTTGCAGTAATAACCCACTAATAAGCACAACCAATATAGGCAACGCGATAATTGCAGCTCCCCAATAATGGGTTTTACGGTTGACTCGTTTCCAATTTACCTTTTTCATAACCGTTCCTTATTATCTGATTTAGGCTCAAAATGCCAAACAACAAGGAGTGTAATGATAAGCATTGCCATTTACAACAATGAGATATGTATTATGAAAGACTGGTAGATACCACAACTTAAAGAGCTAAATCTACATAATGGACATTTACCAAAACAAATAACCATTTATTTCAGTTTAAATGTAAATATCGACCACTACATGCTCTCAATACGAAATTTAGACCTGCTTATTTTATCCGCCAAAAAACTATTTCTTAAATCTGCCTAACCTTTAATTCCCAATTTATCATTCGTACGGCTAAACATATTCAAAATATGTGCAGACTCCTCTTCATTACGTCGAGGAGTCATAAACATAAAAACTCAGACTATGCTAATAGGTTGAAACCTTTACTCTAACATTACGGTATGCTTCCGCTGCATCTAAAGTAAGATATACCCAGCCTTTACTGGCATGTACTGTAATTTCTTCACGGTTACCACTATTGGTTGAGGATTGTTGATAGCTATCTTTTGATGCCCAAGAAGCATCATTATAATAAAGATTTACATCACCTTCACCGCCCTCAGTACTAAAGAATAACGTCGAATCATCTTCGACATAATAAGCAAAGTATTCTGGGTGTTCAGAGGTAACGCAAACCGCTTGGCCTGCCGTTAACGAACCGTCAGTGTCTTCGCTAGCGATGCAGCTGTTAACTGGTAGCTGAGGTTCAATGTTACTGACCATCAATTTTATATGAGAAAAATCAGGTTCTCCTTTGACCGTCAAGTATACCCAACCCGCAGACACATCCGCTCTGATCAGCTCATTATTCCCTTGCTGTACTGACGATAAAGTATAATTGGTATCAGTTGCCCATGAGCTGTCACTAAAATAAAGATCAGCATTGCCACTGCCACCCTGCGTAGAAAAATACAAGGTGCCAGCTTCTTCTACATAATAGTAATAATAAGCTAAATCAGTACCAGACAGACCACAGATAGGACTATTGAGACTTAAAACCCCATTCGCTTCTTCAGGAGTAATACACGCGCCGATGTTATTATTACCACCGCTATTATTACCACCGCTATTATTACCACCGCTATTATTACCACCGCTATTGTTGCCATTACCAAGTTCAGTCAACCAATAACTGAAATCAGCATTATAAATATCACCCATAGCTAACATATAACTGGCGTAGTTACTGAAGTTACCTTGACGTAATTCATTAAGAATATTGTTAACTTCCACAGCATGTTTTTCAAACATATAGCGGACGGCTAGATAACCACCACGGTAAATTCTTTCTTGACCACTTTTATAATTATTCATAAATAGATCATTTAGTTGATAATTATTATTCCTACCAACTTCAATCGCATCACTATTATCATCACCGTGCGATATATACTCAGCAAGACCTTCAATCCACCAAATAGTCGATTCTTTTGTTGAATCGTTAAAATTACCTTTGATATTGTATCGCCCATCAAGATAATGAACATACTCATGCTTAAGGTTCCAAACCTCAAAGCGATCTGTGATCCAATCCGCTTCATAGGCAATAAAACGCGCCTGATTATTAGGAGCAGAAGGCTCACCTTCCAAATACATGCCACCGTTATCAGTGCTAATCCCAAAAAAAGTGCCCGCGTACTGTTTATAATTAGCGGTATCATTGAAGATCACCACTTCCAGTGCCGAATTATGATCATCCGTCACTGGCTGATAACCCGTATTAAGTTTTGCGTGGAAGTAAATCTCTTCCTTCGCCATTTGTTCACATGACTGCTCCAGCTCATCCTGAGTCATAGACTGAGCACGGATCTGAATTGTCGGACTACATGTATAACTTATAGGAAGGACTTGTTGCTCCAATTGTTTTTTATAACCACAGATATTGTATTCTTCACAATTACTGTAATAGTCCACCATTTCTGCAGCGGCTAACCAGATACCGCTTCCGCGACCACTCATACTATTATTACGGAGTAATTCAAGTAAGTAAGGTTTTACCTTATTTTGTACTGAAGGTGCATAGTTAAGCATGCGCCCCAGCTCTTTAGCCGCATTATTGATTAAATACTCATGATCGGTGCCGATAAGATAGTCCTGCTTATCAATAAACACTTTGAGGGTATCGACAATACTATTATCTCTTGCAAGGTGTTCAGCAAAATCATCTGTCCATTGGCCCCGCCATAGGATAGTAAATACCGAGTTAATCGCCGCACTCATATTGCGTGAATCATTCCAGCTATTATCAAAACGCACCAGTATATCGTTCACAACATCAATAAAATCGGCATTGTGACCGGAACTGTCCACCAGCATTAATACTTCAGAAAGCACTTTACCGTGTTCATCTGTTACATCAGTAAAATGTTCATTTTTGAAAAATTCATCTAATGCGATCAAGGATGACTGTTTGATCGCATTAGAG
Organism: Moritella sp.; assembly: GCF_013215705.1. Lineage (GTDB taxonomy): Bacteria > Pseudomonadota > Gammaproteobacteria > Enterobacterales > Moritellaceae > Moritella. Next base: position 63,409 of record NZ_JABSQR010000014.1, on the reverse strand, counting down.
TACTCACCTACAGCATCTCGTTGATAAAACTGGATATAATAACCGGCTCTTAAAAACAGTGCTAAATTAAGAATGTTATCACTGTTATTCCCCTTGTAGCGACGACTCGCTGAGCGGAAAGAATCTGTAATCGTGAGCATGTTGTTTTCATTAAAAATGTCGGCAGCATCAGCGCCCGTTACAGAAAACTGTTTATTAATACAGTCGCTAGAAACCCCAGTCACATAATCGGTCAAATTCCGGCCTGTTCGGCTGGTGAATTCAGTTACGGAACAACTTTCATTAATATTTGGTATTGCTGCATCCGACAACATAGTAAACCGCTCTAGGCGAGGATAGATTGTCAGTTCAGGCAATGTCATTGGGGGACGTTCGGTTACATCCTGCATCTGTGATAACTGTGGATGTTGATGTTGATGTTGATTATTGACCATAGATAATTGGCTTTTTGATGCTATACCATCTGCCTGAGCAAACCCGATAGCCATCAAGCTACCAGCAATTAGCAAGAAATGTTTTTTCATTACAAACTCCATTTATAACGCTGTTAATTGAAAACAAAAAACCACATAAACAAACTTATTCATTATTAATATATTGTTATTCAGTGATTTAACAGCATTAAAATACACCTCAAAGAGAGTGATTACCACTTTAGAGGTGCCAATATGATGGAGTTTTATAATTTTTTTCAATTTATGATAAGTGACAGGTAGTTTCATTGTAAATGGCGTGCATTATTACAGACTGTAACTAATAACGAATCAACTTATTATCGATGGCATCCACCCAAGCTAAAATACCACCAGTGAGATTAAAAACATGCTTATAACCCTGAGCAGTAAACTGTTGACACACTTTCGCAGAGCGCCCCCCTAACTTACAGTGAACCACCAGTACTTGCTCGGGTTTGAACTCCGCCATATGCGCATCGATCTGAGCCATAGGGATATGCTGGCTCTCCATTATCTTACAAATTTCGCGTTCATAAGGTTCTCTCACGTCGATTAAAACGAAGGGTTCTTTAACATCCAACCACTGTTTCAACGTCTGCGGGCTGATGTCCTGATAACTGCGCGGTTCGCTGCTGGTTGTAATACCACAAAATTGCTGATAATCGATCAATGCATGAATCGACGGATATTTACCACATAACGGGCAATCCGGGTTTTTCTCAATCTGCAGATATTCAAACTCCATTTGCAGCGCATCATATAGCAACAGCTTACCAGATAAGCTATCCCCCATTTTGGTCAGCATTTTAATCGCTTCGGTCGCCTGAATTGAAGCGATAATCGCCGGTAATACCCCAAGCACACCACCTTCGGCGCAAGAAGGCACTAACCCTGGCGGTGGCGGCGTTGGATAAAGACAACGATAACAGGGCCCTTGTTGATAGTTAAACACAGTTGCCTGACCGTCGAAGCGAAAAATACTGCCGTAAATATTCGGTTTATTCAGCAATACACAAGCATCATTCACCAGATAACGGGTGGGGAAATTATCGGTACCATCAATCACCAGATCATAAGGTTCAATCAACTGCATCGCATTGGCACTGGTCAGTAGCTCAGCATAACAACTGATTTTAATATAAGGATTAAGCTGACGCAGACGTGCCGCGGCACAATCGACTTTCGGCTTGCCGATATCATCGATGGTATACAAGACTTGCCGTTGCAAATTAGATTCATCGACAACGTCATTATCCACTATACCTAAATGGCCAACCCCCGCAGCAGCAAGATACAAACCCAACGGGCAACCTAATCCACCCGCGCCAATAATTAAAATACTGGCAGATTTTAGCGACTCTTGCCCTGCAATGCCCATTTCGGGCAACATGATATGGCGGCTATAACGACTCAACTCCAGCGCAGATAAACGGCTGTCACTACCACCCGCGATAGCCGGGACGATACGCAGTTCACTGCCTTGGTGTAAACGGGTATTTAATCCTTGCAGCTGGCGAATATCGACCTTGTCGTGAAATAGATTAACAAAATTACGCAGCTGTCCGCTGTCATCCATGACTTGTAATTTCAGATCTGGATACAGTATAAATAGCTGTTCAAGTGCCGTCGCAACACTGTCAGCTTCAACCTCTACGGCACTGCTATTATCGGTAAAACGTCGCAACGGAGATGGGATTTTTAGCGTTACTGTCATCATATTAATCTCCCGGATTAATAACTTCCTGATGGAATTCACTGCGATCATCGCTCAATTGCCACGACCGATAACTGCGCACGCGACCCGCAAACACCGCAATAATGATGTAACTGAGCCCAGGCCAGGCATGCAACCGGTCAAATTCAGAGGGCTGGTCGGGATGATCAGGGTGAGAATGGACAATACTAATGATGCTTTGCCCGTTGGCATCAGCCGTATCTTCGGCTAGTTGATAAGCCATGGGATCAATAAGAAAACGGCGCTGTTGATTGTGGCCGTAATCATTGTCACAGGGGATATAATAATCGCCCTTAGCCACGCCAGCTGCGTATGAACCAATAATAAAACCACAGCTCTCATTGGGAAAACAAGATTCTGCCTGATCCAGCATCGCTGACTTGATCGCATCATTAATTTCAATCGTCATGATTGCCACAGCCCCGTACTGAAATAACGCTCACCACTGTCACACATTAAAGTGGTCACCACCCCTTCTGACAATTCCGCCATTAATTTGCAGCTGCCCGCAAGGTACGCCCCCGACGATTGCCCGACAAAATAACCTCGACGAGCCATAGTAAGACACATGCTTTTTGCTTCATCCGCGCTCACATCAAGCCAACGATCAACCAAAGAGCCGTCAAAAATTTTCGGTAAGATATCTTCTTTTTCGCCCAAGGGTTTTAGGCCTTCGATACCCGGCCAACGCTCGGGGCGAATGCCCACGATGACAACCGCCGGATATTTGGCTTTTAGTCGCCTCGCGATGCCCGTTAATGAGCCGCCAGTGCCAACACCACAGACAAAATGGGTAATGGGCCCTGATACCTGTGCGATGAGCTCTGCAGCGGTGCCGTGGTAATGCGCAAGCACATTGGCTTGATTACTGTATTGGTCAGCAAAGAAGTATTTATCTGGTGAGTTGGCATATAATTCATGCACATGACGAATGGCTTGATCGTAACCTTCTAACGCATCGGTCTCGACCAGCTGCGCACCATGGGCTCGCAGACGCATTTTTCTTTCATTGCTGGCATTGTCGGGGATCACGATGTTGACCGCATAGCCGAGCGCTGCGCCAATCATGCTGTAAGAAATACCGGCATTACCGCTACTGGAATCGAGAATTATTTTACCTGGTTGTAGCAGCCCGTCTTCAATACCGCGCGTTAGGATCAGTTTTACCGAGCGGTCTTTAAGTGAACCGCCGGGGTTCATCCACTCGGCTTTGGCAAACAAGCTGATACGCTCAGGCTGTGGGCTCAGAAAGCTCAGATTAATTAACGGCGTATTACCAATTAAATCTAGCAGTTCCATGGCGTTCTCAAATAACGTATTTAACGTCAAAGTTATCGATGCAAAATAGTGTTTATAAGTAGGAGAAAGTATAGTTGACGATAGACCTAAGAACAAAGAACGCGCGAATCCCCCTTATACCCAAGCGACTTCAAGATGCACAATCAGCAAACCGAAAGAAGCGTATATTCAAGGCATGAAGTCGAGGATTTAGTTATTCTAAATCAAGACTTCATAACGCCGAAGATGCCTTCGTTCGTTTTGCCCTGCGGGAGGCGAGCAGGAATAACAGCACCGCGTTGCAATATTTGAAAATGGAATAACCATTATCTACATATTGCGCCTTGTTCTGTTATCCCTGCTCGTCTCTGATATAGCATCTTGAAGTAGCTTGGGTATATACCGAATAAATATAATCTAAGACTTCACACTTCTTAGGCCCCTGGATGCGCCACTGCATAACCAGACTGTCGGCGTGTAATAAAAATGAGGCATCATAATTATCTGCCGCACATTGATGTGATTGACGCGTAACCAATTCACCCTGGCCATTTTCAATAATATCAAACAAAAATACCGGTTTATCCCAACCAAAGCGTAAATGGGTTAAACGAATATAATCGCCTTCGAACTGCCACAAATATTGGTTATGCATCGACACTTTACGATCTGCTGTCACGTAATAATCGCCACGCTCGATAGTTTCGATAATCGCGCCGGATCCAGGTTCGTCCGTTTTCATATCATAAGTACTGGCACGGCGTTTAATTAAGCCCTGTCCTTCACCCCGCCAACCGGTGACAGAGTCATTGTCGGCATTGACCTTGAAACTAAATCTGTTCAAGCGATTCAGTAGGGTCCACAAGTTAGTCAATGTTTGCACTGTGCTCTCCTTAAATACTATTTATCACTGTTTATCAACATTTTACTCATGTTTTATCCATGTGCTGAGTCCATTAATGCCTATTCGTAATAGTCCTTGTCGAGATGGAAAAACTCCCGCACAATAGTCTCATACGATTTATTCATAATCTGTTAATAGTTAGGACTCATATTCATGCAAACTTTAAAGTCTGGTGATAAAGCACCATCGTTTACTCTGCTCAATCAACATAATGAAAGCATTTCTCTTGATTCATTCGCAGGCAAAAAAGTCTTAGCTTATTTCTACCCAAAAGCAATGACGCCGGGTTGTACAACACAAGCGCAAAAACTACGTGATAATATCACAGCATTAACTGAGTTAAATGTAGTCGTAGTTGGCATCAGCCCAGATGAAGTTGAGCGCCTAACTAAATTCAGCGACCGTGATGAATTAAACTTTAGCCTACTGTCAGACCCTGACCATGCAGTCGCAGACGGATTCGGCGTCTGGGGCCTTAAAAAATTCATGGGTAAGGAATTTGATGGTATCCACCGTCTGTCTTTCTTAATCGATGAACTCGGTACTATTGAACACGTATTCACTTCAGCATCGCTTAAAGCAGTGCCGTTAGAAGGCGAATACAGCAAGTTTAAGACTAAAGAACATCACCAAGTAGTATTGGATTATTTAGCAGCTAAATAAGCGGTTAATTAGTTTTTATAAATTAGAAGAATAACAATACAAAGCCAATGACATTTGAGTATTTAATTATTCAAGGTTGTTGGCTTTTTTCGTTGTAAAAAAATGATTAGAGCCGGGGGGAGTTGAAACTCAGTTGACCACTGTATATACAACCATATTTTAATTACCTATCTTGACGTTATTATCCAATCAGCTACTTATTCTACATATTTCACCTATTCTACCTATTTTACCTATTTTACCTATTTTACCTATTTTACCTATTTTACCTATTTTACGCCGCCATTTTTAATCAAAAACTATGGTTTTATACAGTGTTATTTGTTTATTTCTCCGTTGAGTCACAGTTTGTCAGGAAATAGTCTTTTTTTTCCTTGCTCTAAATTAAAATGCTAATAGAATCAGCCGTATATTTGTCATTGTTAATAATTAACAGGACTTAAAAAATAAATAACAGGACAGCACACTTTCTCTGAATCGGTTTTAATGTCAGATTGTAATTTTATTTTATTTTTCATTTAATTCGTTGCTGTTGACTAAAGTGAACAGATTTGAGGGAGCGAGACGTCCTGCTATATAAATGTTAGCTTTATCCATGGGGTTTATATGAAGCGAATCTTACAAGTAATATTAATATCTGCATTTATAAATGGCTGTGTAAAACTTCCACCTGCTGAAAGAGCTGCATCTTGGGATGATTGGGAGCTATGTCAGCGATTAGCTGATTATGTATTTAAAGGTAATTCTCAGTGGCTTTGGTACTCGGTTGAAGAGATGTCCAATAGAGAGCTACAAAGAGACTCTAAATGTAAAACCGTATATGACTCTAGAATGAGTGCATTAGATCGAAAATCAAACAAAGATCGAATTTCAGTAACTTTCTCCGATGCAATGAATGGAAAATCTGATTTTGATTCGACCGTTAAAGAATAAAGCTAACAAGTGTTTTCAAGTCGGCAAAATAACAGTTGGCCATCGCTTCGCGATTATAGACAACCATTATTTTTCGCTTAAAACGGCGTTAACATGTCGCCATTCTGCCGCCATTATTTTTCTTTTGATGTAGCCTAGATTGCTGATTATTAGCCTCTTTCCCCACTGGGGGCAAAGGGGTTCTAGACCCCCGTTAGCAGATGATGAACTTCTTACATAAAATTCGTAACACGCAGTGGTGCTTCACGTCTTAATGTGTAGCCCAATTAGCTCTGCCACTGCAGTTCTTTGGCCTTCTTAATATACATTTCCATTTGGATCACCAGCTGTTCAATTTCTTGTTGCCCATTTTCAGATTCTGCTAATTTATTTTCAAAATCACAAAGCATCAACTTGATGGCCTTTACCATTTTTAACCTCACTATGTCACCCGCAAACAACGCGAATGAGAATTATTGGAATAATGCTGTATACCTCATTAGATTTCAATGCTTTATTTTAATTTCGAGATACCGAGATATAAAATACAGATAAGATTAAAAGCTAAGACAAGGGGGGTTCTAGACCCCAGCCCAATTAAATACGTATACCTGGATAGGATGAAACAATGCCATTAATGGCGCTATTTTCAAGCTATAAAATACATCTTTTTTGTATTTTTCTAAATTCAGCGAACCAAAATAAAATACCGCTATCGCCAATATATCAAATATAACTATCACGCCGAATATTAGAGAGTAAGTGTATGTTACGTTTAAAATAATCACGACAAGAAGGTAAGATAAAAATAATCTAAACATGAGTGAATGACGATCTAAACCGTTCGGCGATATTTTACGTAACGCAAAATAATGAATGATAAATAAACTCAATAAAATAATATTATTCATGAGTTAAAATTTTTATGCGTACAAGCGAAACGTATGGCGTCATTATAAAAAACCACAAATGCGAATAAGAATTAATATAATAAATTATCGTCTGGATCTCAATGTAAACATCAATTTTCCACTATATATATTATTAAAAAGGTCTAATTAACCAAGCCATTACGCTTTAAACCACGTCGAACATTTTTACACAATTTACCAACGCGGTTTAATTCATCAAAAGTCGGCGCAGTACCCTGCTTAACTTGGTCTTCCCAATAACAAAGTTCAGAATCAACTAATTCTAATAACTTCTTCGGACAACCTTCACACGAATCACCACAAATACTCGATTCCGGTGCGTAGAACGGAAACACGCCGCGCACTTCTGTAATTAAATTAGTCATAGCAGTAGATAGATTAGGTTTTTGACTCATAATTTTCACTCATAAAGAGACCATCTAAACACGACAAGAAAAGCATCACTTAAGAATGGGATAGATCTGGAGGCGGGATTATACCGCCCTACCCGCCAATAAAAATTGATATTAGTCATGGCGAGGTGAGAAATTTAGCCGCCGCTATTTACCTAAGATATCTACAGCTATTTACCCAAAATTGCATGGGCGATATCTGCCAGTGTTTTAATACTGCCCTGCATATCAATCTTAGGGTCGCAAGCACAGTTAATACGGATACAGTGGTCAAACTTATTCGTGGCACTGCTGAGTTGCCCCGGAATAATCCCAATGCCCATCTCAATCGCTTTAAGGTGCAGTTGGTGTCCATCTATCCCCTTAGGTAATACTACCCACAGAATACAGCCGCCTTGCGGATTAGATACCTGCGTGCCTTCGGGGAAATATTGGTGAATAAAGGATTGGATTTGATATAGCTGTTTGGCGATTTTCGCCGTCAATTGGCGAACATGGCGCTCATACTTACCACTGTTATAAAACTGCGCCACGACAATCTGCGAAAATTGCGGTGCGCTGATATTGGTAAAGGTTTTAAAATAAGAAACTTCTTTGTAGTACGCACCGGGCGCGATCCAGCCGACCCGTAATCCAGAGGCGATGGTTTTCGATACCGACGAGCAATACAGCACCATGCCTTTTTTATCGAATGCCTTGCAGGGTTTTAAACGTGAGCCATCAAACGATAAATCACCTAACAAGTCATCTTCGATTAACGGGATATCGTTAGCCGATAATAACGCCACCAGCTGTTTACGGTTTACTTCCGGCATACACGAGCCCAATGGATTGCTGTAACTCGGTACCACTAATACCGCCGATATCTGCCACTGCTCTAACGCTAACTCCAAAGCTTCGAGGCTCATGCCAGTGACCGGATGGCAAGGTATCTCCAGCGCTTTATAGCCTAATGATTCAATTAATTGCAATGAACCAACAAATCCCGGCGACTCCAAAGCAATGGTCGCGCCTGGTTTTGCTACCGCACGTAAACACACCGACAGTGCCTCTAAACAACCATTGGTAACAATGACATCATCTGATGACACCTGACAACCCGATTCATTCATACGCTTAGCTAATGCATCACGTAATACCGCATTACCGGCAGAAAACTGCACTTCGACAATATCCGCCATGTGATGTTTAATCACTTGATTGGCTATTTTTTGTAATGCCGGCGTCGGCATAAAATCACTCGACGGATACGAGGTACCCATATTAACAATATCCGGCTCACCGCACTGATGAAATATCTGACTGGCCAATTCGTGGATCTTCACCGACTTGGGTTTCATGGCGATACTCGGCAGCTCAATCGCCACGTCAGTACGGGTATTAAAACACACGTAAAAACCCGATTTTGGTCGTGCTTCAATAAGGCCGACGATCTCAAGTTCTTCAACCGCTCTTTGAATTGTGGCAATGCTTACTTTGCGCTTTACCGACAAGGTTCTAAGCGAGGGTAATTTATCACCCGGTAAATACACCCCCTGAGTTATAAGGTCGCGTAGATCGTCAGCTATTTGCTGATATAACAATACTTTAGTCATTACTCTCGTCATTGATGTTGGCTACTTTTATAATTTCATGTTGAAACGTTATTTTGACGCATTACATAGTTGATACGGCATAAACCAGTACAGTTTATACAATTACTCACCAGTACAGTAACAGATTCCTATAACTGTACTGGTTTATTTATCATTTTCCTGAATCTGTAATGTACATCGAATTAAGGTTAATCTAAATATCAATTGAATAACACAGCGGTAGGAAATAATAATGAACTCATCTTTAGCAATTGACCCGACACCAAAATATGTTTCACACCAGCCAGACCAACACGGGTACATCAATTATAGCGATGAGGAACACAATACTTGGGCGACACTCTACAACCGTCAAACCGAGATTATTAAAGGCCGTGCTTGTGATGAATTTATTGCCGGTATCGAACTGCTACAAATGGGCGCCGACCGTATTCCGCAGCTGCCGGATATCAATCGTAAATTAAAAAAATTAACCGGTTGGCAAGTCGAGAACGTGCCTGCTTTAATTGGTTTTGAACGATTTTTTGAATTGCTGGCGACCAAACGTTTTCCGGCAGCTACTTTCATTCGCACCAAAGCAGACATAGACTACATTCAAGAGCCGGATATTTTTCATGAATTGTTTGGTCACTGCCCACTGCTGACCAATCAGGCTTACGCAGATTTTTCTCAGCATTACGGTGTATTGGGGTTAAAGGCCGACAAAGCCGATCGTCCTATGCTGGCACGTTTATACTGGTTCACTATTGAGTTTGGTTTAATGCAAAGTCAGCAAGGTTTGAAGATCTTTGGTGGTGGTATTCTGTCGTCGAAACAAGAAACCTGCTACAGCTTAGACAGCGATATTCCCAATCGCCAGCCACTGCAAGTGATAGAAGCATTTCGCACTCATTACCGTATTGATGAGTTACAAAAGAATTACTTTGTAATTAACCAGCTATCCGACTTACAACAGTTAATTAAGCTAGATTTAATTAGCTTAATTAAAGAAGCCAAAAAATTAGGCATGAAACCATCGGCTTATGCACCAAAAGAAGATGCAGCTTGTTAGACAGAACCTGTATTTAACCCTTTTATTTTAATAATAATAGAAAAGAGTAATCATCATGACAGAATTAAATTTACAAAGTTGCCAAGCATGTCGCGCCGATGCCCCACAAGTCAGCGATGCTGAATTAGCCGTATTAGTGAATCAAATCCCAGATTGGACGGTGGAAGTACGTGACCACATCATGCAATTAGAACGCGAGTTTAAGTTTAAAAACTTTAAACAAGCGATCGCATTTACCAATCGAGTGGCGGATATGGCAGAAGTTGAAGGCCATCACCCTGCACTATTAACAGAATGGGGCAAAGTAACGATCACCTGGTGGTCGCACAGTATTAAAGGCTTACATAAGAATGATTTTGTGTGCGCGGCTAAAACCGACACATTACTGGTTGAATAAAAAAAAGGCGCTAATCATGACCTCACAGTCATAATTAGCGCCTACGTGACTCGCGGATAAACAGCCTATTCATTTATCCATAATCTTAAAAGTGACAGCTGGCATTTTTGTCATATCTTAAATACCGCCTCACCAATAAGATTACATCACAGGTGCAATCACGGTGTTATTACCAATAACTACAGTTGCGGGACCAGCAGAGGCTGTAACGGCATAACTGACTAACTGAGTTTGCATCTCCACCGTCACATCCATGCTTGCTGCAGGACTAATCAAAGAGCCATGACTACCTTGATTAAAGCGTACTGCATAACTGCCCACTGCAGTGGTATCTGTACCTTCTAATCCAAGTGTGGCGATTAATGCCTCAGTCCCCACTAACGGTTTATTAGCGACGGTATTTGGAATGGTTTGATCGCCCGAACCTTCACTGCCGTCACCCACTACTTCATGTAATATGGTTGGAACAGTAAAAGCACCAAGTGTGGCATAACTTAACGGGTCAGTACCATCAACAACAGTCTGTGCTATCGAACCAAAAACCTCAGCAAAAGCCGGGTAGTTCACATCGATCGCCTGCTTTGCAGCCACTGGCTCAGCAATTTCATAAGCGGCAAATTTTTCTAATGCTGTACTACTGTCTGTATCTTTAAAACCTAACCCTGCAGCGATGAGTCCAACATAACCTGCATTAGTTTTCAACCCTGCTTCTACCAAAGGACCAAAGCTTGGTGAATATTGGAATATTCCCGCTAAACCCGCACCTGGTACGTTTAACGCTGAACTTTTTAAGGCATAAGTACCATTAACACCTGCTAATGCAGTGAACGGAACACCCACAATCGAACCTAACGACTGACCAGCAAAGTGAACCTTAGAACCATCAAGCTGGCTAGGTGCAGTAGCTGCTTGTAACGTTGCCCGTAAAGCAAATAAATCTGCAGTGGCTTGACGTAAGTTTTCACGGATACTCAAGAAGCTGCCCAAGTTAGCAAACACTTGTGCGTCCGCATTTGCATAAGGTGCTGCGGATTTAAAGCTGTCACTGGCACTCAGTCCATAGACACCATCACCATTCTTTAATAAACCACGACTGCCATGATAAGGTAAATCAATCGCCACTACTGCAAAACCTGCCGCAGCGTAACTCGGCGCTATTGCAGCTGCAGTTTCTTTTAATGTCGTAATACCATGTTGGAAAATTACCACAGGCCAGCCATCTGCAGGCATAGTTAAGCCTGTTAAGCCTTCATCAGGTAAATACACATCTACCTCTAAGGTTGCTGTACTTAAGGCTGCGGGAATCGCGTTATACGCCGTGAGATGTCGCGCTAGATCCACCTTTTTTTCACCACCATCCTGATAAGTTAAACCCGTTAAACCGGACTTTTCTAGCATTCCAAGGGCCAAATCAGGATCGCCACCAGGAGCTGCAGCAGCAGCAAGAGCAGCAACAAAATCGACTAAATCAAAGTCTGGATTTATATCAGGGTCCGTTGCTATCGCTTGTCCCGCTTGAGCCCAGAAGCTGGTTGGACTAACTTGACTAGCAAAGTCTGCGTTTGATTTGAGTAACTGTAATATTGCAATTGGACTATCGGATTTCGCTTGTGCCCAGCGATTCATATCTGCCGCAGTCTGGACTAAGGGAGCAAGATCAGACAGATAATAAGGTGCATTGATGGTTGTCTTATAATACTTCGCAGCTTTAAAACTGTCGGTACTGTCACCTAAGTAAACGTCAGCAATATTTTCCGCGGTAGCGCCAGTATCGAACAATGCTTCCATTTTTAGTGTGCCATCGACAGTCGCCAATTCATCATAAATTTCCTTCAACTTAGTCAACACGTTACCAACCGATTGCGTGGTAAACACCGCAGAGTAAATCGGCGTATCAGTCATGCCTTCGCCAACAAGCAAGTCATGATTAATTTTAGTCAGTGTTTTTAAGCCAATCACTGTAGCACTATCATCAACAGTGATTGGAGAACTTAATAGCTGATAGCCAGCACTGGTCGCTACTGTGCGCCCTTGCACATCTTTAAGTTGATCGGTAACCACTACCATATAAGATGTTGCTGGCGAGAACGGTTTTAGTGGTGTGACTACGATAGCTCCGTTTGAAAATGTCGCGGTATAGTCGGTATCAAAGAGTAATTTCCCTTCAATATTGCAGGTTACTCCAGCGGGAACACCACCACAATTACCGGCGAATCCACTCGCGTTAACTTTATATATCAGCACGCCTTCAGCCATGCTGTTCACGTCTAATTTAATATCATTAATCGCATGATAACTGGCATTTTTGTCGCCATATACAAGTGGAATACTAAACGGTACAGATAACTGCCAGCCGTCCAATGCGCCCTGCACTAAGCTAATATTTTGATAGTCTTTAACTTCAGTAATACCGGCTTCGTCAGGTAAGTTAATCGTGCCATCAAGGCTGCCACTAAACAATAAATTATTCGGCGTTGAAACATTACCCACTAGTGGGTTATAGCTAATTTTGGCCGTTCTTGCTTCGATCTTATTAAAATCAGAATCACTATCACAGCCCACTAAGGTGAGGGCGGTAGAAATAGTAATAGCCGTTGCTATAATGGACAAACGCATACTGTTAAATTCCTTTCTATTAGTTTTCTACTTAAGAAAATCTCAAGTATGTGACACGTTGTTACAGTAATACAAAAACATTAATTACGCAAACGTCACTCATTTGTGAAGCCGCGCAAACTTAGGTTACAATCCAGCAAGGTAATCGTTGGGAATCTGTGGGATTACGCGCGTATTAAGCCACGATATTGTGAGGTAAATACTAAGAGTAGAATATATTAAGGTGTGAGTGCTAGTGGCAAAAAATTAAAAAACAGCCCAGTTACCGAACGTTAATAACGAGGAAACACAGGCTGTTTTATGAAATCAAAAATCAACACAGAAATTACAGTTTAATTAAACGTCAACTGGTGTATCTCCGCGTTTAGGCCAAGCATTCAATACAGCTTTCACTAAAGTTGCTAATGGGATAGCGAAGAACACGCCCCAGAAACCCCACAGGCCACCAAACACTAATACCGACATAATGATCGCAACGGGGTGTAAGTTTACCGCTTCCGAGAATAATAGCGGTACTAATAAATTACCATCGAGTGCTTGTACGATACCGTAAGCCACCATCATATAAGTGAATTCTGGCGTTAGTCCCCACTGGAATAAACCTACAACCATCACAGGGACAGTCACTGCCGCCGCGCCAATGTAAGGAATTAATACCGAGAAACCCACCAATACCGCCAGCAGTGCTGCATATTGTAAATCAGTAAAGAAGAACACTAACCAAGTACAAAAACCAACAATGATAATTTCAAATACTTTACCGCGAATATAATTGGCAATTTGACCATTCATTTCGGTCCATACTTCCATCGCCAGACGACGATTCTGCGGCAAAATACTCACTAAGGCTTTGACCAGAATAGTCTTGTCTTTCAGCATAAAAAACACTAATAACGGCACTAAAATTGAATAAATCAGGATCGCAGCAATATCAAATAAAGACGAAAAAGAAGCACTTAATATCATCTCACCAGACTTAACCACATGATCTTGCACTGCCAGCGAGGCTGTTTTAATCAACTCGGCATTAAAAATATCCGGGTTTTCTTGTGGTAACATCAGCAAGAATTCTTGACCTTGCTTAAGCATAGTAGGCATTGCTTTAACCAGTGTTACCCCTTGATGCCAGACGGTCGGTATTAACCCTAACGTCAGCATCACCATCATGGTGACAAACAGCAGTAAAATAATCACTGTTGCCCAGGTTCTAGACAACCCTAAACGCATTAGTCGTATTAATGGCCAATCCAGTAAATAAGCCAATACGATAGCCACTAAGAACGGTGTAATTAGGCTACCAGCGAAATAAATAACCGAAAAGCCGAATACTAATAGTAAGAATAAAGTGACTGCATGTGGGTCAGAAAAACGTTCCTGATACCAACGAGATACGACAGAGATCATAAATTGTGATTGCCTTAAGATTGAGTTTTTAGCTGGGTGAGAGATAAGTGCTGCGTTAGCTTAGTGACCTTAATACGTAACATTAATGGACTATTTTCTAATTCAACAACTGCTTGACCAAGACTGATTAAAAATTTAGGTATATCTTGACGAGAACCAGGATCGGTCAGTAATACGATAGTGTCGGTGCCGAGCTCAACTTGCTTTAACCATAGTTTTACTTTTATCAATGGTAAAGGACAAATGAAGGTTCTAAGGTCTAATTGCTGCATTGTATTTATCCGACTTGTTAAGCTAAGAGGCTAAATCAAATGCCCGACGAGAAATTTCGAGTCATTATCAACTGTTTTCAAGCGATACACAACTAGGTTACGGTTTGAATATGAAGTAGATAGATAACTGCATACAAAAAAGCGGTTAACCCGAAGATTAACCACTTTTACACATTCAATTATATTCATTTTTCGACGCTAATTTAACGCCGCGATAACTAATCTAACAATTAAAAGCTGTAACGTGCCGCGAGGTGGAAATCGTCATCCATACCGTCAACACCGTTGATGCGGTATTCTGCAACCGACCGTAGGCTCTTGTTAAAGTCATAACGCACACCAAATACTAACTCATCAACTTTGTCTGTTGTTACTGATGTTGTGTTGTCTTCAAGTTCTTGGGCGCTATACAATACTTGTGCACGTAGTTGCTTGCTGATCTTGTATTCTACTGTTAATTCATAGGCCGTGTGGTCGGTATTTTGAGCTGCAAACTCTGAACCTTGTGCAAATGTTGCCGCCACTTTCACCGGACCTGTTTTGTAACTCGCACCAAGTAAGAAAATTGATGCATCATAGTCATCAGTCGGTGAACTGCCATTAAAACCAGCCGCTAGTGTTAAACAAAAATCAAGCTCATATGCCGCTGCTAAACCATAAGCTGCATCACTTTCTGCATCACTTTGGGCATCGTCAAGACGGTATGAAGCATCGAGCTGCAAAGCGCCAAATTTGTTGCTGTATTTTAATAAGCTGTTATCACGACCAGTGCCATCGTGGTCTTTACCTACCCCAAGATTGCCACCGTATGCATTGGTATAAGCTGTATCAGTAATGTCTGACACTAAAGAAACCGCACCATATTGACGGCCAAAGCTGAATGCGCCAACATCACTGTCAAGACCAACATACGCTAAACGGGTTTTGGTTTTGTCTTGTTTCTCACCGTCAGCGAGATCCCACTGTAGTTCATAACGAGCAAATACCGATAGTGACTCAGAGATGTCTGATTTTAATTTGGCGCCAATACGAATGTAAGTATCATTACCATAGTTAGCATTTTTATCTTCACCGCTAAAGTCATGTCCTGCATAAGCACGGCCATATACGTTAACAGATTGGTTATCATCATTATAAACTTCAACCGCGCCAACCGTTGAGGCGAATAGACTTGGTAATACCAGTGCAAGTAGTGATTTTTTCATTTTAGATTCCATTGTGTTAACAAATATAAAAAATAAGTAGTTAAGTAGTTGAGTAGTTGCTTTAATTGGAATCAATACTAAAGGTGAAATATGACAAAGATGTGTGATAAATATGAACAAAAAATGTAAGATAAATGACAACTTTATGAAGTATTACAACAAACTAAGTCTTTCGACTGATTTATTTCTAGTTATTAAAGGTAAGGTAACCACACCATGCAGCACAACAAACTCAAGTATTTCCTGATCATCTGTTCCATTTTAATGTTTACCAATATTCTCGTGGGCACGTTAGGTGCACATTTATGGCATTCCCAGCTGGTATTACATAACGGGGTTGCTAACTTTGCGACGGCGCGAGACTACTTATTTATTCATACGTTAAGTGTGTTGTTTTTGGCTTTATTAGATAATAAATTTGCTGAAGGACGTTTTAACTGGGTCGCAGGTCTACAATTGGTGAGTATTATTACTTTCAGTGGCTCTTTGATACTTTATGCATTAACTGGTGAAAAATGGTTAAGCAACATCACGCCCTTCGGTGGCAGCGGTCTGATGTTGTCGTGGTTATTATTAGTTTGGCGTGCTTGCAAGATTAAATAATACTAGCGTTTAAATTACACTTTTCGATGTTATAAAAAACACCGGTACTCACTGAGTACCGGTGTTTTATCATTTGCGAATAACCAGACTGAACTGGGAATTCAGTCGTTAATCGAGGTCTATACCCAAGCTAATAGTTTCAGAACGCTGTTTTTCTGAAGAATAAGCGACATGCTGCTCATCATCAAAGTACATCATTGCATCACAGTCAACAGCGTTCACCTTTACCACGGCTTTGCCTTTATTCCAACGTTGACTGATTCGATCGCCCAATACCAACATACAGGGCGTTAATACTAAGGTCAGTACCGTCGCAAAGGTTAATCCACCCGCCACCGCGGTGGCCAATTGTGACCACCACTGTGTTGATGGTGCGCCAAATGTGGTGGTGCGCTCAACAATATCGATATTCATCTGCAATACCATTGGCATCAAGCCTAAGATGGTCGTCACAGTCGTCAGCATCACCGGCCGTAAACGTTGCGCCCCGGTGCGTAATACCGCTTCCACCGCAGTCAGTCCTTCTTGCTTAAGGACATTGTAAGTATCAATTAACACGATATTATTATTCACCACAATACCGGCTAACGAGATCACGCCAATGCCTGACATGACGATACCAAACGGTTCTTGTACTATCATCAAACCGAGGAATACCCCGACCGTAGAGAAGATCACCGCCGTTAAAATCAAAAATGCTTGATAGAAAGAGTTAAACTGCGTCACCAAAATGATCGCCATTACCGCTAATGCAATTAATAGCGCATTTTTCAAAAACTCAGCCGATTCTTTCTGGTTTTCATCTTGACCACGTAAGCGTATTGTCACACGCGGATCCAGCTCTAAACCTTTCATTAATGCCATTAACTTAGGCAGTTGTTCATTTAAGTTATAACCCGGTAATAGATCTGCTTCAATTTTTAACGCTTGGCGACCATCAACTTTACGCACCGAGTCTTTTTTATGCTCTGCGGTCAGGGTTGAAAAAACACTTAATGGAACTTGCCCTGCTGTCGTTTTTAAACGCAAGTCTTCTAGCCGGCTGATATGACGGTATTGCTCAGAGAAACGTACGCGAATATCCATCTCGTCATCAACATCATCAGCGCGATAACCACCAAGACGTAAACCGGTAGTCACAAACTGGACATTATTACCCACTAACAAGGCATCAGCACCGTAACGAGCGGCAATACCGCGATCAACTTTAATCTGCCATTCAATACCCGGTTTTGCGCCATTATCACTGACATTGGTAAAGATGCCCTGCGTCGCCACAAAGTCTCGAATAGTGGCCAGTG
Source organism: Moritella sp. (assembly GCF_013215705.1). Lineage (GTDB taxonomy): Bacteria > Pseudomonadota > Gammaproteobacteria > Enterobacterales > Moritellaceae > Moritella. The sequence goes on along the minus strand of NZ_JABSQR010000014.1, from coordinate 45,694 downwards.
CTGGCTCTAATAACTCCGGATATCGCGAGCTTAATTCCAGCTGTAAATCTTTGCCTTGCGGTGGACCACTCTCATCTTTCCGGGCTTCGATTTCGATGCCAGCTAATGTCGATGTTCTCACTAAAATATCAGTAATGATCTCGTCGGCTTTACGGCGTTGCTGCCAATCCACTAAGTTAACTCGCAATGTACCTATCTGTTCGCCATTTTTATTATTCTTACCAGTCCGTGCATACAAGGTTTCAATCTCTGGCATGCCCAGTAATTTGGCTTCGACTTGCTGCATTAACGTGTCTTGCTCGTAGATAGATAAATCACCTTGCGAGCGCACAATAATATTAAAACCGGGCGGTTCTACATTAGGAAAAAACTCCGAACCTTGGCCATAAACGCCGTATGCTTTGATCACGGCAAAAGAAAATAACAGCGCAGCCCCTAAACACCACCAGGGTTTTTTAATCGCGCCGTTAAGCACTTTAATATACCAACCCGTCAGGCCCGGCATTTGAGTGACATCGCCATTTTCTGCCAGTTCTGTTTGTTTCTGCTCTAATGCGGATAGGTTACGGCGACGCCCGATAAGTCCACCTAAGGTTGGCACGAAAATTAATGCCATGACCAAAGAGGCGCTCAGTGTAGTAATTAAGGTTAACGGTAAGAATTTCATGAACTCACCCATCATGCCTGGCCAGAACAATAACGGTGCAAACGCCGCTAATGTGGTGGCCGTAGAGGCAATAATCGGCCAAGCCATACGTTTCGCCGCACGTTCATAAGCTTCTTTATTACTGCGGCCTTCGTTCATTTCACGATCAGCAAACTCGGTCACCACAATCGCACCATCCACCAGCATGCCAACCGCCATAATCAAAGCAAATAGCACAACCGTGTTAATAGTATAACCCCATAAAGCCAGCATCAAAATACCGGCTAAGAATGAACCTGGGATAGCAATACCCACCAGAAATGCGCTACGAGCGCCGAGACTACCGATAATCACGATAACCACCAGTATTACCGCTGACATGACGTTGTTTTGCAGATCGTTGAGCATATCTTTCACATCTTCAGAACTATCGGCAGTAAAATCAACTTTAATCACCCCCTGCCAATAGGCACTTTCTTGATTGACTAAGGCTTTAACCTTATCAACCGTTTCGATGATGTTTTCACCCGGTCGTTTTTTCACTTCCAGTGATACCGCGGCTTGACCATCAATACGGGCAAACGACACGGGATCTTTGTAGGAGCGACGTACTTCAGCCACATCACCAAAGGTAATAACACGCGTGCCGTCGACTTTGACCGGTAAATCAAGTACGTCTTTTAACGATTCAAATACCGACGGTACTTTCACTGGAAAACGGCCTTGACCACTGTCTAGCGTACCCGCTGCAACCAACAAGTTATTACGCGAAATAAGATTATAAATATCACTCTGATCGAGGTTATAGCTTTCCATTAATAATGGGTCGACTAAGATCTCAATCATGTCTTCACGATCGCCACCCACGCTGACTTCCAGTACTTCAGTCAGTGCTTCGATTTTTTGTTTTAAGTCGCGTGATACCGTGATTAATGCGCGTTCTGAAACATCACCCGACAAAATAACCGTCAGCGCGGGTTTCTGCGTTGCCATGCTGATCTCTTTGACCACCGGCTCTTCCGAATCATCCGGTAATTGGGCTTTAGCTAGGCTGACTTTTTCGCGGACACTGGCTAAGGCAATATTACTGTCAATACCGGCATGAAATTCCAGCTGGATTGACGCATGACCTTCACTGGCTGTCGAGACCATTTCTTTGAGACCATCAATACCGCGAAGCTCTTGCTCTAACGGCCGTAATAACGCCCGTTCACCATCTTCTGGGGAAATTCCATGGTGATTAACCGACACATAAATAAACGGGATCGGCACATCCGGTTCCGCTTCTTTGGGAATATTAAGATAAGTCACACTGCCCGAAATTAAAATAAGCAGAAGCAGCATGATAACGGTGCGGCGATGACTTAACGCAGCAGAAATAATACCGTTCATTATTTCGTCCTCGTTAATACGGTATCGACTCTGTCACCCGCGCGAACAAAACCTTGGCCGACAGTGATCACTTCAGGATGCTTACCTAACCCCGTTAACCAAGAACCCTGGGCATCCGCTTTAAGAATATCAATGGGAATAAATACCACATGTTTATCAACGACAGTTTTCACTCCAATAACGCCCTTTTCATCCAAGGCGAGTGTTGATGGTGATAACTTCACCGCCCACTCTTGACGTAATGGTAATGACAGCTCGGCACTGCCACCAGCCGACAAACTTAAATCGGCATTATCAATCGCAACTTCAATACGGAAAGTATTGGTTGCCGCGTTAGCGACCCGAGAAATATAGCGTACTTTACCTTCAATTTCTTCGCCACTGACTAAGCGTACTTTGGCGACTTGTTGCAATTTCACTTTACTAACATCCCGCTCAGTCACATCCGCTTTGATGATCAATGGATTAATATCCGCGATCGTGGCAATCGGATTACCTTTCGCTAAATAGTCGCCAACTTCCACATGGCGTTCATTCAAAATACCGGAAATAGGCGCAATGATGACGGTTTTGTCTAACTGTAGTTTAATGGTGAAGACATTAGTTGATGCATCCGTTAATGCGGTTGCCGCTTCAGCTAACCGGGCTTTACCTTGAAAACCTTGTGCAGCTAGCTTTTTCGCGCCTTCATATTCAATTTCACGTTGTTTATATAAGGTCTTAGCACGTAACAATAACTGCGGCAGGTCGTTTTTTTCCATGCGCACTATGATGTCACCTTTATTAACAAAACTGCCGCGCTTGGCGAGCACTTCCGAAACTCGGCCTGCTATCTCAGCACCGAGGTTGGTTTCACGATCGGCTGCCGTGCGGCCATAAAGAGAAATTGAACGAGCAACTAACTGCGCCTCAAATAGTTCGGTTCGCACTTGTGGAATGGGTTTTTCGACAATGACATTGGCTGTATTGCTGGTCGTGCCATCAGCCTGTTCAGCACGCTCGCCACCGGTGCCACTTGCCATCCATAATACAAATGCGGCGGCGAGCACTGATGCTTGAAATAATGGCTTCTTAACAATAACCTGCGCTGTAAAGTTATTCATTATCATTCCTTTGAACACAATTGAATATCTATAATGCAATATATTTAACCAGAGATAAATGCTCACAATAAAAAAATAAGACGACCAGTCACAAACATTGAAAAATAAGCTATAAGCACTAACTTTTTTATAATCTGAGTTTTATAATCTAAGGCGGGATAACAAAATATGAGGGGAATAACGGCTGTTTACAAAAATAATATAAAATGCCGTACTTAACGACGGTTAAGTACGGATCATCGTAATGTTTAACTAAGCCAGCGCTTAGATTGAGAAGCTTGAACCACAACCACATGTTGTTGTTGCGTTCGGGTTGTTTACCAAGAAGCGTGAACCTTCTAAGCCATCAATGTAATCAACCGTGCCATCAACTAAATATTGTAAACTCATTGAATCAACAACCATAGTCACGCCGTTTTTTTCGATAACAGTATCACCAAAATTAATTTTTTCATCAAAAGTAAAACCATAAGAGAAACCAGAACAACCGCCACCAGTCACATACACGCGTAATTTCAGCGCCAGGTTTTCTTCTTCAGTGATCAATTCTTTCACTCTTGCTGCCGCCGCATCACTAAAATGAATGGGTAATACCATATCATCTGCACTTGCTTCCACAGCAACAGATGTAACAGCTTGTTCAACAACTTCGTTATTGTTAGTCTGAGTTGCACCAACGTCTGTAAATAGTTCCATATCTGATCTCACTTAATCTCGTTTTATACATTCAATTATCTAATACCTGACTAATTCAGTCAACTATCGTTTATCAGCATTCAACGTTAGTAGCACTAAGGGCAGGAAATTACCCAAAGATCGAGTCACTGTTTTGCAATACTGCACTCCAGTCAAAATTCTGTTTTAAGTTGATGCCCGAATTCCAACGATTACCCTTTATCTTACCAATGAAGAGCACCCGTTCCGGCACAAAACCCAGTGGGAATTTTATCGATGCTTCTATCGTTTGGAAATAGCGGAATGAAAACTTGAGTTGTTGCTGTGTGTCATCAACTAACTCATTCCAAGTATACTCTGCAGGTTCTCCTGCTAGGCTACCATAGAAAACTAAATCCGCAGTGGCTTTAATATGACGTTTGTTCTTTTGCACCTGCATTAATACTAACTGCATAAAATAATAGTTTTCACTCACTTCCGGAATGAATGTCAGGCTTTCTAATTTAACACCATTAATGACGTCTTCTGGCGCAATGATACGTTGATAAAAAACCAACTGGCGTTTTAGTTCGGCATTTTCATTAAATAAAATACGCTGCTGCTCAGTTAACTGTTCCACCACTATTTCGCTGGTTTGCAGTTCAGCTTCGATCTGGGCTTTCATTTTAGTCGTTTCTGCTAAACCAGTATTTAACCGTGCAATTTCATCATCTTTCATGACTATTTTTGCTACTGACTCCATGCTTTTCAGGTAATAAAAACCATAACCCAATAATATAGCGAGCGCTAATAATACGATGTAACGTGGTTTAATAATCTTAAACATGTCGGCCTTGTGTCGTGAAGAAGCATAAAAATAAAGCGCTATTTTAACGATTCTGCCGATGAAAACAAAGACAAGTTAGCTGCGAGCCGCTAAAAATGTAAAAAAACTACGTTTACACCACTTAACAGGTATAATAACGCCCTAAAATATTTCTTACTATTTTTTACTATTTCTTATATATGTCGTCTCTGACAGTAGATAAAAGGATTGCAGATGTCTAAATCAAGCCAACTTTTCACGCAAGCTCAAGCAATTATTCCTGGTGGCGTTAACTCACCAGTGCGCGCATTCAATGGCGTGGGTGGTAGCCCACTCTTTATTCAACGTGCCGAAGGCGCGCGTATCTATGATGTAGATGACAATGCCTATATTGATTATGTTGGTTCATGGGGGCCAATGATCTTGGGTCATAACCACCCCGCAATCAAATCTGCAGTACTTGCTGCCGTTGAAAATGGTTTAAGTTTTGGTGCACCGACTGAAATCGAAGTGATCATGGCGCAAAAAGTACAAGCCATGGTGCCATCAATGGACCAGATCCGCATGGTTAGCTCTGGTACAGAAGCAACCATGAGTGCGATCCGTCTGGCGCGTGGTTACACCAATCGTGACAAGATCTTAAAATTTGAAGGTTGCTACCACGGCCATGCTGACTCACTACTGGTTAAAGCGGGTTCTGGTGCATTAACATTAGGTCAGCCAAGCTCTCCCGGTATCCCGGCTGATTTTGCTAAGCTTACACTGACAGCGACGTTCAATGATTTAGCATCAGTTGAAACACTATTTGCTGAATACCCAGAAGATATCTCTTGTATCATTGTCGAACCAGTGGCTGGCAACATGAACTGCATTCCACCACAAGACGGTTTCCTACAAGGTTTACGTAGCATCTGTGATAAATACAATGCGGTACTTATCTTTGATGAAGTAATGACAGGTTTCCGTGTGGCAACGGGTTGTGCACAAGCGCTCTATCAAGTAAAACCAGACCTAACAACATTAGGTAAAGTGATCGGTGGCGGTATGCCAGTTGGCGCGTTTGGCGGTAAACTAGAGATCATGCAACACATTGCCCCAACAGGTCCGGTATACCAAGCAGGTACATTGTCAGGTAACCCAATTGCCATGGCGGCAGGCCTAGCGGCATTAACCGAAATTGACAAACCAGAAGTGGCTGCACAATTAAGTGCCAGCACCAAGCAATTAGCAGAAGGCCTTAAAGCAGCTGCTGCACGCCAAAATATTGCACTAGCAGTAAACTATGTCGGCGGAATGTTTGGTTTCTTCTTTACCGACCAAGCTGAAGTAACTGGTTTTGCTGATGTCTGTAAGTGTGATACCGAACGTTTCAAGAAATTCTTCCACCTTATGTTAGCTGAAGGTGTTTATCTTGCACCGTCTGCATTTGAAGCCGGTTTCTTATCAACTGCACATACCAGTGCCGATATTGAAGCGACAATTGCAGCCGCTGAACGTTGCTTTGCTAAATTAGCGTAACAATTTAAACCCTAAAAGTATGATAGAAGTACCATTTTTATCATTTTGTTAAGCCCTATTATTAGGGCTTTTTTGGGTCTTTTTTTTACCTCGTAAAAGTACCAGTCTAAAATAAGCTTAACTACTTTAGTTAAAATGACATAAATAACCCATTTAGCATGATTATTTAACTGCAAAATGTATAATGACCAGCAAAATTAACCGTATGCGAACGGTTTTATAAAAGTTAACATTAGCGCTAAACTTTTTTCCACTCCGGCCGAAAGCATTAACCGTGAGTTAATAGCATTAGGATTTGATGGATAAATGTCTAATACTTATTAACTAAGGACGCTTGCTGTTACTGTTGCGCGATTAAATTATATAAATGAACATGGACTCATTATGAAAAAACAACTACTTGCACTAACTCTTCTGACTGGTCTTTCAAACAACGTAACGGCTGATATGCTTGGCACCTACTTTGGTGCTGATGTATGGCAATCAGGTGTTGATGGCTCGATGCAAATCGATAGCCACTCTGCTGTTACTAGCTACGAAGATACTTATAACTACCGTATCTACGCTAAATTTGAACACCCAATTCCACTAATTCCCAATGCTGCACTTAGCTTTTCAAATATAGATGTGGAAGGCAAAGGCACGAACCAAAACATTAGTCTGAAAACAGTCGATTTCACGCTGTATTATGAATTCTTAGACAATGACCTGGTATCACTAGATGCAGGTATAACGTGGAGTCAGCTAAACGGTACCTTCCAAGACGGCAGTACTGATGTGTCATTCAAAGGCCCGCTACCTATGGGTTATGCTTATGGTGAAGTTGGCTTACCTATGTTCCCACTTAAAGCCTTTGCGATGGTCAATGCCATAGGTATTACAGGTGATGTATACGGCGATGCTGAAATCGGCCTTGCGTTCATGCTCAACCCTGGTTATGTACTAGATTGGTCTCTCCGCGCAGGTTACCGTATTCAACAACTTGATTTTAAAGTTGATGACGTGAAAGCAGATGCAACCATTGACGGTGTATTCGTTGGTTTAGAAGGTCACTTCTAAATAGAAAATATCATTACATGACGGTATTTATTGTCTGATGAATTAAATCGATAGATAAACGGCGAGCTCTCAAGCTCGCCGTTTTTAGTTGTTGATGTCACCGACGGAATTCAGTTCAGCTAATTTATCGCCAAACTATCGGCACTACGCAATTTCATGTAATCACCAAATACCGTCAATGCCCCGCTCGAACCGGTTAATGTCGAGGTTTTATTATCATCACGTCCCACCCAGACGGTCACTACATCACGATTATCTAAGCCAACAAACCAACTGTCGCGTAGGTTATCGGTCGAACCGGTTTTACCGGCAAAGTTAATACCCGGAAATTGCCAACTTAAACGCCGCGCAGTGCCTTGCTTGGCCACCAATGTCATATTATAAATCGTCAAATCAGTATCTTCACGCGAGAATCGGCGACTACCTTTTAAATTTTGTTGATAAACCAGATCACCTTCTGCATCAACCACGGCCACCAACGCCGTTAACTTATGGTACTCCCCTGCTGTCGCAATCGTTTGATACATTTGTGAAACTTGAAATGGTGACATATTTAGTGCCCCCAATAACATCGATGGATAGTGATTATCGACCTTTTCAACGCCCAGTCGTTTTAAACTATCAATGACATTATCAATGCCAAGTGCCATGCCTAAATTAACCGTTGGCACGTTGAGCGACTGCATCAAGGCTTGATATAACGGCACCTCACCACGGTATTTACGATCATAATTTTTCGGTTGCCAATTATTACCGTACTGATTATTTAACCGTAGCGGTTTATCTTCTAATGGTGAGTTAAGGTCATAACCTTGTTCAAACGCCGTTAAATAAATCGCTGGTTTCACCACAGAGCCAATCGGACGTGAAGCATCAAGCGCCCGGTTAAAGCCGGCATACTGGGTATTACGTCCACCCACAATCGCAATCACACGACCATAATGGCGGTCGGTTACCACCATTGCAGTTTCTAATCCCGAGATGTTACGGGCTTTCTCTAACCGTGGCAGACTTTGTGTAATGGCAGTTTCAGCGGCACGCTGGGCAAGCGGATCTAAACTGGTAAATATTTTTAATCCCGATTGATCATACAAGACATCACCAAACGTGGTTTTTAACTCACGACGTAACAAGGATAAAAACGCGGGTACTTTAGAGATACTCATGTGTCCACGTGGAATAATACCTAACGGTCTCGAGATAGCCGCGCGATATTCAGGGGTGCTGATCTTGCCATTTTTAGACAATAAACGAATGATCATATCACGACGTTCAAGCGCACGTTCAGGATAACGCCAAGGATCATAAAACGACGGTCCTTTGACTACAGCAACCAAAAAGGCCATCTGATCTATGGTTACCTCTGGTACTGGGCGACCAAAATAAAAGTAACTCGCGAGCCCAAAACCATAAACACCGTCACTGTAATTTTGACCTAAATACACTTCATTAAGATAACCACTTAAAACCGCGTCTTTACTTAAACGGTAGTTAATCAATATCGCCATGTAGGCTTCGTTAAACTTACGCCAATAACTGCGCTGACGGGTTAAGAAGAAGTTTTTCACTAATTGCTGGGTTAAGGTACTACCACCTTGTACAGTACGCCCGGCATTCATATTAGCGAATGCAGCGCGAATAATAGCAACCGGTGATACCCCGCTATGATGATAGAAATTACGATCTTCCACCAGCAATAAGGTATCAATTAACAGTTGTGGGTAATTTTGTAATTCAACCAAGATACGGTCTTCTTGATTGGGTGCTTGTAAGGTATCAATTAGCATAGGATCGAGGTTAACAGAATGAAGGTATTTACCGGTTTGCTGATCACGAATGCTGACTAAGCGGTTATCGGCGAAGGTTAAAAATAGCGCTTGATTAGGCTCGGTGCCATCAAGATAGGTAAAGCTGCGGCGAAATAATTCCACTTTGGTCTTAGAGACAGAAAATTGCCCGGCGCTACGCGGTTTTGCTACTTTTAAATAATTGAGTAATACCAGCTCTTCGACCAACTTTTCATGGGGTAAAAACATACCAGGTGTTAACGCTAAACTACGCGCATAAATCTGCGCTGGTGTTTTCCAAATAGGACCAGAGAATCGTGCTTGAATTTTACTGTCTAAATACATGCCGTAAAGAATAAAGATAGCCGAAAAAGCCAGACTAAATTTAAGGAGGAAAATGATGATACTGCGAGTCCAAGTACGATCTTTTGCTTTTTTAGTCTTTTTCTTGGCTGTTTTTCTGACTGGGGATTTTGTTGTGGTTTTCTTTGCTGCTGTTCTTGCAGCGGATTTTCGTTTCGTGACAGTCTTTTTTGTGTCATCACTTACGGGACGTTTAGCCAAAGGAAAGGGTCCTAGAAATTGCAGCAAATACGGTCAAATATGATCAAGTACGATCTCATAAAACGACGTAATAAAGAATGCCTAGTTTACCCTGTTCACACCCCACAACTCAACTAGTGCAAGGTGATTTAAACGACCTTTACCATATATAATTCATTTTCCGTCAGCTCGCCAATCATCCCTGCTGGCTTTGCAATTTGTTGCTTAAATCCAGCGTGTTTATAAAAGACTATCGCGTTTTCATTGTCTATCATGACGGTTAATTCTAGCTGTTGTAATTTATGCAGCCGAGCCCACGCTTCAACGTGTAACAATAATTGCTGACCAAGCCCCTTACCGATACTCGCTTGCACAATACCAATAACCAAAGACGCAGTATGACTATCACCACTGATATAACCTGCTATACCAATCGCAAAACCAAGCAGCTTATGGCCGTCCTGCTCTATCACATACAGCACCTGGGTTGCTGAATTGATAAATAAGGCCAGATGCTCACTGAGTTCAGTCGCACTGTTGTTATCCCCCATGGCCATAAACGGCGTTTCGTTATCGAGTTGGGAAAGTAACGCAGATAAGGCTTTAGCATCCGCTTCTTTGACTGGCCTAATTATCACTATCAATATTCTCTAATCGCATAAAAGATAACACCCCCTGACAATTGAAAATTAACAATCGCATCAAACAAGAGTACCATAGGCGCATCGCAAACCAGACGCTAGGTTACGCACAACTAACACAACGTCGGTCTGCTTAATATCGCACAGTAATATAACACCAAGGTTCATAATGGTTTTCATCTCTAGCAATGTATCAATTCCCGATTCAGAAATTGATATCCAGGCTATCCGCGCACAAGGTGCCGGTGGTCAAAACGTCAATAAAGTATCAACCGCGATCCATCTGCGTTTTGATATAAAAGCCTCGTCATTACCTGAGTTTTATAAAGAAAGGTTGTTGGCGTTAAATGATCATCGCATCACCAAAGATGGCGTCATTATCATTAAAAGTCAGGAGTCGCGTAGTCAAGATTTTAACAAGCAGGTGGCGTTTGAACGCTTAATTGAACTGATTAAGCAGGCGACAGTGATCCAAAAGGCACGTCGTGCTACCAAGCCGAGTCGTAATGCCAAAAAGAAACGTATGGACACCAAAACTCAGCGTGGTAAAACCAAAAATATGCGTGGTAAAGTTAGCTTTTAACTTGTTCCCAAGCCGCATGGTAATTATTTAACGCCAGTTTAAATGCCGCTTGCTGGCGCTTATCAATTGCTGACGCAATAGGAATATCTGCCGTCATGGCATTCACCGCACGACCGCGCATATGTAGTTCGTAATGCAGATGTGGTCCGGTAATACGACCACTATTTCCCGATAATGCAATTTTTTGTCCGCGTTTAACCCGCTGGCCTTTTCTCACTAACGCCTTGCTCAGGTGCAAGAAACGAGTACGGTAGGTTTGACCGTTTGAGATCTCGATATATAAACCAGCATACTTATGATTAAGCACACGAGATACCACACCATCGCCGGTAGCGAAAACAGGTGTACCAATCGGCGTCGCAAAATCGGTGCCATTATGCGGGCGTAACAACCCGGTAACTGGGTGTAAACGCTTTGGATTGAAGCTTGATGATATACGGTATTTACTGCTAACTGGACGACGCACAAAAGCACGTTCAATGCTTAAACCAGCTTCGTCATAATAAGCACCTTCATACAAATAGGCACTAATATTACGGCTACGATTATTAATACTCACCGCATCAATACGGTTTTCGCCCGTCAGTTGGTCACCTATATATTGACGAGATACCAATACTTTAAACGTATCACCAATACGGAAATCACGGCTAAAATTAATTTTATCTTTTAATAAACTGGCAATAAATTGCGCTTCAAATAACGATAATCCCGCTTTTTTTGCAGACCCTGAAAAACTGTACTCAATCTGGCCAATGTAGCTGTGCTCGCGCCATTCACCATCAACATTTACCTGTTCAAATTCAAAACCACTATCACCTTGGCGTTTATAAATTACTTGCTGCGCTAAGCTTATTTGTAATTCCAAACGCGTTAATTCTCCTTCAAACTCAGTGAAGATTAACATTTGTCCCGGTTTAATACTGTCTAATGCCAGCACGTTTAAATCCACTTCCAAAATTTGATATAGACTCTTTTGGCTTAGATCCAATTGCTCAAAAATAGCCCCTAAGGTGTCACCCTTTTGGATCACATAGTTAATTATTTTGGGATAAGACTTGGCCAATTCGACAGCGATTGATGCCACTGCTGATTCGGTAACCATCGAGTTCGTCGCACTTGCTTCATCAGGCGATACTGGTTCATCGATAAGCGCTATTGTCGTAATCGGCGCAGCCTTTATCACAGAACTGGTCTCGACTTTATCGCTCAGCGGTAATAGCGCGACAATACCAAGCAATACGCTGGTTAATAGCACCCACACCAGCACTAATTGTAATTTATTGTTCTTAATTGACGACATTTAATGAATACCCAGTCTTCGTTTAAAATAGCAGTAATTAGCATAATAAGGCCGAAATGGTATAACACAACAAAACAAAGGCATAGTATAGATAACGTAAATATGTGTAAATCAGGCGAAAATTTTAATATCTAAAACTAGCCAACAACCACATAACTCGGATCAATTTGAAAAATTCCGAATACAATTAATACATTACCAACAACCGTTAACCAAAAAATACGTTTGAAGCTGATTTTACTTTTTTTATGAGAAAAGAGTTTTTGTCCGATGAGCGCACCAGGCCAACCACCTAACAGCGCCAACAAGTGCAATGTACGCTCTGGTGTACGCCATGCCTGTCGTTTAGCCGCCCATTTATCTTTTCCATATACCAGCAATGTAATAATGCTCAATACTAAATAACTGTAACCTAACCATACCAACATACGATCTTCCTCTGAATTTAAAGCATCCCAGATATAAAAATGGCAAGCGCGATGCTTGCCGTTTTAATTTACCTAAATATAACGCCGACTACCAGTCTGTTTTACCAGTACCCTTACCCATGTTTCGACCAATTATCGACAGCCCATTGTTGTTGCTCGTCAGTATCCATAAAGCTCCACGCTAATATACGACTGACTTTCTGACCTTGTGACATCGGGATCACACGGATTTGTTTTACGCCAAGTCCTTGTAAATACTGTTCAAGCTCTTCGATATGCTCACCCTTTGAGATAAGACTAGTGAACCAACATACTTGCGCAGTGAAATCTTTACTTTCTTTCGCCATGTCTTTGACAAAGCGTAGTTCGCCACCTTCACACCAAAGTTCAGAATGCTGTCCACCAAAGTTCAACTTAGTGGTATCGGTTGGCGCTGCTTTACCTTTGTGTAAATTTTTAATCTTACGCTCAGTGCCTGCTGCGGCATCCGCCATCGATGCATGGAACGGAGGATTACAAATCGTCACCGCATATTTGTCGTTATATTTAATTACACCTTTAAAGGTACTGCCTGGCGTTTTTTTCAATACAATCTTAATCGCTTTGCTTAAGCTCGGGTTTGCTTGCACGATCACATTCGCTGTTTTTGCAGCAACTTTATCTACATCGGTACCCACAAAACCCCAGCCATAGCTGCGATGACCAAGAATAGGATAAATACAGTTGGCACCGGTACCAATGTCTAACGCTTTAACACGCTTACCAGTTGGTACTTCGCCATTATTCATTTCTGCCAATAAGTCGGCAATATAATGAATGTAATCAGCACGTCCTGGGATTGGTGGACATAAATAACCGGTCGGGATCTGCCAATTTGGTACTTGGTAAAAATGGGCTAATAATGCACTATTCAAGCAAATGACGGCTTTATCATCACTAAAATCGACCGTTTCTTCTCCACTAGGATTTTGCGTTATAAACGCTTTTAACGCTGGGTATGTTTTAACTAAGGCAGTTAAATCATAACGTCCCTGATGTGGATTACGGGGATGCAATGTAGCGATTTTTTTAGTCATGATAAATCTTCTTTTATGTGTCTGAAACGAACTCTGCGGGATAATAGCAGATTCCGATTAATTATGGCTGCTTTCCTACATATGTTTTTTAACCCGTCGAGTGGGCATCGCCTCAAGTGGATTATCTGGCCAATAATGCTTTGGATAGCGACCTTTCATTTCTTTTTTAACCTCGGCATAACTGCCATTCCAAAAACCCAATAAATCTTGGGTTATCTGTAGCGGACGTTGAGCCGGCGACAGTAGTTCAATCACAATCGGCACGCGACCATTGGCAACCGCGGGTTTATTGGCTTGACCAAACATCTCTTGAATACGCACAGGTAAACTTGGCGCGCTGTTATCGTTATAGCGTAATTTAATTTTTGAGCCTGTTGGCACGGTAAAATGGGTGGGTAATTCTTTATCCAAACGTTGCTGCAGCGACCACGCTAATCGCGATAATAACGCCTCTGTTAACGGGATCTTTTTCATCTGTACAGGCCCTGTTACCCCCGTTAAGTAGGGTAATAGCCAATTTTCTAAATCACCAATCAAAGCATCATCACTATAATCAACAAAGCCCAATTCAGGTAGCCATTGATGCGCGCAACGTAAACGTGTGAGTAAGGCTTTATTTTGCTCATTCCACGGCAATACCGACAAACCCGCTTTGCGAATACCGGCCAGTACAGCAGTTTGCTTTTGCGCAGGCGTGATATCGGTTAATACTTTACGTGATAATACTAACTTGCCTAAACATTGGCGCTGCTCAGCAATCAATTTCTGGGCTTTTAAATCCCATTGTACAAATGCCTGCTGGCTAAACAGTTGCGGTAACCAAGTTTGTAATTCCACGAGATCGAGGGCACAGGCGTTATACACCATGGCATCGGCACCTTGTTCGGTTAAGGATAAATCAGCAACAACCAATAACTCGGCACTGGTTAAACTGGCGTCGTTCATCAATTTAACCCCAAGTCCATTGCTTAACATATACAACACATCTTGGCCGTGGCCAGCTTGCCCCCGCCCAGTATTGTCTCGACGTTGGGCGATGCGGTCTGGATACGCTAACGCTAATAACAACCCGGTATAGGCGTTAGTATCTCTGTGGTGGCTGCTTTTTTTAACGAAGCTAAAGCGCTGCGCCCATTGCTGTGCTTGACGTTTGGCTTGATTAAATTGCCCCGATGCCATTTGTTGCAATGCAAAGTCCAAATCAAGCGGTAAGCGTTCACTACCTTCAAGCAATGCGATTAATCGACAGGCTAACCAACTAATACCCGGCAATTCATCTTCCCATGCTTGCGCCGTTAATAACATATGCGCTAACCGTGGGGACATACCAAATGCAGCCAATGCTTGGCCATGCTTACTGCAATTCCCTGACTCTAACGCCCCTAAATCAGTTAACAAGCCTTCGGCGTAATCAACATTTGCCACTGAAGGTTGATCCAATAACGCCAATTCAGCAAAGCTGTTAACCCCCCACACCTTTAGCTCCAAACAAGTTGAAGTTAAATCCGCGGCGAGAATTTCTGGTTCTATTTGTGGCTCTAAGCGGCTGTGATCTTCTTCGCGCCATAAACGATAACAATGCCCGATTTGTAATCGCCCTGCTCGTCCGGCTCTCTGTGTTGCCGATGCTTGGCTAATACGCTTTGTTTGTAAGCGGCTGACACCAGAACGTGGCGAGAAGCTGACTTTGCGCTCAAGACCAGAATCAATCACCACCGAAATACCTTCAATGGTTAATGAGGTTTCGGCTATATTGGTCGCCAATACAATCTTGCGTTGCCCTGCGGCGATAGGGTTAATCGCCGCCTGTTGTTGCTGCTGAGTCAGTTGCCCATATAAAGGTAAAACATGCAGACGCTCATTCACCAATTCCTGCAACTGTTGCTGACAACGTTTAATTTCACTCACCCCTGGCAAAAATACCAGAATATTACCGCCCTGCTGCTGCAATGCTAATTTAACCGTTGCGACGATTGATCCGGATAACGCTTGCTTGATGGTACTGCGCTGTAAATTCATCGGGTGGTAACTATAAGAAACAGGGAAACAGCGTCCTTCCGCGGTAATTAATTGTGCATCAGGCAACATTTTCTGTAGCCCTTCGCTGTCGAGTGTTGCTGACATCACTAATAATTTTAAATCATCACGTAAGCCTTGTTGCACTTCCAACGCAAACGCCAAGCCGATATCCGCATTTAATGAACGTTCATGAAACTCATCAAAGATAATCAAATCATAATCGCTTAGTTCCGGATCTTGCTGGATCATCCGCGTTAAGATCCCTTCCGTTACCACTTCCAATCGCGTAGATGTCGATACTTTGGTATCGCCACGCATACGATAACCCACGTCCTCCCCGACCTTTTGTTGTAACTGCGACGCCATAAACGTGGCAATATTCCGCGCGGCAAGACGGCGCGGTTCTAACATCAGAATACGGCCACTAAAGATCTTCTCTTGCAGTAGTTTTAACGGTAATAACGTTGACTTACCGGCACCCGGAGGCGCTTGCAGAATAACTTGATTCGATGATTTTAAGGCCGTAAATAGAGTTGGTAATACGGAAGTGATCGGTAACGCTGCCACAAAGGCCTCTCAGGATAGAATGAATTAATCAGTAATAGGATGATTTTACCCTAAAAACACCAATCATTAAATTTAAGTCTATTATTTATAAGGAATAGCAAAAGGAACTTACTATGCGTTTATCTCTGTCTATTTTTTTACCTTTATTAGTGATACTCAGTTATAGCGGTAGTGCTATTGCTCACGTGGGCTTTTGGTCAAAAACCTACACGATTACCCACCAACTTACTAATGGTGAAAGCATTGTTAGTGCCAAACAAATTATGCAAGAAAAAGCCCATATCAAAGCCAGCTTTGATGTGCGTAATTATAAATTAATGAACAAACCAGTTGATCTCACCAACTACAAACACTATGTGCCGATTATTCAAGCCGCTTACATTAATATCACCCCACAAAACAAACCACAGATAGTCAAAGATAAGGACGTATATAAAGGTCAGGTATTTGTGGTGCAGCAAATACGGGCAACATTTGATGAACATTACATTGGCAGGAGTATGGCGATATTACGTAACAACGTCAGCATAGAAAAAAGTCTGATCACACTGGATAACGAATTCGATAATCATTTAAAAAATTTAGGCGAGATAAAATTAGCCATTGCCGAACAACAGATCACAACTCAGCAAAGCGCCAGATTAATACGCCAACAAGATCATGAAGTTATGCGGCTGACGTCGGTGCTGGATGATGTAAAACGGTTATTTTCAGCGCATGCCCGCAGTCCGAAGTTCAACCTAGCGCAGTTATTAAAAGTACGCGACAGCATTGATACCGAAGTCATCGAACCCATCCTCAATACCAAAGTACAAACCCGTATTACCGCGGTTGAAGAACTCAGTAATGGTAATGTCAAAGTGCAAGTACAAGTGGGCTGGAAACTGCCACTACATCATATGCAGATATTACATAAATATACCCGTTCAGCAGATGTAACCGCACCTGGGGGCAGTTCTACCTACTTAAAACTATCGCGTTTTTATAACGAGAAAGAACGCGCCCCATCGGCATTATCTGCCAATATCTATCATTACCTTGCTAGCCAAAAAATATACTTCGATATTTCTATCGGTAGCCAACATCAACAATTAGGCGTGTTATATCCAAACGGTGGCGATATAATGAATAATTGTAATAACCCACTGGCGCGGGATGCCGCCAGCCCAGATAAAACCTCAGTATGTATCGTCGAGCAAGTATTTAACGACCAACAGATTTTGTCGCAACCCAATATCGCCAACCCACTCACGTTCACCCTTAATGCTAATGAGATTGATGGTCAGCTTAGCGTTAACGTAAAACAAATATGGCAAAAAGCGGATGTTGAAGAAGATAAACAATGGCGACGGGATCTGTCTCAATTCAATTAATTTCCTTACTACTACAAACGTAATTATGGTGTTGTAACATCGTGCTTGCGTATAGCTTTATCTGCAAAAAATTATTATGCTCTACGCTGGTTTTCTATTATTGAGCATTATTATGCAGTATCCGAGTCCATTACAGCCCGCCACGTTAATAAAACGCTACAAACGATTTTTAACCGATGTCATTCTTGAGAATGGTGAAAAAGTAACAATCCATTGTGCCAATACCGGGGCAATGACCGGCTGTGGCGATCCTGGTGATACCATTTGGTACTCGACATCGGATAACCCCAAGCGGAAATATTCACGCTCTTGGGAACTCACCGAAAAAGCCAATGGTGATATGATCTGTATTAATACCATGAGGGCCAATCAACTGGCTAAAGAAGCCATAACATCAGCGGCAATAGCACAACTCACTGGTTATGAACATCTAACCACCGAAGTAAAGTACGGCGATGAAAATAGCCGGATTGATATTTTGCTCGATGATCCAAAACTCGGTAAATGTTATATCGAAGTAAAGAGTGCCAGTTTATTAGAAAATGACTGTGGTTATTTTCCTGATACTGTCAGTGTTCGCGGGCAAAAGCATCTTAGAGAGCTGATGGCTGTAAAGAAAAGCGGACACCGAGCGGTATTATTATTTGTCGTTCAACACACCGGAATTAAGACCCTAAAACCTGCGAAACACTTAGATAGAGACTATAGTGATCTTGTTAAGCAGGCCATTAACCAAGGAGTTGAAGTATTCGCATACGCGAGTACAATAGAAACAGACAAAATTTCACTGGTAGAACAAATTTCATTCAATTGTGACTAAAGTCACATCAAAAGTAACCCGAAAGAGGGTGTAATTGAACAATTTACCAGTTTAGTTTGCGCAGTTTGTGTGTTTCTGGTATTTATACCGCCCATAAATATTGCTTAGCAGTGCTCAGTAATATTGTGGCGTAATGCGGACTAGGAGAGATAGCATGCCTGAAGCGAAAAAATTACTCGGTGTTTTAGCCATCGCAGGTGTAGAAGCTTACCAAGAACAATCTGGTGAAGAATACATGGGCGAGAAGCAACGCAATCACTTCAAAAAGATTTTAAGTGCTTGGCGTAATGAACTACGTGAAGAAGTTGATCGCACAGTGGTTCATATGAAGGATGAAGCGTCAAACTTCCCAGATCCAGTGGATCGAGCAGCCCAGGAAGAAGAATTTAGCTTAGAACTTCGCGCTCGTGATCGTGAAAGAAAACTGATCAAGAAAATCGAAAAAACACTTCAAGCAATTGAAAATGATGACTTCGGTTTTTGCAACACATGCGGTATCGAAATAGGTATCCGCCGTCTAGAAGCACGACCGACTGCAGAACAATGTATTGACTGTAAAACGCTTTCTGAAATTAAAGAAAAGCAAATGGTTGGCTAATCAGTTTCTACTGACATGATTTTATTGAGGGCTTATTAGCCCTCTTTCTATTTGTAGCCTTTTTTTATTTAAAGAACTCTATATTATGTCCAATAGCTATGTAGGACGCTTTGCGCCCTCACCTTCAGGACCATTACATTTTGGCTCCCTGATTGCTGCTGTTGGCAGCTACTTACAAGCAAAAGCCAACCAAGGTACTTGGTTAGTGCGTATTGAAGATCTTGACCCTCCACGCGAAGTCGCTGGTGCGGCAGCCAATATTTTAACCACTCTCGAAGCCTTTGGCTTACATTGGGATGGTGAGGTTATCTATCAAAGCCAACGCAGCGCCGCTTATAACGACGCCATTGCTCAACTTAGCCAACAACATCTTACCTATTTCTGCAACTGCACCCGTAAACAGATCCACGCTCAGGGCGCTTTTTATCAAGGCCAATGTAAGCACAAACATCTAACCGCTGATAACGCCGCGTTACGGGTAACGACAACAGCACCGGTTAATTATTTTATCGACGAACTGCACGGTAAAATTGATATTAATAAAGAACTGGCCGCCGAAGACTTTATCATTCATCGTAAAGATGGCCTATTTGCTTATAATCTTGCCGTCGTGGTTGATGATATTTACCAAGGGATCACCCAGGTTGTGAGAGGCGCAGACCTCATTGAACCGACGGGTAGACAATTATACTTGTTTACTCAATTTGCACAGTCCGCACCGTCATATTTGCATTTACCTTTGGCCTGCAATGCCGATGGCTCAAAATTAAGTAAACAGAATCACGCACCCGCTTTAAATCGAAGTCAGGCTAAGATGGGATTAATTGATGCGTTTAGATTTTTAGCCTTACCAGCTGATAACGAACTTCAAGATCTCTCTATCCCTCAGCTAGTAGAATGGGGAACAGAACATTGGTCCGTCAAAAACCTACCCAGACAGAAATCAATCGTATTAGGCCAATAAGGCAAGATTAATACTAAATTTCGTCAACAATCTTTGTCATTTTATCAACGCAGCGCTATTATATGGCGGCATAAATAATTCAACCTATTTTAATATTAATTCGAGGTGTACCATTTTCACTCAAATCACTAGATTCTGTAAAAATATACTGAGCAGAAAGCAGATAGATCAAGCACCAGATGGGCAAGAAACTACTTCTGAGACAGCGTCAAAGACACGCAAAGATCGTGATGCTGCGAGTAAAAAAGCACTACACGAGACCGGTTCGAATAAAACTTCGGTTGCAGTACCTGCGTCAGTTGAGCTACAAAACACACAGAATTTAGGATTAAATGAACTGAAATTGGAAAAGGGTCAACACCCGGTCAACCATAATCTAATTAGTGAAAACGCCCTAAAAGTACTCTACCGTTTACATAAATCAGGCTATCAGGCTTATCTTGTTGGTGGTGGTGTACGTGATATCTTTATTGGTCAAGAGCCAAAAGATTTTGATATTGCGACCAATGCTGAACCAGAGCAAATCAAAAAACTATTCCACAACTGTCGCTTAGTTGGCCGCCGTTTCCGTCTTGCTCACATCCTATTTGGCCGTGACATGATCGAAGTTGCCACCTTCCGTGGTCATCACGTTGAAGAAAAAGAACAAAATCAACAAACATCAAAGCAGTCTGATGGTGGCATGTTGTTACGTGATAACGTCTACGGCACCATCAGTGAAGATGCAGAACGTCGTGACTTTACCGTTAATGCACTTTACTACAACATTGCCGACCGTGCTGTTTATGACTTTGCTGGCGGCCTTGCCGATTTACAAAGTAAACAACTACGTTTAATTGGTGATCCAGAGACACGTTACCGTGAAGATCCGGTACGTATGTTACGTGCAGTGCGTTTTTCCGCTAAATTAGACATGCAAATCAGCCCCGATGCAAAAGCACCCATCAAACAGTTAGCCAGCTTGCTCCAAAGTATTCCTGCCGCCCGCTTATTTGAAGAAACATTAAAACTATTCTTAAATGGTCACGGTTTAGCGACATACAAACTGATGAAAGAGCATGGTTTATTCCAGCCATTGTTCCCACTAGTTAGCAAATATCAAAATGAAGACGGTTCAAGTAACTGTGATAAATTCATCGAAATTGCACTAGAGAATACCGACAGCCGTATTAATGCCGGTAAGCGTGTGACGCCCGCTTATTTGTATGCTGCAATGTTATGGTATCCACTAGAAGCGCTCGCTGAAGAACGTGTAATAGACAGCGGTCTTAACTACAGTGATGCCTTGTTATTAGCAATGAATGACGCGCTAGACTCACAAACTAAGAGCATTGCGATCCCACGCCGCTTTACCTCAACAATCCGTGATATCTGGCATTTACAAGGCCGCTTACCACGTCGCCAAGGTAAACGCGCAGAAAAAGCCTTCGAACACTTAAAATTCCGTGCCGGTTTTGATTTCTTAGAAATGCGCGCAGAGATCCAAGGTGGTGACTTAGTCGAAGTAACGCAATGGTGGCGCGATTACCAAACTGAAAATGCGACTGGCCGTCAGAATTTAATTAAAGAATTGAATGCACCAGCGGGTAAAAAAACACGTCCACGCCGCGCTAAAAAGAAAAAGCCAGCAAGCGACAGCGATGCTTAATAGTATGTCATCTCTAAAAGAACATGCTATTAACGAACAAGGTTATACCCGTTGTTATATCGCGATCGGCAGTAATCTTACCGATCCGGTAGCGCAAGCCAAAGCAGCCATTACAGCGCTAGAGACATTAACGGCAAGTCGTTTTATTGGCGTTTCATCCCTGTATGCAAGTAAGCCAATGGGGCCACAAGAGCAACCTGATTATATTAATGCGGTTGCCTGTGTCGATACCCGTTTAGCACCCATTGAATTACTCGATGCGCTACAGCAGATTGAAAATGAACAAGGCCGTGTGCGTAAAGAACATTGGGGGGCAAGAACCCTCGATTTAGATATCTTACTGGTCGGTAATGAAATAATGAGTACACCACGCTTAACCGTGCCACATTACGGCATGAAAGAGCGTGAATTTGTACTTTATCCATTAGCAGAAATAGCACCACAATTGCAGTTACCTTGTGGTCAAGCATTGTCAGCATTACTTAAGGACTGTCCTCGTAATGACTTAGCTATTTATCAAAACACAGAGTAATGTGAAGAAGGATTTCCAATGAGCAAAGTTACCGTATCTAAACTGCTTAAGATGAAAGAAGCAGGACAAAAATTTGCCAGTATTACCGCGTATGATGCGAGTTTTGCCGCATTATTTGATGAAGTTGGCATGCCTGTATTATTAGTCGGCGACTCGATGGGCATGGTATTACAAGGCCATAATGATACGTTACCTGTCACAGTAACAGATATTGCTTATCATACCCGTTGTGTGCGTGCAGGGGCGACAAATTCACTGGTTATCGCGGATATGCCCTTCATGAGTTATGCCACTAAAGAGCAGACCTTAACTAATGCGACAACCCTGATGCAAGCCGGTGCCAATATGGTTAAAGTTGAAGGTGGCGAATGGTTAGTAGAAAGTGTGGCAGCATTAACTGAACGTGGCATTCCAGTATGTGGTCACCTTGGTTTAACACCGCAGTCGGTACACGTCTTTGGCGGTTTTAAAATACAAGGCCGCGCACAAGATAAAGCCGATGAAATGGTCGAGCATGCGCTGTTATTACAGGCCGCTGGTATCCAACTGTTAGTGGTAGAATGTATCCCAGCACCACTGGCAAAACGTATCACCGAAGCCTTAACGATCCCAGTGATTGGTATTGGTGCTGGCCGTGATACTGATGGTCAAATCTTAGTGATGCATGATGCGTTTGGTATTTCAAAAGGCTTTGTACCGAAATTTTCAAAGAATTTCTTAGCCGAAACCGGTGATATGCGCAAAGCAATTAACGCTTATATCGATGAAGTTGCTGCACTCACCTTCCCAGCCGATGAGCACATGTTCTCATAACATACCCGACCAATTTTATTAGGTAATTCATATATGGATATTATTGCAAATATTGATGTGCTTAGAGAGCAAGTGATAGCTTGGCGTCGTCTTGGTCTATCTACCGCATTTGTGCCGACCATGGGTAATTTACATGATGGTCATTTGGCACTGGTAAAAGAAGCGCAAAAATACGCAGATCGTGTTGTCGTCAGTATCTTTGTTAATCCGATGCAGTTTAATCAAGCTGCTGATTTAGCCGCGTACCCGCGTACCTTAGACGCAGATTGCCGTGCATTACAAAGTGTTGATACCGATTTAGTCTTTACCCCAGCACCAGAACTGATTTATCCACACGGTCTAGCATCACAAACGTTCATTCAAGTACCTGGTATTTCAGAGGTGCTAGAAGGCGCGCATCGCCCGGGTCACTTTAACGGTGTATCGACGATCGTGGCCAAGTTATTTAACTTAGTGCAGCCTGACGTGGCTTTATTTGGTGAAAAAGATTTCCAACAATTAGCGTTAATTCGTCACATGGTCGACGACCTAGCAATGCCAATTCAAATTGTTGGTGTACCGACTGTACGTGAAGAATCAGGCCTAGCAATGAGCTCTCGTAATGGTCTGTTAACCGCTGAAGAACGTACTCTAGCGCCTCTATTAGCCGATGTAATGCAGACCATTGCAGATCAAGTTTCTGTTGATGAGCAAGCAAATACAGCATTAGTCACGCAAGCCACAGCACAACTCAATGCCGCCGGTTTTAATACCGACGCGATTGATATCGTCGATGCCGATACTTTAGCGCTTATCACTAAAAACACTACAACAGCCGTTGTTTTAATGGCTGCATTTTTAGGGAAAGCACGTTTAATCGATAATAAAGTGGTTAAATTAAGTTAATCATAAACGCAATAGTACTGATAACTATGACTATTTACCTGAGCAAATAGTACAATTGCGCTAATTAAACAAATACGCTACTATGGACGCCGGTACAGATTTTGTACGGTATATATATATCCCCAAGTGACTCTAAGATGAACAATCAGCAACTTGGGTATATTCATAAACTATTAATGAAATGGGTTTTAGAACAATGCAAACCACAATGCTAAAAGGTAAATTACACCAAGCGCGTGTAACACATGCAGAATTAAACTATGAAGGTTCATGCGCAATCGATCAAGATATGCTTGATGCGTCAGGGATCCTAGAGTATGAAGCAATCGATATCTATAACATTGATAATGGGGAGCGCTTTTCAACTTATGCTATCGCTGGCGAACGCGGTTCAAAAATCATTTCAGTGAACGGCGCTGCAGCGCGTAAAGCAGCAGTCGGCGATCGTATCATTATCTGTGCTTACGTACGTATGGACAATGAAGAAGCGAAGCAACACAAACCTTCGCTTGTTTATCTTAATCAAGTTAATGACATCGTTCGTACAAGTAACGATATTCCTGTGCAAGTTGCCTAGTTAGCAAACTGATACGGAATAATGAAAAACCAGCGTCATGCTGGTTTTTTTTGTGTCTGTCATTACTAAATGACAGACAATAAAAAAGAGCGCGATGCGCTCTTTTTTCGTTACCGTAACACATTAAATCTGTGTGCTATGTTATCAACACACAGTACTTAAATTACAGTGATTCAGCCGTTGCAACAACATTGGCAACAGTGAAACCGAACATTTCAAACAGCTGGTCAGCAGGTGCTGATTCGCCGAATGTGGTCATGCCGATGATCTTACCGTTAAAGCCAGTGTATTTGTGCCAGAAGTCCGCGATACCCGCTTCCACCGCAACACGTTTAACAACGTCAGACGGTAGAACTGATTCACGGTATGCAGCGTCTTGCTTGTCAAATACGTCTGTAGCAGGCATAGATACAACACGAACCTTACGGCCTTTCGCTGTTAGTTCTGTCGCTGCTTTCGTACAAAGTTCAACTTCAGAACCGGTAGATATAAGGATAAGCTCTGGTTTGCCATCACAATCAACGAGCGTGTAACCACCTTTAGCAACGTTAGCTAACTGTGCATCAGTACGCGGCATAGGTGCTAGACCTTGACGACTGAAGATTAGTGCCGTTGGACCGTCTTTACGTTCGATTGCATATTTCCATGCTACCGCAGATTCAACAGAATCACATGGACGCCATGCGCTCATGTTTGGTGTTAGACGTAGACTTGCAACTTGCTCTACTGGCTGGTGAGTTGGACCATCTTCACCTAGACCGATTGAGTCATGAGTATAGACTTGGATGTTCTGAATTTTCATTAATGCAGCCATACGCATTGCATTACGCGCATACTCCATGAACATCAGGAATGTCGCACCGTAAGGCATTAAACCACCGTGTAAAGACATACCATTGATGATTGCCGTCATAGCAAACTCACGTACACCATAATGCAAGTAGTTACCTGATGCGTCATCAGCAGTAATCGCTTTAGTACCAGACCACATAGTTAAGTTAGATGGTGCTAAATCAGCTGAGCCACCAAGTAGTTCTGGTAACATTGCACCAAACTCTTCGATACAGTTTTGCGATGCTTTACGTGTCGCTATTTTTGCAGAATCAACTTGTAACTGTTTGATGTAATCAGTTGTTTTTGTTTCCCAATCTGCAGGTAGTTCACCAGAAGTACGACGTACGTATTCTGCAGCTAGTTCTGGATATGCCGCTTGATAAGCCGCAAATTTTTCATTCCATGCCGCTTCCGCTTGTGCGCCAGCTTCATTGGCATCCCACTCAGCATAGATATCTGCAGGAATTTCAAATGCAGCGTGTTTCCAACCAAGTTTTTCACGTGTAGCTATGATTTCAGATTCACCCAGAGGAGCACCATGACAGCCATGTGTACCTTCTTTGTTTGGTGAACCAAAACCGATCACTGTTTTACAACAGATAAGACTTGGACGTGATGTTTCAGCTTTAGATGCGTCGATTGCCGCTTGGATTTCTGCCGGGTTATGACCATCTACAGAGATTACATGCCAGCCGTAAGCTTCAAAACGTTTTACTGTATCGTCAGTGAACCAACCATCAACTTCGCCATCAATTGAAATGCCGTTGTCATCCCAGAATGCAACTAGTTTACCTAAGCCTAATGTGCCAGCAAGTGAACATGCTTCGTGAGAAATACCTTCCATTAGACAGCCATCGCCTAAGAAAGAGTAAGTAAAATGATCAACAACTTCATGTTCTGGTTTATTGAACTGTGCTGCTAATGTTTTTTCAGCAATCGCCATGCCGATAGCATTAGTGATACCTTGACCGAGTGGACCAGTCGTGGTTTCAATACCAGGTGCATAACCGTACTCTGGGTGACCAGGGGTTTTTGAATGCAATTGACGGAAGTTCTTCAATTCTTCAATTGGTAGTGCGTAACCGGTTAGGTGTAGCAGTGAGTAAATAAGCATTGAACCATGACCGTTAGACAGAATAAAGCGGTCACGATCAACCCAGTTTGGATTTGCTGGATTATGGTTTAGGTTCTTACGCCATAATACTTCGGCAATATCTGCCATGCCCATTGGTGCGCCGGGATGGCCTGAATTTGCTTGTTGAACCGCGTCCATACTTAGGGCACGGATCGCGTTCGCTAGCTCTTGACGAGATGGCATAGTTTGCTCCTGCAGAGATTAATTTAAAATACTTTTAAGCTGTTATATTGTCATAAAATTATCTTATGTATAACAAGTTTCTTTAGTTTATTTATGTTTCTTGAATTTTCGATTAATTAATTTAAATTAAACCAAGCCTGTATTATACATACAGACTTCAAACCAACCAATGATGGTTTCAAATGAAATCATATTAACGCTCAAATGAATAAAACTCATTATTTTATTGGTAATTATGTGAGCATGACACGTATTAACACTTTTTAGTCCATAATTAGCTTTTTTACCATCATTAGCTAGCAACAGGCCAGTATCTGCTATGCAACCTACTCATTATTGACTATAATAATTTGTTATTTATTTTTCTACCATTTGATTCGCTCAGGTTCTACACACACATGCCTAAATCCCCCAATTTCAGATTTTTTCAAGGTGGTCTTCTTAAACATCGTACGACCCCGAAACTACTTTCGACAAAACATGACTACATCGTATTACTGGCACTTTCTGCTGGTGTCGGCGCTTTAACAGGGTTGATTATCGCCCTCTTTGAGGCTGCAATATTATGGGTCAATGAGCATCGAATGCTTTTATTTGATCAGTTATCAGGGCCGCTGCTTGTGAAGGTATTACTGCTGATGCTGCTCGGAGGGATCATGACTGGCTTTGCATTTTGGTTAACACGGCGTTTTGCACCCGAAGCGTCAGGCAGTGGCATCCCTCATATTGAAGGGGCGCTTGATGGTATTTACGATATTCGCTGGCGCCGCGTGCTGCCAGTGAAGTTTATTGCTGGTACTCTGGCGATAGGGTCTGGAATGGTATTGGGTCGAGAGGGACCTTCAATTCAGATTGGTGGGGCAATTGGCCGCATGTTGTCAGATACAGCCAAACGCTATGCACATGCGACTCATATTCTCACCGCAGCAGGTGCTGCGGCCGGCCTTGCAGCAGCCTTTAACGCACCTTTAGCAGGCATCCTTTTTGTCATTGAAGAGATGCGTCCGCAGTTTCGTTACAACATCACGTCAAT
This sequence comes from Moritella sp., assembly GCF_013215705.1. GTDB lineage: Bacteria > Pseudomonadota > Gammaproteobacteria > Enterobacterales > Moritellaceae > Moritella. The sequence continues at coordinate 18,154 of NZ_JABSQR010000014.1, read as the reverse complement.
AAAATGCGTTACCCTTGCTGCAGCGATTGGTACTATTGTAATGCGCTCATTTCATGGCCAACAAGCCGTGATGCACATTCCCCATTTTACCGTGCCGCCTTTAACCTCTCTGTGGTTATTTCTGCTTCTGGGTACTCTTTTTGGCTTTATTGGCGTGGGTTTTAACCATTGGATATTAAGTGCAACGAAACACTTAAAACATCACCAAGATAATAAACTCAGCCGCATTGTCATGACAGGGGTCTTGTTTGGCAGTGTCTTTACTTTATTACAAATCTTGCTGCCTGATGCAGCGGGCAGTGGTATCGAACTAATTACCAGCATAATTCAGGATCCCTTGACCTGGCTGCTCTTGGTTGGGTTGTTCATGGTGCGGTTACTGGGAACAGTCGCTTGTTTTGCTTCCGGAGCCCCAGGCGGCGTATTCACCCCAATGCTGACATTAGGCACTTTGTTTGGTTTGGCATACGGTGTGATAGCTGCTGATTTATTTCCCGGATTTGTTGCCGAACCCGCAGTTTATGCTGTTGCCGGTATGGGAGCATTATTCGCTGCTACGGTGCGAGCTCCTGTAACCGGTATTATTTTAGTGGTGGAAATGACCGATAACTATGCACTTATTTTACCTTTACTGATGACTTGCTTAGGTGCAACATTTATCGCTCAAGCGTTGGGGGGAAAACCACTATATTCTGAATTACTGAAATTATCCTTACGCGATAATAAAGCAATAGATAAACTATAGCCCACTAACAGTGGGCTCATTTACAGATAAAAAAAAGCATCGATATCGATGCTTTTTTTATATTCTTACTGTTTCAAATGATAACTAGAAAACCCATTTCAAGCCAAATAATATGTCGCTTGATAAACGTTCATCTGGCATCTTTTTATATTCAACGGTGGTGTGATTATATTCAACAAAGAAATGTGCCGTAGGCATAACAGCATACTCAGCACGAACGATCCATTGCGTGTAGTTCTCTGTATCACCAAATGCCAAGATTTCAGGGCTAAAATGGAATTCAGCCTCCAAGCTAAATTCTTCAGTTAAGCGTAAACCACCTAAGCCACCAAATGCCAATGCATAGCCATCACCATTGTCGTTATCCATTCTCATTGCTTTAGCGCCAAGTTCAAAGAATGTAGCACCCGCATCTTGAAACGCATAAAGACCGGTATCTAAGGTATAACCATTGTCGATAGTCTGTAGGTAGTCACCTTTTAGCTTAAGTGCTTCTTGCATTTCAATATCATAACCCAAAATAATATTGTCGTTATTGAAAGCGAGTGAGAGATTTGATGCAGCACTGCTAAAGCTAGCAAGTAATGCGGCAGTGATAACTAATGATTTTTTCAATGACACTTTATAATTCCCAATGGCAAATGAGTGTTGTCATACCCAAGTTACTTCAAGATGCTATATCAGAGACGAGCAGGGATATCAGAACAAGGCGCAATATGTAGCTAATGGTTATTCCATTTTCAAATATTGCAACGCAGTGCTGCTATTCCTGCTCGCCTCCCGCAGGGCAAGCCGAACGAAGGCATCTTCGGCGTTATGACGTCTTGATTTAGAATAACTAAATCCTCGACTTCATGCCTTGAATATACTCTTCATTCGGTTTGCTGATTGTGCATCTTGAAGTAGCTTGGGTATATATTTAATGATAGTGTACGGTTATTGCTTTTCAGCTAAAAAAAACTCGTCACCTAATACTTTTAATACTTTCTTACTATGCTACTGCATATTGCCCGTTTATAACATATATACATAAATAATATCCGTTAAAAAGAATGCTTTTAAACCATATACAAAATTAATATGACTTAAGGTCTATCTTAATACTGACAAAATAGTTTAGAATAGCCGTCTAGATGTTAAAACTTCTGCACATGTGAACGTATATCACGTCTATTGTGTTTAAATTAAGAGAGAATTAAAACCATGGCTAAACACTTGTTTACCTCTGAGTCAGTATCAGAAGGTCATCCTGATAAAATTGCAGACCAAATCTCCGATGCTGTACTTGATGCAATCATCGCTCAAGACCCAAAAGCACGCGTAGCCTGTGAGACTTATGTTAAAACCGGTATGGTTATGGTTGGCGGTGAAGTAACGACTGACGCTTGGGTTGATATCGAAGAAATCACTCGTAAAACAATACGTGAAATCGGTTACATCAACTCAGAAATGGGTTTTGACGCTGACTCTTGTGCAGTATTAAATACCATAGGTAAGCAATCTCCAGACATCAACCAAGGTGTTGACCGTGACGATCCACTAGAGCAAGGCGCGGGTGACCAAGGTTTAATGTTCGGTTATGCAAACAATGAAACTGAAGAGTTAATGCCTGCTCCGATTACTTACTCACACAGATTGGTTAAACGCCAAGCTGAAGTACGTAAAAACGGTACGCTTCCTTGGTTACGCCCAGATGCAAAAAGCCAAATCACCTTTGCTTATGATGACGGCAAAATTGTGGGTATCGATGCAGTAGTACTTTCAACTCAACACTCTGAAGATATCAAACAAGCAGATCTAGTCGAAGCGGTGATGGAAACAATCATCAAGCCGGTATTACCTGAGCAATGGTTAACGAAAGACACTAAATTCTTCATTAACCCAACGGGTCGTTTCGTTATCGGTGGCCCAATGGGTGATTGTGGTCTAACGGGTCGTAAAATCATCGTCGATACTTATGGCGGCATGGCACGTCACGGTGGCGGTGCGTTCTCTGGTAAAGATCCATCAAAAGTGGATCGCAGTGCAGCATACGCAGCACGTTATGTTGCTAAAAACATCGTTGCAGCTGGCCTAGCTGACCGTTGTGAATTACAGCTGTCTTACGCAATTGGTGTTGCCGAGCCAACGTCGATCAGTATTGAAACGTTCGGTACGGGTAAAGTAAGCGAAGAACTACTGATTAAATTGGTACGTGAACATTTCGAATTACGTCCACACGGTCTAATCGAAATGCTCGATCTTATGCGCCCTATTTACCTAAGTACAGCGGCTTATGGTCACTTTGGTCGTAGCGAATTCCCTTGGGAAGCGACTGACAAAGCTGAAATCCTACGTGATGCAGCAGGTATTTAATTAACATTAGCTTTTTAGTTAGCTATTGCTAGTTAAGAGTTGTTAGTTAGTAGTAGAGGCGCTTTTGGTGATATAACCAAAGCGCCTTTTTTATAAATAATGTTTAGATAACCTTTAGCCTGCCATTAGACAAAACTATGCTTGATGATGTATCCCTGCAACAAAATGACAGTTCACAAACCATTGAACAGTTAGTTTTAATTAAGATAGAAACCTGCTATCAACACGCTGAATGTCGCTTAAATAGAACCTTTCCTCGTCCTCATATTAATTTCAAGCAACGTGGTAGAGCAGCTGGCAGTGCGCGATTACAAATCAATGAATTACGCTTTAACCCTGTTTTATTGCAAGAAAACCAGCAGCATTTTATAACGCATACTGTCCCTCATGAAGTTGCACATTTATTAGTTTATCAACTTTATGGTCGTACTAAGCCGCACGGTAAAGAGTGGCAACAAATCATGAATCAAATATTTGACCTCACAGCCAAAACAACACATCAATACGATGTCTCGAATGTAAAAGGTAAAACGTTTACCTATGCTTGTCAGTGCGCAGAACATCAACTAACTATTCGTCGTCACAATAAAATTGTACGGGACAATATCAAATATATCTGTCGTTTATGCAAACATAGTTTAACCATAAAATATTAAATTGTATTTAATAACAATCAATTAACTTAAAACAAAAAGGTGACGACTTGTTAGATAATTATCTGAAAAATTAGCGTATATAGGTGTATTTATCTAAATTCATACGATAAAATGACTTGATACATACCATTATGATAGGGAACTAGGTTATGACTCAAACGTTAGATACTGCAAGATCAACCGATTATGAAATGGAAAAACTGATAACTGCAGTTTTAAAGCGTAACACCAATCAAGCTGAGCAAATTGCTCGTACTCTTGATCTTAGTGCTTTATCTATCTCTCAACGTATTTTCATGGCTAAATCAGGTGTGTTAAAAGAAACAATGTTATTAGATTCAGATATCGCAGTGCGTTACGCCGCTTCTCGCGCAAACTAATCACTCCGATATCTTGAGAGCAGTTGTCTATCATCTGCTCTTTTTTTATGCCTGATTTCAGCTTCACCTATATTAGCTACCTTCATGTTATAGCATTCACTTTGAACGACTCAATTGATAACCCCACACCGACACATCGCTAGTTAAGCCTACTTTCACTATTCTACCGTCTCTTTTTAGCTGTGCTACAATGCTGCATTATTACACTTGAGCAGCCTGTAATGTTAAAACAACTTTGTATTATAGTTATATCAACCACAATATTATTCCCTTCTTTTTCTAATGCTTCTAACAATGGCAATCAAACTAATCAATCCTTTAGTAAAGCTAAAAAGATGCTAGAGAGAAAGGTATACAATAATGTGCCGAAGCTGACAATCTATTGCCTAGCCGGTTTCAATAGTAAAAAGAAGATCACCGATCGCAATGGTTTTACCTCAACCAAACATGTTAAGCGCCAAGCCAAAGTTGAATGGGAACACGTTGTGCCAGCCGAAAACTTTGGCCGTAATTTCAGTGAATGGCGTGAAGGTAATAGTGCTTGTGTGAACAGCAAAGGCAAACACTTTAAAGGTCGTCGCTGCGCGGAAAAAATCAATATTCCTTATCGTTACATGCAAGCGGATATGTACAATCTCTATCCTTCCATTGGCGCTGTAAATGCGCTACGCAGTAACTATAATTTTGCTTCAAAAGTAACGGCTGTAAAAAATCAATTCGGCAGCTGCCCAATAAAAATAAAAAATAAAACGGTGCAACCACCAAATTATGCCAAAGGCCAAATTGCCCGTGCTTATCTATATATGGAATCCGCCTACCCTATGTACAAGATAGGTAGACAAAAACGTGAACTGCAAGCGTGGAATAAACAATATCCAGTAACCCGCACTGAATGTCGACGCACGCAACTTATTGAGAACTTGCAAGGCAATGAAAATAACGTGGTTAAGTCTGCCTGTTTAGATCGTGGGTTTTGGTAAATAACAAACCAAAGTTGTACCATAGCTTGTACATGTTATATGTATGAGCTAATATTGTTTTATTAACTGATAGTTGTAAATAAGGTATTTAATTATGAGCGTCGTAACATTTTCAGAAGCTCGCAATAACTTTAAATCAATCTGTGATTCAGCCGTTGATGATTGTGAACCAGTGCATATACACAGGCGTGGTGGCGAAGATGTAGTCTTATTATCTGCATCTGAATTCAACGCCTGGAAAGAAACAATGTACTTGATGGCGAATCCTAATAATTCAAAACGTCTACTTGAATCAATTGCCCAAGCAGAGCGCGGAGAAGTACTGCATAAAGAATTGTTAGATTAATGCGGAATATACTTTTTACCCCACATGCTTGGGAAGATTATACATATTGGCAGACGCAAGATAAGCGAACGCTGAAACGCATTAATAAACTCATAGAAGCGGTACAACGTATGCCATTTGAAGGGATTGGTAAGCCTGAACCCCTGAAAGAGAATTTAACAGGCTATTGGTCTCGACGTATTAATGATGAACATCGCCTGGTATATAAAGCGGGCGATGATGTTGTTACGATCGTTAGCACTCGATTTCATTATGGTAAATAGCTAACTTAGCCAGCCAAAACTTAAAATATGGTCATTGTTACTGACTCGGTACACACATAGCGAGATTCAGTTGCAGCCAATTAATGAAGTTTCGCTGTAAAGTATCAGATTCACAGTCTTTACCTAACAAAGTATTGCCTTGCGCTAATAAAACGTCATCTTGGCTTAATAACATATAGTTGTGCCCTGAGCGTTTAAAGCCAAACGGGGCAACTAAATTACCACGTTGCAAGTCATCCATGACTAAGGGGTATGAGCCTATCGCCGCCCCTAAGTCATCAACCACCGCTTGTAAGCAAAAATAAAAATGTGCAAATGTCTGTTCGCTTTGCACCTTCAGACTTTGTACTTTAAGGCATGATACAGCGTTACCTTGTAACCAATTATCCCAAGCCTGTGGGCGTGTTTGACTGTGTAATAGCTTAATCTTACCCGCGTCATTTTGCACCTGCTGCCAATACTCAGGCGAAAATACCGGCCCAACCCACTCTTCAACTAAGGGAGTCTGTTGGTAATCATGTAATAGCGGAAAGTCATCTCGTCGTATCGCCAACGACAAACCATTACTACCGAGTATCACAGGGCCACCTGCCGTTGATAATCGCACATCCGCATCGACATTATCTTGATAAAAATCACTCAATCTTGGCATTAACCAACGCATTGTTAATGTTGGCTCACACGATACTTCTAAGTGTGTATGTGTAACCTGAGTAACATGCTGAACACCCGCTTCCAAGGCATTAAATGCTTGTTCGGTATAACCAGATAGCAATTTACCAGCAGGCGTTAATTTCACATGTCGCCCTTCACGATAAAACAGGTTCACCGCTAAATGGGTTTCTAATGTTTTAATCTGCTTACTCACCGCACCATGGGTAATACACAGCTTGTTTGCTGCTTTGCTATAGCTTTCTAGCGCCGCTGCTACATGAAAAACATGGAATGCTTTTAAATGCCTCATTGGTGACTTTTTCTCACATATTAATTGAAATCTATTCGATTATAGCTAACTCACAATTAACCTACAATGAACGCCTATCAATAATTATGAATCATATAGGAAGTCGTTATGGAAGTCGTTATGGAAGTGTTTAGTCTGGCTATATTAGGCCTTTTAATCGTTATCAGTCCGGGTGCTGACTTTGTTCTCGTGTTAAAAACCAGTATTAACGATGGACGTAAAGCGGGGATTTTTACCGCGCTAGGTCTGAGCCTCGCAATCTGCGTGCACATCAGTTATTCAATGTTCGGCATCAGTTATTTAATCTCACAGAATGAATTTCTGTATAACATGATCCGCTACGCTGGGGCAGGCTATTTGATCTACCTTGGTATTAAAGGTATCTACTCTGCTGATAGCCAATTAAATACCACATCGACAGCACAACGTAAAAATAAAAACTGGCAATATCTGGCACAAGGTTTTCTGTGTAATGTATTAAACCCTAAAACAATGCTGTTTTTCTTGAGCATATTCAGCCAAGTTATCTCACCAGACTCAAATGACAATACGCAGGCCTTCATCTACGGTGCTTATATGATTGCCCTACATGGCATATGGTTTGCGATCGTCGCGATATTATTTACCTCTGCGACATTACAAACGCGATTATTACGTATTAGAAAACGCTTGAATCAAGTATGTGGCGTTGGGCTGGTGAGTTTTGGCGCATTGCTCGCACTGAAATCATAGCAAATAGATATTAGCCTCGACGACAGGACTGAGGCTATTTTATTTCAGAGCTAACAATTTTTATTCATACAAATACGGCGTATGCAGTTCCATATAAACCTCTGGCGCTGCCAGCGCTGTGAAACCAAATTTTTGATACAATCCATGGGCATCACGGGTGGCTAACATCATGCGTCTAAGTCCCTGTAAATCAGGATGATCTAATATAGCTGCCATGAGTAATTTACTTAATCCTTTGCCTTGATGTGGTTCGAGTACAAACACATCAGCTAAATAAGCAAAGGTGGCTTTATCTGTGATCATTCGCGCAAAACCCACTTGCTCACCCGCTTGGGTAAACACACCAAAACATAACGAGTTTTCAAGCGACCGCTTTAAAGTACTCATCGGAATTCCTTTTGCCCAATATGTACCCGAAATAAATTCGTGTATTACTGCTAAATCCATATCTTCAAAATTAGCACTGATTTTATAAGCTTCATCCATGCTTCTAACCTTCCCTTATTTGTTAAATTGATAACAGGCATTAATACTTAGCACTCATTTAAGGTTACAATACCCTACATCATTACCTCATTGCTAACAAAGGATTGCCATGAAAATTGATCTCACATTAAGCGGCTTAGTTGCACAGAAGCACACATTTACCTTGCCACTTGATTACAACAAACCTGACGGTGACACGATTGACGTATTTGTACGTGAGCTTGTTGCCGCAGATAAACAAGATCAAGACCTGCCGTATTTGGTTTATTTTCAAGGTGGTCCAGGGTTTGGCGCGGTGCGTCCGATGGCGAATGGCGGTTGGATCAAACGCGCATTACAAGAATATCGGGTATTGCTGCTCGATCAGCGCGGCACCGGTTTATCTTCACCAATCAGCGCGGTGAGTCTGGCCCACTTAACAGCCAGTGAACAAGCTGACTACCTCACCCATTTCCGCGCGGATAATATTGTCCGTGATGCCGAAGCGATCCGCGCACAGCTATCACCGTTTAATACCTGGAGCATCATCGGGCAAAGTTTTGGTGGTTTCTGTGTCTTACGTTATTTAACCGCGGCGCCAGAAGGCTTAACACAAGCTTTCATCACTGGTGGATTACCATCACTGACACGCCCTGCCGATGAGGTGTATCAAGCAACCTATAAACGCGTTCAAACAAAGAATAACGACTTCTTTACTCGTTTTAGCGATGCTCAATATCTTGTCACTGCATTAGCAACACACATTACCGAACACGATACTTACCTGGCTACAGGTGAAAAACTAACGGTTGAAATGCTACAACTGCTTGGCGTTAACTTAGGCATGGAAGAAGGCCCTGAAGCGGTTTATTACCTACTTGAACAAGCGCTTATCACTACGCAAAAAGGCACCCAAGTTAATCCTTTGTTTTTAGCGCTGTTCTGTCAGTTCCTTGATTACAATACCAACCCAATTTTTGCCCTGCTGCACGAATCTATCTACTGCCAGCAGCAAGCATCAAACTGGGCTGCACATCGCGTTCGTGCAGACTATGCTGAATTTAATTATCAAGCAGGCCAGCCCTTTTTATTCACTGGTGAAATGATTTATCCGTGGATGTTCGAGCAATTTAATAACTTGAAACCATTGCAAGCAGCGGCGCAACAGTTAGCTGAAAAAAAGGATTGGTCAGATCTTTACGATCTTGATGTACTTAAAAACAACCAAGTACCCGTGGCTGCAGCTATCTATAGCGAAGATATGTATGTCGACATGCAATACAGTCTGGAAACAGTCGCACGTGTGAACAACATTAAATATTGGTTAACCTCAGAGTTCGAACACAACGGTATTCGCATGGACGGCGATAAGGTATTGAGTAAACTTATCGACTTAAATAAAAGGGTTATTCTGCGCTAACAACAGCACTGATACGCCAACCTAGATACTGGTATCACCTGTTAATAAAGGTGATACCACGTCTGCCTATTTGTCATAGCTAAGAACGCGACTATTGTTCAGCTTGCTGCTGTAACCAATCTAATAACACCTTCACTCTTGGATTGGGTGTAATGTCTGCGCTATACACAGCATGATATTGATATGATGCAGGGCTAATGAGTGCCGGAAAGGGCGCAATTAACTCACCACTGCGTAAATGTTTATCGACCAGTCGTTTACGTCCTATTGCCAATCCAGCATGATTAATCGCGGCGACCATCGCCAGATCAGAACGGTCAAAACTCAAACCTCGATTATAATTCACCTCAGGTATCTGATGACGCTCTGTCCATTCTAACCATTCCGCATTATAAGCAGCTTGTGGCCACGCCTTACAATCATGCAATAAGCTGCAGTTGCGAATATTTTCGGGGTTATCAACAAGGTCATGTAGCTCAGCATAAGCAGGAGAGCAGACAGGTGTAACCTCCTCTGACATCAATTCGATGTTCGATAATCCAGGAAAGGGACCTGATGTATAATAGAGTGCGACATCAATAAACTGGGTATGAAAATTAATATCGTCATTACCGGTAAGAATATCCAACTGAATAGCCGGATATTGACGATGAAAATCATGTATTCGAGGCACCAGCCAACACAGTGAAATAGAAGGTCGGGCATAAATTGTCAGACGACCTGATAATTCATTACTGCGAATATCATTTAACTCTTCATCCAGTGAGTTAAACAACCGCTCACAACTACGACATAACCTCGCGCCCTCACCCGTCAATTTCAGCTGTTTATGCAAACGATGAAACAGCTTAAAACCTAACTCTTGTTCTAATTTAGCAATACGATGACTGACTGCGCTAGGGGTGAGAAAAAGCACCTCTGCCGCTTGCGTGAATGAACCGTACTGCGCCGCTTTGACAAAGGTATCCAGGTTCGCTAATTGGCTACCGTTAAATTTTTTATGACTGCCGAATGTTAATTCCATAACTTAATACCCAAACTCCTTCAAGATGCTATATCAGAGACTCGCTGGGATATCAGAACAAGGCACAATATGCAGATAATGGTATTCCATTTTAAAATATCATTTTCAAATATTGTAACGCAGTACTGTTATTCGAGCGAGCCTCCCATAGGGTAAGCGAAGGAAGGCTCAATTTTTAGCTTGCTGTAAATATTCAGTCATTTCTCGTTCTGGCACCATTCCGCCGCCAGTAGCCCACACCAAATGCGTTGCATCCGCCAAACTATCACTAAGTTGCATCCGCTCAAGGTACTCTGAATTGGTGACCACATGCATAATACCCGGCATGCCAGCCAGTGCAGAAGGTTCGAGCTTAAGTTGCTCAGTATCATGAATCATCCCTAATAACTGATACATGTCAGCATCCGTTAACGTAATATAGCCATCCAGCATCCGCTCCATTGCTTTACCGATAAAACCCGAAGCTCGGCCAACAGCAAGGCCGTCAGCTGCCGTGATATTATCAATACCGAGATCCTGAACCGAGATCTGATCATGCAGGCCAGTATAAACGCCTAATAACATACACGGCGAATGCGTCGGTTCGGCAAAGATGCAATGCACATTGTCGCCAAAAGCCAACTTAAGGCCAAAAGCAACGCCGCCCGGACCACCGCCCACACCACAAGGCAGATAAACAAAGAGCGGATGCTCGGCATCAACAATGATATCTTGCTCAATAAACTGCTGCTTTAATCGCTCTCCAGCAACCGCATAACCCAAGAACAACGATGTCGAGTTTTCATCATCCACAAAATGACAGAATGGATCTTGCAGGGCTTCTTCACGACCGTGTTCGACCGCAATACTATAGTCAGATTCATATTCAATCACATTTACGCCATGACTTCGCAGGCGATCTTTTTTCCATTGGCGCGCATCCGCAGACATATGCACACTAACCTGAAACCCTAAACTGGCCCCTATAATTCCAATAGATAAACCTAAGTTTCCGGTTGAGCCAACTGCAATTTTATACTGGCTGAAAAATGCCCTGAATTGTGCTGAATTAATCTTACTATAATCATCATCTAAACTAAGTAGACCGGCTGAAATTGCCAGTTTTTCGGCATGCTGCAGAACTTCATAAATGCCACCCCGCGCTTTAATTGACCCCGATATCGGTAATTGAGAGTCTAACTTGATCATCATGCGACCTGGTAATGACGTCTGATAGTAATCACTCAGTGCCGCTTGCATAGCCGGGATCGTCTGTAGCGGTGATTCAATAATACCGTGACTTTGCTGTGTTTCAGGAAATGCCTGACAAAAAAAAGGGGCGAAACGCAGCAAACGTTCACTCGCCTCCTGCACATCAAGGGCAGTTAAACCAACATACGGTAAGGCTTCGGCATAACTCGTCACTTTAGGATTAAACCAACTCAGAGGTTTAAGATCTATCAGTGATTCCAACAATGGAAATTCATTTATTAATTGTATGTTCCGAGTCTGATTCATCATATGCCTTAACTAAACGATTAAAAATAAACAGTAAATAAACAATAAAATAGACAGTAAACACCGTCCATCACAGTGCCAATATAGGACACTTAAGGTTGTCACTTGCACGCTTCAATAACTTATTCTTTTCAATATAACGAGTATGCATCGACCCCGCTTAAACGAACAAAGGATCAATTTTTAACCTTAGGATGAATCTGACGATGCCAGTAATGAGACTAACATCACCCTGGCTTATTACGGCCCCAAACAATTTTTTTATTTGTTAACAGATAAATTTCATCAGCAAATTAAAAAAGTGGGTATAATCATTTTATTAACTACATATTTAAATAAAGGTAAATAGCATGCGTCATCCTCGCATCTTCGAATCCGGCGAACTAATCGTGGGTTCTAGCTTTGAATTATCACCAGACGGCGCAGGCCACGTTGGTCGTGTTTTACGTATGACTACAGGTGATACGCTAACTTTATTTAACGGTAAAGGTGGCCAATACCAAGCCACAATTGAACAAACCACGAAGAAATCAGTGACCGTTCACATTGACGAATTCCAAGATATTAACAGTGAATCACCACTCAAAATCCACCTTGGTCAAGCGATCTCGCGCGGTGATAAAATGGATTTCACTATCCAAAAATCGGTCGAGCTGGGTGTAACAGCCATCACCCCACTGTTTAGTGAACGTTGTGGTGTTAAACTCTCTGGTGAACGTTTAGAGAAAAAAATACAGCAATGGCAAAAAATTGTCATTGCTGCGTGTGAACAAAGTGGTCGTAATTTCGTGCCACAAGTATTAGCACCAAAACAGTTAAAAGACTGGGCCGCAGAAGAAACGACTGAATTAAAACTTAACCTGCACCCACGCGCAAAATACAGCATTAATACCTTACCCGAGCCTAAACATGGCGTGCGTTTATTAATTGGTCCTGAAGGCGGTTTATCTGCGGATGAAATCAACATGACAGAGCAATTTAACTTTGAAGAAACGTTATTAGGCCCTCGAGTATTACGAACAGAAACAGCAGCATTAACAGCGATCACCGCACTACAATGCCGCTTTGGCGATTTAGGATAGGATAAAGAATATGACAATTAAACTTGGCATCGTGATGGATCCCATTGCAGACATCAACATTAAAAAAGATTCTAGCTTTGCAATGTTAATGGAAGCGCAAAACCGTGGTTACGAACTTTTCTACATGGAAATGCAAGATCTATCTATGCTTGAAGGCCGTGCATATGCTTCGTCTCGTTCATTAACAGTACAACAAGATCCAGCAAGCTGGTACGAACTAGGTGAAGAAACTAACCATCTTCTATCCGATCTTGACGTGATATTAATGCGTAAAGATCCACCGTTCGATACTGAGTTTATTTACGCAACTTACATGCTTGAGCGTGCTGAAGACGAAGGCACATTAATCGTGAACAAGCCGCAAAGTCTACGTGATGCCAATGAAAAGCTATACACAGCATGGTTTAATGAATTCACGCCAACAACACTAGTAACACGTCGTAAAGACAAATTACGCGCATTCCACAAAGAGCACAAAGATGTGATCTTAAAACCTCTTGATGGTATGGGCGGCGCATCAATTTTCCGTCTTAACGAGCAAGATAAAAACGTCAGCGTGATAATCGAAACACTGACAGAACACGGAACGCGATACTGCATGGCACAAAAATTCATTCCAGAAATTAAAGATGGCGACAAACGTATCTTAGTGATTGATGGCGAACCAGTACCATATTGCCTAGCACGTATCCCAGCAAGTGGTGAAACGCGCGGTAATATCGCGGCTGGCGGTCGTGGTGTCGCACGCCCATTATCAGAAAGTGATTGGAAGATTGCCAAAGCATTAGGGCCTAAATTAAAAGAAAAGGGCTTAATTTTTGTTGGTCTAGACGTGATTGGTGACAAACTTACTGAAATTAATGTAACGAGCCCAACGTGTATCCGCGAAATCGAAGCGGCCTATGATGTAAGCATCACAGGTATGTTGATGGATGCGATCGAAGCGCGTTTAAACAAAGATTAATTTACCCGCCGCTCTTAAATAAATCATAGCTTATAGCAAATTTCACCGCTTAAGCTATGATTTTCTGCCATAATAAAACTCACAGCTAACAACAGAGGATAGGCCTATGGACTCTTTACAAGATCACTTCCTTATCGCAATGCCGAGCATGAAAGATGGCATTTTCGAACGCGCTGTTATCTATATTTGTGAGCATAACGCCGACGGTGCAATGGGTATTATCATCAACCTTCCCGTCAACATCTCTATCGACGAGTTATTATCACAAACAGTCATAGCAGACCTCGACGATGAGACCGCGGCACCAGCAGAACCGAAAATAACCATCGATGAACCGGTATTTAAAGGTGGTCCTGTATCTGAAGATCGTGGCTTTGTATTGCATACTGCCTATCCAGGGTTTAGCTCGAGTTTACAAATCAATAATGAATTGATGATCACCTCATCACTTGATGTATTAGCAACACTCGGCACCAACAAACAACCTGACAATTATATTGTCGCGTTAGGTTATTCCGGTTGGACGAAAGGCCAGTTAGAACAAGAAATAGCTGACAACAGTTGGCTAACCATTAATGCAGACGAAAATATTTTATTTAACGTGCCCGTACACCAGCGCTGGGAACAGGCCGTGCAGAAAATAGGTATCGACGTCAGCCAATTATCGAGTCAGGTAGGTCACTCTTAATATATACCCAAGCATCTTAAAGTAACTTGGGTATATAGAGTCCTACGGAGAGAAATATGAGTAATGCAGAAAACGGACAAAGAACACTACTTGGTTTTGATTTCGGAACAAAAAGTATTGGTATCGCAGTTGGTCAAGAGATCACAGGTACAGCACGCCCGCTTGTGGCTTTTAAAGCCAATGATGGTATTCCAGATTGGGATTTAATCGAAAAACAAATTAAAGAATGGCAACCGGATCTTGTTATCGTCGGTAAACCATTAAACATGGACGGTACCGAGCAAGAGATCACCAAACGTGCGACTAAGTTTGCTAATCGTTTAACGGGTCGCTTTAATGTCAAAACCGAAATGCATGACGAACGCTTAACAACCAAAGATGCCAAAGCACGTTTGTTTGAAGAAGGTGGTTTTAAAGCCCTGCAAAAAGGCGCAATTGATAGTGCTTCCGCAATGGTGATCTTAGAAAGTTGGATGGAAGCACAATACGGTGCAGAGCTATAGCAGGACGCGCACAGCATGACGTTTATTAATGGATTACTACAACGCTTATTATTTACTTTTGGCGTCATGCTATTTATGCAACTACCGCAATTTATTGATCATTACAGCCAGCAACTTTCCGGTTATTACCTCGCCCAACAAAACCAGCTACAACAATTCCAATTAATTGCCGATACCAACTTTAATGGTCAGCTCGACACTCTCATTGCCGATTTTAATGCCAGTCCAGCTCCCGCCGTGCAGCAAGTGGGTAAGCAGGTACTCACATTACAGCAAGCACTGCCTGTATTAGCGAATGATTTGGCGATCCTAACAGAAGGTAATTATATCAATAAGCTCACTTATTTGGTTACTCGCATAAACACTACATTAGCTGAAAAGACCTTATCACTGTTCACACCTGGCATACCATTAAGCCAAGCTGCAATAGTGACGGGATTAACTGGCGGCATAACCTTAAATCTACTTTGGCTATTCAGTTTAAAACTACTCTCACTGATTTTTTACCACAAACATACCCAAACTAAAAAATCTATTTAACAAAATAATGGAATGATAAATAAGGGATCACTATGAAAAACGTCATTATCGTCGGCGCTACAGGGGCAACAGGTAAGCAACTCATGCAGCAGTTACTCAATGATGTGACTATTGAGAATATCTATGTCGTCCATTATCGACCTACACCGTTTGAGCATCAAGATAAAGTAACGGAGATCATTATCGATTTAGCCAATTTTAATGATTTGGAAAAATCCGTAGATAGTGACGCTGATATTGACTGCGCTTATTGCTGCCTTGGTACAACACGTAAAAAAGCAGGATCATTAGCGGCATTTAGACAAGTGGATAAAGACTACATTGTTAACTTTGGCACTTGGGTAGTAAACCATACTACAGCACAATTACATGTCATTAGCGCTGTTGGCGCCAACGCTAAGTCTGCAAGTAGTTACTTACAAACTAAAGGCGAAACAGAGCAATTATTACGCCAGTTACCGCTATCCGCACTATACCTTTATCAACCAACCCTATTACACGGAAAACGTGATGAGTTTAGATTAATAGAAGCCGTAGCTTATTACCCTCTGGCGATAATATCTCTGTTACCTTTTACGCTATTAAAGCAGCAAAAACCGATAGCCATCGAGCAACTTGCTAATGCTATGTATCAACTGAGCCAGCAAATAACAAGTGGCCATCACGTGATCAGTAGCTTGGAGATCCAAGAGTACTAGCTCCTAATTTATCAAACAACATACAACTAATTATTTTTGCACCTATTTATTATCAGCCCATAGTTCCGTGGCAGCTTCAAGTACCAACTGACGGAACCAAATATGGCTAGCGTCATGATGCAGCAACGGACTCCAGATCATTTTCAATTCAATATTAGGGATCGGGAATGGCGGATCCAGCAAGGTATAGTGACTGTTGTTTTTATGAATGAGTGCAGCCTGAGTCGGTAGTGTCGCTATTAGCTCATCTTGTAGCGCCAGTTGCATCGCGACATTATAATTACGGGTAAATACCGTAATATCACGTTTTTTACCTAAGCGATTGAGTGCTTCATCAACCCAACCTAATTTTTGTACATCATTTGGGTTCATGCCGACACCTACACCAAAACCAGTCTTCGATACCCACACATGTTTCGAGGCTAAATAATGATTCAAATTAAACTTATTTACGATCGGGTTATCTGCATTCATCATGCAAGTAAACGAATCATGCCATAGCGTTTTTTGATAAAACGATTGTGGTAATTCATCAAACCGATTAATCGCCATATCAATCTTGCCTTCCTCTACATCGTGGAAGGTCACATCAGAAGGCGTCATAATATCCACCGTCATGTTTGGTGCCACTTTACGTAACTTACTCAGTAAACGCGGGATCAATGTCGACTCGGCATAATCACTGGCCATAATACGAAAAACACGTTCGCTACTTTGATCAAATTCTTTTTCTTCTTGTAACGCTTCTTCGAGTTCCAGTAGTAACTTTCTGATCACAGGGGCTAATTTACGTGATTTTTCAGTCGGGGTCATACCATTAGAGGTACGTACTAAAACAGGATCATTAAGCAAGGTACGTAATCGACGCAAACCATTACTCATTGCCGGTTGAGTAATGTTAAGCATACTTGCAGCACGTGTTACGTTTTTTTCACGTAATAAAACATCGAAGTAAATCAATAAATTAAGATCAATCCCTGATATATTCATAAAATAAATACCTACAATAAAAAATTAATAAAGCAACATTAACCCAATGATTTAGCCACTTACATTAAATTAAGTTTGTTCGTAAATAACAGCTGCCACCAGAATACACCATAAATAAGTGAAATTAACAGTCTGAATTATTCACGATGTGAATGGTGACTATAAAAATTATAAACTAACTAAATATTAATTGAGCGTTTAATATTAGTTCATCAAAACGCAAACGAATAAAAGGCTTTAGTCGCTGCGTTTCAATTCAATTAATCATCACTTGATCACTGTAAAGGATTTGCTATGTCAACATACAAAAATGATATCGATTCAGTTGCTACACTAAAAGCTGAACAAGGTTCTAAATGGGCTGCTATTAACCCTGAATATGCAGCGCGTATGCGTACTCAAAACCGTTTCAAAACAGGTCTTGAAGTGGCACAGTTTACTGCTGATATCATGCGTGCAGATATGGCTGAATACGACCAAGATTCGTCACAATATACGCAGTCTTTAGGTTGCTGGCATGGTTTCACTGCGCAACAAATGATGATGGCTGTTAAACGCCACGAAAAAACCACCAAGAAAAGCTACGTTTACCTTTCTGGTTGGATGGTTGCGGCACTGCGTTCAGAGTTCGGTCCTTTACCTGACCAATCAATGCACGAAAAAACGTCTGTACCGGCACTAATCGAAGAAATTTATACGTTCCTACGTCAAGCAGATGCACGTGAACTCGATATCTTATTCAACGAACTAGATGATGCCCGTAACAACGGCGGTGACGTAGTCGCAGCGCAAGCCGCTATCGACAACCACGAAACACACGTAGTGCCAATCATTGCCGATATCGATGCTGGTTTTGGTAACG
>NZ_JABSQR010000013.1 GCF_013215705.1 Moritella sp. | reverse complement strand
ACCCTAAGGCCTTCTTCATACACGCGGTATGGCTGCATCAGAGTTTCCTCCATTGTGCAATATTCCCCACTGCTGCCTCCCGTAGGAGTCTGGACCGTGTCTCAGTTCCAGTGTGGCTGATCATCCTCTCAGACCAGCTAGGGATCGTCGCCTTGGTGAGCTCTTACCTCACCAACAAGCTAATCCCACTTGGGCTCATCTAGTCGCGAGAGCTTTCAAGAAGAGGCCCCCTTTCACCCGTAGGTCGTATGCGGTATTAGCAGTCGTTTCCAACTGTTGTCCCCCTCGACTAGGCAGATTCCCAAGCATTACTCACCCGTCCGCCGCTCGACGCCAGAATAGCAAGCTATTCTTCGTTTCCGCTCGACTTGCATGTGTTAAGCCTACCGCCAGCGTTCAATCTGAGCCATGATCAAACTCTTCAATTAAAAGTTTTTGACTAATCACCTAAGTGATTAAGTCGGCTCAATGAATTCTGTACTTCAACAACAAACCGAAGTTTGTTGTTTATAAAACCAAATCTTTCGATTTAATTTAATGTTCACAATTACATTGATATAATATTTGGTCATTATATCTCTGCAAGTGCTCACACAGATTGCTTGAATAAATTGTTAAAGAGCATACTGAGCGGCTGTTGCCGTGTCAGTGGGAGCGATTATAGCGATCTAGGTTATATTGGCAAGGGTTTTGCTAAAATTACTGACGGTTTCATTCGATTCGACTAAAAAACGCTCAAACAGCGTCATTTTAAGACTTTTAGCTAGTGAATAATGACCATAACCGTTTTTATAAGGAACACAATCCCCGTTCATCACCGAATACAGCGCCATATAATGATAGATATAGTGCTTAATCTACGTAATGACTCCAAACAGAGAGAAACAACATCAGATTCATATAACTGTCATCTTACCCTTTTACACTGCAATGCATTAACAGCTCAGCTTATCAGGATGATGACCTTGCGTATCACTACCTTTTCTCGGATCAGTTCACTTACTTTAATCGGCCTCTCGATCTTAATGACTTATACCCTTTATGGGAGCCACCAGCAGCTCAATCACCTTGACCAACAAAATTCCATGTTTGCGAAAATGAAAGAGCAAGTCACCATTAAGCTCAATCATTCCATCTCAGATTATTTACAACAAGGTAATACCACCGATTTACAACAAGCTGAACACATCATCACCCAACTAATCAATTCCCTCGAGCAACTGGCCAGCGCCATTGACACCAATGCATTAAGCAACGAGCTCAATCAATTTGCCACACTAGTTGAAGGACCATTACGTTCATCAGGTAAATTTGCGTCCGACCGTTTTCAACTACTGAATTTCAATGAGAAAGAGCTTGCTGATAACTTATCGCTATTAAAGCGCCAGTTATTACAAAATGACATACCATTGCGCCAACAAGATTTAATTCTGATCAGTGATATCCAAGCCAGCCTTGCGCATTTAACTAACCAACGCCAGCGCTACTTTAATCAGTTACAAACATCACAATGGCAAGAACTGTTATTAGTAGTAAAAGAAACAGCTCAGCTTATGACAAAGCTTTCGCAATTTACGCACTATGACCGCAAGCACGAACTTCTGATTGAAGATGATAATTTTTTAAACGACGAAGAAGATGAAGAGACTATTTTGATTGTTGATATCACCAATGAGCTCAGCAGCCTTATTAATCGCTATCCAAAAGAATTACTCAATACCAAAACGGTGCTTTCTAAACAAAATGATAATCAACAACGGGTATTAACCGCAATCAGTAATATTCAAGCGGCTATCTTAGCACTCGAAAAACCCGTTAATGATTATGCCAATAGCCAAAGACAACATACCTATTTATACCTTGCTGCTATCGCACTGAGTTTGATCTTATTTGGCATCGGATTATTTTATGCCGAAAAATATTGGGTCGTAAAACCGCTAAACAAATTAGATAAAGCCCTCGCCTCTTTAGTTGAAACGAATACGCGTGAACGCCTCACCTTTACCGACAACAAAAGTGAAATTGGTTTAATCGCGCTGCACTTTAATCAACTACTCGATAACGTAAAGCAAGAACAGCTCACCAAACTGACGCAAGTCGAACAAGTCACCCAAGCTTTAAACTTACTGCAAGATGATTTTCAATCCATTAGCCAATACTCACAAGCAAGCAGTAGTACCATCAATAATATTAGCAATGGCGTATCGGCGATTAATGCCTTAGCACAACAAATCGACACCGAAACTCAGTCGGTACATGACTTAACGCAGCAAACGAATCAACAAATGCATAAAGCCGCGACTCAGATCACCGACTTCAGTTTAGCAACTGAGCAGACCAAACAAGCAGGCACCGACAGTTTAAAAGCCATCAAAACCTTAAATACCAACATGGAAAATGTCGAAACAATTGTGGCCTCCATTCATCATATCGCTGATCAGACCAATTTATTGGCACTTAACGCGGCCATTGAAGCCGCACGAGCAGGTGAAAAAGGCCGTGGTTTTGCAGTCGTAGCGGATGAAGTACGTAATTTATCGAAAAAGACGCAACAGGCGCTTGAACAAATCAGTAACTTTCTCACTCAGCTAAAAAGTTCGAGTAAATCACTAGAGCAAGAAATTGATCATATCGCCGAGCGTTGCCAACAGCAGCTCGACAATGCGCAAGAGATGCACAAACAAATTAATAGCGTCATTCAACAATCTGAGCAATCACAACACAACGCGGCAAATAGTAGTCACAATACTCGCCAGCAAGTCGGCTATATTAAAGTAGTTAATGATCAAATGCAGGCGCTGCAAAATCACAGTGAAGATACCCGCCATAAAACCCAATCAGCACAACAACAGGTATCCACACAAGTGCAGCAGATATTAACTATCTTTGCCTAGACCTAGACATTAAAAATTAAAAACTTGAGTCTGGCGTATCGAGAAACGCCAGTTCTTCGACTGTCGATTTCCGGCCTAAAATAGTATTACGGTGCGGATAACGGCCAAACTGTTCGATAATCGCTTGATGTTGTAATTCAAAATCAAGGTTAGTTTGAATATCATTACCTTGATATAAAAATACCGCTTGTTGATGGATTATTGCAGATTCACTGTGCATAAAAGGCAAATAAACAAAGCTACATTGTAGCTGCGAAAGTTCTTTATCTGCACCAAAAGCGATAGCCTCTTGAGCAAGTACTAACGCCATATTGTCATAAAAAAATGCGCGCGGAGTATCACGGAACATGTTTCGCGAAAACTGATCCAAAATGATAATTTCAGCTAGCCTCCCTTCAGCACTGCGACGCCAATGAAATAATTCCCCCGCAATAGCGCGCTGATGCAATTCACTAAAACGAGTGATAATGGTCTGATCAAACTCGCTATCTTTAATCCACCACTTGGCTGGGTTAATGTCTTCAAACCAAAACTTAATCACGTCTTTATACATAGCTAAAATCCATCTCCTATGACTCCACCAATTGAGTATAGGTTAACGTGAAACACAGAGCCCACTCTATAATTTAACGCAGATCTCAAATTTCATATTTATGTGCGATATTTATGTATTTATAGCGAATGATACAGTGCAGGTCTAAAGACTACATTAACGAAAAAAACTGTGACACGTATCAAAGCCAGTGCCTACAAAAGGCATATATATTAAACTCACAGCTTAACTCCTCGTAGAATTGCTAGATTTAACCATGTTTACTAATTTTTAATAGCCAAATCACATGCATCAGGCTAATAATATATTGTGGTAATGAAGCAGTGACGAATACCTAACACCCTATGAGGACTATGCCTATGCAAAAACAGCCAAAGATAAATGCGACAGGCTTGAGTATCGAACAATTTACCATTGAGGTATCAAATTGGTTACTGGAAAACGATACCGCAGATTTACTTCGTGCAATTGAGTCTTCATTAACTGCTTTTTTGCCTTACATCCAAGTACAACGCATGTCATTGGTTCGTTTAACCCCAGATAACCGCTTTGAAGGCGCGCTTGCTGTTGCGGCGCCCGGTTACCAGCCCATCTCGTTACCAGCACAAGGACTCTACTCACCTTATCTGGAGCAGATAAGTAAAGGCGAACTCATTATTGTCGAAGGTAATCTGCTCGATATTATAAATCATGATGAATTGCTGCTCCAAAAGATGGAAGGGATCATTGCGCATATTGTCGTCCCCTTTCGTGTACGCGGGCGTATTTGGGGCGGCATTACGGCGAGCCGTTATCTAGAACCCGTGCATTGGCAAGCAGAAACCATCACGCATATCCGGAGTTTTGGACAGCTCCTCGCGGCCACTTACGAGCGTTATGCCTATTGGGAAAAGCTGCAACATAAAAATAAGAAACTCGAATTATTATCACGACATTTAATGGATAGCCAAGAAACCGAACGCCGTATGTTATCCCGTGAACTGCATGACAATTTTTCACAACGCATGGCGCTATTAACCATCAAAGCCTCGTCGCTAACCAATCGTTTAACCGATGCCGAGGATAAAAAATCAGCCTGCGTATTACATCAAGAGATCCAAGATCTTGCCAAAGATATGCAAGCGTTATCACGATCCTTACACCCGGCGATATTAGAAGATTTAGGGCTAATCGTCGCACTTAAAGCCGAATGCCGACGCTTGTCTACCATCAAAAACATTGATATTCAAACCTTGTTCGACCCTATTCCAGCGATTAACAAAGTGCTATCCCTAAATCTGTATCGCATATTACAAGAAGCATTAAACAACGTTGCCAAGCATGCGCAAGCCTCTGCAGTCTTTGTCTTATTACAAGAAGAGCAAGGCAATTTATACTTTCAAATTATCGATGATGGTATTGGCTGTGATCTCACCCTTACAGAGAATATAGGCAGTCTCGGTTTAATCAGTATTCAAGAACGGGCCCAATTGTTTAATGGTACTGCCACGTTTAGTTCTACTGAAGATGGCGGTTTTATCGTCGATATAATGATCCCTACCATAGAGGAATATTATGAGTAATATAATTTTAGCCGACGATCACCTAATTGTGGCACAAGGCATTGCCAGTATTTTACAACCTGAACATCAGATTTTAGCGATTGCCAAAGATGGCTTAGAATTGGTGGAACTTGTCAAACAGCATCAACCGGATTTAGTGATCACCGATATTAGCATGCCGGACATGACCGGGATCGCAGCGATTGCGGCAGTAAAACGGATTAATAAAACCGTGAAGATTATTTGTCTCACCATGCATGATGAACAAGAATATGCCGAAGGTGCGATAGCCGCGGGCGCAAAAGGTTATGTATTAAAACATGAAGCCAGCGAAAGCCTCATCGAAGCAGTAAACCAAGTACTAAATGGTGGGACATATATTTCTACTTCGATCACGGTGGATACCGACAAACCCAAGTTGTCTTCTCGTCAAATCAGTGTATTACGGTTATTAGCGCAAGGTAAATCAGCCCGCCAAGTCGCAGATGACCTGTTTATTTCCCCGCGCACTGTCGAATTTCATAAATATTCAATCATGAAATTAGTCAATGCAAAAACCAGTGCCGAATTGATCCAATATGCACTTAATCATGGATTAATGGATTAAATCAACTTCTCTTGTTTATCGTTGTCATCAACAACTGTAATAAACTTACAATAAAAATGTAATTTAATTACGTAAATTTATTACAACAACAATTACAACTTAATATTTAACTTAAAATCAAAACCTTACAAACATAAAACGAAAAATACAACGTTGCAACATTTACATAACCTCGTCCAGAAGCCGACGAGAGACAATAAAAAACAGCATTTTATTGCCTCTACATCATCGCTATACGGTTTGCTGTTCTAGCGTTAGTTTATCAAAGAATAATTTGGTTTCGGCAATCACCACATGGCGTAAACCAATTAAACCAATTAAGTTCGGGATCGCCATTAAGCCATTCACAATATCGGCCAAGATCCAAATCAGATCCAACTGTAAGAATGCACCACCAGCGACCAACAAAATATAGAAATACTTGTAAGGTTTAATGCCTTTCTGACCAAACAGATATTGCACACAACGTTCGCCATAGTAGTTCCAACCGAGAATAGTGGTAAAGGCGAAAAATACGAGTCCTAAGGTAATAACGTATTGGCCAATTAACGGTGATAAACCTTGTTCAAATGCGAGCGTTGTCATCGCTGCACCAGATGTTTCACCACTCCATACCCCAGTTAACACCAATGTGAGACCTGTCATGGTACAAATAATGATGGTATCGAAGAAGGTACCAGTCATTGAAATCAGCCCCTGCTTCACACAGGAATCTGTTTTTGCTGCCGCAGCTGCAATCGGCGCACTGCCTAAACCGGACTCATTAGAAAACACACCACGCGCCACACCACTTTGAATAGCCAACATCACAGTCGCGCCTAAGAAACCACCAGTTGCAGCTGTTGGCGTAAAGGCACTGCTGATCACTAAACCAATTGCATCAGGCACCGCCTCGATATTAAATAATAGAACCAACAACGATGCGAATACATAACATACCGCCATAAATGGCACAGTACGTTGAGCAATAGCTGAAATAGAGCGAATACCACCTAAGGTCACCATCGCGACTAATACCGTCAGTATCGCCGCAGATAACCACACCGGAATATTAAACGAGATCTGCACTGCATCAGTAATAGCATTCACTTGTGGAAAAGTACCAATACCAAAACACGCCACACCAATACCAAACAGGGCAAAAGCTTTCGCTAGCCAACGACTACCCAAACCATGTTCAAGATAATACATAGGACCGCCCGCCATTTGCCCATTTTCATCAACAACACGGTATTTCACCGCCAATAAACATTCCGCATATTTGGTCGCCATACCAAAAAAGGCCGCTACCCACATCCAGAATAATGCACCGGGACCACCCATTTTAATCGCAGTAGCAACACCGACAATATTACCAGTACCGATAGTGGCAGAAAGTGCGGTGCATAATGCAGCAAAGCTACTGATATCGCCCTGCTTTTTATTATGCAGATCGTTGTCGTCTTTATCACCTGAAAACAGGTACTTTAGCGCTAACGGTAATTTGGTGATTTGTAAAAAGCCTAAACGCAAAGTGAGATACATACCAGTGCCGACCAAAAGTAATAATAATGGCGGACCCCAAATAAAATGATCGATGCTTTGCAGGGTATTTTGTAGGGTTTCTAATAAAGAAGGTGGTGGTGCTGTTTGTAGTAAAGAAAATTGTAGTACTGTTAATTGTAAATAGTGCATTAAAATCATTCCTCGAGAATGTGAATCTGAGGAGGATGTAATTATTCAAGATGGGTAAACGAAGCAAAAAAACCACAGCAAAAGCCACAGCAAAAAGCAGACGTGAAAGTACGCAAAAAAAATAATCCTATCCTCTGTCCTTTGTACCTGAGAGTTTCAACGACATTGTCGATTTGCTCCTTCGGCGTCCAATTTAATGGATCTCTCCAGAGGCTCGTCCAGTAACAGTCCATGCTTTTTCTTGCGAAATAAAGCGCCTGAAAGATTTACTTCTTCGGCGGGCACATTGGCCACTCTCCTGCTACCTTCATCCGAACTTAGTGTGGATATACCGCAGTATCAAACACTGCGAATCAACAAATACTAGCACGTATAACTTCAACAGAAACCAATATAGTAGTTTTAATGATTAACAATTAATCTTTAGGCAGAAAAAAGCCCTGTTAATCAGAGCTACTTTAATTATGTGTTTTTCATGGTCATTAGCGATTATTGACTAACGCTTAACTCATCATCAACCACACTTATCTTAATCTGTTTACCCGGGACCACATCACCGGCCAAAATAGCATTGGCTAAGCGGTTTTCGACTTGTTTCTGTAATACCCGTTTTAGCGGTCTGGCACCAAATAACGGATCAAATCCCGCATCGGCTAATTTAGCTAAGGCACCGGCGGTGATCGACAAGCTATAACCCAGTTGTTTTAATCGCGCTTCTAACGATTTTAACTGGATCACGGCAATTTTCTCGATGTGACTACGCCCTAGGGGATGGAACACCACGGTATCATCGATACGGTTAATAAACTCGGGACGGAAGCTTTGCCCAAGCAACTCTAACAAGCGTAATTTCACCGTATTATAGTCATGCTTCCCATACTCTTCTTGAATGATATCCGAGCCCAAGTTAGATGTCATAATGATCACCGTATTGCGGAAATTAACGGTTCGTCCCTGACCATCCGTCAAGCGACCATCATCCAACACTTGTAATAAAATATTGAAAATATCAGGATGGGCTTTTTCAATCTCATCGAGTAAAATCACTGAATATGGTTTACGGCGTACCGCTTCAGTCAGGTAACCGCCTTCTTCATAACCGACATAACCAGGAGGCGCACCAATCAAACGAGCAACAGAATGCTTCTCCATAAATTCAGACATATCAAGGCGGATCATGGCCTGGTCTGAATCAAAGATAAAATCAGCTAAGGCTTTGCATACTTCAGTTTTACCGACACCCGTTGGCCCCATGAATAAAAAAGATCCCATCGGACGGTTTGGATCAGCGAGACCGGCACGGCTGCGGCGTATCGCATTAGATACCACGCTGATCGCTTCGGCTTGACCAATCACCCGTTGATGTAAGTTATCTTCCATCGCCAGCAGCTTTTCTTTTTCCCCTTCCAGCATGCGGTGTACCGGGATCCCGGTCCAACGCGATAAAATATCGGCGATCTCGGCTTCTCCCACCTTATGCTTTAACAAGGTCATGTCTTGCATTTCTGCTTGCGCAGCTAAATCCAATTGTTTTTCTAACATCGGGATCGTGCCGTATTGCAGTTCAGACATTTTATTTAAATCGCTGGCACGTCTGGCCATATCCAGTTCAACACGGGCTTTATCTAATGCTGATTTAATGTGTTTAGTACCAGAAAGCGCGGCTTTTTCAGTCCGCCAAATCTCATCGAGCTCGTTAAACTTATCTTGCTTCTCAGCCAATTCCTCAGCAATCGTCGATAAACGTTTAATACTGGCAGAATCATCTTCTTTTTCCAGCGCTTGTCGCTCAATTTTAAGTTGGATAATACGACGTTCTAATTTATCTAACGCTTCTGGTTTTGAGTCCATTTGTAAGCGAATAGACGATGCCGCTTCATCGATCAGATCAATGGCTTTATCGGGCAATTGACGATCGGAAATATAACGATGAGACAAGGTCGCCGCCGCCACAATGGCGGGATCGGTAATATCAACATTATGATGTAGTTCATAGCGTGATTTTAAACCACGTAAGATAGCAATGGTGTCTTCAACACTTGGCTCTTCAATCAATACTTTTTGAAAACGACGTTCAAGTGCCGCATCTTTTTCAATATATTTACGGTATTCATCAAGGGTGGTCGCGCCCATGCAATGTAATTCACCACGTGCTAATGCCGGTTTTAGCATGTTGCCGGCATCCATCGCGCCCTCACCTTTACCGGCGCCGACCATGGTATGTAGTTCATCAATAAACAGTATCGTTTGGCCTTCGGTTTGCGCCAGTTCTTTGATCACTGATTTTAACCGTTCTTCAAATTCACCACGGTATTTAGCCCCCGCAATCAAGGCCCCCATGTCCAGTGATAACACGCGTTTATTCTTTAAACCTTCAGGTACTTCGCCATTCACAATACGCTGTGCCAAACCTTCGGCAATCGCGGTTTTACCTACCCCCGGCTCACCAATTAATACCGGATTATTCTTAGTCCGGCGTTGTAATACCTGGATCACACGGCGGATCTCGTCATCCCGGCCAATCACGGGATCAAGCTTACCGACTTCAGCACGTTCAGTCAGATCTAAGGTATATTTGGCTAATGCTTCACGTTGCTCTTCCGCGCCTTGGTCATTCACTTTGTCACCACCACGGATCACGTCAATCGCTTCTTCGACTAGCTTACGCGACCCACCTGCTTTGCGTAATAATTGCCCTAAACGGCCTTTATCCTCAACCGCAGCAAGGACAAACATCTCTGAAGCAATAAATTTATCTTTACGTTTTTGGGCAAACTTATCACACAAGTTTAATAACATATTCAAGGCTGACGATAATTGGAGATCGCCTTGGGTACCTTGCACTTGTGGTAAGCGGTCTAACTCATCGGCTAATTGCCAGCGCAATGCATTGGCATCAATAGCGGCAGCGGTCAGTAATGGGCGAATAGAGCTGTGGTCTTGGTTTAATAACGCGGTCATCAAGTGAATGGGTTCGATAAATTGATTATCTTTACCCAGAGCAAGTGACTGCGCATCAGAAATAGCCATTTGGAATTTGGTGGTAAGTTGATCTAAGCGCATAACGATGTCCTATCGGTCGTGGCTATAATTATAGTCATTTAATTTAGTTGAGTATGTTTAGCAAGGCACTAAAACCCATAGTTCTTATTTGGGGATTATTTATTGAATTTCAAGGTAAATCAAACTAGCCTGGCGACCTGTTTGGTGATCTCGTCGATAAGAATAGAATAACTCAGTTTCACGGTAAGTACAGTGGTCACCACCGTAAATATCTGCCGCCTTAACGGTTAGCGCTTGTAGACGTTGACGCGCTAATACATATAAATCAGCTAACCATTTATCACCGTCGGCAATAAAAGCGCAGCTTGCTTGCAGATCATGCGCCATAAAGGCATCACGTACTTCACTACCCACTTGAAAATGCGTTTGGCTAATTGCTGGACCTAGCCAGACTAATAAATCACCGGGTGGTGCGGTCAGTTTGGCAAGGGTGTGCTCAATAATACCATCGAGTAAACCACGCCAACCGGCATGAATAGCGGCGACTTGCGTGCCCGCTTTATCGCAAATTAAGAGCGGTAAACAGTCCGCTGTCATCACTAAACAAACTTGCCCCGTCATGTGAGTGACAGACGCATCAGCAGCGGTAAGTTGCTCGCCATGGTGGGATTGCCCCACCAGACTAACAACTGTCGTACTGTGCGTTTGATTCAACCAATAAGGCTGTTGTGGCAAATTAGCCGCTGTCATTAACAACTGCCGATTTTGCCATACCAACTGCTTGTCATCTTGCACATGCAGGCCTAAATTTAGCCCTGCATAGGGCACATGACTGACACCACCTTCACGAGTCGTGCTTAGCGCCTTAACATTACTTGGCGCTGGCCAGTTAGGTTGAATCAAACGAGGCATCATCAATGCTTAACTAATGTAATCATCAACCATATTTAACGCGGTATCTTCACGTAGGATATGAATTAAAGTATTCATATCAGACGGACGTTCTGCGCGCCACATCATCATTTCACCTGTTACTGGGTGCTCTAATTTCAGCATACGTGCATGTAGCGCCTGACGACCGAAACCACGCAGTGCTAAGATCAATGTATCCGTTGCATTGCTTGGTGGCTTTGGACGACCAGCATACACAGTATCACCAACGATAGGATGCATAATATGAGTCATGTGTACACGAATTTGGTGAGTACGACCTGATTCAAGACGCAGTCTTAATAACGAATGTGCACGGTATTTTTCAGCAACACGGTAATGTGTTTTTGCTGGTTTACCCAATGGACGAACAGCCATTTGCGTACGTTTAGTGGCGTGACGACCGATTGGCTCATCAACAAAACCACCCGCAGTCATAGTACCTGATACAACCGCTTCGTATTCACGCGTAATACGACGAGCCTGTAGCGCAGTAACTAAATGCGTTTGGGCGGGAATTGTTTTCGCAATCACCATCAAACCAGTTGTGTCTTTATCGAGACGGTGAACAATACCAGCACGTGGCACGTCAATAATGTCTGGATAATGGAATAACAATGCATTAAGCACTGTGCCATCTGGGTTACCTGCACCTGGGTGCACAACAAAACCAGCTGGTTTGTTGATAACAAGAATGTCATCATCTTCATACACGATAACAAGAGGCAGATCTTGTGGCTCGTAACGCACTTCTTCGTCAACTTCTGCGTTTAAGATAATTTTATCGCCGTATTGCATTTTTTCACGTGCTTTAACGACAACGTTGCCATTTAAGTTAACAAATCCTGCAAGAATCCATTCTTTCAGACGTGTACGAGAATAATCTGGGAACATCTCGGCTAAAACTTGGTCTAAACGTTGACCGACTTGGTGTTCTGCAACAACGGCAGAAAGTTCGATATGTTGGCTCATAGGTAGCAGGGACCCTCTTCGGTCCTAATTTTCAGTATAATTACAGGATTCAGGCTATTTTAGCCTTTTATTTTGCTGTAGCATATTAGCTACATAACTATTTTTCGCATTAAGCAATTTGGAATAAATCCAACCTAATGAAAAAATCAATAAAATTAGCCATAAGTTTATCGCTCGCACTGGTTATGGCAACCGGTTGCTCTTCAAAATCAGAGCCAAACGTACCAGATAAACCAGCCATTGAGCTGTACAGCATCGCTCAACAATCGTTACAAGCGGGTAATTTTGTGTCCGCAATTGAAACGCTTGAAGCGCTTGATACACGTTACCCATTTGGCCCGCACACAGTGCAAGTGCAGTTAGACTTGATCTATGCTTACTACAAGAATAGTGACACAGCACAGGCATTGGCCAATATAGATCGCTTTATTCGCTTAAATCCAAGCCATAAAGACATAGACTATGTCTACTATATGCGTGGACTTACCAATATGGGCGCGGATTATAACCTATTTCATGACCTATTTAATATAGATCGTTCAGATCGAGACCCAAGTTATGCAAATGCGGCCTTCAATGACTTCACTCGCTTAATCAAGCGCTACCCACAAAGTGAGTATGTTGCTGATGCGCAGAAACGTGCGATTGCGATTAAAAATCGCCTAGCGCGTTATGAGTTATCTGCCGCAGAATATTACATGAAACGTAAGGCTTACATCGCTGCGATCCAACGTGCACAACACATTATCGATAATTTTGCGAATACAGAATCACGTATCGGAGCATTAAAAGTAATGATTAAAGCGTACGATATTTTAGAGCAACCAACGCTGAAAGCCAATGCTAAAAAAATCTTAGCGGCTAACGCCAGTTAATGCTGAGTGCATCTCACGATGATTATTATCGCTAAAAATAAAATATAAAAAAACGGCGCCTATGTAAATAGACGCCGTTTTTGTTTGTATTTATGACATTAAGCCTAACGCTACCGTACTAAGCCTACGCCTATTTATGGTATTGCTTACTCAATTCACCAACCGCGTCGATGAATACACCTGCTTTTTCAGGTTCAACATCTAAATGGATACCGTGACCTAAGTTCATCACGTGGCCATTACCTGTACCAAAACCAGCTAAGATCGTGCTTACTTCTTCACGAATACGTTCTGGCGATGCATACAGCATTGAAGGGTCCATATTACCTTGCAGCGCAACTTTATCACCAACACGTGCTTTAGCTTCAGCAATATCAATGGTCCAATCTAAACCAATCGCATCACAACCGGTTGCCGCGATCTGCTCGATCCATTGACCACCGTTCTTGGTAAACAAAGTAACCGGTACTTTACGGCCATCGTTGAAACGCGTTAAGCCATCAACAATTTTATGCATGTACTGTAGTGAGAAGTCTTTGTAATCACGTGGTGACAATACGCCACCCCAAGTATCAAATACCATCACAGATTGTGCACCCGCAGCAATTTGCGCATTCAGGTAAGAGATAACAGAATCGGCTAACTTATCTAATAATAAGTGTAACGTTTGTGGTTCAGCAAATCCCATCTTCTTAATTTTAGTGAAGGTTTTAGTACCGCTACCTTCAACCATATAAGTTGCTAACGTCCACGGGCTACCAGAAAAACCAATTAACGGCACTGAACCATTAAGATTTTTACGAATAGTACGCACCGCGTTCATCACATATTGTAATTCGCCTTCTGGATCTGGCATACCGATTTTATCAACGTCTGCTTTACACGTGATCGGACGCTCAAATTTAGGGCCTTCACCTTCTGAAAAATACAAACCTAACCCCATAGCGTCAGGGATAGTTAAGATATCAGAAAACAGAATAGCCGCATCAAGTGGAAAACGGCGTAATGGTTGTAACGTTACTTCACAAGCAAGTTCTGCATTTTTACACAGCGACATAAAGTCACCCGCTTCAGCGCGCGTTGCTTTATATTCTGGTAAATAACGGCCTGCTTGGCGCATCATCCATACTGGTGTTTGGTCTACCGATTCTTTGGCTAACGCACGTAAATAACGATCATTCTTTAACTCGCTCATATCCTTTCCTGAATTGCGGCTCTAATATGGCGTGATTGTAACATTATTCAACAATTGACAAAATATCTGACGCCACTTTCATGGTTAATTTAACCACAAGTTGATCCCAACACGGCATTCGTCGCCAAAATACAAAATAACACACCAAAATTGACACTTCAGCGGAGAAAAAAACAACAAATTTGCAACCTCAGCAACACGCCAATCTCAGACCATTTTTATTTAGGTAACTAATTTGCACAATTATCAGTAACTGAATCAGAGACATCAATCACAATTACTTAACAAGCATAACGAACAAAATCAAAAATCAGTCATAACAAACACTTATGTGCTATTATTAGACCTACAACAGTTTTCAATTCGTCGCCGTGCTTTAGCAGACATATCTGTTATTGCGGCACTAATTAATCAGGTTTGACCAGATAAAATAGTGTTGACGTTTTACGGTAAAAAATTTAGTAATAGGACACCTTAGTTTTTTAAGGGTACATGGAGTAAGTCATATGTTAACCAAATTAGAACAAGCGCAACAAGCTTGGGGCGGTACGCACAACGCCATTGATCATTGGCTCGAAGAGCGACAAGAATTGATTGTCGATTATTGCAAACTCGAAGGCTTACCCCCATTTGAAAAAACCGCCGCACTACCCAGTAAAGATGAACTACAAGCCTTTTGCCAAATTTTAATCGATTATCTATCAACAGGTCATTTTGAAGTTTACGATCAAATCGTCTCTCAATGTGCCGAGTACAGCACCCAAAGTCTGAAACTTGCGCAAGAAATCCAACCGAGGATCGTATTAACAACCGAAGCACTGGTTGAGTTCAACGATAAATATGCTGAAGGCAATCAAGATGACGATGCATTAATCATGTCTTTAGATAATGATATGTCGAAAGTAGGCGAACTATTAGAACAGCGTTTTGAATTAGAAGATCAACTGCTATATACCCTAGCAACCTATCACCGCGAAGTTGTCGGCGCAGAATAACGACCAGAATAAAATAGAATAAGTATCCATGTGCAGATAAATAGACGGCTAATAAAAAACCCATTCACACGATTAATATGAATGGGTTTGGATAAGAGCACGCACAAAACAACAGTCACCGAATGACTCGGCTACTGGATTTTAAAACGTTTAATTATTTTTCTTGTCCCGCAATTTCGATCAATTCAACTTCAAATACCAATGTTGAATTTGGTGGGATATCGGCACCCGCACCTTGTGCGCCATAACCTAGCTCAGATGGGATGTATAATTTATACTTGCTGCCCACGTTCATGAGTGAAACACCTTCAGTCCAACCAGGGATCACACGATTAAGTGCAAATGTTGCTGGTTCGCCACGTTCGACAGAACTATCAAATACCGAACCGTCTAATAGTGAACCGGTGTAATGCACAGTTACGGTATCATCAGGCGATGCAAGTTCACCTTCACCAGCCGTGAGTACTTCATATTGAAGACCTGAGTCGGTAGTTGTAATACCTTCTTTCTTACCGTTTTCAGCAAAAAAACTAGCGGCTTCAGCTTCCAGTTTTTCACCTTCGATACGAGCTGCTTCCGTTGAAAGCGTATTCATTTTTTCGTCATACGCTTTTAATACAGCTTGTAGCTCTTCATCAGATAATTGCGTAGATTCATTTAACGCATCAGTAATACCTTGGACGATGATGTCCTTATCTAATGGTGCACCTAGCTCTTCTTGACGCTTAAGGGGTGCCACCAAGTTGCGTGCAACGATTGAACCAATTGCATAAGCCGCTTGTTGATCTTCACTGTATGTCTTAATGTCTGTTATTTTTTCTGCTGGCGCTTCTGGTGCTTCTTGACCACATGCAGCCAACAGAGATACTGCTGAAGCGAGTATCGTTACTTTAAAAAATTTTTTCATCGAAATACCTAATTAAAATAATGCCGTGTAATTCCACAACTACGTGCTAAGTTACTTATACCTAAACTACGTCTAAGTTACTTAATTCCTAAACCCTACGAGTTATCATAACTATTTGATGCTTCCATACAAGATATTAACCACTATAAATACTAAAAATGATAATTCACTCTACTTTACTTAGTTTTACATCCTATCTAGGCTAGTATTTCAGCTCAAATAAATCGACATTACATGTTAAGCTTAATTCAGAAAATTATAGCCATAGCGGAAAAAAAATGGAAATTCAACACTTAGAAGAGCGTGTTTGTGACTTAGAGATGAAACTAAGTTTTCAGGACGATACTATCGAACAATTAAATAATGCTATTATTGAACAGCAAAAAACACTTGAAGATCAGAAAGTACAGCTGACTTTTTTAATTAGTCGCATCAAAACAATGCAAGTGGGTAGTGGACTGGCGAGCGAAGCAGATGAGACACCACCACCGCATTATTAATACATGAATGGCTGTGGTTGCCGAGAGCAAAAATAGCAGGTATTTACTGTAAGCAATAAAATGCCAGTCACGGTGACTGGCATTTTGCTTTTAATTAAACCGAAATTTAATTGTTATTGTGGGTCATCGACAATCAATAACCGACACCCCAAGATGTCTAACGACTAGTGACCGCCGCAGCAACCGTCTTTTTTCTCTTCTTTTGGTTCTTCAGAACCACAACAGCCACCTTCATGATCATGCTCGTGTCCGTGATCATGACCACAACCGCCAGCGCCATGAATATGGCCGTGTTCTAGCTCTTCTTCAGTTGCTTCACGAATACCGATAACTTCGCCGTTGAATTGCAGTGTACGACCCGCAAATGGGTGGTTTGCATCAACAACAATAATGTCGTCTTCAACAGCAGTAACGATAACAGTACGGTGACCAGCATCAGTGTCTGCACTGAATGCCATACCCGGTTCAACGCCTTCAACACCGTCGAATAACTCAGCAGGTACTTCTTGAACAAGTTCAGGATCGTAGATGCCATAACCTTGTTCAGGTTGGATAGTCACGTCAAATTCGTTACCTACTGCTAGGCCTTCTAATTCAGCTTCAAGACCAGGAACAAGGTAACCAGAACCCATTAAAAATTCCAGTGGTGATGAATCACGCGTATCATCGATAAGCTCGCCTTTATCGTCTGTTACTGCGAAGTGTAGTACTACTACTGAGTTTGCTTCAATAAACATATCTATTCTCTTCATTCCTGATTAACTATTTATGGTTTTCTTTAAACAAGACTATTGCTTAAAGACACCTATCATTTGTTCAAAATCGCGGGTGGCGGTACTCACCTCTCCATCGGCTTGCGCTTGCGTATAGCCACAACTGACACATTCAATTGTTTCTACCTCATTCACTTGAAATAGCTGGATCACATCTATTTCATTGCACGTCGGGCACTTAGCACCGGCGACAAAGCGTTTTTTCTTCCGTTCAACCACTGCAACCTCCCAGTCATTTACGATGTAAGTTAACTTAAATCATCAGCGTATCGTTGCTGATCTTTGGTCTATTACTCTCGTTTAACTATGAGTGTACTTTATTCTTGGTACAAATTTCAAAGTTTAACATTTTAAACTGCGCGTAAATCGGCTAAAATCGCCGCAATTATAGTTACTAATAGCCCTCATATGATCATAGCTAGCGATATTGAACTTCTGCGTGGTGGCAAGCCACTAATTACGAACACCAGTGCCAAAATCAACCCAGGTCAAAAAGTTGGTTTAGTCGGTAAAAATGGTTGTGGTAAATCCAGCCTATTTGCCCTTATTCGCCATGAAATTAGTTTGGATAACGGTAGCCTTACCTATCCAAGCAGCTGGCAAGTATCGAGCGTAAAACAGGAAACGCCTGCTCTCGATCGTAGCGCCCATGATTATGTACTGGATGGCGATACCGGTTTCCGTCAACTAGAAGCAGACCTTGCACAAGCTGAAGCGGCGGATAACGGCAATAAAATTGCAGAGATCCACGGCAAACTTGATGCGATTGGTGCTTACAGCATTAACGCCCGTTGTTCTGAGTTATTATCAGGTTTAGGTTTTAGCGAAGACAAACAGCAACTGTCAGTGCAAAGTTTCTCGGGTGGTTGGCGTATGCGCTTAAACCTAGCCCAAGCACTATTATGTCGTTCTGACTTATTACTACTAGATGAACCAACCAACCACTTGGATTTAGATGCGGTTATTTGGTTAGAAAAATGGTTAAAACAGTACGATGGTACCTTAATGTTGATCTCGCATGACCGTGATTTCCTCGATGCCATTATTACTAAGATCATTCACGTTGAAGACCAAAAGCTCAACGAATACACAGGTGACTATACCTCGTTCGAAAAACAACGTGCTGAAAAACTTTCTCAACAACAGTCTATGTTTGAAAAGCAACAGCGTGAAGTTGCCCATATGCAAAGTTACATCGACCGTTTCCGTTACAAAGCGTCAAAAGCCAAACAAGCGCAAAGTCGTATTAAAGCGATGGAACGTATGGAGCTTATTTCTGCGGCCAATGCCGATTCGCAATTTAGCTTTCGTTTCTTAAAACCCGATGCGCTGCCAATGCCGTTGTTAACAATGGAAAATGTGTGTGCAGGTTATGGCGACACCCTGATTCTTGATAACATTAAGTTGAATTTAGTCCCAGGCAGCCGTATCGGTTTATTGGGTCGTAACGGCGCAGGTAAATCAACATTAATTAAATTGTTATCTGCTGAAATGGCGCCACTAAGAGGCTCGTTAGAAGTTAATCCGAATTCAAAAGTCGGTTACTTTGCCCAGCACCAATTAGAATTCTTACGTTTGGACGAGACGCCATTACAACATATGGTGCGTCTTGCGCCCGATAAAACAGAATTAGAATTGCGTAAATTCTTAGGCGGTTTTGGTTTCATCGGTGAAAAAGCATTAGATCTCGTAGGTCCATTCTCGGGTGGTGAAAAAGCGCGTTTGGTATTAGCCCTAATCGTATGGCAAAAACCGAACCTGTTACTCCTTGATGAACCAACCAACCACTTGGATTTGGAAATGCGTCACGCGCTGTCAGTTGCCCTACAAGGCTTCGAAGGCGCGATGATTGTCGTATCGCATGATCGTCATTTATTACGCTCTACGACTGATGAGCTGTACTTGGTACACGATAAGAAGGTATTACCGTTTGACGGCGACTTAGATGATTACCATAGCTGGTTAAGCGAACAACAAAAAGTTGAAAAGCAAGCCACACAAGTGATCAATACCGGTGCGAACAGTGCCCAAGCGAAGAAAGAGCAAAAACGTAAAGCAGCTGAATTGCGTAAGCTAACGCAGCCAGTACGCAAGCACATTGAAAAAATAGACAAGCAGCTAGAAACCTTAGCTGACAAGCTGACAGCCGTTGAAACACAACTCAGTGAAACCAGTATTTATGAAGATCAAAACAAAGCTAAGCTAAAAACTGCATTAAGCGAGCAAGCGAAGTTTGTTGTGGCGATTGAAGATGCTGAAACCACCTGGATGGACTTGAACGAACAACTTGAAGAAATGATCGAAGAAAGCGAAAAAGCTTAAACAATATTGTGAGTAGAGGTTGAACTGGTATCAGCCTCTACTTATTTTTAACTTCCCCTCCACAACCCGCGTTACACCATTATATTTATTAAACACTTAGAATAAACGTTTCCATTGCTCGGTATCAACGAACCAGCGCTCCTCATAGATTTTGTCGCCTTCAAATCTGAACAAGACGGCTAATGCGGAGAACTCTATGTTATTGGCTTTCCACTCCACGATTGAAACCACTTCATTTTCGCCTTCAACCTGACGCAGTTCGGTAATTTCAAAACCAGGTGGCAGCATGCCGCCCAGATTATTCAGCGCCTTACGAAATGTCCGCCGTCCCCTGAGAATATCCGCCTGCCCCGGCATGATGAATGTCATATCATCCGTGTAATCATTGATTAAGGTGTCGAAATCACCTGCACCAACAGCATCCCAACCACGTTGTACTATATTAGATAGTTTCATTACGGTTGCCTTCTATAATTTTTTATCATTTAACTATAGAGGCTATTCAATCATCCTGCCCTAGCCATTATTAGGTTAAGGTGAGATTGGTATGCGCTTTAAAATAAAAACTACCGTCATAGACGCTAACAAGCCTACAACTGTGCTAACCAGCCCTTACTGTAACCTTGATATTGCTTGGTCTGTAATAGCAGTAAATTATCTTTCGCTTGGGCTTTTTTACCTTGTTCAATCTGGCTAACAGCTAATAAAAAGCGCCATTTGTCCGTCATCAGTAAGGTCTTTTGATCTTCGCCCTTAACACCATGATCCAACAACGCGATATAAGCTGATTCAGCTTCTTCCCAACGCGCTTCTAAGTACAATAACTGCGCTTGCTGTTGATCGTGTTTAGCCAATTTAACGCCAGCATCTGTAGCCTGTGAAAACACAGCCAGCGCCTTACTGCGTTCACGCGCCATTAACCACGCATTACTCAAGCCTTTAAAGAAAGCCTGATCTTGCTGTAATAATTTCTTCTCTGCGCCTTCCAGATACACAGCAGCGGCTAATCGCGGTTGTTGCTGTTGTAAATATAACGAGGCTAATACCCGATAACCTTGTGCGGTGAGTAAACCTTGATTACGGGTGATCGCCAGTGTTGATAACGCCGATTTATTCTGTTCTAAAGTCAGGTAGCTATACGCCAAACGTTCCCAATAATCTTTTGATTTGGGGAAATCTACCACAGCAATTTCAAGATGTTCATTCAGCTGTTTATCCTGCTCTAAACGCTGCAATAACGCTAACAACAACTTCAGGTAAGATTCATTTTCAGGCACAAGTTTGTAAGCGCGTTTTGATGGCGCTAATGCAGCGGTTAACTTGTCTTGTAAATAATATGCTTGCGCTAATAACGCGGCATTACTGGCTTGTTGAGCATTGGTGATCTTATAAATTTCACGTTGTTCAACATCAAGTTGGTCCACCAGCTTAAACCAAGCGATAAGGTGTTGAGTAACCAACGCCCATGACTTGATATTTGGGGTTTTATTAGCATCCGTGAATGGTGTTAACGATGCGGCTAGCTGTGCAGCCAACTGTTGGAATATCAGTTGCTGATCAAGCTCTAATGATAAGCTTAATAGCTGAGTAACTACTTGATAGCCTTGCTCATAACCTTGTAAAGAGTCCTGCTTCATCAGCAGAACTTGCAGCTGTAAATTACTCGCTAGCAATTGCCGTTCTGTCGAGTGTTCACGCTGCTGCTGATAAAAGTCAGCGATGTTGTTTATCAAGATCTGATTCGATTCAGCCTTGGCTTTAGTTTGCTGCTCATCCTGTGCCGACAGCTTAGCAAAAGCCGTTGTTAAGGTAACATAACGGCTATAAACAGCGGCTGGTACTTGCTGTGCTTGTGCTGATGGCAGAAGCAGTATTGATAACAGCAGTCCCAATAACCATATTGAACCCAACACTGAGCCCGACAACAGTGATGAACTAGGCTGCTTCACGTTAATTAAGTTCAAAGACCATTCTCCATTTTTTCCATACTGCGGTCCCTGCTGGGGCTTTTTCAAACTGCCAGCGACGTACTGATTTACGTGAGACTTTGCCAAAGTAACCACGCGGTTTTTCTTCGACAATGTTGATCTCTTCTGCGCGGCCATCATCATTCACCAAGATATGTAATAACACATAACCTTCAATTTTCAGGCGCTTAGCTTTGTACGGATACTGCGGGTTGGTTTTGCGTAATACTTTAGCAAAACCAATTTTTGGCTCACCAACCGTCGCTTGTTCAATATTCGCCACCACCACAGGCGCAACTTCAACTTGCGGCTGAATATGGCTGGTGACATCAACAAGTTGCGGAGATACATCAAAGGTCGGCACCGATAACACTGGTAAGGTAATGCTGCTATTTAAATTAAT
Organism: Moritella sp.; assembly: GCF_013215705.1. Lineage (GTDB taxonomy): Bacteria > Pseudomonadota > Gammaproteobacteria > Enterobacterales > Moritellaceae > Moritella. The sequence continues at coordinate 115,893 of NZ_JABSQR010000013.1, read as the reverse complement.
ATTACTAACATCAAAACTCGGCTGCACAGGCTGCGGCAATGTCACCATTTCTTGTTGTGGTTTTGGCTCTGGGATCACCTCTAGCTCAGGGGTGAGATCCTGCTCTTCCACACTCGAATCAGTGAACTGACGAAAATTGATCGAAATAGAATCCTGCACCGGGGTTTTATTACTGCCAATGGTTAGCGAATAAATTAATCCCGCCAAACTGATATTAACCAGCACAGCCAGCGTAAACGCCAGCAGCCAATAGCCCTTACTGCTGCGCTGTTGCGACTGCAACATTGTCCACCCCAGCTAATCTAACTTGATCTAATACTTCAATTAAACGCCCGGTATCAACGGTTCGATCGGCATTTAACATCACCGAGGTATGAGCACCACTTAAGGTTTTAACTCGGCTACGCAATTTACGAATATCAACCGGTTCGCCTTCGATCCAAACACCGTTTTTAGCATCAATCGATACCACTAAACTCACCGCCCCTTGCATATCGTTAGTCGCACCATCGGGACGTTGTATATCAATGGCATTCATCTTGTTAAACGAGGCGGTCACTAAAAAGAAGATAAGTAAAATAAACACCATATCAATCATAGGTGTTAAATCGACAGTCAGCGCGTCACTGTTATTTCGACTAAATCGTGTTCTCATTTATATCCCTTTAACCACTAATTTTTGCGCCAAATCCAAGGTCAATAAATTAGCGCGTTTGTTTAAGCTATGACAAAAGAATAACCCCGATGACCCCGTTACCAATCCGGCTAACGTGGTTAATAATGCTTGCGCAATACCACTGCTAAATAACTCAGATACCCCGAGGCTGTCCGACAATACCGAGAAATTATCAATCATGCCATCAACCGTGCCCAGCAAGCCTAACAAGGGTAAAACACCAGTTAAGGTTTTAATAAAAATGAGCTTACGGGTGAGCTGACTCTGTAATTCAGAAATAAACCCATCACGCACCGCGACCGCCAATAAATGTGATTGATTTTGCCACTGTGCCCATTCAGTTTGGTAATGCTTAGACAGCAGTGGATATTGCAAGCCATACTGTAAATAACAGCGCGCAATCGTCCACCACATCACCACAGATAGCAACATGATGACCCAGAAGATCAGCGATGCATGACCTAGGAACTCAAGAAACCCAGACATTTATACGTTACCTGTCACTTGCTGTTGCTCCACAGCAACAGGTGCTGACGCACTATCATTCACGCATAAATTCAAACGCTGTTGACGTTGTGCTAATAGACCGGCACTTTGATGCTCTATCACATGCACGATACTGTCACTTTTACTGGTTAATAAGCTGTGTAATAACATCAATGGCACTGCGGCAATCAAACCAAACTTAGTCGTTAATAACGCTTTTGAAATACCGCTGGATAATACTTGTGGATCACTGTTGCCATAAGCAGTGATCGCCTGGAATGTTTCAATCATCCCTGCTACCGTACCTAATAACCCCAGCATGGGTGCAATAGTCGCCAGTACCGCTATCGAGCCCAATCCTTTACGACATTCTGGTAGTTCTGCCAAAATTGCTTCGTCGAGAAAACGCGCTAATTCATCCGCATTACTGTTTTCATGACGGTCAGCGACACCAATAATACGACCAAGTGAATTATCGGTTAAGGTATTTAATTGCTGTTTTTGTACTTTAATCTTCTTCGCTTCACGACCTAATACCAACAAGCGGAATAAACCAATGCCCATGCCAATAATACCCACGGCGACAATAATGCCACCGACAATACCCGCGTCAGAAAATACCTTCCACCAAGCTTTAGCCTCTGTGGCACGTTTAAGTAATCCCCCCGCAGAAGGATCGATTAAGGCACTGACAAAGCCGTCTTGTGGGTGTGTGAATCCGGCAATACGGGCGCTGATATCCGCCGAATTTGACGGTAATAACTGATAGCTTTCACTCGCGGGTTGATACAGTAAAGGTCCTTGCGCAGTAAAGGCGGTAAAGCCTGCAATTTGGGTCACAGCTAAAGTTTCTTTACTGCCATCCGCCATCGTGACTGGAATCTCTGTGGTAGTGACTTTACTGCTTGCCACCATTTGTTCGGTAAACAATAACCATAAGTTTTTAATCGCACCAAGATCCGGTTCATAATTCGTTTCACTGTAAGGTGACAGTTGCGTTGCACGTCCAGATAGCGTGGCACTTAATGCGCTTTTATTTAATTGCCCGCGTAGATCCTGACTGGCACCGCGAAATTCGCTGAACACTTTATCCAAATCGAATTTCTCACTGTTGGCGAGTTTTTTCTTGGCTAAGATCAGTTTATTATTGGCAGCAATCGAATCTTGCAACTGGGTCATTTTTTGCTGCAAGGCTTGGTTGCGTTGTGTTTGTTTGGCCAAATTAGCTTTTTGGCTGGCTAGATTAGCTTTGAATCGGCTTAATGCTGCATTGTCTATCTTGGTTTCTGCGACATTACTTTGTTTCACTTGCTTTAACAGCTCATCCAATGGCGTCGCATTAGCGTTAAACATCAATAAACTAGTAGCAATAATAATCACAGCGTTGCAACGCATAACCCGGGTTGTGAGCGTAGGTGATATGTTAAACATTATAGCGCCTCCTGCTGCGATGTTGCTGAAACAGTATGCGCAGCTTCTAACAAAGGTAACGCGAGTAAGGTCGGTACGGTTTTATTATCCGCCACCTCATAGGCTTGTTTCACTTTCGACAACCAAGTTGCCGGTAAGTCTAACCAAGTGCGACTACTGTTATCCCAATAACCGGCGTGGTTACGATCTGGCGTCAGATAATACAAAGCCACCCGACCAACACGAATAAGCTGTACAGTTTTGTCAGCATCGCTTAAGGGTAATTGTGCTTGCCATGTTTCGATCGTGTCGCCATATTCAGTTTCAATTTGATAGGCTTCTAAGATACGGCGATATTTATCTGCAACACTGATATTAGGGTTATCTAACAAGCGATTGAGCTCCGCTAAACGCAGTTGGCGTTCTTGCCATAAAAAAGGGATATCTTGTTCGACAAACAGTGTCAGTACTTGCACCATTTGTTGCATTAACGGCGTCAGTTCCATCCGTGTTTCACGGACGTTCGCCATGTTTTTTTCTAAACTAATTAATAACAGCTGCTGTTGCGCTACCTGCTTTTCAAGTTGGCTGGTATACGTGGTAAGCACCGCATTTTCACGTAATAATGCCCGGTACTCAGCCACCGTTTCACTGGTTTTTTCATCTAATTCTGCAATGTTTTTTTGAGTACGTTGCGCTTGCGCCTGTGATAGCTGCTTACTGTCGATAATATTATCAAGCTCGCTCGTCGCTTGAACAGGCATGATTAACAAGCCTGCAAGTAACCCGATAGACCAAATTGCTGAATAGTTCATATTCTTCCACTGTTTATGCCGTGATAATTAAATATGGTGAGTAATGTGATGCATAGACTTAATAAATGCATCAGTCGCCAAGCTAAATGAGAATCATTGTATTTAAGCTGAGCGTATTTAGCAATGAATTCAAAAAAAATATGTTAATATTGTACCCATTATTGGTAAACACACTGCAGAGCACAATTATGATCATTCCCTATAAGCAACTCGATAACGATACACTAAATACCCTAATAGAACACTTCGTGTTACGAGAAGGCACTGATTATGGCAGTCTAGAGATGTCGATGTCAGAAAAAGTATGTCAGGTAATCAAACAACTTGAATGTGGTGATGTGGTTATCGTTTACTCAGAATTACATGACAGTGTGAACATCCTGCCAAAGAGCGAAGTTCTTAAAAACCCACAATAATCATGCATATTTTATACTTGATCTCAGTTCATTTAACTCGTATAACATAGCACCACTCCTTTAACTCAACTAGTTGGTCGATCAAATGTCAGCAAAACATCCTATTATTGCTGTGACAGGTTCATCAGGCGCCGGTACTTCTACCACTAGCTTGGCCTTTGCACACATGTTCCAGCAAGAAAACATCAAAGCGTCTTTTATCGAAGGCGACAGTTTTCATCGTTATACCCGTCCCGAAATGGACGTGGCGATCCGCAAGGCCCGTGAACAAGGTCGACATATCAGCTATTTTGGCCCTGAAGCCAATGACTTTGAGTTACTGGAAAATTTCTTTCAAGACTATGGCCGTGATGGCAGCGGTAAATACCGTCGTTACCTACACTCGTTTGACGAGGCCGTACCGTATAACTTAATGCCGGGTACCTTTACCCCTTGGCAAGATATCGATGCGGGTACTGATCTTTTGTTTTATGAAGGTCTACACGGCGGTGTCGCAACCAAAGACAATAACGTAGCGAAACATGTTGATCTGTTGATCGGCATGGTGCCAATCGTCAACTTAGAATGGATCCAAAAGTTAGTCCGTGACACAGAAGACCGTGGTCACTCTCGTGAAGCGGTAACAGATTCGATCGTCCGTTCAATGGATGACTACATTAACTTTATTACCCCACAGTTTTCACGTACCCACATTAACTTTCAGCGCGTGCCGTTAGTCGATACCTCGAATCCATTTAGTGCGACAGCGATCCCAACGTTAGATGAAAGTTTGGTGGTGATCCGTTTCCAAAGCGTGAAGAATATAGATTTCCCTTATTTGCTAACCATGATCGATGGCTCGTTTATTTCTGGTATCAATACCTTGGTTGTACCTGGCGGAAAAATGGCATTAGCGATGGAGCTTATCTGTGCGCCGCTTATTCGTCAGCTATTAGTCGAAGGTAAGATTAGCTAACCAGTAGTGAGTTAACGGCTCAGTTTATAAATACAAAAAGGGAGACGCTGACTAACAGCGTCTCCCTTTTGCTTACCTACACATCATGATTTATAAAATAATCATAACACCAAGAACAAACTGATAAATAACGGTGACGACAGGCTTAAAATAAAGCCACTGACAATCGCCAACGGTACATAACCATTACCACCGGATTTCTGGATCATCGGTAATGTAAAGTCCATGGCCGTCGCGCCAGCATAACCAATCGCGGTGGATGGGTATAAGCGGATCAATGATGGAATAATCAGAATAGCCACCAACTCGCGGCCTAAATCAATAATAAACGCTGCTCCGCCAAATACCGGTGATAAGCCATCGGTAATTAAGATGCCTGATAACGAATACCAACCAAACCCCGATGCCAGCGCCAGACCATTACTGAGCGGTATATCAAGCAACAAGGCGGCAACCAACCCGCCAATCCAAGAACTCGTCATCATTACTAGCGCTATCTTAATACCCCAGCTATTGAGTAATATTTCCCGTAACTGCATGCCACTGTTCCGTAACTGGCAACCAATAAACAGCAGTAATAATACCAATGCACCTTCACTGATAGTATCAATATCAATCAGCTCTGGCGAAATGAACAGACCACTAATAAAGCCAGCGGCAATCACAAAGATTAACTGTACTGACTCTAAAATCAGATGCCATTTACTTAATGACTCACCTTCACCTGCGACTGTTTTGGATAAACGTTTATCCAGTCCCCATAAGGCAAGCAAGTTAGCGGCAGACACACAAGCCCACACCGTAAAACTGTATAACCCGATATTCTGAATATTTTGCGCAAGGTTATCCAGATGTGACAAGCTAATGCCCATCAAGAATAAGATCACGTACACCATTTTACTGGTGGCAACGTTGACCCAATGAATATGTTTCTGCTGCTTTAGCGCAACAGCGTAACCCAGTACCAAGGGCACGATAACAATAAGAAATCCTGCATACATGTTAACGTCAGTCCATGTTTAATTAAGCGACGACACTTATCGCCTCAAGCGTATTAGTGAGTATCTCAAACTGTGCAGAGCTATTAATCAATACACAGACACGCTCACCTTGCTGTTTACGCGCTTGTGCTTGCGTAGCAAAATCAGTACTTAATAGCGGATAACGCTCGGCATCACGGCGACATAATTCAACAAAATCGGCGATACGTTCATTACAGTCATCACCGTCTTCAACGTATAAGATCACATCAGCTTGTTGCATTAAGCGTAAGGATCTTAGTCGTAATAAATCTGTTTCGTCAGGTAATTTAATTAAATAAATATCACCGTCAACATCACTATGTGATGTCATTAATTGCAGGTCAAACTCTCGTTGTAATTGCCCTTTGTCGGTTGCTAGGCTCACTGCTTTAGAACTGAAGAAACGCTCCCAAAAACGACGTCGCTCTGTCACGCTACTAAATTTTTGTTTTACCCGCTCACGTTGCTCACCAGCAAAGGCACCGAGTGGTCCCAGCGTTTCCGGTAACAAAGCTTCGAGTTTTTCACGTAAATAACGGATCAATACCGGCGACAAACCGCCACTGGATATCGCGATTTGTAATGGTGAACGATCGATAATAGAAGGGGTGATAAATTCACACAGTTCAGGTTGATCTGCAACATTGACTAATAAGTTACGTTCACAGCAGTCTTGCCATACTTGTTTATTAAGCAAGGTATTGTCAGTCGTCACCCATACCATCACGTAATCACCAAGGTAATCGCGATGATAACCGTCGATGATCGCCGTAATTTTGGCATTATCACGATAACGTTGCAGCGTATCATTTAAACGCGGAGATAAAACCGTCACCTTGGCATTCGCACTCAATAGCAAGTCAACTTTTCGACTGGCCACTTCACCGCCACCAACTACCAGCACGTTTTTATCATTTACATCCATAAAAATTGGCAAATACTGCATGTTACATCCATTTAAAAGTGCATAAACAGCACTTAGTATACGGCGCAAGATGCTGATAGTCATCAACATCACGACTATAGAAAATAATTAATTTAGTGGCACAAAAAATGCTTATATCTACATAACAAGAAATCTAAGAATAAATACAGAAATAATGTCATATATCAGACATTTTTTTGACAGCAGTTATTAGTCGAGGCTTTATCATGCACGAATTTAAGCAATATATTCAAAATTACAAACAGATAAACATTGCCACCACTTGGTTACTGCTTGCCGCAGCATTAGTATTACTATTACCAACCACAGCACTGTCGGTATCGGGTTTAGATCAATGGGTCACTGAATACCGTGGTTATATCTCTATTATTGTCATCTCAGCGGTTGCATATTTTATCGCATTATTGCTTGTGCAAACCGGGCAATCGATACTTGAGAAGCAAACCGAAATCGGTACCATGAACAAGATCCATAAAATGGTAAAGGTGATGAATACTTCTGAGCAAGCGGTGATCCGTGAATTTATTATTCAAAAGAAAGATATCATTTCACTGCCATTAGAAGCCGCTGCCGTGGCTAATTTAGTGGATAACTGTATTTTGGTACCGGCATTAAACAGTCAAGAAATCATTGGCAGCGGCAGCAAAATTAAACTTTGCATTAATATTAAAGCGCGTCCGTTACTTGATCATAAAGCATTAGGCTTTCCAACAGGTAAAATGACCGAACTGCAAGCACAGGCCTTAAAATCAGCACGCCCTGCATTTGCCAAAGAGTTTTACATTCGTCACTAAGCCGCAACAGACACCAACGCTCGCTAACCGATAGAAACCGACACAGCAAAGTACATAATTTAATGTACTTTGCTATGTTCATGACAGCGAATAATAATTATCCCGTCTTTTTACAATTGTCTATTCAGATTGCCGCCATAAACGCGTAAACTACGCCTAAAGTAATTCTATTTGACGTTCATCACTAATCATAAGCGATGAATAGTAAGAGGTAATCCGTGTCTATTAAATTTATCGCATCTTCAAAACTACCAACACCTTTTGGTACTTTCACTATGCACGGCTTCGAAGACTCAGAAACAGGCAAAGAACATGTGGCGCTAACTTATGGCGAGTTAGATGAAGACAAAGTCATATTAGGTCGCATACATTCAGAATGTTTAACCGGTGATGCCTTGTTTAGTTTACGTTGTGATTGTGGCTTTCAACTTGAAACTGCAATGAAAAATATCACCGAAGCAGGTTCAGGCTTTATTCTGTATTTACGTCAAGAAGGTCGGGGTATTGGTCTATTAAACAAGATTCGTGCGTATAATTTACAAGACGCTGGTGCCAATACGGTTGAAGCGAATGAAAAATTAGGCTTTGCTGCAGACCTACGTAATTATGCCATGTGCAAACCTATGTTGGACCACCTCGGTATTAGCAAAGTGAGGCTCATGACCAATAACCCGAAAAAATTAGCGGCGATGGAAGAATACGGCGTTAATGTGGTGGCACGTCAGCCATTACAAGTGGGTAAAAATATGCACAATGAACATTATTTGCGAACCAAAGCCGACAAGCTTGGGCATATGATGACAGAACAGCACTTCAAAGAAGATTAACGCGACTCACATCAATCAATAATAACAGCAGACACGCGCTGCTGTTATTACCTTTCATACAGTTTATTTCAAAACAATTGTTATTTTCTGTTATGCCAAAAAATCGTTATTTACTAGGTTATAGCTCGCTAATACGCTCTGCTAAATAACCTTCGTAATCAGGCACTGCATATTCGTATTTGCTAGTGGTATGAATAGAATCAATAATGAAATCAGCTGTGGCTGGATTGGTTGCCACCGGAATATTCCACACTGCAGCTAAACGTAATAATGCTTTTACATCCGGATCGTGTGGCACTGCATTCATAGGGTCCCAGAAGAAGATCATCATATCAATCTCGCCTTCGGCAATCAGTGCGCCAAGCTGTTGATCGCCCCCCATAGGTCCGCTCAACAGTGCTTTAACAGGTAGTTCAACGTGTTTGGTCAATAATGTGGCCGTAGTGCCAGTACCGAATAAATGGTGTTTTTGGAGAATATCAACACGTGCTTTTGACCAAGCAATCAGCTCTGACTTCATGTGATCATGGGCTACAAGCGCAATACGTTTGTTCGTTGCCATGCAACGGGTAGTTTTTTGCATCAGTGACCTACTGTAAATTTATAAATAATAACTTAAGACAATGAGGCTGATGATACTACTAAATAAAGGAACTTACACTGATAGGTATCCCATATCAGGCACTCACATGCGTACCTGATATGGGTTATTCATATTACACGAAAAATTTTACTGTTAATCGCGCTAGCAATTAATGGTCACCGCCACCGAGCTCTAACAAGATTGCATTACCACCCACAGCCGTAATATTAATAGTACGGGTACGCTCGGTAATAAAACGTAAAATAAAGTGGTCATCGGTCACATAAGCCAAGGCACTGCCACTCACTTCAGCAACCAGTTGCGCCAATAAACCATCACGTGTAGACAAGGTACGGTTAAGCGTTTGCGCGGTTTTTTCATCCCCGGTAAACGCCACACCCGCTACTTGCGGTGATTCAATCAGTGCCGTTAACTCTGTTTCCTCAGCGCCCTGTACCACAAGCTCTGGGATACCCGCAGCATGCAGTGTATTAAGTAACACAAACTGTAATGCCTGCTGTGCTTGCGGCAATGCTAATACCAAGGTATTACCGGATAATAACGCCGCACTAACATGGCCAACAATGGCATTAATGGTACTGCTTTGATCGGCATCTGTTGCGGCGACAATAAATAAACCACGTCCAGCACTGTAAAGCTCGTTCACTTCACCTGTCGGCCCTGGCATTAATTTTTCATCGCCCAATAACGTAATGGCTTGGTGTTTTTGGTATTTCGCCATTTCACCAGCCAGTTTACCTAATGCCGCTTCCTGGCTAATGATCTCGACCCATTTAGCAATCAGCTCGGCACGGGCAATTACTCCCCGATCATTCCAACTCTGCCACGCACAAAGGCCAGTTTCAATCAGCTGCTGCGTCTGGACTACTTTATTTTCTACAACCATGGTTTAACTCCTTAATTTACAATGACGCAGCTTAAGCGCTAACAACTTGCTTAGTGAAACGATAAAGATAATGTGGACCACCCGCTTTTGGACCCGTACCTGATAAACCTTGGCCACCGAAAGGTTGCACACCAACAACAGCGCCAACTTGGTCACGGTTAATGTAGCAATTACCCACTCTTATTTGACGCTCAATATCGGTATAGGTACGTTCATTACGACTGTGGATCCCCATGGTCAAACCAAAACCAGTGGCATTGATTTCGCTAATCACCTTATCTAAATCAGCGGCTTTATAACGCACGATATGTAGAATAGGACCAAACTGTTCATCTTCAAGCTGGCTAATACTGTCAATTTCAAAGGCAATAGGCGCAATAAAGTCACCAAAATTACATTCGTCACTCAAGCTAACTTCACCAACCAACTTACTTGTCGCACGCATTTTATCGATGTGCGCTTGCAGCTTTTTCTTCGCCAGTAAATCAATCACCGGACCGACATCGGTATGATGCAGCTGTGGAGAACCAACATGTAATTCTTGCATTGCACCTTGGATCAAGGTGGTAATTCGGTCGGCAACATCTTCTTGTAAAAACAGTACGCGCAGTGCGCTGCAACGTTGCCCCGCAGACGCAAACGCAGAACGCATGACATCACGTACAACTTGCTCAGGTAGCGCAGTACTGTCAACGATCATGGTATTTTGACCACCGGTTTCAGCGATCAGCGTCGCGACCTTCGTATCTCGTTTCGCTAATGCACGGTTAATGACTTGTGCCGTTGCTGTTGAACCCGTGAATACTACACCGGCGATACGCTCGTCAGCGGTCAGTAGTGAACCAACCGCAGCACCGCCACCAGGCAGAAGATGTACCGCTTCTTTAGGCACACCCGCTTCTAACAGTAATGCCATGGTACGCGCCGCAATCAAACTGGTTTGCTCTGCAGGTTTCGCGATAACGGTATTACCGCTGACTAATGCCGCTGCAACTTGACCAAGGAAGATCGCTAACGGGAAGTTCCAAGGACTGATACAAACAAACACACCTTGTCCCTGACGCGTTACTTGCTGAGCGATACCATCAAAACGTACTTGGTTTTTTGCTACCGAGAAGTTTTCAGTGGCTTGCATCGCGTAGTAACGACAGAAATCAACCGCTTCACGCACTTCATCTAGACTGTCGTGAATCGTTTTACCGGCTTCTTTATGACATAACGCCACTAATTCCGCTAAGTTCGCTTCCAGTAAATCGGCAACCTTATTTAAACATGCCGCACGCTCTGCCACTGGTACTGCAGACCATGTAGGAAAGTAATCCGCCGCGGTATCTAACGCTGTGGTGACTTCTGCCGGTGTTGACCACAATACTTGACCCACGTGAATACGACGATCATAAGGGGCACTGACTGGTTTCGCATTGGCTAATTCAGTGGTGATCACTTGCCCATTTACCACAGGCGCTGCTTGCCAGGTTTTTTGCATCTGTAAGCTTAGCTCGGCATTAAACGGCGTGATCTCACTGATGATATCAACATTGATGTTGCATGAGTTTTTACGCCCTGCAAAGATCTTAGTCGGTAATGGAATTAAACTGTTATGTAATGTCGGGCGACTATCTAGGGTATCAACCGGATGCTCCGTTAATTCCGCAATCGGACAATCGGCATCAACCAAACGATGTACAAACGAGCTGTTGGCACCATTTTCTAATAAACGGCGAACCAAGTATGGCAGCAAGTCTTTATGGCTACCCACTGGCGCGTAAATACGGACATTTATCCCATAGATCGCTAATGCGTGGTTATACAGCGCATCACCCATGCCGTGTAATCGTTGGAATTCAAATTCTTTATGCTCAGCCATGGTCGCAATTGCTGATACAGTGTGCGCATTGTGACTGGCAAACTGTGGATAGATACAACCGCGAACTTGTTGACTTAACAAGAAGCGGGCACACGCAAGATAGGCAACATCGGTTGCTTCTTTGCGGGTATAAACCGGGTAAGCATCATAACCATTTTGCTGTGATAATTTAAGTTCAGTATCCCAATAAGCACCTTTCACTAAGCGCAGCGGGATCACATCACCCTGCTCTTTTGCTAATGCCGCAAGCCAAACGAGTGTCGGCAAAGCACGCTTAGAATAAGCTTGTACCACGATACCGAATTGACCCCAACCTTGTAGTTTCGGATGACGATACAGTTTTTCAAATAATGCGAGTGATAACTCTAAACGGTCTGCTTCTTCCGCATCGATAGTAATGCCAACATCTAAATCCCGTGCACGTAATAGTAGTTCTAATACAGTGTCGTGCAGTTCTGTCATCACGCGCGCTTCGTTAGCCACTTCATAACGTGGGTGCAATGCAGATAACTTAATTGAAACCGTTGGCGAAGGCGTTTTGTCATTGCCGTATTTGTTGTTACCCACCGATTCGACGGCTTTGATGTAATCATTAAAATATTTCTTCGCGTCGGCGGTTGTTAATGCCGATTCACCCAACATATCAAACGAATAGGTAAAACCTTTATCGCGAAATGAACGGCTATTTTTTTGCGCTTCAACAATGTTACGACCCAATACGAATTGGTGTCCCATGATCTTCATGGCTTGGTTCATTGCTTGACGAATGATCGGTTCTGATACTTTATTCACTAAACGGCTAATGGTGCTGCTCGCCGATTTAGTGTCTTTGCGATCCATGCTGACCACTTTACCTGTCAGTAATAGTCCCCAAGTGGATGCATTCACAAATGTTGAATCAGAATTTTTTAGATGTGACTTCCAATCTGCGACGCTTAATTTGTCACGGATTAATGCATCTGCTGTGGCCGCATCCGGAATACGCATCAATGCTTCTGCAAGACACATCAACAGGATACCTTCTTTGGTATCTAGGCTGTATTCTAGTAACAAGGCATCAATCATTTGGATGGCTTGTTTATCAGCGCGCACGCGTTCAATTAATACAGTTGCATTGGTGGTGATCTGAGATTTTTCTTCTGCAGATGGGCGGGCTATTGGTAGCAATTCTGCTAACCATGTTGACTCATCAACCATATACAAAGGAGATATTAACTGCCAAAGTTCATCCAATGGACGGTCGATAAACGACGGAGAAAGTGCATCTAACGCTTTAAACATACCAAGGTCCTCTTAACTTACGAAATTTAATGCTGCGGGAGTGTTACATTAAAGATACAGAAATAATATGAGTTAGTTAGCAGAAATAGAAAGAAAATGCGTTTTATATAAAATAATTAGTATTTCACTTCAGTTTATGCAGAAATTTAAGCCAAAATGCCGCATAAAAATCAGAGAACTAGTCTTTATGGTAAGCGTTGTAAGGATAGGAGGTGGCGGCTAACAAGACAAGCTGTGACCAACAATAGTATTTTTATAGTCCAGATAGGCGCAAAATAGATGGCCAATAACATCGCCAGCCACATACTCGAGAGTGAACTCCATAGCTGCTTTTTGCTAATACCTTTACGTAATAGATAATTTGTTAAATAAGAACCGAGATAGCGATGGTTAAACAGCCACAACTGTAATTTTCGTGAAGAACGACTAAAACACGCCGCGGCCAACAACAAAAATGGCACAGTCGGTAATAAAGGTAAAAAAATACCCAGCACACCAAGCGTAACCGCAAGACAGCCAGCACACAGCAATAATGCCCGCCATGGCTGCGATACTAAAAAATTTTCAGCAATTATGGGGTCATTAGCCATACCATCAAACTCAGTTGTACTTGGCTTGGTCGAAGATTTATTCATCATCGTTCTTGTCACCTCTTTAATCCGCATTATTAATAATATATGTTACAAGCATTATTACCACTATATGTTACAAGCATTATTACACTCATTTACTATTACGACAGTACCTCAATTAATCAGCGCTGTAATTGAATACTAGTTTAGTTGGTTATTTTAATAATAAAAAAGCAGGGAAATTGATCTTTTTTACAACAATATACCAGCGCATAGATACAATAAACACCATACAGATAAGTGCTGCCAGTGTGATTTCGACACCTAATTTTACCAACACAATATACAGACAACAGCCTAAAATAACCGGCGTTGCATACAGCTCGGTATTATTAAACAAGGTTTGGCGATGCGCGATAATATCCCGTAATACCCCACCAAATATAGCCGTAACCAACCCCATAGAGACTGAAACATAAGCCGCATAACCGCCGCTGTATAGTTGTTGCGTAACCAATATCGAGAATAGTGATACGCCGATGGTATCAAACATAATAATAAGTTTGTTGAGGCGATTTTTACGGATATGAGTAATAGTGAAAAAACCAATAACCGCACTGATCAATGCCGTCCAGAAATAACTGGGATCACGGATCCAAAATATCGCCTCGGCAGACAAAATTAGATCGCGTAAGGTGCCACCGCCTAATGCCGTGATCCAACCTAGCATCATGATACTGACAATATCTTTACCACGATTAGACTCGACCAATACCCCACTGAGTGCAAACGCAACAATGCATATCATTTCTAGGCTATAGACCAACATTGGCAACTCCTTGTCGCGCTAAACTCACACTTGAATATATGTATATAAGCCAGCAGTCTACCCAGCGATTTCATCACCTGGCAACTATTTTTATCTAATTAAAGACTCTATTCATCTAGGACATCACAATTCTCAGGGTTTAAAAACAACAAAACCCCAGAAGGCTGAGGTTTTGTTATCATTAATATTTATATGGTGCGTATTAACGATTGAGCAAAGTATAAGAACCCGTATTTTTAGTTTTATTATTTTTCACTGTGTCTGTCGGTGTTAATACAACTGAAACTAAATCTGATGCTGCATTTTCATACATAAAAAATTTTTTAAAATCAGACGTTAATTTATCAGCCGATAATACCGCGATAGTGAGGTTTATCGCTCTCATAGGATCATCCAAGTTAGCCAATCCAAGGTTTGGAATAATCACATCGTCACCGCTTGCAACTTCACTGTAAATAACATGATTTAATTTATTTGTTTTACCGTTATCAGAAACTTCTATGTAGTAGCTACTTCTTTGTAAACGGGTTAATGTAGAATCAATACCCTGCGCTTGGAATACAAAATTGGAAATCTCGGGATCATTATCTGTGAGGGTTAATTCTGTCGGTAATTGCACATCCAACGTAGCAGATAATGCCTCGTTATGTTTAAAGTTCCAATCAAAGTTTGTTTTACCTTCTGCGCTATAACTCCAGCTCGTTCCTCGATATACGCGAGCAAAGCCAGTCGTATCGCCAGTTACAGTATCAAATGTCGCATCTAACCATGGATAACTATAATTACCTTGATTTAAGCGTACCGATAATCCAAAGAGCTGCCCAGTAAGCGTTTGGTTAATACTCCAATTATAACTCGAAAAAGCAAACCCTGATAAAGGTTTTTGATCACCACGTTCAGCTACTGTTAGCGTTGATACAAATGCATAATCAACCAATTTATCATTGTGATAAGCACGTACTAATACATCTTCATTATTAAGTGCACTGACCTCCTTGCTAGCATGAGTTCCAGCAGTAAATTCACTCTGTGATGAACTAAAAGCATAGGCATCAACGCCAGTATCAGTAGCGTAAACAGAAGCAAAACCTGTATTTACAGTTACAGGGTTTTCTTTATAACAAGACGAGTTAACTCCCTGATTTCGCTCTACTGCAATCATAATGTCACCCAGAAGTTCTTTTTGGATTGACAATACTTCGTACTCTGTAGATGAACTACTTTCTGAATTAATAATAGAGATATAGCCACCATTATCTATGTCACTTTCAGTAATATTTAATACACCAGTATTGCTTACCAAATCAGATAAATCTTTGTTAAAATTACCGTCAGCATCATACGTCTTTACCCTGACATCTGACGCTAATCTTGCATATGTTTGCATACCTACAGACTGACCGGTAATATCAAATAACGTACAGCTAGTTGCAGAGCCTTCGACCTCTTCAACTAATTGCACAAACTGAAGCGTATACTTAGTGGTTGGCGTCGAACTGGAACCTGAACCTGAGTCACTACGATCACTGCCACCGCTGCCGCAGCCTGATAGCAGTACACTAGCCAACACTGAAGTTATTATTGATTTTCTCATTTTCGATTCCTTGATCACACCGTCAAAATTTGGTTATTTCATTTTCAATGCAATAATAAGGCCAACTTAAATATTAACGGAGGTCAGATATTGAGGTCTATTGATATTGATTAATTCAGAATAAAATGCTGGATTGAAAACAACAAAACCCCAGCCAGCTGAGGTTTTGTGATAACAATATAAACAGAAATAAAGACTAGTGAGAAGTCAGCATATTGAGAATAGACGCATCGACATCATTGATATACACCCCCTCACCATAGATCCAGCCCCAAGGCGAAAAATACTGAGTGTAGGAAATCTTGTCCTGTTCTTCACGCGTAACGTTAGAGTAAGAATAATAACGAGAGTAGCCGTTGTTTGCACGAGATAGAGCTTCGGTACGTAATAATTGGTATAATTTAACGCCCTTAATATCAACGTCATCTTTTACATTTTGATTCTTCATGACAGCATTATTCACAGACTCTAAGAGTAAGTAGTCATTATTAAAAACAAAAATATAATTTTCATTTACCTGATTGATTTCATGAATTTTTCCAATCGCCTGCTGCTGCGCCTGAACAAGGCTTAACTCACGGTCAAGATATTGTTGATAATAACCGGTGATGATAGAACCGATAAATTTAATGCGGGGTTCCAATGCACATCGACGTTGTTCGATAACATTATGACGGACATACAAAAAATAACTGGTACTCAACCCGATAAATAGCAAAGACAGAGACCCAGCGACTAATAGCAATTTTTTTTCTAGTGATATTGTTTTTAACATTAATTTACTTAATGAACATTCACATCCTTATTAGTTCAACCTTCTGTTGATGATAATAGGCGCATCATACAGCACAAAAATAGAAATCTAAACCACTAAAATGGGAATGCAACGAGATAGCGTAAAACCTTAGATAACAGCACATTACACTGAATAATTTCAACGCTATCATAAACATGTAATGATTATTAAGCTTTTGTTAAAATGTCATATAAAGTCATAAAGCTGTCATAGATACTCGCTATTATATCTCACCAATAATCACCAGCGACTAAGGAAATATATTCAAATGAGCCAACCATTATACATTTTTGACCTTGATGAAACTTTAATTAATGCCGATAGTTCAATGTTATGGCATCGATTTTTAGTCGAAAAACGCATCGTCACGGACGACAATTTTTTAGCAGAAGATAAGCGCTTAATGAGCCTTTATTCTGCGGGTAAATTGAATATGCCTGAATACCTTAATTTTGCCATGGCCCCCCTTGCACAACTCACTAAAGAGCAAGTCGATAGTTTGGTGGATGAATGTGTCGAAAAATACATTATGCCAACGGTATTTCCACAGGCACTGCAACTATTAGCACAGCTTAAACAAGACAATATCACCACGGTATTGATCTCGGCGACAGTCAGCTTTATTGTTAAAAAAGTCGCCCTGCAACTCGGTATCGACCATGCGATGGGTATCGATATGTTAGTTGAAAATGGCTGTTATTCGGCAACCATACTCGGCGTAGCCAGTTATCGAGAAGGTAAAGTAACCCGCTTAGGATCTTGGTTAGCAGAGCAAACCGAGATCTTTACTGATACTTATTTTTATACAGATTCAATTAACGATCTGCCTTTGTGTGAATTTAGTCAATATCCTCATGTTGTTAACCCTTGCCCACAGTTAGCCCGCCATGCGCAAGCGCAGCACTGGCCGCAATTAGCTTGGTCACAGCACAAGCCTGCATAAATAACCTATATACGCACTTATATTGGACGCACAAAAAAGCCTGACTATGCACCCAGTCAGGCTGTTTAATATTTACTGATTGCCAGTTAACGAATCAGTATCACTGATCTTAATAAGCGTTACAATCGAGGATAAAGTGCCGCATTCTTACCAGTGACTTTACCTACTGGGAATGAGAAATAAATAACCCGTTGCAATACAGAAGCATACTGGCTAAAGAAGTTACCCGTGTTGTACGCGATACCGTATTTAGCGGTAATAGCTTGCACTTCTTTGGACATAGCAACATAACGATGCGCAGGCACCTCAGGGAATAAATGATGCTCTACCTGACAGCTCAAATGACCCGTTAAAATATGAAACCATTTAGGCCCTGTTAAGTTTGCCGAGCCTAAGATCTGACGATAATACCAATGACCACGGGATTCATTTTCACATTCTTTTTCGGTAAAGCTATATACCTCAGTTGGAAAATGACCACAGAAAATAACCGTTGAAGTCCAAAAATTACGCATTAGATTAGCCACTATATTACCCAATAATACCATCACAAAAAATGGGCCCGCAAGCGCAGGAAAAATAACGTAATCTTTTAATATTTGGCGTGTTGATTTACGGTAGAACACTTTCTTTAAGCGTTCTATATCAACATGTGACTCACGACTGGCTTTTCTTTTACCAAAAAATACCCGTTCGCCCGCCATTTCATGAAAGGCGATGCCCCACTGAAATAAAGCACTTAACACAAGATAAGTGCCAAATTGCCATAAGTTACGTAGACGCCAAGAAAAATCATCACTTAAGCGTAATAACCCGTAACCAAAATCACGATCCTTACCGACAATATTAGTGTAGGTATGATGTTCATAATTATGCACACGCTTCCAGGACTCCGAACTACAGGCAATATCCCATTCAAACGTTTGTGAGTTGATTGTTGGATCATTCATCCAGTCATATTGACCGTGTAATACGTTATGACCAATTTCCATATTATCTAAAATCTTCGACGCGCTTAATAGCAGTACACCTACACCCCAGAAATACAATGAAAGAAAGCCCAGTACCAGACAAATACGCCCAGAGATTTCTAACGTACGTTGCAAACGAATAATTTTTTTGATGTAACGCTCATCAACACTACCGACTTCTTTCATTGCCCTTGCTTTCACAGCATCAAGGTCTATCGCCAGTTGCTCTAACTGTTGTTCATTTAATTTTGCCATTACGCTCTCCCTATAAATTAATCACGACGTCCGTCACTGGAACACTGATACAAATCTGAATATCTTCTTCACCGGTATCGGAATAGGTTTTGGTTTGACTGTTATAAACCACACCACTTACCTTCTTACACTTACACTCTTGGCAAATGCCTATACGACAACCATATTTAGCCGATACATAATTGTCCTCAGCCAAGGTTAATAATGTTTGCTGGTTGTCTTCGCTCACAACAATGTTTCTGTTGGTCGTGGTAAATAAAACATTACGTACGGCGGTGACATCGACATTGCTGAAACTAGCCAGACCGAATTGTTCAAGGTGAATAGCATCCTGCGCTAAGCCCATATCAAGTAATAATGTTTGTGTACTATCCATCATGCTGTTTGGACCACAGATATATACAGTACAGTCATTTAACTCACTGGTGATCGTGTTTATATGCGCTTTCGAGCAATAACCATCACGTTCACTGTGTAACAACTGCAAGGTGAAATTTTCGTGTTCTAGCTCTAAAGCAACCAAGGTATCGCTCAACACATGTTGATTAGCGCGTACAAAATACAGCAACGTAAAATTAATCGTCGGATTATTAGCGACATGTGACATTAACAAGCTGTGGAAGGGGGTAATACCACTGCCTCCAGCAATAAATATAACGTCTTTGTTTTCCTGTTTATTTGCGCTACGTAATACAGCAGTACTCAGTACAAAATCACCTTTTGCAGGTGAAATACCGAATAAATCCCCATTTTCAACAGCATCTGCTAACCAGGGCGTGATACGCCCTTCAGATTGCTTTTTAATGGTTAAGGTGATGGTCTTATCTTGTTGTAACTGTGCTAGCGGCGATGAAATAGTAAAAGGGCGTTTAACGTAACTGCCATTTTTCTTTACCTGCAGTTCCACATATTGACCAGGCTGGAAAGAAAATGACTGCGCATCGACCTTGCCAGAAACTGCTAATGTTAATGAATACATATCATTGTTTTCAGGTTTTATTGCAACAACCTTCGCGGCGAACATATCACCCATCAATACGGCAACCGGTTTGGTTGAAAATGGTGAAAAATAAGCCTTAAACGTATCGTTATTAAATAACGTCAGTGACAATTTATTAGTTAAATCATGAAGCATGTCGTGTTCTCCCTAAAAGTTCAAAAGAGCTTACACGTGTACACTAGAATGATCCATCAGTATTTTTTATTTATTTAAAACATAAGTAACGAAAATTAATAACCTTAAATACAACCACTTACAGGTATAAAATAGAAGATTAAAAATAAAAATAAGTGAACAAGCGTTCCTTTATATGTTTACAGTGACGTTTAGATTACATATTTATAACAGTTTGATGAAAATCATTAAATCTAAGGTCGGTACTATAGCTACGGTCATCTTATTCAGGTATGGTGGCGCGCTGACTAATGTTGATATAAATGATAAGACACCATGCTAAACATACTCACTACCCTGCCGCCTAATTTACTGCTGCTATTTGCCATTGTTTTTGAGGTGGTCGCGACCTCCTTGCTACCAAAAACGCAACAATTTAGTCAGCCCTTAATGAGTGCGGTCGTGCTTATCTGCTATGCAGTGGCATTTTTCTTACTGTCTATCACCATTAAATCAGTACCGATTGGTATCGCGTATGCGATCTGGTGTGGTGCAGGCATCGTACTGGTGACCATGATTAGTTGGTTGTGGTATGGCCAACAACTGGATTGGGTCGCCATTCTGGGGATCAGTCTCATCTTACTTGGCAGTGTCATCATTAATGTATTTTCAACCACCATAACGCATTAAATAAAAACCAACTGCGCTTGCTTACACGACGGTGACGCGGTGCAATTTACGAGGGTTATCGGCATAATCAATCACCGCATAATGTTGAGTACTGCGGTTATCCCAAATTGCTAATGAATTGGCCTGCCATTTAAAACGTACTGATATTCAGGCTGTCTGGCCATAGCAAACAGCTTAGCAAGTAAGGCATTACTGTCATCTCGGTTCATACCAATAATATAACGGGTGAATTGTCCATTAATAAGACTTCTTCACCAGTGTCAGTGTAACGGTTTCTATTGAACAAGATCAATGTTATGGATCAAGGCGCTAATATGCGGAGTAAGCGACTCAATCAGTAGGGTCATTAGTCGGCAACGATCGTATTAATATCGTTATTAATATCGTTATTAATAGTCTGAGTCACGGCTAAATTTTCAGTCTCAATCAATACGTCTCTCACCTTTTCGGTTAGCGGAATGAGCAGCAGTGCTTGTTCCTCATTGAGCGCTTGTTGTTGGTCCAATTTATTACGCAGGGCATGATCAAAATACGCGATTTGTTCGATATAAGTTAAGCTCGAAATGTCTTCTGCAAATACATCAAATGCCACGGTCGCGATAGCATCACGATAACGTAACGCTATTTTTTCACTTTCCGAACGATCAATACGATTGATCCATTTAACTTCTGTTGTCACGTTAACAGCACGACGTAAATCATCTTCAACCTTAACGATAATGGTATCGATAATATGCTGATTTCGCGGCGCCAGCACAATCGCATCATTTAACTGCGTAATACGTTGTTGGATCTGTGCATATGTTTGTGGGATCAGATCTCGATCCAGCTTTTTCATTTTCTTGACAAGTGGCGTATAAGAAGTACTTTTAACCATTATAATTTCAAGTTGCAATAAGCGGTCTTGTACTCTCGCGCTACGCTTTTCATAACCGTCGGTTGAATCATCATCTTCAATATCAGCAATTAAGTCGGCGATAGTTTCGTTAATATCGTCTAATTCATTCTGCCATTGACCATGTACTTGGGGAGATAAATAGGCAATATCGGCGAGTTGTTGCGTTAAAAACTCAGACACTAATGTTTTGATACGCACGGCGTTATCTAACGCTTCCTGCGCGTCTTCAATTTTATCCATGACCTTACTTTCTGATGGGCCACCAAAAAATCCTTGATCGTTGGGATCAAAATTCGCCACCAGCGTCCGCATTGTTCTCACCGCAGAATTAATTCTTTTCCAACTGTCAGGTGCAAAATAGACGTAGTTGTCATCTTTGCCCGCGTCATATTGTTGTTCAACATGTTCAGCTAAGGCTTTGATCTTTTGTATTGCCAGCGCGGCTTCATCCATGGCTTCAATATCATTGGTATTATGAACATTATCTTGCGTTGCTTCAGTCGACGCACAACCTGATAATCCAGCAGCCGATAGTATAATCGCCGCACACAGGGTTTTCTTCATCTTGTTCATCCAATATAAAATGCTATAAAAATACCGATACTACCGAACACACTACAAGCTAACAAGACTAAAATGTCAAATGTGGAGATAAAGTTAGCAGGTTCGGCTTTGCCATTATACCCGTGGCCTAAGGATACATTTGTAAGGCTATGACCTGTATCATGAATTAATAAAGCCACATTCAAACTCAGTCGTTTCCTTGCTAATAGCAACATGTCTAAAACAAATAAAGAAATCCAATTAATAGTGATATGAATAAAAAGACATAATATAGAGAGGATATCTGGCGTATAATCAACGTACGTTAAGCAAGGCATCTTTATTGGTAAATGGGCATACTAGGCATGTTTTCTGGGATATTAATAATACAAAGGGCCTAAATCTCTCCAGGCCCTTTTGGCGATAACTTAGATTCAAATAATTAAGTGGTATTGCAACACGACTTAACTATGACGCCAACTCAGTAAGGGGATCACCGTTGACTAAGCTATCTATTTTCATTGATACGTCTTAACGATAAAACGGTTCAACCGTCCCTTTTATCGTCATCATAAGTGGTTGTCCGCGACGGTCCAATGCTTTGTGTGACGGTACTTTTACCCAACCTTCACTGATGCAATATTCCTCGACATCGAAACGCTCTTTGCCGTTAAGCATAATACCAATGTCATGCTGGAAAACTTCTTCTACATGATGTGGGCTACGTGGATTACCCGCAAGGCGATCTGGTAAAGCTGGTTTCGATTTAATGTCGTTCATGTTCGTGACCTGTAGTGAATAAAAGTGCGCTATTGTAGGCAATATAGACCTAACGCTCAAGCGCTACCGTAATAAATGTTGCTAAAAATACGATGGGTTGCGGATCACTCTTAAACAGTTGTGCGCGTATCGAAAAATATAAAACAAATAACCATTGGAAATCGTCCTATGGTGATACTGCATTTACGCCCGATAAATTCATACTGTCATAATAGAAAATCGAGCTAAGTGTTATCGCATACCAGTCAAATAGGGCAGAGTAATAGCGTTTGCGAACGCGTAATCATTCTTCCCTCGGCGCTTTATTTCGTTCATCGCTAGGTCAACCCCCTTGATCAACTTCTGACTACTTCAGCATCATTTGGATATAATGCAATACCAATACTAGCTGTAATATTAAGAATTCGTCACCACCGATACGCGCGACGGTATCAACGTCTCGAACACAGGCACACAAGCGTTCTCCCGTTTTCTTTAGAAGTAGATCACCTGCATCATGGTAGGCTAAATGATGGATGCGTTGCTTGACTGGTGCTATCGACGCAATGCTCCAAAATAATTCACCATTATTTTTACGGCTATGGAACTCACCCCGCCATGTATTACCAGCGGCAAGCAATTACCAAAGAAAATCGTAGTCCTCAGCAGGCATGTCACCCGCATGCAAAATATGAGGGGGGGGTCCCAATAACGTCCTCAGGAAGGTACCCCGTTTTTCAGTTAAAGCTGGGTTTACGTAGTCAATAGCGCCAGAGCTATCAGTAGAATTAAGGTGGTCACAATCCCGCCGATGATAAATCCCCCCCAGAAACCACGCCGTTATTGCACTCGCCATAGAGAGAGCAACGCCACAGCTGAGCCAATCGAGATGAGGACAGTTATGACAAGCAGTGTTCGATTATCTAGTACCAGCATGTTAGTACCTCTCGAATAACAAACTCCATTGCATTAATGAGTTCATTTTTTATGACACTGTTTCTATGTCCGATCTTTAAGAGTATTTGAATATTACAACTGACATTAAATACTTTTGAATACCAAAAAGTTGAATTTAACCCGCCATAGCAACAAATAAAAGTCAAATTATAAATGTTAAATGTTAAATACAAACCACGAAATGTTAAAATATATACATAACTATGTTAACTATGTTACCTTGTACTCCCCCCTCTACCGCTTAGTAGGGACTTATTATATTTTCCGACGTTATATCTCGGCACTTTTCAGTCGCCCTCCTAAGCCTTAAAGCACTAGGTAATATTATGTCTGATTCAACCCAGAATTTAACGAATATCTTTCCTTTTAATAACACCAAAAATCCAGAAAAGAACGATGCCGTAATACCGACTGCGATTATTTATTGCGAAGGTCAATTTGGTAAAATTGATGGCAAAACAGCCAATGGTCTTGTTAGATATTCACACAATTATCGTATTCTCTCTGTGATTGATAGCAAAACAGCCGGTTTGAATTCAGGTGAAGTGCTAAATGAAGAAAAAAATGGCATCCCCATTTTGACCGACATGGAAGCAGCACTCACACATGCAGGCACAGTTCCTGACTATTTCATTTTTGGGATCGCACCATCAAGTGGGTTGTTATCCGATACCGAAAAAACAATCATTTTAGATGCCATGTCATTAAAGATGAATATAGTCAATGGATTACATGAATTCTTAAGTGAAGATCCTACTTTTTTAGCCGCTAGTATAAAACACAACGTCACTATTTTAGATATCCGAAAACCTAAAAATAAAGAAGAATTACAGACATTTAGCGGTGAAATACACAATGTAAAATGTCCACGTATTGCGGTCCTGGGTACCGATTGTGCCATCGGCAAACGGACAACAGCCACAATATTAGTTAAAGCACTACAAGACAAAGGGCTTAACGTGGTCATGATTGCCACAGGGCAAACGGGCATTATTCAAGGCGCACCTTATGGGGTTGCGTTAGATGCGGTACCTTCGCAATTTTGTGCCGGTGAACTAGAAGCAATCATAGTCAAAGCATACGAACAAGAAAATCCTGACCTGATCATTATTGAAGGCCAAGGCTCATTAAGTCACCCCGCATTTTCGACCAGTTCTTTTATACTTCGCGGCAGCTGCCCAACAAGCGTCATTCTGCAACATGCGCCTAAACGTGAATACCGTGCTGATTTCCCTAAAGCACTGATGCCTACAGTCGCTTCAGAAATAAACCTGATTGAAACATTTGCGGATACCCGCGTAATTGGCTTAACCCTTAATCATGAAGATATGTCTTCGCAGGAAATACGGAGTGCAATTGATGACTTCGCAACTCAATTAAGGATACCGGTTACCGACGCGCTATCCCAACCAACAGACCACCTTGTACAAATCGTTTCTTCTGCTTATCCTCACCTAGAACGAAAAATGATGTTAACGTCTTGAACTACCCCAGGGTAGACATCAACTGCACTAAAATTTACCATAATACTAAAACGTTGATAAACCGATTAAATCATAAAGGCATATCAGTAACCCCCGTCACTAAAGTATGTTTAGGCCATCCGATCATTGCTCATACTTTGATTAGCGCAGGGGCCAATATGATTGCGGATTCCCGTGTCGAGAATATCGAAAAGATCAGGCAAGCAGGCATTTCATTACCGACGATGCTGATCCGCACTCCCATGTTAAGTCAGGCTGCAAGCGTTGTTAATAATTGTAATATCAGCCTTAACAGTGAAATAGCGGTGATTGAACAACTGTCCCTCGTTGCTAGCCAAACAAATATTATCCATGGCATTATTATCATGGTTGAACTGGGGGATCTGCGGGAAGGTGTGATGCCTGACAATTTATTGGCATTTATCGGTAACATCATTCATTTGCCAAACATTGTAATAAAAGGCATCGGGACAAATTTGGCCTGCCGCTATGGTATATCACCTGATAATGACAAAATGTCGCAACTTTCTGCACTTGCAGATGAAGTCGAACAAGCATTTTCTATTCAGTTAGACATTATCTCAGGCGGTAATTCCGCCTCGATTAATTGGGCACTTAATCATGAGGCAAGCAGCCGCATTAATAACCTACGAATAGGTGAAGCCATTTTCCTCGGTTGCGAGCCATTATATCAAGAGCCAATCGAAGGCTTATTTACCGATGCCATCACGCTCACAGCTGAAGTTATTGAGTCGAAAGTAAAACCGTCGTTACCTTGGGGGGAGCGAGGAAGAAATGCGTTTGGAGAAAAACCAGCACTCCCAAATAGAGGGAATGTGTCACAAGCGCTGCTCGCATTAGGTCGCCTAGATGTGCATGTTGCCGGACTCAAACCGCCAGCAGGCATCACAATTGTGTCATCAACCAGTGATCACCTGGTTATTGAAACATCTGGAGAAGCCTTGCTCGTCGGCCAAAAAATACAGTTCAACTTAGACTATGGCGCGGTCTTACTTGCTATGTCCTCGCCTTATATACATAAATCATTCAGCCATCAAGATTTTGATAAAGAATAGATAAATGTAACGAAAGGTAGCTTAACTTATTTTAAATAAGAAATAAGATAGTGCCAGATACAACAAAGCCCCAGTGTAAGCTGAGGCTTTGTCATTTAAAGATGGTGCCCGAGTGCGAACTTGAGATGGAATACTGAAGTAATAAAGTTAATTCACCTTATTTAGGTGTCCAATTTTATAAAACCACAGCCGTGTATCGGAGCAAAAAATATCAGGGCTCAAAAGCGGTCGATTACCTTCATGACTTATTAATCAAGACTTGGCGCAGAGACATGGTTAGGCCTCGTGAGTACTCAATGAGAACGTAATAATAAACATTTATTACCCGTCTTACCTGATAGACATTTTAAACCGATGATTTCTGTATCGGATGCTTCTAATTCGTTGATGATAAATTTACTGGGTTAACGGGAAAGTATTTTAAATTACCATTGATTAATTTTAATTTAAATTTCTTGGTCATGATGGCAGTGGGATTATTAATATGTTCTTGAAGATGAGTTAGATACGTTTAGTTATATCGTGAATACCCAATCCCAAGCCCCCCTGTACGTGCCTTTCCCTTTGGTTGTACCTAAAGATGTGTATTTTAAAATATTTTAAAATACATTAAAGTTCGGGTGAAAAACACCATATAAACCAATAATGCCTTCTCAATGCGTTGTAATACACAGAAAATACACTATAAACACGTCAGTTACACTGAAAGTATATTGCGAATAATTTGAGGCTCGGCACCGATTGGGACTGTTATTAAAGGAATTCATTAATGTTAAACCTAGAGAATCGCTCGATCTTTAATGTTCGCTATTGGAGCTTAAAAACCAAATTAACGTTAGCTTTCTTATTTGTGGGCCTGTTACCCGCATTGATTGTTACTACGATTAGCACGTTGAAATTTTCAACCAATATTGAGTATCAAGTTTCGCAATCCCTGCAAGCGATTAACCAAATCAAACGCGCTCAAATTGAAACCTTTTTTAGTGAACGCCACGCTGATATTCAGATACTCGCCAATACGGTTCCGAACTTAGATGAACATAGTTACGATACCTATTTCACTGATTACATCAAGCTGTATGGTTACTACGACCTATTTTTGATTGATGCACAGGGCCTAATTTATTACACCCAAGCAAAAGAGGCCGATTATCAGACCAATATTTTAACTGGTCAATATGCCAGTTCTAATTTAGGCTCGCTGATTCAACAAGTTAAACAGTCAGGCAGCTATGGCATCATTGATTACCAACCTTATGCGCCAAGTAATGACGAACCCGCTGCATTTATCGCTATCCCCATCCAGGGCAGCGACATAATATTAGCACTGCAAATTTCCAGCGAAGGTACCAATAAGATAATGGGTTTACGTGATGGTATGGGTGAAACAGGCGAAAGTTATC
The DNA here is from genome assembly GCF_013215705.1 of Moritella sp. GTDB lineage: Bacteria > Pseudomonadota > Gammaproteobacteria > Enterobacterales > Moritellaceae > Moritella. The sequence goes on along the minus strand of NZ_JABSQR010000013.1, from coordinate 88,024 downwards.
TGGTTGGTGAAGATAAATTGATGCGTTCTGATTCATATCTGGATCCAACCAACCACTCCATAAAGGCAAGCTTTACTGGAAACGTCACGAATAATGGTGTTGATACCGACGCGGTTAATCGAGCCTTAAATGGCGAGAAAGGTGTTGCGACGATTAAAGATTACAACGGCAATCTGGTTCTATCTGCTTATGACAGTATTACAATCGGCGATTTTCGTTGGGTTATTATCAGTGAAATTGACGATGCAGAAGCACTCGCTTCGGTTAAACAAGGCACATTACTTTCTGTATTGCTTATTGCGGGCTCTGCAGTCATTGTCGCCTTGATTGGATTTTTCTTTGCTCAAAAAATAGCGAACCCTATCATTGCTGCCGCCTCGATTGCGGATAAAGTGGCCGCAGGCGATCTTACTGCTAATATCACAGTACATGCGCATGATGAAGTTGGCACACTGCAAACCGCTTTACATACCATGATCAACAATCTACGTTCAATGATTTTAGAATTGTCGAATGTGGCAGTGCAACAAGGTACGACAGCCACAGAACTCGCCTCAGTAACCGAAGAAACCAGCGCTGCGGTGACAGAGCAGCAGTCACAAACAATGCAAGTTGTCGCCGCTACAACAGAAATGAGCGCGACGATCAGAGAAATTGCCACCACCACAGCCACGGCCTCTAATATTTGCGAAGAGATTCAGCGTAAATCGAAACAAGGCGCTGCACATATAGAGAGCACCTATAGTGCATTAGTTGCCCTAGGTGAAACAACGCAAACCACTGCCGAGCAGGTGGCCACACTACGTCAAGACTCAGACAGGATTGTTAATGTGTTGGGGGTGATTAAGCAAATAGCCGATCAAACTAATCTGTTAGCGTTAAATGCAGCTATTGAAGCGGCTCGAGCGGGAGAGCAAGGCCGTGGGTTTGCCGTGGTTGCCGATGAAGTGCGTAATCTTGCACAATCGACACAAAAATCAACAATAGAAATAGACGTTATTATCGAAGCCATTGTTAAGAGTAGTAATGCCGCTGTAGAAACAATGACAGCCAATGTTGAACAGACCACCAGAGTGCAAGAAATTGCCAATCAAGCAAATCAGATCAATAGTGAGGTCGCGGCCGAGGTCAATGGTATCTTTGATATAGTGGTCCAGATTGCCACCGCAACCGAACAACAAACCATGACCATTGATGAGATAGCGAAAAACATTGAAGCGATCAATACAGGCACTACTGAAACAGAGCTCGCGGTCAGACATATTGCAGAATCGAGCCATGAGTTATCACGCATGGCGAACGTTTTAAATGATGAAGCACAAAAATTCACATTGTAAGGGTCATATAAGTTACAACATAAATACTTAATACCGACATTAAACCATAACACCGTAGTACGCTGTTCTGAAAGGTCGCATTATGCGGCCTTTCAGCACTCCTTCCCCTAACCTAACACCATGCTAATACTGCCACAGACAACCTCCAGCAAAACTAACAATCTTCAAAGTACATGACAGCGTTGGATCGAGTGAACTTTTTTCTTAAATAGCTTGCGCGCAGACCCTGCACGCGAAAGTACCGGATACAACAAAGCCCCAACTAACGTTAAGGCTTTGTCATTTAAATATGGTGCCCGAGGACGGACTTGACCGTCACTCCTTTCGGAAGAGGATGCTGAATTCTTTGAGACACCTTTCAGTAATTATAAATCTTTGGATCAGGTTAGATTACTCGCTACAATGATGTTAAAGCTTAAGCTCGTTTTTTCGTTCTTCCCTGAACCGCTTTGAATCTCGGGTTGGCTTTGCAAATAACATAAACACGACCACGACGTTTCACAATCTGGCAATCAGGGTGTCTCTGCTTAGCGCTTTTAAGGGAGCTTAAAACCTTCATATCAAAGCTCCTTTTAACTCTTTGACCCACCAAAACGGCGATTAAACTGTGCCACACGACCATCACTTTGGATCGTTTTTTGTTTACCCGTATAAAAGGATGCGATTCGCTTGATATATCCAGTGGTGCAATAGATATGTAATGCCCTCAATTTCGACCGCTCTATTCGTTTTCAACGTAGAACCAACAATAAAATATCTCTATCCCACGGACATATAACCACGACCATTCGAAATCCTGAGTTAGCATTTAAAATAGTCGTGTATATAAACCTGATCGAGAAAGGTTTATTTTTGAGAGTAACCAAAGATATCATTGTCGTTATTAGACTTACCGCTAACTTTTTCTTCTATATCCCAATGCTCTACTATTTTGCCTTCGTCATTAAAGCGAAAAATATCGATGTAGCCAGTGCCGAGATCATTTTTGATATCGAGATTAGTTTGGCGTGAATGGACGAGAACCATATCGCCCATTGCTATCGTTTTAGCTATCTCCGTTTTTAAACGAACACCATCAGAGGCTAAGCTTTTCAAATAATCAACAAGCGCCTGCGGACCATCTGCAACATAGGGGTTATGTTGGATGTACTGCTCGGCAACGAAATTATCAACAGCAGAAACATTTGATGGGTTATTAAACGACGCTAATATTGCCAGTGAACGCGCTCTGTTTTGCTCTTTGTTCTGTCGCGAATATATATCAGCGTCAGGGCCTTGATACATCGTATTTTTATTCGCTGATTCTGCAGGCACCTGCTGATAATGATCCCAGTGCTCGACTAACTTCCCTTTTTCTGTACGCCAAATATCGATATAGACATACACATCGCCACTGGTTGCCGTCCATGCTGAATGAATTGCAACATAAGGACCTTCTGCGATAGTGCGTAAAATTTCGACCTTAACACCTGGATCATTCGTCAACTCTAGCGCCACGGCTGAAATTAACTGTGCAGGGCCGTCACCATAGGCGGGAGCGTGCTGCAAGTATGTTTCACCTACATATCGAGAGAAGTTATTAAGGTTTCGATACTTAATGACATCAAAGTAAAATCCCTGCGCTATTTCAACGGACTGTTCTGTCTGTTCGTCTATCATCTTAATTTGAGCAAAGATCGGCGCCGCTAGCAACAACCCCAAACTAAGTATCGCTGTAACTAAAGTCCGTTTTAATATCATTGTGAAATATCCATCTGTTGTTGTGAGATTAAAACGATTATGATTAGTCACATTGAATTAATAAATATCATGAGTTAAATACCACCTATGAAAAAAATCGATTATACGTCCTTGGATGTGCGCTTGCTGCGCATGTTTATCAGCGTTTATGACTGCCAATCTGTCACGAAAGCGGCTGCGAAATTGGAATTGACACAATCAACCGTTAGTCACGGCCTTAATCAATTGCGCCAGATAGTACAAGATGATTTGTTTGTACAGTCTGGTAGAAGTATTACCGCGACACCAAAAGCAGATGTACTGATAGATAAAGCTCGTGAGATTATTGTCGCAATGCAAGATTTCGCCACCCCAGAGCAGTATAATCCCATGCTAGATACTTCTACCTTTACCATCGCGGCTAGCGATTATGAGATAGAAACCATTATCAAACCGCTACTGAAAAAACTTCGGGTACAAGCACCGTTGAGTTCACTGCACATTGCCCCTGCACGAACGCAATCTCAGTGGGCGAATGTATTACGTTCAGGAGAGGTCGATTTCGTGCTATCTCCAACCTTAGATAGCAGTGAACTCGATCTAGTACAAACAACATTATTCAGTGATAGAGAAGTGTGTTTTTACGATCCAGAGTATCAGAGTGCCCCAAAAACATTAGCGCAATACTGTCAATTACCGCATGCCATAATGTCATTTAATAACTCGCTGAGAACAGATATTGATGTGGACTTGCAGCGTTTTGGCGCCAAGCGAAAAATTGTTGCTAGTGCACCAAATTTTAGCGCCCTAGCCTCTTTAATTAAAGGCACTGATATTATAGCGACAATGCCTTCAAAACTGTCTGAATCATTATTCAAAGAATTCGCGCAAACCCCAGCACCTTTTGAAGTGCCTCCTTTTGAAATAGTAAAAATCTGGCATACCCGTAATCGCAATTCACAACGCCATATTTGGTTAAAAAATTTAATTGAATAAAGAAAACCGTAAAGTACCGGACATAAGGTTAGATATTAAAACTAAAGCGGCAACTCCGTTTTTATGTATTTCTCGATGTGGTTCATCTAGCTTTCTAAACGCTGATGTATTGCCACCAATTCAGCCACCTCGTTTGCAGATGAATTGGTATTATTGGCTAATGCTCTAACTTCATCCGCGACAACACTAAATCCTCTGCCAGCATCGCGCAGCTTCTATGGCAGCATTCAGTGCAAGTAAATTAGTTTGGTCCGAAATCTTTGAGATTGCCGAAACGAAAGTACTTATACTCGCGCCATTTTTGACAGTCCAGAAATATTATCCGTCACTCGATTGATTCTCTAACTCAATTGCTTGATATGAAGACAATACGGTTTCTCTAATCCCTTCGACATGGTTGATACACTCAATAGTTCATTTCAGAAGCATATGTTTAAATTCGATATCAGGATTATTCAATGCTTTATCCAACTGCTCAGATAGTGCTTGGTTTTTTAATTCTAAATTCCTATTTTGCAATTTTAAATAATCAACTTAATCCTGCAAATTTCCATTTTTTGAAACGTAAAAACCATAAATACAGCATAAAGATCTGCAGACATCCTAATCCCCCAACAAAAATAAAACACCGGTCACACTTAGCGCTCCAAAATTAAGAGGTAGATCGCACAAACACATCACAAAAAACATTCTCTATTTATTTATTTTATTGCAAATGATATTCATTTACATGAAGAAAAATGTACAAATCAATCAACTAATGTTAATAAAAGGAATAATTATGAAACCCAAATATCTTCAATATATAGTTGTAGCTGTAATGAGTGGTTATTCGATTTGCTCTTTTGCAACAGATGATTTAGAAATTAAATCGGTAACAGAAAAAGGAACATCGAGTTTTACCACTGGAGAAATAGGCACAATCAGTAATGAAATGTCGTCTGATGAAATTAAACAAATATTAGCAAAATACAACCATGCTAAGCTAAATGATAACGAGACATTCAAAGTCACCCAAAAATGGACTGATGATTTAGGCAAAACCCATATTAAACTTGCCCAATACATTGATAATTTGCTTGTCCATGGTACCAGTATTACCCTACATACCAATCAAGTCTCAAATGGATTCCTGCGTAGCTCTGGTAGCGATGTATATGCTATTTCTGGCATTATTGCCTCGAAACAATCCAACACATCACCTTCATTCTCCTCAAGTATTGCACAACGCGATGTGACTGATGATGCAGACAGCATCAGAAACATAGCGGGTAAACTTGGAGATGTAACATCTGAACCAGAACAAGTATATGTTTATTTACCTATACTTGAAGAGGCCCGACTAGCTTGGAAGGTCGAAGTTACTTGGAATAATGGTGATGAAGACTTTGGTCGTGATATTCTTTTCTATGATATTAATAGCTTTGAACTACTTACTCGCCATGCGACTGTTCATTCCGCAAAGACCTGGAAGACCCACGATCTAAATAATCAACTGGACGACGATGCTCCTGGTCAACTTTTATGTACCAATAATCAGAACTGCAATGATGCCTCAGCACAACGTGCACATGATGGTGCAGCCAAAGTATATGACTATTACAAAGCGAGATTCAATCGTAAAAGTATTAATAACAGAGACTTACCTATGATATCGAGTGTACACTATGGTGATAATGTTGGTAATGCCTATTGGAACGGTACCCAAATGTTATATGGTGACGGTAACGGCACACTTGCAGATTTAACTCTAAGCTTCGATGTTATCGGTCATGAGTTAACTCATGGTGTTACGCAATATACCGCTGGCCTAATTTACAACAATGCATCCGGGGCGTTAAACGAAGCATGGTCAGATATCTTGGGCGTCGCAGCCTATGCTTATAGTCAAAACACAACTCAGGGTGATTGGTTACTGGGTGAAGAAAGCTACACACCAAATTATCCTGGTGATGCGTTACGCTACATGAACAATCCAACGAAAGATCGCTATTCACGAGATTGGTGGCCAGACCGCATTCCTTACACAAGTCAGCCTTCTGATTTAAACGATCAGGGTGGGGTACATGGTAATTCGGGTATTGCAAACTTGGCATTTGTATTATTAAGTGATGGTGGTACTCACCCTCGAAATAAATCTATCGCGCAAGTACCAGCAATTGGATTACTCAAGTCAGAGCAAATCTTTTATCGAGCACTAACCACATACATGAATCCCAGTTCTAACTTTTCAGCCGCGCGTAGTGCAACAGCACAATCAGCACTTGATCTTTATGGCCCTGCAGAAAAAACGGCCGTTGAAACAGCATGGTGTGCAGTTGGTGTTGGTAAATGTCCAACAACAGGAGTGAGTGATAACGTATTAGAAAACGGTATTGCCAAAACAGGTATATCGGGCAATAAAAATACCGCCTTATTTTACACAATGAAAGTACCAAATGGTGCAACAGAATTAGAATTTACCACAACAGGTGGCAGTGGTGATGCAGATCTGTATGTACGTTTTGGAGGTATTCCTTCACTGACTACTTCCGATTGTAAAAGTACATCACTAACGAGTAGTGAATCATGTCGAATATCAGATGTTAAAGCTGGCACTTATTACATAATGGTGCAAGCTTGGGATCAGATTAGTGATATCTCACTAACTGGTAGTTTTAAAACTCAATAACAACAAATCTCACACCCGGGATAAACTTTTTTAAGTCCGGGTGTGTTAACTTTTATGTTATCGCCAATCACGATAGAAGCGTCATAACGACATTTATCAATGGGGGTAATGGTTGGATTAAGAGGGGTAATGTGCCTGAATTAGGCTTCTTAATTGCACTGCTCGATGCCGCTGATTATCTCTTACCCATATAAACCTTTTAGAATTACACTTTAACAACTTTAAAACAATGACTTACGATCAAACCAATTGCGGAGCCTCTCTCATTTACCGCACTTAACATCTTCTAAAATCACCTTTTTAATTCAAACCTATTCAACAATAAATTAGTTAAAATTTTAATGATCCTCACTTTTTATTCAGGGGCTATTCTGTGCATAAGGAAACTGAAAAATGAGTACATTTGATTTATTTGTTGAAGCATTCAAGGCCAAGGTAGTGCTTAAATCTAACCAAGGTACAGCGGCGAGAATTGTTGAATTTGATTACACGATTGCTCAGATTCGAGGTGGTGATTGATAACGCGTATTGAGTGTTATGTGTTGGTGCGTGAGTGTTGCATGTGTGAACTCGATCTAGTACAAACAACATTATTCAGTGATAGAGAAGTGTGTTTTTACGATCCAGAGTATCAGAGTGCCCCAAAAACATTAGCGCAATACTGTCAATTACCGCATGCCATAATGTCATTTAATAACTCGCTGAGAACAGATATTGATGTGGACTTGCAGCGTTTTGGCGCCAAGCGAAAAATTGTTGCTAGTGCACCAAATTTTAGCGCCCTAGCCTCTTTAATTAAAGGCACTGATATTATAGCGACAATGCCTTCAAAACTGTCTGAATCATTATTCAAAGAATTCGCGCAAACCCCAGCACCTTTTGAAGTGCCTCCTTTTGAAATAGTAAAAATCTGGCATACCCGTAATCGCAATTCACAACGCCATATTTGGTTAAAAAATTTAATTGAATAAACTAGACCAGAACCAAACAAAAAAACTTAAACCGATCTGAACGTAATGAACTTGAGCGCCAACGAAAAAGAAAGGGATTTTAAATTGGCACAATTATCCGTACTCACTCCAAAGGACAGGACTAGGACCGTAAAGTACCGGACATAAGGTTAGATAAAATGAGACCAAATACATTATAGATCATCAAGATATTTCATCACCATTTTGCTCGCGTCTTCCATAGCGAGTAAATGTTCAATTGCCCGTTTTTTATCACCGTTAGATATTAAAAATAAAGCGGCAACTCCGTTTTTATGTACTTCTCGATGTGGTTCATCTAGCTTTCTAAACGCTGATGTATTGCCATAAATTTCAGCTCCCACACTTTGATACCATTTACCTAATCGGCACATAGTATGATCTGTAAAGTCATCAATTGACTTATTACTAACACCCGATGCAACGGCATAAACCTCCCCCTTCCAAACAATATGATCTAATTTCACAGTTTGAATAAAAGTGCGTAATGAGGCATGGTTAATTGTTTGGTTCATTGAAGTGCAGTGGCTCACAATCGAAGTATAATCATCATTTAATTTCTCGACACCACCTGATAATTGGCTATTACTATGTTGGATATCATTTACTGAACCGACTGTCTCAGACGTCGATTCAATAATGCCATTCACCAATTCAGCCACCTCGTTTGCAGATGAATTGGTATTATTGGCTAATGCTCTAACTTCATCCGCGACAACACTAAATCCTCTGCCAGCATCGCCAGCGCGCGCAGCTTCTATGGCAGCATTCAGTGCAAGTAAATTAGTTTGGTCCGAAATCTTTGAGATTGTCGAAACGAAAGTACTTATACTCGCGGCCATTTTTGACAGTCCAGAAATATTATCCGTCATCCCCCTCATTTTATGGGTTAAGTCTTGCATTTCAGAAACAATATGCTTCAAAGAATGACTTGAAACATCAAGTAACTCTTTAATATCGTCACTCGATTGATTCTCTAACTCAATTGCTTGATATGAAGACAATACGGTTTCTCTAACCCCTTCGACATGGTTGATACACTCAATAGTACATTTCAGAAGCATATGTTTAAATTCGATATCAGGATTATTCAATGCTTTATCCAACTGCTCAGATAGTGCTTGGTTTTTTAATTCCAAATTTCTATTTTGCAATTTTAAATCATCAACTTGATCCTGCAGATCTCCATTTTCTTGAAACATAACACTATATTTTGATTGTAAAACAAACATCCGAACCTCATAAAATATATCGTAAAACCATAAAGACACCCATTATTGTATATGCACCTATAGTTAAAGAAACAATTAAATATTAATAAAGAGGTATTTATCACAATTCTATAACATACATATAACTGTTATCGAAGAGCTATATTGTCAGTTTTATTTTCGAGATAACCAATTACGAAGAACACAGGAATGACATATTTCACAATATCTATCTTCAATAACAACACCGTATCCCCCTACAGCAGCACTCACAGCCCCTAAATGGGTATTAAAACTTCTTTACGTTAAATTACAATGCTATGATTCAACCTATTGTTAAATGAAAATCATTACGGAGATGATATGAAAAGAATATTGCCAATTGTTCTGGTTACAGTTTTATTTTCAGGTTGTGCCACTGTTGACAAAAAATTAGTTGTGCAAACAGATATACAACCTCAGTCAGTGAGTAAAACACTCAGTAAAAAAGTTCAAGATTCAAAATCACTTAAGAGGAAAGTTGCCATTGGCCGTTTCACAAATGAAACCACATATGGCCAAGGTTTCTTTATTGATGAGAATAATAATCGCCTTGGCAAACAAGCTATGGATATTCTGTCAGCAAAGTTATTCGAAACTGATAAATTTATCATGTTAGAGCGTGCTGACCTTGCGCAGATACAAAAAGAACTAACGATGAGCGGTAGCTCTGCACTTAAAAATGCTGCTGATTTCATTATTGTCGGTTCAATTACTGAATTTGGACGTAAAGAAGTAAGTGATGTAGGTATTTTTTCGCGAGTGAAAAAGCAGGAAGCTAATGCAACTGTTCAAATCCGTTTGATTGATGTTACAACAGGCCAAATTATATATTCAGAGAGTGGTAAAGGGATTGCTTATTCTGAAGCTGGTACTGTATTCGGCGTCGGTAACAAAGCTGGTTATGACGGGTCTTTAAATGACAAAGTTTTAAATGTTGCGATTACTGATTTAGCTTCAAACGTTATTGAAAACATGTTGGATAAACCTTGGCGTTCTTACGTTTTAGCAAGTGAAGACAATAATCTTATTATATCAGGTGGTAAATCACAGAATATTACCCCAGGTACTGAATTTGCGATTATGAAACAGGGTAAAAAAGTCAAAAACCCACAGACCGGTATGTATATCACGCTACCAGGTAAACAGCTCGGTGTTATTAAAGTCATCAGTTCATTTGGTGATACCGCCGAATCAGAAGTTTCAATATGTAGCTTAGTGAAAGGCAATCTTGATACATATATTAAAGCTAAAGATTACTCAAATCTTTACATTCAAGAAATTAAAAAGGGCTAAGTAATGAAGAATATAATTGTATTGTTATTTATCACAGTCATTACGGCATGCGGATACAATTCAGGAACATCTACATCTGAGCCTATCGCATATCTGTATTTCACTGGTGAAGCACAAGGAGCACAGGTCTACATTGATGATTTAACGCCGTTCACCATTAATAAAACAGGTTTTAAAAATCAGTATCAAGTAATGCCAGGCAAACACCTAGTTGTCATTAAACGTGAAGGAAAAGTGTTAGTTAATCGAAATGTATTACTCGGAGATGGACATGAAAAAGAATTTCATGTCCCAAAATAATAATAAAAGGGAGATAAATAAATGAAGTTTAAAGTACCTGTGATTGTTTTATTCACGATGTTAGCCACTGGCTGTGCAACAAAAAGTTCAATGTATAACTACGGTGATTATTCTGAAAGTTTTTATGCAATGAAAAAAGAAACGAATGCTGACACATCAATGGAATGGAAAAGCACACTTGAAAACATCATCGCAGATTCTAAATCAGATAAATTAAGAGTTCCACCAGGTGTATTCGCTAATCTTGGATATATTTACTTACAAGCAAATAATTCTGAAAAAGCAGTTTTCTTTTTTCAAGAAGAAAAAGCAACATACCCTGAGTCTGGAAAATTCATGGATAATTTAATCAAAAAAGTAGAAGTACAAGGATAGTAAAAATGCCAAGTCGATTATTAAAATTTATGTTCGTAGCGCTTATGTCTACAACTTATTTAAGTGGTTGTGTTACACCAACATATGTAACAAAAGCGGACGAATTTCCTGGCATGTACACGGAAAAACCAAAATCATTATTGATTATGCCGCCAATTAACCTTAGCACAGCTGCAGATGCAAAAGATTACTATGCTACAACTGTAGAAATGCCGATGGCTTTACACGGTTTCTATGTTTTTCCATATCAATTAACAACTGAGATCTTAAAGCAACAAGGTATTTATGATACTGAATTAGTTTATGATATGCCGCTGGGTAAGTTCCAAGAATATTTTGGCGCTGATGCGGTTTTGTTTACTAAGATCCAAAAATGGGATACGTCATATACAGTTATTACCTCAACACTAACTGTCTCTATTGATGCTGAAATTAAATCAACGAAAACATCAGAAGTGTTATGGAAATATACCGGGACAATCGTTGTAGACTTATCCGGTGGAAATAGCGGAGGGGGTCTCGCAGGATTGATTGCAAGTGCAATTGTTACCGCGATCAATACTGCTACAGCTGACTATACACAATATGCTAAACAAGCAAATAGTCGTTTTATTTACTCAGTACCAATGGGCCCATATCACCCTCAGTATCTAAAAGATCAGCAAGTTCAACTAATACAGCAGAGTGTAGTAAAAGCACCATAGTTTCAATACTATACTCTAGATATCTCAAGCAGATTTTGATTGCTTGAGATATCTATTGGCCGTCGATTCCACAAAGCATGACACTTAGTTGATATTCGATTAACACAAATGTGCGCAATACGTTATCGATATCATTGATGCTGTTTCCCTTTATTTATCCTCGCTTAATTTGGCATAACATAACGTACTAGATATATCCTTGTGAAGTACGCTTTTCGTAATTAATATCGCTAATATGCGATTACAAGTTGCTGGTGCGTAATACTCACCTTTGTATTTAGTCTCACTTAAACCAAGATGCAGCTTCATTACATGGCTGACGGTTAGCTAGTGGTAAGTACGTATCGTAGAAGAATGATTTGACGGTTGGGTGATCAACTTGATTGTCACGCTCGGCTTTAGGGTCAATACCATCAGTGATTAACCCTTTATACTTTTTAGCTACCTTACGAGCTTGGTTAATGTCGATATCAGGGAAGCGCCCTATGCTGATACTGCATTTACGTGCGTTGAATTTATAGCGTAATAGAAAGCGTTTATTACCTGTTTTACCGGATAGGCACTTCAAGCCGATGATTTCTGTATCGGATACTTCGAGTTATGTTGATGATGAATTTGCTGGGTTCGCGGGAAGGGATTTTAGGTTAGCATTGGTGAATTTAAATTTTTTGATCATATCCTTTCCTAAATTTAGATTAAGCATATGATTAATCTGAATATATATCTGAATATATTACAGGAGCAATATATGTTAAGCGAAACAATACATATTAAGCAGGAATATTGTAATGAATGTGGAGTTGCAGCATATGCAACAATCACCGGACTAACATTACAAGGATCAAGAAAACTATGGGGGAAATTAAGGAATAACAAAGGGTGGATAACAAAGGGTGGATAGCCCAACAAGTAAACTTGATGAAAACCTAGTACCTAGTATTGTTTATTATCTTAACTAATTAACTACATTTACCCAGCAGAACACCACTGATAATCGCTGAGCCCGATTATAACGATGGTATTAACGGTTCGAGATAAAAAGGATATGGACAGGGTAAGTTTTTGATAGTACTGGATACAACAAAGCCCCAACTTTCGTTGAGGCTCTATTACTTAAATATGGTGCCCGAGGGCCGACTTGAACCGCCACTCCTTTCGGAAGAGGATTTTGAATTCCTTGAGACGCCTTTGCAGTAGTGATAATTACTAGGATCTAGTTGGCTATTGATGTGCACAAGAATCACTTTTTCAGGGAGTTATTAAAGCTCTCTATTGGGAAATTACGAGCATCAAACTTTTCGAGCAACCTACTTTAAATATGCAAAAAAGGCGATTACTTATTGCATATTCATCATTTTTTTCGTCATTGAATTATCTCGTTCTGGGGCACAAAATGCCTTAGGGTTTGTGCTTTAGCATGAGACAAAGCGGTCATTATAAAATGAGTGTTTCATACAAGAATAATGTCTGCTCTCAACACTTTGCGGTCATCTAAGTTAAATTTCTTAGTTTATGACCGCTGATTCAACTAAATAGTTGTACAACTGCACCTGATTTCTTCCGGAATTTTTTGCATTATAAAGTGCGGTGTCAGCATATTTAATCCACTTATCTTTTGACAAATTGTCAAAAGAAGCACATACACCAATACTTACTGTAACTGGATGATTTACAATTATTTGTTTTGTTTTTATTGCACCAGTTAACATGTCCGCAACATGTAGTGCGTCATCAATGTTTGTATCGCGCATTAATAATATGAACTCCTCTCCGCCAACTCTGAATAATAAGTCTACCTCGCGACTGTACTCATTTATGATATTCACTAAGTGCTTAATAACTTCGTCACCGACACCATGTCCAAATGAATCATTGATGTGTTTAAAATGATCAATATCAATCATTAAGATTGCAGAATTTATGTTATTCCGTTTTTTTTGAGCGAGACAATTCTCTAAATTGATCGATAATTGTCTTCTATTATACGCGCCAGTCATAGGATCTCGTATTGACTCATCAACTAGGCGTTGTTTTAGTTTATTTATATGCATTAGTATTGCGAAGGATATTAATACTGTTAACAGATAAGAGACCGAAACCCTAGATGCTTCTTCTATTTTCATACCTAAAAAACTAAATCCACTTACAACCCCCATAATGATTGTGTTAAATACGATCGCAGATTTAATTGTTAATATAAATATCAATGAAATAGAAATCGGGTACACCCAATAAACAGTTTCCACCCCCAAATAGTAAATTGTTAAAAATATAGACACTATCAACAAAGTAACAACAATATTAGTGTGTATTGTTATTCGTGAACCTTTATGAAGAGCTAATGCATGAAAACCAGCGGAAAAAACAAAAGACACTAGTGAGTATGCCAGAAGGCTATAGCCTAAATAATGGTTTTTAAGTGCAAGGAGAATAATTAAAACAGAAGAAACAGAAGTAATAAAATAAAGCGATTTTTTGTCGCCTATAAATAATGAAACAGAGTCTTTGCCATGTTTAGCCAATGAATGCTTAGGCCTATTTGTTACTTCCATTTGTTACTTCCATTTGTAATATCTCGGCTCAGTTCCATAATATTGTTGTTACCTGTAAGCCGCCACTAACATTTGCTGAAAATTCAACTTAGCATAGCTTTCTCTAAACCAAGCGAGATAATGTGGTAAATACTTCGTTGCCACACCTCGCATTTTTATATCTACCCAGCCTTTAAAATGAGCTATTGCGCCATTCACCGTTTTAATATGATAAATCTTATCCTTCACTCTATTTTTATTGCTTATCAGTCGCTTGTGATCACAATGTGCGCCCTTAGCTATACTGACATATGCCCAAGCACCATCACTACACAGCACAGAACCTTTTATTATATATGGCTCTAGGTGTGTTTTTATTTCAGCGGTTGTATCTGCGGCCAAAACACCATCGATAATGTGTTTACTTCTATCTATCGACAGAAGTACGGCGACTTGTTCGTCTTTCTTTCTTTTGTCGGTATCACCACCGCGCTTTCTTGCAGCTCTATTATTCTTCAACTTTTTTGTGCCTTTCTCTGAGTAGGCAAGAAAAAATTCGTCAGCCTCAATGATCCCCGATAATTTATCTTTATATTGTTCTGATTGCGCTTCAAGAAAACGATGACGCCATAAAAATGCTGTTTTAAGATTGATGTGACAAATTTTGGCCGCTTGACGTAATGTTAATTTCTGCTCCATACATTCTGCATATCGAGTCCAAATTTCACATTTATGCAATCTGGCTAAAGGTGTTTTTGTTTTAATATTGAAGGTTTTAACACATGCCTTACAGCGATAGCGTTGCACTGTTCCCGCTTTACCCCATTTATTAAAATGCAGTGAATGACAATGTGGGCATTGGGGCGAGATGTCAAAAATAGGTTAAATAAGTTCATTTACTGTAATTTCGGGTTGAGTATCTTGAATTAGTTGATGAACTTGCTCTCTTTGGGCTGGAGTCATGTCCAAAAGTAGCTGAGTAATACTATTCAAATGGTATGTGAATGTTTTAGCTCTCATTTTCTTCACCTTTAAAAGGTTAACTACACTTATAAGTATAGCCAACATCTTGATGGATCTGAGCGAATCTCTCTATTTGGATGCGCCTTGCTGAATAAAAGCATAATCACGTGGTTTCCATCGAACATAACTCGTTATTATTCTTCTTCATAAATGCGAAGAGCAGTTAAATTAGGCTTAAAACGCTGACAAATCCCCACGCGATTGAGGAATATTAATATTAATATTAATATTAATATTAAGAAGGTCACTTTTATGGCAGTTGGTGATCAAATTATTTCGCAAAAAAAACAGAGCACTTGCCGTGAAAGCCACCGAAACTATACGAAAAGTATATAAAGAATAAGATCTTAACGCAGAGCACGCTCATCGAGACCTACTCAACAAACTATAGCAGAGCCACCCTAAAGATTGCCAGCCGATTATTTTATCCGACGCAATTTTCAAAACCCCTTGGTTTAAAGCGGTTGAAGAAAAAGAATGGTTCAAAACAGCGACAGCGCATGCAAATAGAAGAAAATTTCATAAATACAAAAAATAGTAAACTGGGTATCAGTTTGGAATATGCTAACTCAAAAAGTCCAGAGCGTTACGACAACTTATTACTTGTTGCTGCAATGATCCTATTTGTGCTTTGGTGCTTAGGATACGCATCATCACAGCTTGGTCAGGCAAGGTTGTTACAGGCGAATACAGAGAAAAAACGAAACGTCCTCTCATTCATTTATATCGGACGAGAAGTTGTTGATGATTATAGATATTGCCCAGATGAACCTTTGCTCTCTTATATTTATAGCCAGCTTTCAGCGCTGGCTATAAGGCATGAAGATTTATGATAAATTGGTTGGGATCCATCAGCATTTAAACATCAATTCAGCACTAGGTGGGTGACTTATAAGTTTTCTTAAGATTTTTATATTACTCGCTGTAAGTTATGATAAATATACTCTAATGCAATAAATATTATAACGCTTAACATTTATGATTACAGAAATAATATTACAGTAGAGTCGAACAAATAACTTATCTTAAACCACGCCCCAAAGGACAATAAATGGACCGTAAAGTACCGGATATGGACAGGCGTAAATTTTCTAAGAGTAATAATGTGAATTTATTAGATAGTATTTTCAGGGATATGAATTAAGGACAGATAACGTAAGCTTTTCATTGTTCCAGATACAACAAAGCCCCAACTTTCGTTGAGGCTCTATTACTTAAATATGGTGCCCGAGGGCGGACTTGAACCGCCACTCCTTTCGGAAGAGGATTTTGAATTCCTTGAGACGCCTTTGCACTAGTGACAAAGACTTGGATATTATTTGGGATTGTATTGGATCTATTAGGCATTAATTTAGCACAGGAATTACATTTACCAAAATACCTTAAATTTTAATACCAACAGATAAGAATAGCTGTCGCGCAGCCGACAGCTATTAAACTAAACAATATCATCAGCATGTTTTTTAAGAGAATATTGAGTGGATAGACAATTATAATTGGTCATAGCTGATTTATCGAGCAGCTTCCATTGCTGCTCGATTGGAGAAACGAGATCCCCTTATGCGGATACTTTTTATTGCAACCTGAATTTACTTACGATAGATTTCAGCTGACTGTTCGCAGCTGCAAGATTGATGGTTTCATTTGTTGTCGCTTCTCCATTCGCAGACAACTCCCCCACGATTCCACGAATAGCGGTCATATTACGAGTGATTTCATCTGTAACAGAGCTTTGCTCCTCGGCTGCGGTAGCTATCTGCATATTTAAGTCATTAATATGGATTACTGATTTAGCTATAGAATCAAGGTTTTGAGCCACCAAAGATGTCGTTTCCACCGTTCTTTCGCATGTCAATTTAGTGGAGTCCATTGCTGTAATTGCAGTAGTAGATCCCGCATGTAGCTTACTTAGCGTCTGTTCAATCTCTGCCGTGCTAGTTTGCGTTCTGGCAGCAAGCGCTCGGACTTCATCTGCGACAACGGCAAAGCCTCGGCCTTGCTCCCCGGCTCGAGCCGCTTCGATAGCTGCATTTAACGCCAGCAGGTTCGTTTGCTCTGCAATTTCACCAATGACTTTCAGTACGTTGGTAATATCTTTGGTGTCATTTCCGATTTCTGCAATACTCACAGATGTATTTTCAACTTCTTCAACGAGTTCAGATACCGTCTTTGTGGCGCTCATTACAACGTTTTTAGAATCAGTAACTTGAGTGTTTGCATTATGAGTGAACTGAGATGCTTCGGAAGCATTACTCGCGACATCATTGGCAGTCGCATTCATTTCTTCAATAGCAGCAACGATTTGTTCTGTTTCTGCCGAGTGAGCGGTCAGTACTTCGTTATTTTCATCCGTTTGGTGTTTAAGTTTATCAACACTATGAGAGATGAGCTCAGAAGACTGTGATACGTCCAACATTAAGGATTGTAGGTTGCCGATAAATACATTAATGCCCTCTGATATTTGCCCCAAATCGTCATCACTAGTTACAGGTAATCGACGGGTGAGATCACCATTACCTTTTGATAAATCGAGCACAACGTCTTTAAGCGAAAGAATTGGACGATATAAAGTGTTTAGCATGGTTAACACAAGCAAAACTACAATGGATATCATAACAAGTGAAGTGATAAGCGCATTAGTCAGTGCTTCATCGACGGTAGCATAGACAACGGACTTATCAACCCCGATAAATAGATACCATTTTTTTCCATTGACCAGTTTTATAGATTTAGTGATCGCTAATTTTTCGACACCATTTAATGTGTAATCTATATATATATCGTCTTGAGATAGCATTGCATTCTGTACGTCGACCATACCGATATCGGAAAGTCGCCCACCCACATCTAGTGCAGTTGAGTTGGTAGCTAACGTTTTTCCCGCTCCGTCTAAAATTATGGTAATCGCGCCCGGAAAATTAATATTTTCTACAGCGTCATCTAAGATGGACAAAAAAACATCACCTTTAACGACACCATTTCCAATATTTTTTACAATAGAGACAACCGGTTCCCCTGTTTTTGTATCATTATAAACATCTGTAATATCTAAATTATTTGTTCTTTTTGCTAATTGATACCAAGGGCGGACACGTGGATCATATTTATCCTTATTTGCAACGCCGTTAATCCAACGATCACCAGTTAAGGACGAATATGTACTGCCATCATCGAAACCAAAATACACAGAAGTTAGGTCACTAGCACTCTTCGTGAATCTTGTTATATCAACATAGCGATCACCATATGTTCCGAGTTTGTAATGGTTGGCTAATGAGTCAATTGCGAGGGTTTTAGTATGAAACCAATCCTCAATAATCTTAGCTTCAAATCTGGCAGTCGATACTGACTTATCTTTAATGCTCTGAACCGTACTATCTTTTAAATTATTATAAGAAAGCCAATTTGATGTTAGCAAAGATGCCGTAACTAACAATAATATTGAAATAATTAATGTTTTTTTAAAACCAAGTGATTTCATATTTTTCTTCATTTTTTGCCAGTTTAGCTATTGCGCACAGTAAACTGTAGGGTGTTAAAGGGAAGTTGCCGACGGCTAAAGTGGTGCTAGTTCCCTCACAAAAAAGGAGTCTAGGCATGTTATATAAGCTGTTGATTGAGTGGAAGATAACAGCTTTATGTTATTATGAAAACAAGTTTTTTTTTCACCAGAAAATGCACCGTCGATTGTCATTGTTACACCGCTACTCAGTGATAATCTCTACACCACAATCACGAATAAATTGAATTAACCGAATCTAATAGTCTTCACTGCTGTCTATCCCCTACGAGCTTATTAAACACATGCCACAACCCCATACTGCATAGGTACTTCCAGCAATAACCAATTACGGAAAAATAACGCAGCCACCTCCAGCATTAATAAATCCACCGAATAATCCATACTAGTTTCAAAGGACAGGACGATGTTGGATCCATTAGGAGTGCGTGAGATGACTTTGCGCACAGATTCTGCACGTGAAAGTACCGGATATGGACAGGAACAAATTATCTAGAGGTCATAGTTAAGTTTATTGGGAAGTATTTCTAGAGATATAGGTAAAGGAAAATGTAGGTAAGCTTTTAATTCTGCCAGATACAACAAAGCCCCAACTTTCGTTGAGGCTCTATTACTTAAATATGGTGCCCGAGGGCGGACTTGAACCGCCACTCCTTTCGGAAGAGGATTTTGAATTCCTTGAGACCCTTTGCAGTAGTGATAGATACTTGGATCTCGTTGGATATTCTTGTCCATCATTTGGGATTGTGTTGGATCAAGTTAGCTACTGATGAACACAGGAATTTCATTTACCAAAATATTTGAATTTTAATCCTGACTCAGTATTGGACATAATGTTATAGCTGTTTATTTTCAGCCTCTATTTTTGAAAGTTTATAGCTGTAATAAATATTTTGACAAAATGCTATTAGAAAAACGAAATAAAACAACCCTGTTTTAGTACTATCATCAGACTCCTCCCAATACCAATAGACACATATGAATAAAAATATATAAAACACAACCTTTGACAGAATAAATTTTAGCATTAATATAGTCCTGATTTATTAATAGTTTGCCTGTTACCTAACTCTGCTTGTGCCTTATTCAGTTCTTTTTTATTAAAGATTACACTTCCCCAAATAACAATCAAAGTCCAGTGTTTTTTACCCATTTTTTTGAGAGTCCAAATATCTTTTATCATATCCTTCCCTCCTATTATTGATCCCCCAATACCCACATAACCAGCAAAAGAATCAATAACAGTATGAAAATTAATGTCTTCCAAAAGCTCCTTATTTGATAGAGACCATATCCCCCATTGAGGATTAACAAATGTAGTATCTAAAGTTTTATCTAATATATGCCCCATAAGCGCTCTGTTTTTAACACTTCTAATCACGGACATGGCTTCAATTCTTTGTAAACGGTCCATGTGACGATATAAAATCATAGCTGCAATGGCTTCAATTTCTGCATCTCCAGCACCTTGCAATAAATTCATTGGTATTGAGGTTATTTTAGATAAATGCAATATCTTTTGCATAGCGCTTTTGGGTAGTTGATATGGCAGAGCACTCATTCATATTCCTTTAATTATTTTAATATTTAATAAACTCACTTAATTGGGTAAATCAAATATTTCGACAAAATATCTTTCTCATAACAGCTAATTTGAGAATACCGATTCATCCTATATTACAAAAAGATAAGTACTAGTGATCGCTGAAATTACAACTGATTTCACATATTTATAAAAATACATATAATACTCGATTAAAAATTGCAGGTGCGTAATATTCACCTTTGTATTTAGTTTCACTCAGGGTTAAGTGGAGTTTCATTACATGGCTAACTGTTAGCTCGTTATATTTGATATTGGCAATTGCATGACAGTGTTTACGGAATCGTTTCTCATCCAAAGCCCATGTTTTCTTTCTGCGCTTTGCCAGTGGTAAGTACGTATCGTAGAAGAATGACTTAACCGTTGGGTAATCAACTTGATTGTCACGCTCTGCTTTAGGGTCAACACCATCAGCAATCATACCTTTATACTTTCTCGCTACCTTACGAGCTTGGTTAATATCGATGTCTGGGGAGCGCCCAATGGTGATACTACATTTACGCCCGTTGAATTTATAGCGTAGTAAGAAACGTTTATTACCTGTTTTACCGGATAGGCATTTCAAGCCGATGATTTCTGTGTCGGATACTTCGAGTTCTGTTGATGATGAATTTGCTGGATTAGCTGGAAGGGATTTTAGATTTGCATTGGTGAATTTGAATTTCTTGGTGGTAATGGGATTAGGGTTATTGGGCGTGGTTTTGATGGTCATATTAATACCTCGTCTGGTTAGGGATACAAGGTATTAATATGTTTTTGAAGATGGGTTAGATACGATGAAAAAAGGTTCTCTACTGTTGAGTAATAAAATCTACTAGCTATAGTTCATCACGGCATCGCTTAACATAAAAATTGTAATTCTCACCATCAAACTCACCAACCACGATATTATCCATCTGAAGGTATGAAACCTTAGCACTATCAGGAATTATACAGTATCCGTAGCTATCCATTTCAAAGTTGAAAGCAAACCATTTAGTAAATACTGAGATCTGATCAGAATACCATTTATTATTATTTGCAAAACTCATGGATAGTGATAACAATATAACAATTGATATCATTCTACTCGTAACAAGAAATGGGCTGCCTACAGCAAATCCTCTAATAAATTTAAGTGTTAGTATATTCTTAGCGCTCATACTCTTAAAACTCACCATTCCATCTACCATTATTACTGATAAACAAATAACGAATAAAGCCATAAAGGATATAGAGCTAGAAACAGGAATGGTTAAAATTGACACAAGAGTTTGTGTATAACCAAAAGCCGATGCAGGTACATGTAATACATTATTGATAAACCCGTTTGCAACAGTTAAATTCAACGTTGTAGCACCTAGAAATACTATTGCTCCCAGTGATTTCCCAAGTAAATTTGAACTCAAAATTTTAATTAATTCAAAAACATAATTTGAAAATCCATAAAACATGAAAATTAATGCGAACCAGTAAAGTGAGAAACTGATTTCAGTATTTATTTTTTCAAGGAAAGCGTGAATAGCAAGGCCAAGTATTAACATCAAAATAGTTAATATATAAGCAGCTTCTTCATTTGTCAGTTTATCTATATCGTCAGAAAATCGTTGTTTTATATTTAACAGTCCCATGTAAACCCTCCAATCTACCAGCCCTAAAGATTATAACACAATGGCAGTCGTTCCATTTAAAATCAACACCTTAAAATCATAAAACTAATATCATCGTCACTATTCAACTAATACTAGCAGTTTAGATAGACAGAGGATTAGATTATAACGATGATATTCGCGGTTCGAGGGTTAAGATAATGGAGAGTGAACTCTTGTGATTCTGCTTTATTCTGTACTGGTAATTATGTCACGGCATTTAGCATGAATATTTAATTATTGATATCATGACTAAATTATCCTGCTAATAGTTTCGTTACTACCTATTAAGTGATTTTAAATCAGATGCTTACATTAGATTTCAGTTCTTGATTATAGCAATGGATACATTGCCATGATTATCAAGGCTTCGTGGTGATAATCTCTAGCTTAATATCCAAATCTTAATGATGTGGTGAATATCGGCAACACTTCTACATTGCTACTATCAAGATGTGAAAGTTAGCTATTAATATATTTATATCAACACATTAACCTATTACCTCAATACTATCTGAGCATAATACACGTTGATAATCATTCAATTTAAGTTCTGTTACTGATGAATTTACAGAGTTAGTGGGAAGTAATTCTAGGTGGCATTGGTGGATTTGATTATTTTTGGTGGTGAGAAAGTTGGTGTTATTGATGGTCATATTAATACCCTTTAATTGTGATACAAGGTATTAATATATTTTTGAAGATGAGGGTAGATACGCAAACACATTTCACAAATAAATAAATACCTATTTAAGACTCCAAGCACACCAAAATAGTTGATCAGCACACTTTCAGCTGCCATTATACAAACACTTGAAATGACAAAAGGTAAGAAGATGAAACCGTCGCCCCACGATTGTGCTGCATTGATTGTTAAATCAGTGAATACAAATGCAAAGGCGAAAGGCGAAAGGCAAAAAGATAACTCGATTTCAACTATCACTTTTTTCTTTATCAAAGATTTGCAATAAAAAGGTAATTACTCCTCTTTATTTAGAATACTTATCAGCTGAATTGCATGAGTTGGGTTGATGCATGTTTCAAGTAGAGAATACTAAATTTGCATTTATACAAGCAGCATCAGTTAATAACTGGGTTAAGTTTTCTTCAAAATAAATTAACAAAATCGAAGAATAGTAAGGTCAAGAGTATGTCTAAAACACTAGAAATGAAAAATGAACAATTAAGCGAAACATTCACTGAAAGCTACACCAAAGCTTTAGCATTACTAAACCATGACAAGCCCCATATAGCTGATTTATTTTCTTATTTTAGAAAAAAACTATTATCCACTTATCATTGGGAGACCGTGAGTCATATAGCAAAAAAAACTGAAAAAGGTATGGTTTCTAGCACATACACCACAACTGATGCGGCAGGATTCCACCCACAAATTAGAATCAAGAATAGGTCTCAAGGTATAAGAATTGAAATTCCCCTCAAATATAAAGCTGATGCAAAAAAACTACAATTAAGCATACCATCAGGGCTATTAGAGTTTCGAGCTGTTGGAAGTCGTAAAAAAAATACACCTTATCCAGCTCTTGAAGGATACATTACAAACAAACACGACATAGATTCGTTTATTAACTTAGATTGCCCTGAATACTTCACAAGATTAAATAATGCAAATAAGCCACCCCTAAAGAAGAAAACTAATAAACCAGAATTAAAAAAAAGCGATTATTTACTTCCTGAACAGCAAAAAACAATAATATATAGAGAGCAATTCTTAGCAAAATACTTTGATATTTGGTTAAATGAACAGAACAATGTAATGGATACGGATGAACAAACTAAGAAGAAATATCAAAATGGTTCAAACGAAGGTTACGATTATTTCGACTTCAGCTTTTCTTGCAATAACAAGAAGTATATAGCTGAATTAAAAAGCACATTAGAAGGCTTCAGAACTGTAAAAATGTGTATTCGGTTAGCAGTAGGCCAATTACTTGATTACGCAATATATGACCGAAAGCATAATGAATATGAAAAATTATTAATTGTTGTTGATAGTAAACCTACCAGACAAGATTTCACCTTTATTGACACCCTAAATAACCAGCTAAAAACAAATTTCCAGCTTTTCTATATGAATCAAGAAACGAAAAAATTTTACACATATAAAAATAAACTAGCATCAATTTAAATTTGGAGGCACAATTTGTAGCTGTACTAACCAGCAATAAATAGCCGCGATAAATATTAGGAAGTAATACTCATTATTATTACAGTCAAAAAATGATCAATATTACTTTTGCGATTTAGCCCAAGATTTTAAGTCTGCTGACAACTGGTGAGTAATGTGTGTGTTACTTATTATCTATCCCCTACGTGCTTATTACACACATGCCTCAACACCATATGGCATAGGTACTTACAGCAATAACCAATTACGAAAAAATGACGCAGCTACATTAGTTATTAATAAATCAACTTAATTACGCATACCAATTCCAAAGGACAAGAAATGGACCGTAAAGTACCGGAACTCCACCCAACCGACTCCCATGCTAATACTGGCACTTACATCCACCAGCAAAACTAACAAACCTCAAAGTACAGAACAGTGTTGGATTCAGTTAGATTACCTTGCGCACAGATTCTGCATGCGAAAGTACCGGATATGGACAGGAGTAAATTTTCCAAGGGTAATAACGTGAGTTTATTAGAGAGTATTTTTAAGGATATAACGTAAGGGAATACGAGGTAAGCTTTTGATTGTGCTAGATACAACAAAGCCCCAACTTTCGTTGAGGCTCTATTACTTAAATATGGTGCCCGAGGGCGGACTTGAACCGCCACTCCTTTCGGAAGAGGATTTTGAATTCCTTGAGATGCCTTTGCAGTGATTATAAACACTAGGATCTTGTTGGATATTCTTGTCCATTATTTGGGATTGTGTTGGATCTATTTAGCTACTGATGCGCACAGGAATGACATTTACAAAATATTTTTTCGTTTTTTAATTCCAGCAAATACTTGGCAAAAAAATTAAATTTAATATCAATCAAGTTAATACACGTATTTCAAAGAACATCTTTCAAATATCCTATTTATTTCCTGTATATCTAAAAAATGTCCAGTGGCAAAAGTTGATGTTAACTTTTCGAGTAGAGCCGTATAACGACGAACTCGACCAAATTCATGCAACACATTTGATATGAATAAGGCGAGTCTTTGCTCAGCTGTATCACCGACTAAAGCAGTGATGGCTACACGACAACAATAATTGAAGACATCTTCAGCAAACCCAGCATAACTAGGGTCACGACTCCTACCCCCACTCAATATCCCACCTTCTAAGTAAGCATTAACAGTCACTCTTCCTACTATTTCAGTTAAGAAACTAAGTGATACCTCTGGTGACTCAAACGATACGCCGTATTTTTCTATAAATTTAGCTACCAAATACACATCATGATTATCAGATGAACGACTCAATTCAGCAATATCGTCATACAATATAGGTACAGGGGCACCAGTTAATAAATTAAACTGAATGCTCTTTTTCTTACTTTCCAACGACAAGCTATTAAGTAACTCAATTATAATAGTATTTGTATTTGCCACTAAATATCCTGATTTATGGGCCAAAATACACATAAGCTGATCCACACATAACCAAGGGATCGAGTTAGCAACGGAAAGTTGAAATGTCGAATAAACCGTTTCATCAATAATACCTCTAATTTTCACCAAATTATCAGGTGTGTCTAATGGTTTGAGAGCTTCAACCTTAGAAAACTGTAGCAATGCCTGAAGCTCTTGAATGAACCCTAGTGAATCTCTTCTTATATCTTCTGATGTATATCGATGAAGACCTCGATCACTTATGTCTAATGATAGATAGTCTTCTCTGAGAATATCCTTAATCCAAAGTTCTAAAGAGTGTTTAGTACGCTGCGATAAAATTATGTCAATAGATAGCTTATTAAAATTTGAAGCTAAACCTACCAAAGCAAAATACACCGCTGTATATATATCTACAACTACCTTATCTGGTATCCCAACCCCTTTATCGAATAAATTCATATATTGTGTTGAATCCATTGATGTTAGATGCTTTAAAGCTCCTTTAATAGGACTCTCCGGATTAGTGAAGTGCCCCTTCATGACCAAAGGTATATTGGGGTTTTGTAATGCTGAATTCGGCTCTTTATCTTCAGGGGTATAGCGTCTAATAATCTTTTCTATATAAGGAAGAAAATCTTTTTCATTTTTCGGCATCGTGAAAATTTTAAATACATCTGTACCATCATTTCCTTTATGCCTTAGCTCCGATGCCATTCTAAATGCAGCTACAAAAGGGGACAAGCGCTCAAGTAATGTAATTTCACCAACGCTCCCATCTTTAATACTTTCCCCCACCTGCAAGCCCACAAGAAGTTGTCCCGTAGGAGAGTCAACGTCTAGTAAACATGAATGACTCGTATCAACATCTCTAACAAGTATTCGAGTAAACTTATCGAAGCCATCGGTATATGTAACACCATCACAGCAATATTTTGGTATGTAAGGATTACTCGTCACCTCAAAGCGGTTAGATAATGAATTGGCATGAACTTGTGTTAATGGTGTTGCTACTTTATCGGGTTCTTGAGCAAACCAATCCACTAATACTCTATCAGCAAGATTATTGTCAATAAAAGCTGCGATTTCATTAACTAAATGCATTTTTGATTCATGGTAAGTAGAGAAAACACCTTCAGGAATTTCAAATACGGTATCTTTTAGAACATCTAGTGATACACCACTACTTCGTAAAATAAATAGTAACAGATACCAAGCATATGAATCACAAGGGGTTAGTTCAATAGCAGCTCTAATTGATATAATAGATAACTTAAATTCTTTAATTCGCTCATACAATAGTGCTTCTTGAATCCAAATTTGTTCTGTTTTGTCTTCAGAGGACAGATGTTTAATTTGCAAAAAAAACAAGTCATACTTTTCGCTCGCAAACAAAGCATCCAGGTAGCATAGGAAGATCGGAGATACCCAAGACTTATCAGGTATAAAAGGACTCAAATACTGAACAGCATAGAGAGGTAACTCTAGTTCGATAAATCTTTCACATAATCTCTTTACAGCAAAGAGATTTAACCTCATAAACTGGTCAATATCCAACTCGAAAAAATCTTGAGCTTTACTACCTAATGATTGTAAATCCTGCTTATTATAATTAGAGCATAACAGTGCTGTTAACTGTAATTCAGCGAACGTATTCAAATAGTCATGTCCAGTTTGAATACTCCCCCCTTTATCTAACCAATCATTCACAGCAGAAAACTTAATTAGACCATTGTCTATGGCAAAATGAAGATTTGAAAAATCTTTGATGCCAAGAGAATCAGATGTTAATTCAAAACGAGTATACGGGAAAGGAGCTGTCGATGAGATCTCTTCTATAGTACTAGCACACACCCCATCCATATTACGAATTCTTTCTATATGATTTTGCCCTAGCTCAACGATTCGCCCATCCAAGAAAAAAGTAATATTTAGAAGATTTATTAGAATAGCTATATGCCTATCATCACCTTCCTCAATACAACCCAACAATTTAGCTACAAGCCTATCGACAACCTCTTTATCCTGTTTTTCAAATGACAAATAATGCTTATATTGATTTTTAGTCACAATAAGACAACTTTCACTATAAAGTAAAAGAGTATATGCATTTTTAGATGGGAAATGTTCATCCAAGAAACGGCTTATCTCAACAGCTAGCCCAAAGTCTTGAACTCTAAACGCCCCTCGTATTAAACCTGATAGTTCTTGCTCTAAAAAATCATACCTTTTAGAGCTATCAAAACAGTCTTGGATTTCTATCTTCAAAGCAATACGTTCAAAAAATATTTCATCAATATATACACTGTCAGCCTCAAGGGCATCATATCTCTCCCTTGCTGAAACAGGGTTCGTTCGAGATTCCAAATCAATGAGAATTGAAGTTACGACATCACGAACATCGTTTGGCAAGGTTTTACTCTTAAGTAAACTCAAAAGTTCCTGTTTTGCTGATGGAACAGAACCATTAACCAAATCTATTTTCACTTGAATAGCACTTAACAATGCTCTTACGTCACTTTCAAGTGAGTCAATATCACTCAGAATATTCAGCTTTTCCATAGCCTTATCTGTATCTCGATAACAAACATCACGCATGATGTTATCAACTACGCTTTTTAAATCTCTGGCTTGGACACTACGAATAATATTCTCGTACTTATCACGAGCGACATTATCACCAAGTCCTGTATGAGTTTGTTTTGTCATAGCGTATTCACCACTATCTGAGTGATTTTGCATTGTCATAATTAATTATTATTTACAGTTTTGTTACCCACAACGTTATCTCCAGATCCTGTATGGCTCTGTATCACTGAGTCAATATTCTGATTAGATTTTATTTCCCGTATACATTCTAAAATTTCAGGAGACTCATTTATTTTTTTTTCAATTCTATAGTCAGCTAATTCTTCTAACTCTAGAGCTTGTAAGTTTCTAGCCAGTTGCTCCAGCATGGCGTCATCAAACAGCCATCCTTGCAAGTTCTCTTTAAGAAAAGAAACCGTTAACTTAGCCCCAGTTTTAAATCCATCATAGAGTATTCCTGATAGAATTGTACTACTCAAAAAATTCATACTAACCTCTTTATTTTCTACTTGTTAACAACACACTAGGTTGATAACAATGGTCTACTTTACACTCATATTCAACTGATTTTATTGATCTTTAACATTATTAATACATCAGCTTCACAGAACTAAGACTAAGCAATCGAAAATACAGCGTGTTTAAGCTCAGTGAATAATCACAAACTCCATACCACAGACATCAAAATTGGTTAAATTTATTTGAATAACAATCTGTAGATAAAAAAACAAAGGCATCACAACTAATAACAGTAAAACATCTCAGCCATTCCAGCATTACTCACCGTATCAACCCAAGCACCAAATTCATCCATGTACCACAGCTTATCAACGCCCAGTTTCACACTAACTTCATTCAACGAGAGCCACTGATTTCCATCCTTAGCCTTCGCTCTACGGGCTTGTTGATTCAATGATGCAACCATATTATCAATATTACCACCAGCAACCAGTTCAGGATTCGCCAGTAACAAGTGACGAGCTGATGGGTATAGAGTATCGTTATGGAACATTGTCGCTCAGTGACACACCTAATTAAGCACTTACAGTGATTCGAATCACTCGCCAAGTTTTGTCACACGTTCACAAATAAATTTTGGACTAGAACCACAACGCGATCACCCTGTTGAGCACCACAGGCAGGCACTGAAACAGATTATACCGAGGGTATTCACAATTCGAGGGTTAAGAGGATGGGGAGAAGTTAGCCTTGTTATTCAGCTTTATTCAGTGCCGGTAAGCATGTCACAGAATTATACAAGAACATTTGATGATGAATTTTATAACTATATTACCCGGGTAATAGTTTAGCCTTAACCCGATACTTAACTCCAAATCAGATACTTACTCTAAATTTCAGAACTTGATTGTAGCAAGGGATACATTGCCGTTATTCTTAATTTAATTATGGCGGTTATCATATGTGTAATATCAAAGACACTATCAGGATGGGAAATTTAGCCTTGAATCATTTTATAACAACAGCTTAATGACTATAATTAAAACTATGTAGCGCCATTATAGTAAGCCATGTGTGTGTTACTTGTTATCTATCCCCTACGTGCTAATCACACACCTTATCAAATGCCCTATCTTGTAAGGCTTTATGCGTTTTATCTATTACGAAAAAATAACCGAACCTGTTAATCATTGCGATTTTATTGCCTACTCTGCGCACAGTGGTCGATGATAGAACCCCCGTGGTAAAAGGGCTGAGAGGTTGGTCTTAGATATTCATATGGGTAAGAGATATTGCGCATCCCATTCAAGATTACATTTACCCTCCTGATTTTAAGCATTGATAGTTGCGCAGAGATTGCTTACCCGATTACTCGTGACAAATTAGGTCTGAGATTCTTTTATGATTTATCACTGCTTAATCTGGTGGGGATAGTTGGGTTGTATCTTGATGGCTAATAAAACCAGTGAAAATTAAGCGCTCTAATATGATGGGTAAGTTCTGGTATTCGTGATGAATTAAGGTTCTTGATTACTGGTTTAATATCACTGGATGAGGTTGCGCATTATCTCTTACCCATATAAATATCTAAGACCTTGGGTTTAACGAAGTTAAAACAAGGGCTTGCATTAACACCTCTTGCGCTACCCCATTCATTCCAGCGCAGATAAACGAGTCTAAACCCCGATTTTTATACGAAATGGAATCAACAAAAAATTAATATAATTTTAATAATCATAACCTTTCATCGAAAAGGCTATTCCATACATACAGGAAATACAAAATGAGTACATTTAATTTATTTGTTGAAAAATTTAAGGCGCGTGTAATTTTAAAGGCCAATCAAGGAAAAGCAGCTAGAATCTCAGAATTTGATGCCATCGCACATGACATTGAAATGATGCACGGCGCTATACCAGATATCTGTGGGATCCGCGCTCACTTCATCGTATGTTTATCTAATAAACCTAACTGGGGCTGTCGTAAGGTTATTGAAGAGTTTGATTACACTGTTGCTAAAATCAGAGGTGATGGTTGATAGCGGGTATTGAGTGTGATTTATTGGTATGTCTGTATTAGTGGGTAATTTATTCACTAATATAGGCATTAATATAAGGGGTGAGGGGGTTAACGAAGTTAAGCAACGACCCCTTATATTAATAGAATCACCTAGAAAAAAAATAAAGTCATTTCCCAAATCCGACTGGGAAATGACTTTTTTCATTACGTCATAATATCCAAACAGATACAATGTTCATTAAGCACGTTTAGATTTATAGTTACTTGTAATCTTAGTTTCATTCGCGGCAAATAAGAACCCCGAAATCAGTCCACATCCTAAGTAAATCAATGGTAATGGCATGGTGTTACTCCTTGTTTAATTCTTTATAGATGGCATAGCCGATGATGAATCCAATACCAAATATTGGATTGGAAAAAGCTGCAACAGGCATAATATTTCCTTCTTTGTTTCAGATATAAAAAAGCGCCATATCATTGCTGATATGGCGCTGTGTTAAGTGTTGTTATTTATTAAATTTAGGCTAGCAACCGCCCTTACAGACTCCACCAGATGCTTTATGTGAATTACATACCCACTTACCGCATTTGTTACATGATGTACCACCAGTAACTTCTGTTTTCTTATTACATTTATGGCAAGTCCATAGCTTTAAGTTACTACTCAACTTTTTAAATAATGACATGTTAGCTCGTTCCTGATTAGTGAGAATGACCGCAGACTTGGCAGCTACCATCATCGTAAGCACGTTGACCACAGGCTGGACATGTTGTTACTACTGTTAATATTTTTTTGATTGTCATCATATTTCCCTATTAGTGTTTATTGATTAGTTGAATTAACTACGTTTATCGTTTTAGTGCATTTGGTTGTATCAGTGATGTGACCATTTAACGTGCCGCACACATCAGCTTTCCATTGAACAATCACACCATACGAAGATGTATGTTGGATGCCTGACTTACCATTCCAGTTTGCTTCTAATAACGGTTTCATCTTAGAAAGGTCGCCCGGATTACCGCCCATAGTGCCGCCAGCTAATGCCGTAGTTGATGAAAATAGGCAACATAGAGTTAGTAATTGGATTGATTTTTTAAGCTGTTTTTTCATTTAGGTTTTCCTTTGTTTTAATATTTAAATCAATTGATGGGTATTATGAAATGCTCGACTGACAGGTTGTGTCAGTCACAGAATAAATTGTTGATTATCGTTATAAGCCTTGTGGCTTCTACTCGATGAAAGCTATAGCAATACCGCTAACCTGATGGATTTGTACTGGAAATAATAACGACTGACACCACCTGCCAGTACAGCGGTTTAATCTAGTTAAATGAAAAGTAAGAATGAGAAATTAGCCAAGCGATTAGGTACTATCCTTGCCCGTTTAAATGCGGGAGAGCACTTATACCTAAAAGATTTGGAAGCTGAATTTAATGTCCATGAAAGAACGATATGGCGTGACTTTGAAAGGCTATCCTATCTGCCTTTGATTCGTGAAGATGGTTGCTACTTTCTTGATATGAGCAGTGTTAGACAGCAATCATCAAATAACATGAATAAGCTAATACAGAACACTGGATTAGAATCATTCATCCCGATTAAGCTCAACATGAACAACTGGGAGACCAATGATATGCCAACGTTCCTATTCAAGAATGTACGTATTGAGGATGTCTCAAGTTTTACTGATTTGTTTGATGTATTGGCTAGTGCTATTAGCTCACAGCGACAGATTTCGTTTACATATAAAGGTAAATTACTTGAACAGGTTCAGCCCTACCGCTTAGTGAATGACAGAGGTATCTGGTATCTCGCAGCTGTCTATCACAGCAACCTACATTCATTCAGAATTGCCTATATTTCACAGTTTCAACTCAGTGACGATAAATATAAACAGCAAGCTAATATCCAAGATGAAATCATTAGGCAGGGAATGCAGTGGTTATCAATCGACAAGTCAGATGTATTAATCCAAGTTGATGCTCATGTGGCCTCTCGCTTTCTTGATGGTGATTTACTGCCTAACATTCAGGTGTTGAAAGAAATGGATGATGGTTCATTGCTGATTAGCAGTCAGGTAACACGATTACACGATGTAATTCCTATTTTGAAGGCTTGGATGCCCCATGTTGAAGTGTTATCACCAGTGAGTCTAAAGCATGAACTTATCCGCGATTTGTACGCGTCATTAGAGCGCGTCAAGATGATGTAACGCTGTAAGTTTAAGGTTGGTGTTAGTCCGATATAAATCACAGCTAAACTTTATTATCTTATTTTGCATACTGTTGGTTTTTAACTTCAGTGCTGGGTAGAACCTACTTTAAATTGACATAGTTAGCTAAAATCAAAGTTGCTGATATAAGCTAACCAGATACTTAAAATTCATCCACCTGTAAACCGATACGGGTTATCGAAAGGTTCAAAATGGGCTTGTTTTTCACCCGTAGTTACTAAACATAATAATAACTGCGCTTTAGCAGGTTTAATATATAGGGATATATATTAGATTTTCATCAGTAAATTACTGTTCTAATTTTTAATGTTTCATTACCCCAATTACATTAATTTAAGCCACCTACCCTATTGCCTATCGAGCAATGGGGTGATTATTTTCGATAGTATTTTTTACTTCATTAAGCATCAACCATTACCAACTGAAACAGCCGTTTTCTGTAAAAGGATTAAGTATCCTTTGCTAAAAAATCATAAGATAGTATGGCAATACCCATCACACCTTACTGCGTAAGACACGATGGGTACTGCCTGATTAAACCTGCTAAGTTGTTACTTCTCCTCCTGTCCATAACGTGACTTTTTTCTGACCTTGGTACAGACAAGTTAAAACACTATTACGGCTTATTTTTTATTGGCTAAAACGTGCTGATTTTAACTTCATCAAATGCACCAAAATCTTGATACTCAATAAAGTTCATCTCCCACGTTGGATAGAAATCCATAACTTCATGTAAAGAGCGCATCGATAATGGATACACCATGCCAGTTCCATTACGCATATCGAAATCAATTTCTTTAGCCAACTCAGGGTAGTGATAGCCTTGGTAACTGAACGAGGTGATGTAATCAAATTGCCACAGTCCGTTATGGCTTGTGATACTAATTTCAACAGGATGAAAACCACCATCTTCACTGTTGTAAGCACTATCTCTAAAGTTAAATACGATGGTGCTAGTACCTGTTGGTATGTCTTGTTCTTGGGCAATCTTGGCAAGTAAGTTCATCAGGTCTGGTGTTACAGGCACGAGGAAGCTATCCGAATCAAAGTCCAGTTTCATAATGAGTTCCGTTAGTAAGTTTGCGGGATTAGGTTTAGTGAGGTTCTGAGGTATGTAAGTGGTGAATTAGCAGCGTGGATTAAGTTAATGCTAACAACTTGGCTTTCTTATCCTCATAGTCAGCAGCTAATACATGAAGAAATACGCTAGTGCCAGATTGAATAATCAAACCAATATCATCACTGCGTAATACACCAGCAAGGAAGCCAGCATTATTGGCACTAGCACCTTTAAATGCAGGTTTAAGTGCGGTACTTTTAAATGGCTTATCAACTTGCTCATCCAGGATGGCAAACAACTTAGACAAGTTAATCCATTCTTTAGAATGCAACCCACCACCTTCATTGCCGCTAAGTCGGATATACAACTCGCCTTCTTCATCATGCTCTGCCACATCAAAGAAAACATGGTTAGTTGTTTTAGGACTTAGTTTCTTACCTTTACCTGATAATACAATATTGCTGAAATGGTCATGTTTATCTTCAGCTAGTGCCTTCTTACTAGTTGGCTTATCTTCAACAACTTTATCTGTTGGTACATCACTTACTTGTTCATTGGTTAATTCAACTGATGTGTTATCGACATTAGTATCATCAACTACAACAGTGGTATCAACATTGTTGTCTTCAACTTTTACATCGGCAGCTTTATTGGTGTTGTTAGTTTTACGGCTCATAGAAAATCCTTAAATAATGATGGGTAATTAGATTGGTAATATAGGTAGTTATTGCAGGTTAAAGCACCTTGCTTAATGTCGTGGCAGCAGTTGTTTTAGATGTTAATGGTGCTAATAGATAGCAACCACCACCTGCATCGGTAATGACTGATAACGCCAATAGATATGGACAGGTATCATCATTCAACAACACGACAAACTCAGGGTTATCTATCACGCGTTGAATGAAATATTGGATATTATCCTCGGCTTCACTCAACGAACTATCAACATCACCCTCTTCTAGCAGAATAAGAAAGGTATCGTATTCATTCCAGAAGTCAGCAGTTGCATCTAAGCAACCATCAAACGGGATGATTAGCTCAGAATGTAATGCGGTTTTAACTTGTTCAGGCAGGGTTAGCTCATTAACAAGGTTGAAGTTCTTAATCACTTTCATTGGTTGTATTCTCCATAGGTTAACAATCAATAGTCATGATATTTATATATAATTAAGCCTTGCTTTATTACGCTATTAACCTCCTACCATACTCGATATCATCGATGCGGTTTCACGTTGTTTACCTTCGCTTAATTTTGCATAACGTAAGGTGCTAGATATGTCTCTATGATTTAATAATTTCTGAACAGCACTGATATCAACACCGTTAGAGATCAGGTTACTCGCTACCGAATGACGAGCGGTGTGTAATAACACTTCATCAGGATTATCTATCTTTGCTATTCGTTTAATAATATCGAAAGAGTAACGAGGCGCACCGATTGGTTTGCCCTTTTTATGTGGTGCTGGAAATACGTAATTATTGCCCGAGATTTTAGGGATAGCTTGCAGGATCTCTATCATGAGGTCGGATAGATAAATAATGTGATAAGTACCATTCTTTGTGCGAGGGATAGTGAGAGTGCGTTTCTCGTAGCTAATATCAGAGTGGGTTCTGAAACGTAGCTCTCCTTCTCGACAGCCAATCAAATGTAGCAATGCAATGAAGTTACCAATGCTTTTCTGAGGATAGGCTCTAGCAGCTTTGATGATACGTTTAGTTTCATCAATATCACAGTATCTAGTACGA
The DNA here is from genome assembly GCF_013215705.1 of Moritella sp. Classification (GTDB taxonomy): domain Bacteria; phylum Pseudomonadota; class Gammaproteobacteria; order Enterobacterales; family Moritellaceae; genus Moritella. The sequence goes on along the minus strand of NZ_JABSQR010000013.1, from coordinate 52,402 downwards.
GCGTTATTCTCGGGCAGTAACGACACCCTATCGGCCACATTGATTATATCAAGCATACTATGCGCCAACTTACCCATTGTTTTGAGCAAGGCTAATACACGGTTACAACTGGCTGGTGCGTATAGTTCATCCTTGTATTTAGTTTCACTCATGGTTAAGTGGAGCTTCATTACATGGCTAACTGTTAGCTCGTTATATTTGATATTGGCAATAGCATTACAGTGTTTACGGAATCGCTTCTCATCAATACTCCATGTTTTCTTTCTGCGCTTTGCCAGTGGTAAGTAGGTATCGTAGAAGAATGATTTAACTGTTGGGTACTCAGTAGCATTGTCACGTTGCGCTTTAGGGTCAACACCATCAGCGATCATACCTTTATACTTACGCGCTACTTTTCTGGCTTGGTTAATATCAATATCAGGGAATCTGCAGATGGTGATACTGCATTTACGGCTGTTAAATTTATAGCGTAATAGAAATCGTTTATTACCTGTTTTACCGGATAGGCATTTCAAGCCGATGATTTCGGTATCAGATACTTCTAGTTCTGTTGATGATGAATTTGCAGGATTGGATGGTAGGGATTTTAGATTGGCATTGGTGAATTTGAATTTCTTGGTGGTGATGGGATTGGGGTTGTTAGGTGTGTTATGGATGGTCATATTAATACCTCGTTGATTTATAAGGTATTAATATATTCTTGAAGATGGGTTAGATACGCATGAAATGCAATAAATTAACCATAAGTGCATGAACAAGATTACTTTTAAATTGTAATAATTAAGTTCTCCTTTTTAATATTTAAGTGGTCACACACAATCGTTTTAACTTCATCTAACGTAACTGTCTTGGTTAATTCTTCACGAGTAGGCATAGGTTTAAAATCTAAATTATCAAAATCAATACCCGATAAGCGAGAATCGTCCTGTGTAAAATAATTCACAGAAAACTGACCACCAAACCACATATCAGCTAATTTAACGCTATCGCAATATTCAGAAAACATAAAGCGATAGCGTGTTTTCTCACCTTCAGGGGTAGGCACTTCAACTAATTCACTGACTTTACCAATCATGATAATTTCATTGTGCTTATGAGTTGCTTCCCCCCAATCTTTTCCTTTACGCTTTAGACTCAAGTTTTGCGAACACACAACATACCTAATGTTCTTTGCTGGCTTATAACCTACAGTCCATGCGCCACACCCCCCGTCACTGAGAAGCCTGAAGAATCCCCTGCAAGTATGGGTTATAACTACATTTTTCATGTTACCCTCTCTAAGTAATAATTAAATGACAAAGCCAAAGACAAGTATGTTTCGACTTATGATTCATGCTATACCTCTTGAATGAAATGGTCAATCACAATTCAAAAGATAACCATGAATTGAATTGTCTTTATTCTATTGAGGTAGGATAATCAAACTCGTATTGGAGCTATTAAATTCAGGCGATATAATGTTCATGGAGCCCCCGCTAAATATTAGTATTGATGATAAGTGCGTGTTATTTGTTATCTATCCCCTACGAGCAAGTTACACACACGCCACAACCCCATATGGCATAGGCACTAATCACATTTACCAATTACGAAAAAATAACACTGTAACCTTCACCAGTAATGAATCCACCAAATTACGCATACCAACTCCAAAGGACAAGAAATGGACCGTAAAGTACCGGAATGCCACCCAACCTGTTGACATGCTAATACTGCCTGAGACAACCACCAGCGAAACTAACAATCCTCAAAGTACAGAACAGTGTTGGATCCATTAGGAGTGCGTGAGATTGCCTTGCGCACAGATTCTGCATGCGAAAGTACCGGATATGGACAGGAGTAAGTTTCTAAGGGGTAATAAGGCTAATTTATTAGGGTGTATTCTAAGAAATATGAATTAAGGGAAGTGAGCTTAAGCTTTTTATTGTGCTAGAAACAACAAAGCCCCAACTTTCGTTGAGGCTCTATTACTTAAATATGGTGCCCGAGGGCGGACTTGAACCGCCACTCCTTTCGGAAGAGGATTTTGAATCCACCGCGTCTACCGATTTCACCACTCGGGCATAGGTCAACATTATACATAGCAAACGATGCCAAGCAAGCCGTTTTTCATGATCGTAAATCAACTGTTCAAAATTAAAGCAAAGTGCAACTTAAACTTGATACTAAGGTGTCACAAATACTCAATACCTTAAATATCAGTACGATTACGCTTACTGTATGTCGGTTGATATCCACCAGCACTGACTATTTAACACGACTAATACTCACTTTTTTTGCTACACTGTTTCCACTTTCGAGATAACCCTGAAGACATGGCTGGATTCATAATGGCGAAGAAAAACAAACTCAGAAAACCAAAACACACACCGACAACCGAAGCAGGCGAAACCGCATCAATTGCCACTTTTGGCCCGCGTATTGGTGCGCTGGTGTATGACGCATTGATTGTTATTGGTATCGCGGCGGTTTCTAGTGCCGTCGGACTTGGCATTTCAGAAGCATTAATTGCGTCCGGTATTGTCGATATTGCCGGTCGTTATGTTGATACGGCGGCGTATGCCGGCAACCAAATTTGGTTTGCACTGCTGGTATGGGGCTCGGTATGTAGCTTTTATCTGTGGTTCTGGACTCACGGCGGTCAAACAGTTGGTATGCGTGCGTGGCGTTTACGCGTACAAAATGCCGATGGCAGTGCGATCAGCTTAACCCAAGCACTTATCCGTCTTGCCACTGCAGCCTGTGGTTTGGGTAACTTACAAGTGCCGTTTGACATGAAGAATCGCGCCTTTCAAGATCACTGGTCGAACTGTAATGTATTACGTTTAAGCAAAGATCAAAACGGTTCGTTATTACGTTATGCCGACAAGCTAAAACAGAAAAAATAATCGATTTAACTGTGTTTGGAACCTAACGCTAAGTCGATAAATCGAAACAAAAATGGCAACCAATTTGGTTGCCATTTTTATATCTATTCACCGACGCTACATTATCATCGGTATCGTAAAATACTCACGTTAACCATGTTTCCTTAACTGCACAATCGCAATCAAGGTAAAAATGGCACTGGGGACCACCGCCCCAAGAAACGGCGGTAGCGAATATACTAAGCTAATCGGCCCAAAAGTTTCACTGGCAAGATAGAAAGTAAAACCAGCAACCACGCCCATCAAGATACGCGCGCCCATGGTCACCGTTCGCAGCGGACCAAATACAAAAGACAACGCCAACAATACCATCACACCGATCGATAACGGCTGGAATATTTTACGCCAGAAGGCTAACTCATAACTGCCTGCATCCTGCTTATTACTGTCTAAATAAGTAATATAAGAGTACAGTCCTGATATTGATAAATCTTCAGGATCAATCGTCACAACATCTAATTTTTCTGGTGTCAGTGTAGAATCCCAACGCAGTTTAGGCTGTTTCGTCACGGTAATACTGTCACTCTCGAAGTGCGTGATTCGAATTCCGGTTAACTCCCAGTGTTTGTCTGTATAAATCGCTTTACGCGCTTGGGTCGTTTTAACTAAACGCTGACTTTCAGAAAATTCATAAATCGTTACATCATGTAATTCACTGCCATTATTCACTTTACCTATATTAATAAAGTTTTCTTTATCCTTTGCCCAGACCCCTTTTTGCGCCCGAATAATCGATTGACCAGAGGTTGCTTCACCACGTAATTCCGCCGCTTTCTGCTCTGTATAAGGGGCAACATATTCACCCATTAGCATCACAACAATCATCATCGGGATCGCGGTTTTCATTGCTGAAAGTACAATTTTAAAACGTGATTGACCCGCAGCTTGAATGACCACTAATTCAGACGAACTGGCGAGGGCCCCTAAACCAATTAACGCCCCTAACAAGGCAGCCATCGGGAAAAATATCGTAATTTCACGCGGCATTTTCAGCATCACAAACATTAATGCTTCAAATAAACCATAGGTACCGCGGCCGACAGCTCTTAATTGTTCGACGTATTTGATCACCGCCGATAAACCCACCAAGGTAAATAAACAGATCATAGTGGCAAATAAAATAGCCTTACCAATATAGATATCTAAAATTTTAATCACTGCTGTTACCTCGATAAAAACGAACTTTCATTTTCTGTACCAGACGATGATACCAAGAGAAATTAGCTAAATTAAACCAAATAGCTAAAGTCAGCACCCCGAGGTGCACGCTCCAGAAACCGAATGCTAACGGTAATTTTTCATCGAGAATGGCAGAACGAGCGGCACTTAATAACATAAAGTAAGTTAAAAACATTAATAACGCGGGGAATAATTTCGCATAACGCCCCTGTCTGGGATTAACCATCGCCAGTGGCACCACTAATAACGTCAGCAATGGGATCGCGACAACTTGGGCGATACGCCATTGCAGCTCAACCTTGTGTTCAAACTCATTCGAATTCCATAATGCAGAGGTTGGCAGAGCCTTGGTTTTACGGCCACGTTCACTGACGTCTTGCTCCTGAATAAATACCCGGTACTCACTGAAATCAACAATACGGAAATCACGTTGTGAAAATTCACCTTCATAACGCAGACCCTGGCTTAGCTTCAACCATTGTGAGCCGTTGTCGTCAGACTCTACGTTACCTTTATCTGCTAACACAATAGAAGGACGCTCTCCCTCCTGCGAAGGTGATTTAGCAATAAATATTTTACGCAGCGATTTATCACTATCATAAGACTCAACATAGACCACCGCGAGGCCACCATCTAGCGACTCAAAGCGCCCTTGTTTCAGGGTCGCTAAACCGACATCCGCATCGACATTTTCTAATAATTGCACCCGGCCTTCTTCAGCAGTTGGGGCATAGATAAACGCATTAAAAGCCACCAGACCTATCGTCACAGAAGATAATAATAACGACGACATCAGTATGCGACTTGGGGTATAACCGCAAGCCGTTAAGATCACCATTTCACTTTCGGCATACAACCGCCCATGCGCAAACAAAATACCAATGAATAAACTCACGGGTAAAATTAATGTACCTAACGCAGGCATGGTATACAACAACATCTCCATCACTAAATTAGCAGGTAAAGCACCTGTCATTACCTTTGAAAGCAGCGCAACAAACTGCTGGCTCACAAAGATAAGTGATAAGATGAATAAAACAGCAATTTGTGATTTCACTGTCTCAGCAAATAAATATCGGAAAATTATCACTTAAAACCTATATTAGACTAATGTTTTGTATGAAATGCAGCTCATAATTAGGTAAACTCAGCTACAAATGCAGTTTAAATAGTTAACTGCACACCCATTTTATCTGAAAATGTTAGTTTTTGATTAACTAAATACGTATAACCCCTATTATGTTATAAATATTTGATTTTGTCTTTAGGAAACCGGAGAGTCCATGGAGTTCAATGTAAAAAGTGGTAGCCCTGAGAAACAACGCAGCGCTTGTGTTGTTGTCGGAGTATTTGAACCACGTCGTTTATCACCTGCAGCAGAGCAACTCGATAAGATTAGTGATGGCTATTTAAGTTCCCTACTACGTCGCGGTGATATCGAAGGTAAACCAGGTCAAGTATTGTTGCTGCATCATGTACCAAATGTACTTAGTGAACGTGTATTATTGGTTGGCTGTGGTAAAGAACGTGAATTAGATGAGCGTCAGTACAAGCAAATTATCACCAAAACAATGAATACCTTGAACGAAACCGGTTCTATGGAAGCGGTTTGTTTCTTACCAGAGCTGAATGTAAAAGCGCGCGATACCTACTGGAAGATCCGCTTTGCGGTTGAAACAGCTCGCGAAAGTCGCTACCGTTTCGATCAGCTAAAAAGCAATAAAGAAGAAACCCGTCGTCCATTACGTAAAATGGTATTCAACGTTACGTCACGTCGTGATTTACCAACCAGTGAAAAAGCCATTGCCCACGGTTTAGCTGTAGCCAGTGGTATGCGTCTGTGTAAAGACGTAGCAAACATGCCGCCAAACATTTGTAATCCCGTTTACCTGGCTAATCAAGCACGCCAACTTTCTGATGAAAGTGACAAGATCACCACACAGATCTTAGGTGAGCCGGAAATGAAAGAGTTAAAAATGGACTCTTACCTTGCGGTATCACAAGGTTCAGCAAATGAAGCTAAGATGTCGATTATTCATTACCAAGGTAACCCTAATCCTGACGCTAAACCAATCGTACTCATTGGTAAAGGCCTGACCTTCGATTCAGGCGGTATTTCATTGAAACCAGGCTTAGGCATGGACGAAATGAAATATGACATGGGTGGTGCGGCAGGCGTACTTGGTACCATGAAATCACTGGCTAAACTAGACTTACCAATTAACGTTATTGGTATTCTAGCGGGTTGTGAAAACATGCCAGGTAGCAACGCTTACCGTCCAGGTGACATTATCACTACCATGTCGGGACAAACAGTTGAAGTACTCAATACCGATGCTGAAGGCCGTTTAGTGTTATGTGATGTATTAACCTATGTTGAACGTTTTGACCCAGAATTGGTAATTGACGTAGCGACCTTAACAGGTGCTTGTGTTGTGGCACTTGGTCGTCACATCACAGGGTTAATGTCGACACATAACCCACTTGCACATGAATTATTAAATGCGTCGGATCAAGCCGCAGATAAAGCATGGCGTTTACCAATTACCGATGACTTCCAAGAACAAATTGAAAGTCCGTTTGCTGATTTAGCCAACATCGGTGGTCCTGCTGGCGGTGCCATCACAGCCGCCTGTTTCTTATCACGCTTTACGAAGAAGTATAACTGGGCGCATTTAGACATCGCCGGGACTGCTTGGGTAAGTGGTAAAAACAAAGGGTCAACAGGTCGTCCGGTGCCGATGCTGACACAATTCTTACTTAACCGTACAGAACGAAATGAAGTGCAACAAGCTGACGAAGCTTAATTAATTTCATATTATCAATATCTAAAGGGTCGCTGTAGCGGCCTTTTTTATTTCACTATTTATCTAAAGCCCCACTTTATTAATCAACTTTAGTATGAAAAAATACTTAATTAAAGGTTTCTAAAATGGTTATCCGATAAAGTTAGCGTATGGTAATCAGTACACAAAAAGTATAACGATTTATACTAATGCCATTAATAAGGATATTAAGGTTACATCATGATAAACATCGCTAGTATTTATGAAAAAATGGACGATTACCACTTCGATTTTGACTATTATCTTAATATCCATATGCCAATGTCGATTGAAATATTATCAAACGCAGAAGGATTTAAAGGCGTAAAAGTAGAACGAGGTATCGATATATCTAACACTATCGACTCAACTTATGTCGCAATGTGCCATTATTATTTCGATACTTTAGAAAATTTCATGGCTGCCTTTATTCCTCACGCTGAAAAATTACAAGATGATGTAAGAAATTATACGAACATCGAACCGACAATTCAGATCAATGAGGTTGAGCTAACCCTCTAACATCTCCCTCAACACAAGGAACAGACTTGGGTTAGTATTAATTCCCGTAAATAACACAAAACACAGTATTCCCGCCGACAACTCTATTTTTCATCACTATCCTTTGTGATACTATGTGCTGTTATATTTATAATTGGTAAATGACTCAGTCATTGGCGCAAAACTACAGATGAAAAAAGTCACTTTTTATATCATGCAAGACCCTAAGAATGACGTTGAGGCGAGTATGCCACTACATCATGAACTTGCCTGTAAACTGGCTGGTGAGTTTTATCAGCAAGGACAACGCGTCTATATTCACACCAACGATGAATCGGCAGCCAATCAGGTTGACGAATACCTTTGGCAATTAGATGCGAGCAGTTTTGTACCACATAACTTACAAGGTGAAGGTCCACGTAATGGCGCGCCCGTTGAAATCGGTTTTCAACCACCTCGCCATCGCTATCAGGTACTCATCAACCTACACGACCAGACACCACAATTTGCAGTCAACTTTAATCAGATTATCGATTTTGTACCGCATCAAGACGGTTTAAAACAACAAGCTCGTGAGCGTTACAAACATTATCGTCAAACAGGGTTACAACTGTTAACTGTGAACGCCGAATAATCAATCAACCATTGAGAATTAGAAAGCAGACCTATGGAAAAAATATACAATCCCCAAGCCATTGAGCAAGCACTTTACCAAAACTGGGAAGAGCAAGGTTACTTCAAGCCAAACGGCGATCTAACTAAAGATGCATACAGCATCATGATCCCACCGCCAAATGTCACTGGTAGCCTGCACATGGGTCATGCCTTCCAACAAACGATCATGGATGCACTAACGCGTTACAAGCGTATGCAAGGTCTAAATACACTATGGCAAGTGGGTACCGATCACGCTGGTATCGCGACACAAATGGTTGTTGAACGTAAGATCGCCGCTGAAGAAGACAAAACACGTCACGATTATGGCCGTGATGCGTTTATCGACAAGATCTGGGACTGGAAAAACGAATCAGGCGGTACCATTACCCGTCAAATGCGTCGTTTAGGCACATCGGTAGATTGGGATCGTGAACGTTTTACAATGGATGACGGTCTGTCTGAAGCAGTAAAAGAAGTATTCGTGCGTTTATTTAAAGAAGACCTGATTTACCGCGGCAAACGCTTGGTGAACTGGGATCCAAAATTCCACACTGCCATCTCTGATCTTGAAGTTGAGAGCAAAGAAAAACAAGGCAGCATGTGGTACTTCCGCTACCCACTAGCAGATGGCGCAACAACCGCTGACGGTAAAGATTACATCATTGTAGCAACCACACGTCCAGAAACTATGCTCGGTGACTCTGCAGTTGCAGTACACCCGAAAGACGAACGCTATGCAGCGCTGGTAGGTAAAGAAATTATTCTGCCTATCGTTGGTCGTCGCATCAAGATCGTTGCTGATGATTACGCGGATATGGAAAAAGGTTCTGGTTGTGTGAAGATCACACCAGCGCATGACTTTAACGATTACGAAGTTGGTAAGCGTCACAACCTAGTGATGTTCAACATCCTAACTGAAAACGCAGATATCCGTGAAGAAGCGGAAATCATCAACTCAGACGGCACCGAGAACACCGAACTAACCTTCGTGATCCCTGCTGAATACCAAGGCCTGGAACGTTTTGCTGCCCGTAAAGCAATCGTGGCTAAATTTGAAGAACTTGGTTTATTAGACAAAATTGAACCACATACGCTGCAAGTACCTTACGGTGATCGCAGTGGCGTAGTTATCGAGCCACTACTAACAGACCAATGGTATGTAAGTGTTGGTCCAATGGCGAAAGTAGCCACTGACGCAGTAAAAGACGGCGAGATCCAATTCGTACCAAAACAATACGAAAACATGTACTTCTCGTGGATGAACGACGTACAAGACTGGTGTATCTCGCGTCAACTTTGGTGGGGACATCGTATTCCAGCTTGGTATGATAACGAAGGCAACGTATTCGTTGGTCGTGACGAAGCAGAAGTTCGTGCAGAAAACAACTTTGGTCCAGAAGTCGAATTACGTCAGGACAACGATGTACTTGATACTTGGTTCTCATCTGCGCTTTGGACATTCTCAACGCAAGGCTGGCCACAGCAAACCCAAGATCTAAAAGTATTCCACCCAAGTGATGTACTGGTAACCGGTTTCGACATCATCTTCTTCTGGGTTGCCCGTATGATCATGATGACTATGCACTTCATCAAAGATGAAAACGGCAAACCACAAGTACCATTCAAAACAGTTTATGTGACTGGTTTAGTACGTGATGAAGCTGGCGATAAAATGTCAAAATCAAAAGGTAACGTACTTGATCCACTCGACATGATCGACGGTATCGACCTTGAGTCGCTAGTAAAAAAACGTACTGGCAACATGATGCAGCCAAAACTGGCTAAGAAGATTGAAAAAGCCACGCGTAAAGAATTTGAAGGCGGTATCGAAGCTCATGGTACTGACGCACTGCGTTTCACATTAGCAGCAATGGCATCGACTGGTCGTGACATTAACTGGGACATGAAACGTCTTGATGGTTACCGTAACTTCTGTAATAAACTATGGAACGCTAGCCGTTACGTATTAATGAACACAGAAGAACATGATTGTGGCCAAAATGGCGGCGACATGGAATTCAGCCTAGCGGATCGTTGGATCCAAGGTCAATTCCAAGAAACCATCAAAACATACCGTGAAGCGATTGATACTTACCGTCTCGATCTTGCAGCTAACATCGCTTACGAATTCACTTGGAATCAATTCTGTGATTGGTACTTAGAATTAACGAAGCCAGTATTCGGCAACGGCACTGAAGCACAACTGCGTGCGACGCGTTATACATTAGTAACGATCCTAGAAGCGTTACAACGTTTAATGCACCCTATCATGCCATTCATCACTGAAGAAATCTGGCAGCGTGTGGCTCCACTTGCTGGTAAGTACACAGAAGGCGCAACGATCATGCTACAGGCATTCCCTGAGCATGATGCGGCTAAAGTTGATGCCCAATCAATGCAAGATCTGGAGTGGGTTAAACAATTCATTATCGCTATCCGTAACATCCGCGGCGAAATGGACATCAGCCCAAGCAAGCCAATCTCAATTTTGCTTAAAAATGTAGGCACTGAAGAGCAACGTCGTCTCGACGAAAACCAACAGTTCCTTAGCTCACTAGCAAAACTAGAAGCAATCACTATTCTTAGCGGAGATGAAGAAGCGCCAATCTCAGCAACATCACTATTAGGCAACATGGAAATATTAATTCCAATGGCTGGTCTAATCGATAAAGATGCTGAAATTACGCGTATCAACAAACAAATGGAAAAAGTGCAAAAAGACTTGGACCGTGTTGCCGGCAAACTAAACAACGAAAAATTCGTTGGCAAAGCGCCAGAAGCTGTTATCGCCAAAGAACGTGAGAAACAAGCGGAATTTGAAAATACGATCGCTAAATTTAAAGCACAAAAAGCACGAATTGAATCGATTTAATCGATTTAATCGTTAAAATCGACCTTATCAACAAGGGAAGACTGATTAATCAGTTTTCCCTTTTTTATTTGCCGTTTCTAATAAGTTGCTTTTCATTTCGAGTAAATAGTAAATAGACATCACAATTACTCATCCATCTTTTGAAAAAATATTTCCATCCCGTGCGATAAGATGTAACATATTTGTAAATAACAGTAAGTTGTCGTTATAAAAAAAACAGCTTAGCTATAGAATGTCGACACCAAGGAATGGAGTGATAGGTTATGGGTAGCAAGAATTATCTGAATCATATATTGATTAATGCAATTCAGCATCTGCCAATAGGTATCTTTTGGAAAGATATTCACGGACAATACCTCGGCTGTAATAAACATTGTTTATCATTATTTGATTTACCATCAGAACAGTTCATTATTGGTAAAACCGATGCTCAACTTAAACCCGCCTTTAAAGAAAAGCAGCTGCCTACTGAAGAGCTTTATCAAACCGATCAAGAAGCACTAATACACGGTCGCAGTGTCATCGCTAAAGCCATGACGCTGGAAACTATTCACGGTCATCAACAATTTGAGATCACCAAGATCCCGTTGAAAAACCGCGCAGGTAAAACAATTGGCTTACTCGGGATTGCCATTGATGTATCAAGTAAATTTCGCTCAGAACAAAAACTGCAAGAAAAAACCGCATTACTTAATTCTATTTTTGATGCCCTGCCCGACTCTGTTATTTACAAAGACATGGAAGGTCGTATCGTTGAATGTAACCGCGCCGCACTCAAATTAGCGAAAAAGAAAAAAACCGACATTATTGGAAAAACCATTGAACAGATACTGCCAGCGGCAACAGCACAAGTCAGTATTGATTATGATACCCAGCTAAAATCAAATTATAAAAGTGTTAACTACAAAATAGAATTTGAGTTAGCCGGCCGACAAATCTATGTTGATGTACACAAACATCCCGTCATTCAAAATAACACATTAGTCGGTACCGTCAGTATCTCTCGCGACATTAAAGAACGCCGTAATACCTTAGAAAAAATAGCCACGCTAACCAAGCATGATCAACTGACTAAATTACTTAACCGTCCGACTTTCCTGCAATCCTTGGAAGACATCGACCAGGATTCGCATTGGGGCATACTGCTTATTGATATCAAAAAACTCGGCCAGCTAAATAGTAATTATGGTACCGAGATTGGCGATCAAGTGCTGATCTATGTCGGTGAACAGATCAAAAAAATAGTCCCTGAAGATGCGTTCCTAGCGCGTATCCAGGGTGATCGTTTTGCGATCCTGACAAATCAAGCCAGCTCCCCGGATCAGCTTAATTACCTGTGTGATAAATTAATCGATAAACTCAATATGCAAATAGCGATTCAAGGTCATGTCATTGATTTAGCGATATGTATCGGCGCAGCAAACTACCCGAATACAGTACAAGAGACCAACCAGTTACTCACTTGCAGCGAACTGGCGCTATCACGTTCGCGTAAACATACCGAACAATATTACACTTTATTTGATCCCGTATTAGAAGCACATGCCGAAGCTGAAAAACGCTTAATCCACGATTTAAAACACGCCATTAATAACAAAGCCATCGACTTATATTACCAACCGATTGTCGATGCAAACAGCAAAGCAGTCCTCGGGGTCGAGGCTCTCGCTCGTTGGCATCACCCTGAACAAGGGCTTATCATGCCAATTAAATTTATTGAGCTTGCCGAAAAAAATAACCTGATAGGACAACTGGGTGAAGTTGTATTAGAAAAAGCCTGTCAGCAACTCTCACGATGGCGAGCACAAGGTATCGATATCTTCATGGCGGTAAACTTATCGCCGATTCAATTTAATGATCCGCAGCTGATCAGTAAAATAAAATATTACATTGACTATTATGACATCCCTGCACACCGACTTGAAATTGAGGTGACAGAAAGTGCCTTAATGGAATCAAATCATACCACGGGGCATATGTTAGAAGAGTTGATTAACCTTGGGGTACGCTTGTCTATCGATGATTTTGGTACGGGTTATTGCTCGTTGTCTTATTTGAAAAATATGCCGGCTCATAAACTAAAAATTGATAAATCATTTGTTGATGAACTTGAATTAGATAAAACCACAACCGCTATCACCCGCTCGGTGATCAGCTTAGCAAGAGAGTTAAATATTACCGTAACAGCAGAAGGGGTCGAGAAAGAATCACAAATGAAATGGCTACAAGCCCAGCAGTGTGATCAATTTCAGGGGTATTTATTTAGCCGCCCGTTACCGAGCGACCAATTTTGTGTGTGGTATGAACAACATCATGTCACACACAATAATATTACTTATCTACAACCTGCAGAAAAAAATATGTCTTTGCCGACATTATGATGCATCGTCTTCGAAGTAAGTGCCCCAACCGTCGTAGGTAACATCTTGTTCGATAGACATTTTAAGTAAGGCTTCGATATCACGCGTGATGGTATCGATATCCAGTTCCGTTTCAACAATACAGTCAAACGCAAATACGGTTTGACCGTCTTCTAGTTCAACTTCTTCAGGATCAGAGACATCGTAGCCCAGTTTAAACGCTGCAATAGCCGCTTTTTCTAACTGTGCAAAATCATCCCCAGCAAAGTGATGTTCAATAGAATATACAGCATCAGGATCACTGCCATCTTCTAATAAGTTATCAATGATCTCTTCGGCTTCGACTTTCAGCTCGGCAAATTCTTTTTCAAAATCCACTAGGTTAATCTCTTTAGTTATGATGTATGAAGAATACTCTGGTTTTAATATTCATGCCATTAAATTTTACCCAAAAAAAATGCCAAACCTAAGGTTTGGCATTAACAACAAAACAGTAATATTAAGGTGTAAACACCACTTTTACCGTGTCATCAACTTCTGAAGAGTCAATATAAGCAATCGCATTCGCATGCGATGCGACTTGGCTTTTGATCAAAGAAGATGAGCCAATTGTTTTTGGCGGTTTACCTTTACCGGTAAATATTAAACGTGACCAATAAGCTTGTAGCTGAGAATCACTTTTGCCAGTCACGCCCGCGTGGAATTCACCACGAATAGCACTGCCTACAGCTTGCTCAAAGACTTGAGCTTTCACGCCATTTGGTAACTTTTTAGATTTACCTAAATACAGTTTAGATACTTGTGCTTTCGACAATGCATCAGGGCCCGTTGGGTTAGCAATAACCACAACACCTGCTTGTGCTACACCCGAGATTAATGCTGCTGTTAAGGCAACTTTAGCTAATAGTTTCATCAAAGTTCTCCTTAAAATACTGCATCAAATGAAAGTGTATAAACCAATGTATCATCGTTATTAGCAACTATATTTGGAGACATACCACCCGAGGTATCACCAAAATTAGTCGCATAAGTAACATCTGCTTTTAGTGCTAAGTTCGAATTAATATCATAACGTGTACCAACACTGTATGAGGTACGCTGCCAATCAAATAAAGCTTTTGCCAGAGCATCTGCAGGTTCAGTTCGTTCACTATCATCAGTCGTTTCAAGAAAAGCATAAGTCACATAAGGTGTGAAATCATTAATACGGTAGCCAAGCGTAATATAACCAGATTGAGTATCAGAATACTGACCTTCTACGTCAGAAACGGCAAACTCAGAAATGGCGAATAGAGTGCCGTTATCATAGCTCAGGCCAACACCAGCAAAATAACTGTCTGCTTTATCAAAAACTAACGGTAGAGCTACTGTCGATGGTGAAGTTGTATTTAGCTGAGTTTGATAGTATGTGGCACGAAATTCCCATTCCTCATAAGAGAACAATGCTGAAGCACCGAGTACATCGCTATAATCAACATCGCCAAGGGCACCCGCATCACGTGATGAATGACCGTAACTTGCTTGTAGTGCTACAGCTACTTCACCTAATTCCATATCATAAATAACATCAATGCCATCGAAAGATGATAATGGAACAACACTATAAAGTTCTGCTGGAGGTGTAGCCCAAGGTTGTGCGTAACCCACTTCTAGGTAATCTGAATACATGTACAGAGGCACACGCAAACGACCGAAACGCGCAGTAAAACCATTATCAAAATCATGGCTTAAAAATGCCCATTCCATTTCAGTAGACCAATCATCATTACCACGAGCAACTAACTGAGCAACAATGTTTGTTTGCTCTGTAAGTGCGAACGTACCCTGCAGACCAAGCTTGCTGCCTTCAGAGAAATCAGCATCTTTATCGTATCCATTGTATCCAGCATCGTTACTAGCTACACCTACTTTACCAGTGAAAAAGCCATTGATAGACATCCGATCAGATAGCGAATCATAAGAGCTCGCTTCTTGTAAAATAGCTAATTCTTGCTCAAGTTGCGCAAGACGCTGCGAATCAGTTGTTGCAGCCATCGCAAATTGTGACGCACAAGCAACGGCAAGAGGTAGCATTATAAATGCTTTTTTCATCTAAAATTTCCTTATTCTAAAACACTTAGTCCATTTTGTATTCATTCAAAACTGGTCATACATGTTGTATTTTTACGGTTAATCACTAATAGATTAGTATGATGGTATTATTCATGCTTACGTATTTTATTTTAGCGACGCAGATCACACTATGACAATTTGTTACGGCAATGTAACTGTTCTTTGTTGAGCTTAACTACTATGACACTTTTTATTAACAGTTTTGATCTCTTTGTAAATACCTAATATAATATAAATCAACCGTATACAATAAAGATGCATATCCTATTTGATTGTGTAGCGTTATGACCCTAGTAACGCATTGGATTTACTTATAAATCGTAGTTGGAAGAAGAGAGGAGATAATCTATCTGGATAGTGAAAAGCAATGAGCCAATAGCATTATAATAGGGGTTATTTATCACCTTAATAGCGCTGTGACTCTTGTTTATAAACGTCATTAATTATGGGCGATATACTATTTTCACGGAATCATCGACTTCAGCAATATCTAAATAACCAATCGCATTTTTATTACGGGCAATCTTACGCCGTAACAACTGTGTAGAAGAAACAACTTCTGGCTTTTGACCTAATCCCGTAAACACATTTTTAGACCAATACGCATTGACTTGTGCCGGAGTACGGCCAGTCACTAAAGCATGAAAGTCTTTATGTAATCTTGATTGCTTTGGTAACTCATATATTTTCGCTAAGTTCCCATTTGGTAATTTTTTAGCCTGGCCAAGATATAACTTTTTGACCTGAATGCGGGTAAATTCATCAGGACCTAATGGATTAACGACCACCACTATCTCAGCCATCACTGATGAAATAAAAAATGGTAATAGAAATAGTATGCCCTTGATCATTCTCTGCATTTTTTCCTCCATGAAATTTGTAATCAATTCCCCACCCAACAGCTCGGCATTAAGTGGGGATAGCGTTAAGGTCGGTAAGCAATTTTGACGCGATCATTCACTAACAATTCGTCAATGTAACCTATCGCATTCTCATTACTGCCAACCAACGACAATATCAATTCAGGTGTACGTACTGTACGCGGCGGTTTTCCTTTGCCGGTAAAAATAAGACGCGACCAATAAGCTTGTAGCTGTGAAGCACTTTTATGCGTGACCTTCTCATGGAATTCACGCTTAATGTCACTATCACCAGCCATATCTATGATATATGCTTTGCCTTGACCGGGAAGATGTTTACTCTTCCCTAAATACAGTTTGCGCACTTGCGTTGGTGATAAATAATCCGGACCTAACAGGTTGACGATCACCACTACCTCAGCCTGTGCGTTCCCTATTAACATCAACGACAATAATGCACCTTTAAGTAGAGTTCTCATCATCCTCTCCCTAAAACACCATGTTCAATGATGTGGTGTAAACCAAGGTATCTTCTTCAGCTTGTGACACATTGCCCGTTAAGCCACCGCTAGTATTGGCAAAGTCATCACTGTAAGTAACATCAAATTTAAGCGCCATATTAGCGTTTATATCATAACGAAAGCCGGCACTATAGGTAGAACGCTTCGCATTAAAAATAGCTTGGTTGTAAGTATTATAAATCTTTTCTGGATCAATACTGCCTTCTGTTGCACTTGCACGTTCATCGTCATCGGTGGTTTCCATAATGGCATAAGTGACATAAGGAGTTATATTACCAACGCGATAAGCCATAGAAATATAAGCAGAGTCAACATCTTGCCAATTACCGGAATAGTTAGTAGCGGAGGTAGCTAAACCACTACCATCAACTTTAGATCGAGTCCATTCCGTTACAACCAGTAAATCGCCATCGTCATAACTGGCACCAAGGCCAAGAAAGCTAGCATCAGAGTCAGTGAAGTTAACTAGCTTTGTCTCAAGGGCTGTCCCCGGTACATAACCTTGACCCGAATTTAGGGTGGCCAACACATAACTAGCGCGAACACTAAAACTGTTATAGCTGAAGGTTGTCGAGAGTCCCATTACGTCATCATATTCAACATCGGTACCAAACTCTGTTTCTTCATCGGGATCGGAACCAACACCGGTAAATCCCTGAAATTGCCAGTCTGCTTCATCAAACGGAATAGTATAGACAAAATCGATACCTTCGTATGAGCTTACTGGAACAACCGCGTAAATTTCTTCTGGTGGGCGTAACCAAGGCTGTGCAAAGTTAACTTCTAAATAATCTGAATACATATACAAAGGCACACGTAAACGACCCGCTCGCACGGTTAAATCGTTATCAAAGGTATGACTTAAAAAGGCCCATTCCATTTCTGGACGCCAGTGTTGTTCAGCACGAGCAACCAGTTGCGCAATTAGAAAAGTATTCTCTGTTACTTCAAATGCAGCTTGCAGACCGACTTTGGTTTCAGGTACGTAATCTAGCGTTTTTTCATAGCCAGCATAACCAGCATCATTTGATGCCATGCCTGCACTTAAGGTGAAAAAGCCATTCACGGTGACATTGTTAACACGATTTGTTTCAGCTTGCTGCTCTTCAAGTACAGATACTTGTTCTTCCAGTAATTGCACACGGCGTAATTGTTCTGCGGCGGTATATGACGAGAATAACGCTGCTGAAATACAAGCAGCTAAAGATAATGTTGCGGTGGTTTTCTGTAATAGGGTTGCTCTAACTGTTGATACAATGTTTGATCCATCAATAGTAATAATAGCAATTTGCTTGCTCATAAAATTTCTCTCCTTAGAAATTTCGTGCAGCAAGCAAATTATAGTTACTTACTACACACTAAATTGATTTGTTGCTTTCCTTAGCTTTTGTGTAGCAACTTCAATAGCTTGCGC
This sequence comes from Moritella sp., assembly GCF_013215705.1. Lineage (GTDB taxonomy): Bacteria > Pseudomonadota > Gammaproteobacteria > Enterobacterales > Moritellaceae > Moritella. The sequence goes on along the minus strand of NZ_JABSQR010000013.1, from coordinate 34,174 downwards.
TATCTCGTCAAGCACTTCGGTATCTTTAGATACTTGTGTTGCTATCGAATGAGTTTCATCGATATAACCATGTATCAGTTTTGATGTTTGAGCCTGTTCTTCCGTCGCTGATGCAATTTGCTCGTTGACGATATTGATGGCTTGAACTTTACCCGAAATGTTTGTTAGAGAATCGCCAGCACTAGATGATCGCTCTACGCCAATATCCGCTTTACTCATCCCACGTTGCATTGCTTCCACAGCGCCTCGAGAAGCACGTTGCAATTCTTCCAATACTTGTTGGATCTCTTGGGTTGAATCTTGTGTGCGAGATGCTAAAGTCCGAACTTCGTCTGCAACGACTGCAAAACCTCGTCCTTGTTCACCCGCACGTGCCGCTTCAATGGCTGCATTTAAGGCTAACAGATTGGTCTGATCAGCGATACTACGGATAGTATCGAGGATCACGCCAACATTGCTAGTATGAGCGTCTAATTCGTCGATTACTTGTGACGCTGTTTTCACCTCATCAGCCAGTTCGTGTATGGCTTCGATAGTCTTTTTAACAACCACAGTACCAGTCTCAGCTTCGCGGTTTGCACTGCTTGCTTCTGCCGAAGCATTAGACGCATAATCAGCAATATGCCTGACAGTCTCAAACATTTCGTTCATCGAGCGAGATACCTGATCAATCGACTGACTTTGCTCTTGAATTCGAGATTTAGAAGTACTGCTTGATGTCGCTAATTGCGTCGATGCTTGTGATAACGAATCGATCGATTGAATGGTTTCGCTAATACTGCCATGAAGTTTGTCTAAGAACAGATTAAACCAATGTACCAGCTCACCCACTTCATCTTTATTTACATAATCAATACGGACCGTAAGATCACCGTCGCCTTGCGCGATCTCTTTTAATGAATCAGATACTTTACGAATACTGCCTGTGATCGATACCGTCAACCAATAACATACCGCTAGTACTAATATAATCACACCGACAGCTAACATCACACCGCGATTACGACTCGTATCAGAGCTCGCTAATGACGTTTCAATCAAGGCCGTGAAGTCAGCTTGGCTGTCTTGTTTAAACTGACCTAGATCAGCTAACAATTTTTCTAATATAAAACGGTTCTTCTCTGCTAACACAGATAAGTCATCCATGGAAATGGTGCCGTTAATCAAACCATTAGCTAGATATTTCGCAGAATTATAATACTCTTTAGCTTCCGCCTTAATTAACAATAACTCGCTGCGTTTATCAGGGTGAATAGAATTAATTATGTCTAATTGACTAATGAGATCAGCATATACTTCATCAGCACTTAGCAGCATATCTTCATCACCAATGGTTACGGATGTTTCAATTGCTTGAGTTAACTCGGCAATCTTACTGTTACTGATCGTGGCAGCTTCAAGTACTGGATAATAAATTGCAGACAGTTGTAATAACCGTTCTTTATTTTCTTTCACCACCAGAATGTTGGCGAAAAGATAAGTTAAAAAACTGACGACAACAACTGCCGAAAGAATGCCGATCTTATGCTTGATTTTTAGTTGGGTGGAAAGTCCCATTTCATACCTCTGTAGCGTTTGTAAGTTAGCTTGGTAATGTGATTACAATACCAATTCCGTCCTTGTGATCTAACTTATAGATCGGACAACATCCTTAAATTCTCTAATAACGTATCGGCCTTGAAATTAGAATCATGACCGTTTTGTAAAAATTATGTTATTAATTCGTTAGTATTAGAAAATTCATACTACCTGAATAAATTAACTCAAACGAGCATCACTCATTAATAAGTGATCACCTTCTGACAATTGATTCTATCTATATACAAAAAAAGCTTATTATAAATAACTATAATAAGCTTTATGGCTTTTCCTTTAATCTTTAAATCAGCATATTCACACTATATTTTAACTTTTAGGACCTATAATTTTAGCATTTAGGCACTAACAGTAATGCAGCTTCTACAACCTCAACACCCGCGCCTTTTTTATGCCCTTGCTCGCTGAGGTGACGTTTCCACGCTCTTGCTCCCGGCAATCCAAGGAATAGCCCAAGCATATGGCGATAAATATGCGTTAAACTGCCACCATTACGAATATGATTATCAATATACGGTAGCATCATTTCAGCGTAATCGTGACGGCTATGGATCGACTTCTCGCCACCATAAACCAGCTCATCAATTTGGCTCAATAAAAAAGGGTTATGATACGCTTCACGCCCCATCATCACGCCGTCCACATGGCCGAGATGTAATTGCGTTTCTGCTAATGTTTTAACACCACCATTGATAGCAATGAACAGCGCTGGGAAGTCCTGTTTAATATCATAAACACGTTGATAATTAAGCTCTGGGATCTCACGATTCTCTTTCGGGCTTAATCCGCTTAACCAGGCTTTACGCGCATGCAAAGTAAAGTCATTACAACCCGTAGCCGCCACGGTGTCGATAAAGGTTTGAAGAAATTCATACGAGTCTTGGTCATCAATACCAATGCGGGTTTTAACCGTAATCGGAATATCAACCACGTCTTGCATGGCTTTTACGCAATCCGCCACCAGCGTCGGTTCAGCCATTAAACAGGCACCAAATTTACCACTCTGCACGCGATCAGATGGGCAACCCACATTCAGGTTAATTTCATCATAACCACGCTCTTGTGCCAACTTCGCACTTTGAGCCAGATCGATAGGATTACTGCCACCTAACTGCAACGACACAGGGTGCTCTTCTTTGTTATAGGCAAGATAATCACCTCGACCGTGAATGATCGCACCTGTGGTTACCATTTCGGTGTACAGCAAGGTATTTTTGGTTAACAAGCGGTGGAAGTAACGACAATGACGGTCTGTCCAATCCAACATAGGGGCAATCGAAAAACGCCCAGGGGCATGAACACTGGTGGTAACTGGCTTGGTCATTGCTTTATTATCTCTTATCTGGATGCGTAAGTGCGCTGAATTACGTTAGCTGCTTTCAAATTCGTGCGGCAGCGAAGCCGCGACGATGAAAAACAAGGGGGCGATCATACACCTTGCGGGCTGCACTTTCAAAAATAAAGATCTTACGCTCCTATTTTTAATTCACCTTTGTAACTATGCAGTAATTCAGACGCTGTTGTTTAGCGAAAAATATATTCAGCAAACAAACTGGATCTGTCATCCCGGTTGTTTGCTTATATGAATAAACTCACTTTCTCTGCATTGCTGATTAGAAAAATCACCTCAATGTGTTAGCATTATCCTTTCTCAGCTATTTGAATGGTTCCGATGACAGATTCAGCGAACAATTTACTCTACAGAGCGCAGCAGCTTTGTATTACCCGTGCAGTTCGCTTCACCCCAATTAGGCAACAAATTTTTCTGTTAATGGCACAGCACAACGCCATGATCAGCGCTTATGATCTGCTTGCTCAGCTGCAGCTATTAGAACCGAATGCCAAACCACCGACGGTTTACCGCGCACTCGATTTTTTACTCGAAGAAGGGTTTATCCATAAAATAGAATCAAGTAATGCCTTTATTTTATGCCCTCACTTTGGTGAAAAGCATCCTTCACAACTACTCTTATGCAAAAGCTGTGGTAGCGTTATTGAATTGCATAATGCCGAAATAGAAGAGTTGCTACAATCACTTGCCGATGAACATGGTTTTGCCATTACGACGAAGACAGTTGAAGCACACGGTATCTGTGCTGATTGTCGTGAATAATTAAATTTTCAGGAATAACAAACTATGCGTGTAGAGTTTATCAATCCATTTATCTCATCTTTATTAAATGTATTAAGTACCATGGCACAAGTGGAATTAACTCCCGGTAAGCCAAGACTCAAAAAAGATGATAAAGCCAAAGGTGATATTTCCGGTATTATGGGGATGATGTCAACCCAAGCTAAAGGTTCATTTGCACTGACATTTGATGAATCATTGGCATTAGCCATCATGCAGAATATGCTGGGTGAGAAACCAGCAAAAATTGATGCTGAAGTCATTGATATGGTGGGTGAGATCACCAATATGGTGACTGGCGGAGCTAAACGTATTTTAGCTGAAAAAGGGTTTGATTTTGATATGTCGACACCGATCGTGGTATCAGGTAAAGATCATACCATTACGCATAAATCTGAAGGGCCAAAATTATTACTGCCACTAACTAGTCCGTTCGGCAATGCCTCGATTGAAATATGCTTTGATGGTTAAGACAATTTAAACGTTATTTAAAATTAAATACTAAAAAGCCAATCTCGATGAGATTGGCTTTTTTATTAGACTAAATTTTTACTTAATAAGTTAAGTGAAAATTATAGACCTTTAGCATTTTTGCTTAGGTATTTAGCAACGCCTTCTGGAGATGCTTCCATAGCTTCTTTGCCAGCTTCCCATTGTGCAGGACAAACTTCACCATTTTTCTCATGGAAGTTTAGTGCATCAACCATACGAAGCATTTCATCAATATTACGGCCTAAAGGAAGGTCGTTAACAACTTGGTGACGAACAACACCGTTTGTGTCGATTAGGAAAGAACCACGGAAAGCCACACCAGCTTCTGGATGTTCAACACCATATGCTTGACAAATATCGTGTTTAACGTCTGCTACTAGTGGGTATTTAACTGGACCGATACCGCCATCTTCAATAGAAGTGTTGCGCCATGCGTTGTGGCTGAATTGTGAATCAATTGAAACACCGATTACTTCAACGCCACGCTTTTGGAATTCTTCTAGACGGTGATCAAAAGCAATTAGCTCTGATGGGCAAACGAATGTGAAATCAAGTGGGTAGAAAAATACAACCGCTGATTTACCTTTAGTGAATTCAGCAAAGTTAAAGTTATCTACGATTTCGCCGTTACCTAGTACTGCTGCAGCTGTAAAATCAGGTGCTTGACGTCCTACTAAAACCATTTTAATCTCCTAAAATTAATTAAATATCCGCTTATTTGCGGCATAATTTTCACATTAAATATAATCTTAAACCAATTGTTTGAGCCAATCGTTTTAATAGACAAAAACTATCAAACAGTTAGTAATCATAAGGTAATAATTATTAAAATATAACCTTAGCAACCATAGCACTGCCCTTTCTGGTTGTCATCTTGTCTGCTACTTTTTCTAAATTACTGTGATAATAGCAGCGCTAAATGTTGAAAATATGACAGTTATACTGTTAACAAATAATAATTATATTGTTGAAAAGAGAATAGTTATAACCCGCGCTGCCATTCTTTACGCAGATTGCTTTGTTCTGGGGTTTCAATTGCCCCACGTACTTGCGCTAATAATTGTGCTTTATCTTGCCCTAACGTCCCTTTCAAAGACAAGTAGTTAGAAGCATGGTCAGATCTGAATACGGTATGCTTCAGGTCTAGATTTTCTAACAACATTTGCATTTCCAAAAATAACCCATGCTGATCAGGTAACTGGAAACCATTGACAAAATTCTTAGCAAACTTAGCTTGTCCTAATGGAAAAGACACGACTAATGTGGACAAATAATCAGGCTGTGCTTCGTTCATTAAGCGGGCTGAATTTAATGCATGCTGCTCAGTAAACTCGGTGCCACCTAAGCCATTTAATATCATCACCGAGGTTTTAATGCCTGCGCCTTTAAGTTTGTATAACGCATCGAGTTGTGAAGCGTAAGTTTCGCCTTTCTCAACTAACGCTAATACTTCATCATCACCACTTTCACAACCGACATAGGGGAGGAACCCGTTTTTTAGTTCACAAAGTTAAGATGTATTACATTTTTACATTGGCATAAACAAGCAGAGAACCTATGTTTAGTACATAATATTTAGCAAGGATCGTCAATGCAATGCAATATAATTTGATTAGCTATAAATCTGAATATTTTGACAGGCAATGCTGGACAATCTTCGATTATGACACTTGCTTAACGCCATTGTATGCCATGATTTACTCTAGCCTCAGACTAAATAAAAGGGCATCTTCGACTCAGCATCGTCACATGACTGCAATCTGTCAGTTTTACGAATATATTCAGCGTAAACACAATGATTCGTTCGATTTCTTTTTCGAACGCAATGGCATGCGAGGTGTGATCAGTGAGCTCGATGGCTTTTCATCATATCTGGATGTGGGGCAAAAAGGGGGGAACATTGTCTCATTTGGCACTAATGCTAATGCGATTGCAGTATCTACGAGTAGACTTCGTATCAGCGATGTTTTCCAATTTCTTCGCTATCTTAATAACCGATACACTACAACAAAATACAACAATACTTTTGTGCCAAAATATATCGGACATGAGCAGACAAAGATTAGCTTTTTACTCCGAGACAAGCAACAAGAGCTCACTGCATCGGGATCAAAGCGTAGTGCTACTGCTATTCAAGAAGAGTATAAAAGTTTGACCCTGTTCCAGTGTGCCGCATTCTTAAAGATTATTCGCCCGACCACCACCGCAAAACCTAATAAATTAAATCCATTTTCAAGTTTAAGAGTGAGCTTTCGAAATTATTTGATCTGTACTCTTGCGCTCGAATACGGTCTGCGCAGAGGAGAAATAAACCTGCTTGAGACTGATTCATTTAAACCGTCGATCCATAACCTTAACGGAGTGACAAGTTATTACATTACTGTGACCAACTGTGATGATGAAGAAAATGTTGAAGGCTCTATAAAAACCGAGACTTCTCATCGCACCCTGAAAATAACGAAAGATCACTATGACTATCTCTGCTTCTATGTAAATAAGCTTCGTTTAAAACTTATTACAAAGAGTGATGGCTCTGAAGAACATGAAGACTGTGATAGCTCGATCCTGTTTTTGTCAACACAGTCTCCAAAACCACTGACCCTACGCATGCTTAACAAAATATTTGAACGACTCACCAAAGCATTGCATCAACACTTCTCAGATATTGCCGATCTCAAATCAATGGAATATATGACGTCATGTCACCCGCATAAACTTCGACATACTTGGGCTGTTTCACAACTCTATCACTTAGTGGACGAACAAAAGATGTCAATAACCGATGCCAAAGATCTACTTCGAGTCAATGGCGGATGGTCAATCAAGAGTGAGATGCCCGATCACTATGGTCGTCGGTTCTTGGCCGACAAGGCAAATGCTGCCAACCTGCGTCATGTTTTACAAGGAAAAGATCAATGTTAGCAGTTAAATTTGATAAAAACAGGAAGTTTGATGCCACGGCAGCTGAGTGGGCTGCATTTGCATCAGAATTGCGCTATAAGCGGCATATTCATTTTCACGCCGCGAGCCATGGTGATACCGCGTATTTGGACACCAGTGAAGATGTCTGGGCTATTCGGGAAGGTGGATTGCCTTATACAATGAATTTTGGTCGCGTTGATGAACAAATACAACCTATTGTAAAATGGCTGATAGTTAAGTTTCTATCGAGTTATTCGATAGCTGTTAGCGTTCAAAATTTTAAAATGATTGAGAGACGAGCTTGGACGATTGATGATTTAACACTACCCAAACTCTATGAAAAAATGGAATTATCTCGCAATTCAAAGAGCGGTTACTACCGAACTGATTTTGCTATCATCAAGCGACTAACAAATTACCTGATCAGTCATGGTGCGCCCGGCACGGATATTGAAGATCTTTTTGATCTCGAACAACAAGCGCCTGAAGCCAGTGTCAACGTCGGGGGCTATTACGACATGGAGGTGCGACTCAGCCCCCTAGAAGAACAATTTATTCGTACTCATTCAAGCCATGATACACAATTCATGACGCGCTTAAACTACACCGAACTACGTGACTTTATTGTCCTGAGACTCTGTTATGAATTAGGCTTACGTCCAATCCAGTTGTTTCGATTATTTAATGATAGTTTTCAGTCAGTCGGCAACTACTTCTCATTACTGCGACCTTGGGCTAAAAAAGGCAAGCCTTCTGAACATAAAAAAGGAACCGATAAATTAGCGATTAGCCCTGAACTGGGCAGAGCCATACAAGCACTCATTGCACGACAAAATAGTCAATCATTGCAATTACTACAGAATGAAAATGGCTCTGATTGGAGGAAAATCCGTGGGACTCGGAGCATAAATAATACACTGGCTCGTTGGGGGGCTGAAAATGCCCACAAAACGCCTTATGATTTTCGTCATAATATGGCGCATCGCATGGTCATGGCTGGTAGCTCGGCATCAGAAATTGCCTATATGCTCGGACACAGCACGCTTCTAGCAGCAAAATACTATATTGCGGCCTGCCCTTCAATTAGTGCATTGCGTGAGAAAGCACTGGGTCGAAATGGCACATACGGGGCGATGGTAGCTTTATTGACCGGAGATCTTGCCCTGGATGACGACTGGCAAGACAAAGAAGTTTTGGGTCGCATCGGTGATGAACTGGCCACAGGAATTGGTGGCTGCGATGCTACCGACTGTGAATACGTGCCAGTTTACAATTGCTATGGCTGCCAAGACTTTCATCCCTTTGAAGATGGCCATCATAATTCGGTGCTAAAGGCATTGCGGTTTGAGGCCTCAAAAATCATTGCCATTTCAGATAGCACCCATCAATCAGGAATGAATCCAGCTATGACCCAGCTAGAAGGCACCATGGAGCAAGTGAAAGCCGTGATTTCACGATGCAGAAACTGTCAAGGAGGCCAACATGCGTAGCAATATTGATGCGTTCAATGCGTTCATTGAACAGGCGAAAGAACATTATGCGACACTAATCACGGCGCAATCGTGGGACGCTGATATCTGGACATCCGAAGGCGACTTTAGCGGAAATAGTCCAACAGCTTCGTTACATTTTACAAAAATATTAAAAAGTAAACACATAAACGCTTCCGTCATCAATAACAGAAATTATATCAACTGGTGTAAAGCGGTCACCACAATGAATGTCCACAAGATGGTATTTGCATCCCTTCAAAGAAATATTAAGGACATGAAATATCTGCATCAGGCACTACTACACGTAAAGGGCGCAGCCGAACCACGGCTGCTCGATGATGCAGTGTTAGAGCAGCTAGAAACAAACCTGATTGCAAGCGGCTATATGACCATATACAAATTATTAAATTCCTGTTTGAAAAAAACAATGCAGCTCAAGGCGATGGCTATTATTCACGTTGGCATCACTTTTACCCATACACATAAACAGAGACCGAATACTGAGCAGAAAGCGCTGAATCAACGGCGTAAAAAAGCGCAATCGATTGACGATAATGAGCGCGACGGTGAGGATAAGCTGCTCTCGATGAAAGCACTTCATTCGCTCGCTTGGTTAACTCTCAATGCTAGCAACAGCTGGGAGCAAGTCGCTCTCCGCCTTTATCATATTTTGATGGTGACCGGTTTTCGCATCGGCGAGCTATTGCGAGTTCGTCATGATGCCTTGATCAGTGTGGCTGAAATCAATGAAACCACAGGTAAGCCGATTTTTGTCGAGAAACGAGATGAAGATGGCAAAGTTGTGCTGAACGACAATGGAAAACCTGAACTCGAACCACAACTAATTTGGGGGATCCATTATTATCCCGAGAAAGGCCATATCGCCGCATACAAATGGTTAGATCCTACCAGCGCCCCGCTAGTCATCGCTGCATTCGAATTTATCAATAAGCAGACAGCAACGTGTCGAGAGCAGTTAAAATGGCTCGAACAGAATCCGACTGCGCCCATAAGATGGGAAAGCAAAACAATGACCTTTAGGGACATTAATGAGCACTTTGTCAACTACGTGAAAGAGCCAAATGAAAATGTTATTACAAATTTTACTAGCCGGTTAAAAAAAGCCGGGGTCTTATCAGTCGGATCGATTGTCGATCAGGCCAGAATTACTATAACGCGCAGACTCCAGAATATGCCATTGCTAAAACTTTTTCGCGTCGCTGACATGAATCGCTATTATCAACAGTCGAAGGGAGATAATCACTATACATCAATTAGCTTCGAAATGGGTGGCAATGGAAAGCGAAAGAAAACCATTACCATCAAAAAATCAGAGTTGCTCTGCATTGCTCCGAGTGGCGCATTGGCATCGCTTACGGACAAGTCTACCGTTTCACATCTGTACCCAGAGATTTTTAACGCTTCATCTATGGCGATTTTTTTTGGCTTGTTGCGCAAGAATACCTCTCCCCTTGCCTCGATTTTTAGTCGCTATGGTCTAAAAGAAGACGATGGCTCGAATATAAAGATTGAGTCGCATATGCCTCGCCATCAATTAAATACCTTTTTAGCCTTGGCTGACGTAGCAGAGCACCAACAGGCGCTTATCGTCGGTCGTCGCGATATTGAACAAAACCGGGCTTATCAACATCTGAGCTTGAAAGATAAGACAAAATATCAGGGCACATCCACCGAGAGCATGCGCCAGAGGGCTGTGCGTGCACAACAGACCAATGAAATTGTTGCTCCCCCCGAGCCTGAAGACAATTTATTGGCAGAACTGGGGGTGGCACCAATAGGGGCAACACCAACAAAACTTGCAGTACAACAAGACGCTCATGCATTTAATAAACCGGCTGAGCATGTCGAATTTATGCAAGAAGCGCTTGAACAGGACAATCTATTGGGTGAGTTGCAGAATAACTTTAACGAAATTCGCCAAAAAGATGGCCTGCAAGCAGCCAAAGAGTTTATTGAAGTTCATGGGCGCAATTTTCATATTGTCATTAATGGCGGTTGCACCCGTAATCTGGCACTTCATGGCTGTGACAAACAACTGCGCTGCCTCGATGGTGAGGGCTGTTTTCATCTAACCATTACCGGTCGCCCCGGAGAGCTAGATAGCATCCAATCGACCCATCAAAACCTGTCGCTCAATGTCGATAAAATGTCGCGATTAGCGCAATCAGGCAAGCTAAAATCTCGCCGTGAACGCGAAGCTTTTGAAATAGAAAAACACAACTTAGCGCAGATGGACATCGTTCTTTGCAAAGCGGAAAACTTTAGTGGTTTTATCCCTATCCGCGTCTTTGAAACGACCAAGCGACTAAATATGACTGGACCTAAAAAGACCGTAGTCGAGAATTTTGCGCAAGATCAACGTAAATTGAAAGAAGAGGTGAAGAATGGCTAAGAATGCTCGTTCAATCAAACTCGATAAAGCCATAGAGGCTGAGTTAAACATCATGCAAACACAGGGGATCGAGAAAGCCCCGATTTCAGCGGTCACATTACATGAAAGGCTCATAGCTAAAGGCGTGATCACAGGTAAGTTAAGCACGCTAACATCACGGGCTGACATGATAGCCGAGTATCGTTTTCTGCAAATGTCTGACAGCGACATGGATAAAGACGAACCTAAATACGGTACAGTCGAGTATTACAAAGGTCGCAACCAAAAACTCATTGCACAGAACAGCGAACTCACCAAGCAGCTAAGTGCAAATACCGCCGCGCTGGATATAATCATTAAGACCGTGGAGTCTCAATCGGCCGTTAAAATTGAGGAGCTAATTCGGAATATTCTTATGCCAATGGAAGATGTGCCATTTTAGGAGACTGTCATGGCTGAAAAAAAATTAACAAATGCAGAGCTTGATCAAGTTGGCTTATCAAGCATCGAAATCGACTGGGATAACAAGCAAAAGCTGACAGCTCTGTTTCATCATTACGCTGAACAAAAGGAGCCGCTACCCGCGTATAGTGTTAACGATAACGGCGATGCGATGCCAAACCTCAGCCATTTAGCACGGCTTGCAAAAGTCATTCAAGGCAAGCAAGTTTTTAAGCGTGTTTACGCTCGTGAATTGCTTGATGCAGCGATTAAAGCATTAAGTATCGAGGATCTGTCTAATCCCGATGAAAAAGATGAAACACAAACGGTTCGTGAGCACCTCCAGTCAAGTATTGATAATGCTCGACGTAGTACCAGCGATATAGATAACAAGCTAAAAGAGGCATTAAATAAAATTGCTGCTCTGACCGATGAAAATCAACGCCAAGCTGGAGAGATAACTACATTAACAGCAAAGCTTACCGTTGCGGTAATCCGGACAAGAGATGCTGAAAAACGTGTCATTAAAGGCGATCAGCAAGAGCGTAAATCGCTCAAACGAGTGTTTGGATGAGACTCAACCCTGAGCCATTCAACATTGAATTAATGATCACGAGCCAAAACCCTGGCAACCGTGGTTCGCAAATCATCCATGGCTGGTATAACGGCGTACAACACTCAGTTGTCGCTCGTGCACATGTGCTAGCACGACCTGCACAATCAGGGGAACATTGGCGTTTCACTGGCGAATGGGATACCAACCCATCCTACATCAACCAAATTATTGCAAGCCATGGCGAACCTATCGAGGTTGAGGGAGAGCGTCTAAAGCAATACATTGTGCGTCACCCGCAACTGCGGGTGGGTGAAGGGGCAACGCGGATTGGTGAAAAAACATGGCTTAGTGCAATCGAAGCAGCAAAAGGGCCAGATCAGCTGGGACAACTCATTGATAAGGAAGATCACGATGGCATACGAGTACTGGCAGTCAGACGCCTGACTCACAACATTGAGTTGGTTTTTAGGAGCTGGGCAGTGCTGCGCGGCGAGCTAGAAGCAATCAAATTACTAGCAAAACATCAAATCGGCAAACGACTGAGCAATCGCCTGATCCGCCAATATGGCGAAACATTGCCTGAGGTACTGCACACCGATTGCTACAAAATTTTAGCATATGATCGCAACACAACATCGTTATTTAATAGCTGTGAAAAAATGGCGAATGCGATGGAGTATCCCGCTGAAGATCCACGTAGGCTACAAGGCGCGGTAGATTTTGTTCTAAATTATCGGCTGGACAAGTATGGCCATACTGCAATCGAGCGTGAAACGCTACAAAGTGCGCTTGAACGCCATTTTAACGATAGTTCAGTCGCAGAGCAAGCAATCGACCTTACACTAACCTCAGGCGCGTTACAGGAGAACCCGGAGGGCTTGTTACAGTCACGACCTGTCGCTTATGCAGAAGCGACGCTTGAAAAACGTTTTGTTAACATGATTAAACATGGCGTTGACAGTATTTTTGACAATCTTCTGGTTGGTAACGCAGAGAATGTCTACGCGATAGCTGAGAACCCAAAGAAAAAGGGCAAGCCAAATACCAAATTCGAATTAACAGATGAGCAAAAAAACGCGATCAAATTACCATTTCAACAGCAGCTTTCTGTTATCACTGGTGGAGCTGGCACGGGTAAAACAACTGTAATTTCAAGTGTGGTAAGACTAGCTCAGGCACTAAACATTCGAGTGTTTCAAATGGCCCTCTCTGGTCAAGCTGCCGATGTCATGCGCGGTTACAATGAAAATCATGATATCGATTGTCTATCACGCACAATTCATTGGTATATACTCCCGTTCGAAAATGCGGAAGAAGCTAAAGAAAATAATCCTTATCGTGAACCAGAAGAGTTTCCTGCCGACTGTTTAATCATTATTGATGAAACATCAATGGTAGATCTTTCCCTAATGAATCGTTTGTTGCGTCTATTGCCCGAAACAGCCCGCATTCTGATGGTCGGCGATCCGAACCAAATTCCCCCCATAGGTGCTGGATTAGTATTTCACTTATTATGCAACAGCAAGCACGTGCCGATTGCCAAGTTAACCAAAGCCCATCGCAGCGCAGCTGCTACGGGTATACCAGCGATTGCTGACAGTATTAGCCAAGGCGTTGATCCTGAACTGATTACGTTTGATTTAGCTGCTCCAGCCCCTCAACATGGGGTGTTTTTCTTGCCAACGACTATCGATAGAACCGATCCGCATTCCTTAGCGAAAGTCATTTTTGAGGTCGCTAATAAACTTGGATTAGAAAAAACACAGGTGATCACTACGCATCGCAAAAGTGCGAACGCCTATGGACCGATAGTGCAGTCTATTCATCATATCAACAGCTATTTTCAATCACAGCTGACAACAGACAAAACACCGCCATTAAAAGCTTGGGGGCTCAATGAGAATGATCCTGTTATTGTCAGAAAAAATGTGACTGATGTCGGCGGAAATGGCTTTGATCTGTTCAATGGTAGTCTCGGCAAGCTGCTCTCTGCCACAGTGCCGTACACTTTTAAGTTCGGCGAAGAGCAACGTATACTGGATAACGAAGCTATCGCTAAGCTCGGAATCATGCTTGGCTATGCACTGACCGTACATAGCTTCCAAGGCAGTGCTGCTGAATGCGTTATTATTGCCGTCACCAAGTCGAATCTGTTAGAGCGCAGTTTGTTGTACACCGCATTGACCCGCGCCAAAAAGACCGTTGTTTTTGTCGGTGATAAAAAAGCATTTAATGCTGCGATAGAAGCAAATCCCAAATGGAAAACTATACAGACAGGGTTTAGCGTTGATAGATCTTTTGATGAAATAAAATGATGTCTGCTTACGTACTCGATTTAAACGTCAGAGAGCAGTAAGTGCAGGCTGAATATGAAAATGCGAGTGTGCGAGCATGTAAGCCGCCAACTGATGATAAAGTGGAAGTCGTTGCCTATGGCGGCGCTGCTTCGCGCAGCGAATTACAATGTAATAGTATGCGGTAAATGCGACTCACTGCTGAGCCGTATCTAGATCCAAAGGCGAAACAAGGTGCTTATTTTAAATATAAAAAATAAGTACGCGGCTAGCCTATTAATTCAAACATTAATTATTAACATGATAAGTGGCCACTTGCTAGGTAACCTCATGAATGAATGTAGATCACATTTTTTATGTTTTGGATCATTAATATTATATTGTCACGTTATTTGTCACAGTCCTCGCTGCCACTCTTGGCGTAAAGGTATAGATCCCGGTTGTTGCTGCGCTAGTTGAACCTTTGCAAGTAACTGTGCTTTATCCTGTCCCAAAGTGCCTTTTAAGACCAAGTAATTTGAAGCGTGATCAGAACGAAATATTGTTTTTTCCAGTTCCAGATTAGTTAAAAGTATTTCCATTTCTTTAAACAACTCTTGCTGGCGTAACTGGCGGTAAGGTTGTCGATTTTCTTTTAAGAAATTTTCAGCAAATCGTTCTTCACCGAACGGAAAGCTTACAACCAAAGTAGATAAGTAATCTGGCTGGGTTTCATTCATCAAGCGAGCTGAGTTAATTGCATGCTGTTCAGAAAATTCCGGGCCACCTAAACCGTTTAAAATCATAACAGAACTTTTCATACCGGCTTGTTTGATTTTGTTAAGGGCTACAACTGAACTTTGGTATGTTTCGCCTTTATTGATCAGTTTTAAAACCTCATCATCACCACTCTCACAACCTACGTACATGAGTTTAAGACCCAGTGATCTTAGCTCGGTTAGCTGCTCAACCGTTTTATTCGTTAAGTTACGAGGTAAGCAATAGCTAGAAACACGAGTAACTTGAGGTAAGTGAAGTTTAATCAATTCAAGAATTTCTTTTAGGCGTTTAAATGGCAACATCATTGCATCGCCATCGGCAAGAAAAACACGACCAGTGGGGAGGCCTGACTGAGCTACGGTTATAATTTCTTTCTCAATCTGTTCAATTTTCTTAGGGGTGAATTTTTTATTATCGCCTTCATACATCGAACAGAACGAACACTTATTCCATGAGCAACCATTAGTTACTTGTAGAATTAAGCTCTTCCATTCGCTTGGTGGCCGAAATACTGGTTCAATGTAATCTATAGGGTACATATTGATAACTCATTAAAATGAAAACCCAATCTTAAATCATAACGCCTTAATTTACGATTTTTTGGTGTTCACATTTTTGTTAATTGATATTATTGATTGATTCACAATATTATTGATTGATATTGTGAATGATTGATATTGTGATTGATTGATATTGTA
Source organism: Moritella sp. (assembly GCF_013215705.1). GTDB lineage: Bacteria > Pseudomonadota > Gammaproteobacteria > Enterobacterales > Moritellaceae > Moritella. Next base: position 18,400 of record NZ_JABSQR010000013.1, on the reverse strand, counting down.
ACTCTGTATTGGACAGAAATGGCTTAGAACTTAAGCTTCAAAGGGGACGTTTCGCATTACTGAAAGTGTTTCTCAATTGAGATTAACGCTTTGCTAAGCGGCAATAAAACAGCTGGCTAGAGTTAGCGAGGGACGAGCAAAAGCCAGCTGTTTTTTGTCCGTTTAAGCTATTTGTTAGAAATTTTTACTCAACACTATTTTTAAACAACCCTTCAATCCATAACTTAACTTCAGTTTGAATTTTATCAGACGCAGAAACAGGTGCCTCAATGGAATCAATATTAGTTTGAATCATTTTCCAACTGGTACACTTAGGCTGTGAGAAGCTTTTCCAATCATTCCTTTTTAATACCTCATAAGCAACATGAAACACCATATGTTTATTGGAATAAATTGGAACTATGTGTAATGAAAGTGGTGGTGCTAATTCTACTTTTGGTTTGAAAGATACTTTAGATATTCTATTTTCAGAATAGTGCGTATAGTCAAAACCATCAATATATTTATGAGTTTTGGTAACATTCTCTAGTTTATACTCGGTATCATCCTCATCACCCCATAGACCCATATCTCTAGCAAGAGCCATGGTGTTTTTAATTGGCTTTTTAGGGAGCGCTTTATATTCCTCTACTTTATAAGTGTTTTCACCATATGTAGGTTCGGAAAAATAATTTTTTCTTTTGTTTTTATCTAACCAAGTCCCAATTTTCGCTCTATTGGGAACTTGGTATATTCTCAGATCAAATTCAGTTTCAATTTCATAAACACTTTGAAGATCATCATCCCATTCCGATATATTTTTATTAAAGGACTCTATAAATTTGAGTAAATCCTCTTCATTAAAACAAATCTCATCTGATTTAATCTTAATTAACTCAAAAACCGAAAGTTCTTTCTTCTCAGGTAGAATAGCTTCGTCTTTATTAACATCGCTATCGTTCATGGATGTTTGTAGAACGGTTTCAGAAGATTCAATATCAGAGTCATCTAAGCCAAACGCATCGTAAATTATTTTATGCGTAGCTGTTGTTACATGCCCAAACTTTTCAATATTATCAGCTTGAGTTACAAAAATTGGTTTAGAATCTCCTTTATTAGAAAAATCATCTGCTACATAAGCCATTATTTCTCTATATCTAACATCACCGCTATGCTCTGTAATGCCTGTCAGAATACTTTCTGTAAATCGGCTAAACTCTTTACCTGCGAATGATGTTTGATTTTCCCTAGATGAAAACCAAAAATATATATCGTTTAAACCATATTTTTGAGCCGACTTTTTAAGTTCGCTTTCAGTATTTGATTCACTTTTTATATATTGTGTCCCACTAAAACATGCGTCTACGATTTTCACACATAACTTAGGAGATAAGGTTTTAATCCAATCATCAACTTCAGAATTTCTTAGCCCTGTACTTTCTCTTTTTGTTAGATCAAAATCTGACAGTAGATAAAAGAAATCATCATCATATCTGTCTCCATGCCCAGAAAAGTAAAAGAAAAGTTCATCAATATCTTCTCCTTTATATTTCTCAACTAAGTCAGATATTTTTCTTTTTACTTCATAGCCTGCTTCATTGTTATTGATAAAAAGAGTTTCTTTAATCTCTTTTACATCATTAAGAACTTCTCCAATAACTTTTGCATCATTTTTACAGGCTAATAAGTCATCAAAGCTTGATGACTTATACTTTTCAACACCTATGATTATTGCTAAATTCAATTATGACTCCAGGGTGCCACTGGGGCACAATTTCTAACGTGTTTATACAGACGTCTTTATAAGTACTTTTCCAAACGGCTGTTTAAATTCATAGAATCATCTTAAACCAATTTTAAAATCAATGCATTACATGCTTATTTATAGTCAGCTTTTAAGCACGTCCCCCCGCAAAATTGAGACTTTTATTTATAGAGGTCTCTATAAATAAATTTGATTACGAACAGAAACTATATATTTCAATAAATTAATTTTTTACAAAAAGTGAAACTGAGTCTATTTGGCTATATAAGTAACCCATGTTTAGCAAAAAATGACTAAATTTCATTATATCTGTATACAACGCTAGTTTTAACGTAAGGACAACGCATGAATAAATCGATTGAGATCTTGCTTTGGCAAGCTAACACTAGGTTCATTTTCAAAACAATCATGCATAAAATGTATGGCAAATCTATATGGATATATTGCGGTTGAGTAACAGCTCTAAGCCACTTTGGGGCAATTTCGAGTTAGCTAGATTCTATATAGCATCGAATGTATAATATTAAATTATAACTATAAAGGTCAGGTGGTTTATGAATTCAATTCAAATTTTCGGCGGCATAATGCTCACCGTTTCAGTTGTAATTTTTATAGGCGGTCTTTATTTCATCGTCCATAATAAAAAATAGTGAAGTGGTTAAATATTACTGGCCATCGTTTTCGATTCATTTATGTAAATTGTGTGAGAACCTACCCCATTTTTCACATTATGAAAACTATGGCAAACCGAAACTTTCACATTTTAAGTGAGTAACAACTCTAAGCTACTTAGGGGCAAAAGTGAGATACGTTTCTGTTGTGACAACAGAATATGGAAAAACAACAACTAAATTTAAAGCCACTCGACAATCCTAAGTAACCGCTTAAATATTCATTTAACCGATCATGCTGTAAAAGTAGCTATGTTGATTGAACTTAGATTAAAACTTTAATACTATATTCAAATCGTATGAGTAAAGTATTAGGGAAGATATGGATTCATTAGATAAATATGGTAAAGATAATTGCGACATGGCGTTGCGTATATTTGAGAAAACTAATTCTCATAAATCAGTCTCAGAATGTATGGATGTATCATTCAACGTAGCCTGTAAGATGGTACTGGCTTCGCTTCACCATAAGAAGTTGCAGTTACAGGGATAGGTTTACTAAAGTTGTAGTTATCAGTGTCTTTAGCCTCCTAGTTGGAGGCTTTTTAGATCTTGGGATAAACCCTAAGCCATTGGTGGACATAAATGAGTTGGATCAGTTCAAATTGGGTAATGCTCATTTTCATATGCTTCAACAAAAACGATCAGCCTTTCAAGCTCATCACCTTTAGGCGTATTGAGTGCTGCATCAAATAGTGTTTCTATTCTTTTTAGCGCAATTTGATGGTCGCTTGTCGATGCTTTAAGTACTATCTCAGCGAGTGACAGAGACGTTAGCTCATCACCGTGTGCATTGTCGGGTGTCAAACCTTCTACTAAATTTTTGTCTGGTTGCATTTTATTGCTCATAGCCATCTCGTTAAATAGAGTTTAGATTAGTTTCGATTAGTTTCAGCATAGCAAAATAAAGCCCTCGCTAACATGATGTATGGAATCCACACCTCCTTCGCCCATCTACACTTATGGATGAGCTTTTGATTTAGAGGATTCTATTATGTTAACCAAAAATATCATCGCGATCGATTTAGCTAAAAATGTACTGCAAGTATGCTACATAAGCATTGATGGTGAATTACTTAGTAACAAAGCCCTAAATCATCAGAAAACAAAAGAATTTTTAGCCAAGGCAAAGCCTTCGATCGTTGCTGTAGAGGGCTGCTGCGGTTGCCATTACTGGGGAAGATACGCTGAGCAATTTGGGCATGAAGTACGGATCATCAATCCCAAAAAAGTTAAAGGGTACTTGGAAGGACACAAAACAGATCGAAATGATGCACTTGCTATTGCAAATGCCCTATTCAAATTGGTATCAAATATAGCCCACCGAAGTCCCTAGAACAGCAGGCTATGCAATCTTTGGAAAGCAGCCGTCGTTTCCTATCTCGAAACTTAGTGTCACTTGGTCAGCACATTAGAGGGTCACTCCTGGGTTACGGAATTGCTAATCCCAAGGGTGAAAAAGGGTTGAAAGCATCAGTTCAAACTGTTTTAGATGGAGAAACAAATATTTCTGCCAATGTCATCGGTGTGATGGCTATCCTTTGGGAGCAATACAAGCTGCTTAAAAATGAGTTGAAGGATTTTGAAAAAGAGAAAAATGCTTTAACACGCCAAATTGAACCGTGCAAAAGGTTGATGAAAATTGAAGGTGTTGGGGAAACAATTGCAGCGATGCTTTACACAACGTTAGGAGATGGAAAGCAATTTAAAAATGGCCGTCAAGCTTCCGCGTTTGTTGGACTAACGCCGAAGCAACATAGTTCGGGTGGCAAGGTGTTCATGATTGGTATTGATAAGTGTGGAGGGGTAAAAGAATTACGGTCTCTGCTGTATCTTGGCGCAATGTCGTGTCTTGGAAGGTTACCAGAAAAACCGAGAACGCAAAAAGATGCTTGGTTACGCAAGACCGTTGAACTGATTGGCTTCAAGAAAACGTGCATAGCACTGGCCAACAAAATTGTTAGAACTGCATGGGCAATGCTTCGATATGAAACTGAATATAAACCTATTTTACTCGCAGCATAATGATCACAATAATTTAAAATTTTACAAAATGATGATGCATAAAAGGTAAGACCAACCTACTGAAAACCTGACCATTCTGTAATGCTGAAAAAGCTGTTAACACGATGAGGACGGTAGGTGCGCAAACATCAAAGGCTAGAAGGTAGCTCCTTCAAGAAGAAGCCGAATATACGTACGCATCTTAACTTTATTGATTTGTCGCTTTGTAAATACGTGGATTCCATATACATTTTGGGGCATGTTTGGTCTTCAACTATAGTGGTTGAAGGCCGAACTAAATTTAACTATCCGTTTCCTCAGATAACTTCAGGACATCTTCAATCTCAATGCCCAAGTATCGAATTGTGTTATCTACTTTTGTATGGCCTAAAAGCAGTTGCACTGCACGTATATTTTTAGTACGTGCATATATCAACGTAGCTTTGGTTCGTCTCATCGAATGCGTGCCATATAAGTTATCATCCAGCCCTAAGCTTAACGCCCACGACTTGATAATTTTTGAGTAATAAGAATAACTAATCGGTTGGCCTATTCTGCGAATACTGGGAAATAGGTAGCTCTCAGTTCCCAGTTTTGCCGAACAGATCCACCTACAGATACTTTGCTGACTTCTAGGTGTTATTTCAAATTGAACGTCATTACCTGTTTTGCTTTGATTAAGCTGTACTCGTGAACGATACCTTGGGAATAAACATCTCCAACTTTCATTCTAAGTAAGTCACATGAACGCAGTTTGCTATCTATAGCCAAGTTTAAGAGAGCTAGTTGCATTGGATTATCATTAATTTGGAGTCTGGTTCGAATACCCCAAATTTCTTCTAGTCTAAATGGCTTCTTAGCACCATGTACGTGATTTGAGTTCTTTACAATCATCATGACCTCCTATTACTGATAATGGTCATGATTATTGTAGAATGGAACATAGAATGTTCACATAGAATGGAACAGGTACAGAGCTTAGAACTGGACAGAAATGGCTTAGAGCTTATGCTTCAGAGAGGATGTTTCGCATTACTACAAGTATAGCGAAGCTGAGATTAACGCCCACTTAAGCGGACAAAAATGGTTGGCTATACTTGTTTAGAAACGAAACAAAACCAACTGTTTTACTCCGTTTAAAGTACTTGTTAAACGTCTTCATCAAGTTGTTTATCAAATATTTTTTGGTAGAACTTCTGAGCTATACCATCAACACTTTTATGAATTTCTAAAGCTGCATCGATTGAATAAGTTTTATCAAGGGCATTCGTGTAGTAGGAACCAATAAGTACCGTTCTATCCCATTCATAAATATCATCATCATCATTAACAAACCCAACCCTATTCGCAGGAGTGTTTTTTAAAGCATTCAGAATCATTCCTATTTGTTCATAAGTTAAATAACGACCTATGCCAATAACAAACTCGGGAATCCATTCCTTATGACCAAACTCAGCATTAATTGGTATGTCATTTGATTGCAAAGACTGTTTCACTAGATCTGAACCAGTTAAATGAGGGTTAAATAATAATTTGACTCCATCCCATTCGTTATCTACTTTGGCTTCAAAATCATTCACAACTTCATCATTATTATTGTTATTGTTATTGTTATTAATAGTTACTGGCGAAAATTTCTTTTCTGATTTCAATCTCCCGAGTTTATCTTTAATATATTCATTGTAATAATGGTCCTCTTGCATCTCGGGTCTGAATTTCGTTTGTAGTAGAAATATTGACACCAAAAATACAGGAACGTTTATAACAGCGGCTATAACTAAAACAGCAGCTAACCACTCTGTTTCTACAAATGAAGTTGCTGTCGTTAAAAAGATACCGTTGACGAAAATCAATCCCACCAACCAGGCAGCCAGCAATTGAATTGGTTTTGTTATTTTTGTGGTATCAATTCCACTCTGTTGTCCTACACTCAAAAAATATACTCCAATTTAAAATTGACGTTTAGTCCGCTTAAACGCCTTGTTAGCTCACGGCTGATATTTGTGAACTTAAGTTACTTAATGGCGAGAACTCTTTTAAGAACGTCTCATTAAAAAACGACACAAGTTCCTTCGATGAACTATACATTTCATTTGCTTTTTTAATTGAACAGCTCTCTTGCCAACTTGCAGTTATTGCAGGAACAGATTTAGAGATATCGTTAGTAAGTTCTTTAGTAAAAGATTCAGAAACATTTTCGGTTCTGCCATGTGCGAGGGCATTTCTCGCATCAAATAGTTGCGTAAACTGTTGCACAAATTTATCGCGTTTAGGTTGCTCTACATTAGAGGCTTTTAATAAAGCTTTTAACTTATTTTTAGTTGATAACTTATACTTCTTTTCTAATTCGTAAAATGACATTCCTTTATTAAAATCAAGTTTAAATTCTGCGCGGTTTGCCTTTCTTAAAGAAGAAGTAAGTGAGTTTATTATTGTTTCTGTTTGTTGTTTGTAACCTAAATTTTCAGCTAAATTAACATGAAGAGATAGATCATTCTTTGGAAGCTCCCTAAGCTTTTTGTCAATTTCTAAATGATTGTTATCATCTAAAAACGCATCTGCTCTGGACTCAAAATCGCATAGCTTTTCACAAAGGTAATTCAAATAGCTCTCAACCATAAATGCAGTCAAAGCAACACTAGTTAAACCTGCAAATATATCGCCGAAATTATCAGCTTGTAACGTTCTTTCTACTGAAGCAGAGAAATATGCATGAGCATAAACTGTACCTTTTGATTGTCCCGACAAAATTTGGTCTCCAATGTAAATAAGTGAGATAACGCACACTTAAGCGAACAATAGCCAACTTTTTTTGTTCCGTTTAAAGTACTTGTTAACTGGCTTGTATTTGAGAACGAAGGTGATTTAAAAGTAAGAGGGGAAATTTGTTTAGGACAACACGGTCATTGTGTTGGCAATTACACCACCGAAAACCCCAAGTGTTGATGAGATTAGGTGAGATGTTAGTACGCTACTTGAGTTGTTGATTTTTTCCATAGGAACCTCCTTATTTGTCTTTGTAACTAATAAATAAACTAGAGTAATTAGCAATAAAAAACAGGGTAAGGCGATGTAAGGACCAACAACAAAACAACCGATTGTAACCTCAGCTAAAGCTGACCTAAACAAACTTGTCTATACCATATACTTATTTTAACATATTTTCAATTCTCGTATTAAAAACTCTCAAAAATTCAAACTATTGCGAGTATAAATTGCCAGTTAACAGTGTATTATACAGACGTCTTCATAAGTCTTTTTTCAGACGACTGAAAAAATCTAAATACCAATTTAAACTAACTTATAAATCAATGCGTTACATACTTTTATTTAATCAGAACTTGATCTCTTTATTCCGCAAAATTGAGACTTTTATTTATAAGGCTATCTATAAGTCAATTTGATAAAGTACAGAAGCTTTATATTTCAATACATTAGCTTTTTACAGAAAGTGAAACTGAGACTGTTTGGTAATATAAGTAACGCATTTTTAGCAAAAAATGATTCAATGTCATTATGCCTGTATGCAAAGCCAGTTTTGACTTAAGAAACATGCCCTAATGTATGTATCGAACAACTGACATTTTTTAGCTAGCTAACACGGAGTTCTTTTTCACTTCACCACAGTAATAATACATCAACAAATGTATGGAAAATTAATATGAGTATATTGCGAGAGAGCCAAAGCTCTAACTCACTTTGGGGCAGAAGCGGCTTAGCGTTATTGCACCAAGCCATGCTGGACATGATGAGTTAGAGCGTTAATCTTAACTCTGCTAATTCGGATGAGAAGATGTATTTTGATACCTTAAACACTGATTAGTGAATTAAATAGGTATAATTAAAAATTATGTTTGTCTATTGATAGGTAAATTATGCACTTCAGTCAAGAGTTTATAGCTACGATCAGAACGTTGAAAATGGAGATTCACTGTTTATCGATTCATGTTTGGCAGAACAGTGAAGATGGACCTTCTTTAAAGGGACATGGAACAATAAAACAAAATAAGTTTGGTAACTTGTACATGGAGTTCGTCTGTACTGATACTCAGTATAGCCATAAACCAAATGGAGATATAACACTAATATTTCCTAAAGACTCATTAAATCTAGAGGAAACGCTATTTGCTGAGATCGTTGACATTTCAGGTCGAACATGGAAAACACAAGGTTTCCGGTTAGAACTATCTGCTTTTGGGATACAGAAAAATAAAATTATGTATATCCCTCTTTCATCTATTGAATCAGAAGAAATTCAAGATAGCGATGTAGAAAAGACATACCTACATCTTGAATTCGAACAAGAAATAGATATCCCTTATAACAAAGCAAATACCACAACGTCATCTGCTACAAAGTCTGAATCGCATGGGTTTAATGAGCTTAGTTTTAACATCGGTAACACAGAGATCAGGATCGTAAATGAATCTGAGTACAGGTTTGTCAAAGCAATTGGGGGGAGTGAGCCAGAAGCGATAGAGCAGTGCCTTAAATTCCATCTGGGTTTTTCATGCGGAACATTAATTCAACCTTATATCCTTTTCACAAATGTAGGGCACATAAACAAATGTATTATTAGAAGCTTCAACAATCAGTTGTCCCATAAACGTTCAAGTAATCCAATACCGAGCAATGTGCAAATACCTCCCAGCAGAGGTAATTATAGTGTTGAGCTATTTGAAAAAATTTTAAAGCTACATAAAGAATACCGTCATTACTTTAACTGTTTAAGCAATCATTGGGAAAGAGTCTGGCGCGCATTCAATACAACTGATGACCTTGCGGAGCTAGTATTGGCTGTTGCTATCGAAGGCATATTGAATGATATTTATATTCCTAACTTCAAAATGCACCGTGTAGACCAAAATTTAGTTTCAGCTATTACGGATATCAAGAAAAACCTTGATGATTTGGACATAGAACAGAAACACTTGGAACGCTTAAAATCAAGTGTGTCTTACTGGATGAATATTACAGCAGCTAAGGCGTTAGAGATTCTGATTAATGAAGAAGTTTTGGGGGCAAAGGATAAAAAGCTTTGGAATAAAGTTCGCAACGGAAGCGCACATCCAACCTCGAAGAAAATGAATAGTGTAGAAGATCAACAGAAAAGAGGTGAGGTCTTGGCTTGTTTGGACATTTTCCATAAATTGGTTTTGAACGTACTTACTTACGCCGGACCTGTAACATTATTTTCTACGGACATGAAAAAAGCTATATATTTGGCGTACACTCCTGTTCTTAAAGAACCTGAGAAAAGCTCACTCCCCGTCCCTGTTTAAACGGTGTTTAATTTAATAGAAAGCCCTAACTCACGACATCAACTAGGGCTTTTGAGTTAACGCCCTTGGAGCTTAAGCAATACGGTACACATTGCAGAAATGTGTCGGCACCAGAACATTTGATAAAGTACTTAAGCATCGAATATCGAAACTATTCTTTTCCTAAGCTATAGTCTATTCGGACACATTACTAGTTAACTTACTAATCAATAATATCTTCTCATCTTCTGATAATTTATCAATCAAGCACACTAGCTCAGCGGTACTGTCATCTTCACAAAAGAAGTAATTAAGTGGCACACCTAACTCATCAGCCATGCGTTGCAAAGCGGTGATGTCTGGAGTATGACGGCCTTTTTCGTAGTGGTTCATGCGTCCACTTGCCGAACTTGGTTCCATGCCTATTTTAATCCCCAAATCCTTTTGGGTAATTTTAGCTTTTTTACGCGCTTGTTTAAGGCGAGTTGGTATTGGGTTTTCTCTGACCACAGGTGTTTCATCTTAGTAATCCTGAATAGCTTAGATTGTCTAAGTTTTACTGATTACTGTATACTTAGCAATCCTAAGTTTTTAGTTTTGAGATTTTAATAATGGCGAGAGCTATAGCACTGCATCCAGATGTATATAATTTATTGATAGTAGTAAATATAAATAATTTTACAGTTTCAGAAATAAGAGACGCGCTCATGTACGAGTCAGAGTTTTTTAATGATAAGACTGAAACTCGTAAATGCATTTATCGTGTAATTTGTAAACTAACCAAGCTGAAATTACTAATAAAGCATACTCATTCGGAAGTAAAAAAGAGCAGATACACCAAATCAGAAACATTTATTACTGCTGATTTTGTGATGAAATCCATTACTGACGTACCTGTAACACAGCAACCTAAAGTAAAATCATTACGTAGCGAAAAAGACGAAAGTAGTACTGATTTCCGCTATGAATTATCTAAAGAAAAGAAAACATATGAAGCAGAACTTGCTATCTCATTAAGCGAGGTCGAGGAATTTAAAGATTTAATGCAACGCTTTCCGAAACAAAATGATCTGTTCAAACCATTCTATCTAGAAACCCGAGAACGCTCTGTTCAATTGCTTGGAAAAGTGAATGCGTTAACAAAAGTGTTAAACATCGTAGAGCTGGCAGCATGATAAAATGCTAAGAAATTGGCAGTCAGAATGCTTAGATGCAGCATTAAATAAATTCACTTCAGGACAACCTCATTTTTTGTGTTTGGCGACACCAGGTGCAGGTAAAACTGTAATGGCAGCTGAAATAGCATCATCATTAAAAAAACAAGGCATCATAGATTTAGTCTTATGCTTTTCTCCATCTTTAGCTGTGGCAGAAAGTATTAAAAGCACATTCTCTTGGCGATTAAACTGTACCTTTAATGGTGGTGTTGGTTCAATTGGTGGCTCTTACACTTATCAAAACATGTTGTATATGAATGATGAGTTTTGGGATCTACTTAAACGTTATCGTGTATTAGTTGTGTTCGATGAAATTCACCACTGCTCAGGTAACAGTGTTATTGAAGCAAATGCTTGGGGAATGGAAATACTGACTAAGATCCAAGATTACGCAGCCTTCACCTTAGCTCTAACGGGGACACCATGGCGATCAGATGCTCAGCCCATTTCACTCGCTCGATATTCTAAGCCCGAAGATGAAATCCAATGTGATTACATTTATGGTTTATCTCAAGCTGTGAAAGACCATGTTTGCCGATCTCCAAAGATTGTATTAGTTGATAATGATGATTTAAGTATCACTAGCTCAAATGAAGAAGCCAAGTGTTTTAATTCAATTCAAGAGCTACTAATGAATGAATCTATCCCTTATTCAGCGATCATCACCAACCGTGAAGCGATGCTGTATTTATTAGGGTTAAGTTGCCATAAACTAGCTGAAATAAGACAAGTTAATCCGAGAGCAGGTGGACTTGTTGTTGCATCATCAGTTGAGCACGCCAACGACTTATTATTGTTATTGCAAAATGAATTCAATCAATCAGGTGTGATCGTTACCTATCGTCACGATGATCCCCTTAATGAAATTACGCGATTTAGAACAAGTGATACACAATGGATTGTTAGTGTTGGAATGGTATCCGAAGGAACTGACATTCCACGATTGCAAGTGTGCTGCCATTTAAGCCACATTAAAACCGAATTGTACTTCAGGCAGGTATTAGGTCGAATATTGCGTATAAGTGACGCTGAGAACCAAGAGGCATGGCTGTATACCATTGCAGAAAGTCAGTTATCATGTTTTGCTGAGCGTATAGCTGAAGACCTGCCAGACAATAATACCGTTATTCGATTAGATCGTAGCACTGAACAGGTTTTTGATATCGACAATATCTGTGGCTCTAGTGCTGGTAAATTAAACTCAACTTCGGCTGCAGACAGGCTTGGCGTAAACATTGATTGGGGACTCGGAATAAACCAGTCTAAATTCAACACTCAAGATTTCGTTTTAACGTTGGGAACATTTAAACAGCGTCTGCTCTCAGTTTTTTTGGATTGACTCTGCGAGCCTTAAGTAACGTTAAAATCCCCTATTAGGGCTGTTACGTTGAGGCAAAATCAGAATCAGCAACGTCGGCAGACTCGTTCGTGGACATAACGGCTTAGAGTTTATGCTTCAAAGAATATGGTTCGTATTATATAAAGCAACATGATATTAACGCTTCGTTATGTGTTTATATTTGGTTCACTAGTCTGATGGCACCGTGCTTAAGAAATATGTTGCTATTAATATTATGTAAATCGGAAATCATTGAGTGACATAAAGAAACGACTGTGACACATGTACTAACAAACAAAAGTTGATCGCACTTTCCTACGTTATCGTTAATAATATCTGCCGTTGGTGTCTGCTTCCAGTTACTAGTTAATCTAAACATTTTATTATGTTCATCGGAAGAATTAACGTATGGATACCAAGCTCCCATTGAATGAGTATAGTTAACTTCATTTCTTATTTGTGAAAGCCAATTACCACTATTTACTGTATTGCGACACGACAGACCTTCTCGTAATTTAAAGAGAAAATCTACGGTTATATCCCTGTCTTTTTTTCGAAAATCAGACGACGATACCTTTGTAGCTAACGTGTCTAAAAGTTCATAAAACGTTTTCCAAACATCTTGGTGCGTATTATTTAACTGCTTAAATATAATAGTTGAGCTGGTGAAATCATATTGGCACCGATAATATCCACTAGAGGCTGTATTTCCATTCTGGAGTGAATACATTCTAGCAACATCTGTAACTGCTCTTGATTCATGACTATCAAGTTGGCTACAGCTAATCCCAAATAACCTCAGCAGTGCATGCATAGCAAAATAGGCGCTATAGTAAGAACGAATAATTAGCCAACCTGTAGATTTAGGTAGTCCATTTTCTGGAGTTATTCCATTCATACTCTCGATTGATGACGCAGCCATTCGGTTAATGTCGTATGCGTAGGGAAGCAGAAGCTCGCTATGGCTATAAACATCTAATTTAAAAGCTTTGCTTTCAAGGGGCTCTGTCATTTTGAAACTTTTTTTTGCCAACCAGCCCCTAAATGTTAAATGAGGAACTGCTTCTACATTGCTTAAGCCTGGAAGCAAATGTGCCCTTAATACATCTGTAATAATCTGCATGCTATAGAGTAAAGTTACTTTTCATCGAGTTTGATAAGTGTGTAGCAATTGCTTTATAAGAACTACCTGGCTTGCGAATTTTTTGTAAGTTAATTTTATTAAACATTTCAGCCATAACACTATCGTAATTATCAACAGTATAATCAGGGCCATGACGATCTTTTAATTTAGCGGCCACTTCAGGAAATACTGCAAATAAGGCTCTAAAAATAGTAGAATTACACAATTGTTCTTCAATATTATTTTCCTTAAAGAACCCATATAAAAAGGCCTTTAGGTAACAATTTAAAATGGCATAAAGCTCTTCTGTTTCTCTATTCCCAAAAAATTGAGCAACCGGAGTTACAGAACTGTTAAATGTAACTCTACTAATTTTATTTTTTGACTTAGATGCAGGGCTCAATTTTCCTAATAGAGCACTATTGGGATCATCGTGAAACAAGTCAAAAATTGAACGTAATGACTCTTCAGTTGAATTTTCATATTCAGCCATTCGCTTAATATCAAGTAAGAGCTCAGAAGGAACACCTTTTTGCTTTGAATTAATATCTATGAATAATCTTGATTCTTCTTTCCTGCTTAAACCAACATAAATTACCACAGGTACGCGAAGTATTGATTTAGCTTTAGAAAAACCATAAACGCGATGCTGACCGTCAAGAATAAGGAAAGCTTTTGGATCTGGCATAAATTCTAAAGTTCGGCCTCTACCAATAATTTCAACATCAGCAACATCTTGCGCTGAAATTATAATTGAAGATGGAATTGTTCCTTCTTCATTATCAATATAATTGGCAATTTCCATAGCTCGTTTTTCATCTAGGGTACGCTGAAACCCCATAATAGGATCTTCGTCGCGACTTGAAACAAAGCAACATTTAGATAAAACATCTGTTGGCATTGTAAGAGAATAAAACTTGGTTTTATTCTGAAGAATATTACTGACGGTATACCTAACCTTTTCCACTTTTATACTCCAGGTATTAACAAATACATATGGTTAGCAACCATATCATGGTTTACTAAAATAGTGGCACGATAGATCAATGAACCTTTCTACTTACTAGTTTAAATAGAGTCTTATCCAATTTCAGGCTTTCATAATCACCTTTAGATATTTCTCTAGTAATAAACTTCGTTGCCAAATGTCCGCGTCAAACTCAAGGTAACACCGGCTATCTTTCTCAATACACACGGACCAGACATTGTTAGTGAACTTCTGCTCTAACGCAGTTTGGGGCAGTTTCGGCTTAGAGCTATCATCCTAAGCCATTGATGGACAAAACTGGCTTAGTGCTTATGCTTCAAAGAGTTCGAATCGCATTACAGAAAGTATGGCCAAATTAAGATTAACGCCGCATTAAGCGGACTAAAAAACTTGGTTATAATGTGTAGCGAAACTTAACCAACTGTTTTAGTTCCGTTTTAAATACCTTGTTAAATGTTTACGCCAACGCAGAGATAATTTCTTCTTTTTTTAGAACGAACTCATTTAGTTGCTGACCTTCTAATATATTGGCAACCAGTATTCCTGCGGTAATTAGATAATTAGCTAGATTAGCGATGTAAATTTCGTAATCATTATCTTTATCTTTGCTATGAATAACCAAGTTGACTTTGTTATTAGCTGGATCATATTCAAAATGCCTTGAAAATATAGCATCTAGACTACAATGCGACTCTGCACTTAATGTTGGATATAAACCTCTATATTCTTGTTCCATGCCAGCTAAGCAAAATTTTTCATAGATATTTTTACATAACTTAAACTCATTACTTTCTTTTAACAGCTTAATTTCTGCTTCAATTTTAGGAGTTTTATCATCGGCATATTTAGCAATAGACGTTAAATAAACGTTACCTTGTTTAGCAGCCTTAAGCATTCGTTTCTCTTGCTCGTAGCTACCATGATCTAGTTGGTTGACATAAAATCCGTTTAACTTAAGATTTTTTAAATCAACGAAATTCTCAATAAATGAACGGTATATAGACAGAGATCCTGTATAATTTTGGCTTTGAATTAATGTATGAAAAGATTCTGATAATTCAATTAATGTACAGTAAATTCCCATACTGTATGCTGCGAGCTTACTTCTCGATTCGAATTGGAACAACACTGCTTTATCTGTTGAATAATCAATAGTATTTTTTAGAACCTGTTGCATAAAACTCCTATATACCAACGCTCTGCTCACGCGCCGCTTTGAAGCAACGAAGGAGCGTAAAAGCAGTCGCAGTGCTGCCGCTTGTTAGGCATTGTCGTCGATAACATTGCAATTGCAAACTACAAGCTCATAAAACCTTCTGCCCAAGTCATTAAGATAGGCACCACCTATATCTCCCATTATCGAGCCACCTACAGGCAACTTCAATAACCCAGATGTAGATAAAGGTGCATAGTCAATTTTGCTGCCCTCCGTCCATATCTCTCTTTTCTTTTTATCATCACTTTCTGCGTCCATTCTTTCCTTGTACTCATAAAATTCAACAAGTGTATCAATCCCAGTGTAAGGGTGTATCAACTCGATACTGAACATTAGAGAGTTGTATTCCTTAGCAGTGAAAGACCTGTTCTTGAAAGTCTGGATAAATAGCTCACCTAGGAGCTGAGCTTTTAGCTCATTTTGATATCGATCTAAGTACAAAATGGTGTTGTCTACTATTTTTTCAATTTTGCCATCGTCTAACGTGAGTTCTAATAGCTTTTCAGAATCGTCTTCTGACATATTTGCATGAGAAAGCTTGCCAATAAACTGTGAATACTTCTTTATGAAAAAAGCGGACTGAAACGTAGACCTTATATCATTACCAATGAACAGCCACTTAACTATAGGGAGCTGCTTCAATAGTTCAGACTCTCGACTAACTTTATCAATTACCTCATCTAGCCCTAACTCAGAAACATCTGTTAAAAGCTCCCTTGTTGGCTTCGCTAGTGACTTTGAAATTAGGTTTCTGCTCATGTCTGTTTGATTCCCGTGTCTAACACCCGAATAAGGTGTCGGTTGCGCGACACCTATTCTTATTGTTGTTAGGCTAATTACCAGCACTCTTCAATAGTGGTTTTATTTTACTATTTATTAGATCACAACCTGTTTTGATTGCACTGTCTAACTCTAAAACACCTCCAGCTATTCCTAATTCTTTTTTTATAACAGAAATAACTTTAGGCATTTTCAACATGTGCTCCGTGTGCTTAGAAAGTGCGAACGAAAAAAGTTCACGTTGATCACATTCAGGGTTACCTTTTTGTAAACCTATTTCAAAGATAGTTTCGGCTATATTTGCTAGGTACTCGAGGACAACTTTAGATGTTTCTGCATTTGCAGCAGTAAACATTTGTCCAAAAATAAATTCGTTTTCGGAGAGTACTTTATTAATTTCAGTCTGTTCAGTATTAACATCAGCCATTTTTATAATTAACTGAGTTTGTCTATTAATAGCCCCTGACACCTTTAAAAGCGTATCCTTTTTTATATCTTTCTTATGGTTTTTATAATTCCAAGCGTTAGTCACAATAAAAGTTATAACAGCCACAAAAATGGCAACAATAGATATGATCTCACGAGTGCTAAAAATTTCAGATATAACCTCTGCTGTACTCATAACTTTCCCTAGTAGCCTAACGCCTCAAACACAGCTTTACCACCTCTGCGTGCTTTGACTTGTTAACCGTTTTTGATAAATACATTTACTTTTTTAAGCGCCTCTGCAAACAAAACTTTATCAAAGGAACCCCGCTTCGGGTGCGAACCAAGAACCGACAACTCTCTTTGGCTTAAGTTGTAAGCTAGCTCGGCCTCCAACTTACCAACAATATCTCGATAGGGCTTATGAGCTTCAAAATCATTTTGCTCCGGGAATAGAGGACCTAATGTTAAAAGCCTGTACTCACAATCCTCTGGAACCATACCTGAACTGCGTAAGTTCTTAGCTAGCATATTGGCTTTAGCAGATGGCCGTAAATCTAAATGCTGACTCAAACGACCGAATGGTGATGCTGCATTTGCTGATGAGCTATCCCCTGTACGACCGACATACCAAACCGTTTTCTGCCCAGCTGATATGCGCCAAACATATAGCCAAAAACCTCGTTCCAGTATTTTTCCAGTGAAATGCGTTTCGTAACTTTCCATACTCGTACCGGTTAACGTCTTAGTATACGGAATTCCGTATAACGTGAATTAAACTATCATCAAACAGTACCAAATTTGTCATTTATTACAAATAGATAACTTCAATTAAATGCCCTAAATCAAATAAAAGCGAAGAAAAAACAAGAATTATATTTATATAGACCCGTGTAAATGCATAATCAAAAAATAAAGTTGTTATATTTCATGTTTATACTATTTAAGGAAGTTAAAAATAAAGATTATTTGGTAGTAGAATCCCACGATGCCCACCAAAAATGATTAAATCCTATTATATCTGTATATGAAGCTAGGTTTTCGATAACAAAATATATGTAAAATCAATATGACTATTTTATGTGGGGGTTAGTAATAACTCTACACTTCGGGCAATTTCGAGTTAGTTAGACGAATTAACTCGTTCGTGGACATAATCCTGATAGAGTATAATATCAAAGGGAACTGTTTATATTCCAGAAAGTATGGCTAAGTTGAGTAACACAGCCATAGCATGGCTACATGCTTGAGAGTAAGTAAACCCTGGCTTAAATTACTGCGCAGCAGGCCAAGAACAAAGGATATATTACAGTGTAGGTTTAAGCATTTGTTACTGTAAAATGAGGATCAATTGAATCAAAAGGAAAAAAGTTTATGTACTAAAAAATTGAATTTTTTTTCGTGAACCAGTTTATGAACTAGATATTTATAAAATCACAGGATGGATGTCTTGAAAGCCTTATGATTAAAGGAGTGGAGACACACACACCTACCTTATGTACAACCTTAGGGTTCTCATATGCTTTAAACAATGCCTAAACCTAGATTACATAAGTAAACGCTTAGTTAACCCCACCTACCAAATATTTTCAGTTATTGCATGATTACTCTTCATTAAATGAAGGGATAAA
>NZ_JABSQR010000012.1 GCF_013215705.1 Moritella sp. | reverse complement strand
GTAGTGAAACGTAATAACGCCGATGGTAGTGTGGGGTTTCCCCATGTGAGAGTAGGGCATCGCCAAGCGCCAAATTACTATGTATTTAGACCTAGTCTGAGTAGATATTATTTAAGACGTAGTCTTAAATAGACAGTTTTAGGGGTGTAGCTCCAACGGCAGAGCAGCGGATTCCAAATCCGCGTGATGGGAGTTCGAATCTCTCCACCCCTGCCAATTTCTTCTGTTAATCTTCATGATATGGTTATCCAATGAGTAATTTTTCACGTTATTACTTGCAGCAAATGGGTATCACATTATGGCAATGTCATAAGCCTGAACAATTTCCTCATCTCGCTAGTCAAGCTGAAAAAATAGCATTACCCAAACATTGCCAAATTTTAATTATCGCTAACGATAAACTTGCCCCACATAGCCAATTTATTAAACAAATTTTGCGTACGTTACAGTTTGAACTAAATCAAAGCCATATCATCACCGAAGAAGAGCTAAAGTATTATTACCAAACGCCGGAATGGATCTGGACGATTGGCTGTAAACAATCTGATCTTGCTGCAAAACAGCAACTATCATCACCTCATTTAGATGTACTGTTGCATTCTGCTCAAGCGAAAAAGCAGCTTTGGCAACAAATCGTCAGTTATATGCAATAACGAGTCTTTAATGCCAAAAATCATACCGCTAACACTTGAACATTTACCCTTAGTCCAAAAAGTTGAAACTGCGAGCCATGCATTTCCTTGGTCAGATAAGATCTTAGCCAGTAATTTTGGGGCTCGATACTTTAATTTTCTATTAGTGAAAGATGAGAAAATACTAGGTTATTACTTTGCTAACCAAGTGGCTGGAGAAGCAAGTCTGCTGAATATTGCCGTTGCGCCTGAGCATCAAGGTAAGGGTTACGGTAAGCTGCTTATTAACCACTTAATTAAAGAATGCCAACAGCAAGAGTTGTTTCAGTTGTGGCTAGAAGTTCGCGAGTCTAATCGAGGTGCTTACCAACTTTATTTAAACACTGGCTTTAATGAGGTCGATCGCCGCATTAATTATTATCCAGCGGCGAAAGGCAGAGAAGATGCGATTATGATGTGCTACATAGTCTAAAACAAGACATGGTGATTCTTTAGTCTTTTTGTAATAGGGAACGTCTATTGCTTGTATACTTATTCCTGATTAATGATTACTATCCGTGACGTATCATGCGTTAATTCTACTAATGGATAATCAGAGAAGCTAATGACCCAACATTTAGTAAACAGTTTCAGATCTAAATTTGCGGCACGTAAAACAACAACCGCAATTCGTTTTAAAGAACACGGTGAATGGCAAGATATCAACTGGTCTACGTTACTCGATAACTCAGATCGGGTAGCTAAAGCATTGTTGTTTCTTGGCTGTGAAGTGCAAGCTAAAGTCGGCATCTTGGCAAACAATCGTCCTGAATGGAGCTTTGCTGATTTAGGTATTTTAGCTGCGCGTTGTGTTACTGTTCCTATCTATCCTACCAATACCACAGCGCAAACTCGCTATATTGTTAAAAATGCAGATATCGATTATCTATTTGTCGGTGGTCAAGAACAGTTCGATAAAGCCCTTGAACTATTAGCAACGAATGACTTAAAGCTGATCATTGCGCTGACGGATGTTATAGACTTAAAAGGTGAATCAAATGCAATGTACTTTTCTGCTTTTATCCAGCAAGGCAATCAAGCATCCGATGCAGAATTTGAACAACGATTGACTGATGCGAATATGGACGATCTGGTTACCCTTATTTATACTTCTGGTACCACAGGGCAACCAAAAGGTGTCATGCTCGATTATACTAACTTTGCTGCTGCCTTCGCGAGTCATGACAAGATGATTGATGTATCAGAAACGGATACTTCAATCGCCTTCTTGCCGTTAAGCCACGTGCTCGAGCGTACTTGGTCTTTTTATCTAATGCATTGTGGTGCACAAAACGTGCATCTCGAAAATCCAAAATTGATTATTGATGTTATCGCTGAAGTTAAACCTACGCTATTAGTCGCAGTGCCACGTTTATACGAAAAAATATACAGTACTATTCATAGCCGATTAGAATCAGCATCGGCGGTTAAAAAGGCGCTGTTTGGCTGGGCGACTAAAGTCGGCTTAGCCCATTTTAAACTTGTTCATCGTAACCAACAGCCCTCTTTTTGGTTAGCTAGCCAGCATAAACTTGCTGACAGGCTTATCTTCTCTAAACTACGCGGCATTCTTGGTGGAAATACACGCTTTTTACCTTGTGGTGGTGCGAAAGTTGATCCGAATATAAACCAGTTCTTTCAGTCCATAGGCATTCAGATTCAAGCTGGTTATGGTATGACAGAAACCACGGCGACAGTATGTTGTCATCGTGGAACCGGCTATGACTTTAGCTCTATCGGTCTACCATTACCTGATATGGAAGTGAAAATCGGCGATGATAACGAGATATTAATACGCAGTGATACGGTAATGAAGGGTTATTACAACATGCCTGAAGAAACCGAAAAGAACTTTATTGATGGTTGGCTGAAAACCGGTGATGCAGGTAAGATTTTAGCCAATGGTGAAGTCGTCATGACGGAACGTATTAAAGAACTAATGAAAACATCAAATGGTAAATATATCGCACCACAGCTGGTTGAAGGCACATTAAATAAAGATCACTTTATTGATCAGGTTGCGATTTTTGCTGATTCACGTCATTTTGTGAGTGCGTTAATCGTGCCATCATTTGATGCATTAGAAGAATACGCCAACTCGATTAATTTACAGTTTTCAAGTAAAGCCGAACTGCTGCGTCATAGTCATATCGTTACTATGTTTGAAAAACGTTTACAAGATTTACAAAGTGAATTGGCTAACTTTGAAAAAGTAAAAAAATTCAAATTACTTAATCGTGAATTTTGTATGAAAAAAGGTGAGATCACACCGACACTTAAGTTACGTCGTAAAGTCATTGAAAGTGAATACAAAAAAGACATTGATGAAATGTATAACAGTGATAAAAAATGATCGTCAAGTAATCGCTAAGTATAGAAAAGGGAGCTAATTAGCTCCCTTTTTAGTCTTCACACTACGGCATTATGCTCGCAGGCATCGATGAAGGTTTACTTAAATTGTGTTTGTAGCGGTGGTAATACTTGTTTTTTACGGCTTACAACATTTGGTAAGTCGATAAGCTCGTCAACGAAGGTACCGCCAAGTGTTTCTGCTACTAACGCACTTTCTTCACTTTCGATTAAAGCGACAGAGTTTAGGTTAGTAATATCGGTGAGTAATACTAACGCGGTGTGGTAACCGTGCTCAGCTTTATATTTAACAAGTTCAGTTTGTAGTTCTGCTTTGCGTGACAGTGCGAGATCAATGTTAGTGATCTCTATTTGTGCAATTGAGAAGTCTTTGTCTCCAATGGTGTAAACTTTAAGATCACGTAAGATTAGTTCTTCAGAAGGCACTGCTGCAATGTCTGATTTCGCTGCAAATTGTGCGGTAACGAATGCATCAATATCATCAATACCAGCAATTTTAGCCAGTTCGTGTGCGGCATCAATATCGATTTGTGTACAGGTCGGAGAGTTGAAGTGTACTGTGTCACTTAAGATTGCACCTAACATCATCACTGCAACTTTCTGGTCGATGTCGATGTTGTTGATCTTGTACATGTTGTAAACAATCGTATTTGAACAGCCGCAAGGCCAGATCCATGCTTCAAGTTGCTCATCTGTTTCGAAGTCACCGAGTTTGTGGTGATCAACGATACCGCGAATTGTAGCTTGGCGAGCATCTTTTGGTGCTTGGTTGAAGTCAGAGTAATCAATGATCCAAACTTCTTCACCAGCAATTGATGTACGGATTTCAGGGCACGCTAGACCAGCTTGTTCAAGCAGGAAAAGACCTTCTGCATTTGGTTCGCCTTGCATAATAGGTGTTACTGTTTTGCCATCGCGTTTTGTTAAAAATGCAGATAGAGAGATTGAGCCTGCTAAGCTGTCACAATCAGGGTTTGTGTGTCCTAGTACTAACATCATTGCTTCCAAATTAATTATAGGTTTATGGATTAATGAACATAATAGTGATCTCGGTTAAGCTGTGCAACCTTATCTGCTCGATCTCGGCATTATTTCCACGGATTATTTACGTTTTTCTATCGACTATTATTCATTAATTAAGTATAACATCGAATCTTTAATGTGATCATGAACACATATTATGGCAATTAGTCGGTAATTCTGATGTGAATCAAGCAAACGACTATTTTGTCGTGAAATGACGTGACCTTGATTGTATCTGTTACTAAGACGATTATAATTGCGTGATCTAATTAACACTTTAAGGCGGTATAATGCAGCATAGGGCTCATCTTTTTTCGTTACGTATTGCCCATGCTTTACGTGAGTCGTTTAGTCGTTCTGATTATAACTCGGCTAAATTCGGAAAAGATCTATTAGCGGGTATCACAGTTGGTATCATTGCTATTCCTTTAGCGATGGCGCTTGCTATTGCGAGTGGTGTTGCACCTCAATATGGACTTTATACGGCAATTATCGGTGGTATTGTGATTGCAATATCGGGTGGTAGTCGCTATAGCATTTCAGGACCCACTGCGGCTTTTGTTGTTATCCTCTATCCCATTGTTCAGCAGTATGGTTTTGGCGGTTTATTATTAGCAACGATAATGTCGGGGTTGATCTTAGTCATCATGGCAGTATTACGTCTTGGGCGTTTTATTGAGTATATCCCAGATGCTGTAACCCTCGGTTTTACCGGTGGTATTGCGGTGGTTATTGCAACATTGCAGGTGAAAGATTTTTTTGGTCTTCCTGTCGAGTCTTTACCGGAACATTATTGGGATAAACTGGCTGTATTAGCCAATGCATTGCCTTATTTACATTTACCGAGTTTTGCAGTTGCGGCGTTTACGCTTGTTATCATGCTGGTTTGGCCTAAATTTAAAACCGTGGTACCGGCTCATTTACCTGCGGTTATCCTCGGCAGTTTATTGGCTGTGGTATTAAATGATTGGGGGATGGATATTGCTACTATTGGTAGTCGCTTCCATTATTTATTACCTGACGGTACTCAAGGTGCAGGTATTCCACCCTATTTACCTTCTTTCGAGTGGCCGTGGTTACAAGCCGGTGCGAATGGACAACCGCTAGTACTGAGCTGGAAGTTAATTTCTGATCTATTACCTGCGGCATTTGCGATTGCCATGTTAGGCGCAATCGAATCCTTACTGTGTGCAGTAGTGCTGGATGGCATGACAGGTAAACGCCATAGTGCGAATAGTGAATTACTCGGTCAAGGCATTGGTAATATTGTGGTGCCATTTTTTGGTGGCATTACCGCGACGGCCGCGATTGCTCGCTCTGCTGCGAATGTTAAAGCCGGCGCGCAAACACCGATATCAGCTATTATTCACGGTTTAGTGGTGTTGGCGAGTTTAGTGTTACTAGCACCATTACTGGCTTATTTACCTATGTCTTCGATGGCCGCGTTATTACTCGTTGTGGCTTGGAATATGAGCGAAGCGGGCAAAGCATTACACTTATTAAAGACCGCGCCGAAGAGTGACCTTTGGGTTTTCGCCATTTGTTTTTCGTTTACTATTGTGTTTGATATGGTATTGGCAATTACAGCTGGCATCTTGTTAGCAGCGGTATTGTTCATGAAAGAAATTGCAGAAATGGTTAAAGTCACCGATATTACCGATAATAAACGGCTTATAACCACTAAAATTCCGGCTGGTTGGCGGGTATTTAAAATTAACGGACCATTATTTTTTGCGGCTGCCGATCGCGTATTTTCAGAGTTAGCGGATAAAACCAATGAGGTTGATGGTTTTGTGCTGTATTTAGATGCTGTGCCATTACTCGATGCTGGCGGGCTAGCCGCTATGGAGCAATTCATTAATCAGTGTAAGATCTACAATACCCAAGTGATATTTTGTGATCTGCAATTTCAACCATTAAAAACGTTAGCCAGAGCGGGTGTGCAGCCTATTGGCGGCGTGACCTCTTTTAGTCCGACATTACATGAAGCATTAACTGAAATTGCCAATTATTAATTGCAGCTCGACCTTGTGTCTTACTGTGATTTCAGCGAAAATAGCGCCCATTAGATCTAACCCAATGAGAAGACTCATTCATGTCAAATAGCATTCTTGAGCAAGAGGTGTCGAAAAGACGTACTTTTGCGATTATCTCGCATCCCGATGCTGGTAAAACAACGATTACCGAAAAAGTATTATTATTCGGCAACGCCTTACAAAAAGCCGGTACTGTGAAAGGTAAAAAATCAGGTCAGCATGCTAAATCTGACTGGATGGAAATGGAAAAAGAACGTGGTATTTCGGTAACCACCTCGGTCATGCAGTTCCCGTATCGTGACCGGTTAATTAACTTACTGGATACGCCTGGACATGAAGATTTCTCGGAAGATACTTACCGTACCCTAACCGCTGTCGACTCATGCTTAATGGTCATTGACTCGGCCAAAGGCGTAGAAACACGTACCGTAAAATTGATGGAAGTAACACGCTTGCGTGATACACCAATTATTACCTTCATGAATAAAATTGACCGTGATATTCGCGATCCAATTGATTTGATGGATGAAGTTGAAGAAGTATTAAAAATTGCATGTGCACCCATTACTTGGCCGATCGGCATGGGCAAAGAACTAAAAGGTGTTTACCACATTCTACGTGATGAAGTGATCATGTATAACTCTGGTCAGGGTCATATGATCCAAGACAGTCGTGTGATTAAAGGCATTAACAACCCAGAACTTGACGAAGCACTCGGCGATTACGCTGAGCAATTACGTGAAGAGATGGAGCTTGTTCAAGGCGCGGCAAATAAATTCGATTATGAATTATTTATGGCGGGTGAATTAACGCCGGTATACTTTGGTACCGCGCTCGGTAACTTTGGTGTTGATCATGTACTTGATGGTTTAATCGAGTGGGCACCTAAGCCGCAACCTCGTGTAACAGATCAACGTACAGTTAAGCCAAATGAAGATGACTTCTCTGGTTTCATCTTTAAGATCCAGGCGAATATGGATCCAAAACACCGTGACCGTATTGCTTTCATGCGCGTTTGCTCTGGAAAATACAGCAAAGGCATGAAAATGAAGCATGTACGTTTAAATAAAGATGTCAGCATTTCCGATGCGGTCACCTTTATGGCGGGTGATCGTACTCAAACTGAAGAAGCATATCCGGGTGATATTATTGGTCTACACAACCATGGTACGATCCAAATCGGTGATACGTTTACCCAAGGTGAGTTATTGAAATTTACTGGTATTCCTAACTTTGCGCCGGAAATGTTCCGTCGTATTCGTTTGAAAGATCCACTAAAGCAAAAGCAATTGCAAAAAGGTCTGATTCAGTTGTCTGAAGAAGGTGCCGTACAGGTGTTCCGTCCTCAACGCTCTAACGATTTGATCGTAGGCGCAGTTGGTGTACTGCAGTTTGATGTGGTGGTGCATCGCTTACGTAGTGAATATAAAGTGGATGCGATTTATGAAGGCATCAGCGTGGCGACTGCACGTTGGGTTGATTGTGAAGATCCACGTAAGTTAGAAGAGTTCAAAAAGAAAGCCTGGGACAATATTGCATTAGATGGTGGTAATAACTTAACCTATATTGCTCCGACTATGGTTAATTTACGCCTTGCACAAGAGCGTTATCCTGATATTATTTTCCGTGAGACTCGCGAGCACTAAGCGACAAATTTTACTGGATTTAGTCATAAACCTTACCTCTTTTGAGGTGAGGTTTTTTTTTGAGTAACATTTTATAATATTAACTTGTTTTTATTATCAAGTTTTAAGTTGTTGATTTTTATTTATTCTTTTTAAACGGTTAGATGTTTTTTGCTTTTTATGTGATTTAGATCGCATAAATTCTGATTTTAATTTTTAACTGTAGTATACTACGTCGGCCTTTTTATGTGGCTTCGCTCTTAAAAGAGTTTGAGCAAAAGACCACTAATTTTGCGCACGAAATACAATATGTGGAGCTATAATTTGATATAGCTTTATTCAAAGACCCGTCTACCTGAGGCCCGTGAATGTCTGATACATCACCCGTAGTACAATTTACTGATTTAAATTTACCTGAACCAATTTTACAAGTGTTGAATGATCTAGGTTATGAAGCACCTACGCCAATTCAAGCTGAATGTATTCCGTTACTACAGAACGGTGGTGATGTGCTAGGTATGGCACAGACTGGTACGGGCAAAACTGCTGCGTTTGCATTACCATTATTGAGTAACATTGATACTGCATTGACTAAACCACAGATATTGGTGCTAGCACCAACTCGTGAGTTAGCGATTCAAGTTGCTGAAGCATTCCAAACATACTCACGTCATATGCGTGGATTCCATGTGTTACCTATCTACGGTGGTCAAAGCTACCCGATTCAGCTAAAAGCACTTAAACGCAACCCACAAGTGATTGTTGGTACTCCTGGCCGTGTGATTGATCACATTAACCGTGGTACGCTTGATCTTTCTGGTATTAAAGCGTTAGTACTTGATGAAGCTGATGAAATGCTACGCATGGGCTTTATTGACGATGTAGAATCAATTCTGTCTAAAACACCTGCAGAACGTCAAATGGCGTTGTTCTCTGCAACTATGCCTGAAGAAATTCGTCGTATTACCAAACGTTTTATGACTAACCCAACTTCGGTTAAAATTGCAAATAAAACATCAACTGTTGAAAACATTGAACAAAAATGTTTAATCATTGGTGGTTTACAGGCAAAACTTGACGGCCTAACACGTATTCTTGAAACTGAAGACTACGATGGCGTGATCATCTTTGCTCGTACTAAAACAATGACTGTTGAACTAGCTGAGAAATTAGAAGCACGCGGTTATTCTGCTGCTGCACTAAACGGTGACTTAAACCAAGCAATGCGTGAGCGCACTGTAAGTCGTCTGAAAAGTGGCCAGTTAGATATTGTTATCGCAACTGACGTTGCGGCACGTGGTCTTGACGTTCCTCGTATTGACCTCGTAATTAACTACGATATCCCAACTGATACAGAATCATACGTTCACCGTATTGGCCGTACAGGCCGTGCTGGACGTAAAGGTACTGCAATCTTATTTGCAGCACCACGCGAACGTCGCTTATTAAAAGCGATTGAACGTGCTACACGTCAGCCATTAACTATGATGGATCTGCCTTCACGTGATGATGTGACGAAAAAACGTATTTCATCATTCCGTGATCAGTTATCTGAACTTTCTTCTGGTAAAGAAAATCTAGATTTCTACAAAAACTTAGTTGGTCAACTTTCTGAAGAGTTAGAACTAAGCGAATTAGATCTTGCATCTGCGTTATTATTTATGGCTCAGAAAGAAAAACCATTAGTATTACCACCAGAAGCGCCACGTCGTGAACGTAGCTTCCGTGATGATGACCGTGGTGATCGTGGCCGTGATCGCAACGATCGTGGCGACCGTGGCGAACGCCGTGATCGTGGTGACCGTCCTGAACGTGGCGAACGTGGTGAGCGTCGTCCAGCTGCAGAAATGGAAGTTTTCCGTATTGAAGTTGGTCGTAATGATGGTGTTCAAGTTAAGAACATCGTTGGCGCTATTGCTAATGAAGCGAATATCAACAGCCGTAACATCGGCGGTATCCGTCTACATGATGACTACTCAACAATTGAATTACCAAAAGGTATGCCAAGCGAGCAGTTACAACAACTACAACAAGTTTATGTTTGTAACAAAGCATTACGCATGAGCAAACTTGAAGGTGTTGCAGCTGAAGGTCGTCAAGAACGCAGCAGCGCGCCACGTAGTAACGATCGTCCAGCACGTGACAATGATCGCGGACATCGTGGTCAACGCCGTGATTCTACTGGTGGTGGCGAACGTCGTGAATCTACTGGTGGCGAAGAACGTCGTCCACGTCGTCCACGTCGTGACTAATTAACTCGTTAACAATTAATAGTTAATAGTTAAATATATGAAAAGGAGCGCTTGCGCTCCTTTTTTGCATCTGGGATATTAATACTCATCACATTGCATAAATAATTGTTTGTCTAATGTAATGAGTACTTAGGCATCAATACTTAGGTATAAATAAGTCACATCTCTTCAATTAATTTATAGGATTTCTTCTTGTGAAAATGGACCTCTCGACCACTGCGCCCGTTGCGATGAAGCAAGCGCATTCAATGACTATTCATCAGCATACTCGCCAAGACGACTATTTTTGGTTACGTGATGATGAACGTAAAAACAAGCAAGTGTTAAGCTATTTAGAGCAAGAAAATAACTATACCCAAGCGGTGTTATCACCGTTAGCGTCATTACAAACTGAGCTTTATGATGAAATGGTGGCGCGAGTAAAACAAGACGATGCCTCTGTGCCGTATTTGAAGAAAGGTTATTGGTATCAAACTCGTTTTTCGGAAGGTAAGGAATATCCAGTATATAGCTGGCGAAAGGATAATGCCGACGCCCAGTGGCAAGTATTACTCGATGCCAATGAACGTGCTAAAGACCATGAGTACTATCAGTTAGGTGAATTAGCAATAAGCCCAAACCATCAAGTCTTAGCTTTTTCTGAAGATACCGTGAGTCGTCGTCAATATCGTTTACGTTTCCTTAATCTTGATACCGGTAAAGCGTACCCGGAAGAAATTGAAGATACTGAATCTGTAGTATGGGCGAATGACAGTAAAACGTTATTTTATGTAAAAAAACACCCAACCACATTATTGCCTTATCAAGTTTATCGCCATCAACTTGGTACCGACATCAGCACTGATGTACTGGTTTATGAAGAGTTGGACGATACTTTTTACACTGACATTTATAAATCGACCTCTGATGATTACATCATGTTGTCATTAAGCAGCACCATGACGTCTGAGGTACATGCATTACCTGCGGATAAGCCGACAGAAGCGTTTACGCTTCTGCTTGGTCGCGAACGTGGTCATGAATATAGCGTTGATCATTATCGTCAGCAGTTTTATATTCGCAGTAACAAAACGGGTAAAAACTTTGCATTGATGTCAGCTACATTAGCGACAATCGCCGATACGCAACAATGGCAAACCATTATTCCAGCGCGTGAGCAGGTGTTATTAGAAAGTTATGAGCTGTTCCGTGATTGGCTCGTTGTTGAAGAGCGTGAGCAAGGTTTAACGTTTTTACGTCAAATTAACTGGCAAACCAATGCAGAGAAAATCATTAAGTTTGATGATCCAACTTATACGGCCTGGTTAGGCACAAACCCTGATCCTGACACCGACAAATTACGTTATGGTTATTCAAGCTTAACCACACCAACCACAACCTATCAATTAAACCTCGATAGTGATGAACGCGAAGTATTAAAACAGCAAGCGGTGGTTGGTGATTTTTGTGCGCAAGCGTACCAGAGTGAACGCGTTTGGATAACGGCTGACGATGGCGCTAAGATCCCGGTATCTTTAGTATATAAAACCGCACTATTTTCAAAAACTAGCGCCAATCCAATACTACAATATGCTTATGGTTCTTATGGCTCGAGTATCGACCCGTACTTTAGCGCTTCGCTCCTGAGTTTACTCGACCGTGGTTTTGTTTATGCCATTGCCCATATCCGTGGTGGCGAAGAGTTAGGGCGTGATTGGTATGAAAACGGTAAACTACTGAAAAAAATGAATACCTTTACGGATTTCACCGCTGTGACCAAAGGTTTAATCGCACAAGGTTATGCTGATCCTAAGCGAGTCTATGCGATGGGTGGTTCGGCTGGCGGCCTATTGATGGGGACAGTGATAAACATAGCCCCTGAGTTATATCACGGTGTCGTTGCTGCAGTACCCTTTGTTGATGTAGTCAGTACTATGCTTGATGAGTCTATTCCACTGACAACGGGTGAATATGACGAGTGGGGCAATCCTAATGAGGAAGCGTATTATCATTATATGTTGTCATACAGCCCTTATGATCAGGTCATCGCCCAAGCGTATCCACATTTATTGGTGACAACAGGATTGCATGATTCACAAGTACAATATTGGGAACCGGCAAAGTGGGTAGCGAAGCTGCGTGAATTAAAAACCGATGCCAATGTATTGTTGCTGCATACGGATATGGACACTGGTCACGGTGGTAAATCAGGTCGCTTCCAGCATTATCATGATACCGCGAAAGAATATGCTTTCATGCTGGATCTCGCTAAGTGTACAGCGCTGTAACATAAATCATGAGCAAGTGATCTAAGCCGCTATTAGTGACTTAGATCACTTGCTCTAGATTATCAACTCAGGCTATATTGCTATTTGTAACAGCGTTTAACGTGGCATTGGCATGACCCGATTACGGCCAAGACGTTTTGCTTCATATAGCTGCAGATCGGCTCGCGTTAGAATCTCATGACTGGTATCACGCGGTTTATTCTCACTCACCCCGATAGAAACAGTGATATTATCAATAACTTTACCTGTTCTTTTGTCTCGAATACTTAAACGTTCAATCGCACGGCGAATAGATTCGGCATTCTGACGGGCTGTGGTAAAGGTTTTATTGGGCAAGATAAGTACAAACTCTTCGCCACCATAGCGAAACACTTGCTCACCTTCTTGGCAACTGTCGGCAATACGTTTGGCGATAGCTTTTAATACTTGGTCTCCGAGTTGGTGGCCGAAATCATCGTTAAAGGCTTTAAAGTTATCGATATCGACCATTAAGAGCGAAAAATTACGGTTTAAACTTGGGTTGCTGCAAAACGTTTCAATTTCTTTACTAAATACCCGGCGATTAAGCAGCCCTGTTAGGCTATCGTGCATGGCATCATGTTGGGTTTCTAATAAGGTTTCACGTAATTGTGCAATTTCGGCTTGCGCTTCGTGTAGTTGGCTTCTGAAATGGCGTGTTGATGAGCGTACATCATGGGATTCTTTTACTAGCTCACGGACGGCAGATAATGTTTTTTCGATCGAAAATCCATCTTCTTCAACACAAGATAATTCGTTCAAACATTTATTCAACATCCGATCAAATTCATTGGTATCATTCAGGGTATCGTGTAATGAGCTACTCAATTCATTGGTCATCGAATCGAGTTCACTGCGTAATTGGGTGAGCTCTTGTTCGCGTTTATCAACAATAAAGCGTTGGTAGAGTTCTTCACTCGCCGCTGGTGTACAAGTGCCGTGTAGGGCAATTTTATCATCCAGCTGCTTTTTTAATGCACTATTATTATCAGAAACATAGTGATACCACAGTGCGTAGTTGGTTGGCGTCGTTGGAATCTGATACTGGATCATCAGCGGCATGGCTTTTTTAAAATATTGAGCAGATAAAGCAAAGAGTTTTTTCGACATGCAGCTTTCCATAGGGGTTCTTAACGGATGATTAACCCTGCTATTAAATCAAATTATGCACCAAGTTACACTATATCTTTATGTCACAATTTTATATGCACCATGAAAGAAGGGCTGAATATATCGTGAAAGAGCTAACCGACAGTCACTGCCATTTAGATTTCGCCGACTTTAATACCGATCTAATCGCGGTCTTAAACCGAGCGAGGGATAAGGGCGTTCAACACTTTTTGGTGCCTGGTATTGGCGCGCATAATTGGCAGGCTGTTTTGGCGCTGGCCAATCAGCATGATGGTGTTTATCCGGCATTAGGTATCCATCCGTATTTTCTGGCAGACTTCGACATCAGCCATTTGCAATTACTTGATGAATATTTAGCAACAGAGCAAGATATTGTTGCTGTTGGTGAGTTTGGGCTAGATAAAGCGGTCGATTTTCCGTTCGAACAACAATTGCAAATTTGTAAGCAGCAACTATTGTTAGCTAAGCAATATGATTTACCGGTTATTTTACATTGCCGTAAAGCCCATAACGAATTAATTCAATTACTACAGCAGGCTAAATTACCCCGTGGTGGCGTGATCCACGGTTTTAGTGGTAGTAGTCAATTGGGTATGCAATATATAAAATTGGGGTTTAAATTGGGGATTGGCGGGGTGATCACCTATCCAAGGGCGGCTAAAACGCGGCAAGCAGTCAGTGAATTACCGCTATCGTCATTATTGTTGGAAACAGACTCGCCAGATATGCCTATATCAGGCTATCAAGGACGTCGTAATGAACCTGAAAATATTGCAAAAGTGTTACAGACGTTGATTGAATTACGACAAGAACCGGCAGAATTAATTGCAAAAACCAATCTTCGTACATTTACCGAGCTGTTTTTGTCGTAAATTGATTCAAATTGTAAATAACCGCACTTTTTTGAAACTTTTTATGGCGGTCTGATCTCAAGTATTTAACAAGTGACCAATAACAGTTATAATCGCGCCAATTATGATAATCAATGATAAAATCGTAAATTTACTATTCATTACAATTCTATCTACTATTTTGATTGTGACATAAATACACAAAAACACTTCTGAAGCGAAACTTGGAGATTATTCCTGATGAATTTTGTAATGGGTATTGTAGGCGTTTTCGTTCTACTCGGCTTAGCTGTACTGTTATCTGATAACAGAAAAGCGATTAACCTTCGCACTGTTGGTGGCGCATTTGCTATCCAGGTTGCTATTGGTGCCTTTATTTTGTACGTTCCACTTGGTAAAGATTTACTGCAAGGTCTTTCTACCGGTGTTGCTAACGTCATTGCTTATGGTAATGAAGGTATTCAATTCTTATTTGGTGACTTGGCCAGATTCAAACTTGGTTTCATTTTTGCAATCAACGTATTACCAGTAATCGTATTCTTCTCATCATTAATCGCTGTTTTATACTATATCGGTGTAATGAGTGTGGTAATTAACTTTATCGGTGGTGGCTTACAGAAATTATTAGGAACAAGTCGTTCAGAATCACTGTCTGCAACAGCAAATATCTTTGTTGGTCAAACTGAAGCACCACTGGTGGTGCGTCCGTTTATTAAATCAATGACTAAATCAGAGCTATTCGCTGTGATGGTGGGTGGTCTTGCTTCTATCGCGGGATCAGTACTGGCGGGTTATGCTGGTCTTGGTATTAAAATTGAGTACTTGGTTGCAGCGTCATTCATGGCGGCACCGGGTGGTCTATTAATGGCTAAAATCATTAAACCAGAAACAGAAACACCAAAATCGACGTTAGATGATCTTGATGATTCTGATGAAGAAAAACCAGCAAACGTACTAGACGCTGCTGCTGCAGGTGCATCTTCGGGTATGATGTTAGCACTTAACGTGGGTGCGATGTTAATCGCATTCGTTGGTCTAATCGCATTAGCAAATGGTATCACAGGTGGAATCGGTGCTTGGTTCGATATGCCAGAGCTAACGATCCAAATGATCTTAGGTTGGGTTTTCTCGCCATTAGCATTCGTAATCGGTGTGCCATGGCATGAAGCGGTTGCGGCTGGTAGCTTCATCGGCCAAAAATTGGTGGTGAATGAGTTTGTTGCTTTCCTAGACTTCGTTAACTACATTAAAAATAACGAATTGTCGGATCATACACAAATAATCATCTCATTTGCACTGTGTGGTTTTGCTAACTTCTCATCGATTGCCATTTTACTGGGTGGTTTAGGTAGCTTAGCACCGACACGTCGTGCCGATATTGCCAGCATGGGGATAAAAGCGGTACTTGCTGCTTCTCTCGCTAACTTAATGAGTGCTGCATTAGCGGGTCTGTTCTTAGCTTAAGACTGTTAGTTTAAAATAATGATAATTTGTACACCGTTGTTATGACGGTTATAAAATAATAGATGCCTCCAAATTGTTTAATAGACAGTTTGGGGGCATTTTTTTTGAGCGGCATAAATCTTTATTTTTTATAATCCGATTTATTATCGAGAGCGCCATAAATAGGCTATTTCGACAACCCTATATTTAATAAGTTGCTTTATGGTTATATATATTCTCGTTGTGAGAGGTAGGTCGTTTCTGCAGGGGGTTATTGCTTGATTTTCTTGTCGTTGGGCGTAACCTTAATTGAGTATTTAGACTAATTGTACACGATGTACTTTTGGTGTTTTTCGTTCAATACCACGGACTCTTTGACCTAGGATAAAGGTGATAGATAAGTCGTATTAGCGCGGTTATAGGGATGTTAATTGATAGTTATACCCAAGCTACTTCTTATCGCGGATTTGAAGTGATTTGGGTATATATCAAGTCTTCACGGAACCAAGTCCGCATAGTTATTCTTAATGGATATTGCCTTAAAAATAGTTATGTCGAGAGTTAGATTAATTGTTGTATTAGTCATTAGATTCATCACCAATTTAGCTGCAGTTACACACTTCTATTTATTAAAATAATGCCTGAATAGCTACCGCTAGCAATTAACATTAATTGCTATGATTTCACTATTGAAGAACGCTTTAACAGCGAAAATTGGAGATTGTTCCTGATGAATTTTATTATGGGTATTGTAGGCGTATTTGTCCTACTCGGTTTGGCGGTACTGTTATCTGATAACAGAAAAGCAATTAACCTTCGCACTGTTGGTGGTGCATTTGCTATCCAGGTCGTTATTGGTGCCTTTATTTTGTACGTTCCTTTCGGTAAAGAGTTACTGCAAGGTTTATCAACGGGTGTCGCAAACGTCATTGCTTATGGTAATGAAGGTATTCAATTCTTATTTGGTGACTTAGCCAGATTCAAACTTGGTTTTATCTTTGCGATTAACGTATTGCCCGTTATCGTGTTCTTCTCTTCACTGATTGCGGTATTATATTATATAGGTGTGATGAGCGTAGTGATCAACTTTGTTGGTGGCGGTCTACAAAAATTTCTCGGTACGAGCCGCTCAGAATCACTTTCTGCAACAGCAAATATCTTTGTTGGTCAAACTGAAGCGCCATTGGTGGTGCGTCCGTTTATTAAATCAATGACTAAATCAGAGCTATTTGCGGTGATGGTAGGTGGTCTGGCTTCAATCGCTGGTTCAGTATTAGCGGGTTACGCTGGTTTGGGTATTAAAATTGAGTACTTGGTTGCAGCGTCATTCATGGCCGCACCGGGTGGTTTATTAATGGCTAAAATCATTAAACCGGAAACAGAAACACCAAAAATAACGCTTGATGATCTTGATGATAGCGATGAAGACAAACCAGCAAACGTACTAGACGCAGCAGCTGCGGGTGCTTCTTCAGGTATGATGTTAGCGCTTAACGTGGGTGCCATGTTAATTGCATTCGTTGGCTTGATTGCATTAGCAAATGGTATCACAGGTGGTATCGGTGCTTGGTTCGATATGCCTGAATTAACGATTCAAATGATCTTAGGTTGGATCTTCTCACCATTGGCATTCGTAATCGGTGTGCCATGGCATGAAGCGGTTGCGGCGGGTAGTTTCATCGGTCAAAAACTGGTGGTGAATGAGTTTGTTGCTTTCCTCGACTTCGTTAGCTACATTAAAAACAACGAACTATCTGAGCATACACAAATCATCATCTCATTTGCACTGTGTGGTTTTGCTAACTTCTCATCGATTGCTATTTTACTGGGTGGTTTAGGTAGCTTAGCACCGACACGTCGTGCCGATATTGCCAGCATGGGGATAAAAGCGGTACTTGCTGCTTCTCTCGCTAACTTAATGAGTGCTGCACTCGCGGGTTTATTCTTAGCTTAATACTGTTAGCTAAAAGTACGACATGTTATAACTGTTGTCATGATGGTTATAACATAACAGATGCCTCCAGGTGGTTTTATTGACAGCTGGGGGCATTTTTTTGGATAATATAAAAGCTCATTTTATAACCTTATATTCAATAAAAAATAAGCTTACCTAGCCATACATTTAATATATTGTTTTATTGTTGTTTATTTGCACGTTGTGAGAAGTAGGTCGGTTATGATTATATTTATTGCTTGATTTATTTGTCACTTAGCGTAACTTTGGTTATGTAGTTTAAACTAATAGTACATGAAGTACTGTTGGTGTTTTTCGTTCGATACGCCTTACCTTTTAAGCTTAAGATAAGCCTAGGTCAGACGTATCAGCGCGGTTACAAGGATGTTAATTGATAGTCATATCAAGTCTTCACGGAACCAAGTCCGCATAGTTATTCTTCATGGATATTTGTCATAAAGATAGTTATGTTGATAGTTAGATTAATGTTTATTTTAATATTTATATTGATAGGAAATGTTAATCGTTAATACGTCATCCATTTAACTTAGGTCGTTACCTTAGGTTAAACACGTCTTTATTAGAATAATGCCAGAATAGCTACCGCTAGCAATAACATTCATTGCTATGATTTTCTATTGTTTTATAAAAATTGATTTATAAAACA
This sequence comes from Moritella sp., assembly GCF_013215705.1. Lineage (GTDB taxonomy): Bacteria > Pseudomonadota > Gammaproteobacteria > Enterobacterales > Moritellaceae > Moritella. Next base: position 132,106 of record NZ_JABSQR010000012.1, on the reverse strand, counting down.
TTGGCTTGTAAAAAAATATAAGTTCGGAGACTTAATATGAGTAACTTTAAAGTAGCAGCGCAACGTGCATTAAGCATGATGGATCTAACGACGCTTAATGATGATGACACCGATGCGAAAGTCATTGAACTGTGTCATAAAGCAAAAAGCGCTGCTGGTAATACTGCTGCTGTGTGTATCTACCCTCGCTTTGTGCCTATCGCCCGTAAAACACTGAATGCCATTGGTGCTGACACCGTAAAAATTGCTACAGTAACCAATTTCCCACACGGTAACGATGATGTTGCTATCGCAGTGGCAGAAACTAAAGCCGCGGTTGCCTACGGCGCTGATGAAGTTGACGTGGTATTCCCATACCGCGCCTTAATGGCTGGTAATGCCGACGTTGGTTTTGAACTTGTTAAAGCCTGTAAAGCGGCATGCCCTGCTAACGTACAGCTTAAAGTTATCGTTGAAACTGGCGAACTTAAGACTGAAGCTCTAATTCGTCAAGCGAGCGAAATCGCAATTGATGCCGGTGCAGACTTCATTAAAACATCTACAGGTAAAGTGCCTGTAAATGCCACACTCGAATTTGCTAAGATCATGCTTACTGTGATCAGCGAGAAAAATACCGATGTTGGTTTTAAACCAGCTGGTGGTGTTAAAAATGCTGAACAAGCAGGTGAATACCTGGCTCTCGCAGAATCAATTCTAGGTCAAGACTGGGTTTCTCCAGCAAAATTCCGTTTCGGTGCTTCAAGTTTACTTGCTAACTTATTAGCTGAACTTGAATTAGCTGACAAACCAGCTGACAGCAGCGGTTACTAATTATCTAGTTCTCAGGCTCGAACATAGCAATATCCACAAACCAAGTGTTTGGTATTGATTAAGACCCATGTTGGTAATAACTGATAGGCTTAATCAATACAACATGTGCTTATTCGATCCTAACTTTCTGTATTTAAAGCTAAGCTTTTCCCTATTCAAGGAGTAGCTTTGTCCAATTAAAGGATTAGATAGTTATGTTTATACCGCAAGAAATTATTCGCCGTAAACGTAATGGTGAAGAATTAAGTCGTGCTGAAATTGAATATTTTGTTAATGGTATTGCTGATAACAGTATCTCGGAAGGACAAATTGCTGCCTTTGCAATGGCAACGTATTTTAATGACATGACCATGGATGAACGTATTGCGATCACCACGGCTATGCGTGATTCAGGTGAAGTATTAAATTGGGATGCGATGCAACTTAATGGCCCTATCGTTGATAAACATTCAACGGGTGGTGTTGGTGATGTTATTTCACTAATGCTTGGTCCTATGGTTGCGGCATGTGGTGGTTTTGTACCGATGATCTCAGGCCGTGGCCTAGGTCATACCGGTGGTACATTAGATAAACTGGATGCGATCCCGGGTTATCAAACCACCGTGGATAATGCGCAATTCCGTCAAGTAGTAAAAGACAGCGGGGTGGCGATTGTCGGTCAATCGGCAAACTTAGCCCCAGCCGATAAACGCTTCTACGGTATTCGCGATATTACCGCGACGGTAGAATCTATCTCGCTGATCACCGCGTCAATTTTATCGAAGAAACTCGCTGCTGGTCTTGATGCGCTAGTGATGGATGTTAAATCGGGCAGTGGTGCATTCATGCCAACCCATGAACAATCGGTTGAACTGGCTAAGAGCATTGTTTCGGTTGCTAATGGCGCCGGTTGTAAAACATCGGCATTAATTACGGACATGAACCAAGTATTGGCAAGCAGTGCCGGTAATGCGATTGAAGTACGTGAAGCAGTGCGGTTCCTAACGGGTGAATACCGCAATCCACGTTTGTTTGCTGTTACTATGGCGCTGAGTGTAGAAATGTTAGTATCAGCAAATCTGGCGACAAATGCGGATGATGCCCGTCATAAATTACAAGCTGTATTAGATAATGGTAAAGCCGCGGAATTATTTGGCGCTATGGTCACAGGTTTAGGTGGACCAGCAGATTTTGTTGACAACTATGACCTACACTTACCAAAAACAGACATTATTCGTCCCGTATTTGCAACGCAAAGTGGTTATCTAACCAAAATGGATACCCGTGGTTTCGGTATGGCCGTTGTTGCTATGGGAGGTGGCCGTCGGGTGGCGACAGATCAAATCGATTATGCGGTTGGTTTATCTGATATTGCTGCTCTGGGTCAACAGTTAGATGCACACACACCCGTTGCTATGGTGCATGCTCGCAGTGAAGCACAGTTTGATGCCGCACAAGCAGAGATCTTGCAGTCAATCCATATTGGCGATACACAACCTGCAGCAAGCGCAGATGTTTATCAACAAATACGACTTTCCGATGTCTAACGTTTAGTGAGTATTTGCTGATTAATAATAGACAGACAAGTCGATAACGAACAGTACTGTTTATAACGAATAGTACTGTTTATAACGAATAGTACTGTTTATAAAGAATAGTGAATGGAAATAGGTTTAAATGATGAAACGTACAATTATATTAATGTTGGATTCATTGGGCATTGGTGCTTCGGCCGATGCGGATAAATTTGGTGATGTAGGCAGCAATACCTTTGGTCACATCGCCCAGTGGTGTGCTGATGGTAAAGCCAATGACGGTCGTGAAGGCCCGCTGCATATTCCTAACTTAACTAAACTTGGTCTTGCGCATGCATGCGGGGATAGTGTGGGTACATTCCCGGCTGGTTTAGATGCAAGTGCAGAGGTTATTGGCGCATACGGTTACGCACAAGAGATCTCAAGTGGTAAAGACACGCCAAGTGGCCACTGGGAAATTGCCGGTGTACCCGTACTGTTTGATTGGGGGTATTTCTCTGATACTGAAAACAGCTTCCCACAAGAATTACTGGATCAGTTAGTTGAACAAGCAGACTTACCGGGTTATTTAGGTAACTGCCATTCTTCTGGTACTGAGATCTTAGATCTGTTGGGCGCAGAGCACATGGCGTCTGGCAAACCAATTTTCTATACCTCGGCAGACAGCGTATTCCAAATTGCTTGTCACGAAGAAACCTTTGGTCTTGAGCGCTTACTTAAGTTATGCGAATTAGCCCGTGAATTATTAGAACCGTACAACATTGGTCGTGTTATTGCCCGTCCATTTATCGGTAATGATAAGAGCGATTTCGCCCGTACTGGTAATCGCCGTGATTATTCGGTATTACCGCCAGCGCCAACCTTACTTGATCGTATGGTTGAGTCGGGTGGTGAAGTGGTGAGTGTGGGTAAAATTGCCGATATTTATGCTCACCAAGGTATTACTAAAAAAGTCAAAGCTACGGGGCTGGAAGCGCTATTTGACCTGACGTTAGAGCAGGTTAAGCAAGCCGGTGATCAGACCATCGTATTCACTAACTTTGTTGATTTTGATTCATCATGGGGTCACCGCCGCGATGTCGCTGGTTATGCAAAAGGGCTAGAGTATTTTGATACGCGTTTACCTGAGTTATTAGCCATTCTAGATGAAGGTGATGTGCTGGTATTAACCGCCGATCACGGTTGTGATCCAACCGCGCCAGGTACGGACCATACCCGTGAACATATCCCCGTCATATTTTATGGTCACAATGTACCAAAAGGGCCACTGGGTTTACGTGAAACATTTGCCGATATTGGTCAGTCAATCGCGGCGTATCACGGGTTACCAAAACTTGATTACGGTACCAGTTTTTTATAAACACTGATGTTATAACAACCATGATTTTATATATCGGGCGGGTATTTTCGCTCGAAAATTACTATAAATAACGCTGCTCAACTATAGAATGTTGAACATTTCAAAAAATAATAAGGTAACAATAATGGCAACTCCACATATTAATGCAGAAAAAGGTGATTTCGCTGAAACGGTATTATTCCCAGGTGATCCGCTACGCGCTAAATATATCGCAGAAACATTTTTAGAAGACGTTAAACAAGTCAATGACGTGCGTAACATGTTAGGTTTCACGGGTACTTACAAAGGTAAACGTATCTCGGTGATGGGTTCAGGTATGGGTATCCCATCTTGTTCTATCTATGCCAAAGAATTAATTACTGAATTCGGTGTTAAAAACCTTATCCGTATTGGTAGCTGTGGCGCGATCAGCACTGACGTTAAAGTACGTGACGTTGTGATCGGCATGGGTGCCTGTACCGATTCTGCTGTTAACCGTGCACGTTTTGACGGTTATGATTTCGCAGCAATCGCATCATGGGAACTGCTAAGCAAAGTAACCCGTGCTGCTAAAGCCTGTAAAATCGATGTGAAAGTAGGTAACATCTTCTCTGCTGATTTATTCTATACACCAAAACCAGAATTATTTGATTCAATGGAAAAATTAGGTGTACTTGGCGTAGAAATGGAAGCGGCTGGTCTATACGGCGTGGCGGCTGAATTCGGCGCAAATGCTATCTGTATCTGTACTGTGTCTGATCACATCCGTACCGGTGAAGTAACGACTGCTGAAGAACGTCAATTAACCTTCAATGACATGATCATCATGGCATTAGAGTCTGTGTTAATCGAAGACTAATACAACTTATTGTTGAACAATGCCCACCAATGCAAATTGGTGGGCATTTTTATCTCTGCTTTACTCTGTACTTTGTGTTCTACATATAGTGCTGAATATCACTGCTCTCCTGTGTGGTGCTGATGAATACTTGTATCAACCGCATGCAAGGTTTACACTAATCCCACATTCCTTATTCCTTGTTAAAAGAGAACATAATGGCTGGTCCTCAGTTTATTTATTCGATGCATCGTGTTGGCAAAATTGTGCCCCCGAAGCGTCACATTCTTAAAGATATCTCACTCAGTTTCTATCCTGGCGCTAAGATCGGCGTATTGGGTTTAAACGGCTCTGGTAAATCAAGCCTGTTACGTATTATGGCTGGCGTAGATAAAGATTTTGAAGGTGAAGCGCGTCCGCTTGCTGGCACTAAAATCGGTTACTTGCCGCAAGAACCAGTATTGGATCTAGAAAAGACAGTGCGTGAAGTCGTTGAAGAAGCGATTTCAGAACTTAAAGATGCAATGGCTGGTCTTGACCAAGTTTATGCCGATTACGCAGAACCGGATGCAGATTTTGATAAGCTAGCCAAGAAACAAGAAAAATTCGAAGCTATCATTCAAGCACACGATGGTCACAACATCGAAAACCAACTAGAGCGTGCTGCCGATGCATTACGTTTACCTGAATGGGACAAAAAAATTAAACTCCTATCGGGTGGTGAGCGTCGCCGTGTTGCTATCTGTCGTTTGTTACTTGAAAAACCCGACATGCTACTACTTGACGAACCAACCAACCATTTGGATGCAGAATCTGTGGCTTGGTTAGAACGCTTCCTCCATGATTATGAAGGTACTGTTGTGGCGATCACCCATGATAGATATTTCCTGGATAATGTCGCCGGTTGGATCTTAGAGCTTGACCGTGGTGAAGGTATTCCATGGGAAGGTAACTATTCTTCATGGTTAGAGCAAAAAGATGCCCGCTTAGCACAAGAATCATCAAAAGAAAGTGCCCGCAAAAAATCGATTGAGAAAGAATTGGAATGGGTACGTTCAAATCCAAAAGGTCGTCAGGCGAAAAGTAAAGCGCGTATGGCGCGTTTTGAAGAACTGAACCAGTCAGATTACCAACGTCGTAACGAAACCAATGAACTGTACATCCCACCGGGCGAGCGTTTAGGCGACAAAGTAATTGAAGTTGAAAACTTATGTAAAGCCTATGATGGTCGGGTGTTAATTGATGACTTATCATTCTCGATGCCAAAAGGCGCTATCGTCGGTATTATCGGTCCCAATGGTGCAGGTAAATCCACGCTGTTTAAAATGCTAGATGGCAGCGAATCACCAGACTCAGGGTCTATTTCTGTGGGTGAAAGTGTGAAACTTGCCAGTGTTGATCAGTTCCGTGATCACATGAACGGCGATAACACCGTTTGGCAAGAATTATCCGATGGCCTGGATACGATCAAAATCGGTAACTTTGAAATGTCATCACGCGCTTATTGCAGCCGTTTTAACTTCAAAGGCACCGATCAGCAAAAACGTGTCGGTCAGCTCTCTGGTGGTGAGCGTGGTCGTTTGCATTTAGCTAAATTGTTACAGGCCGGTGGTAACGTATTACTGCTGGATGAGCCAACCAATGACTTGGATATCGAGACATTACGTGCACTTGAAGAAGCTATTCTCGAGTTCCCCGGTTGTGCCATGGTTATTTCCCATGACCGTTGGTTCCTCGATCGTATCGCTACCCATATCTTAGATTACCGTGATGAAGGCCAAGTGAACTTCTACGAAGGTAACTACACAGATTACGAAGCATGGTTGAAGAAAACCCTAGGGCCTGAAGCGATGCAACCACACCGTATTAAATATAAACGCATTAGCTAACATTGTTTCATCCTTGATGACATAAATGGGATACACATTCCAGACTAGACAAATTAAGATTAAAAGCCTGTAATTATGATATTACAGGCTTTTTTTTACTTGTTTCATGACCACTTATAATGGCTTTGTCTTTAAAATGCGACAAAATGTCATCATTACTCTGGAGAGACGTCGTGAATTAGTTGTCGCTAGGTCATTGTTCGCAATGAAATTTTGCTTTCGATTTAACTAATTGGCAAAATAGCGACACACTATAAACAATGGATTGTTTTATTCCCAGTGACTTTAATTAAATACACTATTTTTATCATCCTGCCGCTGTATTTCGGGAGCATCTCTTTTGCAGTGCGCGCCGAGCATAACGTTGAGCATGTTCGTATTTTGTTGCCGCCGACCACGATGGTCCAATCGGCTGGTTATTATATGGCTCTGCATAAAGGTTTTTTTAAGCAGCAAGGACTCGACGTTGATTTACGTTTATCGCGCTCTCGCCAATCAATCACCCAAGCCGTGGATGACGGTGACGCTGAATACGGTGTCAGCAATGCCGATGTCTTGATTGAAAAAGGTAATGGCCGAGCATTGGTTGCAGTTGCGGTGCTATTTCAGCATTCTCCGGCGGCGCTATTGGTACTAAAAAACAAGGGTATTGATAAGTTAGCGGACTTAAATGATAAACGGGTATTGTTATTACCCGAACTTCAAGATATTGAAGTGATCAGTTTATTACGTAAATACCATATCCAATCCATTAATATCTCATCGCCGTCGGTGACGCGGGATATTACCACCTTGGTGAATAATCAATTCGACGCCTTAAGCATTAATTTAACCAGTGGTCCTTATAATGTAGTGCGTCAGGGGGTTGATCCGATTATTTTCATGCCCAAAGAGTATGGCATCGATTTCTATAGTGAAGAAGCCAACGCCAACCCTGAACGTGTTGCTGCGGTGCGAGCGGCGGTATTACAAGGCTGGGAATATGCCTTAACCCATACTGAAGAAACGCTCGATGTACTGCTCGGTTTAAGTCAGTTACCGTCCTTGTCATCGCGTAATAAAATGAAATACCAGTTAATTACCATGCGGGATTTTATCTTGCCAGATTTTGTGCCACTTGGTTATATCAATCAACAGCATTTGCGGGATATGCAACAGCAGTTGATTGATTTTGATTTAATTGCCAAAGGCAGTGATTTCAGTCAATTTATTTATATTCCCCCACGGGCGAAAATAGACTGGCAGGTGTGGGGTGTCTGGTTAAAGGTGATTGTCGCGACGTTGCTATTTAATGGCTTATGGTTATGTTATTTGTTGATGATTAATCAACGCTTAAAACGCGAGGTACTGGAAAGAAAACGCGCGGAGCAACATGTACGGTATGCGGCAATGCATGATAACTTAACAGGATTAGCGAATCGGGCGCTGCTCATGGATACCCTCGAACATATTTTGCCTCTGGCTAAAACCGGTAAGATTAGTCCGGTATTATTGTTTATGGATCTAGACCGCTTTAAGCAGGTCAACGATCGCTATGGCCATGCGGCAGGGGATGAACTATTAATTGCCGTTGCGCTGCGCATTTCTCGTTTACTCGGCGCGCCTGGTGAGCTATTAATACGTTTAGGCGGTGATGAATTTGTGATCTTACTGCCGAATGCTGATCTGCAGTATGCAGCACTGCTAAGTGACAAGATTGAACGCACTTTATTGCAATCATTTGCCTTGACCGTGTGTAATGTATCTATCGGTATTAGCATTGGTTATAGTGTTTATCACTCAAATATGAGTGCTGATGAGCTATTGACGAGGGCAGATAATGAAATGTACGCGATAAAAAATGAACATCATCAAAAAAGAAAGAAAATAGTCTGTTAAATGGCACTTATTTTGCTTAGTTAACGTTATTATCTATTTATTGACGGTTTGGCTATGCATTTTATCGTACTATCGCTAACCGTAATGGTATCCATTTTCAAATTTGAGCAGTGATCAAGCACATGGAATTATCTAATTACGCCGACGTAATTAAAAAATTAACAACCTTGTATTATGAACCTGACTTTAACCGTTTGTTGGAACAGTTGACGGAAGCTCAAAGCAAGAGTACACGTTTTTTGATCAAGATGGAGGTCAAGCGCCTTTCTGCGCCGACTCGCCGTATCCTTGATTTTCGCCAACGCGCGAATAGTGATGTGACCGGTTATGAATACGACGGTATTTTACATCACATTACGCCGACCGAAATTAAATTATTAGAAACCCTGCTAGGTCAGCACCAGGGTCATTATACCTTAGGTATCTACGAAGAAGTATTAGCTTACCATCAAAGTGAACGCAGTAAACCCGCCGCTGAACGTGATGTTGCAGTGATGGACCCGGCCGCCCCGTTTACCGTTGAACCAGTCCAGTATGCGTCTTATTTTATCCGTAACGAAGAACGTATGCATTATAGTTCGGGGATAAAACTGCGGTTTGGCGATCGCCTTGTCGATGCAATGACATCGGATATATCAACCAGTGGCATTAAAGTTAAAATTGATAAAGACCATAATATTGCCGTTGGTAGTCTAGTCAGTGTGAACTTTTTTAGTTTACGCCAGGAATATGCCAATCACTTGCTGCGAGACTTTTTTGCTTACAAGCTGATGGGGGTAGACGAAGAAGATAAATGTGATTATTTACGTTTAATGCGTATTGATGATAACAACGAATTAGATGTTTTTATTAGTAAGTTGATCACCCAAAATAAGAGTAAATATAAAGTTAACGTCCGTTATCAGGAAGAGAATGTGGTCGTCAAAGGCTATGAACAATTCTTTTTACCGCGTATGTCTGGTTTGCCGCTATATGTAACAGCTGATGATAAGCCCGTGTTGAGTTATTTATTATTGAATGAAAATAACCGTGGTGTGTATGATTATTGGGTCAATGAAGAGTCTAAGAGTCAGTTAGAAGCATGCTGGCAAACCCCTTGGATGCAAGCTTTGCTACAAGCGCAGCAACGTATTGAAACGACCATCTACAGCTTTTATTATAGCCAAAACGGCCGACTGTATTTTTATGCGGCAGATGCGCTTAGCCTGGCCACATCGGGTTTAAAAGCCTTGTTTTTATCGTTTGCTTGTCAGCGGCCTAATTTTCGGGTATTCAAGCTATCGTTAAACCCGTCTGTATTTGATGAAAACAAACATTTGCTCGGCGCAGAAAGTCAGCAGCAGCCACTCGGCTCGAGAACGCTTGCAGCATTACAACATATTCGTTGGGTCGGGTTACTGCAAGATATTACCAATGAACACATTTTGAATGACTATAAGGCGTATACGCAGCAGGGCAGTGACTTTAATCAACTGCACCAATATCGCCTACCCGTGGCGAATCAAAGCGCAGTTTTATCCCAGTTCAAATTTGTACAATTACGCAAAGAAGCAAGATTCAGTTATAAAACCGCAATTATAGCCAGTAATTCTGAGCGTAGTATGAAAGGCTGGAGCAATGATTTTTCTACCGAAGGCTTGCAGATCGAGTTAGAGGAGCCCCTGGATGTCCAGATCGGCCAGCGTATTTACCTTGAATTACCTATGCTGCAAAAACTATCCAAGAAAGTGACCCTGGTTGATTTACCCTACAGTGTGGTTGGCTGTAATAAAGCCAACACTGTGTTGCACCTGCAGATCGCCGGTGATAAAGACAGTCATATTGGTTGTCAGTTTTTTAATTTGTTAATTAGCAGTAATAAAGATAAGTTAAAAAGTATGCCAGAACCGAGTCAATCACCGGGTGTCACTGCGGTATTACGGAATATGTATTGCCATAATTTGGCGAGCGTGCCCCTGTATATCCATAAGGTAAACAACAGTTATCAGGTAGATAGGATCGGCATTAGTCAGAATAAAAATAGCTTATTACCCTTGTTTGAACTATTTGGCCAACCTGAAGCGCCCTATAACCTTTATCCTTTGTTTGCGGACAGCCGTATTAAGCAGGTTTTTGATGAGGCATTAGCAGGTTTAAAGTCGACTTATCGGCCTTGGCAGCAGGTACTTTATATTACCGTTGCGGCAAGTGACGGTGAGGTTAACACGCGATTTGAAAAAGACTTTAGTGATGACCATGAACGCCGCCAATTTATTAGCCATAGTTTACAAAAAGGCACTTTCTTTGCTATTCAATTGATGTTGTCACGTACTGGCCGGCCGGATATGGAATACATTGAAAAAGAACTTAACTATGTCAGCCATTATGCAGTACACAGAGCGCAAAAACTGGAAGATGAACTGTGGAGCGTACGGGGTGTGGTTGACTTGATTGACGTGTCAGAGGAGTTATTGTATCGACTTGGTCTGCGGCGCATGCGTTAGCAAACCGTGCCCACGTTGTACTTAGTTTCATTTAAGTATCATCAACGTGGGCGTACCCAATTTGCTATTAGTACTAAGGTCTATTTATTAACAGTACTAAGGTCGATTTATTAACAGCACTAAGACCAACTGGCCTCGACACAGTTTGCCGCCTGTAATAATCCGACTAAGCCTTCTAAATCGTGATGATTCAATGCCACTTGTGCTTGTTGCTGGACAATCGGTTTAGCATGGATCGCGACCCCTAACGCCGCACTCTTAAGCATGATTAAATCATTGGCACCATCGCCAATTGCCACGGTTTGTTGTGGCGCTATCTGATATTGCTGTGCTAAGGCTTGCAGTGTATCGGCTTTTACCTGTGCATCGACAATATCGCCAATGACCTTACCCGTTAAGAAACCATCGATTATCTCTAGCTCATTGGCATAAACGGCATCAAAACCGAGATCGGCTTGCAAACGCTCGGCAAAATAAGTAAACCCCCCCGATGCAATAGCTACTTTCCAATTGGCTTGGTGTAAGGTAGCAATGAGTAACTCTAGCCCTGGCATCAGCGGCATCGCATCAGCAACTTGGGTTAAAACCGCTTCAGGGCAGTTAGTCAGTGTGGCAACACGTGAACGTAAGCTTGCTGAAAAATCTAATTCGCCATTCATTGCCTTGGCTGTCACTGCGGCAACTTGCTCGCCGACACCCGCTAGCTTGGCGATCTCATCAATACATTCAATCTGAATGGTGGTTGAATCCATATCCATTAATACCACGCCGGGTTGCTTTAAACTCGGTAATGTTTGACTAAGTGCATAATCAATGTGGTAATCGTTACTCCAGCTCGTTAATGTATCGTTAAATTGCTGGCGCTGTTTATTTAAGAGCTTAGCTGAAAGTTCGGTGAATAGTTCAGCAAAACCTAAAACAATGATATTGCCCTGCGTGCAGGCTTGAGTGTCCGCCGAAGCATCGTGGGTTAATGGGCTATTTTCTAATGAATAGGTCGCTGGTGGATAAATGATAATATCACCGCTGCTTTGCGCGGATACTTGTAGCTGACTTAATGCGGACAATAAATTGAGTAAGGCATCACTGGCTATAGTCGGGCCGATTAAGGTGAGATAATGACTATTACTCTTATTCATCACTTGCCGTTCTTGCGCAGAAATATTAAATTGACCCTGACAGTAAGTGACTTGTTTGATTTCGGTGCTTTGCAAGGTTAACAATTGTTGCCATGCTATTGGCGGGGTATTACTAAATAAAGTCTCAGCGAGTTGAGTCATTTTGCTACTAATCCTTGTAATCGATAGGTTACTACTAGCAAAGATAACGCATTCGACTTAAAATTGCGATTCGTAATTACGCTATTCAGAAAGGAGTTCGTTGTGGTTAAAACTAAGAATAATGACAAGCCTGCAGACACAGCGATCGCTGGGCATGAACCGCACTTAGCTACGCATCAGGTGAGCAAAGACAGCCCAGGCACTGAGGATAATAAGTCTAATCGCCGGAATAAATTTCTGAAAGGGCAAACCTCATTGCTGATCGCATTAAGTCTGAGCACATTTTTCATTTTCATTGCCATCTCGTTATATAACAATGTCACGGCGTCTCGTTATCAACAAGTCGATATATTGGTGCATTCATTATTGGATTATCCGACGAAAATGGCGGCTAATCTGATTGTAGCGCGTAGCTCGACTGATCGTATTATCCGTATTAACAGCAAAAAACAGCTGCAACAGCTGGTGGATGAGGTAAGCGAAAATCAATATGTGACTAGCCTGCATATTTTTTCTGAAAATGGTAAATTATTAAATTCGTCACAAGACGATTATGTCGAAGCGTTAATGGCGAACAAACACTATGTCGCGCCAACGGGAGTACGTGTTTATTTAAGACCGATATTAGCGGACAACAAACCAGTGGGATTTTTACAGTTGCATTTTGGTTATCAACAAATGCTTAAAACTTTCACTATTTTCCAGTTTGATGCCACTATTTCTATTTTAATCTTGTTTCTGTTGCTCTTGCTGTTTGGTGTCATTATCGGTGTGACGATCAACCGCGTGCATCATAAATTTCGTTCAAAAAGGTAATCTGATGTCTAAACATATACATATTCTCGGTATTTGTGGCACTTTCATGGGTGGCATTGCGGTACTGGCTAAACAGCTGGGGTACAAAGTCACGGGGTCAGATGCCAATGTGTATCCGCCAATGAGCACCCAGTTAGAAGCGCAAGGTATCGAACTGATTGAAGGTTATGATCCCAGCCAGCTTGATCCGGCACCAGATATGGTGATTGTCGGTAATGCCATGTCTCGCGGTAATCCTTGTGTCGAATACATGTTAAACCGCAAGTTAGCGTATACCTCAGGACCACAGTGGTTATCGACACATTTATTACAACATCGCTATGTGATCGCAGCTTCTGGTACTCATGGCAAAACCACAACGGCGGCTATGGTCGCATGGATCTTAGAATATGCCGGGTTAGATCCGGGGTTCTTAATTGGCGGGGTACCACAGAACTTTACTGAATCGGCGCGTTTGGGCGGTGGTTACTTTTTTGTTATCGAAGCTGATGAATACGATACCGCCTTTTTTGATAAACGCGCTAAGTTTGTGCACTATCAACCAAATACCCTGATCATGAATAATCTTGAATATGATCACGCGGATATCTTCCCTGATTTAGCTGCGATCCAACGGCAATTCCATCACGTAGTCAGAACGGTACCCAGTAATGGCCTGATCTTAATGCCTGATAATGTACCGGCATTGGATGAAGTCAAAGCCCAAGGTTGCTGGACACCGGTGCAGCGTTTGTCTTTAGGGGATAAAAAGCCCGGGTCTGATGGTAGCCATTGGCAAGCGAAGAAATTACGTGCTGATGCCAGTCAATTTGAAGTTTACTGTAAAGGCGAATTAGCGGGCGTGGTTAATTGGAATTTGATTGGCGAGCATAATTTACAAAATGGCATGATGGCGATCGCCGCTGCGCATTATGCGGGCGTTGAATTAAGCCAAGCAATTGCTGGGCTAGGGGAGTTCAAAACCCCAAAACGACGTATGGAAGTTAAAGGTGAAGTGCAGGGTATCCGGGTCTATGATGACTTTGCTCATCACCCCACTGCGATCGCTACTACATTAGCGGGATTACGTGCTGCTGTTGGTCATGAACGTATTATTGCGGTATTAGAGCCACGTTCGAATACCATGCGCATGGGCACGCATCAACAAGCGTTAGCACAATCGTTAACACTGGCTGACGATGTACTGTTATACCAACCGGAAGGGTTAGATTGGGCGCTACAGCCTGTTGCTGATGAGCTGTGTACTGAGCATAGTTTGAGACAGGGTGCGAGCGTGGATGTTGATAACAGTGATAAAGCGGTTATCCATCAGCACATTGATACATTGATTGGCGAGATCAGCAAGCGCGCGCATGCACGGAATGAACCTTGCCATGTATTAATTATGAGTAATGGTAGTTTTGCTGGTATTCATGATAAATTGTTAGCGCAGTTATGATCCGTTAAATCAAATGGGCTAAATCAAAATAGCATGTTAGTTAAATCCAATAAATTAAATAGAAATAGAAAAATTAGCAATGATGAATTATAAGAACAAGGATCATGATGTCCATGCAAACTAAAGCGCACCAATTTAGTAAACGTATTACCTTAGGTATCAGTGGCGCGTCCGGCTCGCAATATGCGATACGTTTATTAGAGTTATTACTAGCGGCAGATGTACAAGTACATTTGTTGATGTCGGATGCCGCCAAGATAGTCATGGCGACGGAGACCGATGAAAAGTGGCCTGCAGACAATAAAGCACTGCAATCGTTTTTAACCGATAAATACCAAGCGAAAGCAGGGCAGTTATTTGTCCCTAGCAGTAAAGATTGGTTCTCGCCAGTGGCTTCGGGTTCTGGTGCGCCAAAACAGATGGTGATCTGCCCATGTAGTATGGGGACGGTAGCCGCCGTCGCGCAAGGTATGTCGACCAACTTATTACAACGCGCTGCTGACGTAGTATTAAAAGAGCGTGGGCAGTTAGTCTTGATCCCACGGGAAACGCCATTGTCACCGATCCACTTAGAAAATATGCTGAAATTATCGCGGTTAGGGGTAACGATCATGCCAGCGGCACCGGGTTTCTACCGTAAGCCGAAAACCCTGGATGATTTAATTGATTTGATGGTCGCCCGTATTCTAGATCACTTAGATGTAGATCAGTCGATTTATGCCGGGTGGGGACGTTAAAAACGAAGCCTTTCTCTAGTTCCTCCCCTACTTTCTACAATAAAAAGTGAGGGGCAGGTTAGGAGGGGGTATTCTCCTCTCTATCCCTAGCCTTTCGCCAACGCCGACGTCACGTACTTCTCTAAAAACGCAATAATACTTTCTCTGTCCATCGCTTGCGGTTGATTGACCAACTGCAAGATCATATAACCTTGATTTGACAGACTACGGGCAAACTCTGTGGTGGTTAAATACGTATTTATTTCACCAGATGCGATCGCCGGTGCGATCTTGTTACTGATAATTGCAATGTTGCTATCGAGTAAAGCCAGGTAACGTGGCCAGGTATCCTCACGAATCGACGAACTCCACTCCAGCCAGATATAGGTAAATTGTGGATTGTTGATCGCAGCATCAACAAAATCGGCTAAGTAATTATGAATAGCTTGATGGGCACTGTTGGTTTGTTGTCCGGTAATATCAATAAAGTTCTTACGCACCATGTGGCTGAAGAAGTCTTCAATCTGTATTAAGACATGATCAACCAGTTGTTCTCTGCTGCTGAAGTAGTTAAATACCGTGGCGACGGAGACTTGCGCTAATTCTGCTATTTCAGCATGACCAGCACGGCCGAGGCCACGTTTAGAAAATACTTCGATTGCACACTGCATTAATTGTGCACGACGTGCTTCGGGAGAGAGACGGGTGCGCCGTCTGATTACTGCAGGCATTTCCATATGTGCATCCAAAAATAATAAATGATGAATAATAAACGATTAATAAAAAAGTTAAATGTTAGTTTATTGTTAAGGTTATCATTAGGCTGACACCAAGTTCAACTGTAATGTGAAACTAATCACATTTTTAAGGTGCAGTGTTGAGCATGCTAATCACTACAAATTCAATGGATTTTAATGAAACTATTTCGACTATCGCTATTAGGCTGTTAAACTATGCGCAATATATAGCGCTATGATTACAGTTTTTAAATATCGACTTTAAAGATAACATTCTTTTTTATTGACTATTTTTGGGCATACATTTTTAGATATTAGTATTTTTCCGGTTAAATATGCTGGTGGTACTGAAATCGTTTGGAGAAATTAACATGAAACACACTGTTGAAGTGATGATCACTGAAGCTGACGTGCAAGCAAAAGTAAAAGAGTTAGCAACGCAAATTGAAACGCATTATAAAGATACAGAGACGCTAATCATTGTTTGTTTATTACGTGGTTCGGTTATTTATATGTCGGATCTGTGTCGTCACATTAACTTACCGGTTGAATTAGATTTCATGACAGTATCAAGCTACGGTAACTCAATGGAAAGTAACCGCGATGTGCGTATCTTAAAAGACTTAGATAGCGACATTAAAGGTAAAGATGTACTTATCGTTGAAGACATCATTGATACTGGTTTCACGTTAAGCAAGATTAAAACCATGCTGGAACTGCGCGATCCTAAATCAATCACAATTACCACACTATTAGACAAACCGTCTCGTCGTGAAGTGAATGTACCGGTTGACTGGGTTGGTTTTGAGATCCCTGATGAATTCGTGGTTGGTTATGGTATCGACTACGGTCAAAAATACCGTAACTTACCTTACGTAGGTAAAGTGGTACCGTTAGAAGGTTAAACTCTAACTCTAACTCTAACTCTAACTCTAAGACCAGCGTTGGTACTTGTTGGTCGAGTCGTTTAAAGACCGTTCAGCTCGCCGTAAATACATCCGTGTAGGCTTGGGCTGGCATCCCTGCCAGCAACCGCTGATCTTACTTTAAGCGACTCTCTTAAGTTATCGTTTTACTCGTCTTTAAGTTTTAGAGCCATGATTACAGGGAGGGTTAAGAGTTCACCCTCGCATTTCTACACCATTCCAGTATAATTCATCTCCCATTCTTCACTGGATCTATTCATCACATGACGTTAGCACTTGAAATAAAAGGTTTACGTAAAGTCTATAAAGGCGGTGTTGAAGCCGTTAAACGTATAGATCTGACGGTAGCTAAAGGCGATTTCTATGCGCTATTAGGGCCTAACGGTGCGGGTAAGTCGACGACTATCGGGGTGATGAGCTCACTGGTCAATAAAACCGCCGGGCAAGTAAAGATCTTCGGGTATGATATTGATACAGACCTTGAAGCGGCAAAGAGCCATATTGGTTTAGTACCACAAGAGTTTAATTTTAATCCGTTTGAAAAGGTTGAGAATATTATCGTCAATCAAGCGGGTTATTACGGTGTACCACGTAAAGAAGCCTTAATTCGCTGTGAAGCATTATTGAAACAACTGGAGTTATGGGATAAACGCCATGAAACGGCGCGTAATTTATCTGGTGGCATGAAGCGTCGATTAATGATCGCGCGGGCGTTGGTACATAACCCACAATTGCTTATTTTAGATGAACCGACTGCAGGTGTTGATATTGAGTTACGCCGTACCATGTGGGAATTCTTGAAACGTAAGAATGAGCAGGGTATTACTATTATTCTGACCACCCATTATTTAGAAGAAGCAGAAATGCTGTGCCGTAATATCGGTATTATTGATAAAGGTCTGTTGATTGAGAATACCTCGATGAAAACGCTATTATCTAAGCTAAATAGTGAGACCTACCTGCTAGATATCAACAGCCAATTAGTTAAACCTGAGTTAGAGGGTTACAGCTGTCGATTATTGGATGATCATACCTTAGAAGTGGATGTGGCGAAGAGTCGTGGTTTGAATTCGTTATTTGCGCAATTAGCGACGATGAATATTCAGATACAAGGTATTCGTAATAAAGAGAATCGTTTAGAAGCGCTGTTTATGGATATCGTGGATCAGGGGCGTCAAGCTCAAGATTAACACGAGTTAAGTAAAGACGAGAGCTCGCCGTAAACCCATCCATGGGGGCTTGCGTTGGCATCCATGCCAACAACAGTTGTCTTTCTTTATTTAACTCTCCACTAATTTGTATCGCCGTTTGCACCATATTTGAGTAGGTTAGTTAAAATGAAACAAAATTATTTAATTGCGTTTAACAGTATTCTGAATAAAGAGATCACCCGTTTTACCCGTATTTGGGTGCAAACCTTAGTACCGCCAGCGATCACCATGTCGTTATATTTTGTCATTTTCGGTAACCTGATCGGTTCTCGCGTCGGGCAGATGGAAGGCTTTAGCTACATGGCGTTTATCGTTCCTGGCTTGATCATGATGTCGGTGATCACCAACTCGTATTCGAATGTGGCCTCGTCGTTTTACAGCGCTAAGTTTCAAGGCAATATTGAAGAGTTATTAGTATCGCCGGTACCGACTTATATCATTATTGCCGGTTATGTCGGTGGCGGTGTTACCCGCGGCTTATTAGTCGGTTTTATCGTGACTTGCGTATCACTGTTTTTTGTACCCTTGCAAATACACAGCATAGTCGTGATCGTGGCTACGTTATTACTTACGTCGATCTTGTTTTCATTAGCGGGTTTATTAAATGCTATTTTTGCCAAAAGCTTTGACGATATTTCTATTATCCCCACGTTTGTATTAACGCCGTTAACCTATTTAGGCGGGGTGTTTTATTCAACGTCACTGTT
Source organism: Moritella sp. (assembly GCF_013215705.1). Taxonomy (GTDB): domain Bacteria; phylum Pseudomonadota; class Gammaproteobacteria; order Enterobacterales; family Moritellaceae; genus Moritella. The sequence goes on along the minus strand of NZ_JABSQR010000012.1, from coordinate 113,524 downwards.
ACCACCAGTATGGGAAACCATTTCACACGTGAATCCAATCATTTATATGGTCAGTGCATTCCGTAATGGTTTCTTAGGTATCGACAACATCCCATTATTCTATTCATTTGCTGTCATCATCGGTTTTATCGCTGTGCTTTATGCATTGGTATACCGCTTGATCAGTAAAGGGGTAGGGCTAAGAAGTTAAAACACATCTATACCTTTGCAAATGTTTTATTTAGTACATAATTAAGTACACATCATGCAGGGGCGTGTAGTTATGACAATCCAAACAATTTATGCTGAAAAAACCGTATCAGTCACTGACGTTAGAAAAAACCCGTGTCAGTACTTCATAGAAGAGCCTGTTGCAGTACTGTCGAATAATAAAACGGCTGGTTATATGGTAAGTAAAGACATGTTTGAGAGTATGCTGGAGCTGATTGATAGTAAATTAATTCAAGCTAAGTTCCGCTTATCTAAAGATAGGTTGAAAGAGCTCGCAGTATTAAACGAAGAGTATTTACTTGCAGCTAGCGATGATGATTTAAATGAATTTATCGAATAATATTCGCATCTTTAAATCGAGACCTTTAATTGAGTAATTGAATGAATCAGAGCTTAGTTCGCTTGTCAGTGATTTTAAGCTCTATAAATTAACAGGTCAGTTACCTGATACCTTTGGCCGTGATGTTCCTTATGATCATCCCAATACGATGCCGACATTAAAGAATGAAGATGTACGGCATATCCATTTACTTGATGAGGATATGAAATGGCAGGTAAATAAACTGCAATTTTATAGAACCAGTGATACACATCTAGTCTATTGCCAAGGTGGAGTGGATGAAAATTGTTACTTATTAATCGCGATCTTATCTCCGAATGCTCATGAGTAGGCTAGAAATAACCAAGTTATGTTTAAAATAGCTATAATGGCGGAAAACTTTAGACGTAAATTCTGAAAATATATAAAGCCCTCCCTAGCCCACCCCTTACTTTTTATTAATAAAGAATAGGGGGAGGTAGGGGGTCGGCTCTTAGCTTTTTTGAAAGGGAAGCTGGGGTCATCACTAATATTTAAAATCGGTAATAAAAATGAATACTGAACAACAAGCAATGCAAGACGAAGCCGCTGGCAACTCTCGCGAGATCACCACCAACCAAACAGGCTTGAACGAGCATCTGGATGAAGTGGTATTAAAACATCTTAAGCACAAATTCCGTAAACCGTATCGCCAGCATACTGTTGAAGCCTTTAAACAGATGCAAGCGATTGTTGCGGCCGATCCGCGTCCAATCATCTTTGATTCTTGCTGTGGTGTGGGTGAAAGCACCGCCAAGATCGCACAGCTGCATCCTGACTGTTTAGTGTTTGGTATGGATAAATCGGCAGACCGGTTAGATCGTAACGACCAGCACCGTCATGCGCACCAAGTCGATGGTCAGGTTTATCATTTATTCCAGGTTGATTTAAACGATCTATGGCGTTTAGCGGTTGATGCCGGTTGGCTGTTACACAAGCACTACATTTTATATCCAAACCCTTGGCCAAAAGCCAAACATTTACAACGTCGCTGGCATGGTGCCGCAGTATTCCCGTCTATCTTAGCATTGGGTGGTGAATTAGAGCTGCGCAGTAACTGGGCGTTGTACTTGCAAGAGTTTCAACGTGCGTTGGCGTTGGCGAAGGTTAAGAGTGAATTACAGACTTATACGGCAGCAGAAGCAACAACGCCGTTTGAACGTAAATATTGGGCGAGTGGTCAAACCTCATGGCAATTATTGGCTGATTTATGAACATGATAGGCAAACTATGAAGTGGGTGTATGTGTATTTCTTACAAATGCTTACATGTTTAATGTTGACGACCTGCCAATATCAAGTGATAGCTGTTTTTTTGCGCATAAACCAAATTAAAGTGTAATTAAATCTGTGGTTTTATGTTTATTTTTAATTTTATTTATTATATTTCATAGTTGTGAGATATAGCTAATAATGAGTATGTTCATTACTTGCTCAACCTTATTATTTGTGCGAATATTGCGCGGACTTTATAAGTTGAATTCAAGAAGAGTAATTAGATAGAAATTCATACTATCTAATACTCTTTTTATTTTGGCTTGAAATGAACAATTGGCGAAAAATATCGGTCTTGGGGTACTGCTACCTTAGGGCGGTAGCGTGCATTTTTTAACAATAAGCTATTTATTCGTCGCTAAAAATTTACGTTTATAATCAGATGCACGCGCAAACATGACCACCGATAATAACGCGAAGGCGATACCGTTCGCATAGACTAGCTGTTCATTTTCAACTAATTGATAAACACTTACCAGCATGACGAATATAACGATCATTAAGTTTATATTATGTAACATCGGGAACTTGTTAGTGAAAATGGCATAACGTCTGAACATAAAAGCTCTCTATTGTGTATTGCGTTGACATTGAAAATCACCTCATTGTTGTACTTTTTATGCTTAACTATACAAGTTGAAGTGTAAGCTTGAGGCCGTTAACGCATATACGTAAATATGCATATGGCTAAAGTAACATATTTAGTTAAAATAGAATAAAATAAAAGTGGAAATAGAGACCTGTAAACGTGATTAGTGTCTCGTTGCTTTGCTCACTTTAGTTATGTTCTCATCATCGCGGTATAATTCCGCCAATTTTAAAAATAAAAAATGGATCATATGAAGCATTATAAAAAATTGCTGGTGGCGGTTGCCTTACCGGTAATCTTGGCTGGCTGTACCGTTCCAGGCGCTTACCTAAATTTAGACGATACGAATGATTCTGCAAATAATACTGAAACGGTGGATATTTTAGAACGGGTTAATGTGTATCCGTTAACGGCCGACAAGATGGCCAGTTATAAAGCCCCACGTCTGAGTGCGCGAATTAATCCTGAATTAGATGCCAAATTAGCCGTTTATGAATACCGGGTTGGTGCGGGTGACATTTTAAATGTGACAATTTGGGACCACCCTGAATTAACTATTCCAGCAGGCTCTTACCGTAGTGCCAGTGAATCGGGTAACTGGGTACATGCCGACGGTACTATTTTTTATCCCTATATTGGCTTTGTGCCGGTCGCAGGTAAAACCGTGGTTGAAATTCGCGCCATGTTAACCAAAAAACTAGCCAAGTATATTGAAACCCCTCAGGTTGACGTTAACGTTGCCGCATTCCGCTCGAAAAAAGCCTACATTACCGGTGAGGTTAATGAGCCTGGTCAACAATTTATTACTAATGTGCCATTAACACTACTTGATGCGGTCAACAATGCCGGTGGTTTGGCGGAAGATGCCGACTGGCGTAATGTCACCTTAACCCGTCAAGGTGTTGAGCAAAAATTGTCTTTACATGCCTTGATGCAACGTGGTGATTTAACTCAAAACCGTTTGTTAGTCCCGGGTGATATTGTGCATGTGCCACGTAACGATGGCCAAAAAGTGTTTGTAATGGGCGAAGTAAACGAACCTAAATTATTAAAAATTGACCGCGCTGGCATGAGCCTTACCGAAGCATTAAGTAGCGTAGGTGGTATTAATCAACTGGCTGCAGATGCGACTGGTATCTTTGTGGTCCGTGCTAACCGAGCGACTGTAGCAACAAATAGTGTAGCAACAGATACTGGTCAGGCTAAAAAGACGACCATTGCCGACATTTATCAATTAGACATTAGTAATGCGGCGGCGCTGGTTATCGGTACTGAATTTGAATTACAGCCTTATGATATAGTTTATGTAACTGCGGCACCTATTACCCGCTGGAACCGTGTGATTGGTCAGATATTACCAACTATCTCAGGGTTTAATGAAATTACTGAAGGCATTAGTCGAGTGAGGAGCTGGTAATGTTTAATAATATTTTAGTGGTGTGCGTGGGTAATATTTGCCGCTCACCATCAGGCGAGTATTTACTTAAGTCGTTATTACCAAATAAAAATGTGGAGTCTGCCGGTGTTGGCGCTCTGGTGGGTAAACCTGCGGATAAACTGGCTTGCCAGGTTGCAGAGGAACACGGTATTAGTTTAGCGGGTCATCAAGGCCGGCAGTTAACCTCGGCCTTGTGTCGTGAGTTTGATTTGATCTTAGTCATGGAACAAGGGCATATCAACGCGGTAACAAATATTGCCCCAGAAGCACGTGGTAAAACCATGTTGTTTAGTCAGTGGCTGCAAAAGCAAGACATTCCTGACCCGTACCGCCAGCGTAAAGAAGCGTTTGATCATGCTTACAAGCTGATTGAAGCCTCGGCAAAAGCTTGGGCCCAAAAACTAGGTTAAAAGTAACTCGGCTAAGAGTAGCTAGGTTAATCGCAGCTAGGTTAAAAGCAATTAGCTTAATACAAGATATGTTAGTAAAGCGAGATTGCTCAACAATCTCGCTTTTTAGCGCTTAAATTTAAACATTGGAATTAGATCACTATTATGAACAGCAATACTCTTAATCAGAGCAACAAATCGCAGGCGTCACCAAGCGGTGATGCGGACGAAATCGATTTAGGCAAGTTATTCGGCATATTACTCGATGCGGGTTGGAGCATTATTGCTGTTACCATTATCTTTGCTGTATTTGGTATTAGTTATGCGTTATTAGCGACACCGATTTATAAAGCTGATGCCTTGATCCAAGTCGAACAAAAAAGTAGTGGTATGTCTGCCCTTGTTGGTGACATGGGCGATATGTTTTCCAGTGAGTCTTCTTCGTCTACCGAAATTGAGATCATTAAATCCCGTATGATCTTAAGCCAAACCGTTGAAAAACTCAATTTAACCACGTTTGGTGTGCCTAAATACCTGCCTGTGGTCGGTAAAGGGCTAGCACGTATGAGCGGTCAACAGAATGACATCGTCATTAGCCGTTTTGAAATTCCAAGTTATGCTTCACCGGCATTTACTCTAATCATTGATGATGCCAGTAACGGTGCTTATTCATTATATGACGGTAATGAGCGCAAGATTTTATCCGGTGTTGTGGGTGAATTAGCCCAAAGCAATGATTATCGTTTATTTGTGCAAGCCTTGGTGGGTAACAACGCCGATGAGTTTTCGGTAATTAAACAATCTAAACTCGATGCCATTCAATGGCTACAGCGGGATTTATCGGTAAGCGAACGTGGTAAACAAACTGGTATTTTGCAACTGTCATTCAATGGTGAAGATAAAACCTTAATTGAAGATATTCTGAATGATATAAGTCAAAACTACTTCTTACAAAATGTACAACGTAATTCGGCAGAAGCAGAAAAAAGCCTGGCATTTTTACAAGGTCATTTACCCAACATTAAAATTGAGTTAACCGCGGCTGAAGATAGGCTGAACCGTTTTCGCCAAGACAACGACTCAATCGACTTAGGCTTAGAAGCCGCATCTACCTTAAAAGTGATGGTGGCGTTAGAGTCAAAGTTAAACGAGTTAACCTTTAAAGAAAGTGAAATAAGCCAACGTTTTACCAAGGATCATCCGGCTTATAAATCGCTGTTAGATAAACGCCAAGTGTTATTGGCGAAACAAAACGAGCTGAATGCACAAGTTCAAAAATTACCAAGAACCCAGCGTGACGTATTGCGCATGAAGCGTGATGTTGAAGTGAATCAACAGATTTATATTCAGTTATTAAACAAGGTGCAAGAGCTGAATATTTTAAAAGCCGGTACCGTAGGTAATGTACGTATTCTCGATAAAGCACAAGCGTATAGCAACGCGGTTAAACCGAAAAAGTCACTGATTGTAGTATTAGCGACGTTACTGGGTGCCATGTTAGCGGTAGCTGTTGTGTTGGTGCGCGCTGCGTTGCATAAAGGGGTCGAAAACCCGGATGAGATTGAAGCATTAGGGCTACCCGTTTATGCCAGCATCCCAATGTCAGATTGGCAAGCTGAGATGGACGTTAAGGTTAAGCACAATAAGCGTAAGAAGCATTTTGAATTACATGAAACCTTGTTAGCAGAATCTAACCCAGCGGATTTAGCGATTGAAGCATTACGTGGCCTACGTACCAGCATGCACTTTGCCATGATGGAAGCGAAAAACAATGTAGTGATGATCTCGGGTCCGGCACCTGGCATTGGTAAGTCATTTGTATCGGTTAACTTTGCGGCTGTGATTGCAAAAACGGGGCAAAAAGTACTGCTGGTCGATGGTGACATGCGTAAAGGTTACCTACAGCGCCACTTTAATCTGGCCTGGGAGAACGGTTTATCAGAAATGCTGTCGGGTAAATTAGAACCCAAAGATGTGATCAAAACATCAGGTATTGACAACCTCGATATTATTACTCGTGGGCAAGTACCACCGAACCCGTCTGAACTATTAATGCACCCACGCTTTGCTGACTTTATCACTTGGGCATCAAGTGAATATGATTTAGTGTTGATTGATACACCACCGGTACTGGCAGTAACAGACCCAAGCATTGTTGGCGCATTGGTGGGCACAACCTTAATGGTCGGCCGCTTTGGTCAGAATTCGGTAAAAGAAATTGAAGTTGCAAGGCATCGCTTTGAAATGGCTGGGATTGAAGTGAAAGGCTTTATTCTGAATGCGGTTGAGAAGAAAGCCAGTGCGTCTTATGGGTATGGTTATTATAACTATAGCTACGAGAGTGATAAATCATAACCTATTGGGGCCTGTTACTAAAAACCCGTAATAGCTAGGCTGTACAAGGGATTGTCCGATATGGAATGTCTCAAAATAGATAAAATATGTCTCAGTGGTATAAACATCACTGAGATATAAAAATGAATAATATCAGTTAATCTTCATTTATATACTCGCTTTCGTGAGTTAATTTTAGAATTTAATACAAGAGAAAAGTATGAAAATCCTCGTTACTGGCGGTGCTGGTTTTATCGGCTCAGCTGTTATTCGTCATGTTATCAACAACACAAATGACAGTATCATCAATGTAGATAAATTAACCTATGCTGGCAACTTAGAGTCATTAGTTGATATTGAAAACAATGACCGCTATGTGTTTGAACAAGTCGATATTTGCAGCCGTGAAGAGCTAGATAGAGTGTTTTCGGAATATCAGCCTGATGCCGTAATGCACTTGGCAGCAGAGTCGCATGTAGACCGTTCAATTGATGGTCCCGCAGCATTTATTGAAACCAACATTGTTGGTACGTATACCTTACTTGAAGCGACACGTTCTTACTGGAATAAGCTTGAAAAAATTCGTAAGGATGCATTTCGTTTCCACCATATCTCTACTGATGAAGTATATGGCGATTTAGAAGGAACGGATGACTTATTTACAGAAACAACATCATATGAACCAAGTAGCCCTTATTCAGCGTCAAAAGCATCAAGTGACCATTTAGTTCGCGCATGGCAGCGAACCTATGGTCTACCAACCTTGGTAACTAATTGCTCGAATAACTATGGCCCTTACCATTTCCCTGAAAAACTAATCCCGTTAGTTATTTTAAATGCAGTCGAGGGTAAACCTTTGCCTGTTTATGGTAATGGCATGCAGATCCGAGACTGGCTGTTTGTTGAGGATCATGCTCGTGCGTTATATAAAGTAGTTACTGAAGGTGAGGTAGGAGAAACCTACAATATTGGTGGTCATAACGAGAAAGCAAACATCGATGTTGTGAAAACTATTTGTAATTTACTTGAAGAGTTAGTGCCAAATAAACCAAACGGTGTTACTAACTATCAAGATTTAATTACTTACGTAACAGACCGACCTGGACATGATGTTCGGTACGCAATAGATGCATCAAAGATTGAGCGTGAACTTGGTTGGACACCAAAGGAAACGTTCGAATCAGGTATTAGAAGTACAGTTGAATGGTATTTAAATAATAAAACATGGTGGTCTCGTGTACTAGATGGTTCATATAGTCTTGAACGACTAGGCGCATCTGAAAATAGTAAGGAAAAATAAGATGAAAGGAATTATTCTTGCTGGAGGTTCTGGTTCTAGATTATATCCAATAACAATGGGTGTTTCTAAGCAACTACTTCCCGTTTATGATAAACCGATGATTTATTACCCACTTTCAGTTTTAATGCTGGCGGGGATTCGTGAGATATTAATTATTACAACTCCTGAAGATAATGAAAGCTTTAAACGTTTATTGGGAGATGGTAGCCAGTATGGCATTCAGCTTGAATATGCTGTACAGGAAAAACCAGAAGGTCTAGCGCAAGCATTCATTATTGGTGAAAAGTTTATTGGTGAGGAAAGTGTTTGCTTACTTCTTGGCGATAATATTTTTTATGGTCAGACATTTAGCCCAAAACTAATTGCTGCAACACAGCGGGAATATGGTGCGACAGTTTTTGGTTATCAAGTGAAAGATCCAGAGCGTTTTGGAGTAGTTGAATTTGATGAAAACCGTAGAGTATTGTCTATTGAAGAAAAACCAAAACATCCCAAAAGTCATTATGCAGTGACAGGGCTTTATTTCTATGACAATCAAGTTATAAAATTTGCTAAAGAAGTTAAACCATCAGAAAGAGGGGAACTTGAGATAACTAGCATTAATCAAATGTATCTGGAGCGAAACATGTTAAATGTTGAAATGTTAGGTCGCGGATTTGCTTGGCTAGATACTGGTACATATGAAAGTTTATTGGAAGCTGCTCAATTTGTAGAAACAATAGAAAAACGTCAAGGGTACAAAATTGCCTGTTTAGAAGAGATTGCTTTTAGAAATGGTTGGCTAACATGTAGTGAAATTATTAAAAGTGGCAAATTAATGAGTAAAAATAGCTATGGTAAATATTTATTAAGCCTAGTTGAGGAAACATCATGATTCCAGTAACCAAAGCTTATTTGCCTCCTATAGATAAGTATAAAAAATATGTTGATCGTATTTATGAGTCGGGCTGGTTAACAAATAATGGTTTTCTGGTACAAGAGTTAGAGCAACGCTTGAAAGAACATTTAGGAGTTAAGAATCTTATTCTTGTAGCCAATGGGTCATTAGCGCTGCAGTTAGCCTATAAGGCAATGAAATTGAAGGGAGAAGTTATTACAACACCTTTTAGTTTTATTGCAACTACAAGCACTTTAGTGTGGGAAGGTTTAACCCCTATTTTTGCGGATATAAATAAAGAAACATTTAACATTGTACCTGAACTTATTGAACAGAAAATAACATCTGAAACATCAGCAATATTACCAGTACATGTATTTGGCAATGCGTGTGAAGTAGAAAAAATACAAGCAATAGCTGATAAGCATAAGCTAAAAGTTATTTACGATGCCGCTCATGCATTTGGTATTAGATATAATAATAAAAGTATATTTAATTATGGCGATATTAGTACCGTTAGTTTCCATGCTACAAAATTGTTTCATTCTATCGAAGGTGGTGCTGTTATCACTAACGATGATGATGTAGCAGACAAAGTAAGGGAGTTAATTAATTTTGGAATTGTAAGCAGTGATAGAATTGGTGACGTCGGTACTAATGCTAAAATGAATGAATTTGAAGCTGCGATGGGTCTATGTGTTCTTGATGATATAGATTATATTACAGAACAACAACGAAAGTTAATTGAAATCTATAAATCGGAACTTAATGGCTTCGTCGATTTTCAGATAACGAATTCAAAAAGTACTGAAAGTGTTTCTTATATGCCGGTATTATTAAAGAATGAAAAACAAGTTTTAGATATACTAGAAAAATTAAAGTTGATTAATGTTCATCCTAGACGATATTTTCATCCGAGTTTAGACACCATTAAATATCTACAACCGCAAGTCAGTTGTGATTGTTCTAGGGATATATCATCAAGAATCCTTTGTTTACCCTTATACACAAGCTTAAGTGAAATGCAGGTTGTTGTGATATCTAAAATAATTAAAGAATCGATATCTGTAGGGCTGAATAACGTAGAGCTTGAAAAAGATATAGCCTAACTTCTAAAGTAAAGTGATTAATATCCAGAGTAAGATCATAATACCCTTATGTGGCAAGGGCTTCAAAGGGGGAAGCATTAATCTAAGTGAATCATTTTAGACAATATTATTAATTAATAATATTGCCAGTTCTGTACTCTCATTTGGGAGTAACAAAAGTGAACGGATTTAGGCCTTTTGAGCCAATTATCAATCGATGCCAAGCTTGGAAAATAAACCAAAAGCTATTAGATATTTTTTTGACAATTATAACTGTGATTGGTGGAGCTGAAAATTGGGAATAGATTGAAGGTTTAAGAATCGATCATCTTGAATGGTTAAAAAAGTACGATGATTTTGAAAATGCTATTCCGGTTCAGGATACTATTACGCGTGTTATTTTAATGATATCAGGTGAGATTTTACAGTTTTTTTTGCTACGTGGATGAAAAGTGTCCGACGTCAGCAAAGGAGACTACATATCGATGGAAAAACGATAAATCAAAGCGCAAAGGCTTGAACCACATGTCTATCGCCTTTAGTGCAGCGAATAGAGTAGTGTTAGTTTAGGCTGAAAAGTTTAACTAGATAACGGCTATCACTGAATGACTTAACTTGTTGAATATTGGTGGTTGTTTAATCACAATGGATGCAATTAGCTGTAAAAATAAGATCTTATCAAAGAATGTAGAGTACATTTTAATTGTTAAAGATGCCCAAGGTCGACTAAACAAGCCTTAATGATTACTTTAGTTTTGAATTGCTTGGTGTCGATACTGCAGTATTAAAGAAAAGTGCTCAGGCGAACAGAAACGTAACACAAGATACTTCAGTGCTTAGCGACATTATACTGGCCAAATTATCGGTACCTAGAGATAGGGTAAGTTGGTGATGCAGTGCCTCGATATATTGCGATAAATATTAAATTGGTTAAGTGAAATTCAATGCGAAAGAGCTGTTAGAAGCAACGCCTTCACATTGGTCTATCTAACTACAACGGCACTATCTGCTCGATGTAGGTATGAACGAAGATAAATCGTTTAAAGCGGGAGTAAAAGAAAAAAATAAAGGTAGGAAGACATAACGATTACCTATCGCGAGTCCTTAGTGACAGTGGATCTTCATAATCTTGCCCAAGTGTGAATATGAATTGTTTTCAATAAGAGTATTTTAAATATAAGGAGGATAATATGGGGTTTTATTCGAGAAGTGAACTTTATAACCTTGGATTAAAAAAAGTAGGCGTTAATGTTAAAGTATCAAATAAAGTATCAATATATAACCCTCAAAATATAGTCCTTGGAGATAATGTCAGAATTGATGATTTTTGTGTAATCTCAGCTGGCGAAGAGGGGATTATTTTAGGTCGAAATGTTCATATCGCGTGTTTTTCCTCATTAATAGGTCAAGCTCGTATCGAACTTGGCGACTTTTCAGGTGTGTCATCTAGAGTATCAATATATTCATCATCAGATGATTATTTAGGTCATGCTATGACGAATCCAACTGTACCGCAAAATTATACAAAAGTGGAACATAAAAATGTAATTATTGGACGTCACGCTATTATCGGTGCAGGCAGTATTGTTCTTCCTGGTGCTGATATTAGTGAAGGAGTCGCAATCGGAGCTCTAAGCTTAGTCAAAGGGTCTTGTTCTTCTTGGTTTATTTATGGCGGAAATCCATTACAAAAATTAGTAAAGCGAAGAAAAGGCTGTTTGATAAAAGAAAATGAGTATTTACTTGATGAGAAAAATAATAAATAAATTGATTACAATATATAATGTAATTATTTATTGTATATAATTTCTATTTTTAGACTTGATAATTAAAATTATTTTTATTGACTGAAATAATTCAGTCTCTGTAAATATACTTAGCTGAGTATTATCAATAGGAATTATGTAATTTTATATATTTACTTTCGTATATTTCATGACGTAATTATATGAGTATGTAGTAATTTTTAAGATCATTAAGATCATATAAATAATTTTGGTATTATAGTGAAAGAGTTAGTAATAATATATTTAGAAAGGATGTTACAAGTTTTTTTTGGCTTGTTTACAACTTATATTCTTGTCAATAATTTTGATGCTTCTGAGTATGGTTTATATAAGTATATGTTGAGTTTTTCTGCAACGTTTATTTTATTTGCTATGTTAGGTTTTAATTTTTCCAACATTAGATTTATACCAGAATATTTGTCAAGGGGAGAGTATGGTAAGATTAATGGTCAATTGTTAATTTTTTCAGTTATTCACGTGATAGTTCTTTTTATTTCCATATTAGTGATGTTATTGCTATATGAAAATGGTCTTATAAAAATAAACAACCAAATAAATATTACGTGTTTATTTCTAATTATAATATTTAATTTTTTTAAATATTTTTTTTCAGAAAGTATATTGTGTTCTTTTTCAAAAAGATTGATGTTAACGTATTTTAGGATTGGAATATATGTAATTCAGTTTGGTATTGTTATGTATGCTGTTTTAATGAGAGACGTTAATTTTGAAAAATATGTCTTTTATTATACATTGTCTGCAGCAATAGAATTTCTTATTTTATTTTCTGGTGTGTTATTTGTTTACCCAAGTGTTGTTAGAGAAAAATGTGTCACAAATATAAATTCAAAAATGGTTTATCGACATGCTTGGAATAATTATGGATTTACTATTGTTAATTATTTAAGAGATAATGCAGTAACTATAATTTTAGTGTCATATTTATTTGGTTTTACTGAAGTATCTTATTACTCTATGGCATTGATAATACCAAATGTTATAAGAACATTTACTCCAAGCAAAGTTTTTAGTGGATTTATCGTACCCCAATATGTCAGGAAATATAATAAAACAGGTGACGATAACATCATATTTGACGGTTTGAATTTATTATCTAAAATAAATGTAATATATTTAGTGCCGGCCATTATTTATTCTATATTTATGTATAAAACTGTAATTGGTTTAGCATTTGGCGATATATATGTTGAAAATAGCTATGTGTTAAGTCTGTTTATTTTTGGTAATGTTTTTTTTCTTTCATTTTTTGATGTGAATTTGCTACTTTTAAATATAATAAAAAGATCTGATTTAGTATTTAAGTTGAATTTGTTATCGGCAATAAATATTTTCATTATTCTTACTTATCATGAATATGGACAGTTTGTAATTGGTATCGGTAATCTGACTAGTACTTTTTTGACAGTCCTATCTTTTTGGATTGTTATTAACAAAATATACAAAAAACGAATTGAATTTAACTTCATTGATATAAAAGTTTTTTTGTACGTTGTGTTTTTATTGTCAATATCTCTAATGTTAAATGATATAAATAAAATAATATATAGTATCATTTTTTTACCATTGTCTTTATATGCTGCAGTATTATTGATGAAGTCAACATTTCTTAATGATCAAGAGTACTCTGTAGTGGTTAAAATAATCCCGAAAAAATTGAGAGCGTTAATATGAACAAGCCTAATATATTATTGATCGCAGATAAGCCTAATTGGGCATATGATCACATGGCTAATTATATAATAGAAGAACTAGGCCATAAATACAATTTTTATAAGATTTATGCTCATTACCATAAAAAAAAGGAGTTACAAAATTTTGATTATAAAATAAAGCAGCCTTTAAGAAAGATAAAAGCAAAAATATACGAAAATTATAATAAAAATTTACATTATGATATTGTAGTATATTTATGGTGGTTTATTCCTGAAATACTTGATATGAAAATTTCATTCGATTATCAAGTGAAAGGTATATTTACTGAATCATTTCCACCAGGTAAAACAGTAGATTTTAACGGCAATGAAAAAGAATTCATCGAAAGGTACATTGAACCTACGAATGGAATTATTGCAGGTAATAAAAATATTTTTAACTACTACTCAAAATTTTACAAGTCAGTTTATTATGCAACGGGTGCTACGGATACTAAACTATTTAAACCATTATCTAATAAAAAAGAAAGCTTAGATTTTAATGTTTGTTGGACTGGTAACCCTAATCGAAACTTTAAAGGTTTTTTTGATTTTGTGGAGCCTGCTGTTAAATTGGCCCAGTCCAAAAGGCCAAACATAAAACTTATAACGAGACAGAGTGGAAGTATGAAAACTCTTCCTCTTTTTTATAGTAATGTTGATTTAATGGTAAATGCATCTATCGGAGATGCTGGCCCTGGTTTTATTATTGATGCTGGAGCCTGTGGTATACCAACAATATCAACTGACACAGGTTTTGCGAGTGAGATAATTAAAGATTATCAAAATGGATTATTTGTAGATAGAAATATCGAAGCAATATCTGAAAAAATAATTGAACTATATGATAATAAAGAACTTCTTAATAAGTTATCGAATAATATTCGTATAGATATACATAGAGACTGGGGACATAATACTAGAGCAAACGATTGGGATAATGTTTTTAAGGATTTGCTAAGTTAGATATAAATTTTTAATTCATCTAATTATCATCTAATTATCATCTAATTATATGAATTAAAAAATAGAACATTGGGCTGTTAGTGTAATCTGATAATTTAATGCATTATAAGAAATATCATTATGGATAAATCTAAACGTAAAATTATCAATTGGTCCCTGTATAAGAAGGTATTTGTTAATTTAGGGGATACTGACTTTCGGGATTGATGAGTAACGATTCAATCTTGGTGCTGTACTGGACATCATGGCATAGTTGTAGAGATTATATTTACTCTGATATGGCCATTGAAACCGCCCTGATTGTCAATAGTGCATTCAATGTGTTACTGCGAACATTCGGAGCTTTCACCTGTCGTATATGCAGACGTTGATTCTAGTGGCCTAAAAGCTAGCAATAAAGGGAATATAAAACCTATAAACACGACAAAGAAGAACGCCGTACTTGGCGTAATTTACACTTAGCTCTCGATAACAAGAAGCATGATATTATAGTCGCTGAAATATCCTTAGTTAACTTTGCTAATAATGAAGTGATTTTCACATTATTCAATCTTTGAAGAGATGTATAAAAAAATATTGATTGATGGCTCGTATGATATCAAGTCATGTCACAGCCTACTTCAACGTTAGGTTTGAATATTGGGAACATGGACATTCTCGAAAAAGCTATTAAGGCACTTAAAATAATAATTTGAAGAATGCTCCAACACTATTCAGAAGTGTTGAAAATTAATTGTAAAACATTGATCATACAATTAATCAAAAACATTGGTTTAGGTGTCTGAAAAAGTAATAGGAAGTATATGAAATATAAAAGATTTTTAGTTTTGGATAGTTTTCGTGGGTTATGTGCTTTATCTGTAGCACTGTTTCATATGCATATATCGGGTGGGTTTTCTGAAATCGACTTTTTTAGGGGAAGCGCTATTTTAGTTGATTTCTTTTTTGTATTAAGTGGGTTTGTTTTAACACACCGATATGGAGTAAATATTTGCAATTCATTTGGAGACTTTTTTGTTTCTAGATTCGCAAGAGTTTATCCGTTACATTTATTCACATTTTTTCTTTTTTTTATGATGGAATTATTCAAGGTTATTGCTACTAAATATGGTTTTTCATTTAATAATGAACCATTTTCTGGGGTGAATTCTTTGGATAATATTATACCAAACCTATTATTGCTGCAATCTTGGTTAGAGGTATTCCCTCACGAAAGCTTCAATTATCCATCTTGGAGTATAAGTGTTGAATTTTACTTGTATTTAATATTTTTCTTTACATTACAAATGACAATTAAATTAAGATTACTTACATGGTTTTTATTACCATTTTTATCATTTATTATTTATGATATATCCATTATTCCTAATGAAGCACTACGAGGTATTATTGGTTTTTTTGTTGGAGCTTTAACATATAAAGTATTTACTTGCTCTCAAAATTTGATATTAAAACCAATGACTACAAATGTTCTTGAGGCTTTCTTACTAATTACGTTGTTCTATGTTGTTTCTAATCATTTTATTTATAGAGAATTAATTTCTTATTTACTTTTTGCTATGATAGTTCTTATCTTTTCTAAAGAAAAAGGTTTAATTTCAAATGTATTGAGGAATAAATTATTTGTTAAATTAGGAAGTTTGTCTTTTTCTGTTTATATGTTGCATGCTTTCATTTTACAAACAAGTAGTTTTGCTATTAGCGTTGTTGAGAAATTATCAGGTGAAAACCTCAGTGTATATTATAATGGAATAAAGTATCTCGATTTAGGTGGTGTGATTACTAATAATGTTTTTATTATATTTCTTGTTTGTATAATATTATTTATGTCAGTTTTATCTAATAAATACATAGAAATTCTAGGAAGAGATAAAATATTATCATTTAAAAATGTTTTTTATAGGATTATTAGGTGAAAATTGTAACTTCTTTATTTTTAGTCGGATTTGTTATTTTTCCGAATGTAGGCGGAATGGATTTTTCATTTTTATCTCTGCTAATAGGATTTGTTTTTTGTGTTATAAAGTATGGACATAAATGTTCATTGGTTGTTTTTTCTAAGGAAGTAATCTATTTTGTTTTAATTTTTATATTTCTATGGGCTTTAACCATAATCTTGTTTTTTATTCACGGAGGGTATGCGATAGACCCTCAATTCATGTTTAAACCACCAAGGGTTGTATTAATATTATTTTTGATGTCTGTAATAATACAGGTATCACAAATAACTATGATTGAAATTTTTAAAATAATTCTATTATCAGCGACAATTAATGCAGTTGTGATCTATCTTCAATATATATTTCATATGACTGGTGTTACTGATTCATTCCTTCTTAATCCTAATACCGGTGAAAATGCACTAACACCATACCGTAAACCTGGTTTGATGGCTGGTTATCCAATTTCAGGTATGCTTTCATTTATTGGATCTCTAATATCAATTTATCTTTATTATTTTAAAAGAAAAATACATTTTTTACTTCTGTTTTTTATTGTAGGCTTTACTTGTTTTATAACATCGAGAACGTCGATGTATATGTTTATTTTTTTTGGAATGTTATATTATTTATATTTGATGTTAAAAATGAATAAGATATTTTATGTAATAGTCCCTGCTACTGTTATATTCTTATTATTTGGTTACTTAAGTGCTACTGATAATGAATTCTTTTCAGGCACAATTAATAAAATGTTTGCTAATGTAAATAACTATATTGAAAGTGGGTCATTTCATGATAATTCAACATCTGATTTGATGGAAAATCATTATCAGTTACCTAGTGATGATAAGACTATGTTGCTAGGTACATCACTTCCTAATGATCTATCCCCTGTTAACTCTGATGTTAGTATTTTTAGAATCACGTGGTATAGTGGAGTATTTACAACATTACTGTATATCGCACTTTACTTTTACCTTTTTATCGGTACTTTTGTAAAAATGGATACGAGAACTGAAAAAACACTTATTATTTTTATTTTCATTGCAATGTCTATAGCAAATATGAAAGGTTCTTATTTATTCTCAAGAGTACTGGGAGATTGTTTGTTGATGATTTGGTTGGCCGTTCAAAATAATTTTATAAAGATTAAAGATTAAAGATTAAAGATTAAAGATTAAAGATTAAAGATTAAAAATTAAAAATTAAAAATTAAAAAATAGGAATAATATGTCAAAACTAGTTTTACTTGCAACATACTGGAATGAAGACGAATGGATTGAGCGTTCATTAAAACAAATAGATAATATAAAACCTGATTTTTCTATTATTTGTGATGGTTGTTTTGATGAGAGCAGAGTTAATAAATCTGATGATGGAACAAGAGAAGCTATTTCTGATTTTTGTTCTAAGCAATCAAATCGTTTAATGTTTTCTGCAATTAGAGGTTCTAGACTGACGTCTTTATTTAAACTTTTAATTTTTGGTCTTAAGAAGAAATTCTCCTTAGCTTATATATATTGGGTAGTTAGACACTGTGTGTTTACTGATAAATATAGACTTAATCAAGCCGTAACCTTTAATAAAATGCTTGAGCATTGTATAAATAAATTTGGCGATGACTTTTGGTTTATGACTTATGATGCTGACCAGTTTTATTCTGATGAGTTCATCTATGGTTATCGTGAAGCAATCAACTCAAGCTGCGGGTACAAACTACTAATTGCAAAAGAAATGACATTTAATAATGGTTTTGATCAATACAATGATCATTATGAAAAACGAAATTGGAATAACTTACCACATAAACACATGAAAAATAGCGTTATTCTTCCAACTAGAGATATAAAAATTGCTAGTTTGTTTAAACTTAAATTTTATGCTAATACGGTAAAAACCTTTGATTTTGGTCATTATTTTCACTATAAATTTAGAGTAGATAGTGGTAGAGCCGATGAGTCATATAAAGTTGGAGACCGAAAGCAACCTTCTAGTGAGCGAATGAAAGATACTTTAACATTTAAGGGGTGTCACCCAAAAGTTATAAGAGAGTTTATGAGAAAATGAAAATATCGGTTTTAATGGCTATTTATAAAGAACCTTTGGGTTATATCGAAGACTCAATTAATTCAACGGTTAAATCTTTAGAAAGTTTTGATTATGAATTTATTATTGTAGTTGACAATCCTAATCTGAGTCCAGTTATTGAAGATTTTTTAAAAAAATTAGATGGAAATTTTATTATTCATCATAATGAAAACAATATCGGATTAGCTAATTCTTTAAATGTTGCAATAGATATGATTTCTGGTGATTATGTCATGCGTATGGATGCTGATGATATATGTCATCCTGATCGAGTAAAGAAACAGTTATCTTATTTGAATGAAAATGATGACCTTTGTTTAATTGGTTCTGATATTATTAAAATTGATAATTCTGGAAATCGGGTCGGAGTTGGAATATCGGTTAAAGGAAAGTACAACTCTATTGACTTAAAATGTCCTATATTATATAGAACACTTTGTTTTCATCCTACATGGTTTGCTAAAAGTGAAGTTTTTAGAAAGTATAAATATAATGATTTAAAAACTTCACAGGATCTTGATTTTCAATTTAGATTGTTACAGTCGGGTGAGTCTATAGGTAATATTCCTGAGAAGTTGCTTTATTATAGGATTTCCAATGAATCATTATCTTTAAAAAAAGGTTGGGAACAAACTATTATTCGTTATAGTCTCAACAGCCTATTTAAGTCAGGTGAGATAATTAACTTTGTTAATTTGACTAATAATATTAATATGTTCAAGTCAAAAAAATATTTAAAAAAAGTTTTTGAAAAAATGCATGTGAAATTTATTGACGCATTAATTAATCGACACATATTAACATTGATTTTTTGTTGTCTATTTTCACCTATGCATTTTTATAAAATGATTTTAATTATAAAGTCAAAACTATTAGGTAAATAAAATGAGTAGAGATGTTTTTGTATGTAATAGTTTCTCTGATGGTGGAGGGGAAAAAGTTTTTTCTTTGCTATATTCTGATTTAAAGAAAAAAGCTATATTTGTATCACTATTTGATTCATTTACTTTTATAAAAAAAACTAACAGAATAATAGTACTAGAACGAGGTGTTAAAAAAAATAAAATTATAAATGTTTTTTTTATGTTTTTTTTCTATTTTAATCTTATAAAAAAGTCAAATCCACAGAGAGTCATTAGCCACTTACATCTTTCAAATGTATTTAATGTTATTGGTTCATTTTATTTTAATTATGATTCTCATGTTGTTATTCACGGTTTTCTTTCCTATTATACTAAATCACCGAATGTTTTTAAAAGATTATATGGTGAGCTATTGATATTTTTATATAAAAAAAGTACATCTGTAATAGTTGTATCTGATGGGCTTGTTAAAGAGATGTCTAGCTACGGTATTAATAGTACTCTAATTTATAATCCAGTGACAACCACAAAAAAAAATAGCTTAATTGGAGATGATTTAAATTTTGATTTTAAAAAAGATAGTTTTAATTTTATTGTAATAGCCCGCCTTGTTAGTTTAAAACGAATAGATGATATTTTGACCGCTATTTCTTACGTTGAAAAAGTTAATTTATATGTAGTAGGGTCAGGAAATGAAAGTGATTTTCTAAAAAAAAGAACTCAAGAGTTATGTATTAATGATCGTGTTTTCTTTTTGGGTTTTGTTCGTGACATAAGCTCACACTTATTGAAATTTGATTGCCTTGTTTCAGCTTCTGAAATTGAAACTTTCGGGTTGACAATATTAGAGTCATTGTTAAGTGGGATTCCTGTTATTTCTTCTAACTGTGATTCAGGACCTAGAGATCTATTTAAGTCTAAGTTAATTAATGGTTCTGGAATTGTAAGAGTTCCAGGAAAAGGAATGTTATATGATGTAGGTGATGTTGAACAATTGAAAGTATGTATACATGAAATGATAAATAACAAATCTAATTATAAGCCATTAGAATGTGATAACGTACTGATGCAGAAGAAATTTTCTACATCTAAATTTATTTCAGCATATAGTTCTTATTTAAATTGATTGAACCTTCTTATTCTATTAATCGTAAATTTTCTGATATATCTATCGCAGAATTGGTGAAAGGAATATCAGGATTGGATAAAAATACCGATAAACAGGTTTCACACTTTGAAAAAAATACACAACACCTGTATATCGTTTACAAGGTACTATTTTTATTTAAGAGATAACGTATTTAAGCTTTTTCGTAATCGTTGCATTCGTTTGTGATATTGGGTTTCTTTTAATTATTTAATGTTATAGAAATGTTTTACAATCCTAAAAAGCGTCATTCACATACAGACGGTCTAGTGAAAGCTGGGAAGTCCACAACAGCAAAAAAATAGATAAAAATAACCCACTTTTAAAAATTAATCACCAGAAATTGGAGACTCATTATCGAGTCAAATTAATGATAACTTTCAACTGCTCGAATCTGGATATCTTGGAATAGAGCGGATATAGATAGGTAAGTATTATGAGTTATACAATTGAGCAATTAAGTCTTGGCCAGAAAGCTAGTTTTGAGAAAACCATCACAGAGGCTGATATTCAGCTTTTCTGTGGTATCAGTGGAGATATTAACCCTGTGCATGTCAGTGACATTGCGGGAAAAGAGAGTGTTTTCGGTGCGCGAGTTGCCCACGGGATTTTGGTGTCAAGCCTGACATCCGCTGTACTTGGCATGCAGTTACCTGGTCCTGGGACTATCTATTTAGGGCAGGATTTGCGCTTTAAAGCGCCTGTGTATATCGGTGATACTGTAAGAGCTGAGGTAACCGTAGATGAAATCATAACCCATAAAAATATTGTCAAGCTTAAGACTCAAAGTATTAATCAAAACGGCGTGATCGTGATTGAAGGCGTAGCAACTGTTATGCCCCCAAAAGCTATCTAACAAAATAAAATGGGGGGGGTAATACTTTATGTAACCAGCACCTGAATCAACGCGGCCAGTATAATTGAGTATAACCTACACTAAGCGTTTGCTACCGCAAAGTATTGTTATGTGCTGTCACTTCATTTGATTGATATTTTTTCCTGTGAAGGCTTAGAATAAGCCGTAGTAAAGAGGTTCACCGGTGCATTTCAAGTGTTGGGTGCAGAAGCCATAAGTAAATCATATATGTGTACAGGGAAATGTATGAACAACCTTGATATATAAGAACTTTAACTGGCGTTGTTGACTAAATTAGGGAACCTTTCGTAAATCTTGTGATCCGATCATTATCACGGATTTAAAAAGGTTCATCTGATGGGTAAGTCGAAGAACAAAATCACAAACTGGCCAGAGTATAATCGTGCGTTAACTCAACGTGGCTCAATTACATTTTGGGTAGACGAATCTGCCATCGAGGCATGGACTTGCACTAAACATCACGGAAAGCGTGGTCGAGGATTTCAATTCTCTGACGTGGCGATTGAAACTGCATTAATAGTGAAAGGCGTGTTTTCTCTGCCATTACGCTCATTACAAGGCTTTATCGATTCCATTTTTTCTCTGATGAATGTTCCACTGCGTAGTCCCAATTATTCGAGCATAAGTAAACGAGCCAAAATGGTTGAAATAAAATATCGTAACCCATCGAGAGGTGCCATCCGACATATCGCCATCGATTCAACGGGCTTAAAGTGTTTGGCGAATGGAAGGTTAAGAAGCACGGCAGAGAAAAGCGTCGAACATGGCGGTCGATGTTGATACTCATGAAATTATTTCTGCTGAAATGACGCTTGTTAATGTTGGTGACAGTGAAGTACTACCTTCGTTGCTCAACCCACTACGTCGACGCATTTCAGAAGTCTCAGGTGATGGGGCGTACGACACAAAAAAGTGTCATAAAACACTTGAGAAAAAGAAGATAAAACCACTTATCCCACCACGAAAAAATGCTGGATTGTGGGAACCTGGACATCCGAGAAATGACGCTGTAATAGCACTCAAAGCGGGTGGCCTGAAACAGTGGAAAGTCGATACTGGCTACCACGATAGATCGTTATCGGAAACGGCTATGTATAGATATAAAACGCTCACAAGCGGAACTTTATCACTTCGGTCTTACAATGCTCAAGTCGGTGAAGTCTATGCCAATGTTAAAGCGATCAATAAAGTCATTAGACTGGGTATGCCTGAAAGAAACACAAGTACTTAGAATTTAATAATAAAGGGGATGATAAAACCTTTAACTGATTTGATCAACAAGGCCCTTATAAGGCAATAATTCTCGTGCGTATCCTTCTTTGTAATAATAAAATTTAAATGAGTTTGTTATGAAAATAATGGCAATTAGTGCAAATACAAGTTGGTATTTATATAACTTTCGAAAAAATACCATTCTTTCATTAATAGGGCAAGGCTATAAGGTTATAGCCATAGCTCCCAAAGATGAATATTCAAATAAATTATCTGAATTAGGTTGCCAGTTTATCCACATTGATATCGATCAAGGTGGGACTAATCCTGTTCGAGATCTGAAAACGTTATTAGATTTTCATAATATTTATCGTAAACAAAATATTGATGTTGTATTGAATTTCACCCCTAAAAATAATATCTACAGTACACTTTCGGCAAGTTTCAATGGTACTAAAGCTATTAATAATATTGCAGGTCTTGGAATTCTATTCATTAATGAAAGTATAACATCTAAAATTGCCCGATTTTTGTATAAAATAAGCCAATCAAAAGCATCTAAATTATTTTTCCAAAATGAAGATGATCGGAAATTGTTTTTAGAGACAAAAATTACGACAACCGTTGAAACTGACCGCTTACCTGGATCTGGAGTTGACCTTAGTCGTTTTGTTGTTTCTCCAGCTCCTGATGATGGTAAAGTTCGTTTTTTATTGATTGCCCGTATGTTATATGACAAAGGTATTGGTCAATATGTCGAAGCGGCAAGAACTCTTAAGGCTAAACATGGTAACAATGTTGAACTATGCCTATTAGGTTTTCTTGACGTTAATAACCCATCTGCCGTATCAAAGCAAGATATGCAATCTTGGGTTGACGAAGGTATTGTTAATTATCTTGGTATTTCTGATAGTGTTGAGCAAGAAATAGCAAAAATAGATTGTATGGTATTACCTTCTTATTACCGCGAAGGTGTACCTAAGTCTTTACTGGAGGCCGGTGCGATGGGTAAGCCTATAGTGACAACTGATAACGTAGGTTGCCGAGAAACTGTTGACGACGAAATAAATGGTTTCTTATGTGAACCTCGTTCGTCTGAAAGCTTAACAGAAAAGTTAGAATTGATTATTAACATGACTCACCAAGAACGCCTCACAATGGGTGAGAAAAGTCGTATAAAAATCGAAAATGAATTCGATGAACGTATTGTCATTAACAAGTACCTTGATGCTATCAAGCAATGCTTATCTTAGAATGAATATATTAGAAATGAGTATAAAAATGAAAATTGCTATTGCTGGAACTGGCTATGTCGGTCTATCAAACGCAATGCTTCTTGCACAACACAATGAAGTAATTGCCGTTGATATTATAGAAGAAAAAATTATTCAATTAAACAAAGGTTTCTCACCAATCGCAGATGCTGAAATTGAAGATTTTTTAAAAAATAAAGAATTAAACTTTATTGCTACATTAGATAAAGTATTAGCTTATAAAGATGCTGACTTTGTCATTATCGCCACACCAACAGATTATGACAGTGTTAATAACTACTTTAATACGTCGTCTGTTGAAGCCGTAATTAAAGATGTTATGGAAATTAATCCAACAGCCGTAATGGTGATTAAATCAACAGTCCCTGTTGGTTATACTAAGCGTATCAAGCAAAAGTTATGCTGTAGCAACATTATATTCTCACCAGAATTCTTACGTGAAGGTAAGGCGTTATACGATAACTTGCATCCTTCACGTATTATTGTTGGTGAAAAATCGGAACGAGCACAAGTATTCGCTAATTTATTAGCACAAGGTGCGATTAAAGAAAACATCGATATTTTATTTACAGATTCAACAGAAGCAGAAGCTGTTAAGTTGTTTTCAAATACTTATCTTGCCATGCGTGTATCTTATTTTAATGAACTCGATACGTATGCTGAAACTCATGGTCTAAACGCGCGTCAAATTATCGAAGGTGTTGGGCTAGACCCACGTATTGGCAGTCATTACAATAACCCATCATTTGGTTATGGTGGCTATTGCTTACCAAAAGACACCAAACAATTACGAGCCAACTTTAAAGATGTACCTAACTCGTTAATCAGCTCTATTGTAGAGTCGAATACAGTGCGTAAAGATCATATTGCATTTTCTATTATCAATAGACAGCCAAAAGTAGTGGGTATCTACCGTTTAATCATGAAAACGGGATCTGATAATTTCCGTGCATCGTCTATCCAAGGCATCATGAAGCGTATTAAAGCCAAAGGCATTGAAGTTGTTATTTATGAGCCGGTGTTAGAAGAAGACACCTTCTTCAACTCGCGTGTAATAACTGACTTCGAAGAGTTTAAGCAGATGTCTGATGTGATTGTGTCGAACCGTATGGAAGATGCGTTAATATCAGTTGTAGATAAGGTTTATACTCGCGATTTATTTGGTTCTGATTAACTATCTATTAGCTGTCCTTTAAGTCAGCCTATGTACGTTTCAACAAAGCACTAAAGAACCACTTTAGTGCTTTGCTATTTTTGTAATACTTATTCTAACAATCTTGCATCTCTTTTCAATTTTTAAAGGTTATCATCATGAAATATTTAGTGACCGGCGTTGCTGGTTTTATTGGTTCACAAGTGGTTGCCCGTTTGTGCGCTTTAGGCCATCAAGTTATTGGTATTGATAACTTAAATGATTATTACGATGTGAATTTGAAACTAGCGCGTTTAGATGAAATAAAACCACTAACAACATTTCAATTTATCGAAATGGATTTAGCTGACCGTGATGGTATAGCTGCATTATTTAAAGAACAACAATTTGATAAGGTGATTCACTTAGCGGCACAAGCGGGTGTTCGTTACTCTATTGATAACCCGATGGCATACGCTGACTCTAATCTTATTGGTCATCTAACCATTTTAGAAGGTTGCCGCCATAATAAGGTTAAACACCTTGTATACGCATCATCAAGCTCTGTTTATGGCTTAAACAGCAAAACACCATTTGAAACCAGTGACAGTGTTGATCACCCTGTGTCTTTATATGCAGCAACGAAAAAATCAAATGAGTTGATGGCACATTCTTATTCTCATTTATACAATATGCCAACCACAGGTTTACGTTTCTTCACTGTGTATGGTCCTGCTGGCCGTCCAGACATGGCACCCTTTATCTTTACTAAAAAGATATTAGAGGGTGAAACGATTGATATTAATAACAATGGTGATATGTGGCGTGATTTCACTTATATCGACGATATTGTTGAAGGCATCATTCGTATTCAAGATGTTATTCCAACTGTCGATGCTGATTGGAAAGTTGAAACAGGTTCTCCAGCAACAAGCTCAGCGCCATATAGTGTTTACAACATAGGTCACGGCAGCCCAATTAGTCTAATGGACTTTATTGAAGCGATTGAAGAAGCTTTAGGTATTGAAGCGAAGAAAAACTTCCGTGAGATGCAACCGGGTGACGTATACAAAACGTATGCTGATACAAGAGACTTATTTGCAGCGACTGGTTACAAAGCGCAAGTGGGCGTTAAAGAAGGCGTAAAAGCATTTGTTGATTGGTATAAAGAGTTTTATAACAAATAGTCATTGTTTTTAGATCTTTTCTAATCGTACATAATCTCAATGCTTTACTTTTTAGCTGAGACAGTTTGTGTTCTGCGAACTGTCTAAAATTTTTAATATTTTCTTTTAAATGAAAAGATTATAATTTAATATTAGGTCAATGCTATGATGATAAATGTCTATTTCCTGCGGCAGGTTAGGGTACGCGTTTCCTTCCTGTAACTATATCTATGGCCCCTCATTAATACTTTCATTCAGGTATATTGCTATATCAAGTATACCCACTAAATTTCGAACTAATCAAGGTTGTAATAAGCATGTTCATTGAACTCGGTTTTGTTTTCTTTTTCTCTTTAACTACGCTATTCACGATGCGTAAAATAGCTAAGGAGATTGGTTTAGTTGATAAACCCAATGAACGTAAACACCATGATGGTGCTATCCCATTGGTTGGTGGTATTACTATCTGTATTTCGTTTATGTATTTCTTATTCAATAATCCAGATCTGCTGCCGAACTACCGCCTGTACATGCTGTCTATTTTTATCCTTACCTTGGTTGGTGCACTGGATGATAAATTTGATCTGAGTTTTAAAATACGCTTTGTGATACAGGCCGGATTATCAGTCGCGATGATGCTAGTCGCAGATATCCAACTGCATACTTTAGGCGACATGTTGGGTTTCGGTGATATCGATTTAGGTGTTATTGGTTACCTGGTCACTGTTATTGCCGTGGTCGGTGCGATCAACGCTTTTAATATGGTTGATGGTATTGATGGTCTGTTAGGTGGCTTATCTATGGTAACCCTGGGCGGTTTAGGCTTTGTGCTTAGTGTCGGCGGACAAAGTAATCTTGGTTATTTATGCTTGGTACTTATTGTCATCATTTTACCTTATGTGCTGTTCAACTTAGGGTTATTAGGCCGAGAACGTAAAGTATTTATGGGAGACGCGGGTAGTATGTTGATTGGCTTTACGGTGATCTGGTTTCTATTACTATCATCACAAAAAGGCGAAGCGCTATTACGTCCGGTAACGGCATTGTGGCTAATAGCGGTACCGTTAATGGATATGGCGGCGATTATGATCCGTCGTATACGCCGTGGTGATTCACCATTTAAACCCGACCGTGAACATTTACATCACATCTTCCAACGTTTGGGTTTAAACAATACCCAAAACTTATGCGCTATCTGTTCTATCGCAATCGCCTACGCGGCTTTTGGGATTTATGCTGAAATTGTTGATATTCCAGAATACATCATGCTGGCACTATTTTTGGTTTGTTTTTTCATCTATCAATTACTGTTATCAAAAGTCTGGGTGATTACCGTAAAGCTTCGTGCTTGGCGTGCTAACTAGAATGAACAACGGGTTATTATTACTTTTAGACACATACATGTATGATATTTATAAAATACAAATAACAGGAACAGTTTCATGACAATTTTAGTCACAGGTGGTGCCGGTTATATCGGTAGCCATACCGTATTGGAGTTATTAAACAGCAATCAAGACGTGGTTGTGATTGATAATTTGTGTAATTCAAGTGAAGAATCATTACACCGTGTAAAAACGATCACGGGTAAAACCGTTAAGTTCTACTGTGGTGATGTACTGGATAGTGAATTATTAAACCGTATTTTTACTGAGCATGATATTAACGCGGTGATCCACTTTGCCGGTTTAAAAGCGGTCGGGGAGTCAAATAACATCCCATTAACCTATTATCGTAATAACATTGCTGCGACAATTAATATTTTAGACGTGATGGGCGCGCACAATGTGAAGAACTTTGTATTTAGTTCCTCAGCAACTGTGTATGGCGATCCGGCTTCTGTGCCGATTGATGAAAGCTTCCCAACGTCAGCAACCAACCCTTATGGCCGTTCTAAATTAATGGTCGAAGAGATCCTTGCCGACTTGTATAAGTCTGATAGCAGCTGGAACATTGCCCGTCTACGTTACTTCAATCCAGTCGGTTCACACGAGAGTGGCTTGATTGGTGAAGATCCAAATGACATTCCTAACAACCTGATGCCATACATTTCACAAGTGGCCGTGGGTAAACTTAACACGTTAAGTGTGTTTGGTGATGACTATGCTACCGTGGATGGTACTGGCGTTCGTGATTATATCCACGTAGTTGATTTAGCATTAGGGCATTTAAAAGCCTTAGACAAGCTAATGACCAATCCTGGTCTGGTGACGTATAACTTAGGTACCGGCCAAGGTTACAGCGTGTTAGAGATGGTTAAAGCCTTTGAGCAAGCATCGGGTAAAACCATTGCTTATCAAATCGCGCCACGACGTGAAGGCGATATTGCCCAGTGTTATGCTGCCACCGATCTTGCCGAACGCGAATTAGGCTGGAAAGCAGAGCGTAGTATTAGTGATATGACCGCGGATACCTGGCGCTGGCAATTAAATAACCCTGATGGTTATTAAAGCGTAAGTCGTTAAGCTTGGCGATATAAATCGCTCAGCTTGGCTTTTAGTTAAAGTCATACCTAAATCAGTATCATGACCTATTACTTTCTTGGGTTAAGCATTTTAAACTAAACGTTATATTTATCGTTTAACTTGCTTTCCAAGGACGGAAACAATGCGTATTTTACATCATGGTGCGGTTAATGGCGTGACCGGCTCTTGTCATCAACTGTATATGAATGATTATAATTCAGTGTTGATTGATTGTGGCTTATTTCAAGGTTCAGAAGCCGCTGGTAACAGCAACACAAACCAACTCTCTATCGACTTTAATGTGCGGACTATTAAAGCGCTTATCATTACCCATTGCCATATCGATCATGTCGGTCGCATTCCATATTTATTAGCCGCAGGCTACACTGGCCCTATTTATGCCACACAAGCGACTGCAGCTCTGCTTCCCCTTGTCATTGAAGACGCCCTTAAAGTCGGTGTCACCCGTGATAAAAAACTCATCCAAGCTTGCCTTTCCCTATTACAAAACCAACTCATCCCCGTGCCGTATCAAAAATGGCAAACAATTGAGGTACTGAAAATACCCAAAGAAGATATAAAGCCGAATGAAGTCTGCTATCAACGCCAGAAGATCCGCTTTTGTCCTGCCGGACATATCCTTGGTTCCGCCTATGTCGAAATTGAACTTGCCACCGATAAACCCATTTGCCGTCACCGTCTGGTATTTTCCGGTGATCTTGGCGCGTCTTACAGTCCGTTATTATCCTCACCCCGAGCGCCATATCGCGCTGATACGTTAATTATCGAAAGTACTTATGGTGATAAACGGCACGAACATCGCAATTTGCGTAGTCAAAAGTTACAAGCGGTGATCGAGCATGCGGTGAGCGATAATGGCGTGGTGTTGATCCCGGCATTCAGTATCGGCCGTACCCAAGAGTTACTTTACGAAATCGAACAGTTTATTTATGCTGCGCCAAAGAATAGCTTATGGAAAAACATCGAAATTATTGTCGACTCGCCAATGGCTGCCAACTTCACCGATAAATACCGCGACTTTAAAGGGCTGTGGGATAAAGAAGCATTAGGTAAACTCAAGCAAGGTCGCCATCCGCTGGATTTTGAGCAACTGTATACCATCGACAATCATCAAGACCATCTCTCTGTAGTTCAATATCTGTCTAAACGTAACAAACCCGCCATCGTCATCGCCGCGAGTGGCATGTGCAGTGGTGGTCGTATCGTCAATTACCTGACGCAATTCTTACCGGATGCCAAAGCCGATGTTATTTTTGTCGGTTATCAAGCCCAAGGTACCCCCGGCCGCGATATTCAACGCTATGGCCCTAAGGGTGGTTATGTGGATCTTAACGGTAAACGCATCACCATTAAAGCCGGTATCCATACCATCAGTGGTTATTCGGCCCATGCGGATCAACTGGATCTGATTAATTTTGTCAAACATATCAAGCATAAACCACGCGAGATACGGATAGTGCATGGTGATGAAGCTGCGAAACAGGCGTTAGCGGAAAAACTAGGACTATTAGTGCCTGATGCGCGGATATTACGGCCAAGTAACTAAGTTGGCATTGATTATGCTGTGTTTTTGGTTTGGAGAGCGGATGAAAGTTGCGAAACAAATACAAAAATGGTAATTTTGTCGGCTATTCTGACAGAGAAAATGCTATTATTGTCAGTTCTGATATTACGGTTTTAAGTGATAAAAGCTATTTTTTTGTACATAACTAGCAGATAGTTATTCACAACACATTATTTTCACTGGAAAATTTATGCAAACACAGTTTATTTCGCAAATATTTGATTTACCCAAATCGCTAAAAAATACCATTAAGCTGTCATTTGACTTTTTCTGCCTGTTGTTTTGTTTTTGGGCTGCATTTTTTACCCGTACCGATGCCAGTGCTGAATTTATGGATCCGGTGTACTGGGGCTGGGCAATAGCGATTATATTTTGTTCCCTGTTCTATTTTGTCAAGGTCGGCATGTATCGCGCGGTATTTCGCTATGTGAGTGCCAGTTTTACTAAGGTGGTGATACAAAGTATCTTCGTTGCATCATTATTTTTAGTATTGGGTTTCTATATCAATGGTTTAATGTTGCCACGCTCGTTACCTTTTATCTATTTTTCTTATGCTATGGTGATGATTGGTGGCTCGCGATTACTGTACCGTAATTTAGTTCATCAATTAACGGGCATTAAACATGGGGAGCCTGTCATCATTTATGGTGCTGGTTCTGCAGGCCGACAACTTTATACCAGCCTAGCACAGTCATCAGAATATCGACCAATCGCCTTTGTTGATATTGACCCTAAGCTGCATTTCCGCATCGTGCATGATGTGAATGTGTTTCCGGTAGCCGATTTAGCGGAATTAATTGAACAAAATCGTGTGCAAAAGGTGTTACTGGCGATCCCGAGTGCAACCCGTCACCAACGTAAACAAGTACTAGCAGAATTAGAACACTTGCACGTTAAAATATTAACGGTGCCTGGCACGACGGACTTAGTCAACGGCGATTATAAAATAGATCAAATTAAAGCCATTGATATTACAGATTTATTAGGTAGAGAATGCGTAGAGCCTAATGATGATTTAATGCATGCCAACATTAAAGGTAAAGTGGTGATGGTGACTGGTGCAGGTGGCTCGATTGGCTCTGAATTGTGTCGTCAGATCATTCGCCAGCAGCCGACTAAGTTAGTCTTGTTCGATGTGTCTGAATTTAATCTTTATAGTATTGAAAAAGAATTGAGCCAGCTGATCAGCCAAGAACAGTTAACGGTATGTTTATTACCCTTAATGGGCTCAGTGCAGCTAGAGACTCGATTACACTCAGTAATGAAGACATTCAAGGTAGAAACCATCTATCATGCCGCCGCGTATAAACATGTTCCGCTGGTGGAACATAACGTCACCGAAGGTGTATGTAATAATATCTTTGGGACGCTAAATACTGCGCGCGCTGCGATTAGTGCTGGGGTGAAAAATTTCGTCTTGATCTCCACCGATAAAGCCGTACGACCAACCAATGTCATGGGTGCAACCAAACGCATGGCTGAATTAGTGCTACAAGCATTAGCAAAGGAACAATCTTCGACGCGTTTTTGCATGGTACGCTTTGGTAATGTACTCGGTTCTTCGGGTTCGGTTGTCCCTCTATTTAAGCAGCAGATTAGTCAGGCTGGCCCTGTGACTGTCACAGACAAAGATATCATTCGTTATTTTATGACTATTCCAGAAGCTGCGCAGCTAGTCATTCAAGCTGGTTCTATGGGCAAGGGCGGCGATGTGTTTGTGTTAGATATGGGTGAACCTGTTAAAATTTATGAGCTAGCCAGAAATATGATCCACCTCAGTGGCTTTGATGTCAAAGATGAAAATAACCCTTATGGTGATATCGAGATCAAGATAACCGGATTACGTCCTGGAGAAAAACTGTACGAAGAGCTATTGATCGGCGATAATGTCGCTAAAACGCAGCATCAGCGGATCATGAGCGCGAATGAGGTTTGCTTGTCTTGGGTTGAACTGGAAGCTTTGTTAGCGAGATTGCAGATTGCTTGTCTGGGGTTTGATAATCAAGTGATTCGTGAGATTTTGTTGTCGGCACCTACGGGGTTCCAGCCAAAAGATGGGATTTGTGACTTGGTTTGGGTTGAGCACTTGGAAAGAAATAAAATTTAAATTTCTTTATTAAAAATTAACAATGAATGCTACCAGGTTTGAGGGATCTATAAACCTTAGGTGGAAATGTTGTTTATAAAAGATAATTAATAATGTTACCTTTAGAATTATTTAAAAAAATTATAGCTTCAACACCATTAATATCTATTGATTTAATAGTGACAGATAAAGAAGGGAATGTTTTGCTGGGGATGAGAACTAATCGACCTGCCAAAGGTTACTGGTTTGTACCTGGTGGGCGTATTCAAAAGGATGAATCAATGGCTAGCGCATTTAAACGATTAACATTAAATGAGCTAGGTAAAGCATTTGATATATCTCAGGCTGAACTCATTGGCCCCTTTGAGCATTTTTATAGAGATAACGTAACTGGTGATGATTTTAGTACTCATTATATTGCGCTTGGTTATCGACTTGTTGTTGATGACGCTCAACTAGTACTCCCAACAGAACAGCATAGTCAATATACTTGGATGAGTATAAACGAATTACTTGAACATCGAGATGTACATACTCATACTCGTTGGTATTTTGAATAACCTTTTTGACTTTATTCTTTTAGATTTTGGAACTCATGATGATTTTACCTGTAATTATGGCGGGCGGCACTGGTAGTCGGTTGTGGCCTCTTTCTCGCGAACTATATCCGAAACAATTTTTAACTGTTTCGGGTGATCTGTCCATGCTACAACAAACGGTTGCTCGTTTATCTGGTATTCCACACCAAGCACCACTATTAATTTGTAATGAAGAACACCGCTTTATTGCTGCAGAGCAATTGCGTTTAGGTGGTTTTGAGCATAGTGGTATTATATTAGAGCCTGTTGGCCGTAATACAGCGCCTGCGATTGCTTTGGCTGCATTACAAGCATTAAAGACCGCGAAACAAGACGAAGAACTTATTTTACTCGTGCTAGCAGCAGACCATTTAATTGAAGATACTGCTGCATTTCAATCATCAGTTGAAAAAGCATTACCTTTTGCTCAAGAAGGTAAATTAGTTACATTCGGTATCGTACCTACGTCACCAGAAACTGGCTATGGTTATATCAATGCAGGTGACGCTGAAGGTGCTGCATTTAGTGTAAATCAGTTTGTAGAAAAACCAGATTTAGGAACTGCACAACGTTATCTTGATAGTGGTGATTATTACTGGAACAGTGGTATGTTCTTGTTTAAAGCCTCACGTTATATTGAAGAATTAAAAATTCATCATCCAGAAATTATTGCCGCGTGTGTAGATGCTATGTCTGAATCCAATGCGGATATGGACTTTATTCGTGTTGATAAAGCTGCATTTGAATTATGTCCTGACGATTCGATTGATTATGCAGTAATGGAGAAAAGTGCTGATGTAGTGGTTGTACCAATGGATGCTGGTTGGAGTGATGTTGGTTCATGGTCTGCACTATGGGATGTTTCTGTAAAAGATGAAAATAACAATGTCATTAAAGGTGATGTAATTAGTGTTGATTCTTCAAATGGTTACTTTTACTCTGAGAATAAGCTTATTGCAACTTTGGGTATTGATAATATTGTTGTTGTTGAAACAAAAGATGCGATTTTAGTTGCCAATAAAGACCGCGTTCAAGATGTAAAGAAAATTGTTAATCTCCTCAAACAAGCTGGACGAACAGAGCATAAGATACACCGAGAAGTATACCGTCCTTGGGGGAAATATGACTCACTTGATTTTGGTGACCGCGATCAAGTTAAACGTATTACAGTAAAACCGGGTGCTAAACTATCAATTCAAATGCATCATCACCGCGCAGAACACTGGATCGTGGTATCGGGTACTGCAAAAGTAACGAATGGTGATAAAACATTCTTAGTAACAGAAAATGAATCGACATATATCCCTCTTGGTCAAATTCACGCATTAGAAAATCCTGGCGTATTACCTCTTGAACTGATTGAAGTGCAAACAGGTTCTTACCTTGGTGAAGATGATATTGTACGTTTCGATGATAAATATGGCAGAGTTTAAGTATTAAGGTTAAGCGTTAAGGTAAAAGTATGACAACTAAATTAACAGCATTTAAAGCTTATGACATTCGTGGTCAATTAGGCTTAGAGTTAAACAATGACATAGCCTATCGTATTGGTCGTGCTTTTGGTCAGTATTTGTTTTCAGAAAGTAAGTGTTCAACAACAGCGCAAAAAAAAGTCGTTGTTGGTGGTGATATTCGCCTAACATCCGAAGAGTTAAAACTTGCATTAGCGAATGGTCTAATGGACTCGGGTGTCGATGTTATCGATATCGGTATGACAGGCACTGAAGAAATATACTTTGCGACAAAATACCTTGGCATCGATGGCGGTGTAGAAGTCACAGCAAGTCATAATCCAATGGATTATAACGGTATGAAATTGGTGCGTGAGGACTCAAAACCCATTAGTGGTGATACAGGTCTACGTGAAATTCAAGCGTTAGCAGAAGCAAATGATTTTGTCGATGTTGTTGCAAGCGAACGTGGCACGTTAACGCTGCAATCAACATTAACTGCTTATGTTGACCACTTAATGACATACATTACGCCTGCTAACATTAAGCCGATTAAACTGGTTGTTAACTCAGGTAACGGCGCTGCAGGTCATGTTGTCGATGAATTAGAGCTGCGCTTTAAAGCATTAAATATACCTGTTGAATTTATTAAAGTACATCATGAAGCTGATGGTCACTTCCCCAACGGTATCCCCAACCCATTATTAGATGATTGTCGTGCGGATACCGCTAATGCAGTTATTGAGCATAATGCGGATATGGGTATTGCCTGGGACGGTGACTTTGACCGTTGTTTCTTGTTTGATGAAAATGGCGAGTTTATCGAGGGTTACTATATCGTTGGTTTATTAGCTGAAGCATTTTTACAAAAAGAGGCTTTACAAGGAAAAAGTGGCGCTAAAATTATTCACGATCCTCGTTTAAGCTGGAATACCATCGATATCGTAGACGCGAACGGTGGTGTAGCAATCATGTCTAAGACTGGACACGCTTTCATTAAAGAACGTATGCGCAAAGAAGATGCGGTATACGGTGGTGAAATGAGTGCACATCATTACTTTCGTGATTTTGCTTATTGTGATTCTGGTATGATCCCTTGGTTACTGGTGACAGAATTATTGTGTGTGAAAAACATGAAACTGTCAGATACTGTGAAAGCGCGTATTGAAGCCTACCCATCATCAGGTGAAATTAACTCTAAGCTTGCGAACCCAGTTGAAGCTATTGCCAGAGTGCGTGCAGAATATGAAGTGAATGCATTAGTTGTGGATGAAACAGATGGCATTAGCCTAGAGTTTGCTGACTGGCGCTTTAACTTGCGTTCATCAAATACCGAACCTGTAGTTCGTTTAAATGTAGAATCAAAACAAAACATTGCATTAATGCATGAAAAAACAAAAAATATTTTAGCGTTATTAAGAAAGTAACGATTTAAGTTAAGGAATTCAAATGAATAAGAATAAAGTTGCGTTAATCACAGGTGTAACAGGTCAAGATGGTTCATACCTTGCAGAATTATTATTAGAAAAAGGTTATGAAGTTCACGGTATTAAACGTCGTGCATCATCATTAAATACAGACCGTATTGACCATATTTTTCAAGATAATCACGAGAAAAACCAGAAGTTTTTCTTACATTATGGTGATTTAACTGATTCATCAAATCTGACCCGTATCATTAAAGAAGTGCAACCTGATGAAGTATATAATTTAGGCGCACAGTCACACGTTGCTGTTTCTTTCGAATGCCCTGAATATACCGCAGATGTAGATGCAATGGGTACATTACGTTTACTTGAAGCTATTCGTTTTTTAGGACTTGAGAAAAAGACCAAGTTCTACCAAGCATCGACCTCTGAGCTGTTCGGTGAAGTGCAAGAGATCCCACAACGTGAAACCACCCCTTTTCACCCGCGTTCACCGTATGCAGTAGCAAAAATGTACGCTTACTGGATAGTCGTAAACTACCGTGAATCTTATGGTATGTATGCGTGCAATGGTATTTTATTTAATCATGAATCCCCACGTCGTGGTGAAACCTTTGTAACCCGTAAAATTACTCGTGCGATCGCTAATATTTCCCAAGGTTTAGAAAAGTGTTTGTATCTTGGTAATATGGATGCACTACGTGACTGGGGTCATGCCAAAGATTACGTGCGCATGCAATGGATGATGTTACAGCAAGATAAAGCAGATGATTTTGTGATTGCAACAGGCAAACAAATTAGTGTACGCGAGTTCGTTTCATTATCAGCGGAAGAAGCCGGTATTGAATTAGAGTTTACCGGTACCGGGCTGGATGAGGTCGCAACGGTTAAATCAATTTCAGGTGAGAATGCGCCAGCAGTGAAAATAGGTGATGTGATAGTGAAAGTTGATCCGCGCTACTTCCGTCCTGCTGAAGTAGAAACATTACTGGGTGATCCATCAAAAGCCAAAGAAATATTAGGCTGGGTACCAGAGATCACGGTTGAAGAAATGTGTGCAGAGATGGTCGATAATGATCTACAAAATGCCAAAAAACATGCAATTTTAAAAGCGCATGGTTATACATCATCTGTGTCAGTTGAATAGGTCGATTAAATGAAAATTTTATTAACTGGTGCTAATGGCATGGTTGGCAAAAATATTTTAGCGGTTGCCAGCCAGCATCAACATGTATTTTTATCGCCGAGTAGTGCTGAACTTAATTTACTTGATGCGGAGTCTGTTCGCCAATATTTCCATGCACATAAGCCAGATATGGTCATTCATGCTGCGGGCGTTGTGGGCGGTATTCAAGCTAATATGGCAGAACCGGTCAAGTTTTTAGTTGAAAATATGCAAATGGGATTGAATATTTTAACTGCCGCGAAAGATGCGGAAGTTAGGCAATTTTTAAATCTCAGCAGTTCATGCATGTATCCACGTGATGCGATTAATCCACTGTCAGAAGAGTTAATTCTGAAAGGTGAATTAGAGCCAACGAATGAAGGTTATGCGCTGGCAAAAGTAGCAAGCACGCGCTTGTGTGAATATATCAGTAAAGAAGATGCGACATTGATATATAAAACCATTATCCCATGCAATTTATACGGTAAGTTTGATAAGTTTGACCCGAATCATTCACATATGATCCCTGCTGTTATTCGTAAATTAGACGAAGCGGCCAAAGCGGGATTAGCTGAAATAGATATCTGGGGTGATGGTGAAGCGCGTCGTGAGTTTATGTATGCGGAAGATCTTGCAGACTTTATTTTCTACGCGATTGAACGTTTTGAGGCTATGCCACAGAACTTGAATGTAGGCCTTGGCACTGACTATACGATTAATGAATATTACCAGGCGATCGCTGATGTGGTTGGCTTTACGGGTAGCTTTAAGCATGACTTAAGTAAACCTGTCGGCATGAGACAGAAGTTAATTGATGATACAAAATTAACTGCATTTGGCTGGCGCTATAAAACGTCATTAACCGCCGGTATTAAGAAAACCTATCAATTTTATGTAAGTGAGCACTGTAATGATTAATTATTCGCTAGCAAGTAGTACCTGGGATGAGCGTGAATTTGGCGCGATTCAAAGTGTCATCGATTCAGACATGTTTACGATGGGTAAACATGTCGCGCAATATGAACAAGATTTTGCGAAATTTTTTGGTTCTAAATACGCGCTAATGGTGAGTTCAGGTTCTACGGCTAATTTATTAATGATTGCCAGTTTATTCTTTACAAAAAATAGTAAATTTAAGCTAAAACGCGGTGACGAAATTATTGTGCCGGTAGTATCTTGGTCAACGACTTATTTTCCATTGCAGCAATATGGTTTAAAAGTAAAATTTGTTGATATCGATCGCAATACCTTAAATATGGATCTTGATCAGTTAGAAGCCGCTATTACAGATAAAACACGCGCAATTCTGTCCGTTAATCTATTAGGTAACCCGAACGATTATAATCGTATGAATGAAATTATTGCGGGTCGTGATATTTTTATTCTCGAAGATAACTGTGAATCGATGGGTGCAACACTTGATGGTAAGCAAGCGGGTACGTTTGGCGTCATGGGGACATACAGTTCATTCTTCTCGCACCATATCGCGACGATGGAAGGCGGTTGTGTTGTTACTGATGATGAAGAGCTTTACCATATTCTGTTATGCATTCGTGCACATGGTTGGACACGCAACCTGCCGAAATTTAATCATGTTAGCGGTGAGAAAAGTGATGACCCATTTGAAGAATCATTTAAATTTATGCTGCCTGGTTATAACGCCCGCCCACTAGAAATGAGTGGTGCACTGGGTATCGAGCAATTGAAAAAATTACCTGGTTTTATTGCAATAAGACAGCGCAATGCAAAATTATTCCAATCATTATTTGCGAACCATCCTTATATTGATATTCAACAAGAAACAGGTCAAAGTAGCTGGTTTGGTTTCTCGTTAGTATTAAAAGAAAATGCACCTTATACGCGTGCAGAATTAATTAAACTATTAGTTAAAAATGGGATTGAATGCCGTCCGATTGTAACGGGTAATTTCCTTAAGAATACACAAGTGCTAGAGTATTTTGATTATGAAGTTGCTGGTAGTGTCGCGAATGCTGAATATATTGATAAGCATGGTTTATTTGTTGGTAATCATCAAAATGATATTGACGTTGAAATTAAGTTATTAGCTAAAGTACTTTGTTAGTTATTTAGCTAATAAAGTACTTTTGTATTGATATTTTATAAGGAAAGAAGATGAGTTATTTTTTAAATAAATTAAAAAACGCGTATAAATTGCTGACAAAAGATTTGTTCTATATGGCCATGCGTCAGTGGATCCGTGCTGATGGTGATAAAACACTACGCTTAAACTATCCACTTAGTAAAGATTCGGTTGTATTTGATATAGGTGGGTATAAAGGTGATTGGGCTGAAAATATATATAATCAGTATGGCTGTAATATCTTTATATTTGAGCCTGTCGAAGGGTTTTATAATGAAATTGTTACTAAATTTCAAGGTGTTGAAAGTATTAAAGCTTACAATTATGGACTTGCTGGTAGTGATCAGGAAATGAACATTACAGTACAAAATGATGCGTCCAGTACGATTGCTTGTTCAGGTATTGAAAAAGAGCTGATTCAGTTGAAAGATGTGTCTACTTTTTGTGAAGATCAAAAAATTGATGAAATTGATTTAATTAAAATTAACATTGAAGGTGGTGAGTTTGAATTGCTCGAGCGGATGTTCGAACAAGGACTTGTCGCTAAGTGTAAAAATATACAAATTCAATTCCATGATTTTTTTCCTGAAGCAAAATCGCTACGACAGGATATTCGAGAGCGGTTAAAGGAAACCCATCATCTTACATACGATTATTACTTTGTATGGGAAAATTGGGAGCGTATTTAATGTTGAAAGCTTCGCTTGTTGTTGATTATTATCTACAAAATAAAATGTTTGATTTAGACAATGAGTATATAAATAGAGATGATTGTTTATATAGTAGTTGGCTTTTAAAAAAAAAACTGAATGAAATCAATGTTGATTTATCGACTTGCGATATTAATGATCCTTCACGTTCAAAATTTGCGATATATTTCGATCTCCCTGTAAAGGGAGTTAAAATAACTTCAGATTTTTCTTATTTATTTTTATTTGAAAGTGCTGTTATAAAATCTTTTTCATGGGAGTTGAAGCAGCATGAACAATTCACTAAAATATTTACATGGAATGATGATTTAGTTGATAATAAAAAATATTTTAAAATGAATTTTTCCCATAAATTTCCAGACAATATTAATATATATAAAACGGGTATACTTCCGTTTGAAGATAAGACGTTATGTACTTTGATTTCTGGAAATAAAGTAGTAAATCATAAAATGGAACTTTATTCTAAACGAGTAAAAACGATTCGTTGGTTTGAAAAAAATGCTCCACATGATTTTGAGTTTTATGGTGTAGGATGGGAAATCCGAGTGTCAGCAAATCGTTATTTAAATTACTTTTTAGCTAGAACACCCTTGTTATCGAAAAAACTAGCTGTTAAGCATCCTTCATATAAAGGAATGGTCGATAGTAAACGAGATACGTTACATAATTATAAGTTTTCCATATGTTATGAAAATGCACAGATGATATCTGGCTATATAACAGAGAAAGTATTTGATTGCTTTTTTGCGGGGTGTGTACCAATTTATTGGGGGGCTCCTAATATAACTGAACATATACCTGAAAATTGTTTTATTGATCGTAGACAGTTTAAGACTCACGAAGAACTTTATTTATATTTAAAAAATATGACCAAAGAACAATATGTAGATATTCAAAATAATATTTCAGATTATTTATTTTCAGATAAGTCTAAGCCTTATAGAGCTGAAACATTTGCAAATATGATTGTGGAACATGTATTAGATGATTTAAATAGGCACTAAATTGATAAAAATTAAAATAATGGGTGGATTAGGTAATCAGCTTTTTCAATATGCAACAGCAAGAGCCTTAAGTGAAAAACTTAATACCTCGGTTGTTTTGGATGTAAGTGAGTTTAATTCTTATGATGTACATCCTTTACGTTTAAATGAATTTAATTGTAAAGGTATATTCTCGTCTAAGAAACAATTGCTTCGTTCTTTATTAGAAAGGAATGTAATTAAAAAACACGTAAGTAAATTAAAAGTATTTAACAAGTATTATTTTGAGCGTAATTTAGAATTTAATGAAGATGTGCTCAATGTGGAAAATGGAAGTTCGCTAATCGGATATTTTCAAACTGAAAAATATTTTGAAGTTATAAGAACTCAATTATTAGAAGAGTTGACCCTGAAAAATTCTTTAAATAACATTGAAACTAAAGTAAGCCATAAAATAAACAATACTAATAGTATATCAATCCATATTCGTCGTGGTGATTATATTTCCAATCAATATGCGAATAGTATACATGGTACTTGTGACAGTGCATACTTTTCTCGCGCTATCGCATATATGAGCGAAAATAATATACTCGATGATTCAAGTGAATTTTTTGTATTTTCTGATGATATTGAGTGGTGCCGTAATAACTTAGAACTTGGTTATAAATTGAATTTTGTAACGGGTAGTGCTGAACGACCAGAAGTAGATATGATTTTGATGTCGCAGTGTAAACATCAAATTATATCTAATAGTACATTTAGTTGGTGGGGAGCTTGGTTGAATAAAAATGAAAGTAAAGTAATAATCACACCAAAAAAATGGTTCGAAAATGATAATATGGCTAAAGAATCGGGGGATATAATTCCTCATTTATGGGTTAAATTGTAATAATACGAATGTGAGGGTCTGTGGAAGCATGATCTCGTGAGTAAAATATTTTAAAAGGGTTAATCGTGACGGGTGAAAAATTAGATATTTTGGTTAGTGTTATTATACCTGTTTATAATGCATCTAAATATATTCATGATGCATTGAGTTCAGTATGCAATCAAACATATAAAAATTTAGAAATAATAGTTATTGATGATGGCTCCAGCGATGATTCTTTAAGTAAAATTAAATATTTTTCAGAGATAGACTCTAGAGTGAAAGTTTTAAGTCGAGAAAATAAAGGCTTAATATATACTTTAAATGAAGCTATCTCTATTGCTTCTGGTAAGTATATATCAAGAATGGATGCTGATGATATAAGTTCATTGGATCGTATAGAAAAACAAGTGGATATTTTAGAATTAGGGTTTGATATTTGCGGTTGTCACTTTCATGTTATAGATGAACAAAGTAACTTAATGCATTCTATAGTCGTTTCAACAAATCCTGATTATCAGGCTATAATTCTTTCTCGTTCAGTGCCATTCGCACATGGTTCTGTGACATTTAGGCGTTCATTTCTTGAAAATAATGGATTGTCTTATGTTGATGATAAATTTATTTCAGCAGAAGATTATTTTCTTTGGGTACGTTTTTATGAGTCAGGTGCGAAAATTACAAATGTAGATGAATATTTATTTTATTATAGAGATTTTTCTTTATCATTGTCAAATGTTAACAAAACATCTAACTTACTGGATGCTATAAAAATTTCTAATTATTTTATAAATAAAAACTTTCATGAAATTGAATCTATTGTAGACAAGTTAAATCATTATACTAATAATAAAAGATTGAATTCATTCGAGTTAGAACAGCTAGGATACTATGTATTCAAAACTTTTTTTAGACGGAAACTAGGTAAAACATTTTTATTGATCAAGTCGCTCCCCCTTAATATCGTTTTACTTTCTGCTTTAAGAGTCGTTAAATATTTAATAGCTAGATAAATTTATTATCTCATAACGACTTCATAATAATGATTGATTAGACTAGGTTACCTTTAATCTCTGTAATCTAAAGAAGAGTCGAAGAGTCGAAGAGTCGAAGAGTCGAAGTATCGTCGATATACATACTATTGACGATATTGAAACGACGCTTAAGAAATGTATAGATCTATAAATAATATATTTAGATAACTTAGTGAGATGTGTTTAGACGATGTTAAAAATAAATAATAATTTCAAAGTTTTATTAGCCGGTCGTTTACTTCAAATTGTTATTACATTATGTGCATTGAGGATTTCAACAACAATATTACCTCAGATTGAACTTGGATTCGTATATTATATAATTACAGTACAATCTTTTTTTTCACTATTTCTTATAAATCCAATTGGACAGTATTTTAATAGACAAACGGCAAAATGGAATTTTGAAGGTCAGATTTATGGCGCCTACAAAAAACAGTTGTTGTATATATTATTAATCACAATATTTTCTTTTTTATTTATGTTCGTTATTAAATTATCCGGTCTGAATTTGTTACCTTATAATTTATTGATCATTACATCGTTTTTAATATTGAGTCAAAGTGCCAACCAAACTATAGTGCCATTGCTTAACATGCTGGAGCAAAGAGTTGCATTCGTTGTTTTTAATCTTCTTACCGCTTTACTCTCTCTTATTTGTTCATATGTGTTTATACAATATTTCAGTCCTACAGCATTGTCATGGCTTACAGGATTAGTTATTGGCAATGGTTTTGTCGTTATTTTAGCAACGTTTGGGTTTAGAGCTAAATACTTGGTGGAGACAAGTAAAAGGCTCCCTCTAGATTTTAATGAAATACGTAAATTTTGTTTTCCTATCGCTATTGCAACCATTTTTATGTGGTTCTTAAATTCGGGATATAGAATGATAGTTGAAAAAATGTATGGTTTAGAATTTCTTGCATTTTTAGGCGTAGGATTAGCCGTTTCTAGTCAGGTTTTTGCAATTGCAGAGTCATTATTAACCCAATACTTTATACCGGAACTTTATAAGAACTCAGAAAATTCAACCAAAGAAAAAAGAACGGATCTTGTTAACAGCTATTTTTATACAGTGATCCCTTTGTACGTATCTTTAGCTTTATTTCTAACTTTTTCGGTTAAATACCTTTTTCCTTTTGTTATCGGAGAGCAATACTACGATGCTTACATTTTCGCTATATATGGTGCATGGATCGAACTGGGTAGAGTATTAGTTAATACTTTTGCTGTTGTTAGTCAAGTGGAGAAAAAAACGGTAAAATTTATACTTCCATATGCGCTTGGTGCAATATATTTATCTGTTGGTCTATTTTTGAAAAGTTGGTTACAATTTGGAATTCAGATTCAAACTATTCTTGTTGGTTCTAGTATCGTGGTATTAGTTTCTATGTATATATCAATGAGGAGCTATCTATTATTTAGGATACCATTTAAAAGAATTTTACTGTCGATAGGTATGACGCTACCTGCTATTGGTTATTTTGTAGTATTTGATTTTAATGTAGCACTCTCTATTTCTAATTTTATAATGTGCTTTTTTGGCGGTGGACTTTATCTAGTAGGACTATTTTTTATGAATAAAAAACAATCTTAATTTTTAGTCCTCA
Organism: Moritella sp.; assembly: GCF_013215705.1. GTDB lineage: Bacteria > Pseudomonadota > Gammaproteobacteria > Enterobacterales > Moritellaceae > Moritella. Next base: position 69,431 of record NZ_JABSQR010000012.1, on the reverse strand, counting down.
AGTAATCTAAAAACTCAAGGTTGATAAAAATGACGAGATGAAATATAGATGTCATCAGTCGCCTAGAATTAAATAATATTGAAATTTGGTTGGTAATAATGAAACATAAATTTTCTATAGTAATACCATGCTTTAATGCTCAAGAGACTATTGTCAAGTGTATTGAAAGTTGTACATCTCAAACATTTGAAGATTTTGATATTATTATCGTCGATGATTTCAGTCAGGATTTTTCTTGCGATATTATCGATAATTTTATAAAGCGAAGCACTTTAAAACAAACGGTAAAATTGATAAAATTGAGTGAAAACCAAGGGCCGTCAAATGCTAGGAATGTCGGTATTGACGCGTCTAATTCGGAATATATTGCGTTATTAGACGCCGATGATTACTTTTATAAAAATAAGTTGTCTTTAATTTCTGATATATTAAATGATGAACCAAGCATTGATTTAATTGGACATGATTATTCAGTTAATGAATATTCGTTGTACGAAAACTCGTACAAAATTAGTTCTGTTAGCTTATTCGGTTTGTTAATTAAAAACTTTGCGGTTACTCCTTCTATTGTGTTTAAACGTAGTTTAAACACAAGATTTGATAAAAGTTTTCGATTTACTGAAGATCATGATTTTTATCTAAGAGTAATACTGGATGGCTACGTTATAAAATATTTAAATCGCCCTCTTGTTAGACTGAATAGATCACTGATGAGTGAGGGGGGCCTTAGTTCAAATAAATTTAAAATGAGAAAAGGTGAATTTAAGATGTATTTTAAATTTTGTACTCGCGAGGTTAAATATGTGCCTCTGCTACCGGTATTATTTTCTTTTTGTCTTTTAAAACATTTAATTAAAATGGCTAAACATAATCATTGATATTTCAAATGTTTTTATATGGATTGTTATTTTATTAAGGTAAACCCATGAAAGTATTAGTTACTGGCGGTGCTGGTTTTATTGGTTCAGCGGTCGTTAGGCATATTATTAAAGATACAAAAAACACGGTTGTTAATATTGACAAGTTAACGTATGCGGGAAATTTAGAGTCATTGAGCTATATTGAAAATGAAAAACGCTATTTCTTTGAACAAATTGATATTTGTGAACGATCTTCTCTAGATAAAATTTTCTTAAAATATCAACCAGATGCTGTAATGCATTTAGCCGCAGAATCACATGTGGATCGGTCAATTGATAGTCCCGCTGCATTTATTGAAACGAATATAGTCGGTACTTACACATTACTGGAAGCGACACGTACTTATTGGAATACACTGGATGCCGCTAAGAAATCTGCATTTCGTTTCCACCACATTTCAACAGATGAAGTATACGGCGACTTAGAAGGACCTAATGATTTATTTACTGAAGAAACTTCTTATGCACCAAGTTCTCCTTATTCAGCTTCAAAAGCATCAAGTGATCATTTAGTTAGAGCTTGGCACAGAACTTATGGGTTACCAATCTTAATCACTAACTGTTCAAATAACTATGGGCCTTATCATTTTCCTGAAAAGCTCATCCCATTAGTTATTCTTAATGTGTTAGATGGTAAAGCACTCCCTATTTATGGCGATGGACAACAAATTCGAGACTGGTTGTTTGTCGAAGATCACGCGCGTGCATTATATAAAGTGGTAACAGAGGGTAAAATCGGTGAAACTTACAACATCGGAGGTCATAATGAAAAAACCAATTTGGATGTTGTGTTAACTATTTGTTCATTGTTAGATGAATTAGTTCCGAATAAACCTGAAGGTGTGGTGAATTATAAAGATCTTATTACCTATGTAACAGACCGCCCTGGTCATGACGTTCGTTATGCTATTGACGCGAGTAAGATCGAGTGTGAACTGAACTGGAAGCCAGAAGAGACATTCGATACAGGCATACGGAAAACAGTGGAATGGTATCTTAATAACAAAGTGTGGTGGAGCAGGGTACTTGATGGCTCGTATTCCGGTGAGCGTTTAGGCATATCTGTAGAGGAACAAAAGTAATGAAAGGTATTATTTTAGCTGGCGGTTCGGGTACTCGTTTATATCCACTAACTCGCGGTGTATCGAAGCAATTATTGCCTATTTATGATAAACCGATGATCTTCTATCCATTGTCTGTATTAATGCTTGCTGGTATTCATGATATCCTGATCATAACAACCCCCGAGGATAATGTCAGTTTTAAGCGCTTGCTAGGCGATGGTTCTGATTTTGGCATAAACTTAGAGTATGCCATACAACCGAATCCTGATGGGTTAGCACAGGCTTTTGTTATTGGTGAGGAATTCATTGGTAATGATAATTGCTGTTTAGTACTAGGTGATAATATCTTTTACGGCCAATCGTTTACAGCTATTTTGAAAAGTGCGGTTAAACGAACTCGGGGAGCAACTATATTTGGTTATCAGGTTCGAGACCCCGAACGTTTTGGTGTGGTTGAATTTGATGATAAGATGAAGGCAATATCGATAGAAGAAAAGCCTGTAGAACCGAAATCAAACTACGCTGTCACAGGCTTGTATTTCTATGATAACCGCGTGGTTGAATTTGCTAAACAAGTTCAACCATCACACCGTGGTGAATTGGAGATTACCAGTATTAACCAAATGTATCTTGACGATGATTCATTACATGTGGAGTTATTAGGTCGAGGTTTTGCTTGGTTAGATACCGGAACCCATGAAAGTTTACATGAAGCATCTTCTTTTGTGCAAACTATCGAACATGTGCAAGGTTTGAAAGTCGCTTGTCTTGAAGAAATATCTTGGCGCAATGGTTGGTTGTCTAATGAGCAAGTGCTTGAGATTGCCAAATCCATGATGAAAAACGAATATGGCCAATATTTAAAACGTTTAATTGACGAATCTAATAAAAGGTAAAATATAAATATGCGGGTATTGATTACAGGCTGTAACGGTCAAGTTGGTTATTGCTTGACTGAGCAGCTCAACAGAAAAGAAAATACAGTTGTACTCGCTTTAACTAGAGATGATTTAGATATTACCGATGCAACAGCCGTACAAAAAATTGTATTTAAGTTTAACCCGAATGTCATTATTAATGCTGCTGCTCATACCGCAGTTGATAGTGCTGAAAAAGAAATGGAGTTGTCTTATAAGATCAATCGTGATGGACCTAAATACCTTGCTGAAGCGGCGCAAAAAATTAATGCTGCTATGTTACACATATCGACAGACTACGTATTTTCTGGTGATAAAGATGGTCAATATTCCCCTGAAGATCCTACCGCACCGCAAGGTGTTTATGGGCAAAGTAAACTTGCTGGAGAGCAAGCTGTTATAGAAGCATGTGACAAACATATTATTTTAAGAACAGCCTGGGTATTTGGCGAACATGGTAATAATTTTGTGAAAACAATGTTGCGTCTTGGTAAAGATAGGGATGCATTAAGTATTGTCGGTGATCAATTTGGCGGCCCAACCTATGCGGGTGATATAGCGGATGCATTAATTGAAATCGCGACTCAAATTGAGCAAGGTAAATCAATTGAATATGGTGTATATCACTTCTCTGGATATCCACACGTCAGCTGGTTTGAGTTTGCACAAGCTATTTTTAGTGAAGTGAAAACGCAACAGGTATTAAATAACATACCTGCTTTAAGTAGTATACCGACAACAGAATATCCAACACCAGCTAAGCGCCCAGCCAATTCAAAATTAGCCACCGATAAAATCATGCAATCTTTCGGTATTGAAGCGAGCGACTGGCAAGCGGCATTAAATCAAGTTAAACATTATACGTAGCAATAGTAGTTTTTAAGAGTAGTTTAAATGAACGTAATCGAAACAAATATCCCTGATGTAAAAATTATTGAACCGAATGTATTTGGTGACGAACGTGGTTTCTTTATGGAAACATGGCAGCAAAAAGAATTTGAAGAAAAAATCGCGAAGCGTACCTTCGTACAAGATAACCATTCAAAATCCTCAAAAGGTATTTTGAGAGGTTTGCATTATCAAACTGAAAATACCCAAGGTAAATTAGTACGAGTAATATCAGGTGAAGTATTTGATGTTGCGGTTGATATACGTAAAGGTTCACCTACTTACGGGCAATGGTGCGGAGTTTATTTATCAGCAGAGAATAAGCGTCAATTATGGGTACCAGAAGGGTTTGCTCATGGTTTTTACGTAACCAGTGAAGACGCTGAATTTGTGTATAAATGTACTGATTATTATAATCCAGAAGCTGAGCATTCGATAGCTTGGGATGATAAAGATATCGGTATTAAATGGCCTTGCTTAAATAGACCTATATTATCAGAAAAAGATAAAAAAGGGTTGTCCTTTCGAGATGTTATTGCTTTATGAATCATATATATATATCAGTTGTATCCCATGGGCATGAAAATTTCATAATGAATAATTCAAACCTAATTAAAATAAATGAAATTGATAATGTAACCGTTTTAATTAAAGATAATATTTTAAATGAAGAACTGAAAGAACATTGTGCTAAGTTTAACTTTAACTATGTTGCGGAAAGACCTAATTCAGGGTTTGGTGAAAATAACAATATTGTTTTTTCATCGGCATTAGAGTTAGGCTTATCTAATTCAGATTGGTTTTTTATTATTAACCCAGATGCTAACATTGAACTTGAACAATTTATTCTATTAACAAAAGAAATCGAAAAAACTAAAAATAAGCTTTTTACTGTGAGTTTATTTAAGGATGCTGGTTATCTTGAACATGAACACTCATTGCGGAACTTCCCTAAATGGATTGATGTGCTTAATCTGTTTTTAAAAAAACCAGTGAATAAAGCGTATGATAAAGTAAAATTAGATAACTTTTCTTATATTGATTGGGCATCGGGAGCATTTTTAATATTTAAAGGTTGTTTATATACTGAACTTGGCGGCTTTGATAAAAAATATTTCATGTATTATGAAGATGTGGACATTTGTTATAGAGCAAGAAATAAATTTGATCAAAAAGTCTGTTTTATAAAAAGTGTAAGTGCTGTACATGATGGTGCTTATGCAAATCGAAATATTTTCTCTAAACATTTCTACTGGTATCTCACTAGTCTGTTTAAATTTTTAGTTTCAAAAAGGCTATAGTTATGCTAATTGGTTTGACCGGTGGAAACGGTTTTTTAGGCAGTTATATTAAGCAATATTTAACTGAAAGTGATTCGAATTTATTACTAATAGGTCGAACTCCGTCTGTATTGATGGATGTAGATGATATTCTCATTGATACAATTAATAGTGAAACGAGTTATAATTTTATATCTGTTCCTAACGTTCTAATTCACTGTGCAGCCCGTGCTCACATCATGGACGACAGCTCTGGCGATCCGTTAGCTGAATATAGAACAGTGAATACAGCTGGTACACTGAACTTAGCAAGACAGGCTGCTGAAGCCGGGGTAAAACGCTTTATTTTTATCAGTTCAATAAAGGTAAACGGTGAAAGTACCTCGCATTCAGGAGCATTTACTGCAGATGATGAGCGTAATCCATTGGACCCATATGGTGTTTCAAAGTCTGAAGCTGAAATACAGTTATTAGTATTAGCTGAAGAAACCGGTATGGAAGTTGTGATTATCCGTCCGCCATTGATTTACGGTCCGGGGGTAAAAGCAAATTTCGCCTCGCTACTTAATTTAGTATCTAAAGGTTTACCATTACCTTTTGCGTGTATAAACAATAACAAGCGTAGCATGGTCTCGGTTGATAATTTAGTTGACTTGATCATGACTTGTATCGAGCACCCTAAAGCGGCGAACCAAGTATTTTTAGTGTCTGATGATGATGATCTGTCAACTGCTTCGATGATTAGTCAATTATCGAAGGCTTGTGGTAAAAGTGGCTGGATGTTACCTGTTCCTCTGCCATTGTTTCAATTAGTTGGAAAGGTGTTAGGTAAAAGTGATGTCATCAACCGGTTAACGGGTTCATTGCATGTTGATATAACCAAAACTAAAACCTTGCTAAATTGGACTCCGATTATGAGTGTCGATGAAGGTTTCAAAAAAACCGCAGATGCCTTGTTACAAAACAACGCTTTTACAAGAGAAGAAAAAAATGATTAGATTTTTAGACTTCATTCTGGCTTTTATCGGCTTGACACTGACTGCACCAATTTTAGTTATCATTACTGTTATCGGTTACTTTGATACTAAATCGCCGATATTTATGCAAAGCCGTGTCGGTAAAAATAAAAAACCATTTACATTAATTAAGTTTCGAACGATGACAGTGGAAACGGAATCGGTAGCCAGTCATCTGGCTAATTCTGCTTCGATTACTAGAATAGGTGGGTTCTTACGTAAATCAAAAATAGATGAGTTACCGCAACTTATTAACGTGCTTAAAGGTGAAATGAGCTTTGTTGGTCCACGTCCTAATTTGTTCAATCAGCACGAGTTGATTAATGAACGTGATGCGCGCGGTGTATACAATGTTTTACCTGGGATCACCGGATTAGCTCAGGTGAACAATATTGATATGTCGACACCTGAACTGTTGGCGAAAACTGACCGTAAAATGATTGATACATTAACAATAAAAGATTATTTTAAATATATCATTATGACTGCTACAGGTAGCGGTACTGGTGACGCAGTTAATACAAAATAACGACACTTAGATGTATAAACGTTATAATCCTCTACTTATTACAATTAAAAGCAGTATAATTCTGGAATATGTTTATCAATAACAGCGCGGTAATCATATTTTAGGTTTGGCGATTTGTTTTCTATTTTTAATAGAGGCCTGTGGCTAGTGATTTAAATGGTCGACAAATACGATACTTCAGGTGAGAATCGGATTTGATGGTTGTATCGGATAATATCCATATTGAAATAGGTTTATGGTTGTAAATGAAAATTAATAAAATATCTAAATTAAATACCAATATTAGCGCTAAACTGGTACCTATATTGGCCTGTCTATTTCCTATTTTATGTCTCGCATATGGAAAAGGTTATAAAGCAATACCAGCAATTTTATTACTATTTTCTTTACCAGTCCTATTTTCAACCTCTCGTAAAATATTAACTAAAGATGTAAATGTTTTGATAGGGGCATTCTTGCTTTATTTTAGTATTTTTGCTTTTTCTACATTATTAAATGGGGATAGTTTATCGCGATTGGATGACCCAAGTAGATTCATTTTATGTATTCCTATTTTTGTCGCCATACTTCGTTATCCCCCTCCTTTTGCTTGGATCACGAAAAGTCTCGTTATAGCAAGTTATATCGCGGGTATAGCTGCTTTAGTTCTGGTATTTTATTATGACCAGGGACGGGCGTTCGTATCAGGAAATGACTTTTTATCTAAAGGTTACATGCCGATACAATCTGGTAATATAGCGATGACATTTGGGATTGTTTGTTTACCAATTGCTATTTACCATCTAAATAAATCAGCACTAATCACATCTGTTTTATGTAGCTTTGGCGCCGCGTTCGGTATTTCCGCGAGCTATCTTTCTGGCTCTCGTGGTGGTTGGGTATTTGTTCCTATTGCTATCATCTTCTTGTTATATATGAATAGAAAGTATATACAAAAAACTAAAAAAACACTTGTTGCATTCATCATTCTCATCGCTCCAACATTGTCTATGCTTACTGTTATTAATATAACACCGACAATGCAACAGCAACCATCGCGCATCGCTCAACTTTCTCAGGAAATTGATATGTATGAAGGTGGGGTGAAACCTGAATCTGAGTCATCATCTGGCATTCGTTTAGAGTTATGGCGTGATTCGGGTTATACATTTATTGAAGCACCCTTTGTAGGTGTTGGTTATAAAAAACGGCTGGAATTAAGAGCTCAAAGGCAAGATGAAGGTCTGATTAATATCCCTTCGAACTATTTGACGAGCCATTCACATAATCAATACCTCGAAGCCTTATCTGTAAGAGGTGTCCTGGGGTTTATTGGATTAATGGGGATTTTTATCGCCCCTTTATTTATTTTTAGAAAAATTTACCGTGACGGTGATTTACAGGCAAAAACTATTGCTCAATGTGGAGCATTAAGTGTCATTATGATGATGGGTTACTGTTTGACTCAGGCAATGTTTAAACACAATTCAGGTGCTATATTTTATCCATTGATGACCGTTATTCTTCTAGGCTCAGGTCTAGTATTGGTAAAGAAAGAAACTGAAAAATAATTTTATAATAATAGAATAAGGTGTTATCAATGAGTAACAAAATATCAGTTTGTATTATCTGTAAGAATGAGGAACAAAAAATAGCAGCATGCTTACAGTCAGTAACTTGGGCCGATGAAATTGTGATTGTTGATTCAGGCAGTACTGATGCAACCCTTGATATTGTCAGAAAATATACCGATAAGGTATTTGTCCGCGAAGATTGGCCTGGTTTTGGTGAACAGAAACGTCGCGCCGAAGCCTTAGCAACGAATGACTGGATATTCTCGATTGATGCCGATGAAGTTGTGCCTGAAAAATTAGCGTTAGAAATTCAAGCTGCATTAGAAAGCGCTGATGATGAACAGGTGTTTAGAGTCAACCGCCTGACCCATTTTTGTGGTGAGTTTGTTTATCACAGTGGTTGGTACCCTGATAAATTACCGCGTATATATAATCGTAGCCGCTATCGCTATAACCAAAAAATGGTGCATGAATCATTGGAATGCAAAGGTGCGCCAATTATCGACTTACAACATAACCTGCTGCATTATACATTTTCTGACCTGAGTATTTATTTACAAAAACGTACTGGTTACGCAGAAGCTTGGGCGCAAGAAAAGTATAATAAAGGTAAAAAAGGGTCAATGTTAAAAGGTTCCTTGTCTGCTGTGTTTGCTTTTATCCGCCATTATTTTTTACGTCGTGGTTTTTTAGATGGCCGTATTGGTTTTTTGATCGCAGTAATACAATTTCAATATACCTTTAATAAATATACATTGTTGAAGTTTAAACATATCAGTGACAATAAAAAGAATAATACCAAGTAAGCAAAAAAAGATTAATGTAATCAGCTAACTGAGTATTTACTACTACATAATTTGATAGGTTAACAATGAGAATATTAGCATTTCCTGGTTTTGCCAATGCATACAATAGCGTACGTCCTGAAGTTGAAACATTTATTGGCCTTGCTAATAAAGGGCATGACGTCACTGTGATGATACCTGAGGATTCAAATGCCTTGAGTTATTATCAAGAGGCTGGCATTAAAGTTATATTCGGTTATCCGAAGCGTAAAATATGCTTTGAGACAATAAAGGCCTTACGTGCAGAGTTAAAACAGCATAATTATGATGTCGTTTATGCCACAAATTCTAAAACGATCCCCAATGCGGCTTTTGCTTGTATCGGTTTTCCGGTTAAGTTAGTCGCTTATCGTGGCACGACTGGCGGCTTGTATCGGCATGATCCAAGTGCATATTTGACTATATTACATCCACGTATTGATGGTGTTATCTGTGTTTCCGACGCAGTAAGACAAGATATTTTGCAACAAGTTTGGAAAGGTAAAGATCAAGTTATTACTATCCATAAAGGCCATAACCTGGCTTGGTATGATCATAAGGCGGCGGATTTATCTGAATTAGGTATTAAAGAAACCGATTTTACTGTGGTATGTGCTTGTAATGTTCGTCCAAGTAAAGGTATTGAAGTCATGTTGACGGCGGCTGAACAACTGGCCGATTTGACTAACTTCCACTTGTTGTTAGTCGGTAAAGGGCTAGATCAAGAACCTTACCTTAGTTTGATTGCGCAGCATCCGATGAAAGATCGGATCCATGTAACGGGTTATCGTCAAGATGCCCCTGAAATTATTACCGCCTGTGATGTACTTGTACAACCGTCGATCAGTGGAGAAGGTTTACCCCGAGCTGTCATGGAGGCCATGTCATGTGGTACACCGACAATCGTGACGACAACGGGTGGTGGTAAAGAAGTCGTCGTCGATGGCACGACGGGATTTGTCGTACCAGTAAAAGATGCGAATGCAATTGCTGAAAAAGTACGTTTTTTCCATCGTAATCCACAAGCGATTACTGAGTTCGGTATAGCAGGTAAAGCAAAATTAGCCAATGAATTTTCAACCAAGAATACTGTCGATAAATTTGAGCAATATTTTCAGCAGTTATAATTTCCTTGTGTATTTTTCATTTAATCCCCCTCGCCCTACTTTTATAAAAGAGTCAGGAGAGGGGGATTTTAGTATCTGCTTAAAAGCGGTATAATTATTGCTGATATTAATGATACGCTGATTTTTTGACACTCGAGAATTATATCTGAACATGCGTTTAGTCTCGTTTGTCTCGTGCTAAAGAAGGATAAATATGTTCAATAACAAATCCATTCTCATCACTGGTGGCACTGGCTCTTTTGGTCGAAAATACACCAAAACCATTCTTGCTAATTATAAACCAAAACGTTTAATTATCTTATCGCGTGATGAGCTCAAGCAGTTTGAAATGCAACAAGAGTTTAATGATCCGTGTATGCGCTATTTCATCGGTGATGTGCGTGATGCTGAGCGTATGATGCAAGCGATGCAGGATGTGGACTTTGTTATCCATGCGGCAGCGCTAAAGCAAGTACCTGCGGCAGAATATAATCCGATGGAATGCATTAAAACCAATATTCACGGTGCCGAAAATGTCATTAAAGCGGCCATCGCCAACAAAGTCGAAAAGGTAATCGCGTTATCTACGGATAAAGCGGCGAACCCGATTAATTTATACGGCGCCACAAAGCTAGCTTCGGATAAGCTATTTGTTGCTGCAAACAATATGGTAGGTAGTGGTCCAACCCGTTTTGCTTGTGTACGGTATGGCAATGTTGTTGGTTCGCGTGGTTCTGTGGTGCCATTTTTTAAAGGTTTGTTAGACAAGGGTGCAGAATCATTACCTGTTACTCACCCAGATATGACCCGTTTTTGGATCACCTTGCAAGATGGCGTTGATTTTGTACTGACCAACTTTAAACGTATGCAGGGCGGCGAAATATTTATTCCTAAGATCCCTTCTGTGCATATTATGGATTTAGTTGAAGCGTATGCGCCAGGTATTAAAACTGAGATCATCGGTATTCGCCCGGGTGAAAAATTACATGAGATCATGTGCCCTAAGGATGACTCGCATTTAACCTTAGCGTTTGAAGATCATTATGTTATCTGCCCAACCATTATCTTTTTTGATAAAAATATTGATTATAGTGTCAATCAATTAGGCGAAAAAGGCCAAGCGGTGCCACAAGGATACGAATACCATTCTGGTAATAATCCTGAGTTTCTGGATATTCAACAGATCCGTGATTTTGATCGTTTGGCAGAGTTATAACTCTTTATCAAAAGTTATAACGCTGTATAAAAAGTTGTAAGGCCTTCTAATAAAGAGTGTTGTCATGATCCCGTATGGTAAACAAGATATTAACCAACAAGACATTGATGCGGTTGTCGCGGTATTGCAATCCGATTTTCTCACCCAAGGTCCGCAAGTTCCTTTGTTTGAACAAGCTTTGATTGAGCATACTGGTGCTGAGTATGCGGTTGCTTGTAACAGCGCCACTTCGGCATTACACCTTGCTTGTTTAGCGTTAGGACTCGGTGAGGGTGATTGGTTGTGGACGACCCCCATTACCTTCGTTGCATCGGCGAATTGTGGCTTATATTGTGGTGCTCAAGTTGATTTTGTCGATATTGACCCTATCACTTATAATCTTTGCCCCAAGGCGCTTGAACAAAAACTTATTACAGCAAAGGCCGAAGGTAAACTACCGAAAGTGGTTATTCCTGTGCACTTGTGCGGTCAGTCTTGTGACATGGCTGCTATCTACGCATTATCATTGCAATACGGTTTTAAGATCATTGAAGACGCGGCGCATGCCATTGGTGGGACTTATCAAGATAAACCCATAGGTTGCGGTGAATATGCTGATATTACAGTATTCAGCTTTCACCCGGTGAAAATTGTTACCACAGCAGAAGGTGGTGCGGCATTAACCAACCAACAAGCGTTAGCGGATAAGATGGCGTTATTACGCAGTCATGGTATTACTCGTGATAAAAGCTTAATGACGCCTGTCACTGGACTGCCAATTGAAGTGCAGGGTGATTGGTATTATCAGCAAGTTGAACTTGGTTTTAATTATCGGATGACGGAGTTACAAGCGGCATTAGGGGTGAGTCAAATGCAGCGATTGACGCAGTTTGTGAGTGAACGCCAGCGCCTCGCTTTACGTTATAATCAGTTATTAGCCGATTTACCACTAACCTTACCTAAGCAGTTAGCACAAACTAATTCGGCTTGGCATTTGTATGTTGTCGGGCTGCAGTTAGATAATACGACGTTATCTAAAAAACAGGTATCTCAAAAATACTTGTCTCAGAAACACTTATCTAAGAATGAAGTGTTCAGGCAATTACGCGAGCTGGGTGTTGGTGTTAACGTACACTACATCCCTGTACATACTCAGCCTTATTATCAGGTGATGGGCTTTAACTATGGTGATTTTCCTGCTGCAGAGCATTATTATCAACAGGCACTTTCATTACCACTATTCCACGGCATGACGCATGCACAGCAAGATGAAGTGGTAGCTGCACTTCGTACCGCCTTACTTATCGATGGTTAAACAATTCATATGAAAATAGCGATCATTCCTGCCCGCGGTGGCAGTAAACGTATTCCGGGTAAAAATATCAAGTTATTTCATGGCAAGCCCATGATCGCTTATTCAATTGAAGCGGCGCAAGAATCTGGCTGCTTTGATAAAATAATCGTGTCGACAGATGATCATGAAATTGCCGATATTGCCAGGAGATATGGGGCTGAAGTGCCGTTTATGCGTCCTGCCGATATTGCCGATGACCATGCCACAACCATGGATGTCATGCAACATGCGATAGGCTGGTGTGAGTCGCAAAGTATGACCGTCGATTTACTTTGTTGTATTTATGCAACTGCGCCGTTTATATCACCAAACGACTTATCTAAGGGATTAGCACTTGTATCTGCAGGTGATATTGATTATGCATTCAGTGCTACGTCTTTTGCTTTTCCCATTCAACGGGCTATTTCATTAAACGACAATGGCTCTGTACAAATGTTGCAGCCAGAGCATGTAAATACCCGCTCGCAAGACTTACAAGAAGCGTTCCACGATGCTGGTCAATTCTATTGGGGTAAGGTAGCTGCATTTAAAACCGGGAAACCCTTTTTCTCACTTTGTTCAAAAGCTATCTTGATACCGCGTAAAAGAGTGCAAGATGTAGATACTTTGGAAGATTGGGAATTTGCCGAAGCGTTATATGCGGTCATGAAGGTTTAAGGTGAATATTGTTATTCGTACCGATGCGTCGGTACATATCGGCAGTGGTCATGTGATGCGTTGCTTGGTATTAGCACAAGGATTAACAACGCAAGGACACCGGGTGAGCTTTGTTTGTCGTCCACAAGTGGGCGATTTAATTGCTTTCATTGAAAATAAAGGTTTCTGCGTTTATCAATTAGCGTCACCAAAAACTGAACTGACTCCTGCAACTAGCGCTGATTATGTAGCTTGGTTACAGGTGCCTTGGCAGCAAGATGCGCAAGATTTTTTATCGGCGGTAGACACCGCTGAGCTCGTCATAGTTGATCATTATGCGTTGAATGCAAACTGGCAGCAGCGTATACAGCAAGCATTACATTGTAAGATCATGGTCATTGATGATTTAGTACGTAGTCACCATGCCGATTTGATCTTAGATCAAACCTTATTACGCCGCAGTAATGAATATCAACGAACTTATGACGATACTAAGGTATTAACTGGCTGTGAGTTTGCATTATTAAACCCGCAGTTTAACTATTATCGTGAGCAAGTATTAACAAATGATGAACTCTCCCTCAGACCCACATTATTATTAAGCATGGGCGGCATTGATCAACCTAACGCGACCTTACAGGTTTTAACTGTGCTTGCTGCAATGCCTGTGTTAGCACGACCTTTGGTTACTGTGTTATTGGGGCCTCGTGCACCGCATTACCAACAAGTACAGGCATTCTGTCAGCGGCATAGTGATTGGATCTCCCATTTAGACTTTGTCGATAATATGGCTGAAATAATGCTGCAACATCAAGTGGCTATTGGCGCGCCTGGGACTACCGCTTGGGAACGTGCCTGTTTGGGGTTACCGAGTATTATCATTCCATTGGCAGAAAATCAGCAGACCATAAGTCGTAATCTAGTTGCTGTGGACGCAGCGTACAAAGTTGAACTCGACGATATTAACCAGCAGTTGATGCTAACTTATCAGCGGTTATTGCAGAATTGGTCAGCGTTGAGACAGAATAACCTTAAGTTATGTGATGGGCTGGGATTGAACCGGGTATTACAGGCGGTTGAAAATTTAGATAGTACTGTTCATTTAGATAGTTCTGCACATGTCGATGACACGTTATGTCTACAGTTACGCCGTGCTGTACTGACGGACATTAAACCGGTATTTGATTGGCAATGTCATCCGAACACGCGGCTATATGCGTTAAATAAACAAGTACCGAGCTGGTCTGAACATCAAACTTGGATGGCGAATAAGCTCAGTCAGCAGCAAGATTTTTTTTATATTATTACCATACCAGATACATTTTCTGCATCAAGTCATAAGCAAGTTCGCCATGGTATCAGCGTCGGTGTGGTGCGTTTAGATAGAATGAGTACAGCTGAATACTTGCTGTCTATTTTTATTGATCCTGCTTATTATGGTCAGGGTATTGCCAAGCGAGCACTAGCATACTTGGATGAGCTACACCCACATATCACTATTCATGCTAAAGTGTTAATGGTTAATACCGCTTCACAACGGCTGTTCACTCAGTCTCGTTTCCAACGCTTGGCCATGGAAACCTTTATCCGCTATCCACAGGCTTAAATAGCTATGCCTCCCTTTATCGAAGAGTATTCATTAACATCATGATTGAGCAAACTATTACTATCGATGGTCGTAAAATTGGTCCTAATTATCGCCCTTATATTATCGCCGAGTTATCTGCAAACCATAATGGCGATATCAATCGTGCTTTTGCGATAATGGCAGCGGCGAAAGAAGCGGGTGCTGATGCAATAAAATTACAAACTTATACTCAAGATACCATTACCATGGACTGCGATAGTGACGAATTTCAGATCAAAGGTGGTTTGTGGCATGGACAAAGTTTATACGAGTTGTATAAGGGCGCACATATGCCGTGGGAGTGGCACCAACCTTTATTCGCGAAAGCGAAAGAATTAGGCATTACTATTTTTAGTTCACCGTTTGATTTTTCAGCCGTTGATTTATTAGAAGAGTTGGATGCGCCAGCATACAAAATCGCCTCGTTCGAAGTTATTGATCTGCCTTTAATCAAGCGGGTGGCACAAACCGGTAAACCGATGATTATTTCAACGGGAATGGCGAATAAGGCCGAGATCCAAGACGCGATCACAACAGCAAGAGAAAATGGCTGTGAAGAATTAGTCGTTTTACATTGCGTCAGTAGTTATCCGGCCCCTGCAGAGCAATATAACCTGCGTACTATTGAAGACATCAGTCAACGCTTTGATGTACTTTCTGGTTTATCAGATCATACTATTGATAATGCCACCGCGGTTGTGTCGGTTGCTTTCGGCGCTTGTGTGATTGAAAAACATGTCACTTTAGATCGTAATGGTGGCGGTGCAGATGACAGCTTTTCGCTTGAACCGACGGAACTTGCTCAACTCTGCCGAGATACTCATACTGCTTGGCAAGCGATGGGTAAGGTAAATTATGAACGCACACCAGCAGAGCAAGGTAATGTTCAATTTCGCCGTTCGTTATATGTGGTTAAAGATATCGCTGCGGGTGAGTTATTAACGGCGGAAAATGTCCGCAGTATTCGGCCTGGTTTTGGTTTAGCACCGAAACATTATGACGCCGTATTAGGCAAGGTTGCTAAGGGTATAATTTATCGTGGGGCCGCACTTAGTTTTGACCTCATTGAGTAAGGCGTAAAATAAAAAACGCCGCTCATATAGACTATTTAAATACTAGCATTAACTTGTAGTTATAATTTAATGCTAGAATATCTCTCAAGTTATTTCCACCCATCATCAGGTCAACACCATGAACATTACCATTGCTGGTACAGGTTACGTTGGATTATCAAATGCAGTGTTATTAGCGCAGCATAATAGCGTAATTGCATTAGACATTATCGCTGAAAAAGTCGAACTTATTAACAATAAAAAATCGCCTATCTCTGATAATGAGATTGAAGATTTCCTCGCTAATAAAGCACTTGATCTTATTGCAACCACTGACAAGCAACTTGCTTATGCCAATGCTGATTATGTGATCATCGCGACACCGACTGATTATGATGTGGTGCATAATTATTTTAATACCAAATCAGTAGAAGCGGTGATTAAAGATGTGATGGCGATTAACCCGAGTGCGGTGATGGTGATTAAATCGACGGTACCTGTTGGTTATACTAAAGAAGTCAAACAACGTCTTGGCTGTGATAATATCTTATTTTCACCTGAGTTTTTACGTGAGGGTAGTGCCTTATACGATAACTTACATCCATCACGTATTATAGTCGGTGAGCAGTCTAAGCGTGCCGAAGTCTTTGCTGGCTTGTTAATGCAAGGTGCGATTAAAACTGATATTGAGGTATTGTTTACCGATTCTACCGAAGCTGAAGCGGTTAAACTATTCTCTAATACGTATCTAGCGATGCGGGTGGCTTATTTCAACGAGTTAGATAGCTACGCGGAAACTCATGGTTTAAATACTCGTCAGATCATTCAAGGGGTAGGTTTAGACCCGCGCATTGGCAGTCATTATAATAATCCATCATTTGGTTATGGCGGTTATTGCTTACCGAAAGATACCAAACAATTACGCGCCAACTATGAAAATGTACCTAACAGCTTAATCAGTGCCATTGTTGATGCTAACTCGACACGTAAAGATCATATCGCTGACACTATTATTGCGCGAAACCCGCAGGTTGTCGGTATTTATCGTTTAATTATGAAGTCTGGCTCAGATAATTTCCGAGCCTCATCAATTCAAGGCATCATGAAACGCATTAAAGCCAAAGGCATTAAAGTTGTGGTGTATGAACCGGTATTGACTGAGCGCGAGTTTTTTAAATCTCCGGTGCTTACCGACCTCAATGAATTTAAAGCCCTTGCTGATGTCATAGTATCGAACCGTTTAGCGGACGAACTGCTTGACGTCGCTGATAAAGTTTATACTCGCGACTTATTTGGTAATGATTAGGTTCATACTATATTAATAAAGTGAAAGTATAATTTATAAATATAAGTGAAAGATACATGAAATATTTAATTACTGGCGCAGCAGGCTTCATTGGCTCGCGCTGTGCAGAGTTATTATGCCAACAAGGTCATCAGATTATCGGTGTTGATAATTTAAATGATTATTACGATGTGAATTTAAAACATGCACGTTTAGCGAATACAACAAAATCCGCGCTATTTACGTTTGTTGAACTCGATCTCGCCGATCGTGACGGTGTCGCGACGTTATTTGCAGAACATCAATTTGATCGCGTGATTCATCTTGCTGCTCAAGCGGGTGTGCGTTATTCCATTGATAATCCAATGGCGTATGCTGATAGCAACTTAACTGGCTTCTTAACCGTGTTAGAAGGTTGCCGTAATAATCAGGTTAAGCACTTAGTGTATGCCTCATCTAGCTCGGTTTATGGTTTAAATAACAAAACCCCATTTAGTACCAGTGACAGTGTTGACCACCCGATTTCGTTATATGCAGCATCAAAAAAATCCAATGAATTGATGGCGCATACTTATTCACATTTATATGGTGTACCGACCACCGGTCTACGCTTCTTTACTGTGTATGGCCCTTGGGGTCGTCCGGACATGGCATTATTTAAGTTTACCAAGGCTATCATTGCGGGTGACACCATTGATGTTTATAACAACGGGGACATGTTACGCGACTTTACTTATATCGATGATATCGTGGCTGGGGTATTGCAAATTCAAGATGTAATACCAACACCAGATGCGGATTGGAAAGTTGAAACGGGTAGTCCTGCAACTAGTAGCGCGCCTTATCGCGTGTATAATATCGGTCACGGTAGTCCGGTTAAATTAATGGACTACATTGAAGCATTAGAAGACTCGTTAGGCATTAAAGCCAAGAAAAACTTTATGCCAATGCAGCCGGGTGATGTCTACGCAACCTATGCTGATACCCAAGATTTATTTGCAGTCACTGGTTACACTTCAAAAGTGAAGGTTAAAGAAGGCGTTAAAGCCTTTGTTGATTGGTACCGTGACTTTTATAGCGTATAAATCGTAAATCGTAAAACGGAAAGAATAAAAGGATAAAATCTTGAAGATAACTAAAGCGGTAATTCCAGTAGCTGGTCTCGGTACACGTATGTTACCTGCAACTAAAGCGATCCCGAAAGAGATGTTACCAGTGGCTGATAAGCCGCTTATTCAATATATCGTTAATGAATGTGCAGCAGCAGGTATTACCGAGATCGTACTGGTTACGCATGCCTCTAAAAATGCCATTGAGAACCATTTTGATACCTCATTTGAATTAGAATCAACACTAGAAAAACGCGTTAAGCGCCAGTTATTAGCGGAAGTACAGGCGATTGCACCAAAAGGTGTAACTATCATGCATATCCGTCAAGGTGTCGCCAAAGGTTTGGGCCATGCAGTATTGTGCGCAAAACCAATTATTGGTGATGAACCGTTTGCGGTGGTATTACCTGATGTTCTGATGGATGAAGTCAGTGCCGATCTGAAAACTGAAAACTTAGCCAGCATGATGCGCCGTTTTGATGAAACTGGTTTTAGCCAGATCATGGTTGAACCTGTGCCAATGAATTTAGTGTCTGGTTATGGTGTGGCTGATTGTGGTGGCGTTGAACTTAGCGCGGGCGAATCTACACCTATGACGGCCGTTATTGAAAAACCAACACAAGATAAAGCACCATCAAATCTTGCGGTTGCCGGACGTTATGTTTTACCTGCAGCAATTTGGGACTTACTCGCACGTACAGCACCAGGTGCGGGTGATGAAATTCAGTTAACGGATGCTATTGATGATCTAATGAAGTTAGAAACAGTTGAAGCTTTCCATATTAGCGGCAAGTTACATGACTGTGGTTCGAAATTGGGTTACATGAAAGCATTCATTGAGTATGGCTTGCGTCACCCTGAAGTAGGCGCTGATTTACAAAAATTTATTAGTGGCTTGAAATAACACTTGAGTTTGACGTTATAATGTTATGAAACAAAGGGCAGTTTACTGCCCTTTGTTGTATCTAATATAGATATTAATCCAACTCAGTTTCTAACCAATCCGAATCTAATTGCGCGAATGCTAATAGCAGTGCTACTACCGCCGCATAAAAGCCAAATTTATCACAGGCTTTTACTTTCATTTCAAAATCACCTAACCAGTTAAGTAAGTGCGTTTGTAAGAAGTCGTGCTGTAGTGCAAAGTGAGCGCGGATCGCCTCTTCTGATTCAGAATCTAATGTTTTTAAGATCAAGTTACCCATGAAATCTAACTGGATAGCTATGTGATCAGCTGGCTCGCTGTATTTGTCATTGATATTGATGTTGTGCTCATCTAACAACGCGGTCATCTGCTGATATGCTTCTTGCATCAAGTGACCATTTTCGCTGGTGAATACTGACTCATACGGTGGCGCTGATGATTTACTGTTACCTAAGAATACTTGGGCATAATCGGCACATAATTCTAAACGCGCATCGTTACGTAAATTTGCAGCGGCTAATGAACTGATCAACTTCTCAACTGGCGCTGTTAAGGCTGGTGTTGCGGCTAACCCTTGTAAGAAAGCTTGGATCTCAGCGGACTGGTATTTACCTAGTTGTTCATCAGATAACTCTGTTGCTAATGTTGTTGAAAGCCACCAGTAGATCTCTGAGCGGGTCTGGCATAATTGAGTTAGTTCATCCATTGTGTTCTCCAAAGGGTGAGGGGCTAGTGTAAATGCTATAATTGTGGCGCATTATAGCGAATAAATTGAACCTAGGAGTCAGTTTTGATCAAAGTTAATTTAAAATGCAGTCTTTTCACGCAAAATTGAAATTTTCTCAAGTCTTTCTTATAGGAAGTTACTAACACTCGCGTTACAATATGGCCGAAATTTAGTTTCAAACCAACTTGTATTATCTCAATCAGGAGAAAACGGATGTTTACACGTGATATGAATATAGCTGACTATGATGCAGAATTATGGGCAGCAATGACACAAGAAGTAACTCGTCAGGAAGATCATATCGAGCTTATTGCTTCAGAGAACTATACAAGCCCACGCGTAATGGAAGCTCAAGGCTCTCAGCTTACTAATAAGTATGCTGAAGGCTATCCGGGCAAACGCTACTATGGCGGTTGTGAGTATGTTGATATTGCTGAGTCTTTAGCAATCGAACGTGCTAAGCAATTGTTTGGTGCTGATTATGCGAATGTACAACCACACTCTGGTTCACAAGCCAATGCTGCTGTTTATATGGCATTAGTTAAACCAGGTGATACTGTACTAGGCATGAGCCTTGCTCATGGTGGTCATTTAACACACGGTGCAAGCGTAAGCTTCTCGGGTAAAATCTACAATTCTGTTCAGTACGGCATCAACCCTGAAACGGGTGAACTTGATTACGCTGAAGTTGAAGCGTTAGCAATTGAACATCAACCAAAAATGATTGTTGCTGGTTTTTCTGCATACTCTGGTGTTGTTGATTGGGCTAAATTCCGCGAAATTGCTGATAAAGTAGGTGCTTACCTATTCGTTGATATGGCACACGTTGCAGGCCTAGTTGCTGTTGGTCTATATCCAAACCCAATGAAACATGCACACGTTGTTACAACAACGACGCATAAAACATTAGGTGGTCCACGTGGTGGTCTTATCCTTGCGCAAGCAGACGAAGTGATTGAGAAAAAATTAAACTCAGCAATCTTCCCTGGTGGTCAAGGCGGTCCTTTAATGCACGTTATCGCTGCTAAAGCGGTTGCATTTAAAGAAGCGATGGAACCAGAATTTGCGGTTTACCAACAAAATGTACTTGATTGTGCGAAAAGCATGGTTGCAGTATTACAAGAACGTGGTTTCAAAATCGTGTCTAACGGTACTGAAAACCACCTGTTCTTAGTTGATCTGATTGGCAAAGAATACTCAGGTAAAGACGCCGATGCGGCACTGGGTAATGCACATATCACAGTAAACAAAAACTCTGTACCTAACGATCCGCGTTCACCATTTGTTACATCAGGTCTACGTATCGGTACACCAGCACTGGCTCGCCGTGGTATCCCAGCTGATAAAGCGGGTGAGCTTGCAGGTTGGATGTGTGACGTATTAGATAACATCGGTAATGAAGATGTAGCGGCAACGGTACGTGCTAACGTACAAGCGCTATGTGCCGACTATCCTGTTTATAAATAGCCGGTTTATAAACAGGCTATATACAGGTAATTAAATGTGTAGACCTCAAGGTCTATGAACTTTGATTACAGTATGAACCGTAAATGCTACTTAGCTTGAAGTAAAGTTTTAAGTTGGTCATTTACGGTTTTTTTATGCCTAAAAATCAAGGCATTTACCATGCATAATACCACCTCATACCCAAAATCATGCTATTTTCATGCTTTTTTATTGCCTCAGGATCATATGATCAGCCGTTAGTTTCATGAACAGCTATTAATCTAGTTTCATAGACCAAGGATGGGAAATATGATGAATAAATTGCTACTGATAAATGTATTAAAAGCTATACCCCAGCAACTAGGTAAAAGGATGTGCATTGCAGTATTTACTGTTGTGGTAAGTGGTTGTAGCTCAGTTGACGTATTAACTAAAACTGAAAATGGTGCTTCTTATGAATATCAGCTTGGTCAGTTTGAAACGATAGAAGTAGTTGATATGGCAAAGGAACATTGTGGTAAATATGGTAAAAATGCAGAACTAACTAATCGTTATTCTGATGCTAATCGTGTATATAGTACACTTATATTTAACTGTTCTTAACATTTTTGTAATCTCGAATTCGGATAAATAACTGTGAAGTCCGCAGGGTTAATATAATGTGATAGTTTTAAATAACCCCTGTTGGTGTTAACATGTGTGTAACATTTTGTTCTGTTTTGCGGTTAGGACAATAAATAAATACTTGGGAATGAATGCTCAAGTTTAAGCAATGGATAGGGTGAGGTATAAGGGATGATGCTGAATTCAAAAGGTAATTATAAGCGTTTATTATTAGCGTTAATATGCGGCTCGGTGAGCTTTTCAACAGTTGCTAAAGTATATAGTTGGCGAGATGCCGATGGTGCGATGCATTATAGCCAGTTCCCACGTCAAATAGTGGAAAAAAATGCGGCGCAAAGTCGAGCTAGTCGTAAATACGCTGATATGAATGACGTCGTCAACAATTTATCTCCAGCCAAAAAAGTAAATAATTTACTGGATGGTCTTGATGATATAATTGCCAATGCCAACGTTGAGCGTCAAATTGACAAGGTACTCACGCGTCGAAATCCTCAGCTGGTGTTAATTGAACAACAACTCGCCCGTCAGCAAGCGCAGCAGCAAGCATTACGTGTAGCTAAATACGAAGCGTTTAAAGTACAGCAAGCGCTTGTCGCAGCTGCTAATATTGTTGAAGAAAATAACAAAGTAAAACAAATATTCGCTAAAAATAGCTTTATGGCTGGGATCCACAGGCGTGTTTACGGCAATATCGATACTAAAAGCAATGATGTAGCTCAACCTATCTTGCCTACGCAGTTAGCGTTAACATCATCCCAAGCGTTAAACAGCATTGCAAATGTGGAAATAAAGCAACCGCGTAAAGTGACAAATACATTTTTAGCGGCTATCCAAAACAAGTTAAAGCGTAAGCATTCTTTGGGGCGTAGTGTGGAAGCAATCCAACCTGCAAAGAAACTGCAATCAGCCCCTACTTATATTGTTGAACCTGTTGAAGCTATCACAGTGACTGCATCTATGGTTGCCGTTAAAACGCCATTGATTGAGCAAACTGACGTATTAAAACTTAGAGAGCTAAAATCTGAAGGGCTAAAACCAGTCGTTGCATCGCGATCGATAGCGAAGGTGTCGCGTAAGGCACAATCAAAACCCCACAACGCTTTCCTAGCGGGTATTAAAAAGAAATTAAATCGTAACAATGAAACACATGTTATTGCTGAACCCGTGCTCCTTGCGCGTCAAAATAAATCGTTGGTTGAGAGACAACCTTCTGCTGACAAGTTGAACGTGACACCTGAGCAAGTTCAGAATAAATTCTTGGTCGAAATAAATAAAAAGCTCTTCCGAACGCATTTAGCCATGGATAAGAGTGGGACTGGTATCACTCCAGTAGCTGAATTAGTTAAATCTAATACTGATATTAATGCTAAGCGTCATCGTACCACGACAGTGAAAAATAAAGAGTTAACACAGGGGGCTGATCAGATTAAAGCGATTGAAAATGCAATTAGCAGCCGTAGTGAATCAAACAAAGTAACAACGCCATCAGTAAAGCAAGTTAATTCGGCGTTAATGCTAAGTAGATTAAGCTATAATCACAAGGCGCGTTTACCGCTGTCGGGTGCGGGAACCAACCAACTTGCTCGGCAAGATATTGTAGCCTCAAGTCAGTTTGTCAATGAAGTGAACCGTAACGCTGAGTAAGCGTGAAGTAAATTTAGGTTGGTTTTTATCTCATTAAAGTAGAGATTAAAAACCGACTGATTATTCAACAATTTGTTAACTTATTTATTAATTCCACTAAATTACCTGCACTTTTCTGTACCCGCCAGCTGTTTAACGATAGACTCAGAATAATATTATTCAATAGGATTGTTTATGTTCTGTCCATTTTGTTCAGCGACTGAAACTAAAGTTATCGACTCTCGTCTTGTGGCTGAAGGCCATCAGGTGCGTCGTCGCCGTGAGTGTTCGAAATGTCATGAACGTTATACTACCTTTGAAACTGCAGAGTTAGTGATGCCTCGCATCATTAAAACGGATGATACACGTGAACCTTTTAACGAAGATAAACTCGTTAGTGGTATTTATCGTGCGTTAGAAAAACGTCCGGTTGCCGCAGAGCAGATTGAACTTGGTATTAATCAGATCAAATCGAGTTTAAGAGCCACTGGTGAGCGTGAAATCGAATCAAGTTTTGTGGGTGAATTGGTGATGAACGTATTGAAAAAGCTCGATAAAGTGGCTTATGTTCGGTTCGCTTCTGTTTATCGTTCTTTTGAAGATGTAAAAGAATTTAATGAAGAAATCGCCAAACTCGACAAATAATCTGTTATCTGAGCCCTCATTGATTATGCCAAACAAATCACGTGCTGAGTTAGACCTGCTATTGGAAGAGATAGTTTCAATTAGTCAGTTCAATGATACTGACCATTTACATATGCAACGTGCGATCGCACTTGCACAAAAAGGCCGTTTTACCACGGCACCGAATCCAAATGTTGGTTGTGTGCTCGTTAAAGCTGATAACGTCATCGGAGAAGGTTTTCATTTACGCGCAGGTGAAGCGCATGCAGAAATTCATGCTTTAAATGCCGCAGGTGATGATGCCCAAGGTGCTAGTTGTTATGTGACACTCGAACCATGTAGCCACTATGGGCGTACACCGCCTTGCGCAGCAGCCTTGGTTAATGCGAACGTCAATGAAGTCGTTATTGCCATGGTCGATCCGAATCCGCAAGTGGCGGGTAAGGGCATTGCCATATTAATTGCCGCGGGTATTAAGGTTCGAGTGGGGCTGTTATCAGCGCAATCCCATGCCTTGAATCCTGGATTTATCTTACGAATGCGCGAACAACGTCCTTTTGTACGTCTAAAAATGGCGGCAAGCTTAGACGGGCGTACAGCATTGAAAAACGGTGAGAGCAAATGGATCACCGGTCCTGCTGCACGGTCTGATGTACAAGTATACCGTGCTCAAGCCAGTGCAATTTTATCCACCGCCAGTACGGTTATTATCGACGATGCGTCACTCAATGTCCGTTATAGCGAATTAGGTGCAAGCCAAGCAGACTATCCGTTAGACCATGCAGATAAGCCGTTAGACCATGTAGAGAAGCCATTAATTCAAGCTGCGTGTGCATTAACTCAGTCTCTCCAGTCACAACTTCGTCAGCCAATTCGCGTAGTATTAGATAATCATCGTCGACTAGATACGTATCTTGCTAAAGCTGGTGGTGAATTGAAGCTATTTTCACAGCCTGGTAAGATACTATTAGTTAATGGCGTTAAAGATAGAGTTAATGGCGCGACTAAGCATGCTTCTACAGAACAGTTATTGGTGAATGAATCGGTATCACGAATTGAAATTGAGCAAGATAGTCACCATAACATAGATCTAAACCAGTTAATGACGACGCTAGCCCAGCTGAATATTAATGATCTGTGGGTTGAAGCGGGTGCAACACTCGCTGGTGCGTTACTTGAAAATAAGCTGGTGGATGAAATAATTATTTATCTGGCCCCTAAGCTGATGGGTGATAGTGCCAGAGGACTAGCAGTATTAAGCGAGCTAACTGACATGGCGCAAGTGCCTACATTTAGCTTTACCGATATCACGCAGATTGGTGACGATCTTCGCATTACAGTAAAACCGGAATACTAATGTTTACAGGAATTATAGAAACCGTGGGTACGCTCACAGGTTTAACCCCTAAAGGGGCTGATGTGAGCATCACTGTTGATAGTGGTGATCTTGATTTAAGTGATGTTAAACTTGGCGACAGTATCGCGACCAATGGCGTATGCCTGACTGTTGTTGAATTACTCGGCAATGGTTACCGCGCGGATGTGTCATTAGAAACGATCAAACGCTCTGGTTTTGCGCATTACCGTATTGGTGATAAGGTTAACTTAGAAAAAGCGTTAACCTTAAGCACGCGTTTAGGTGGTCACTTAGTCAGTGGCCATGTCGATGGCGTAGCCGAGATTGTTAAGATCAGTAAACTTGGTCGTGCGACTGAGTATTGGTTACAAGCACCGAATGAACTAGCCCGTTATATTGCCGAAAAAGGCTCAATTACTATTGATGGTATCAGCTTAACTATTAATGAAATTGACGGCGCTAAATTCAAATTGACGATCGTACCGCATACTGCATTAGAAACAACGATAGAAAGTTATGTAGTCGGTCGTAAAGTTAACTTAGAAGTAGATGTGATTGCCCGTTATTTAGAACGGATCATGCTAGGTGATAAAGCGGCTGAATCAAGCCGCCCTGAACAAGGTATCACTATGGATTTTCTTGCGAGTAATGGATTTTTAAAGTAAAACATCTATTCACGATCAGTTTTTAATTGTTATAAAAGGGCTATGAGCATGGCACTAAGTCGTATTGAAGATATTATTGAAGACATCCGCCTAGGTAAAATGGTTATCTTGATGGATGATGAAGATCGCGAGAATGAAGGCGATCTGATCATGGCGGCTGACAAAGTAACGCCAGAAGCGATTAACTTTATGGCGACGCACGGTCGTGGGTTGATTTGTCTGACCTTAACCAAAGACCGTGTAGCGAAACTGCAACTGCCTTTGATGGTTCAAGACAATACGGCGCAATTCTCAACTAACTTCACCGTTTCGATTGAAGCGGCTGAAGGCGTTACCACCGGTATTTCTGCAACCGACCGTGCGGTGACAATTTTATCTGCCGTTGCAGGTGATGCAAAACCTGCTGATATTGTGATGCCGGGGCATATTTTCCCACTGGCAGCGCAAGACGGTGGTGTACTAACACGCGCTGGTCATACTGAAGCGGGTTGCGATCTTGCTCGTCTAGCGGGTTGTGAACCAGCTGGTGTGATTGTTGAGATCTTAAAAGATGACGGTGAAATGGCGCGTCGTCCAGATCTGGAAATCTTTGCTGAAAAACACGGTCTCAAATTAGGCACCGTGGCTGATTTAATTGAATACCGTAATGGCAATGAAACTACCATTGAGCGTGTCGCTGAATGTAAATTACCGACAGAATACGGTGATTTTGATTTGGTGACTTACCGCGATACCATTGATAACCAAGTTCACTATGCCTTACGCAAAGGTGAGGTTGTTGCTGAGCAGCCAACATTGGTACGTGTGCATGTACAAAATACCATGACCGATATTTTGCATACCGACCGAGCGAGCAAGATCTCATGGACATTGGCTGATGCAATGGCGCGTATCGGTGAAGATGGTGGCGTAATGGTTATCTTAGGCAATGAAGAAAACTCCCTTGATATCATTGAAAAAGTGAAACAATTTGCCAAAGAAGATAAAGGCGAAACACAGCCAAAAGCAAAATGGCAGGGTACGTCACGCCGTGTTGGTGTGGGTTCACAAATTTTAGCTGATATGGGCGTGTCTAAGATGAAGCTATTAAGCTCAGACAAACGTTACCATTCACTATCTGGCTTTGGTCTAGAAGTTGTCGAATATATCTCTAAATAAGTTTTAGCGATAGTCGTAGAATAAGTTTGCTTGCTGGCGAAAGCTTGGTACAATCCGAGCCCTTTCGTCAGCCGATTCATAATAATTAAAATTGGCCGTAAAATTACGCGCCGTGATATAGGATTTGTACACATGAAAGTTATCGAAGGAAATATTCCTGCTCCAGAAGCAAAAATTGCAATTGTAATCTCTCGTTTTAACAGCTTCATCAATGAAAGTTTGTTAGCGGGTGCTATCGATTCATTAAAACGTTTTGGCCAAGTTAGCGAAGACAACATCACTATTGTGCGAGTTCCTGGTGCTGTAGAATTACCGCTTATCACTAAGCGTGTAGCTGCGACAAAACAGTTTGATGCAATTATTGCTTTAGGTACGGTAATTCGTGGTGGTACACCACATTTTGAATTCGTAGCTGGCGAATGTAATAAAGGTCTTGCTCAAGTTGCAATGGACTATGATATTCCTGTCGCATTTGGTGTGTTAACTACTGACACCATTGAGCAAGCAATTGAGCGTGCTGGTACCAAGGCTGGTAATAAAGGGTCGGAGGCTGCTCTAAGTGCACTTGAAATGGTCAATGTTTTGCATCAAGTTGATGTATTATTGGAGAAAAAATGAAACCTTCGGAACGTAGTAAGGCACGTCAGTTTGCCACACAAGCAATTTATCAATGGCAAATGACACAAGAAACTGTCGCAAATATTGAACACCAATTTGTAACAGATCAAGATTTTAGTGGCACAGATGCAACTTATTTCCGTGAGTTGATATTAGGCGTAAGCTTACATTCTGCTGAACTTGATGAGTTAATGAGCCCATTCCTATCTCGTCCTTTGAATGATTTAGACTTGGTTGAGAAAGCGATTTTACGTCTTTCTACATTTGAGCTGCTAAAGCGTCAAGATGTACCTTATAAAGTTGTGATCAATGAATCTATCGAATTAGCGAAAGACTTTGGTGCTGAAGATAGCCACAAATTCGTTAACGGCGTATTAGATAAAATTGTAAGTAAATTGCAATTACGTTTGAAAAAATAATTTAATTATTTTCTTCAATACAAAAAAGCTAGCACAGGTTGCTGGCTTTTTTTATGCCTAAAATTCACTCTCTAGGCATTAATTAACAATACAATAAGGTCTTAATTAAACATACAATTAGACCTTAATTAAAAGTACAATAGCCACATTAATGGCAACCTATACCCAAGTTACTTCAAGATGCTATATCAGAGACTAGTTTGGATATAATAATGGAAACAGCAGTACTATGGCGACAGGCGAGTTTGATTTAATTGGACAATATTTTACGGATAGATCGGTTCCTCGTGACGATGTCATAACGGGGATCGGTGATGACTGTGCCATTCTGTCAGTGCCTGCTGGTAAGCAATTAGTGGTGACCACAGATACTATGGTCAGTGGTATTCACTTTCTTAGCGATGCCAACCCTGCGGATATCGCCCATAAGCTGGTAGCCGTGAACATCAGTGATATAGCCGCTATGGGCGGTCAACCCGCTTGGGCCTCATTAGCATTAACCTTACCGAGTTTTGATAGTGCATGGCTAAGCGCATTCAGTGATAGCTTACATCGGCAATTACATCGTTATGGTGTCAGCCTTATCGGCGGAGATACCACTAAAGGTAACATGACCTTGACGCTAACCTTACAAGGCTTTGTTGAGCACGGTAAAGCGCTGCCAAGGCACGGTGCCAAAACCGGTGATTTGATTTACTGCAGTGGCAGTATTGGTGACGCTAATGCAGGATTAAAACTATTAATTGATGCCAATAACCGTACAGACCTTCATCCAGAGAATAGCGATGAAGCATTATTAACGAAGAACGACAAAGATTATTTAATTGCTCGTCATCAACGTCCAACGGCAAGAGTCAGCACCGGCCAAGCCTTGGTTGGTATTGCGAACAGCTGCATCGACCTCTCTGATGGATTGGCGTCAGATTTAAAACATATACTTAACGCATCAAGTCGTGTGTGTGGTGTTGCGCTATCGGCAAATATTGAACTCTCTGCATTACCGCTATCAACCGCATTGCAAACGTATGTAAGTAAAGCGCTATGGCCACAGTATGCACTTGCTGGTGGTGATGATTATGAATTACTATTTACCGTATCGCCAGAACATAAAACACAACTGGAAGAAGTAATGGCTGCGCATTATTTACCTTATACGCATATTGGTGAGATAGTCAGTGCTGGACAATCGGAACAAATAGAAGTAGAAAAAATAGAACAACAAATTAATTATTTTAATGATAAGCAATTAACGACGCTCGCTTTACAAGGATGGGACCACTTCCAATGAAAAAAGATTTTTTATCGCCAGAACTACAAAAATTAAACTACGCTAATCCAGTGCATCTAGCGGCCGTTGGCTTTGGTAGTGGTTTGTTACCGAAAGCGCCTGGCACGATGGGCACGCTTGCGGCTATCCCGCTATATCTACTCATGACCAGTGTATTCGAGTTAGGCTTATGGCAATACATTGCTATTGTTGCGTTAGCATCTGTTATTGGGGTATATATTTGCGCAAGTGCCAGTAAAGCCATGGGCGTGCATGATCACGGTGCCATTGTTTGGGATGAAATAGCCGGTTATGGCATTACTATGATTGCGGCGCCGCAAGGTTGGATGTGGGTTATCCTTGGTTTTGCACTGTTTCGATTTTTTGATATTGTAAAACCGGGCCCGATTGGTTGGTTAGATAAAAATACCCACGGTGGTTTTGGTATCATGATTGATGATGTACTGGCTGGTATCTTTGCTTTGTTAGGTGTTCAGTTGTTAGCGTGCTTAATTCTGTAAAGTATTTTTTGCAGATTTTTTAGCTGTAATTGCGCCAGTGTTGAGTGTTATAACGATTCATTTAAATGATTAAGTGGATATGATGAAGTAATACCCTGAATATTCAGGGTATTACTTCCGTTGTTTTTCAAAAGTTAGAACTGTAAGCCTGTTGTATTTTCGGGCTATTTCTGTAGTCGTTGGTAATCAGCGACTATTTTTGAATTAATAACTTATTTGATAATCATGTACTAACTCTCAAATTGAGAGATAAGTCGTTCCAAATGGAGTGATGATTGTTGTAATCGCTCACAAGCAGCTGCAGTAGTTTGACTATCTTGGGCTGTTTTATCACTAATATCATTAATATCGATGACATTTTGGTTTATCTCACCGATGACAACGGATTGTTCTTCAGTCGCCGTCGCTACTAACGTACTTAAATCAGAAATAGTCGTCATATTTTCAGTGATAAGGTTAAGATGTTCACCCGTATCAGAAATGGATTTAATACTGTCATCACTGCGTTTACTGCCACGGTCGATGGCATTTACAGCTTCTGCTGAATTATTCTGCAGTTGAGTGATCATTTTTTGAATTTCATTCGTCGATTCATTCGTACGTTGTGCCAGCGTGCGTACTTCATCTGCGACAACTGCAAATCCGCGCCCCTGTTCTCCGGCGCGTGCAGCTTCGATTGCTGCATTTAAGGCCAGCAAATTGGTCTGCTCAGAAATACCCTTAATTACTTCAAGGATTGATCCTATTTCCTTGCTACTTTGCGCTAAGCTATTAATCACACTACTGGCATCTTCAATTTCGACAGCAAGTTGCTGCATCGTATTGATGCTGTTGTGAACGACTTGTTGGCCTTGCTGAGTTTCTTGATAGCCCGCCGCGGTCGATGTTGAAACATCATTAGCATTGCTTGCTATCTCTGTAATTGTTACCGTTATTTGTTCGATAGCGGTAACAACTTGTAGTGTGCGTGTGCGTTGTTCTTCTACATTTTTAGCACTGTTTTGGCTTAAGGTTTTAACGGTGTCAATATCGATATGTAATTCACTACTCGACTTTGCTACGTCATTAATAAGACTTTGTATTTTATGAATGAACTTGTTGAATGCTATGGCTAATTCGCCTGCTTCATCGTAATCATTCTCTTCTAAACGTAGTGACAGATTACCGTTACCTTGGGTAAATTGTAGTAATGAATCAGTGACTTGTTGAATTGGACTTAAGAATACACCAACAAAGTACCAAGCAATAATAAGGAGGCAAATAGCCACTGCGATTGTGATTAAGAGTATCTTGGTTAGCATGTCATTGAGTTGGTCTATTTGAGCTGTATTATGACCTATAATATCAGTTGTCATCTGATAACTGAGTGACATGGTAATTATGGCGGTGAGGGCGATGGCAATAATAGTGCCAAGCATTATTCTATATTTAATTTTCGTACGTATGCGCATCTTTATAACTCCATAACTCTAAATTGGTATTTATATGGATTATATTATCAGCTGAAAAACAAATAAAGTAATTACTCTATTTTAGGAAGTGTGGACTACACGAGTTTATTTACATGCATAGCCCACCCTTTATACAAGACTTAGGGTGAGATATGATGTGGGTGTTATAATGTAATGAAAGTTCTTATACTCGCTTCAATACCGACATCATCTAAACCTAATTCAGCATAGATCTCATCTTGGGTACCTTGGTGAATAAACTTATCTGGCAGACCTAAGTTTAATGTTGGTGTCATTAACTTATTTGCCATCAAGTATTCGTTCACACCAGAACCGGCACCGCCCATGATCGCACCATCTTCGATAGTGACTAAGATATCATGGCTATTCGCCATCTTAGTTAACAATGCTTCATCTAATGGTTTGGCAAAGCGCATATCAACAACCGTTGCATTTAAACGTTCAGCGGCTGGCATCGCATTATGCATTAAGGTACCGAAACATAAGATTGCTACTTTCTCACCTTGACGACGAACGATACCTTTACCGATTTCAAATTCTGTAAATGCTTGCTCAACGTCAATACCAGTGCCACTACCACGTGGATAACGTACTGCGGCAGGGCCATTGTACTGGTAACCTGTATGCAGCATTTGACGACATTCATTTTCGTCACTTGGTGTCATTATCACCATTTTAGGAATACAGCGCATAAAGCTAATATCAAACGCACCCTGGTGAGTTTGACCATCTGCACCCACGAGACCTGCACGGTCAATGGCAAATAATACCGGAATGTCCTGAATGGCCACATCGTGGATCAGCTGATCATAACCGCGTTGTAAAAACGTCGAGTAGATAGCAACCACAGGTTTATGACCACCAATGGCAAGACCTGCGGCGAACGTTACACAGTGCTGTTCAGCAATGGCCACATCAAAATATTGTTTTGGATAAGTTTCAGAAAACTTGATCATACCCGAGCCCGCGCCCATTGCTGGTGTGACTGCAGCAAGTTTCTTATCGGTTGCCGCTACATCACATAACCAATTACCAAATATCTTGGAAAAGGTTGGTTTTGATGGGGCCGCTACCGGCAATGTATCTTCTGCTGGGTTAAATTTAGGTACTGCGTGATAGCCAAGCTGATCTTGCTCGGCAGGCGCATAACCTTTGCCTTTTTTGGTGATCACATGTAAGAACTGTGGGCCTTTAAGGTTGCGCATATTACGCAGTGTTTCAACCAAGCCATTGACATCATGGCCGTCAATTGGACCGATATAGTTAAAACCAAACTCTTCAAATAATGTGCTCGGTACGACCATGCCTTTTAAATGTTCTTCGGCGCGACGCGCAAGTTCCTTAATTGGCGGAATACCGGAGAGTACTTTTTTACCGTTTTCACGGAAACTTGAGTAAGCAACACCCGACAATAATTTTGCTAAGTGTTTATTTACCGCGCCGACATTTTCAGAAATAGACATATCGTTATCATTTAAAATAACCAGTACGTCTTTGTCGATATGGCCAGCATGGTTTAACGCTTCAAATGCCATGCCACCCGTGATCGCACCATCACCAATAATAGCGACCGTTTTACGGTTTTTATCTTCTTGGTCGGCTGCAACAGCAAGACCAAGTGCCGCGCTGATTGAGGTTGATGAGTGACCGACATTGAGGTGGTCATATTCACTTTCATCTCGCCAAGGGAACGGGTGTAAACCGCCTTTCTGGCGGATCGTAGACATACGATCACGACGACCGGTTAAAATTTTGTGTGGGTAGGCTTGATGACCCACATCCCATAACAATTTGTCGTATGGGGTATTGTAGACATAATGCAGGGCAACTGTTAGTTCTACAACGCCTAAACCAGAAGCAAAGTGACCGCCACTTTTACCTACCGTGTGTAGTAAATAACTACGCAGTTCATCACATAAGTCATCGAGACGATCTGCTGGTAATTGACGCAACTCTTCTGGGATGTCTGCTAATGCCAATGTAGGGTAATTCGAAATATCTAAGCTCATAATTTTTATAATTTTATACTTTGTTAGAATCAGTTATTTATTTCGCTCGATGATGTACTGCGTAAATAAAGCGAGAACGGTCGTATCATGCGGAATTGTTTCTAAGGCGAATATCGCTTGTTGATACAGGGCTTGGGCTTTTTCTTGCGCCCCAGCTAAACCGAGTAATGCCGGGTATGTTGATTTATTTAATTCAACATCTGAACCTTGAGGTTTACCGAGCGTTTCAGTATCACTGATTATATCGAGAATGTCATCTTGTACTTGGAATGCTAAACCAATGGCATTTGACCATTTATCCAGAGAGGCTAATAATTCAACCGAACAAAGGGGGGATGCGAGGCAACCCAGTCTAGCTGCACAATTGATTAATGCACCGGTTTTATTATTATGGATAGCTTCAAGTTGGGTCAGCGAGATCTGTTTATCGGTCGCGGCTAAATCCATTGCTTGACCCCCACACATACCACTATAGCCACTGGCTTGGGTGAGTGATTTTAACATGGCTAAACGATTTTTTTCTGCTTCTGGGGCAAGCGTGCAATCGAGTAATATTTCAAATGCAAAAGGTTGCAGCGCATCACCGGCTAAGATCGCGGTAGCATGATCGAATTTAATATGACACGTCGGTTGACCACGGCGTAAATCATCATCGTCCATTGCGGGTAAATCATCATGAATTAATGAATACGCATGAATAGATTCGATTGCGGCAGCTGGACCATCCAGATCAGCTAGATCAACCCCCAACATTGCCCCGATAGCATAGACAATTACAGGGCGAACGCGTTTACCACCTTGTAGCAGCCCATACTCCATTGCTGCTGCAAGTTGGGTGTCATGTGTTGGTAGTAAGTTTATTTGCTGTTGCAAATAGTCGTTGATACGACCCTGATAAAGGGCCATCGAGTTAGAAAGCTGCACTATTTAATTACTACTGTCAGAATTGAAGGGGGCAAGTATTTGCTGGTCACCGTTGGCGAGTAATATGGCTACTTGCTGTTCAGCATGCTGAAGCTTTTGTGAGCTAGCGCGTGTTAAGCTAATGCCGCGTTCAAATTGCTTTAACGCATTATCAAGTTCACAATCACCTTGCTCTAAACTGTTCACTATTGCTTCTAGCTCTGTAATAGATGCCTCGAATGTCATGTTTTCTGGTTTTTTTACCGCCATCGGGTGTCCCTCTGATAATATACTCGGTTATTATACCCAAGTTAATAAGGTATATACAGCTTAACTGTGAGATGACGGTAATAAGCAAGGTAAGATTGCTTAAGAATTTTGTTTGCGTGCCGATATATCTGGGAATATGATAGCTAGATAATAACTTGAGATGGGGAATGTTGTGGATTTAGCAACTTTAATAGGATTGGTTGGCTCGTTTGCGTTTATTTTTATGGCGATGCTCATGGGTGGCGAGCTCAGCATGTTTATGGATACGCAATCGGTATTGATTGTATTTGTTGGCTCACTGTTTGTGGTATTGATGCATTTTAATTTTGGTCAGTTTTTAGCAGCGTCTAAAATTGCAGTTAAAGCATTTATGTTCAAAATCGACAGACCGGAAGATTTAATCGAACAAGCTGTAGAAATGGCGGATGCAGCGCGTAAAGGTGGTTTTTTAGCGCTTGAAGAAGCAGACGTAAGTAACGCATTTATGCAAAAAGGCATCGATTTATTAGTGGATGGTCATGATGCTACTGTCGTTAGCCAAACTTTGCAAAAAGATATTAAGCTCACTACTGCACGTCATAAAGCCGGTATTCATATCTTTAGTATGATTGGTGAAGTAGCCCCTGCGATGGGGATGATTGGTACCTTGATTGGTCTGGTGGCGATGTTATCAAACATGGATGACCCGAAATCGATTGGTCCGGCAATGGCGGTTGCCTTGTTAACGACGTTATACGGCGCTGTGTTTGCCAATATGATTGCGATCCCAATTGCGGGTAAATTGAAATTGCGTTCTGAAGAAGAGATGCTGAACAATACCCTGATTATGGATGCAATTTTAGGTATACAAGAAGGTCGAAATCCAAGAGTCATCGAAAGCTTATTAAAGAATTACCTTAATTCATCCAAACGTGCGATAGCAGATACTGACGTTTAGTTAGCTGAATAAGTAGAGAGATAACCTATGTCAGATGAATGTGATTGCCCACCCCCGGGGCTCCCCGCGTGGATGGGAACATTTGCCGATTTAATGAGCCTGTTAATGTGCTTTTTTGTATTACTGTTGTCATTTTCAGAAATGGATGTGGTTAAGTTTAAGCAAATTGCGGGTTCGATGCAGTATGCTTTTGGTGTACAAAATCAGATTGAGGTAAAAAATATACCGAAAGGCACCACCGTCATAGCCCAGGAATTTCGTCCTGGTCGCCCGGACCCAACGCCGATTGAAACGATTATGCAGCACACCATTGATAGTAGCGAAGCTGAGTTAGATTTTAAAGATGGTGAAGATCAAAATGCGGGGGGGAAGAATAAACTCGCCGAGGACAGTAATGGCGGTAAATCACCAGAAACCTCTACCCGTGATAATACCCCAACACAAAATGTAGAAGTGACGGAAGATACCAGTGAATTAGTCAAAGTACTGGCTGAGGCGCTCAAAGAAGAAATCGACAGTGGTGGTGTCGAGGTGGAAAATTTGGGCCAGCAAATCATTATTCGTATTAATGAAAAGGGCTCCTTCCCTTCGGGATCAGCATTTTTACAACCGCGTTTTCGTCCTGTGATCCAAAAAATAGCACAGCTATTAGCGACGATCCCGGGCATTATTACCATTGCCGGACATACGGGTAAAGAGCAATTATACTCTGAACTCTATCGGTCGAAATGGGACCTGTCGAGTCAGCGTGCCGTTTCGGTTGCCCATGAGATGTTAAAGGTTGAAGAATTCACTGAGAATCGCTTAATTGTACAAGGCATGGCAGATACCCAACCGTTAACCGATGACGAAAATGAATTACGCCGTAACCGCCGTGTTGAAATCAGCATCATGCAGGGTAAAGCTAAATTATCAGCGCCGATAAGTGTAATGGCTGATAACTAGTTCACGTATACCCAAGCTAGTCTCTGATAGAGCATCTTAACTAGTTTGGGTATATAACGTCATGTGGTGAGCCTTTTACCAGTTCAATCATCTGACTCAGCTATTTGCTTCATTGCGCGCCAGCCTTTTCCGGGCTAAATCGCATAATGCGCTAATTTGCTGGGTGCTGAAATATTGGTTATTTCCTTGGCATTCACCATTACCGTCAATGCTAAAATTAGGCGGCGAATTTCGCAATATAAACGTTTTCTTACGCGCTTTTCGCTGCGCTTCGGTGAGGTACTGCTCGGCTGTTTGTGCTATTTGTTGTTGACGTTCTGTCGGTGATAAGTCGGCATCGAGTTTTGCTATTGTTAGCATATATCGATCATAATTAATTTCCGGACCAAACATGGCATTCGTTTCTGTTATCGAGAATATTTTTTCTCGCATGTCCTGACGATCTTGCATTAATGTTTCAACGGTTTGTAAGGTATCACTCCTATCTGTATTACTGTCATTATAGTTCAGGGTATCCAGCTCGGGTAAATCTTGCAGTGTCGCGTTCTGCGCATGAAAATCTCTCATCTGTTGCTTATAA
This sequence comes from Moritella sp., assembly GCF_013215705.1. Lineage (GTDB taxonomy): Bacteria > Pseudomonadota > Gammaproteobacteria > Enterobacterales > Moritellaceae > Moritella. The sequence continues at coordinate 31,986 of NZ_JABSQR010000012.1, read as the reverse complement.
TCTACGTACTTAGCTAATAACACTAACGCTTGCTGCGCCGCGGGTTGTGGGTAAGCCTGCTGAATATATTGCTGCATGCTGATAAGCAGTTCTTCAGGGCTTAAGTCACCATCAGAACTAAAAAAATAATCAAATAATACTTTGATATCATGATTTAAGAGCAGCTGGTTATCATCATCAGTGTGGATCAAGCTACTTGGGTCAGTATTATGCAGTGATTTTGGCATGTTAATGTTAGCCAAAGGCACTATATCTGTGACTGTAGTATTGGTTTTTTTGCGTAATATAATTGACGATGTGAAGCTTGCTTGCTGCTCTGTATCGATAATATGGTCGGTTATATGGTGTGTTGATTTACCGCTCGATGAATTGTCGCCAGACAATTTGTTATCAGCCTCTTTATTATCAGACAAGTAGATCCCGCTGGCACTGATAATAAAGAGGCTGATAATAGCCGCCGATTTTTTGATGTTATGCATTATTACACCCTGATAAAAGACCAAAACAGCGCTCATTTAAGCTTTGGCCTGTGAAAATAAATAGCCGTTACAAACCTTGCTGTGCAAGCATATTGGCATGTTTGGTGTAAATGGCTGGAATGTTTAATTTCCAACTGCCTAATCCCATTAACTGATTGATCGCATCAAAATGATTAGCGTTATAATCAAGTTTGATGACTTTACCAATCGCTTGACCACAAACGGGTACTAAACCATCCCATTTAAAACCACCTTCTTCTTTGTAATCAGGTACAAACAGCCCAAATATGGGTACTAACATTGAATCAAGCGGATCTAGGACATTAGTGCTGTATTGGTTACCACCCCAAGAGAAAAATTTAATGCCATTTGATTCCGTCTGGCCATAGAATGCCGGGTCTACTTCGCCCTGTTCACCGTTATTAATGGTCATACAGTCCTGAGTCGGCATCACCGCCATGTCGGTATAATCGGCAGCGTATTGCGCTACTTTCTCACGATTTGTCGCTTGGGCAAGGCGTAATAAATCCTGCTGACCACGTGCAGAACTATCATAATCACCGTCAGCTGCATCTTCTTTAGCAGACAATAATTCGAGGGTGTTAAATACAAAATTAATGACTGGTACGCCGAGTTTTTCGATGGTACTGCCTTCTTCAACCGTATCTCTGAACCCTTCAGAAAAGTGCGTGCCTTTATTCATTGCATGAGAGGTTGATACTGATGCAATACGATCGGTAAGGCGCTCGTCATTGGCGGCAAAACGTGAGGCGAGGGCACCTTGACTGTGGGCGATAAGATTGACTTTGTCAGCGCCAGTTAATGCTAATATTTGCTCGATATCATAAACCAACTCTTCACCACGTACTTCGTTAAGCTCGGCACTCGACAGGTTTGTCACATATACCTCGGCACCTTGTTCGCGTAGCGCATCGGTAATGCCGTACCAATAATCAATGCCCATGGCACTATCAAATGCAAACGCGCCACCCACCATCACAATCGGATATTGGGTTTTTGCAAAGGTAGGCTCAGGTTTATCAAACCAACCCGCATTCGCTTGTGTGGTCATTAACATCGTGCTTGAGATAGCGGTTGCAAGCGCTAATTTTTTGAAGTTCCATTTCATTTTTTTATCCTTTGTAAACCAATAGGACAGGTTGTCTCGATTGGTTTGTTGAGCATATAAGTTCATTTTGGAGGTTGTCAATAGTTGTTGACTTTCGTTTCTGAAACAAACCGAAAGCGTGAATCCTCTCACATTAACGTCTGTTTTAGCCATTGATTCAGCAGGTTAGTACTCAGCCATAAGTATTAATACCGTCATATAATTGAGCATATGTTCCAATGGGGGGAGATTAAGTCCATTAGCGTCACATTTAGATACTAAATCTTATGTATTGACGTATTCTAGGTTTTAACGGTTGTCGATTGATGATAGTTTAGAATATATAGCAATTAAATGAATTAATTGTTACTGTGAAGACTACTCCTTTAGAGATGTTTGATATTTTAATGCAACAAAAATTGAAATATAAAACAAATTTAAAGGTTATGGATGTAATTGTCGTACTGGAGTTGTACATGTTAAAAAATAAAATCACCCGCACCTTATTGGTTGCCACTAGTCTATCTCTTACCTTAGCTGCTTGTAGCGATAAGCCCGAAGAAAAAACCGTGGTGAAAAAATCACCGGATGCATCTGCTAGCACTGAAATTAAATTAGCGAAAGTTCAAGAGCTAGTGCGTGGCAATGGTGCCGAAGTATCCTCTTTGGACCCGCATAAATCTGAGGGTGTACCTGAATCACATGTTATTCGTGATCTATTAGAAGGTTTGGTGAACCAAGATCGTGATGGCAATACCATTCCCGGTGTTGCTGAAAGTTGGGAAACCAAAGATAACAAAACATTTACCTTCCATCTGCGTCAAGATGCAAAATGGTCCAATGGTGATCCGGTAACGGCGGATGATTTTGTATATAGCTTCCAGCGCGCTGTTGATCCAAATACGGCATCGCCTTATTCATGGTATCTTGAAATGACAACCATGAAAAATGCGGCAGATATTATTGCGGGCAAGAAAGACAAATCGACTCTGGGCGTGAAAGCGTTAGATACACATACCTTAGAAATTAATCTTGAAAGCCAAATCCCATATTTTGTGATGATGATGGGCCATACCACGATGAAGCCTGTACACAGAGCTACGATTGAAAAATTCGGTGAGAAATGGACTAAACCAGGTAATTTTGTTGGTAATGGTGCATTTGTAGTAAGCAACTGGGTGGTGAATGAGCGTATTGAACTGGTTCGCAATGAACAGTATTGGGATAATGCCAATACCAAGCTAACAAAAGTAACTTTCCTACCGATTGAAAGCCAAATAGCAGAAATGAATCGTTTCCTTTCTGGTGAAATTGATATAACAGATGAACTTCCCAATGAGCATTTCCCTAATCTAAAAAAAGAGCATCCTGAATCTCTGGCAATTAAAGGTAATCTTTGTACTTATTATTATAATTTTAATACCCATAAGCCGCCATTTAATGATGTTCGCGTACGTAAAGCGATTTCATACAGCATTGACCGTGATATCATCGTCAACGCTATTATTGGTCAAGGTCAAAAACCAGCTTATTTCTTGACGCCTGAAATTGTGGCTAACTTTAGTCCTGAACTGCCTGCCTACGGTAAAATGACTCAAGATGAGCGTAATACCAAAGCTAAAGCATTGCTGGAAGACGCGGGTTATAATGCCGAAAACCCATTGAAGTTCAGCCTGCTTTATAATACCGATGATAATCACAAGAAGATTGCTGTGGCAATATCTTCAATGTGGAAGAAGAACTTAGGTGTTGAAGTAACGCTTGAAAACCAAGAATGGAAAACTTACCTAGAATCGAAAAAACAAGGTGACTTTGAAGCCGCTCGTGCAGGTTGGTGTGGTGATTATAATGAAGCGTCGACCTTTACATCGCTGATGGAAGGAAAAAATACCACTGGTGGCATCCACTATAAGAGTGCTGAATACGACAAACTCACAGCAGATGCCCTTCGCGCTACGTCTGAAGAGCAACGTCAGGCACTTTACTACGCACAAGAAGCCCTTCTCGCAAAAGATATGCCAATCGCTCCAATCTATCAGTATGTTAAAGCCCGTCTAGTTAACCCACATGTTGGTGGCTACGCGAAGAACAACGCTGAAGACAAACTTTATTCTAAAGATATGTACATCATCGCAGAATAAATACCTCTTGTAAGATCGTACTGCATGCAGACAGTTGCATGCAGTATTTTGTTACATTGAAATTATCATAGATTGAGTGAGATTATGCTTAAATTCATTTTAAAACGTATTTTGGAAGCAATACCGACTATGTTGGTATTGATCACCATTTCTTTTTTCCTGATGCGTTTCGCCCCTGGGAGTCCATTTTCAAGTGAAAGAACGCTGCCGCCACAAGTCATGGCAAATATTAACGCTAAGTACGGTCTTGATAAACCTGTGCTTGAGCAATACCTGACTTACCTTACCAATGTGATTCAAGGTGACTTGGGTCCTTCTTTTAAATACAAAGATTTTACCGTTAATGAACTGGTTGCTTCGGCATTACCGGTATCAGCAAAAATCGGCGCGTTCGCTTTTATATTCGCACTGATATTCGGTGTTTTCGTTGGTACGATGGCCGCATTGCGGCAAAATACGTGGTTAGACTACAGTATTATGTCAACCGCGATGATCGGGGTGGTACTGCCTTCCTTTGTACTCGCGCCTGGCCTTATTTATCTTTTCTCTATTGATCTTGGCTGGTTCCCTGCTGGTGGTTGGTTAGATGGCTCGCTGAAATATATGGTGTTACCTGTATTGGGTATGTCGATGTTATATGTTGCTACTTTCGCGCGTATTACCCGCGGTAGCATGATTGAAACCATGAACAGTAATTTTATTCGTACTGCGCGTTCTAAGGGGCTAAGTTACCCGCATATCGTGATGAGACATGCATTAAAACCAGCCATGTTACCGGTTGTGTCATATATGGGCCCGGCATTTGTGGGCATTATCACCGGCTCGGTGGTGATTGAAACCATTTTTGGTTTACCAGGTATTGGTAAGTTGTTTGTTAACGCGGCGTTTAACCGTGATTATTCCTTAGTGATGGGCGTGACCATTTTGATTGGTTTCTTATTCATCTTATTTAATGCAATCGTTGATATTTTACTTGCTTATATCGATCCAAAAATTCGCTACTAAGGGACTAGGTATGTTATCTAAAACAGAAAAAATAGAAGCGTTAACCAACTTCTCGACAAATTTGGAAATTGAAGGCCGCAGTTTGTGGCAAGACGCCCGCATTCGTTTTATGCGTAACAAAGCCGCCATGGTGAGTTTATGTATTTTATGCTTAATCACCTTGTCGGTTATTTTTGTACCTATGCTTAGCCAGCATGCTTTTGATTATACCAACTGGTATGCGCTACACCAACCACCTTCCTGGGAGCACCTATTTGGTACCGACAGTCTTGGTCGTGACCTGTTTGTGCGTACCTTTATCGGTGGTCGAATTTCGATGATGGTAGGTGTGATGGGCGCATTAGTCGCGGTCGTCATCGGTACCCTATATGGCGCTGCATCCGGTTTTATCGGCGGTAAAACCGACCGTGTGATGATGCGTATTCTTGAGATCCTGTACGCCATTCCATTTATGTTCCTAGTGATTGTATTAGTGACCTTCTTTGGTCGTAACATTGTCTTAATTTTTGTGGCGATTGGTGCCATTGCCTGGTTAGACATGGCGCGTATTGTTCGTGGTCAAACCTTAAGTTTACGCAATAAAGAGTTTATCGAAGCGGCGCGAGTGTGTGGTGTGAGCCAATGGGGCATTATTACCCGTCATATTGTGCCTAACGTATTAGGTATTGTAGCGGTGTATTCAACGCTGTTGATCCCAAGTATGATCTTAACGGAATCATTTTTAAGTTTCCTCGGTCTTGGCGTGCAAGAGCCAATGACCAGTTGGGGAGCCTTATTACAAGAAGGGGCACAAACCATGGGAATTGCAATTTGGCAATTAGCGTTCCCAGCTGCATTTATGGTGTTAACACTGTTTTGCTTTAACTATGTTGGCGACGGTCTACGTGATGCGTTGGACCCAAAAGATAGATAAATTAAAAAATAGATAGCCCACCAGAAGGCAGATAAATAAAGATTAAGGAAGTCGTATGAGCTTATTAAATGTTACCGATCTACGCGTTGAGTTTAGTACCCCGGATGGTACAGTCACAGCAGTTAATGATTTAAATTTTTCACTGGAACCGGGTGAGACCCTGGGTATTGTCGGCGAGTCAGGTTCAGGTAAATCACAAACCGTATTTGCGATCATGGGATTGTTAGCTAAAAACGGTATTATTTCGGGCAGTGCTAAATTCGAAGGTAAAGAGATCTTAAATTTACCTGAAAAAGAACTTAACCATGTTCGAGCAGAACAGATTGCGATGATATTCCAAGATCCGATGACCTCATTGAACCCTTATATGAAGGTCAGTGAACAGATGATGGAAGTACTAACGCATCATAAAGGTATGTCACGCAAAGAGGCCTTTGAAGAATCGGTATTTATGCTAGAAGCGGTGAAGATCCCTGATGCTCGCGTTCGCATTAATATGTATCCCCATGAATTTTCGGGGGGTATGCGTCAGCGTGTGATGATCGCAATGGCATTGTTATGTCGTCCTAAACTGCTGATTGCAGATGAACCGACAACTGCATTAGACGTAACTATTCAAGCACAGATCATGCAGCTGTTGAATGAATTAAAAGAGAAGTTTAATACTGCGATTATTATGATCACGCATGATTTAGGTGTCGTGGCGGGCAGTTGTGACAAGGTATTGGTGATGTATGCTGGTCGTACCATGGAGTATGGCAAGGTAAATGACATATTCTATACCCCAAGCCACCCTTATACTGAAGGGCTGCTGAAGTCTATTCCACGTTTAGATACCGAACATGATGTTTTACCGACCATACCGGGTAATCCACCTAACTTGTTAGCATTGCCAAAAGGTTGTGCATATCAAGATCGTTGTCATCGTGTGCAAGAACACTGTCAACAAGAACAACCGCAATTAATCCCGTTTGCTGGCGACCGTTTACGTGCCTGCTTCTCAGACCAGGGGACATGGTAATGACTGATGTAGTAAAGCAAGAAGCTGTGGCTGTAAAAACGGCAAAGAAAAATAGAGTCGCCGAAAGAAAACTACTATTAGAAGTGAATGACCTTAAGGTGCAGTTTGATATTCCGTCGAAGTCGTTATGGCCTTGGGCGAAGCCGAGCAAGCTTAAAGCCGTGGACGGTGTCAGTATCAAGTTATACGAAGGTGAAACGCTAGGTATAGTCGGGGAATCGGGTTGTGGTAAATCGACGTTTGCCCGCGCCTTAATTGGGCTGGTGCCAGCCGCTGCTGGTAATGTGGTTTGGTTAGGTCAAGATCTAACGCGGTTACCGTACAAGGAAATGCGTGAAAAGCGTAAAGAAATTCAAATGATTTTTCAAGATCCGCTAGCGTCACTCAATCCACGTATGACAGTGGGTGATATTATTGCCGAGCCGCTACGCACTTTCTTTCCACAGTTGTCTAAAGTGGAAGTGAAAGAGCAGGTGAAGGACATGATGACCAAGGTAGGTTTACTGCCGAACGTGATCAACCGTTACCCGCATGAGTTCTCGGGTGGTCAGTGTCAACGTATTGGTATTGCCCGTGCACTTATTTTAAAACCTAAGATGATTGTCTGTGATGAACCGGTATCGGCATTGGATGTATCGATTCAAGCACAGGTGGTGAACTTATTACAATCACTGCAGAAAGAACTGGGTTTAAGCCTGATTTTTATTGCCCATGATTTATCGATTGTGAAACACATTTCAGATCGTGTTTTAGTGATGTATCTGGGTCATGCTGTCGAAGTGGGTGAGTCAAAAGCCTTGTTTGCAGAGCCAAAACATCCGTACACCAAAGCACTGATGTCGGCCGTACCTATTCCTGATCCGATACTTGAGCGTCAGAAAAAAATTGAAATGCTCGAAGGTGACTTACCGTCACCGTTAAATCCGCCATCAGGCTGTGTATTCCGTACTCGTTGCCCTGTGGCTAAAGCGAGTTGTGCCGAGACCAAACCTACGTTAACAGGCGATGAAGCACATTCAGTGTCTTGCTTGCTGGTGGCTTAATGTCTTTGCTATAAAGGTCTAAGTACAAAATAAAATAGTCATAACACCTAATACCTGTCAGCGAAGAGTTGATAGGTATTTTTTGTAAGTAATTTTTAATACTTTGCCCATAGTATTATTTATATCTTTAAGTGCTGGATGTGTGGTTCAACGTAATGTTTCCCTACCCATAAGATTCACAAGTAGGCTGTATTTAAGTTATGCCCACAATAAAAGTGACACCTAGTCTTGTCTTGGCTTGAAAATTAAAAATCAAATGATACCTTAATTAATAGGTTAAAACTCTATACAAATCACAATATTACAATTTATTTATTAATATCAAGGTAAGATTGTGGAATATGATGCTGCCATAAAATATCAATAACTTACAGCTTGTATCAAAGACTATATTTATATATTTTCATATAGAAATTACATTAATTTTAAATGAAACGCATTTAAAAAAATAATAAATAATAAATATTAGGACGTTAACAATGAAATATTCAACTCTAGCTCTAACTCTGGCATCAATTTTATCCGTAGGGGCTGCAAGCGCAACAACTATTTACAAACATGATAATGGTGATAACCTTAAAATTTACGGTGGCGCAGAGATTGGTGGCACAATCGTTTCAGATACAGATAAAAGTCCTTTTGGTGCAATTCAACATGATGCCGATGGTAATACGTCTTATGATGGTGTAAATGACAAACGTTTTGTTAATGACTCATTTCTTACTCTTGGTATTAAAGGTCAGACGGATGACTTTTACGCGAAATTTGAATTAGATGCTGAACATCAAGATTGGACTGAAACAAACAGTATGCGTGTTGTAATTGATAAAGCGTATGTTGGTTACAAATTACCGATGAAGGGGCATACCATTGAATTTGGCCGTACGGATACTGCGTATGATCATTATGACGCATTTGGTGATTTCGCTAATGAACTATCAGCAGAAGTTTCTGAAGCGGGCGACCAAGATGAAACATTAAAATACCGCGGTCAATTCGACCAGATTAAATTCGGTCTATCTCACTCTTTAGAAGGTTGGGATGTAGAACATAAAGGAAAAACTGACTACGTAACAGATTCTCGTGAAGGTGCTGTAACCAATGGTTATGTAGGGTATTTTGATAACGAATTCACTGTTATTGCCGCAGCTGAAACGGTTGATGATCGAGGTGAAATTTTCTCTGTTCATGCTAAAGTCAATTTAGGTGATCTTGCTGTGGGTGGTTTTGTATCTTACTCAGACCGAGAAGCTGATAACAAAGATTCTTATATCTATGTGGCTTCAGCTAAATACTCATTAACAGATAAGCTGGCATTACTTGTTACAGGTAATATGGTTGATGCTGACAATGATAAGAACGATGCAGAATGGATTGTTGTAGGTGGCGAATATAAATATGCTAAAAATATTAAACTTGCAGCAGAAATTTCAATCGGTGACGTTCTTAAAAATGGTGAAAGTGGTGCGCTAGGTTACGTTAAAGCTTACTACTGGTTCTAAGTCTATTTATCTAATTTAATGGTCTTATCTAAAATAAAGCCTCTTATTTTTAATAGAGGTTTTATTTTTCTCACATCCCTGATTAATTGGAAACTCTATGAAACTTAAAAATATAGCGCTCTCTGCTTTAACAATTGCCATTGCAACAGGTTGCGGTACAACGGACCAACAACCTCAGCATGAGTGGAAGCAAGACAAAGAATATAGCATCACCATCTTACACACCAATGATAACCATGGTAATTTCTGGCAGAATAAATACGGTGAACGCGGTATGGCTGCACGTGCCACACTGATTAATAACATCCGTGCAGAGGTTAAAGCCGAAGGCGGTTCTGTACTATTGTTATCTGGCGGTGATATTAATACCGGCGTACCTGAATCAGATCTGCAAGATGCTGAACCTGATTTTATCGGTATGAACATGATTGGTTACGATGCGATGACATTAGGTAATCATGAATTTGATAACCCGCTTGACGTACTCGCGAAACAAGAAGGTTGGGCAAACTTCCCATTCATCTCTGCCAATATCTATAAAGATGGCAAGCGCATGTTTGATGCTTACAAGATCTTTAACAAAGATGGCATCAAGATTGCCGTTATAGGCCTAACGACGGAAGATACCGCCAAAATTGGTAATCCTGAATTTATCAGCGAATTAGAATTTAGAGATCCAAAAGTTGAAGCCAAAGCGCTAATAGCGGAATTGAAAGAAACTGAAAATCCAGATGTGATTATTGCTGCTACGCACATGGGGCATTACCTTAACGGTGATAATGGCTCAAATGCACCGGGTGATGTGCAATTGGCGCGCTACTTGAACGAAGGTGATCTAGACATGATTGTTGGTGGTCACTCACAAGAGCCTTTGTGTATGGAAGGCGCAGAATACGCGGAATTCAAACCTGGTCAAGACTGTGTACCTGACGTGCAAAATGGAACTGATATCGTACAAGCACATGAATGGGGTAAATACGTAGGCCGTGCTGATTACACCTTTATAAACGGTGAGTTTACACTGCAGTCATACAAGCTTATACCAGTTAACTTAAAGAAAAAAATCAAAGTCGATGGTAAGAAAAAACGTGTATTAATCCAAGATGAGATCGCGCAAGACCCAGCTGTATTCGCAAAACTCCAACCGTTCCAAGAAAAAGGTCAAGCAGCATTAAACATCAAAATTGGTCAGTCTGATGGCCTATTACAAGGTGAGCGTAATGTTGTACGTAACAACCAAACTAACCTTGGTCGTTTAATCGCAACAGCACACATGCAACGTGCAAAAGCAGACTTCGGTGTGATGAATTCAGGTGGTGTACGTGCGTCAATTGAGGCAGGTGTAATCACATATAAAGACGTATTAACCGTACAGCCATTTGGCAACATAGTAACTTATGTAGATATGTCAGGTGCTGAAGTGATGGATTACTTAAATGTAGTCGCCACTAAGACGAAAGACTCAGGTGCGTTCGCACAATTCGCTGGTATTTCGATGACAGTTGCAAACGGCCAAGTGTCTAATGTTGTTATTGCGAATAATGCTATTGACCTGAAGAAAACCTATCGCTTCACTATTCCATCGTTTAATGCGGCAGGCGGTGACGGTTATCCAAAAATTACTACGCACTCTGCGTTTGTCAACACTGGCTATGTGGATGCGGAAGTACTGAAAGAGTATATCGAAGCAAACTCTCCGATAAATGTCGCTGATTTTGAACCAAAAAGTGAAATGGTTTACAACTAAGATTCGTATGCAGCATTGCTACATAGCAAGGTTTATACAAAGATGTAAAAGTAAAAGCCATGGCAATAAGTTGTCATGGCTTTTTTATTACTCACAGATAGTGTTAGCTGAACGCCGCTAATAAACGCCTCGGTGTTCATCTTTAAAGTGTATATCCTACGGGTATACATATCTGGAATGACGAAATATATATAGAAGGCATTTCACGAATTCCTGTCATAACATTTGAACCAAATCACATTTACAGTGTAAATATTTATATATAATCCATCTACTTATTAATGAGTATGCATTTGTTCACAATAAATCCGCTATCTAACTGGAACGTATTCTATGAAAAAATCAGCTATCGCTGCATCTATTCTTCTATCTTTTTTAGTTGCTACATCGGCAAGCGCAGACCCTAAAACACCGGGCACACACCAAGGCTATTCAACCATTAGTATGCTTAAATCGGGCATTCCTTCTGAACTAAATATGGTTTCTGTCGCTGAACTAGCTAAAGAACTGGAGGGTAAACCACCAATGGCAGTAGGCTTCGACATTGATGATACTTCATTATTTAGCTCTCCTGTATTCTTCCGTGGTCAGCAGGAATTTTCACCTGGCGGTTACTCATACCTGAAAAATCAACAGTTCTGGGATAAAGCTAACTGTGGATGGGATGCTTTCAGCATGCCGAAAGAAACCACGGCTAAGATTATTGCGATGCATCAGAAACGCGGTGATTCAATTTATTTCATCACTGGCCGAACGGGTTCTGATTGTAGCTTCACCACTCAATATCTACAGAAAACATTTAATATTAAAAATATGAATAATGTCATCTTTGCTGGTTCGGATAAGGCTGAATACCTGAAGACAAAGCACATCAAAGCTAATAACATCAAGATGTACTACGGTGATGCAGATGGCGACATCATCTCAGCACGTAATGCTGGTGCAGAAGGTATTCGTATTATGCGAGCTGCTAATTCAAGCTATAAGCCTGTACCTAAGAATGGCATTTATGGCGAACGTATTGTGATGGACTCTCAATATTAATCCATCCACCGGATACACAAAGCTTAGGCAATGAGCTTAATACCACTCGTTTAATAGCGAGTGGTTCTCTCTTTGATAATTCTATCTCATGTTTAATCCTTTTAGCACTCTGTTCTCATATTAAATAGATCTATTTGTCTTATTGACGTACTGATGGGATATATAAAATTATCGCTGTTAATCAATACGTCTAAAAGTTAGATCACTGATTGTCAATTGGTTATATCGTTAGTGATAGCGGGGATTGGTGGAGCATTTGTATGCATAGATTAGATCTGATTTTAGCTTATGCGCTAATGGATAACGCATAAGCTAGATGTCGTTATTTAGCTTTACGACGTAAGAATCCCAACCCTAGCAATGACATGATACCGAAGATACCAAATGAACCAGCTGTATTTTCTTCTGTAGGTAAAACAGATTGCACCACCGTAATATCCATACTGACGTCTGAGTTTGCTATCGCAACTTCTTTGTCTTCTTCAACCCGAAGTAACTGCATCTTAATTGTGAAATCGCCAGTCTGAATGTCTTTGAGCTTCATTGGGATGATACTTTGATCCTTATCCTCTAATACAAAGCGTAGATTTTGAATTTTTGTCGCTGTTTTAGATGTGATTTTAACTGTTAAAATATCACCTTTTTTCGTTTCTATACCATTAGGAACCGCATATGTTAGGTTAATCGTATTATCAATAATAGGTAATACCACCGCTTGACCTACATCGGTTTCACCATACTTATAGCTAAGTGACATGAACGCAGGATCGTGATCTGATGAACGGAATGGTGTTGCTTCTCCACCATTATATGCATCATATGCAGTATCACTGATTACAGGGCCATATTTACCCTCTTTATTATATTGGAAATAAGTAGACTCGGTACTGTTGATGTGCCAATCACCCGCATCAATGACACGCGCTTCAAGTGACGCATTAACTAGCATATGATCCAGTGAGCCAATTTCATCATTGTATGAGTAGCTCCAACCTGTTTTACCCTTCACTTTATCCATTTTATCTACAATATTGACGTAGTTAAATGATTTATCAACTGTAAATGGTGTTCCTTCAGGATTGAATTGTGGTGTGCCCAGAGTGTTTTTATTGCCGCCGATATAGGTATTTCGTGCAGTTGTAAGTACTTTGTTTGTAAGGTTTTGAGTTAATACTAATAGTGGGTCTTCAGAACCGTAAGCGTTTAAGTCACCTAGAATGACGCTGTCACCTTTAAGTTTACCGAATTCAGTGCCAAGTTGATAAGCGGCGGCTACACGGAAATTTTCGCAGGAACCTTGTAAATCATTATCGACTTTTTTGCCACTTTTAACATCTTCCCAACACGTTGAGCCTTTTGATTTAAAGTGATTTACAGCAATATTTAGTTTTTTACCTGTTTGATTAACAATAAATGTTGCAGCGAGAGTGTCACGTTGATAATTATCGCCACTTTCAATTTTTTTGCCATCTTCATTAACGACTGCTGGTGCGTGTTGCTGTGGCATTTGGATGATACCAGAGCTATTTAAAGTGACTTTGCTGGGGCGGTACAGCAGTCCTGTTGTAATCGCATCAGTACCAATGGTATCTTCGTTATTTAATTTCCCATCGTTATTGCTGTCTATACCAACGAAAACATAATGATTCTTAGTATCGGCAATATCACTATTAATGCTTTCGACTAAGGCTGTCAGCGCACCATTATCACCAAAGCCATTATTTTCAATTTCCATTAAACCGACAATATCGGTATCTAATGCCAGTATTGCTGTCGTGATTTTAGCTAATTGACGCTCAAATTCAGGCTGTGTTAAGGCGCCACGGTTTTGCCCTGTTGGGTTTTCATCTCCTCCGACAGCCGTGGTAAATAAATTCAGTACATTTTGAGTTGCAATGGTAATAGGGAAACTACCATCAACGGTGTCAGTTTTTAATGATGGCTTGTCTGTTCTTTCGGTGTTATGTACAAAAGTGTCTACAGTTGCTTCATTGGTCACGGTAAGGCTAAAGTTACCATAACTGTGGCCTAATACACCTTCAATACCGACTACACTGTCATTCACTAGAATGTAATTAGTACTGGTGTCGTCGAGGAGAGTAGGGTAATAAGGTATACTCCCATTATTTTCTACTTTTTCGTTACTTTCCAATATCATTCGGTAGTTTTTATTTTCTGCAGTCTGAGCTTTTGCTTCATCACTGCCTGCTACATGTTCTTGGTTCGGTTGCATGTTAGGGCGTTTATAAGCAAGAGATATATTGTCTCTTCTTGCTCCATAATCACGAGAGAAAGTACGTGATACGCGCATGGTTTGCTCGCCATCTACGTTTGCATCCATGTCGGCTGGTAGGCGAACTAACATGCCTTCATAACGCTCAAGTGTTTTCTGGAAATCAAATTTACCGTTCTCATCAACGTCAGTATCTCGAATTTTAATTTCAACTGCTTCCGGTACCGCTGTGTCTGCATCAATAACGTCAAAGTTACTTGTTTTCAATTTAGTAAAGCCATAATCTTCATAAACTTTACTACTTAAACAAACTGTCTTGCCGACAAGATCAGTTGTCGCCACATTCGTTTCGACAAAAATACCGTCTGAGCTGAGTGGGTCAGAGCCTGTTTGCTGAAGGTATAAACCCACTCTCGGTAGGTTAGTGACTGCCGTGACGATCGCTTCAATATAAATACTGTTTGTTGATTCGTATTTACCTTCAGCAATAAGTGGTGATTTCCAACTATCGCCTTGAATGTCTTCAATGGTCGTTTTTATATTATCTTCTGTACAGGTTAATTTAACCGGAGCAGGTGCAAGATCCGCGATAGCAAGACCTGTGTAGTCATCTTTATTTAGTTCTAACCATTCTTTAGGATCGTAAGCTACTTTTTGTACTGGCGTATTATCGCCCTCTAGCAAACGACGGCGTAGTGTGAGATCTTTCCCCCAGTTGTTACTGCTATCAACAACGCCAACTACATCAATTAATACTGGATTTTCAGGATCCGTAATATCGGCAAGAGCCAGGACATCGTTACCATTAGCAAAACTTGCTGTTGCAAGGACTGGGGTACCATCATTCGCCGTAATCGCATCTCTTATAACTTGAGAACGACTGTTTTTTTCAACTAAAATAAATGTGTTACCAGCTGTAATAATGGTACCTTCAAGATCAAATAAAGTACCCCAACCATCAGTCTTGCCATCCCCTTGTTTACTAATACCTATGTTGGCAGGAAACGCGTAGTCAGTATCTCCGAGATTAGTCAGCTCAAGCGCTTTATTGTAGCCCCCTCCTTCTACATACTCAGTAATTAAAATATCTGTTAATGCGGCTTGTACACCGCCTGAGAGAACACCGCCAATGGCAAGAGCTAATATTTTCTTTTTCATCATTTATCCTAAGTTAGTTAGACATTATTATTATGTTAAGGCTTAAATGCATGGACACTTGTATGCCTCGTTAGGGACCGCACACAATAGTGCAGCTTTGTCGTTATAATTTTTATTGATAAGTCATTTAATTTGTTGCACTGGATAAGCGGCTTTGATCGGCGAGTGGTTTGATTGACGTTTGTTCATCGTTAGTATGTTTAACTTTATCATTACCGATGTTCCAACTAATCTGATTGTTATCAATGCTTAATGTAGGGAAACAAACTATACATCAATGTTCAAAATAGATAGGTTCGTAACAGGTAAAATCCTTAAACTGTGATTTAGAGCTATTGCTTCATCATTTTGAGTAAAGAAAATGAAACATTCATCAAACATTTTTAATGCATGATAAATCTGTGTGTGACTTTTATTTTTTAATGTTCAGATTGGAGTATTGTTAGGCTTGTGTTTTTATAAATATTTGATTTTTTAGTTGGTTATTTTTCGTACATGATGAAAATAGACAGTTAGTTTGGATTTAAATTAATAAAAGCAATATAAATCAGTTGCTTAATTAGCATTTATTTATATGGATAAAATCCATATTTAAAAAGCCTTTTATCAACAATAACTTACTTAATACCAACCTATATGTAGTCTAAACGTTTAGCTGTTGTGATTAATCTAGTTAATTATGCTGCTGATCACACTTCGTAACATTTAGTACTGTGTTTGTTACAGATTTATTGAACTTTTTATAAATCGCGATACACTCGCGATATAAAAATAGCGCTGGCTCATACAGAGTTGTGCACCATAAAATGGAAGTAATGATGAAAAACATTAAAAATATAGCATTAGCTGCAACAACGCTTGCTGCTATTTCTTGTAATGCATTCGCGGCTGATTATTCTGATGATATCCACAAGAATGATTACAAATGGGCACAGTTCAACTTAATGTATGCAGAAGGTGAAAAACCAAGCACGCAAGATGGCAAAGGACATGATTACTTAGAACTTGAGTTTGGTGGTCGTTCGGGTGTTATTGACCTATATGGTTATGTTGATGTATTTAATCTTACAAATCGTGACACCGGTGATAAAATTGATGGGGCAAGTAAAATATTTATGAAACTTGCTCCTCGTTTCTCTATCGATGGCATGACTGGTAAAGACTTATCATTTGGCCCAGTGAAAGAGTTATATGTAGCAACATTATTCAACATTGGTGGTGGTGGTATCACTGGTGAGCGTGACCATGATGCTGCATTTGATGGAGTACCAGCATATGACGGTGAAAAGGTAGCGATTACTGGCGATACAAATAACGGTAATATCGGTCTGGGTGCAGATGTAATGGTTCCTTGGTTTGGTAAAATGGGCATGAACCTTTATGCTCAATACGACCTTAATGCCAAAGAATGGAACGGTTTCCAATTTTCTACAAATTGGTTCAAACCTTTCGTGAACTTCGATAATGGTAGCTTCATTGCATACCAAGGTTATATCGATTATCAATTTGCAGCTACTCAAAATGGCAATATATATGTGCCTAAAGTTTCTTCTGGTGGTGCTATGTTTAATGGTATCTACTGGCATTCAGAGCGTTACTCTGTTGGTTACGGCTTAAAGTTGTATAAAGATATTTACGGTGTAGAAAATAATGCTGGTATTGTTGGTTTAGAATCAACAGGTATTTCACATTACTTCGCTGCATCTTACAAATTCTAAGAACCTAATCTTAGTTTGAATTTGTGGAGCCACGTTTAGCGTGGCTTCAAGTTATTCCTTTCCTCGAACTACTCTGTAAATAATCTCTCAATCGATCCTTATTATCAATTCTATGTTTTCCTACTTCACTGTTATATAACAGTAACCTTCTTTCTGTCGTATCAGTTTTTAACCCGCTTAGAGCCATTTACATCACTTGCTCTATAATTATGTGTTTATTGCATTTAGCTCAATAAGCTTAGGTTGAAGTGGTCAACTAATTTTATTGAGACTAAACATTTAGACACCATAATGACAGGGTTTGGTTGATGAATAATATCTATAAATTATTACTCTCGAGTGCAGCGTTAGCGACTTTTTCGAGTTTTACTGTTGCGGCTGATTATAGCGATGGTTTGCATAAGAATGACTACAAGTGGATGCCGTTTAATATGATGTATTCAATTAATGAAAAACCAAGCATTGTAGATAATTTGGAGCATGATTATTTAGAACTGGAGTTTGGTGGTAGCTCTGGCATTGTGGATTTGTACGGTTATGTTGACGTATTTAATTTAGCCAATACAGATTCCAGTGACTCGGATAAAACCGATGGGGCGAGTAAGATATTCATGAAACTCTCGCCGCGTTTTTCACTGGATGCCATGACCGGAAAAGACTTATCGTTTGGCCCTGTGCAAGAAGTTTATATCGCAACGTTATTTAATTGGGGTGGTGGAGGTATTACCGGGCTTGATGGCGATGGTAATTCAATTAGTGGTGATGTAAATAATTCATTCTGGGGCTTAGGCAGTGATGTCATGGTGCCTTGGTTTGGTAAGGTCGGAATGAACTTGTATGGCTTGTATGATCTGAATATCAAAGACTGGAATGGTTATCAATTCTCAATGAATTGGTTTAAACCGTTTGTGACTTTCGATGATAACAGTTTTATTGCTTATCAGGGTTATGTTGATTATCAGTTTGCTGCCGATGCCGTTATATTTGTGCCAACGACGGCACATGGAGGGGTGATGTTTAACGGAATTTACTGGCACTCAGACCGCTACTCGCTTGGTTATGGAATGAAGATTTATAACGATGTATATACTGTCAAAGATGGCGCTGGTGTACTCGGGTTAGAGTCTACCGGTTTTTCCCATTATTTTGCTGCGATATATAAGTTCTAGGTTTGCGTTTGGATATATACCCAAGCTACTTCAAGATGCACAATCAGCAAACCGAAAGAAGAGTATATTCAAGGCATGAAGTCGAAGATTTAGTTATTCTAAATTAAGACTTCATAACGCCGAAGATGCCTTCATTCGGATTGCCTTGCGGGAGGCTAGCAGGAATAACAGCACAGCGTTACAATACTTGAAAATGGAATAACCATTATCTACATATTGTGCCTTGCTCTGATATCCCTGCTAGTCTCTGATATAGCATCTTGAAGTAACTTGGGTATACCTAAAGAGCTAGGGATCATCTAGCTCTCATTATAGTTTTGGAGATGAAGTAAATCGCTTGCTGGACGGTCGCGTTCAGGCGTGTTGCGGGGTGGTTTTAAAACTAACCAACCAAGCTGTTAACTGTGTCATCGCGTAACCGAGCAGGGCACCCAGTAGCAGCGGCAGCATAATAGGTATCACATCACCAGCCATGGCAAAGGTAATGCAACAGCCGATGAAGGCACCGGGGATAAACGCCAGTTTGGCATAGCTGGCTTGCAAGCACATGGCGCTGGTCACAATGCCTGTGAGTAAGTAACCTAGTAACGGCGTATCGACAAAACCACTGCCGGTGATAGCTAACCAGGCCCAGAACACCCCAGACAGCGTCGTGAACCAAGTCATTAATACGCCCTGAAATCCAGATTTTGGTTGTGCAAAATAAGTGCTGCAACCTAAAAAACCTATCCAGGTAACCAGATGAAACGTATCGGCTATACCACACCACAGTGCAGCAAGTAGACCTGCGGAAATTGCTACTTGGTAACGATCTTTCATGTTTTACTCTAATAAATACTAATAATTTTAGTGATTAAATTACAGTATAAGTAAGAATAAAACCATGAAGCCTGTCGTAAATGCGATATTAAAATCTGCATTATAGTAAAATACTCAGTGGAATATCATGTACTGTGATTTATAAATACTGCTGCCAGTGCTTTAAATTTGAGCATTTATTGTCAAAGTAGAGCGTACAATTTTTTAACGCTATTTTATTTTATTCTTCATTTAACCAGCTCTATTACTTTTGGTATAAGCGTTTTTCTTCGTAAAAATAACCTCACTATTTCAAATGAAAGAAATTTCACTCATTCTTAGATCTAACACGCATTTTTATACTTCAATACTAGAATTATCCTTATTTTTAGCTATATTCAAGCCATCGAAACGTTTGCGCAAACGTTTCGATGGCGTTAACATGAATTATATTGAAGACTCAGATTTAGTTATTTTCACCTTGTAAGGCGTGAACAATGAAGAAAAATGCACTTATCAACGCAGACTTATCCTATTTAGTTGCAACACTTGGGCATACCAACGAGATCACCATTTGTGATGCTGGTTTACCGGTTCCAGATTCAACGCAGCGTATCGATCTTGCGCTTATTCCGGGTGTACCAACATTCATCGCCACGGTTAAAGCGATTCTTGGCGAGATGCAAATTGAAGGCATCGTATTAGCGGAAGAGTTTGCTTCGGTTAGCCCTGAGTTACATACCGCCTTACTTGATGTGATCGCCAATGAAGAACAACTAACAAGTAAAACCATTGCAATCACCTATATTAGCCATGAAGATTTTAAGCAAAGAACACAGCAGAGCAAAGCCGTTGTGCGCACGGGTGAATGTACACCTTATGCCAACGTGATTTTCCAATCTGGCGTGGTGTTTTAATCGACTATTTAAGTCAACACGGTATTGATTGACCGAAACGTAATAGCAGCTATTTATGCGGAATAAAGTAGGAACTGACATGACGCAAGCAATTTTAAAACTCACTGGTATCGAAAAATCATTTCCTGGTGTGAAAGCATTGGATAATGCTTGTTTGAATGTATACCCAGGTAAAGTAATGGCATTACTGGGCGAAAATGGTGCAGGTAAGTCGACGCTGATGAAGGTACTTACCGGTATCTATCACATGGACAAAGGTAATATTAACTATCAAGGTAGTGATGTTAGTTTTGATGGTCCGCGTCATTCGCAAGAGATGGGCATTAGTATTATTCATCAAGAACTAAACTTGATCCCTGAGTTAACGATTGCTGAAAATATCTATTTAGGCCGTGAAAAAACCAATGCGTTTGGCGGTATTAAATGGGCTGAGATGTATCGTGATGCGGATGTATTGCTACAGCGTTTAAATGTAAAGCACAGTTCGCGTCAGTTACTGGGTGAGCTCAGTTTAGGTGAACAGCAAATGGTTGAAATTGCCAAAGCGCTGTCATTTAAGTCACAAGTGATTGTGATGGATGAACCAACGGATGCATTGACAGAAAGTGAAACTAAATCATTATTTAACGTGATTAACGAACTGCGCAATGATGGTTGCGGTATCGTTTATATCTCGCACCGTTTAAAAGAGATCTTCGAGATTTGTGATGATATTACCGTACTACGTGATGGCCAATTTATTGCCGAAATAGCGGTGACGGACATCGATGAAGATGGCCTGATTGAGAAAATGGTGGGTCGTCGTTTAGATGAAATTTACCCACGTATTGATGCGAAGCATGGCACGACCTGCATGGAAGTTGAAAATATTGTGGCACCGGGTGTGCATGATGTCAGTTTCACATTAGACCATGGTGAAATATTAGGTATCTCGGGCTTAATGGGCGCTGGCCGTACTGAATTAATGAAAGCTATTTATGGGGCATTACCCCATGAATCGGGTGATGTGATTTTAGACGGTAAAGTGGTTAGTCCAGTAACCCCTCGCGACGGATTGGCCAATGGTATTGCCTACATCTCTGAAGATCGTAAAGGTGATGGGCTAGTGCTTGGTTTGTCGGTAAAAGAAAATATGTCGTTGTGCGCATTAGATTATCTGTCTAAAGGACTGCAATTAGATCACGCGAAAGAAGCAACAGCAGTCGAAGATTTTATGCGCCAGTTTAATATTAAAACCCCAAGTCGCGATCAGATTATTGGTAACTTATCTGGTGGTAACCAGCAGAAAGTAGCGATTGCCAAAGGTTTAATGACCCGCCCTAAAGTCCTTATTTTAGATGAGCCGACCCGTGGTGTTGATGTTGGTGCTAAAAAAGAAATCTACCAGTTAATCAATCAATTTAAAGCCGAAGGTATGAGTATCATCCTAGTGTCGTCAGAAATGCCAGAAGTACTGGGCATGAGTGATCGCATTTTAGTGATGCACGAAGGCCGGATTAGCGGTGAGTTTATGGCTGAACATGCGAACCAAGAAAAACTGATGGCGTGTGCCGTTGGCAAAAAAATCAATGAGGCAGGGCTATGAGCCAGAACCAGACAGTTAATCAAAATTCCAGTAACCATTCGAACAATAATTTGAACAATAATGTGACCGGTGATGTTATGACTAAAACTTTAACCCAAAAATATTTCACGAAAGAATGGTTGTTTGAACAAAAATCATTAATTGCCTTAATTTTGCTGATCGTGGTGGTGTCTTTCTTAAACCCGCACTTTTTCACTATGGGTAATATTTTAAACATATTACGTCAAACATCGGTTAGCGCGATCATTGCAGTAGGCATGACCTTAGTGATCTTAACCGGTGGTATTGATTTAGGTGTTGGCTCGGTATTAGCCCTCTGTGGTGCCTTTGCTGCGTCCTTAATATCAATGGAAGTGTCAGTGATGATAGCCGTACCCGTGGCATTATTTGCGGGGGCAGCACTAGGTGCAATGAGCGGTATGATTATTGCCATCGGTAAGGTTCAAGCCTTTATTGCGACGCTGGTGACCATGACATTATTGCGTGGTGTGACCATGGTATATACCGACGGTCGTCCAATTTCAACCGGTTTTACGGATGTTGCCGATAGTTTCTCATGGATCGGTACGGGTTATTTATTCGGTGTGCCAGTACCAGTCTGGCTAATGGTTATTGTTTTTGCTTCGGTATGGTACTTACTTAATCATACGCGTTTTGGTCGTTATGTTTATGCCCTGGGTGGTAACGAAGCGGCGACACGTTTATCGGGTATTAACGTCGATAAAGTGAAGATTGGTGTTTATGCAATCTGTGGATTATTGGCTGCACTCGCCGGTCTGATTGTTACCTCGCGTCTCTCATCTGCGCAACCTACCGCGGGTATGGGTTATGAGCTAGATGCGATTGCAGCAGTCGTCGTCGGCGGTACCAGTCTTGCGGGTGGTAAAGGTCGAATTATGGGTACGCTGATCGGTGCATTAATTATCGGCTTCCTCAACAACGCATTAAATCTATTGGATGTATCTTCATATTTCCAAATGATTGCTAAAGCTGTGGTGATATTACTGGCAGTATTAGTTGAAACGAAAAAGAAATAAAGACGTAAAGAAAGAGAAGAATAACAACAATAAAACTATCGATAAATAGTCGCAATAAACAACCTGTGAACCTCAATACCCTATCTGAGGCAGCAAAATTAACGTAAAAGAAGGTATATGTAATGAAAAAATTAGCAACCTTGATCTCTGTCGCTGTCGTTTCAGCATCTTTCAGTGCAACCGTTATGGCGCAAGATACGATTGCAATGGTGGTGTCGACGCTAAACAACCCTTTCTTTGTCACCATGAAGGAAGGTGCAGAATCGAAAGCGAAAACCTTAGGTTATAAGTTAATTGTGCTGGATTCACAAAACGATCCAAGTAAAGAATTAGCGAACATTGAAGATCTGACAGTTCGTGGCGTAAAAGCAATCTTAATAAACCCAACGGATTCCGATGCAGTATCTAATGCGATCCGTATGGCTAACCGCGCTAATATTCCAGTGATCACATTAGACCGGGGTGCTAGTCGCGGTAAGGTTGTGAGCCACATTGCGTCTGATAACGTTGCTGGTGGCGAAATGGCAGGAAAATATATTAGTGACATAATTGGCGCTAATGCAAAAGTTATCCAACTGGAAGGCATAGCGGGTACATCTGCGGCACGTGAACGTGGTAAAGGCTTCATGCAAGCGGTTGCTAGCAATAAAATGAATTTACTTGCGAGTCAACCCGCTGATTTTGATCGTACTAAAGGTCTTAACGTAATGGAAAACATGCTGGCTGCTAATCCAGACGTTCAAGCTGTATTCGCGCAAAATGATGAAATGGCATTAGGTGCATTACGTGCCGTGCAAGCATCAGGTAAAGACGTATTAATCGTTGGCTTCGATGGTACTAAAGACGGTATTGCTGCTGTTAATCGTGGTATTTTAGGTGCGACAATTGCACAGCAACCCGCGCTAATTGGTGCTCTTGGTGTTGAAACTGCTGACAAAGTACTTAAAGGTCAGTCTGTAGAGAAAAGCATCTCGGTACCACTAAAAGTGATCACTAAGTCATAATGTTCGGAAGGGAATAGCGTGACAGTTATTCCCTATTCCTGATTAAAACCTGACTTAATCGCATTTAGTCAATATACAGTGCCATTAAGTCATGTTTTATTCTCTCCAGTTACAAAGTATTAAGGCTTCTTTATGAATAAATTAGTTGTGTTAGGTAGCGTTAACGCTGATCATGTTTTACAAGTCGCTTCTTTTCCGCGTCCAGGCGAAACCTTACTCGGGCATAGTTATGCTGTGATCCCTGGCGGTAAAGGGGCTAATCAGGCTGTCGCCGCAGCGCGCTTAGGCGCAGATATCGCGTTTATCGCTTGTGTGGGTGATGACAGTTTTGGTGCTAATATGCTCACCGAGTTTGGTCGTGATGGTATCAATACCCAAGCCGTGATGGTGGAACAAGATACCCCGACTGGGATCGCGATGATCCAAGTGGCGGCAACCGGTGAAAACAGCATTTGTATTTCGGCAGAAGCCAATGCCTGCTTAACGCCAGAGCGACTTATTCCACATAGTGATTTAATTGAACAAGCTGATACACTGTTAATGCAATTAGAAACGCCGATTACAACGATTACTCAAGCGGCTAAAATAGCGAATCAAGCGGGTACGCGTGTGGTATTAAATCCGGCGCCTGCACAACCACTAAGTGATGAGCTACTCGCAGTTGTTGATTTGATTACCCCCAATGAAACCGAAGCAGAATTATTAACGGGCATTAAAGTGACTGACATGGCGTCAGCGCAAGTAGCGGCTAATGCATTACATGCTAAAGGTATTAGTGAGGTGATGATCACGTTAGGTAGCCAAGGTGTATGGAGCAGCAAGGCTGGCACTGGTAAGCAAGTAAAAGGTTTCCGTGTTGACGCGGTTGATACGACAGCTGCAGGTGATACCTTCAATGGTGGTTTACTCGCTGGTTTACAAGCAGGATTAGTACTCGATGATGCTATCCGTTTTGCCCATGCTGCCGCGGCCATTTCAGTAACACGTGTCGGTGCCCAAACATCGATTCCAACGAAAGTGGAAGTGGATGAATTTTTAGCGTTACAAAATTAACAATACCTTATTTTCACAATAAACGATGATGGACAAGATTAGCTGATGGCAACAATTAAAGACGTAGCAAAACATGCAGGTGTATCAACGTCAACGGTGAGTCATGTATTAAACAAGACACGATATGTGAGTGACGATGTGTCTGCGCGCGTAAAAGCGGCTGTTGACGAGTTACGTTACGCACCGTCGGCATTAGCACGTAGCCTTAAAGTCCAGAGTACCAAAACCTTTGGTATGCTGGTAACGACCTCGACTAATCCGTTTTTCGCTGAAGTATTAAAAGGCGTTGAACGTCGTTGCTATGAATATGGTTATAATTTAATTTTGTGTAATACCGAAGGTGATGTTGCCCGTATGCATGCTAATCTCGATATCTTATTACAAAAGCGTGTTGATGGTTTAATGTTGATGTGTAGTGAAGTTGAAAGCCAAGGCTTTAATCTATTTGAACGTCATAAACCGGTACCGACAGTAGTGATGGATTGGGGGCCTACCAATTTTCCTTGCGATAAAATCAAAGATAACTCTCATCGAGGTGGTTATATCGCCACACAGCATTTAATTGCGAAAGGTCATACCGAGATTGGTTGTATTACCGGTGTATTAGATAAGCTAACCGCACAACAACGTTTTGCTGGTTTTACCCAAGCAATGGCAGAAGCAGGTTTAGATATTAATCCGAAGTGGGTGACCGCGGGCAACTTTGAATGTGAAGGTGGCGAAACAGCCTTTGCTGAGATGGTCGCTAACGGCCCATTACCATCCGCCTTATTTGTCTGTAACGACATGATGGCAATGAGCGTGATCAACAGCGCCAGTAAAAAGGGTATCTCAGTACCAGAAGACCTGTCTATTATCGGTTACGATGACATTAAACTGGCAAAATATATTACCCCGTCATTAACCACTATTCACCAGCCTAAGCACCGTTTAGGTAAAAAGGCAGTGGACATGTTGCTTGAACAAATTAACTCGAAGACTGAAAGCAACCAGATCATCGAATTAGAACCGACCTTAGTGGAGCGCGATAGCGTGAAAGCATTGAATTAGTTCATGCTAATTACTGATTATAAATAAAGCCTATTGAGATAGATTTTCAATAGGTTTTTTTGTGTCTGTAACAAAATAATACACGACGACTTACCACTGCCATTTAACATGCTATGTATTGATTATACCCAAGTAACTTGGGTATATAGTTAGCTAACTTAAGGGGCGTTTATGCAATCAAAATATCTCAGCTTATTGTTCATCACGCTACAGTCTTTTCCATCATCATCTTACGCCAAAGCCGAGGACTTTTTCCGTCTTAGCGGTGGTGGTTTATTGATTAGTGGTATTGAAATGCAATATTCAGACGTGATGGCAATGATCAATAAAGAGAAATTGTCGCAACGGATTGGGCATAATCACTATATTTTGCATGCATCTGTTGGTGGTGAATTCGATGTGAAGTTCAAATTTAGCGGCGGGAAGTTAACCGACATTGTTGCTAAGCAGCTAGGGCGAGCTTATCAGCATTAACTAAGGCACAGGCTGTAATCAAAGTAAATTAAAGTAAAGTGAATGTACTGTTATTATATATGTTATTAATATTTATAATAACATATAGCGTAAAACTTGGTTCAATCTGCGTTTTAAATTATTTTGCTATCAACTTCACTAAATGGAATTTTTCATGAAAAACATAAATAAAGGATTATCTCTTACATTGGCGACACTCGTATCTATGCCTGTTCTTGCTGAAAATATTAACAGTGACGATTTTTCTTTTGGTGGACGTATTGAAGCAAGAGCTGCGCTTGCTGATAGCGATTTTACTGATAAATCGCGTGTTCGTTTAAATGGCCAAGGTAAGCATGAAATCAATGAAGGTATCACTGCGGTTGGTAAATTTGAATTTGAACTATCACAAGATAACGATACAGCAGATACGACAAACCAAACTAAGACGCGTTATTTATACGTTGGTGCTGAGACTGCTTACGGTACTCTAACATACGGTACTCAAGATAATGCTGTTACCTATCTTACTGACTTTACCGATATGGCAGAATACTTTAGTGGTTATACCAACGAAAAAATTACAGCAAGCGGTGACAGAGCAGAAGATACGATCCTTTATAGTGTGACTAAAGGTGATTTAACATTTAACGCATCTGCTAACCTTAAAGCTACCGAGAATGGCGGCGGTTTGATGGTTGCTTATAAATTACTGCCAAGTGTTGAATTAAGTGCTGGTTATGCGGCAACAGAAGCTGCTGAGAATGTGTCTGATTCATCAGATGTATACATGATCGGTGCGCGTTATACTAACGGTGGTATTTTAGTTTCAGGCTTAGTACAAAAAGGGTCTGTAGCTGATGCTGACTTTGATGCCGTTGATGCATTCGCATCTTATGGTTTTGGTGAAAATGTAGTAAGTGTTTCATATAACTATTTAAGTGCTGATGAGCCAAGCGTTAACGATGTTAACTTCGTAGCATTTGAATATGGTCGTTATATTGGTGACGTAGCTGCGTATGCTGGTTATAAAGTGGCACTAAGCAACGATACTTCAGCGGAGCATGGTAATAATAACAACGCTGATGAATTCATCGTTGGTGCGCGTTACTCTTTCTAATTCCGACAGATTCAATGCAATGATTCATTGAATCTGTCTACTACTGAGCAGCGCGTAACCAAGAGTTCGCGTTTGCCACTGTTGTCGGTTTCTTAGTCTTTACCGTAGCAGAACGTAATATATCCTTTATAAAAATCCCGCTTATTTACAGTAAGTGGGATTTTTTTCTCGTTCAATATAAGTATTAGGGTAAATGCCAACGAATTTAATTTAACTGCATCCTGTAGCGCCAGAATATTCCCGCCATTCATCATAAAATAATTCGCAAACGTATGACGTCACACCGGACCGAATCTGTCCTATTCGTAAACGTTAACCAGCAGTTGTTAATTTTTTGTTGTTCTTTTTAATGTTTTTTGTATATTTTAGACTACCTATAAAGTATAATTCCTAGTGTAAGCGTTTGAATGATATGATTCTTTTAGTCGCGTTATATCATTTTATAAAAAGTGAGCTATTCGAGTTTAGTATTGATGCTCAGTTGAGCATTAATCGTGCATTGGATATCTGTGATATATGAGGAAACGTTATGAGATGTTGTGAAAACGCGAGAGTGGCTAAAATAAGCCGTACATGGTATCAAAAACTGTTTTATAGCAGTATTTATAAATGTAATTGTTGTGGTAAGTTAAAAAAAATAAAAAATAAAAAATAAAAAATAAAAAATAAAAAACAGCTAAAATATTATCGTTAGTCACGAGTTTATAAATCTATTGAAATGAATGTTCAATTGACGTACACCCTCTCAAACAGAAGGGTCGTGACTTGCGAATTGGCCGTAATTCTCGTAATTCTCATATTTTTCATGTTATCACCTACATCCAATAAGAACGCGGCTTCGGCATAAAGTCGATGGTGTCCGACATATTTTTCATTTCACCGCTTGGATCTTCTAATTGTTTAACACTTTCATCAACCACATCACTTGCATCTATTTGTAGTTTATCTAAGCCATCAACGCTAATTGGTTGATCTTCTTTGGCATCTTCTATCGTCGCGAGTGCTAAAGCTTGAATTGTGCTTGTCGGTCGGTTGATTGGCAGGTTCGATTTAGTGCTACAACCTTGACTCAACAGGCAGATAAATATGATTAATGGTAAATATCTCATGATCACCCCATACCGGTATTATTTATTAAATAACGTATTGTACTAGCAACACTTTTCAGACTATCAGTGTTTATACCATCGAGGATACCGCTACAACCTTGAAGTGACAGGCACAGACAAATCATTAAAACTATCTTATTCATTACCACTCCATATATTTACGCTTAAAAAACAAGCTTTTACCTGTTTTTGTTGAATTTTGGATAAAGAAAAGCCCATTGAATCAAACCATTCAATGGGCTGCGACACTTAGGAGGGTGTCGTTCTAACTTGCGTTTGGTGGAGTCGGGGGGAGTTGAAACTCGATTGAATGCAGTTATATAGGCATATTTGAAATGCTGATTGTGCCTTTCTTATCTAATCAATTACATATCATATCTAAATGTTGTCGCCATTCTGTAGCAATGTTTATGATTGTGTGATCGCTGAAGGTGTGGTGGCTTGATTTGACGGTAATCTCTATGTTATTGTTTATTATATATAAATAATATAATTTAAGGTTGTGTTGTGCGTTATACTTTTCAGCGAAAGCTTTGCTTGATCTTTGTCGTAGTGTTATCGATATCATCGTCAGGCTGTTCATCAATACAGAGTCACTTTATTGAAGGAGAGTTTGGGCACCCATATGCGGGTACTGTGGCAGACGTGGCAGCAACACCATGTGCACTTTTATCTTCTATGGCAGCGCTTATGATGCCTGTGCCCTTATGGGCTGCAGAAGTGGTATTAACAACAGCACTTGATACAGTCTTATTACCAATTGATCTAGTTATGATGTTCTCTACAGATATGAAATATTCTGATGTGATGATGGATCCAGGAATTATGTGCCCTATGTAATAATACCGTTATTTAGCCTCCCAGTTGGAGGTTTTTTTAATCTCGCGTTAAAACCGTCAATATGCTACCTATGTTGGAATATATAAAGTTAGATAAATAATAACAGCCTGAAATGTCGCCATCCTGCCGCCATTACTTTTCCTTTTTTGTAGCTTAATGTATTGATTATTCCCCCCCCCCTTTCCCCATTAGGGGCAAAGGGTATGCCGACCCCGAAATAAAGGGGGGCGGCAACCTAGAAATGAAAAACTATGTTATTTCAGCGTATGCTCATGCGAGTTGTGTTCTGGCTATGTATTCAGTGTTTTTTTATGAGACTGTTTTTTTTCAATTCGTCAATGATGCCCTCAGTTAAGCCTTTTATCATCTTGTTATGCCCTGTGTATAACGTTCCTTGAGCCTCAATATTTATTGTTGCAAACCATACTTTCACATCGCCACTATTAATCAGCATAGCTTCTGATGAAGCATGATTAGTGCTGTTGTAAATGGGCGTTGTGGTGGTGTAGCTATTACTGTTTATATTCCACTGATTAGCAGTTCCATTAGGAGATACAAAAAAAGGATTACTGTTATTGCTAGGGCTGGTAATCGAGGCGATCGTGTTGGTATGGCTGGTTGTGCCAATCATGGTGCTGTTCTGGTTGTTCATTTGAGAGCTAACTAGTAATAAATAGGTGATATTTTTATTAAGCATTAAGCTTTTAAATTCATCCCAATTATTTACGAAAGCACTCAATTCTTTTCCGCTATAGGCCTGAACTTCTTGGCTGTTTAGTTCAGTTACAACGCTGTGCTCTAGTGACGAATTATTCGTTGCGAAAACTACAATGCTATCAATCGGTGGAATGTTGACTTCTGGATTGGTAGTTGAACTTGTTCTAATTGTTTGACAGCCTAATAGACTAAATGAAAGTATAATAGTAAATAAGTGCTTTTTCATAATCCGCCCTTGTAAGCGATTTTTATTTTTATATCATTATAACAGAACGTTATTCTATTCTATTGATCTTCAGCGTGTGAGTTCACTAACGGATTCAACCTAACAGCATCTTCCAAGTGCTCTGGCGCAAAATGTGAATATTTCATCGTATCAACAATTGATGCGTGTCCAAGTATTCGCTGCAGTACTAAAATATTACCGCCGTTCATCATAAAGTGACTGGCAAAGGTATGGCGTAATACGTGGCTCATTTGTCCTTTAGGTAAATTAATTCCGGCCCTATCTACGGCATGACGAAAGGCCTTAATACTGCTACCAAATAAGTGACCGGTCTTTTTAGGCATCCGAGCCGCCAACTCTACTGATATAGGAATACTGCGCGGCTTATTACCTTTGGTATTAACGAACGTCACCTTATTATTATTTACATGTTCACCGCGTAAATTCTCTGCTTCACCCCAACGACAGCCCGTGCTTAAACAAATTTCTGCAATCAGTTGCACGTCTTTATTGCGCCCGTTCCCCAGCTCTTTTATTAACAACGGGATTTGTGCTGGCTGTAAATACCCCATTT
This sequence comes from Moritella sp., assembly GCF_013215705.1. Classification (GTDB taxonomy): domain Bacteria; phylum Pseudomonadota; class Gammaproteobacteria; order Enterobacterales; family Moritellaceae; genus Moritella. The sequence continues at coordinate 1,222 of NZ_JABSQR010000012.1, read as the reverse complement.
CAGGCGTTTTATATTTTAATGCCCGCATACCAGCAATCGGATTTTCTGCTTTCCATTCACCCAAGCGGCTTAATTCATTGAATAGAGCATTAAGGTAAGTTTGCTCATTGTTGACTGTTTTAACACTGACTGTTTCAAGGCGTAATTTTCGGTAGGTAGAGAAGTGAGAGCGGTCGAACTTCTTCGCTATCGGATTACCCATCATTTTAGATAATGCCAATAATTTGCGCTTACGCTTCAAGCCATCGTTTAACGCTTGGCCGTGTAGGTGATTCACCGAGTACCGGTACTCAACAAAGCCGTGAACAAGTTGAGTATGTTGATGACGTTTCTACTGACGAAAGCGCGGTGGTTACTGGGGCGAATACTGATATTACTAATAGTGATGATAGTAGTGCGGTTATTGATGAAACTGTTGATATTGAACCTGAGCCTTTAATCGGCTTTGATTTCTATGTCACTGGATTCACCAAACAAGTGAAATATAGCCGTGTAGGGCGTGTGTTAACGCCCGAAGATTTCTTATACCTGATTACTTTGATGTATATAAAGACGGTCACTTGATGTTTAAGACCACTAATACAGACTTAAACGACTTGGGTTATATAACGAAAACATTAACGGAATGTGTTTATAAACTCGTTATCAAAAGGCTTCGCGGATAGTAAGCTGCAAGGAAGATGATAAAGTGAATGATATAGAAGAAGAGAGGGATGATTTTACATTGGGTGAGTCGCTAGTGGTTAGGCCTCTAGCTTATATTAATAATGATACTCGGGTATAAAAATAGATAGATCAAATTTGGATTTTGATTGATCAAATTGGAGTTGTGATCATCGGGGTAATAGCGGGGTATTTAGTGGCTTTGTAGTCAATCTGAACCTGTTTAGATACAAGCCATTGCACGTTATTGGAGATAACCGCTGGCTTTATGTGGCGGAACTGGCGGAACGATCCCTCTATTAATTGTAAAAAACTAACATGTGGCACTGCTAAACCTGCTTTTGGCCTAGAGTAAGCGTCCATGCTTTGTGAGGCATGGACTCATTTTACGCGCTATAACCTACATCCAATAAGAACGCGGCTTCGGCATAAAGTCGATAGTGTCCGACATGTTTTTCATTTCACCGCTTGGATCTTCTGTATTAGGCTCTTCTAATCTTTTGCCCTTTTCATCAACAATAGCGCTTGCATCAATCGGTTGATTTTCTGTTGCGTCTTC
>NZ_JABSQR010000011.1 GCF_013215705.1 Moritella sp. | reverse complement strand
GTGAACCTTTTAAAATCCGTGATAATGATCTGATCACAAAGTTTACGAAAGGTTCCCTGATTTAGTCAACAACGCCGTTGGAGGGTGCTGAACGACTGTTAGTTAGCACATAATCTTTAGCCTTGTAGATTTTGGCGGTAATAATGGCAAATACAATCATTGCTCTATTTTAGATTCAGGAATCGAGTCACAGCAGGGATACATTCCTTTCCTGCGTTTTTGTTCCCTTCGACTAAAGCTGAAACAATAGCCCCTTCTTTAAGCATGAAAATCATGTCCGTAAGCGCGTTTACGTCTTCTGGATTATCTATAAATAAACTAAGTTGGTTCTTTATTAATGATCTGATTGCTTGTTTATGCGAACGACAGTACTGACGTATAGGAGAGTCGGTTACGCTGTATTCGGCTGCGGTATTGATAAAAAAACAACCTCTAAATGGGCTAAGCTCTGGCACCTTGTTATTAAACCAATCGTCTAAACCATAAAAGAGTGCAAGTATGGATTTTTCGCCAGACTTTTCACTATCAAGAATATCCTTAAACCATTGATTAAAAATACCATCTCGATATTCAAGAGTTGCTAATACAAGATCATCCTTACTAGAAAAATGACTATATAGCGTTTTTTTAGCTATGCCAGACTGCTTCAATATTTCATTAATACCGACAGAATTAACACCCTTGCTATAAAAAAGTTGTAAGGCTGTTTGAATTAATACTAATTTTTTTTCATTCATGAATAGCTCCTGTTATGAAATATGTTGACACATGTAGACCACTCTGTCTACTATCGCTAGGTAGACAGAGTGGTCTACACTAAAGGAGGTTATATGAAAAAATTTGTTTTTCCGGTTATTGCGGGTGTTTTTGCAACGCTAACTATCGGTGTTTTGGCCTATTTAGGTAGTGCTACAAATTCTGTACTGTGGTTAATGGCGCCCTTTGGCGCTACTGTTGTCTTGGTATTTGGTGTACCTAAAAGTCCGCTTGCTCAGCCTAAAAATGTTATTCTTGGGCACTTATTAACAGCGTTTATCGGTGTGTTATTTGTTGAATATGTTGGTGTTGAACCTTGGTCACTGGCTCTTGCGACAGGTTTAGCGGTGACTATTATGTTACTTACAAATACAACTCATCCACCCGCTGGAGCAAATCCCATGGTTATCATGTTATCGGGACAAAGCTGGGCATTTTTATTTACTCCGGTGTTGATTGGATCATGTGTGATTGTTTGTTTAGGTTTGGTATTAAATAAATTGAGAATATCGTATTTCGAAAGTATTAAATAAAGGAATTTCATGAAAAAAATGTCTATTTTTTGATTGTGACGGTACTTTGATTGATAGTGAAAGGCTATGTAATAACGGTAACAATCATTTTATAGCTAACAGGCTTAGTAATCATTGGATGGTAAACAGCAACCGATGATTGAGCCAAGTATCATATACATGAGTAAAGTTGCATGTTCAAAAAATGCAAACCCAATGAAGCCAAAAGCGAGGATTTTAGCCACATGACTGATGCTTATAGGCATAGATCTGGTGGCTAATACACTGATGGCGATTTGGCCCTGTCGCGTCGACGATAAGCCCTAAACCCTAAACCTGTCTGAAATAAACGGCTGTATTCACCCGTGTCTATCGCTAACTGCGACGTTACAGGGAACGCTTCAAAATCTAGGTGTCACACGTTCATTCAATCGGCCGCGTTGGTCAATTAACGTACTTTATACGATTGATAATCATTTGTATTAATAAAATTTAATTTTTTAATGAAAATAGTCGCTCTCTATTAAATAAGCTCGATTTTCTTAATTGGGATTATTGTAAGAATTAAAGAAGGTGATTATTGAGCAGAACATACATGCAGTTATTATTTGTTTTTTCTATCATTATAAGTGTCCAGGCTTATAGTGCTCAAAAAAATGCGCTAAACACGCTCTCTCCCGTCAATGACGCGCGTCAGGCGTTACAGACAAATCAGCGCAATATTGAACAATTAATTGAACAGGGTCGTTATCAGCAATTAAATGGCAGCAAACTACAGGCTCGGGATGAAACCAAACCCTTATTGCCGGATACAACTCAATGTTTACCCATTAAGAATGTGTATTTACAGGGCATAACGCTATTTACGAGTCAGGATCTGGGTGGGCTAACAGCGCTTCCTAAATACTGTATTACCAGTACACAACTAAATGTGCTGGTGAGAGAAATAACCCTGTTATACGTAAGCAGAGGATACATCACGACCCGGGTTAAATTTATACCACCGGATCAGCAGGGCAGATTAGGGTTGCAAATAATAGAAGGATTTGTCGAAGGTATAGATGACCCAAGCCTACGACTTAACTTAACCAAATTATTTCCCGGTGTAATCGAGCAGCCATTAAATTTGCGGGATCTGGAACAAGGTCTGGATCAGGCAAATAGACTGCAGTCAAATCGGGTTCAACTCGATATCACTCCCGGGCGTAAACTAGGAGGGTCGCGGATCAAATTACATAATGACAGTTCTAAGCAGTGGCACCTGTCAGCATCGATGGATAATTACGGCCAGGAAAGTACCGGTAAATGGATAACCCGGGTTGGCGTAACATTGGATAACCCATTCAATCTCTCTGATTTTGTTAATTTTAGTGCCAGTTCATCACTGACAGAGTATGACGAAAGGTACAACCGCAGTTATTCATTATTGTATTCAGTGCCATTTGGGTATTTTACGGTTAATGGATTTGCCAGTTTTTCGGAATATTTGAATAACCAGCAGTTAAAAATTCATCGTGTTGCTTTACACGGTAAAACCCAACAAGCAGGGATAAAAGCAGATTATGTGTTTTATCGTGATCAAGATCAGCTAGACAGTGTCTTTACCCAGTTGTCGTATAAGCAGGCAGATAACTATTTTGAGACGGTACGCCTAGATATCAGCAGCCCGACGTTAACTGTTGCTGAAATAGGTATTAGCCATATGCAGATTTTACCAGCAGGTCAGCTTAATTTTAATGTAAGTGTTGAGCAGGGGCTCCCCTGGTTCGGGGCTGACAATAGCCGTGATAAGTTCAGCGCTTCTGATACTGAGCCTGAGTTTGTTAAGGGTAAATTATTGGTAAACTTCAATCAATATTTTAGTCTGTTTGAGCGGAATTATTTATATAACGCGCTCTGGTATACCCAATACAGCCCAGATTATTTACCGGGTGTTGAGTGGCTAAGTATATCTGATTCCGCAGCGGTGCGTGGTTTTAGTCACACATCGTTGTCAAGCGACGGTGGTTGGTATCTTCGTAATACGTTATCTCATCGATTTCTAGGACTAGAAGGAATATTTACCGCACATATTAGTGCAGATGCTGGGCATTTATATGCACAACAAACAGCTATAGGTTTGTCTGCGGGAATTAATTATAGCTATCAATGGCTCAGTCTGGGGCTTGACGCTAGTCAGGGCTGGGTATTATCCGAAGGTGATGTACCAGAAGAAAATGTACAGCTATTAGGGCGTATATCAGTAGTATTTTAATGTTAAATGGAGCATATATGAATTTTAAACTTTCCGCATCAGGTAAAATGACCATCACGCTAATTATTGCATTAACGTCTTCGGCAGTAATAGCGGCGCCGGGTATCGTTGCTGCAGGTGATTCGCAGCACTTACCAGGCGTCAGTACAGCCAGGAACGGTGCATTAGTTGTCAATATTGTCGCGCCTAACGCTTCTGGTTTATCCCATAATCAGTATCAAAGCTATAATGTGAATACACCGGGGGCAGTGTTAAATAATTCAACGTCAGCGGGTCAATCCGTGTTAGCCGGTCAACTGCAGGCTAATGGCTTTTTACATGGCCAGGCAGCCTCCATTATTTTGAATGAAGTTATTAGCCGCAACCCCTCGTTATTGCTGGGGGCGCAGGAAGTTTTTGGCATGGCGGCTGATTATGTACTCGCTAACCCTAACGGCATTACCTGTGATGGCTGTGGTTTTATCAATACCAATACCACCACATTGGCTGTCGCCACACCGTTAGTAAAGCGGGGCACTATTGACGGTTATAGCACTACCAATAACTCAAACTCGCTGAGCATTGGCAATGCAGGTTTGTATGCTAATCAGATCCTGCAACTGATCGCTCCCACTATCAATAGCCGCGGCGCGATCACTGCGCAGCAAAGTATTACGGCTATCACTGGTCAAAATATCGTGGATAAAGATGCAGAGTTGGTAAAAGCCGATACGTTTACGGATTCTGAACTCGACAGTTACTACCTTGGCAGCATGCAGGCCGGTAAAATCAAGATTGTTAATACTGCTGCAGGGAGTGGTGTTAATCTTGGTGGTAGCTTGACGACCCGTGAGGGCATTGATGTTGATGCCGCAGGTTATCTGGGCATTGAAGCCGCAAAACTGCGTGGTGACGACATCAATCTCACCGCAGATACTTTGCATGCCAAGGGTAAGATCGTCAGTGAGCAGATCGACAAAGATGGCGGTGAAAACTATACAAACTACCGTGGCGCTATCTATGTTAATCAGAAAGAAACCCATGAAAATCTGATCCAGACCGAGATCGAGGGGAAAAATATCACCTTGGTAGCCGTGCATGAAAATCGTATTTCGGCAACAGATATCAGTGGTGACACGATCAACCTCACTGGTGGCAGTCTCGTGTTAGACGGTCAGAAAACAACGCAAACGGTAGAGCATACGGACGACCGTTGGTTTTATTCTTGGGTGCAGAATAAATCTCAAAAAGATGTTCAGGAACAGCAGCACGGCACTCGGTTGAACGCGACGAAGAACATTACAATAACCTCAGAACAGGGTGATCTGAGTGTCAGTGGTGCGCAGCTCATAGCGCAAGATGGTATAAGCTTATCATCGCAACAAGATATTATATTAGACGGTCTGGTAGCGGATGATAGCCATAATCAGAAAACCTATCACAAAAATCATACGGCAAAGTTGCTGACAGGTACGCAGGAAAGCAAAGACAGTAAGCAGACGCTGACAGCGAGTGAGATCTCTACTGCGGGTACCGTTAAAATTATCGCGGGTGGCAATATTAAGGCGCAGGCGACGCAGATCAATGCGGGTGACGATTTAACATTTCTGACCGAGCAGACATTAACAGCTGGTGTGCAACAAACCGTTACCGAACAGCTGAATTCGGATAATAAAAAATACTGGGGCGGCATTGGAGGCGGATCAAACAACAGTGATAAACACAGTGAACAAAATAGCCATGCTTCTGTCTTTCAAGCTGGTGGCGAGATCATAATAGCTGCAGATGCCGGGGTTCAGATCACCGGAAGCCAGATAAAATCTGAGCAGGGTGGCGTTATCCATGCCAATGAGGGGGAAATCAACATTAACAACGCCGTTAATACCCGCACTGACAGCAATAGCTCCCGCAATGGCACTATCTTTAATATTACCAACCGATCAGCTAAAAGTTATCAGCAGATTGATAAGGTTTCCGGCAGTGAAGTCGTCGCTGAAACCTCTCTTGATATCGTCAGTGGTAAGGATGTGAATGTCCGGGCCAGTTCTGTCGATACCAACGGCAGTCTGAATATCACATCAGACGGTGATATCAATATTGACGGCGCTGTAGATCTGACGCATGTTGTAGAGGAAAAAACCTCGCTCACCGTTAAGGGTTATGCCGGAAAAGACGGCAACAAACAGTATAAAGTCGGCTTTGAAATTACCCATAACAGTGATAAAACTGATCTAACCAGTACTGAGTTGGTTGGTTCAAGTGTCACTGGCGGTGATGTTAATCTGCACGCGGCAGATACGGTAACAGTGATAGGATCTGATCTGAACACAACCGCTGGCGATGCCAATATCAGCGCGAAAAACGTGGAATTCCTGGCCGGTGAAGACACAAGTGTGACCGATCATGAAAATACCTCCGTCGGTGGTGGTTTATATTTCTCGGGCGGCTTAGAGAAAGGTCGAGTGGCCGTTAAAGTCGATTATGCAGAGGAACAGGCAAATTCAAGCCAGAGTATCGCGAAAGTTAGCCATACCAGCGTTGCCGGTGACTTGAACGTGCACGCGACTGAAAAGGTGACTCAGCAGGGGACTCAACATGATGTGGCGGGTACTTATCGGGTCAGTGCTAATGAACTTGAAAATTTGGCGGCGGAAGATTCGCTGATCGAGAATAACAAAAAGCTTAATGTCGGCGTCGAAGTCGGTGTCGAAGCCAACTATGCCAGTGTGACTAAACCAATTGAAGGTGCGATCAAAACCTTAATTCAGTTGGATGTCAAAGGTAGTACTGAGGCCATTAAAGGTGCTGTGACAGATGTTGTGGGTGTCGGAAAAGAATTGATCGATAATAAAGGTAAACCAAGCTGGTCACAGGCAACAACAGTCGGTGATGCGGTTAATACTGTGCTCGATCAGGATCTCCCTGGTAAGGTAGTAAAAGCCGCTGGTGCGATCAAAGAGATCGGTGGTGCTATCAAAGATCTCGCGAAGGCTGATTTTACCATGCCGGAGGCGGGCGTTGATATTGCTGTTAAAGTGGCCAATAATCAATCTGACAGTCACAGCACTCAGGCCAAGGTAACTCAGATCAAGGCCGGTAATATCGAGATCAATGTGGCTAACAAACTTCATGATCAGGGCACTGATTATGAAACCAGTGACGGCAGTATTGAGATCCGCGCTCGTGAACACCAAAGTGAAGCAGCCTTTAATACCACTGAAGTGAACAGCAGTGAGATCAGCGGTGGCGGTTCTGTGCAGGTTGCGACCTCAACAGGCCACGATATTAAGGTCGGGGCACAGGGTTATGGTAGTAATAAACAGCACCAGCAGCAGAGTAAAACTGCGCAGGTGGGTCATCTCACTGCGAAAAACGGGGTCAATATTCAGGTTGAAGAGGATGCCAGTTATCAGGGCACTCATTTTGACGGCGGCCTGGGTAAAGCACAGGTCAGTGCAGGCAATGATCTGACTATTGAACAGGCTACAAACTCATCATCAGATACCGGCCGTGACTTTGATCTGGCGATTACAGCCAAAGTCGGTGTTACTCCAAATTCGAAAGATCTGGGTGGCAGTATCAAAGGCGGTTATGCCAATAATGTCGACAGCACTACCGAAGGCGTTGTTAGTGAGCTTAATGGTCAGGGCGGTGTTGAATTAAATGCCGGTCGAGATCTCACTCTGCAGGGTAGTCAGATTGGCAGTACAGATCAGCAAGCCGGTTCGGTCACTATTGCGGCTAACGGTCAGGTTGATATCAGTGCGGCAACGGCAACTGAAAGTCATGAGAAGGGAAGCTATGCCGGTAACCTTAATATCGGAGGTGGCCGCACCCAGGGCGAAAAATCATCGTCAAATAAAGGTAGCTTAGGCGTTGGCGTGGATTTAAGTCACTCGGCGAATACGCAAATGACTGAAACAGGTGCCGCGATCACCAGTCAGGGAGATGTGTCGGTGACAGCGGGGGCTGAACATGAGCAGGCTGTATCGCTTAAAGGTACTCATATTAAAGGTCAACGTGTTGATATTGAATCAGAAAGTGGCGGTGTTGTTATCGCCAGTGCAGATGAGAAAACACACGGCAGCGGCTGGAACTTTGGGTTGAAATTCAGCGGTGACATGACATCAGCAGCGTCGAAACTGGGCGATACAATAGGTCTTAAAGGGGGTTATGAAAAACAGGATAGTCTCGATTATGATAATAGCCGCATCAGCGGGACTGACGTGAACATTGACAGCGCGAAAGAGCTCACACTCACTGGTGCGAATATAAGTGGCCAGCAGGTGACCGCTAATGTGGGTGGTGGGTTGCAGCTTGATAGCCAGCTAACCCATGACAGCAGTTACAAAGTCGGTCTGCAAATAGGTATTGAGAAAAAGGCCGATGCAGTACCGAATAAAAACAGTGTGATGAAGAACATTGCGAAAGATATCCAACTCAAGGGTGTGTATGAATACGCTGACAGTGATAGGGTGACAGAAGCAAGTTCAATATCCGGTGAGCAGGGGGTTACCCTGAATGTCGCTGGCGATACCCTGTTGACCAGCAGCGATATCAGTTCTGAAATGGGTAAGGTGGCGTTAAATACTCGTCATCAAACCACTCAGGAACTGCAAGAAAACCAGAAAAATGGCAAATTTGGTGGCGATCTTGGCAGAATGATACGCGGATTTTTTAGCCTAAATCAAGACAAAAGCTAGAGTTTAGGAAGCAGAAATCTGCAGCATAAGCCATCGTCGGAATATTTTCCGGTGATGGCTTTTTTGTAACTTGAATTGGATATATCCCCGTGAACAATGAAGATATAAAGATAACCGTTACAATTAAGTAAGTGCGACTAAGGATACTTATCTCTGCACCAGCTATTATTTATATACATAAATAATAATTGGGAAAACATCATGTCAGCAATAAAACTATACCGCCATCCATTATCTGGACATGCCCATCGTGTCGAACTGCTGTTATCATTACTGGGATTGGAAACCGAACTTATCGATGTCGACTTGTTGAAAGGTGAGCACAAACAGCCTGCATTTTTGAAAAAAAATAGTGCAGGGCAGGTGCCTGTTATTGAAGACGGTGATGTGACCTTGTCAGACTCCAATGCTATTTTGATTTACCTCGCCAGTAAATACGATGATGCGCATACTTGGTTGCCAATTGAGCCTGTAATCGCCGCCCAAGTACAAGGTTTTCTTACTATTGCTGCGAGTAGTGTTGCTTATGGCCCCGCGACGGCGCGTTTAATTACCATCTTTCACGCGAAATTTGATCACCAAAGAGCCTTAGACATCGCACATGCGATGTTAAAACAATTAGATCCGCATTTAGAACACCACCCTTGGTTGGTGGGACATCAACCCACCATTGCAGATATTGCCAATTATACCTATATCGCACACGCGCCGGAAGGAGGGGTATCGTTACAAGACTACCCGCATGTTAGGCGTTGGTTATCTCGCGTTGAGGAACTTAAAGGCTTTGTGCCTATGCAAGTTACTGCGGTTGGGCTTGTTGTCTAAGGTGGAATGAGTGTTGCGGTTGAAGTGATTAAAGACTACGAAAAGCAACCTTCATTTCATCTCGAATCTAAAAAGGAATTTCGCCAGTGTGTTTATCGCCTGTGTTTTTCTTCGACTGTAATAAATTGCCGTAAATACGTTGGATTTACGGCAAAATATGGGCAAATACTTAACGCTATTATTCCTGAACACCAAGCACAGAAAAATAAATACATCGCATTAATCAATAACAATACCGCCATCAAAGCATTACGTAATGATTATATCGCCCATGTGCAATCAAGCTTTTTCTTCTATCCATTTTTACATTTCTTTTCATTGTATAACCTAGAAGATCGAATTGATTTTATCTATTATTCGAGCTGGTCATCGCACTTTAAGTCGTTACATATAACTATATAAATATAGTGACCGTAACTTTAAATATTCTAATACTGTCGGAAATCGTAAGTATATTAATTAGATGAGTGATGTTAAAGTATGCTGGCACCCATTTATAGGTACTTAGTTGTTGTTTCTATTTTTATAAATTACTTTATCTCATTTATAAGGTGTATTGTCATTGTGTCAATCTGAGGAACTGTTAAACATGGATAATCATACTTGGTTAGAAGAAACCAAACTGGTTGGTACTATAGTGACGTTAATGCCATTGCAGCGAAAGCATGCGGATGCATTGATCGAAGCGGCATCTGATGGCAACTTGTGGGAGTTATGGTTTACCAGTATACCAACGCCTGAAACAATCGATATGTATATTGAAAAAGCATTAAATGATCATTCATTGGGTCTCGCATTACCTTTCGTCGTTGTTGATAATGCAACGGGCGATATCATCGGCTCGACACGTTTATGTGAAATAAGCCCTGAAAATGACCGTGTTGAAATCGGTTATACTTGGTATGCAAAACGTCATCAAGAAACCGATGTTAATATAGAATGTAAGTACTTGTTATTACAACATGCTTTTGAACAGTTAAATGTGATTGCGGCTGAGTTCAGAACGCATTGGCATAACCATGTTTCACGTGCTGCAATCGCGCGTTTAGGGGCGAAACAGGATGGGGTACTACGTAATCATAAAAAAGACAAAGACGGTCACTACCGCGATACGGTGGTATTTTCAATTATTGATCACGAATGGCCAATGGTGAAACACAGTTTAAATTATAAGATGAATCGGTAAATGCATAATTAACCAAGGCGCTGGTTTGGAAAACATGGAAAAGGCGGTGAGCCAAGGTATGCTTAAATAGATATTTGTTTAGTAATACAATAAAGTTGTTAAAAATGGTGAAGAAGTCGGCGCTTCCTTGTTGCAGTGCTTGGTCTGATTTAGCCTTTATGCTATTTTCTATACACAATTTATTATAGGGAATACCTAAAATGCCAAAGGCAAGTGACGTTAAAAAGAATACCGCTGTTGAATATAATAACGGCGTATACATCATCCGTGATATCGAGCGCTCAGTACCACAAGGCCGTGCCGGTGGCAGTATCTACCGCATGCGCTTGTACGATGTCGTTACAGGGTCAAAAATTGATGTAGTATTTAAAGACAGCGACAACCTTAACCTTGCTGATCTTACACGTAGCCAAGTTATATTCTCTTACTCTGACGGTGACGAATATGTATTCATGGATACAGAAGACTACACACCTTACAGCCTAGATAAAGCAACAATTGCTGATGAGTTACTATTCATCACAGAAGACACGCAAGGCCTTCAAGTACTTATCGTTGACGGTAAGCCGGTATCTATCGAACTGCCTTCTGCGGTTGAAATGGTGATTGTAGAAACTGACCCATCAATTAAAGGTGCGTCGGCAAGTGCGCGTACTAAACCAGCGATCCTTTCTACTGGCCTTACGGTACAAGTACCTGAATACATAGCTAGCGGCGAAAAAATCAAGATCAACACGACTGACCACAAGTTCATGAGTCGTGCAGATAAATAATAGCTTAGTCTATTAGCGAAAAACCCGTTATCTAAAGCAGATAACGGGTTTTTTTATTTCTGTTACTATTTATCTGTTTCTGATCGAAAGAGCCGCTTTACCTTGGTGCAACGTGCTGCACTTATTACTTGAATCCCGCAACACTTCTTGAATGTACTTCTGGAAATGTTTTTTGGTGATTTACAATTTCTATTATGGTGAGTCACTGACGATAAGTTAGCTGTAGCATGGTTCGTTACAGTGTAAATCACTTCAAAATAGGTCAGAAATATAGACTATAGCTGTCACGCAGCACAATTCTCATATATTTTTTAGAGTAATTGCACCAATTGTTAGTTTTGATTATTGAAAGTCGTTGATTATAGGTGTAAATTACCTACCTATTAATGGTTATTATCGATACTTAAGATTAGTAAGTTTGGCACTATCTAAAAATAAAACGTGCCGTTGCTCAATTGCGAAAAAATCCAAGTTTATATTGTTCGAATTAAGCGATTTGATGTTACTAATATTCAAGCCAATTGAATTTCCAGTTAATAAACAGAATGACGTTAAGTAAAAACAACTTTGATTCTTTTAAAATTTTAAGGAAATGAAACACTATGGGTTTTTTATATAATATGCCAAACATTGAAGGCTGGGGGATTGCAATTGCCGTTCTCTTTACCTTAATGGCTTTCAATGAACTTGCTCGTACCACACGATGGGGTGGGATCGCGATGTTTGTTCTGCTTCCTGTTGTCTTGACAATTTTTGTTTGGCCTACAACAGCGGCTCCGGGTAATGAATACGGTACCGGTAACTGGTTTAACTGGGTTAAAACATACTCAGCACTTGCTGGTGCGCTTGGTTTTATGGCCATTCGTTTTATTCCTCGTCTTGCTAAAAACAAGTATGCATTAATCTTCCCGGCCGCTATTCTTGCTATTAATATCTTCGAAGCCTGTCTCCGTGATTTTCAGGTATTCAGCTTTGGTGCATGGGATGGCGAAGTCATCAACAACTTGTGGATGATGTCTGGATCTTGGAATATCATGAACGGTATCGCAGGGCTACTTAACATCGTCGCTATCTGTGGTTGGACTGGCATTATTATTTCTAAAGACAAGTCTAAGGATATGATCTGGCCTGATATGATCTGGCCTTGGATCCTCGCGTACGATTTCTGGAACTTCGCTTATACCTATAACTGTATCTCTGATCATTCTTTCTATGCGGGTGTTATACTGCTACTTTCTTGTACTATTCCTGCATTCATCATCAAGAAAGGTGCTTGGCTACAACATCGCGCTTCAACATTAGCCTTGTGGATTATGTTTGTGATGTCCGTTCCTCAATTCGCAGATAAAATTGCACCAGTGCCAACTACGCATGATCCAAAAGCATTCTTCATTGTAAGTTTGGTTGCACTACTAGCAAATGTTGCACTTGTGGTATACCAGTTTAAAAAGATCCGTAAACTTAAACTGAATCCATTAAAAGATGAAATATATACAGACACAGCCGCTTATAAACTTGTCATTAAAGAAAATACTTAATTAAAGTATTGGGATTGATCATTTAAGGTGTGTTTAGGGGGTAACAGAACCAACTGTGATCCCCTGCAAGGTTAACCAATCTGAAATGATGCGTGTAGGTATCTACCTCAACTTAATTTGTATCTTTGTATCTTTGTATTGTCGATAGTGGCGTGGTTATTCTGGTCATAGGTCGACAAGCTCTGAACGAAGACGATTCTCACCAATAAATGAAACGGTCGCTTGATGCGGCCTTTTTTGTCTAATAAATTATTCCTTTATGATTAGTTTTTATTCTTCATTTGTGTTGGTAATGTGATAACAGGCGTTAGATTACGCTTTTAATTTATGTGCCAGCGTAACATAATGTTTAAATTACTTATTAATACTATATTGTATATAGTCATTGAGATGTAATCGGTATATTATCCTTAGCCCAAATTATACTAAGAACAGGTGTGTTTTGAAATATAGAGTTGCTATTTACTTAGTTGTTATTATCAGTGTTATTATTATTTATCAGATCAACCGTTCTGAGAGCAAACAGCTAGATAAATTTCAACAATCATTTCAGGTGGTAGAGGGGCGTTTAGGTGAGCTTTTCTATCAACTTCAAGCTATCCAATATGGCATGTCACAACTGAGCAGCTTAAGTAATCCATTAGCGAATGAGGCAAACTTAAACTTCAAACGTACCGAAGATAATACCTGTCAAATATCAAAAAATCCGAGTCGGGAGCAAATGTACGACTTTGAAACCAATTTTTTAGTGGTAAGTGATGGTTCCGGTTGTGAGCCAAATTCGGTATTACACGATAAGATCACTGAGACCATTAAGATCGCACCAATGATGACATTTTTGGCAGGCCGCGCAGAAGATGTGATTAGTCTTTATTTTATCTCTATGGATAAATTTGTGATCACCTCACCAAAATATAATGCGTTGGTAATCAAGCCCAGTGAATTTGAAAGTAAACTATTTACACGACCTTATATGCAAAAGGTATTCAGTGTGGGTATTGAAAATCTGGGCAATAATATTTTTATTTCGGGACCGTATGCAGATTTTAGTTTAAATAAAGACGTTATTACTTTCTCCATTGCTATTTTTATGAATAAAGAGTTCTATGGTGTGCTTAATATGGATATTTTATGGGAGGAGCTAGTTGCCGGAATAGACTCAGATTTTCACATTATTAATGATCCGAAGCCGATACCAGGTGATTCACTACTCAGTGAACCGCTCAGTTTTGATGGTTTGCCCAGCGATTTACGTTTAGTTATGCCTAATACAGCGAGTGATCAACTTACCTATTTAATTAAAAATAGTCTTGTTGATATCGCTTTCTATTTCATTGCGATTGTACTGGCTGGCTGGGTGCTATATACCTTGAACTTACGTATGGTATCGCAAAAATTAGCCACTGAATCACATCATGATCCACTAACGGGCTTATTAAATCGCCGTGGTTTTATGGTGGCACTGAAAAGTGTAGAACGCCATCAATATTATTCTTTTATGATTATTGATCTCGATAATTTTAAGCACGTTAACGATACGTATGGTCACCCGGTTGGTGATGGCGTATTGGTCCGAGTTGCAACTGTTATTCAGCAACAAATCCGTGAAAAGGACATATTATTACGTCTCGGTGGAGAAGAATTTGGTTTATTGATCGCTTATAACAAAGATAATAAACAAATTAATATATTTGAACGTATCTGTGAAGCGGTAGCGCACTTACCACATTACAGTGAAGATATTGAGTTTCACGTGACCATGTCTGGTGGAGCAGTGACAACGTCATCAATTGATCAGATTAAATCAATCGAAAGTATTATGAAGCAAGCCGATGCACTCTTGTATGAAGCCAAGATCGCGGGTAAAAACCGTGTGTTATATGGCGACTTTAATCGCAGTAACCCACTGGAACCCTAATTCAGTGGCTACAAAATTGTGTTATCGACCGATATCTACACCATGATGGCTGAATTAATTATTATTAACCAAATAGCTATAAGTAAGTGTTAATGATGTTTTTAAACCATATTTTAGAGCGTTATTGTTACTTAAATAGAGCTTTGGTTGTTTTCTATATTTTATTTGTATTTCATTTAGGGTCAAGTATTGGAAAAATGACGTTATAAATATTAACATGACAGTAACCTTATGAAATAAGGTGAATAAATAAGATTTATATCGTTTATAAATTATTTTAAATTGTATAAAAATGATCTTTACTTCTGAATCATTTAGGATTAAAGTCTCGCCGAAATATGCAGTAACCAGCAACTGGTACACATATAGTCGCATAACCTACATTTAAACAATTTAACTTAAGGATACAAGGTGAGAACATTCGCCTGGACAAACCCACGAAGCAGTATTTTCGTACCTGTTGTCGGTTTGTCATTTTTTGCTATTGCATCTGGCTTTTTAATGAGCCTAATTCCGCTATCACTACCATCATTTGGTCTAAGTCTGACACTAACGCCTTGGTTAGTAAGTATCTTTTATCTGGGACTATTAATTGGTTCATTACAGATAGAAAGAGTAGTCACAAGCATAGGTCATCGTCTTGCGTTTATTTTATTTTTAAGTGTGTTGTTATTATCAATCTTTTTGATGATCGCAGTGCCAACTGCTGCCACGTGGTTAGCGTCTCGCTTTATTGCGGGTATTGCTGTAGCTGGCGTATTTGTTGTTGTTGAATCTTGGCTATTAATGGCCGATACAGCAAAGCAACGTGCAAAGCGCCTTGGCTTATATATGACGTCTTTATACGGTGGTAATTCACTTGGTCAGCTAGGACTTGTACCAATCGGCGTAGAGGGTGTTTTTCCTTATAGCATGGTGATTGCTGTATTGTTGATTGCGATACTACCGCCATTATTAATCAAAGTAGGGCAGCCTGATCGTACTGGCCATCAAAAGATCAAGTTAGCAGAACTAAAAACACTCAGCCGACCTGCAATTTTAGGTTGTTTCGTGTCGGGTTTGTTAATGGCACCGGTTTATGGTTTGATGCCTTTGTATATTAAAGCGCAAACTGGCAGTGCGGAGCAAACGGGGATGTTAATGGCGATCATTATTTTGGGCGGCATGTTAGTGCAACCATTAGTCAGCTATTTATCACCAAAAATGAGTAAGACATTGCTAATGTCATTATTCTGCTTAGTTGGTGTGCTAGGGATTATCGGGATATTAACGACCCATGACTCAGTGTTATTAAGTTCAAGCTATATGTTATTGGGCGCGAGTGTATTCTCGATATATCCGATTGCGATCTCGCTAGCGTGCGATAACTTAAGCGTTAGCAAAATTGTGTCGGCAACGGAGATCATGCTATTAAGTTATAGCGTGGGTTCCGTTGTTGGCCCTGTTGCTGTACAAGGCTTTAAGCATTATAACAATGGCTTAATTACATACCTTGGTGTTTGCATGTTAACGATGTGCATTTACATGCTTATTAAAAGTGCGACATCAAAGCCAAGCGATCATTCTGCTATCTCGCAATAGGATTACAGGTAGCCTTGTGAGCACAGTGTTGATACGGTTAAGCCGGTTGATGGTTTAACCGTATTTTACTCGTTGTATTCATACTATCGTCAATATGTTCGTTTATTTACATTTTATCTTTTTCGACCATTCTTGACTCTACAGTATTAAGTATTTATGCTACTTAAGTACTTATAAAGTGTTAATTTTTATGACGAGTATGCGCTATAATTCCACCCATATATGATATTATTCTGGTCAAACCAGCTCATATTTGCGTGTTTTGTATATTGAAATAGCTCAACGTGTCTCATTTGAGCGTATTTTTGTGTTCGAACGCTCACTTTTATTCTTTAATTGTTTTAATTATGTGTTAAAAGTGTAAATTCAAAACCACACGAACATTGTGTACACCCTACATAAAAATATAACAAAGGAATGAATCATGGCTAACAATAAACAGCATACTCTGATGGGCGAATGCCTGGCTGAGTTTATTGGCACTGGACTGCTAATTTTTTTTGGTGTCGGCTGCGTAGCTGCATTAGTATTAACTGGCGCTAGTTTTGGTCAATGGGAAATCAGTATTATATGGGGTATGGGGGTAGCTATTGCTATTTACTGTACAGCCGGTGTATCTGGAGCTCACATTAACCCTGCTGTGACGATTGCCTTAGCAGCTTTTCATGGATTTGATAAGAGCAAAGTATTACCTTATATTTTCGCGCAATTATCCGGTGCTTTCTGCTCAGCAGCTTTAGTATACGGTCTATATAGTAATTTATTCACGGACTACGAAATTGCAAACGGTTTCCTACGTAACAGTGAAGCGGCATTATCGACAGCGGGTATTTTCTCTACTTATCCACACCCATCACTCTCATTCATTGGTGCATTTTCGGTTGAATTTGTAATTACTGCAGTATTAATGTTTGCTATTTTAGCATTGGGTGATGAAAGCAACGGCGAACCTCGCGGTGCAATGAATCCTATACTTATCGGTGTGTTAATTGCGGTCATTGGTGGCTCTTTAGGTCCACTAACTGGTTTTGCAATGAACCCTGCACGTGACTTTGGTCCTAAACTGTTCGCTTACTTTGCGGGTTGGGACTACGCATTAACAGGCGCTAAAGATATTCCTTACTTCATCGTACCAATTTTAGGTCCAATTGTAGGTGCATGTTTTGGTGGTTGGTTGTATCCAAAAGTGATTGGTCAATATCTACCATCAGCAGGTCACGGTTGTACTATCCCAAACCAGTGTGATGACGAATCCGCTGAAGGTGAAGCTGCTAAAGTATAATTTGGCAACGATGAATCATTGTTTAATAAATGTTGAATAATACCTAAGCAACTTTGAATACGATATTATTTACAACGAATAACTAAAATAAATAAGTAAAATCAATACGTAACATCATAAATTTGCTTGGGTGTATATTTAAATATATAGATAAATAAATAATAAAATAAGACCTATTACTTTAAACACTAAGTATAAAGTACTCTACCAAATGAAATTAAAAGGACTTCATAATGACTGAGAAAAAATACATTATTGCTTTAGACCAAGGTACAACTAGTTCTCGTGCCGTTATTCTTGACCACGATGCAAATATTGTCAGCGTTTCTCAACGTGAATTTACGCAAATCTATCCGCAAGCCGGTTGGGTTGAACATGATCCACTTGAAATTTATGCAACTCAGAGTTCAGTATTAGTTGAAGTGTTAGCGAAAACAGGTATCACCAGCGATGAAATCGCCGCTATCGGTATTACTAACCAACGTGAAACCACCATTGTTTGGAATAAAGAAACAGGCAAGCCAGTTTATAACGCAATCGTATGGCAGTGTCGTCGTACTGCAGATATGTGCGATAAATTAAAAGCACAAGATGCAGGTTTTGAAGAATATGTTCGTGAAAATACTGGTCTGGTTGTTGACCCGTACTTCTCAGGTACAAAAATTAAATGGATCCTTGATAATGTAGAGGGTGCACGTGAAGACGCTGAAGCAGGTAAACTACTGTTCGGTACCGTTGATACTTGGTTAGTTTGGAAAATGTCACAAGGCAAAGTTCATGTAACAGACCACACTAACGCATCTCGTACAATGTTGTTTAACATCAATACACTACAGTGGGATGAGAAATTACTTAAAATTCTTGATATTCCATTATCAATGATGGCTGAAGTGAAATCTTCTTCAGAAGTGTACGGTCAAATGAACATCGGTGGTAAGGGCGGTACGCGTATCCCTCTAGCTGGTATTGCCGGTGATCAACAAGCTGCACTTTATGGTCAAATGTGTGTAGAGCAAGGTCAAGCGAAAAACACTTATGGTACTGGTTGTTTCTTATTAATGAACACGGGTAAAGAAAAAGTAACATCTCAGAATGGTCTATTAACTACGTTAGCATGTGGTCCACGCGGTGAAGTTGCATACGCACTTGAAGGCGCGGTATTCATGGGTGGTGCTTCTATCCAATGGCTACGTGACGAAATGAAATTACTTTCAGATGCAAAAGATTCTGAATACTTTGCGACTAAAGTTGAGACTTCGAATGGTGTTTATGTTGTTCCTGCATTTACTGGTTTAGGCGCTCCGTACTGGGATGCATATGCACGTGGTACGATCGTTGGTCTAACACGTGGTGTGGGTGCCAATCACATTATCCGTGCAACACTAGAAAGTATTGCCTATCAAACACGTGATGTATTAGATGCAATGCAAGCAGATTCAGGTATTAAGTTGGCTGAATTACGTGTAGATGGTGGCGCAGTAGCGAATAACTTCCTAATGCAATTCCAAGCTGATGTACTAAATACAACGGTATTACGTCCGGCTGTAACAGAAGTAACTGCGCTAGGTGCTGCATATCTTGCTGGTCTGGCTGTTGGTTTCTGGGATAGTCTAGATGAACTTTCTGATAAAGCTGTTATCGAAAAATCATTTGTACCGCACGATGATGAAGTGAAACGTCAACGTCGTTACCGTGGTTGGAAACGTGCTGTTAAAGCAGCACAATCATGGTCTGAAGGTCATGACGAAGAAGATGATTTACTGTAATAGTGTTTGAGTTTGATTGCCAGTAGGCCATCATCCTAGTCTAAATAGAAAGAGTGCCGGTTATATAAATAGAAAGTGTTTATATAGTGGCGCTCTTTTTTTTGGATTTTTTATGTTTTTTAGCATTATTTGGTCTATTTTTGTCATCACGTGGACATAGTTTTAATGTTAATAGTCATTCGAGCGTTTATGGTCGATTAAATTCAAAATTAAATGTTCGAATTGTAAGGTTTAATGCGCGAATTCGAAAGTAAGTGGTGATTTTAATAGAAAAGTGTTCTATATTAGTTGCAGATGTTCGATAGCGGTCGTTCGCTCAAACAAGAATGTATTAAAGTGAGTTTAGTATGAATAATGGAAATCAGAAAGTAATGACCAATGACGTAAACAATAAAGTGTTAGACCTGATCGTGGTAGGCGGCGGTATTAATGGTGCTGGTATTGCTGCAGATGCTGCAGGCAGAGGCCTAACTGTTGGTTTATATGAAGCCGCCGATTTTGCTTCAGCCACGTCATCAGCAAGCTCTAAATTAATTCATGGTGGTTTACGTTACCTTGAACATTACGAGTTTCGCCTGGTATCTGAAGCACTAGCAGAACGTGAAGTATTACTTAAGAAAGCGCCACATATTGTTAAACCAATGCGTTTCCGTTTACCACATCGTCCTTTTTTACGTCCTGCATTACTCATTCGTGCTGGCTTGTTCTTGTATGACAACTTGGGTAAACGTACAACGTTAGAAGGCAGTAAACAAATAAATTTAGCTAAATCAGGCTTACTTAAAAAAGAAATTACCAAAGGTTTTGAATATTCAGATTGCTGGGTTGATGATGCGCGTTTAGTGATCCTAAATGCCATGGCCGCACAACGTAACGGCGCCGAAGTTGAAAACTATTGCCGTGTAGAAAAAGCCGTTCGTAAAGATGGTTTATGGCAAGTCACTATGTTAAACGAGCAAACCAATGTCCGTTTTGAGCGTACTGCGCGTGCATTAGTGAACGCAGCGGGTCCTTGGGTTAAACAATTCTTCGATGACAGTATGGAAGAAGAGTCCCCACGTAACATTCGTTTGGTGAAAGGTTCACATATCGTTGTACCGCGTATTCATGACGAAGAGCAAGCTTACATTCTACAAAACAAAGATAACCGTATTGTTTTTGTTATTCCTTACATGGAAGACTTTTCTATTATCGGTACGACAGATGTTGAATATGTTGGCGACCCACGTAAAGTCGCGATCTCTGATGACGAGGTTGATTACCTGATTGAAGTGGTAAACGAGCATTTTGTTAAGCAACTTAACCCAAGTGATGTGGTTTGGACTTACAGCGGCGTGCGTCCACTGTGTGATGACGAATCTTCATCTCCACAAGCAATCACCCGTGATTACACATTGGAAATTGAGCAAGAAGGCACACAAGCGCCATTGTTATCTATCTTCGGTGGCAAGTTAACGACTTACCGTAAACTGGCGGAGTCGGCAATGAAACTAATTTCACCGTACTTCGATAAAATGGGTGATTCATGGACAGCTGATACAGCGCTTCCTGGCGGTGATTTTAACTACCCACGTACACAGTTAGTTGAAAACATCTGTTCACAGCATTTATGGTTAAACCCTGAAACAGCAAAGCGTTATGTTAATCAGTTTGGTACAGATTCTTGGGACTTATTCGCGGGTTGTACATCTGAAGCTGATTTCGGTATTCACTTTGGCCAAGGTGTTTATAGCCGTGAAATTGATTACTTAATTGAAAATGAATTTGCTAAGAAAGCGGAAGACGTTTTATGGCGTCGTACTAAGCTTGGGCTGTACTTAAGCAAAGAACAGCAAGCGGCTGTTGCTGACTACGTCAATGCAAAAGTGGTAAAGCAAAACCCAGTAAAGCTAGATAAAGTTGGTTAATTGCGTAATTCACGGCGCTAATTAAACAGCTTAATTAAGCGCCACTAATCATTGATTAGTGGCGTTTTTTTATATCTGACGTTTATGAATAGTAGGGTACGATCATAAGGGAGGGGCTTATTACATGCCTGAATAATTGGGCCCGCTGCCGCCTTCCGGTGGTGTCCACACGATGTTTTGTGACGGATCTTTTATGTCGCAAGCTTTACAGTGGATGCAGTTTTCAGCATTGATTTGGAACTTTACTTCTTTATCTATCATGACTATTTCATAAACTGCAGCAGGGCAATAACGTTGCGCAGGCTCTGCAAAGTTGGGTAGGTTAGTACACATAGGTATACTGGGGTCGGTAAGTTTAAGATGGCATGGCTGCTCGGCATCGTGTTGTATATTAGCTAAAAACACCGAACTTAGGCGGTCAAAGGTTAAAAGGTTATCTGGTTTAGGGTAAGTGATTGCTGAAGATCGAGTGACGTTTTGTAATTGGCAATGGTCTGGTTTTGAATCGTGTAGGGTAAAGGGTAAGCTTTTATGCAGTATGTTCTGTTCAAACCAAGTCACGCCTAACATGGCATTACATCTGTGGGTGATGGGGGCAAAATTACGGGATTGGTATAACTCTTGATACACCCATGACGCTTTATACAATAAGGTGAAATGTTCGAGGCTGTTGCCTGCACCGATCTCTTCATTCAATTTTGTATTCTTGTTTAACGCTTTATTTAAGTCTTGTTCTTGCTCTCGTTTTTCGTTGGCTTTATCGCTATTTAACGCCATTGCTGCAAACACAGCTTCAGCACCTATCATGCCCGTTTTCATTGCGGTATGCGTGCCCTTTAATTTAGCTACATTCAAAGTACCCGCATCACAACCCAGTAATAGGCCACCGGGGAACACCATCTTAGGGAGGCTGTTATAACCACCCTTGGTGATGGTTCTTGCGCCGTAAGCAAGGCGTTTGCCACCTTTTAGATAGCGGCTGAACGTGGGGTGTAATTTAAGGCGTTGAAATTCTTCGAAAGGACTGAGGTAGGGATTTTGGTAGTTTAAATCGGTGATGAGACCGACATAAACCTGATCTTTGTCAACGTGATAGAGAAACGCACCACCAGTGGCTCCGTGTTCAGCTAGTGGCCAGCCGATGCTGTGCATGACTAATCCCGGATTATGAAGGGCTGGGTCTATTTGCCACAGTTCTTTAATGCCCAGTCCGTAATGCTGTGGATCGGCGTCTTTATCTAACTGGTATTTTTCGATTAATTGTTTGCCTAAATGACCGCGAGATCCTTCGGTGACTAAAGTATATTTGCCAATGAGTTCCATGCCCGGCATAAAATTGTCTTTTTTATTACCGTGTTTGTCTCGCCCCATGTCCCCCGTGATCACTCCTTTGACGCTGCCATCGTTATCAAATGTAAATTCATTAGCGGCAAAACCAGTGAATATCTCAACACCCAAATCTTCAGCTTGCTTGGCTAACCAAATACATAAATCGCCAAGACTGATGATATAGTTATGTTTGTTGTCTAAGCTTGATGGCACTAACATACGAGGGACGCGGCGGGCTGTGGTTGCATTTTTGAGTAACCAGGTATCATCTTGTTTGACTGTGTTAGTCACTGGTGTGTTTAAGTTTTTCCAGTCGGGGAAAAGTTCGTCTAATGCGTGGGTTTCAAAGATAGTACCCGCAAGGATATGGCCACCGATATCGGCCGCTTTTTCGAGAACGCAAACGCTCAGTTCGGTGTCAGATCCTAGCGCAAGTTGACGCAAGCGACAGGCCGCAGACAATCCCGCTGGACCCGCACCGACAATGACAACATCAAATTCCATTGATTCACGTTTCACGCTTGGCATCCTTATCCACTCATTTATATTAAGTATTGTGTATGTTTGAATAAGCGCCAATCATATTATCGTTTGCAACTAACTTTCTGAATTTGACTGGTAAATTCACATATTTTAGTGAAAATGAAGGTTTAGTGGAAAATAATGAGTACAATATCGTTAAATGTATTTAATCAATATACCTAGTTTAATTTGAGGTTTTATTATGTTTAAAAAAGCGCCTTTAGCAATGCTGTTAACCATGGCATCTTTTAGTTCGTTTGCAGCAGAGAATACGTTCACAGCTGAGTGTGGTTCAGTGACTATTGCAGATATGAATTTGGGTAGTGCAACCTTAGTCGCCAATATTGATGCTTTTATTTTAGAGCATGGCTATGATTGTGATGTTGAAATAGTGCCGGGTAATTCGACAATAACAGCAGCGTCAATGATTGAAAAAAATACGCCTGATATTGCGCCCGAATTTTGGACAAACCAGATCCGAGCGACATTAGTTAAAGGTGGCGAAGAAGGTCGTATTGTTGTTGCTGGTGATTTACTGTCTGACGGTGCGGTTTCTGGTTTTTGGGTCCCAGCCTATATGGTAGCGAAAGATCCATCTTTGGCTACGTTAGCGGGTATCAAGGCTAATGCTAAATTATTCAAACACCCCGAAGATCCAAGTCGTTCTGCTTTCATGGCTTGCCCAGCAGGCTGGACTTGTCAGATCTCAACCACCAACTTATTCAACGCGATGGATCTGGCTGATTACGGCTTTGACTTAGTTGATCCAGGGTCCGGTGCTGGATTAGCGGGCTCTATGGTTAAAGCGTACGAAAATAAAGAAGCATGGTTTGGCTATTATTGGTCGCCAACCGCGATCATGGATAAGTACGATATGGTACGCGTTGATTTTGGCACTGGTTTTAATCGTGAAGAATTTGAAAACTGTACCATCATCGAAGATTGTGAAAACCCGAAAGTGACGGATTATCCTGCCGCTCCTGTACAGACGATTGTCACAACCAGCTTTTCAAAAAGAGAGCCTGAGGTGATGCAGTACCTGTCTAAACGTTCATTTACTAATATGCAAATGAATCAGCAGTTGGCATGGATACAAGAAGAGCAAGCTGATGGTGACTATGCCGCAGAACACTTCTTATTGAACAATAAAGCGATGTGGAGTCAGTGGGTGCCGAAGAACGTGGTTAAAAAAGTTGAGATTGCGTTAGCTGATTTATAATCGCTAACACGCCTTACTCATGTGGAATTGTTGGTTAGTAATGACTGACAAATTAATAATCAAAGGAAGCTGAAATGCTTCCTTTTTAACGACTATTTTGTTAAAGGTTACATTTTTGTAGCTAAGAGTATGTTTCTTGCAGTGCAGATAATAGCGCTTGGTAAATCGGGTCACAGAACTCAGCGACTTCTTTGCTATTCGCTGACTCGAAACTTGAACGCCATTCAACACTTAACCCTCATCCCTTTCGTCAAATTCAGTGAAATCGATCCCTCGTTCAGCTGCAAATGCTCGCATTGCCCGTAGACTTGTCGCAGTCTCTGATAAGTGTCCAGCAACTGAGCGTAACAAGCTTGTCGCTACCATCGCGTCATTTTCGATCACAGCCAGTAACTCAGTAGCACCAATACGTAGAAATACACTGTCTTCTATCGAAATTAAGTCTAATAGACGTGGCTCGTTATTGATGAGGGCCAAATCTCCGATCAACCGCCCAGGTAGAATTTCTGATACCAAGTGTTTCTCGCCTTCACTTTCTGGCCAATATAACCCTGATAAACCCTTAACACACAGATAGGATGCATCTGCTTCTTGACCTGCTTTGAAAATCACGGTTCCCGCTTTTACTTTGTGCCATTGGGCACTAAATGCGAGTAGGCGTTGTTGTTTTCGATCAAGCCCTGCAAATAATTCTGTCTGTGCGACCACGCGTAATTTACGGTTCAGATCCTGACGCGCATCTTCATCTTGAAGTTCATCTTGACGTGCAATACCATCAATGCGCCCATCCACAATATCGACAAACAAATCATAACTTTCTGGATTGGGGAAGTGGTTTTCAATGAAAATCTGGGTGGTGTCAGGCATCAATTCACTAATACGTTCGCGCGTCAACGCACGAGCCTCACCGTCGTGACTAGCTAATGCATTTCGAAGGATCAGAATATCAGGCTTCTTGATCCCGGCACGGCTGAATGCTAAACGTTCCCTGAACACTGCGGGAAGATTTTCTCCCCCTTGGGTGGTCGCAACATCATATAGGGATTGCGCGACCAGTCGCCTTAGACCATGCTCCGTCAGGACATCAACAATCGTATCTTCAATCAACTTCTCACGGGCACCAGCCAAACTTGAAATACGGCCAAAAATCGCATTGCCAAGCACCGACATAACAGGAAAATATTGTTGTGGATCAATTGGCTTAAACAAGCCATCTAACTTTACAACCATCTCCGCGGCACTTTTCATCCTAATTTGCACAATCCGCGCTTTGAACTCATCAGTGAAAGAGGGTCCAATCTGTTCGGCAGAAAACGCAAAGGGTACCGTCAACATCAATGCAAAATCTTCGTGCGACAAACCACTTTGACCAACTAAGCGTCTTTTTGCTACGATCACTCTAAGCCGATGATAAAGATCTTCATTTATATTCAAACGGCGAAATAACGGATGATCAGTACCATCTATTCCAAATGTTTCGGTCAGTCCTTCGATTAGATTGGCAGACATGTGTGCAAGGTAATCGGCAATCCCTTCATCCTCCAACATCTGTACGAAATTGTCTTCTTGTGACAGGGTGACTTGTGTCAGCATTTTTGTAGGCACAGCATAAAGTAGGTTGCTACCCAAGGGTGATACAGGGTTGAATTTCTCAGGGTGAAAGGCATGCACAATATCATCCACACCCGCTGTTGCTAAGCGTTTGGCTATTTCGGGACGCAATTGTACAATCGCTGCTATCAGTTCTTGCTGAGTGTCTGGATCAAGGCGTGATCGTAACCCCCTGCGCACCATCATGTCGTCGGTACCCATGGCTTCAACCAACTGGAACCACCAGTCTTTGATCTCATCATAGGATTTAAATCCAGCCATTTGGGGCGCAACCCAGTCAGATTCAAATGGATCAACACTGTTACCTGCGCGCGCGGACTCTTGTTGCCAATCGGCCACATCAACCGAAATATTCTCGCGTAAGATAGGCGCATAATTAAATGGCATTAACAGGTTTTCACCGAGTGTCCCTTGAAAAATATGAGGTTTGGAGCTGGCATATCCGATGCGATTGGCGATCACTGTTTGATGCAAATCATTCATCTCATACCCTGCTATCTGCACTGTTCCTCTTTGTGGAATCACCTCACGTGTTAATAAATCAGCAAACGCAAGTGCCGTAGCCTCATTATTTGTCTTGATTGCAACGCGTGCGCCTTTGGGAATGGTTAAGCTAATATCTTCCAGTACCGAATGTCCGTCTTCATCGGATACCGTCACACGCTTCAGTTCGATATCGCCATTAAGGCTGGTCACCGTATCAGGCTCGCCATCAAATAACTCGTCTCTTACCAGTGTATTTGGCGCGAAACGTTCGATCACCACTTCCCAGCGCAGCGCCATATCTTGGGTTTGGTTGTAATAAGTCAACAGCTCTTTCCAAGGCGAAGACAGGTCTTTGTAGGCTGCGAGCGCGGCAACCAAGGCACCAACTGTGATCTCTCCTTTGATCGCTAAATAGCCACCAACAGAATAGAAAAAGAACGGTGTTAATTGGTTGATGAAGTTGTTCAGGAACTTCATAAAAAATTTCTTTTGATAAATCTGAAAACGAATGCCGAACAGGTTACCCAAACGATTAGAAAACAGTGACAGTCTGTGACGCATCCCGCCGTTCATACGAATATCGCTGACACCTGCTGCTGTTTCGCCAATATCAGCTGCTAATTTGCGAATTTCTTGTATTCTTGCTTTATTCAACACATTAATCTGGCGCTGTAATTTGGGGATGATCCATGCCTGCAACGGAATAAGTGCGATGGACGCAACCCCAAACCAGAAGCTCTGGGCAAATAGAAACGTCAGAATTGTCAACATCTGCCCAGCCTGAAACACCGGCTGTGACAGCATATCGCCCATAAATCCACCCATAGGTTCTGCTTCAGACGTCACCATCGAAACCAATTCACCTTGGCTGGTAGTGCGGAAATACGAACGTGGAAATCTCAATATTCGGGTGACCAGTTGAAAACGAAATCGACGTAATAATCGTTCCGACAACACACCTTTCATGGTGTTTAGGCGCATTTTCAACAGCCCATTGGCTAATACCGCGAATAGAAAAGCAATACAAAGCACCATCAAAAATTCGGTCTGACTTAATGTCATGCCCAGCAATGACACATCTTCACCCGTTCCGCCAATAGCATCGTTGATAATGCGCTTAGGTAACTCTAGCGAAACGTACAGAATGGGGAAAGTCAGGAGTGTGATAGCTGTTAGAACCAACTGATTTTTTTTAGAATATTTCCAGATATACTGAAAAATGCTCTTTTCCATTATGAGTATTCCTCTGCTGGCTGAGTTGTAAAAAAATCGTAACTTTAATGGTTTATATACACCAATTCAATCAAAATTTTCACACTGTTTAATATCAACGCACACGATTAATGAATGCGATGTATTGCTGGTCGAATAACCAATGTTAGCCCAAGTATAGGCACTTGTACGCGAGTGGAAATGACAGTGTTGCTTATTAAACAAGATATTTAGACTAGCCTTAGCGCCTAAAATTATGTTCAATAGCGAAGAAACGGAACCAGTATTGGAACAGAAGAACTTATTGAATATGTATATACCACATCTAACAGCACTTACTGGTACTGGGCTAAGGCCTTCAACGGCGCGTTAGCAATCTACAACCCCAAAAAGCCAATACCATATTAATGGTATTGGCTTTTGCTATTAGAACGTGTTTTATCGAGGGTGTTATTACTTCACTGCGTCTTCTAATATTTGACGAGAAACGTCTAGGGTAATCGCTTGGTTTTCACCTAGCGCAACCATGCCGTGAGTTTCAAGTTGTTTGATGATGGTATCGATAGCAGAAGCTTTATCATCGCCGTGTTCAGTTAATTGTGTTGGTAGTTGTACGCTATGGTAGAAGGTTTCTATTTCTACAATCGTACGCTCAGCGAGATCCGAAGACGCTGCTAAGCCAAATACATTTTTACCTAGTTGTTCCAATTTAGCGCGTTTTGCTTCAATTTGATTACGCAGTAAAGATGGTTGGATGATAGATAACGAACGCGCATGATCAACATTGTATAAGGCGGTTAATTCATGACCAATCATGTGCGTTGCCCAGTCATGCGTTACGCCAGAACCAATTAAACCATTTAGTGCTTGGTTTGCTGTCCACATCAGGTTAGAGCGCCATTCGTTGTTATCACGATCACCGTATTGCTCAGCTAATTTTAGTAAGTTTTTAAGTAATGTTTCAGCATAACCGTCTTGAACCATCGCACCCGTTGGTTGTGTTAGATATTGCTCACAAACGTGTACCCATGCATCGACAATACCATTCACTAATTGACGCTCTGGTAATGTTTTCATTGAATCTGGATCAAGTACAGCAAACTTAGGTTGCACAGCCGGAGACATAAATGGCAGTTTAGTTTGCGTTGATTTTTGAGTAATAACGGAAGCTGAATTTGATTCAGACCCTGTTGCTGGCAATGTCAGAATTGCGCCAAGCGGGATCGCATCCGTTACTTGGTGTTTGCCAATCAAAATATCCCAACCATTACCGTCGTACTTAGCTGCTGCTGCTACGTATTTTGCACCATCAATGACCGAACCACCACCCACAGCAAGAATGTAATCAATTGCTTGTTCTTTGGCGATAACAACGGCCTTGTCTAGGGTTTCTACTGTTGGGTTTGCTTCAACACCGGGAAATTCTGTCCATGTGTGCTCTTTCAGTGCGTCAGAAACTTGGTCATAAACGCCATTTTTCTTAATAGACCCACCACCGTAAATCACAAGTACTTTTTTATCTTTTGGGATAGACGTTGCGATAGTCTCAATTTGACCTTGGCCAAAATGGATTTGAGTTGGGTTAACATAAGAGAATTTCATTGTATGTCCTTTTATTTTTATTTTTATTTGTTCAATAAGTGCATATTACTATTTTAAATTAGATTAAAAAAGGCGGTTTCCTCCATTTTTATTGCCTATTACTCTAATGTTGCGTATTTTAACATATAGGTGATGACTTGATATTTTAAGGGCTACTATGAATTCTCTTGGCAATTTGATGCAAATATATGCGGATAAATATGATCTTAATGATTTGGAAGGCATGAAAGAAACCGCTATTCCTGGGGTGTGGTTTTATCGCAGTAGCCAAGGCAATCAGCGTCAGCCTTTTGTGTACCAGTCGGGAATAATCGTCATGGGGCAGGGACGCAAGCATATACACATAGGTAATCAGCCGGTGCATTATGGGCCTGAAGACTATCTGGTGGTTGGTGTGCCAATGCCATTGGAGTGCGAAGCGTTACCTGAGAATGGCGTGCCATTGTTAGGCTTAACCATTAATGTGGATCCAACGTTGTTACACCGTTTGGTGAATGAATTGGAAGCAGCATC
This sequence comes from Moritella sp., assembly GCF_013215705.1. Lineage (GTDB taxonomy): Bacteria > Pseudomonadota > Gammaproteobacteria > Enterobacterales > Moritellaceae > Moritella. Next base: position 137,199 of record NZ_JABSQR010000011.1, on the reverse strand, counting down.
TTTTGAGCATGCACCGAGAAGTAAACAAGAAACATGCGGATTAAGCTCAGTCAAAATGGCAACACCTATGCTAGACAGTTGTAAGCGCTTAATGGTGGCATTACATTCTGACCTAGATACTAAAATGTTGGGTGAGTCATTGGTAATGGAAATCGTATATCGAGCACTTGTAGGATCAGAGGGGCATGTATTGTTTGATTTAGCCCATCACGATGGGCAATACGCAAGGGTGGCGAAAGTCCTGACTAAAATGCACCAAAATTATTCAGAAGGACTCACGGTTCAACATCTGGCCGAAGAAGCCAACATGAGTGTCTCTGCATTTCATTTAGCATTTCGCAAAGTGACTTTAGAATCACCACTGCAATATTTAAAGAAAGTGCGTTTAAATAAAGCCAAAGAGCTGATCCAACGAGAGGGTTTAAGAGTGAGTGATGCCGCAAGATTAGTGGGGTATTCCAGTTCTTCGCAGTTCAGCCGTGAGTTTAAGCGTCATTTTAATATGACACCAAAAGGCAGCACTCATTAATGTGGTAATTACTTGTCTTAAATAGAGACCAGTAATTGCTTGATCAACTTAAAATTTAGCATAGTGCACTAAACTGCAACTATATGTTTACAGATAGCAGAAATTTTTTTAATAAATAACTTTGACTTTTATTTTAGATTCTATAGAGTGTGCCTCAGCAAGAAAGCCTTTTGTTTACATTCTCCATTTCGTTGTTTTATTAATAATACCTCGCTCTGTAGTTTTTAAGTTCCAGTTTTTTGTACGCTATTCAAGCCTATTAAGGCAAATCAAATTAAAATACAGGTATTATTATGTCTAAAGTTCAAGGTACGGTTAAGTGGTTTAACGAAGCTAAAGGTTTTGGTTTCATCGAGCAAGAAAATGGCCCAGATGTATTCGCACATTTCAGCGCAATCGCTAGCGAAGGTTTCAAAACTTTAGCTGAAGGCCAAAAAGTAGAATTCACTGTAGGCGAAGGTCAAAAAGGCCCGAATGCAGAAAACATCGTAGCTATCTAGTTTGCTATGTATTCAGTTCTGATATGAGCTGAACAAATATTAAAGAATGGTGAACCTTTGCGGGTTTGCCATTTTTTTTGCCTGTTCAATCACAACATGCTTATTAAATGAATAGATTCTGCTCAAATTCTAACAAACGTTTTTAATGACAATCCACCACCGTAGCGACTCGTTCACCAAAAAAATATGCCATTAAGACCGCGTTGAATACGGTTATCAACCTATCCTAATCTGATTCTACTCACTTTTTTTGTTTTATTTTATCGCTGCAGTAGACTTTATTCATCACAATACACTTACACTCCCTATACTAAGAATGATGCTGTCACACATTATTAAGCGTAGTCGGAATAGGCGCTGTAATATAAGGATGTATTATGCTCAATCCAAGAGAAGTGAAGACCGTTGCCGATGCCAAACATATTATAGTACAACGTGGTTTAAGCCATATCAAAGTAGGTTTGTTTGATATTGACGGTATTATGCGTGGTAAGTATATGAGTAAAAATAAATTTTTCTCTTCTCTTGATCGTGGTTTTTCATTTTGTGATGTGGTTTTAGGCTGGGATGCAAAAGATCAGCTCTACGATAATATTGAATACACAGGATGGCATACTGGTTATCCCGATGCTCCCGTGCGTATTTTACCTGAGACTTGTCGCAATTTGCCTGCCGAAGGCGATATGTTGTTATTTATTGCCGAGTTCTGCGATCAAGCCGAAGCGATTTGTCCTCGTGGTACGTTACGGCGGGTATTAGAGCGTGCCGATCGTATGGGCTTTGATGTCACCGCTGCTTTTGAATATGAATTCTTCATGTTTAAAGAAACGCCAGAATCAGTACGAGAAAAAGGCTATAAAAATCTAACGCCACTGACCCCAGATTATTTTGGCTACTCCATGATCCGTAATTCAGTGCATGCCGATCTACATCATCAAATCATGGCCCTAGGTGAAGAGATGGACTTTCCACTAGAGAGCCTGCATACCGAAACTGGCCCTGGGGTATTAGAAGCGGCTATTGCTTATGATGGCGCGCAAGACGCAGCAGATAAAGCGGCACTATTCAAAACCTTCATTAAAGTCTGGGCACAACGTAATAACCTAATGGCTACCTTCATGGCGAAATGGTCAAGTGATTGGCCGGGGCAAAGTGGTCACATGCATATTTCGTTAAAAGACAAAAATGGCAGGGCGCTGTTCCACGACCCGAATAATGATTACAACATGAGTGATACTCAACGTCACTTCCTGGCTGGCCAGCAAAAATACATGCCGGAATTCTTATCGATGATCGCACCGACGGTGAACAGTTATAGCCGTATGGTGCCGGGATTGTGGGCACCGCTTGATGCTACTTGGGGTGTCGAAAACCGGACCACTGCACTGCGGGTTATTCCGGGATCTGCGACATCTCAGCGTATTGAATATCGTCTAGGTTCTGCGGATGCCAATCCTTATCTCGCACTTGCTGCTGCATTAGCGTCAGGTCTGATGGGCATAGAGCTGAAACTAGAACCACATGCGCAAGTGAAAGGTAATGCCTATGAGCAAGACCACCCCGAAGCGCTATCGCTACCACGAACCCTGTTTGATGCTGCGCGTAAATTAAAACGTTCCGAAGCGGCCAAAGAACTATTTGGCCAAGCGTTTGTTGCACATTATGCCGCTACCCGCGAGTGGGAAGATCGTGAATTTAGAAAACAGGTGACTGATTGGGAATTAGAACGTTATTTTGAGATCATCTAGGGAGCACATCGATAATGACGAGCAACAGGCAGCAGCAAACTTATTCACCCATCGATAACTCTGTTTACGTTGAGCGTGCTCTCGCCAGTAGTGAAGAGGTTAATGATACTTTACAAAAGGCGGTTGTAGCTCAAGCTAATTGGCATCATGTCGCGCTGCAAGAACGTGCTGTGATCTGCCATAAAATGGTCGATGCTTTCGTTGCCAATGAAGATGAAATTGCGGACGAATTATGCTGGATGATGGGGCGTCCGATTCAATATGCACGCGGTGAAGTCGCGGGTTTAGCAGAACGCGCTCGTTATATGATTGACGCTGCGGATGACGCTCTAGCACGAATTAAACTGCCAGATAAAACCGGTTTTCTGCGTTACATTAAACGCGAAGCATTAGGAACTGTCTTTGTTATTGCGCCGTGGAATTATCCTTATCTCACGTCGATTAATGCCATCATACCTGCCATCATGGCGGGGAATAGCGTGGTATTAAAGCCTTCCGCACAGACGCCATTATGTGCTGAGCAATTATTCAATGCCTTTCAAAAAGCCGGTTTACCGGCTGGCGTATTCCAATATTTACATCTTAGTCATGCTGATACCGAAGCGGCGATCAAGGATAGCCGCATTGATTATGTGGCTTTTACTGGCTCGGTCGCTGGTGGATCCATGGTTGAAAGCGCCAGTTGCGGGCGTTTTATTGGTGTTGGTTTAGAGCTCGGAGGGAAAGATCCGGCTTATGTCCGTGCCGATGCCGATATCGAACATGCGGTCGCAACTTGCATTGATGGTGCATTCTTCAATTCTGGACAGTCTTGCTGTGGCATCGAGCGTATCTATGTAGATAGCCGCGTGTTTGACGAATTTGTCCGCAAGTCTGTCGATCTAGTTAAAGGTTATCAGCTTGGACGACCTGATGATGTCTGCACTACATTAGGTCCGATGGTAAAAGCGTCAGCGGCTGACTTTGTGCGTTCACAAATACAAGATGCAATTTCTAAAGGAGCTATTGCGCATATAAAGTCAGTTGATTTTCCGCTGGATGAAGTCGGCACACCTTATCTGGCTCCGCAACTATTAACCAATGTGGATCACCAAATGCGGGTCATGACCGAAGAGAGCTTTGGACCTGTCGTTGGTATTATGAAAGTCGACAGTGATGAAGAAGCCATATCACTAATGAATGATTCTGAGTTTGGTCTCTCTGCATCGGTATTTACTCAAGATATCGACTCTGCTATCGCGATTGGTGAGCAATTAGATACAGGGACTTTCTTTGTTAATCGTTGTGACTACCTCGATCCTGCGTTGGCGTGGACGGGGGTGAAGAACTCGGGACGGGGCTGTACTTTATCAACATTAGGTTATGAGTCGTTAACGCGTCCAAAATCATTCCACATTAAAATTTTACAATAGTGTTCACACCCGCTTTAAAAATAGGTTTTGGCAAGGTTTCACTGTAAAGGAGAAGTCATGGAACTTAATCAATTTACTGCTAATTGGCATTATCCCACTGCTATCCGCGCAGGTATTGGCCGCATTCAAGAGCTACCCATCACTTGTCAAGAATTGGGCATGGCATCGCCGTTATTAATTACCGATCCGGGGCTAGTTGACCTACCTATGGTGCAAGCTGCGTTAGCCAACTGCCAACAAGCCGGTTTAAAGTGTGGTCTTTTTTCACAGATTAAGGGGAATCCAACTGGTGAGAACGTCACCGAAGGGGTGCATGCATACAGGCGTGGTAAACATGACGGTATCATTGCATTTGGTGGCGGGTCTGCACTTGATGCCGCTAAAGCTGTGGCCTTGATGGTAGGTCAAGATCGTCCTCTCTGGGATTTTGAAGATGTGGGTGATAACTGGTTAAACGTGCGTACTGAAGGTATGGCTGCTGTGGTCGCAGTACCAACCACATCCGGCACAGGTTCAGAAGTCGGGCGTGCTTCGGTGATCACGGATAGTAAACATCACATTAAACGCATTATTTTTCATCCGAATATGTTGCCCGCTATTGTGATTTTAGATCCACAGCTGAGCGTCGGCTTACCTGCTAAGTTAACCGCTGCAACGGGTATGGATGCACTATCCCACGCCTTAGAAGCGTATTGTACGAATGGTTATCATCCTATGGCGGAAGGCATTGCGTTAGAGGCTATTCGTCTGATTAAAGCATATCTACCACGTGCAGTAGAAGAGGGGAGCGATCTTGAAGCGAGGGCGCAAATGATGACTGCGTCGACGATGGGCTCAACTGCTTTCCAACGTGGTCTTGGTGGTATGCACGCGCTCGCTCATCCTATCGGTGCACTTTACGATAGTCATCATGGTTTATTGAACGCTATCTTAATGCCATATGTATTAAAGGCCAACCGCAGTGCCATTGAGGCCAAACTAACGCGCTTAAGCCGTTACCTGGAGTTGGAGGATACGGACTTTGATAGCTTTTTAGACTGGGTATTAACGTTGCGTAAACAACTTGATATTCCCCATTCTCTGGGTGAGATAGGTATTGATGCTGAGCGTGTCACTGAAATCGGCATCATGGCAGAGCAGGACCCATCGGCAGGCGGTAATCCTATTAAATTTGATGCGCAGCAATACGCTGATATTTACTTGTCAGCGATACATGGCGATCTGTAAATATCTGCAATAATAGAGACAAGATTATGAAACTCGGTATCTTACAATGTGACGATGTACGCAGTAGTTTGCAGCCTGATTTTGGTAATTATGCGTCTATGTTTGAGGCGCTATTCCAGCAAGTAGATAAAGCATTAGAACTTCGTTTTTATTTGGTGATAAATGGTCAGTTTCCACAACATATTGATGAATGTGACGCTTACATTTGCAGTGGTAGTAAATGGGGGGCTAATGATGACGACCTTTGGGTCCGACAACTGGAAGATTTTATTCGTGCGCTTTATACGGCTCGTAAAGGTTTAGTCGGTATTTGTTTTGGTCATCAACTCATCGCTAAAGCACTGGGCGGGGAAGTTGAAAAAAGCCCACTGGGATGGGGAGTCGGTATTGCTCATGCTAATGTGCTAGCTGAGCCTAGCTGGATGCAGCCGAAGCAAGCTAATATCGCGCTGGTTGTTTGCCACCAAGACCAAGTCTGTAAATTACCCCATAGTGCAACCGTATTGATGAGCAATGATTTTTGTCCGTACAGTATGTTCCAAGTGGACTCTCACTTTCTTGGTTTGCAAGGACATCCAGAGTTTACAGCGCTATATTCCGAAGCACTGATGGAGCAGCGTCGCGATATTATCCCTGCTGATACAATCGAGTTGGCGGTGACGTCACTCAGCTATCAAGCAGATGATAAGCTGATCACCAAGTGGATCTTAGCATTTTTAAGGCAGACTATGGTTACGAGGCTCTTGGTGCGAACATAATAATAGCCATGCCAACAAGCGCGACTGAAGCGCCAATCATATCCCACATGGTAGGTTTAATACCATCTACGCCCCAGAGCCAGAGCATGGCGACGAAAATGTAGACACCACCATATGCGGCATAAACACGACCTGCAGCGTCTGGGTGCAGTGATAGTAACCATGCAAACAGTGCAAGACTTGCAGCAGCAGGGATTAGCAGTAATATACTCTTATCTTGTTTAAGCCAAAGATAAGGTAAATAACAGCCAATGATTTCAGCAATAGCCGTGACGAAAAAAAGTGCGATTGTTTTTAATTCAAACATGGTATCCGTTTATTTCTAAGTAAAGTGAAATACCTCAGTTAGAGGCAATAATTGTGAGCTAACGCCTGCACAGCGTGGCGCTTGTTTTGCGGGTTTTATGCAAAAGGACAGGTTTAAAAATCCGTTGCTGCTACTTGTTAGCTTTGCTCCATTTTGAGATAAACCCAGCAAACTCTGTAGACGAATAAGATCCACCTTGCTCTAAACCGCCCGTATTTTGATCCCCTACGACTTTACCTTCTGAATCGATAATAACGAAATATGGATAACCTTTTGGTTCTGGGAGATAACTTAGAAACTCTTGATTACTATTTTCTTCACTAACATTTAGCTTCATTACAACAAATGTATCTTCCAAATTCTTTTTAATTGACTCATTTTTCTTGATGAAAGAGCCTAAACGATGACACCAGCTACACCAATCTCCACCGAGGACTATTAAGATTAGTTTATTGTCTGGAGCTGCATCCTGCTGGGCAAGTTTAAAATCTGAAAATGGATTTCTTTGGGGATCATAATTCTGATTATATGGCTTACCATTGAAGGCAAAAGCATCCAAACTTACTATCAAGCTTAAAGCTATAATTAAATTTTTCATTTACTTCCCTAAGTTCAGTTATGTTCGATAAAGCTAACGCCCTTGTCACTGGCTAAATTGTAGCGAAGACTTTTGGCATATAATTGCGAAGCAATGGCAAAAGGTGTTGCAGAAATTTAGTCCTGTGCACGAGCTTGCTAAGTGCCATTAGCCCAGTCTAGAAAAATGGTAATCATTTGTTCTAACATCATAGGTCCACTAGCACCTTTAAATTTATTATCTTCTACTTTACATATTACCCAGTTACTATCTGAATTGTAGCCAATTTCAGTTTGGTTAAATGGGATGTTTTCTAGAGATGTACCTTCTAGATCTATTTCAATATTCCAGCCCGGGTTATCTAGAGTATCGATTTTAATACCGAAAGAATGTTCCCAACTGTCGTCACATTGAGATAAGTACCACTCTTGAAGATTTGTAAAATTACTCATAGTTTTCCTAGCCCGCGTTTTTCAGTGGGCGACTTGATGCGATTGTTAGCTGCTTGGCTTAAACAGAGAATAGTATCTCACCTGTACTCTACTTTGAGTAGCAGCCTGCCATGCACAAGAACTCGAGCATAAACGCCTTCACGGAGTACGCCTTTATTGGCTATAGATACGTGATACCCCGGAAAAGATGTGAAGTAGTCTAACTCAAATTTGTGCCCATCAATTTCGATCAAATCACCGGGTGCATGGCCATGCTGGGGCTGCTGCCTTAAAACAAGAACTATCCCCTCAAAGGTTTCATAATTACCATTTGAATATTGCATATAAGCATGCAAATGCTCAACAATTTTAAAGCCCACCAAAAGAAAGCAGCCTATTCCCGCGCAAACACCCCATAACAGCAAAAAAATACGATGCTTCAGCTTCTTGAACTTCCAAGCCACAAAAAAAATGACGAATCCTATAACCCCGAATAAAGCTAAAGATGAAACTACATCATCAAAGTTCGTAACTGTGATCTCATATGCAATATTAATTTTCAACCCCTCTTAAAGCAGCTAATGCTTATATTTACGGCGGTTTTGTAGCGAGGCTCGAGCGGGAAAACTGTCCAAGCCACGTAGCGGCTGAGGCAACATGTATTTGTTATAACTCAACTGTCACCTCAAAGATATGGCTGAAATTCTTATAGCCAGTACGTTCAAATTCTAAAATCCATTCAGATTGGATAATTGCAGAAAGCTTCCCTGATTCAGTTTTACCAAAGGAAATTTTTGTAACATCCACGGGGCTATGTGCAGCAAAGAAATAAACCGAGCCATCGATGTAACCATTTTCAGGATTTGTAGGAAATAAGAACTCCCTACCTTCTAACTCTGAATAGGCGCTAGGTATTTTGATGCCATCAAGCCTAATGCTAGTTTTTACAGACTCATAGTCATCATCTATTTTCAGTTCAAACGGCGCTAGTTCAATTTCAAGCGAAACATCGCCGCTTGGCCCTTTCATTTTTGCCTTGGTAGCTGAAATTAGTTCAATCGGGAAATCTTCCATAATCTACCTTAGGTTATAACGCCCCAATAATGGGCAAAAACCAACTGTTATTTGTCCTGATTAATTGGCTTGTTATATGGCACTTGATATACGAAACCACTTTGCTAACTCTTTAACTTTACTACTATTTAGAGCTAATTGTAATTCGTGTTTTCTTAGTGATTGTAAAATAGATACCAAATTTTGGGGGTGTTCTGTTGTTTGTGCAACACTTGCTAGTTGAAGAGCTAAACTGCAACATGATTCAAATGTGTAACCATCTGCTTGATCTCTTGCCAATTCAAGTGCTGGCAAAATGGAGTCAAAAGCATCAACACTATCTATTTTCGCAACAGCATCATCTCGCCATATTAGTTTGGAACCTTTGCTAACCAGCTTTTAATAAATGAAATAGTAGACTCTATGTCGTACTCACAATCTTCTTCATCTGCGAAGAAGCACTGTGTAAGTTGATACTCTATTTCGTCTATATCCTTGATTAACTTATATGGCATTGATTCTAGTGCCTGACCATTTAACTCAATACAATCTTTCAAGGCATTAAGATTTAACTCACCAAGTGTAAATTTAGTGAGACATTCTTAAATTCTTTTTTTATACTCTCGTTTGACATATTTAAACCGTTCCGACTGATTGCTTTTGTTAGTGCTTTATTCAACAACAACACTATTAATCTCATGTTCTGATTCAAACACTGATTTCATATACGTGAAACATTCGTCTTTTAAGGACATTTTTTCACGACCAAGAAGCTTCTCTTTTAATGAGCGAACTTTATCAACCTGAAATATGTACTCTATCTCTGCAGAAGGATTATCCCCTTCTTCAAAGTACGTAGTAGAACCGAGAAGATATTTTCTTCCATTCCAGTCGATATAGCTATACCAACCCGAATCTTCTGCATCAGGGGCTTCAATTTCTACAGAGTCAGAGACTTTATCCTTTAGCCATACTAGTAAGGATTGCCCGAATATGGGGTTTATTGGATTCTCATCTTCTTTAGATAGATCAAACATCGATGTTTTTAATGAAATGGTAAATTTCATCGACTCTCCCTGAGCACTAACGCTTTGCTAATTTGCGCGTCAGGCGTCAAATTGAGCAACTTGTTATACGCTGACATTGGTTTGTAGTCCCTTGCTTTTAGCAAAGATAAGAAATTCAAACAAAGACTCATTATCAAATGCTTTTGCGGCAAAATCTAGCTTGAACGGCTTACCTGATGATGGGATAAAACTAAGCCTGGAGGCCACTTGATCTTGGATAGCTCCGTGCCCACCGGAAAGCTTCTCTGCCATGCTGGCGCTTTGACCAATATTAATTTCGCGTATCGTATTTAAAGGAACCTCTATATCGAGAGATTTCCACCCAGTCTTGCCTTTGACTCTTAAAGTACTATTGCTAATTGACAGGTGATAAGAGGAAAGTGATTTTGTTAGCCAATTAATATATAGATAGCCTAAAAAGACTAAAAGAGCACCACCAATCACCCAACCTATTTGCCTTGCCAATACTTCTTCGATGCTAAGTACATTTGAAAGGAGATACATTATTACCAAGACAAAGATCATTCCATAAAACACAACACAAAAAAGCGCAAGAGGAAGCCAGCCTACAAAGGACTTTAAGATTTCCTTCTTGCTATTAATTCTTACTTCCACAACATCTCCGATCGCGTATACAGCTTATTATACGGAATTCGTATAACGCGAATTCCTATTTAACTTAAATAATATCAAATTTATTATACTTAACAAATAGATAAGTGGTAATTACTGATTCTTAATCAAAAAACGAGAGACAAAAACAAGAATTTTATTTATACGGACCCATATAAGCAGACGAACAATCAATATACTCGTTATACTTCAGATGATTATAAATTTGATTACGGGAAAATAAAGCCTATTTTTCCGTATAAACAGACCCTTCTGGAATGACTGTATGAACAAACATGATCTAGATGTCATTGTTTCCGATGTTAAAAAATGTACCTTGTGTGAACCTGACCTTCCACTGGGCGCTAGACCTGTATTGCAAGTCGATGATAAAGCCAAAATATTAATAGCAGGGCAGGCGCCTGGTATTCGCGTGCATGAATCGGGTATCCCGTTTACCGATCCCAGTGGTGATCGTTTACGTCAATGGATGGGTATTGATAAAGGCACATTTTATGATGCGACTAAAATAGCTATTTTACCGATGGGCTTTTGTTATCCGGGAAAAGGTAAGTCAGGCGACCTGCCACCAAGACCCGAATGCGCTCGAACATGGAGAGCTGAAATATTAGCTGCAATGCCGAATATTGAGTTGATATTGGTTATCGGTATTTATGCGCAGAAATGGCATATGGGTGACGTAAAGCAGAAAAACTTGACTGAAACAGTGAAAAACTGGCGAGACTATTGGCAAAAAAATTGGCCAGAACGTTTACCTCTGCCGCATCCTAGCCCACGTAACAATATTTGGTTGAAGAAAAATCCTTGGTTCGAACTAGATGTACTCCCGCATCTACAAGCACGGGTGGCACAGTTGGTTAGCGAATAGTAAACGTATTAGATAAATAGATTTTGTTCTAATTCTAATAGGCGTTTCTTTAATGACAAACCACCACCGTAGCCAACAAGTTCACCTTGGCTTCCGATAATACGATGGCAAGGAATGATAATCGCTAATCCATTCGCACCATTCGCATTGCCAACCGCCCTGACTGCATTTTTATTGCCAATGGATAATGCCAAATCTAAATATGTCGCCGTTTCACCGTACTTTATCCCTTCTAGTGCGTGCCATATCGACTTCTGAAAATCAGTGCCGACCAATAACAGCGGAATATCAAACACACTGCGTTCACCAAGGAAATACTCTTCTAGTTGGACTTTTGTTTGCTCTAAAACGTCGTCATTTTGTTCGACAAAGGTAGCATTAAGGCCTCGCTGAATACGGTTATCAACCGACTCTCTCATTTTCCGATAACGAAAATCACACAAACACAGTTTGCCTTCATACGAGCCAAGTACAAATTCGGCATAAGGGTGTTTAAAGTATTGAATGTTGATATTCGTCATCACGTATCCTTGTTTTGAGTTGGTCATAACATAGCTTTGAAAGCTTAAATTGCACACCTATCTTAGCATTATATATCTAGATTATTAGTGAGTTAAGGTGAAAACTCGATGTGACACTTGCAAACTATCAGTTGATAATGATTATCATTCGTAATATATTATTTGTATTCGCCTTTACTATGTTTGAGCGTCTTATATTTAGAATCTAATCTTTTACCACACTTAATTACTGGAGTTTCTTTAATATGATTAACCGAAAAATTCTTGCTGTCGTAGCATTAATGGCATGTAGTACCGCACTGCAAGCCGCTGAACATACTGTCAAACTACTCACTTCATCTGCTAATGGCATGATGGTTATGGAACCTGGCTATCTTAAAATCGCGTCAGGCGACAGCGTGAAATTTGTGCCTTCGGATGCAAGCCATAATGCGAGTGCTTATTCAGTTCCAGCCGGAGCTGCAAAGTTTAATACGCCAATGGGTAAAACAGAAACCGTTAATTTTAAAAATGAAGGTGTCTATATTTATAATTGTACTCCTCATTTGGCGCTTGGGATGGTTGGGGTTATTCAAGTTGGTTCAGCTGTTAATATCGAACAAACGACTACCGCAGTAGCTCAGCTATCAACAAAAATTGTGATGAATAAAGAGCGTTTAGCTAGTTATATTGCGCAGATCAAATAACCAAGGTATTTAATCAGGCGTTAACGGGGGAGAGGTAACGTTACTTTGCCCCCGCTGGAGCTAGTCCTTTACCATCCCAATATCCTTACATAGCTTCTAATTTTTCGATGTACATGATCTCGGTTAGTTTCTTAGCTAAATAGGCTTTGGTGTGAGGTTTTTCAAAGTGGGATTTTAAGTAATCTTCGTTATCCCAACGTTCCCATAGCGTGAAATGGTTTGGGTTTTCTTTGTTCGCAAGAATTTGAAAATGCTGACATCCTTTTTCTTTAACCGTTTCTTTCACTAATTTGTTTAATTGTTCAATTGTATATGAACGGTCAGAGTTGTTAGTTAATTTTAATCCGGCACTAATGAATAAAATAGTCATGATGATCCTTATTAGAGTGATATTGAATACCAGAAAAGAATAGATAATTTTATGTTTTTTTTATATGGTTAATAACACAATTAATAATTCCATTAATGAGATCATGATTGACGACATCGCATTATTCATCCATATAGTGAAATCTCAGGGATTGTCAGGCGCTGCTAAGCAACTGAAAATTCCTGCCGCGACTGTGACTCGTCGTTTAAAAAAATTAGAGGGAAAAGTAGGATGCCAGCTAATTCACCGTTCAGCGAGGCAGTTTAGGTTAACGGCGGAAGGGCTGGTTTATTTTGAATCCTTTGCTAATTTGGTCGAGCGTTTTGAATCGGTATCGAAGGAACTAAGTTTTGAGGCCAATTCGTTAGAAGGCAGCTTGACCGTATTAGCGCCCACCAATATCTCTATTGGCTATCTTCAGCCAATGTGGTCACAATTTATTGGTGATCATCCTGAGATTCAGCTGAATTTAAAATTAAATAACGATAATAAAGATATGGTGGAGGAGCATGCAGATATAGCCTTAAGGATCGGCCCTCAGAGAGATTCTAGTTTGTATCAAATCAAAGTGGGCTCTATACCTAGTGTATTAGTCGCCTCCCATAACTATTTAGCACAGTCAGCGCCATTAAATAGTTTAGAGGATTTAAAACATCATAAGTGTATAACCGTTTCCCATATGCCGACTTGGAAATTCCAACATACTAAATCCAAATTAAAACAAACAATTAACCCAGAGGCCTCTTTAAAAGTAAACGATATTAGTATTGCAAGTAAGTTTGCTAAAGATGGCCATGGCGTTGCATTATTGCCACCAAGTGAAGTACTTGAATATTTACACCGTGAACAACTATTCATGCCATTACCTGATTGGCAAGGTCCAGCTAGAGATATTTTTTTGATTTGGCCCTCAGGTAAGTTATTAAGTGCGAAAGCAAAGTGTTTGAAAGAACATATTCAGCGATATATGAAAGTTGCGTTAAATGAATTAGCTTGTTGAAGCACTTAATTATAGTCAGAATCATTAGCGTATAGTCACGGCTGAACGATCGAAGGAGTCATTCACTGATACCGCGAAATGCTAGGTAAGGTGGTTGGTATTGTGTACGGTAGTGAGCTCATCGGCTTTATACATGCATGAGAGAAATAATAGCAGGGTCTAAACTATTCGTTCAGCCCCCGTTACGATCGTGCGGTAATAAATAGCTATGCTTTGAATGGCAAGATCTTAGTGTTTCTTTTGCACACCGTTACGTACCATGTCTTTACCGTTTTCATAAACGTCGTCAGTCACATAACGCGATAACAGTAGTTTTTGGTTATCATCAAATACGGCGATAAAGTGGCGACCATCTTTGTTATTTGTTGCCATGCCTATGCCAGCAACACCTTGCAGGCCTAAACCACCAAGTTCAACGCTTAATAAAAAGCGTTTTAGTTCGGCTAAATTATCAATGATATCAAGTTCGTTATTCATAGTTTAATACTCTTATTTCTAGCTGCTCACAGGGAGCAAAGTCACTCGTTATAATATGCAGCGTACTTTACAGATTATAACCGATGATTTAAACCCTCGCTGTGGTTTATTGATGTTTAAGCAGTGAGCAAGTAAGTTGCCATACCCCATAACACCACTATTATTAATGCATAACTGTTTGATTAATTAAACACAAACAGGCTGATGCAATAAACATAAGCAGGTGGTGGGGAAGTTATGAAGATATTGGTCGCGGTGAAGCGGGTTGTCGATCATAAGGTCAACGTCAGGGTTAAAACGGATGAAACGGGCATTGAAACCGCGAATGTAAAAATGGTGATTAATCCATTTTGTGAGATCGCGATTGAACAAGCCGTACGTTTTAAAGAGCAGGGCTTGGCCGACGAAGTTGTCTTGGTTTGCATTGGTCCCAAAGCGGCGGAAGTGCAATTACGGGCAGGGCTTGCATTAGGTGCAGATCGCGCCATTCTGATTAGAACCGATGAAGAAGTTCAATCCCTTGATGTCGCTAAATTACTGCATAAAGTCGTGCAACAACAACTACCCGATCTCGTGCTACTGGGGAAACAAGCGATTGATACCGACAATAATCAAACCGGGCAAATGCTAGCGGCACTCACTGGTATGCCACAAGGCTCATTTGCTTCTGATATCGTCTTTACCGTCCCGAATAAAGTCCAAGTAACCCGCGAAGTAGACGGTGGTTTAGTCACGCTAGTCTTAAACTTACCCGCTGTTATTACTGTCGATTTACGTTTAAACACTCCTCGATATACCTCACTGCCTAATATTATGAAAGCCAAACGTAAAGTCATCACCATGACTGCGCCTGTAAAGCTCGGAGTGAACTTATCCCCGCGACTGACTACGCTTAAAGTTGAATCGCCACCAGTACGGCAAGCTGGGGTTAAAGTGGCTGATGTCGCAGACCTAGTAGAAAAATTACAGCTGCAAGCGAAGGTGACCTAAATGGCGATACTGATAGTAGCAGAGCATGATAACCATTCCATTCAACCTGCGACGTTAAGTGTATTGACTGCGGCATCCACGATCGCGGCGCATACTCGCGATGGGGAGTTGCACTTGCTTATTATTGGCCATGAATGTCAGCCTGTTGTTGCTATAGCACAGGGCATAACAGGTTTGAGTAAAATATTGGTAGCCGATCATCATATTCATCAATATCCCTTAGCTGAGAATATTGCCCCGTTAATTGTGTCGTTAGTGCAAGACCAAGCACAGTATCAATATAGCCATATACTGACGTCTGCAGGCACTACAGGTAAAGACTATCAGCCCAGAGTGGCGGCCTTGTTAGATGTGGCGCAGATCTCAGATATCATCAGTGTTGAATCTGCAGATACCTTTAAACGACCTATCTATGCGGGTAAAGCCATTGCGACGGTGCAATCGAGCGATGCAATCAAGGTTTTAACTGTGCGTACTAGTGCGTTTACAGCAGCGTCATTAACTGCCGATTCGTTAAATAAAGAGTCGTTAACAACAGAGCCATTAGCATTAGAGAGTCAAGTGCCTGTTGTTGAGTTAGCTGCGCAAGCGGACAGTGGCAAATCTGAATTTATTAAAGCGGAATTAACGCAATCAACTCGGCCAGAATTAACCACGGCTAAGGTTGTTATTTCGGGTGGACGAGGGATGCAAAACGCCGATAACTTTGAGCTGCTTTACACTCTCGCCGATCAGCTTAATGCGGCAGTAGGCGCGAGTCGTGCGGCGGTTGATGCCGGGTTTGTGGCGAATGATTTACAAATAGGGCAAACAGGTAAAATAATTGCCCCCGATCTGTATATTGCCGTAGGTATATCTGGTGCGATCCAACACATAGCGGGTATCACTGGCAGCAAGGTGATTGTTGCCATTAATAATGATGCCGATGCGCCCATTTTTGATGTCGCAGACTATGGTTTAGTGGCAGACTTATTTGATGTGCTACCAGAGTTAACTGCTGTCTTGAAGGTGAAAAATTAGCTATCATTTTTATAAACGATAGCTAAGATTTTGATGAACAATAATGGTGGTTACATATGAACAAGTGCTGTGGTCAGCTGGAATAACACTTGTTACTTATGTAATGCGCTCACTCGAATTTATAAGATTCAGGTACGACAACAATACCGCGATCTGAAATGGTGAATCGCGCAGCGTCTTCTGCTCTGTTCACCCCTATTTTTGTTCTTGGTGGGATTTTTACATGTTTATCAATAATGCAATTCAGTAGCTGGCTGTATTCACCGACTTCAACATCATCAAACAGGATACTGGCCGAAACAGTTGCGCCGTCGTTGATTTTTACATTCGATGATAAAACCGAGTTCTGCACAGAACCACCTGCAATAAGTACACCGTTAGAAATAAGCGAATTGATAAATATCCCTTCATTACCGGTATCTGATGACGTTGTTCTTGCTGGTGGCAGTTGTGGTTCGTAGGTTCTAATTCCCCAGTCGCGTTGATATAAATCGATGGGTGAAACGGGTTGTAGCAAATCCATATTGGCTTGATATAACGAGTCGATAGTACCCACATCACGCCAGTAATCATCCTCCGACACCCGTCCTGTCGAACCGCCAAATTGATGTGCGTAGACTTTCTCTTTATCAATCAGTTTTGGAATAATATCTTGACCGAAATCATGGTTAGAACCGGGGTTGTCAGCGTCTTGTTCTAACGCATCGATTAGGGCATCCGTAGTAAAAATATAGATCCCCATTGACGCTAAACTCTTTTCTGGATCATTGGATAACGGCGATGGCTGTGTCGGTTTTTCAGTAAATTCGACAATGCGTTGGTTTTCGTCGATTGCCATCACCCCGAAATTTGGCGCTTCTGCAACAGGTACTTCCATACAAGCTATGCTTAAGTCTGCGCCTGTTTCCTTATGACGTTGTAGCATGGGCGCATAATCCATTCGATAGATATGATCGCCTGAGAGTACCACGACATATTTAGCATCGCTACGTGATAACAGCCACAGGTTTTGATAAATAGCATCTGCAGTACCACTATACCATTTATCTCCTTTACGCATTTGTGGTGGGACAACGGTAATGTATTCACCGAGTTCAGGGTTGAAGATAGACCAACCATCGCGTAGATGTTTTTGCAATGAATGCGATTTATATTGGGTAAGCACCAGAATACGTCTTAGACCGGAGTGAAGGCAATTGGTTAAGGTAAAGTCGATGATTCGATATTTTCCACCGAAAGGCACCGCAGGTTTTGCTCTGTTATCAGTGAGTGGGGCAAGGCGTGCTCCCATGCCACCTGCGAGGATTACCGTTAATGTATCTTGCATATGTCAATCATTCCCTAATTGTTTTTATTCAAATAGTTACGAGGTAGGTATGTAGTTTTTATATCAAAAATCGAGCCAAAAGTTAAATGTTTGATATATGAAATTATTTATAAAGGGGTAGACTAATATGTCACCAGATTAATGCACTGTTAATTTAAGTTGCACCAAATTGATACAGATGTTTGTTTATCTTGATAGCTCATGTTGATAGTTAAAGGCTATTAAACATTTCGGTTAAACCCTTTTTCATTTGTATTCAGACCGCGGTAATCTGGACTTATTGTTTTACTACTAAGTTTACACACTGAAGTAATAGATGTAATAAAAGTATAGAAGTTCATTTCTAAAATAATAAATAACCTTAGAGAAGGAATTTGCGATGAGTAAAAAACTAACGACAGCAGCAGGTTGCCCTGTTGCACACAATCAAAATGTTCAGACCGCGGGTAAAAGAGGGCCTCAGCTGCTACAAGATGTGTGGTTTCTGGAAAAACTCGCCCACTTTGATCGAGAGGTGATCCCTGAACGCCGGATGCACGCCAAAGGCTCTGGCGCTTATGGCACCTTTACCGTGACTCATGATATTACTCGATTTACTAAAGCGAAGATATTCTCTGCCATCGGTAAAAAAACCGAACTATTCACGCGTTTTACCACAGTAGCAGGTGAGCGTGGCGCCGCCGATGCAGAGCGTGATATCCGTGGTTTTGCCATGAAGTTCTACACCGAAGAAGGCAACTGGGACTTAGTGGGTAATAATACCCCGGTATTCTTCTTACGCGATCCGCTGAAATTTCCCGATCTGAATCATGCGGTAAAACGCGACCCTAGAACGAATATGCGCAGTGCAAAAAACAACTGGGATTTCTGGACATCATTACCTGAAGCGTTGCATCAAATCACCATCGTAATGAGCGACCGTGGTATTCCGGCAACGTATCGACATATGCACGGATTTGGTAGTCACACCTATAGCTTTATCAACAGTGATAACGAACGTTTCTGGGTGAAGTTCCACTTTAAATCTCAGCAGGGTATTAAGAACTTATCCGATGCTGAAGCAGAAGCATTGATAGGTAAAGACCGAGAAAGTCATCACCGTGATTTGTTAGAAAGCATTGATAACCGCGATTTCCCTAAGTGGACGCTGCAAGTGCAAATCATGCCAGAAGACGATGCATCGAAAGTACCTTATAACCCGTTCGACCTGACTAAAATTTGGCCGCATAGCGATTATCCACTGATTGAAGTCGGTGAATTAGAACTAAATCGTAACCCAGAAAACTTCTTTGCTGAAGTAGAACAGTCTGCTTTTAACCCTGCGAGTGTGGTGCCGGGTATTAGTTTCTCACCGGATAAAATGTTGCAAGGGCGTTTATTTTCATATGGCGATGCACAACGTTATCGTTTAGGGGTTAATCATCACAGTATTCCGGTTAATGCGCCACGATGTCCAGTACACAGTTATCACCGAGATGGGGCTATGCGTGTTGATGGTAACTATGGCGGTACGCTGGGTTATGAGCCAAATGATCAAGGTGAATGGGCGGAACAACCTGATTTTTCTGAGCCACCGTTAAGTTTAGATGGCGCAGCAGCACATTGGGATCACCGCGAAGATGATGATTACTTTAGTCAACCCGGTGATCTGTTCCGATTGATGACGCCAGAGAAACAAGCTATTTTGTTCGATAATACCGCGCGTAACTTAGGTGGCGTACCAGAAGAAATTCAAATCAGGCATTTAAGACATTGTTTCAAAGCAGACCCTGATTATGGCCATGGCATTGCCAAATTGCTGGGGATTGATGTGAGTAAATATCAAAACTAGCTGGTAGCAATAACGAGAGTGAAAATAAACGTTGGGTGCATGTATATACCCATGACCATTAAAAATGTAGAAATCAGCAAGTCGAGAGGTGACCAGATTCAAGGCATGAAGTTGATGATCTAGTTATTCTAAATCAAGACTTCATAACACCGAAGATGGTTACCTCTCGCCTTGCCCTGCGGGAGACCAGCTTGAAAACCAGCACTGCGTTGCAATATTTGAAAAGGGAATAACCATTCTCTGCATATTGCGCCTTATTCTGGTGTTCAAGCTGGCCTCTGAATTAGCATTTTGAATGGCCATGGGTATATGCACCCAATTCAGTTATAGCGGTGTTGGACTGTAATTACTCACATCGTAGTTCAGCTAAGTCAGCAAACAAGGTTAATGCTTCAGGATTGGCTAGCGAATCTTGATTGGTGACAGGAATATCATGCACCACGTTACGCACGGCTAATTCGACAATCTTACCGCTGATGGTTTTGGGAATATCTGTCACGGCGATGATTTTAGCAGGTACGTGCCTGGGTGTGGTATTGGTGCGAATGACCTGTTTTATTTGGCTGATTAAGGGGGGATCTAACTCAACACCCTCTGATAAACGGACAAACAAGATCACTCGTACATCATCATGCCATTTTTGACCAATGGCGATGGATTCTTGAATAGCGGCTAGTTTCTCGACTTGTCGGTATATTTCGGCAGTGCCAATGCGTACTCCGCCGGGGTTTAATACCGCATCAGAACGGCCGTGGATAATCACACCTACTTGATTGATACAGATGTTTGTTATGTTATTAATCGCGATATCTGGTGTATTAATATAATGGTAAGTCAGTTCTCCATAATCACCGTGCGCCCAGATATTGTGGAAGCGCGTAAAGTACGCATTGTGGTATTTTCGATCTTCCGGGTCTTGCCAAAATCCAGTTGGCATAGAGGGAAAGGGTTGTCGGCATACAAGGTCGCCTTTGCCATGGATAAGTGGTGTTAGCGATTGCGTGTTTGTTATGTTTGTTGCTGTAACATCCTGGTTTTGAATAAACGCAACGTCCATACCTAAACCTATGCATTGCAGTTCACCACGGTACACAGGTAAGGTTGGCATGCCGAGCATGAAACAGGAAATAATGTCGGTACCGCCAGAGATGCTAGATAGACAAATATCTTGTTTAATATATTGATAAATATAATCATAGCTTTCATGGGATAAGGTAGAACCAGTGGATAATATGGTTTTTAAATTACTGAATTCATAGGACTGTGCAGGGCGTAATTGAGCTTTATCACAGGTTGAATAATACTTGGCACTGGCGCCAAAAATAGACACGTTTTCTGTGTCAGCCAGTTCAAACAGTATTTGTTGATGAGGATGGAAAGGCGAACCGTCGAATAGCACTAAGGTAGCGCCCTGAGATAAACTGCTTATTAACCAATTCCACATCATCCAGCCGCAAGTCGTGTAATAAAAAATACGATCATCAACTTGCACATCGGTATGTAATGCCAATTCTTTTACATGTTGTAATAAAGTCCCGCCAACACTGTGCACAATACATTTAGGCATGCCTGTTGTGCCTGAGGAATAAAGAATATACAGCGGATCAGAAAAGGCCACAGGCTCGAAGATTAAAGAGCGTGGGATCGCCGCACAAAAATGCTGCCAGTGACAGGCAGTGGTTTTGTTTAATGAAGAGGGTGTCGTGTTCGTTGGTACTTGTGTATCTAATTTTAAATAGGGAATGATGACGAGCTTTGATAAGTCTGGCAGGGCATTCGCAATCGAATGCATTTTTTCGTTAATATCAATTTGCTTACCGGCGTAGTGGTAACCGTTACAGGCGAATAATAATTTAGGCTGGATCTGAATAAACCTGTCGAGCACGCCTTGATGACCAAAGTCGGGCGAGCAGGATGACCAGATTGCGCCAATGCTGGTTGTCGCTAGCATGGCCACAATTGCCTCGCTGCAATTGGGTAATAACCCCGCAACACGATCGCCTTTTACAATACCTAACTCACGCATAGCCGCAGCAATACGGGTGACTTCCTCACGTAGTTGTCGATAGCTAAGCTGCGCTCGCCGACCATCTTCGCCACAGCTGATGATGGCAAGCTTGTCTGGATTGGCATTATTGTTGTTATCAGTCGAGATATTGTTTTCATTAGCTGAAATGTTGTCGGGATATAGCAGATTTTCGGCAAAGTTTAATGTCGAATCTGGAAACCATTGGCAATGATAAAAACAGTCCTTTTCGACAAAAATACGATTAAGATTGAAGCTGCCTTTGAGTTTGAAAAAACGCACTAACGAGCCCCAAAAAATAGCCGTGTTATTGATACTCCATAGGTGTAATTGTTGATAATGGGAAAATTTAAGGCTGTATTCATCGCGTAGAAACTGTAGATAACGCGCCATGTTACTGCCATCAATGCGCGCTTGGCTTGGTGTCCAAATTGGATCTGTTGATTGTGCTGCCATTACCACCTCATATTAATGATTGAAACCGCGCTTGTGCGGCTGGGTAGGCTAACGCAACCTTAGAGCCATTGGGACGCTTTAAACGTTGGCAAATGAAATTACCCGCGGCAATTAATTCATTTAAATTAACGCCGGATTCGATACCTAAGCCATTTAGCATATACACTACGTCTTCAGTAGCCACATTACCTGACGCACCTTGAGCATAAGGACAACCACCCAAACCAGCCACTGCACAGTCGATAACGCTAATACCCAATTGTAATGCGGCATAGATATTCGCCAGTGCTTGGCCATAAGTATCATGAAAATGCACGGCTAAATGGTTGATAGGTACATGCTGACAGACAGCGTTAATCATGGCTTTGGCCGCTTCCGGCGTGCCTACTCCGACGGTATCGCCGAGGCTTATTTGATAGCAGCCCATAGCGTGTAATTGCTGAGCGACTTTGGCGACTTTGTTAATACTGATATAACCTTCGTACGGGCAGCCAAGCGTACAAGAGACATAACCACGTACGGGTAGTCCTGCCGCGAGAGCTTGTTTGACCACAGGTTCAAATTGACGTAGCGAGTCAGTAATGGAGCAGTTAATATTTTTACGACTAAAACTTTCGGATGCAGAACCAAATATCGCCACTTCATCGACATTTGCAGCAATGGCGGCATTTAAACCAATTAAATTGGGTGTCAATGCCGAGTAGGTGACGCCCGTCGTGCGTTTGATGCGGTTAAATAACTCACCGCTATTTGCCATCTGTGGTACCCATTTAGGCGAGACAAAACTGCCGGATTCGATGAGGGTTAATCCAGTATTACTCAGTATATTTACCAAGGATATTTTATCACTTAGGCTTATTTCTACTTCATTTTGCAGGCCGTCGCGGGGACCGACTTCGACAATTTTAACCTTTTCGGGTAATTGGTTCAGTTTGGCTGATACCTGGTTTACTTTGTCAGAGAGTAGAGACGCCATTAGGCTTGTTCCTTGTTATCAAGAATCAGGGCAGGGGTTAACTGTATTAATTCAGCACCATCTTCGACCATGTCACCTGCTTGATAAAACACGGTGGTAATTGTGCCCGCGACAGGCGCATTTATATTGCACTCCATCTTCATTGCTTCCATCACGACTAACGGTTCGCCAGTGTCGACAACTTGGTCTACTTGGCAAAGCACGCTGACGATTACGCCATTCATTGGTGCGGTTATTTTTGTTTCGAATTCATTATCCATATTCGATGGTAAGGCCTGGTTTTGCACTGCTGATTGGATGATGGATTGGCGAAATAATACCGTACTGTTACCTGCATAAAATACCGTGATGTGTAATGGCGATATAACGACGGTGGCCTTGACTCTATGATCATCGATAAATGCCGTGAGTTCATCACCATTCAGTTCACCACTGATGAGATAACCTGTGCTGAGAGCTGCTTGCTGTAAGTGCTGTTTTTGTTTATGTGGATGCTGGCCATCAATTTGTACTTGGTAACCTTGGATAAGTGTGGTCAACGTGAGCGTGTAGTGCTGGCGGTCGTGATGGTCATTATTCGTAGTCGCAAATTTTACGGTGTTGGTTGAAGGCTGATTTAAACGCCAGCCTGTTGCTTGCGACCAAGGAGAGTATGGATCATGATTTTCGGTATTATTGGCGACGTTAAGCTGTCGAGACTGCTCATTTTGCAGCTGTAATGCCAGTCCAGCTAAAAGTAACTCGTAGTCAAGGTTGACGTGTGTTGGTGCTAATTCTGCCGCGTGAGTCAGTAAAAAGTCAGTGTTCAAGTTTGCCCGTTGTAATGCGGGCACTTGTAACAGTTGCGTTAAAAAACCAATGTTAGTTTTAATGCCGGCTATCTTATAGTCCGATAATGCGCTTTGTAGACGAATAATGGCCAGGTCGCGGGTATGATCCCAGACAATTAACTTAGCAATCATAGGGTCGTAATAGGGGCTAATTTCATCCCCTTGAACCACGCCTGTATCAATACGGACATGTCGAGATGCTGGTGGTTGACTTAAGTACGCAATATTACCACTGGCAGGCATAAAATCATTATCTGGGTCCTCGGCATAAATGCGTACTTCAATAGCATGGCCGTTGATTTTAACTTGCGTTTGAGTCAGTGGTAATGGCGTGCCGTTGGCAATATGCAGTTGCCATTCGACTAAGTCTAATCCTGTTATCATCTCGGTAACGGGGTGTTCAACTTGTAAACGTGTATTCATCTCCATGAAATAGAACTGACCTTGTTCATCATACAAAAACTCCACCGTCCCAGCGCCTTGATAATTGATGGTTTTGGCTGCCGCGACTGCGGCTTCACCCATGGCAATTTGTGTTGCCTGAGGTAATGCCGGCGCTGGGGCTTCTTCCAGTATTTTTTGATGGCGGCGTTGAATGGAACAATCCCGCTGAGATAAGTAAATACAGTTGCCATAGTTGTCGCTAAATATTTGAATTTCGACGTGACGAGTCTTGATTAAGTAACGTTCAATAAGCATGTCGTCATTGCCAAAGCTAGCCATGGCTTCACGCTTGGTTGCGGCGAGTGCTTGGCAAAATTCATCGGCGTGATAGATCACTCGCATACCTTTACCACCGCCGCCATAGACAGCTTTGAGTAGTTGTGGATAGCCAATTTGTTGTGAGTGATACTTTAGTGTTTGTGCATCTTGGGCGTGACCATGATAACCGGGAACAAGGGGCACATCTGCGGTCGCCATCATCGTTTTTGCCGCACTTTTACTGCCCATTGTGGTGATAGCGCTAGCACTTGGGCCGATGAAGATTAACCCTTGTTGGGCACAGGCTAGGGCAAATGATGCGTTTTCGGATAGAAACCCATAACCGGGATGAATGGCTTGTACATTAGCTTGTTGGGCAATGGTGAGTATTCGTTGGCTATTAAGGTAAGATTCTGGCGCGGGTGCCGGTCCTAAATAAAACGCCTCATCTGCCATCTCTACATGACGGGCGTTGGTGTCCGCAGCAGAATAAACCGCGACACACGTAATACCAAGTCGCTGCGCGGTTGCTATTATGCGGCAGGCTATTTCGCCGCGATTAGCGATAAGTAGTTTACTAAACAGTGGTGGCGGATTATTGAAGACCTGATGCGACATAGACGTTATTCCTTAGTCCAGCCAGGTTTGCGTTTATTCAGGAATGCATCTAGCCCTTCTTGAGCTTCGTTTGATACCCGAATTGCGGCGTTCCGTTGGCTTGTATCTGCGATTAATGTGTCATTGATAACGTGATTAGTGACACCATGAATTAATGATTTAGCGGCCTGCATAGCGGCGGGACTATTCGCCAGTAATGCGTCAGTAAAGGGGGAGGCTAGCGTATCTAAGTTATCACCCAGTTGGTGGATCAAACCATAGTCTAGCGCTTGCTCCGCGGTAAACATTTCGCCGGTTAAACAGTAACGCCGTGCTTGTCGTGGCCCGATGGCCATTATCACATAAGGGCTTATTACCGCAGGAATAAGCCCAATTTTCACTTCACTTAAACAAAATTTAGCTGTGGTTGTCGCGAGGGCTATATCACAACAGGCGACAAGTCCGATCGCCCCGCCAAAGCAGGCTCCTTGTATTAGCGCTATGGTTGGTTTGGGAAATTGATTGAGATTGTCCATCAATTTGGCTAATTGTGCGGCATCGGCTAGATTTTCTTGATAGCCAAGTTTGGCAATATCTTTCATCCAGTTAATGTCTGCGCCCGCTGAAAAGTGCTCACCTTCGGCCCGGAGGATCAATATTCGTACCGCAGGATCATGCTTTAATACTGCCAAGGTCGTCAGCAAGTGACTGATTGTTTTGGCACTAAATGCATTGCGTACTTTGGTCCGAGTGAGGGTGATAGTGGCTACACCCTGATTATCAACCGCCGTATGTAAGTGCTCTGCATTGATGATATTTAGTTGGTCTGAATCCTTTGTCATTCAACGATCCTAACTGTGGTTTTTAATTAGGGACTGCACTGTACAGAAGCAGTTGCATGCAATTGTCAGTACTTAAGCTACATTCTAAAAATACCAAATTGGGTATCTGCAATCGGCGCATTAAGGGCGGCTGAAATAGCTAACCCAAGTACTTGCCTTGTTTGTAATGGGTCGATAATACCGTCATCCCATAATCGCGCACTGGCATAGTAAGGATCACCTTGGGTTTCATATTGTTTAATAATAGGCGCTTTGAATTCAGCTTCTTCTGCTGTGGTCATGGTTTTATTATTACGGGCTAAGCCGTCTTTTTTGACTTGGCTGAGTACACTGGCTGCTTGCTCGCCGCCCATCACTGAAATTCTGGCATTTGGCCATATCCATAACAATGTGGGGTCGTAAGCGCGGCCACACATGCCATAATTACCGGCCCCGTAACTGCCGCCAATAATGACGGTAAACTTAGGCACTTGGGCGCAAGCGACAGCGGCAACCATTTTAGCCCCGTGTTTTGCTATCCCTTCTGCTTCGTATTTTTTACCCACCATAAAGCCGGTAATATTTTGCAGAAATACCAGTGGGATCTTACGTTTGCAGCACAGCTGAATAAAATGTGCGCCTTTTTGCGCCGATTCCGAGAATAAGATCCCATTATTGGCGATGATGCCGACAGGGTAACCGTGAATACGGGCAAAACCGCAAACCAGAGTTGTGCCGTAGTACTGTTTAAACTCATCCAATTCAGAGTTATCAACAATACGGGCGATGACTTCTTTCACATCAAACTGTTTTTTTAAATCAGTGCCGACAATCCCGTATAACTCTAGGCTGTCGAATAGAGGAGGGACAGTGGGAACTACAGTTAAATTAGGTCGTTTAAGGTGATTAATATTAGCGATGGCCTGGCGTACTAACTGTAATGCATGGGCATCATCTTGGGCGTAATGGTCGGCAACCCCAGACGTTTTACAATGTACATCTGCGCCACCGAGTTCTTCTGCACTGACTTCTTCACCTGTCGCAGCTTTGACCAATGGTGGGCCCGCTAAGAAGATGGTACCTTGTTGTTTTACAATGATAGACTCATCTGCCATGGCGGGAACGTAGGCTCCACCAGCAGTACATAAGCCCATGACTGACGCTATTTGTGGGATGCCTTTGGCAGACATATTGGCTTGATTAAAGAAGATGCGACCAAAGTGGTCACGGTCGGGAAAGACTTCATCTTGTCGCGGTAAAAATGCCCCTCCAGAGTCGACTAAATAGATACAGGGCAGGCAACAGCGCTCTGCTATCTCTTGCGCGCGTAGGTGTTTCTTCACCGTTAACGGGTAATAAGTACCGCCTTTTACAGTCGCATCATTGGCTATGATCATACATTCGATGCCATTAACACGACCGATACCCGCAACAATACCTGCGGCGGGCACTGAATCGGGATAGTATTGCCAAGCCGCAAATTGTCCGAGCTCTAAGAAGGGCGAACCGGGATCTAATAAGGCATCAATACGGTCACGGGCCAGCATTTTGCCACGGGCTAAATGGCGCTGTTGTGCTATTTCGCCACCCCCTTGTTTTACTTGTTCAATATTACTTTCGAGTTGTTGAACAAGATCCTGCATAGCTTGTTGTTTTGCCACAAAAGTAGGGTGGGTGATGTTGAGTGTTGAACCTATTTTCGCCATACTTGCTACGCTCCTGACTCATTAAACAGTTCTCGTCCTATCAATATACGGCGCATTTCTGATGTGCCAGCGCCGATCTCATAGAGTTTGGCATCTCGGAGTAAGCGACCCGCTGGGTATTCGTTACTGTACCCATTTCCGCCCAATAATTGGATAGTATCCAGTGCCATTTTTGTGGCCAGTTCGG
Source organism: Moritella sp. (assembly GCF_013215705.1). Lineage (GTDB taxonomy): Bacteria > Pseudomonadota > Gammaproteobacteria > Enterobacterales > Moritellaceae > Moritella. The sequence goes on along the minus strand of NZ_JABSQR010000011.1, from coordinate 109,566 downwards.
CGCTGTATAAGATCACCCCAGCGCAATCCTTACGGCTGGCGTCACTGTTGTCACAAGCGTGGGCAACCGTATAGGTATAACATTTGGCCGCGTTCATTTGGCTATACATGTCAGCAATTTTGGCTTGCACAAGTTGAAATTCGCCAATGGATTTCCCGAACTGCTGACGCTGGTGGATATAGGGGATAACCAGATCCATACAGGCATCCATAATACCCAGTGGACCACCAGTGAGCACAAGGCGTTCGTAATCAAGGCCGCTCATGAGTACTTGCACGCCGTGATTGAGTGTGCCAAGGATGTTGGCTTTTGGTACTCGGCAGTGTTGAAATACTAACTCACAGGTATTGGAACCGCGCATACCTAACTTATCCAGTTTTTGTGCTTGGCTAAATCCAGCAAAGCCGCGTTCAACGATAAAAGCGGTAATACCGTGGCTGTTTAATTCCGGGGCTGTTTTGGTATAAACAATATAGGTGCTGGCTTCGGGACCATTGGTGATCCACATTTTATTGCCATTTAGTATGTAGTCGTCACCGTCTAATACCGCACTTAATTTCATTGAAACGACATCAGAACCCGCATTGGGTTCGGTCATGGCTAATGCACCTACGTGTTCACCGCTAATGAGTTTAGGCAGGTACTTCTGTTTTTGTTGGGCATTGCCATGCCGAAATATCTGATTAACACACAGATTTGAATGTGCGCCATAGCTGAGCCCAACCGATGCAGATGCGCGACTTATTTCTTGCATCGCAATGACATGAGCGAGGTAACTCATATTAACCCCACCATATTCTTCGCTGATGGTGATACCCAATAATCCCATGTCACCAAACTTTTGCCACATATCCGCTGGAAACAGATTATCTCGATCTATTTGTGCTGCGCGTGGGACGATTTCAGCATTTGCAAAGGCTTCGACGCTTTCGCGTAATAGGTCGATAGTTTCGCCAAGACAAAAGTTGAGTGATCTGTAGGCATTTGCCATTTGTGTTCCTATTAGGATGATTAAGTGAAGGTTCATGTCCATTCACGATCATTAAGGTACTCGGTAATTAATCTTGTCTTTCATTAATTTGAGTATGGTAGTTAACGAGTGGGGTTGCCAATTTGAATATGTTGATAGATGGGGGTAATTAAAGTTTAAAAACTGTATGTTTAGTTTGATCTTTGAGCTTTAATTTGCATGGTTTAATATTTATTTAATTAAAGTTGTTAATGTGATCTATATCTCTATATAATTCTCGTCCGGCCAGAACCATCGAGTTTAGCCACCTTAGTTACAAGCCGTCATCAAGGAAATGTGAGCGACCCAAGGATTTGGACCAGCGTGACTGTAGCTTGCTATCAAGGTGACTCGTATGTTGTTATTGGACGGACTGACTAGATTATTTTTTTCGAAAATGCTGTTTTTCCTCTCCTCATATACCAATGCACGTAATACCCATTGCAATAAAATAATGATTATTAATCAGGTCTAAGTTAATCCCACTGGGTGTTAATCTTTCCTGCGTTTACTGCCATCTAAATTTTATTACAATCGGTATGACACCTTCATTTTTTATACATCTATTTTTATGAGCAGGATGAAATTATGCAGTTGTTAATTAGCTTAGTCGGTATCGTAGTACTGATTTTATGTGCTTGTGCACTTTCTGAAAATCGCAAAGCGATTAAATGGCGTACCGTGGGTGGGGCTCTGTTCCTACAAGCGGGTTTTGCCGCACTGGTGCTTTATTCTTCTATTGGCCAAAGCATGCTTGGGTCGATGAGTAGTGGTGTTTCGAGTGTCTTAGGTTTTGCTGATGTAGGTATCCAATTCTTATTTGGTGATTTAGCGACGGGAGGATTTATCTTTGCGATCCGCGTATTACCCTTAGTTATTTTTATTAGTGCACTTATTTCACTTCTTTATTACATTGGTGTAATGCAGTGGGTGATTAAAGTGATTGGCGGTGGTATCCAGAAGTTTCTTGGTACCAGTCGTGTGGAATCATTAGCGGCAACAGGTAACATTTTCCTTTCTCAAGGTGAATCACCATTACTTGTAAAACCGTTTTTACCAACAATGACACGTTCAGAATTGTTTGCGGTAATGACGGGTGGTATGGCATCGGTTGCAGGTAGTGTACTCGGTGGTTATGCCGGTTTAGGTGTTGAGATTAAGTACCTCATTGCTGCAAGCTTCATGGCGGCTCCAGGTAGCTTGCTGATGGCTAAATTATTAGTACCAGAGCAAGAAACGGTAGTTGAAGATGCTCATGTTGAAATAGCAAAAAGCGAACATAGTAACGCGATTGATGCATTAGCAGCAGGTGCGATGAATGGTATGAAGGTTGCTGTGGCAATCGGTACTATGTTAATCGCATTTGTGAGTGTTATCGCAATGGCGAATGCAGGTTTTGAAATGGTCGGTAACTGGGTCGGTATTGAACACCTGACGTTACAAAGTGTCTTGGGTTATATTTTCTCGCCATTAGCCTTTCTGATCGGTATACCGGAGCATGAAATGCTGATTGCGGGTTCATTTATTGGCCAAAAAATGATTCTAAATGAATTTGTGGCTTTCATGGACTTCGCTGCAGTTAAAGAGACTATCTCTGAACACAGCCAAGTGATTATTACTTTTGCACTGTGTGGTTTTGCCAACATTGGTTCTATTGCCATTCAAATCGGGTCTATCGGAGTGATGGCTCCAGAGCGTCGTTCAGATGTGGCAAGCTTAGGTTTTAAAGCCGTATTAGCGGCAACATTGGCTAACTTAATGAGTGCGGCATTAGCAGGTATTTTCATTAGTCTGTAATAGAGTAAGAGTAAAAAAAAGTAAAGTAAAAGTAGAATCGAGATAGCGGTTGGTCGTTACAGCGTGCAACTAGGCTCTACAATGAGCAAGGCACACACTTATTTAGGTGTGTGCCTTTTTGGTTATGGCCGTTTTAACATTCCAGCTTGTGCATTCGTCATTAAAATAACGCGAGTGCTTAACTTGCTTGTGCTAGCGAGTCGGTCGCATTGTTATTGGTAAGTAGGCGCTTACCGTCTTTATCAAACAGGTGTAGATGTTGTTTTGCGACATTTAGCGTTAAGACTTCCTTAGTTTGGAAGTGCAGTTCGGGTGTTAACGCAGTAAATATTTTTTCATTCACTAAGCCATGCACCAGTTGATTAGGCCCTAAAGGCTCAACCGCTTGTACCGTTAATGAAAAACTTAACCCTGAATTTGAAGCCTCGAGTAGCGCATGTTCAGGTCTAATACCTAACTGGATCTTCTGCGCAGGTAAATGCGCATACTCAGCGAGGAATAAACGTTGATGTTCAAAATTTATCATACCATCAGCAATTTCAGCTTGATGAAAATTCATCGCGGGACTGCCAATAAAACTGGCGACAAAGCTACTTGCAGGCTGGTGATAGACTTCTGCTGGTGTACCTATTTGTTCTATTTTACCTTGATTCAATACAATAATACGGTCTGCTAATGTCATGGCCTCAACTTGGTCGTGGGTAACATAAACACTCGTCACCGCTAATTCACGTTGTAGTTTCTTAATTTCTAAACGCATGTGCGCACGCAATGACGCATCTAGGTTCGACAACGGCTCATCAAATAAGAACAATTGTGGTTCGCGGACAATCGCTCGACCCATCGCCACACGCTGACGTTGACCTCCAGATAATTTAGCGGGTTTACGATCTAAATAATCTGTTATCTTCAGTGTTTTTGCGACTTTTTCAATTTTTGATTCGATGCTAGCTCTATCAACACCGCGGTTCTTTAAACCATAGGCTAAGTTTTCATATACCGTCATGTGCGGATATAGGGCGTAGTTTTGAAATACCATGGCAATATCACGACTTGCTGGTTTTTCAGTATCAATACGACGATTATTTAGCTCTATCTCGCCACCGGTGATTGATTCTAAACCGGCGATAGCGCGTAATATGGATGATTTACCACACCCTGATGGGCCAACTAATACAATGAATTCACCTTGTTTAATATCGACTGAGATCCCTTTTACTGCTTGGTGGCCGTTATCATAAGTTTTAACTAAATTTTTAAGTACTAACATATTCTATCTCTTTACAAATTTGCTGTGGTGATACTATTGGTGGTTATGAGTAGCGGTTATGAGCACAATCACAACGATGACTACTTTTCTGTTTCAACAAGGCCTTGCACAAACCAACGTTGGAAAATGATGACGACTAAAATAGGTGGCAGCATGGCGAAGATAACTAACGCAAACGCTTGATCATAACGTGGTTGACTGCTTTGGCTAATGTCGCTCAGTAGTTGCTTAATCCCCATGACGATGGTGTTGTAGCTTTCATCTGTGGTCATCATGATTGGCCATAAATATTGATTCCAACCGACCACAAACATAATGATGAAAATAGCGGCAATCATGGTTTTTGATAACGGTAATAAAATATCCAGAAAGAAGCGTACTGGGCCGGCATTATCGAGTTGTGCCGCTTCCAATAATTCATTCGGAATGGTGCGGAAAAACTGACGGAAGAAGAAAGTTGCCGTTGCCGATGCAATTAATGGCAAGATTAATCCAGAAAAGCTGTTTAACATGCCCAATTTTGCGACAACTTCATAAGAGGGGATGATCCGAACCTCAAGCGGCAGCAGTAGCGTGACAAAAATAAGCCAGAACCAAAATGATGCAAACGGCATGCGGAAGTAAACGAGTGCGTAAGCGGCCATCATTGAAATGATGATCTTACCGACAGCAAAACCAAGCCCCATGATCATTGAGTTTATGATCATGGATTTTGCGTTAACATCGCTGCTAAAACCGATACTCTTGTTCCATACTTCACTGTAAACAGTGGTGAAGTTACCACCCGGTAACCACTGTAATCCATCACTGATAATGGTATTTGGATTGTGTGTTGAACTGGCAAATATGAGCCAGATAGGCATGATCATAAAGAGTGCGCCGATAATCAGGATCGCATGGTCTAACCATTGATTTTGTTTCATCATAAAATTCTCAAAGTTGTAACCGCAGACTGCGATTAATAGTGCACACGTTTTTCGATAAACTTAAATTGCATCCAAGTTAATGCCAATACTAAAACCAGTAACACCACTGATTGAGCTGCACTGCCACCCAGGTCGGTACCAATAAAACCATCACGGTAAATTTTATACACCAGTGATGTGGTTCCGCCGCCAGGTCCACCTGACGTCAAGGTATCGATAACCCCGAAGGTATCAAAAAAGGCATAGGTCAAGTTGATGACTAATAAGAAAAAACCCGTTGGCGCAAGCAGTGGGAAGGTGATCGTCCAGAATCGGCGGTTATCACTTTCGCAATCCAGCATTGCCGCTTCATTCACCGCAAATGAAATCGACTGTAAGCCCGCTAAGAAGTAGATAAAGTTGACTGAAATTTGTTTCCATACCGAGACTAAAACTAACACTAACGTCGCGTCAAAAGGATTGGTATATAAGCTAAAGTCCCAGCCGAGACTGGCGAAAATTTCGGTGAATACGCCGATATGTGGATTAAAGATAAAACCACCCATAATACCTGCCACGGCGGGTGCTATGGCATAAACCCAAGTTAAGGTGATTTTATACGCACTCTTACCATGTAAAATATTGTTGGCTTTAACGGCGAGCAGCAGGGCAAGGGCTAAAGATAAAAACGATACGACTACTGCAAAACCGAGAGTGAAAAACACTGATTTTAAGTATTCTGCGGAATTAAAAATGATGCTGTAGTTTTCTAATCCGACAAACGTAGATGACAGGCCCCAAGGGTCTTCTAACATAAACGACAGGTAAACGGCTTCAGCCGCCGGATAGAAAAAAAACACCGCGATAATTGCAATTTGTGGTACTAAAAGAATATAAGGCAATGCCGAATGGGTAAATTGTTGGCGTTGTTCCACAATAAAAACCTAATGAATTAAAGTAAGAAATTAGCTGTGGTGCACGTCATGTGAGCCACAGTCAGTAATAGGTTATCGTACCGTTCGAGCGAAACGATTTAAGATAACCTGACTTTCTTTGTCGATGTTGTTGAGCGCTTCTTCTACCGATGTACGGTTAGCAAAAACGTTATCAAACTCACGATGCATGACTTCTTGGATTTGTGAGTAGAAACCTAAACGATAACCTCGTGTCCATTCACCACCCGGTAAGCTTAATTGTTTGATACCTACTTCGGCATCAGGTTGTTCTTGGTAGTAACCAGATTGCTTAGTTAGCTGGTAAGCGGCTTTGGTTACTGTTACGTAACCCGTTGATTTATGCCAGAACATTTGTGTTTCAGGACTCGTTAAGAAATTAAAGAATGCGGCAACAGCCTGCTGTTCTTTTTTCGGTTTACCATCAATGGCGAATAATGCCGCACCACCAATAAAGGTACGACCAGCATTCTCATTTATCGATTTCCAGTACGGCAGGTAGGTTGTGCCTAAATCAAAATCAACGCGATTTCGTAAACCACCAAATGAACCTGATGAACCCATCCACATCGCCACTTGCTCTTTTTCAAATGGTGTTTGGTTGGCGTTCCAATCAGAACCGTAATACTTGTAATAACCTTTGTCAGACCAGTCTTTTAGCTTGTTAAAGTGCATCTTCATATCGGGCGTATTGATCATGATCTTGGTGGCTGGTGCATCAAAGCCATTATTCTTATCGGCAACCGGTAAGTTATGACGTGACTTGAAGTTTTCGAACATGATCCAAGGTGTCAGCGATTGTGAGAAAGTTGCATAGCCTTGTGCTTTTAGTTTCTTCGCGACTTGTTCCATGTCTTCATACGTCTTAGGTGCGTCAACACCAACTTTATCGAGAATATTTTTGTTGTAATACAGAACAGGTGTTGAACTGTTGAAAGGCATGCCAATCATTTTCCCGTTACTGTCAGCATAAAAATCACGTACGCCAGCAATATAGTCTTGATTGTTAAATGCATAACCTGATTCAACCAGGATATCTTGCACCGGTTTAGCGACACCGGGTGCATTAATTATCGTTGCAGCACCGACATCGGCAACTTGCAGTATGTTTGGCGCTTGATCGGCTCGGTAGGCTGCAATACCTGCTGTCAGCGTTTCAACGTATGAACCTTTAAATACTGGGGTAATTTTGTATTCATCTTGTGAAGCATTAAAATCACGAGCAATAGTATTGACTGTTTCACCCAGTTGGCCACTCATCGCGTGCCACCAAGTAATATCTGTCGCAGCCATAGTTGTACTTGATAGTAATGAAGCAAGAACACCTGTTATCAATTGCTTTTTCATCTCAATCCTTAATGATTAGGTTGTTATTAACAGTAAATGTGGTGCTTATAATAAGGGGGAATAATGACAGTTACGTTTCACTTTTGTTGTGGTAAAGTTAAAGTTAAGTCATAAATAGGGCGTTGTAATATGTTTGGAGTCACAGAACTGTGGTTATTTGTGCTATCTGGCATCATGTTAAATTTGATCCCCGGTCCTGATTCTTTATATGTGATTGGGCGTAGTGCAGGGCAGGGATTTCGTGCTGGCTCTGTCGGGGCTTTTGGTATTGGCACCGGCACATTAGTGCATATTCTTGCCGCTGCGTTTGGTCTTTCAGCTATTTTAGCCACATCGGCCATGGCATTTACAGTGATTAAGGTGATTGGTTGTATCTATCTGTTGTACATTGGTTTTAGTATGCTGTTGTCAAAGAGTAAAACGGCTGATGTTGATGCTGTTAATGTAGATAGTAACAATACATCATTATCACAAATCTTCTTTCAAGGCTTTTTAACCAATGTCCTCAATCCCAAAGTAGCCTTGTTCTTCTTGGCTTTTGTACCACAATTTATCGCCATGGATGATCCGCACAAAGCCCTGTCATTTATTTTTCTCGGTATCATTTTTAATATTAACGCCATGATCTGGTGCCATATTCTGGCTTGGTCATCGTCATCGATTGGCGGCAAGCTTAAACATAACCAACGCTTAACGACTTATCTCACCAAGTTCACTGGCGGTTTGTTCCTATTTTTCGGTATTAAACTCGCCTTAACAAAACAAAGTTAGGCTCATCATCAATTATGAGGGGTGTTTTAGTGCCAATTTTAAACGCTAAAAACAGCTATTATATTGAATTAAAACACTATTAATATAGATGTTCACATTATAATAGACTGAAAATTGACAAACGCTTACAAAATACAATTGATAATGATTATCAATTGTATTTAAGGTTGTTTAAAATGCGCATTTACGATCCTTATAGATAAATGAAAATGCGACTTAACACTATATTTAAACTTAATACTCTAGCGCTAGCCATTATTTCCAGCTTAAACGTTTCTGCATCTGAACAACCAGATCAAAATATCACGACGGTGGTGGCCAATGACACTGAGCGTGCGATAACTGTCGACCAGCCGGGTAAATCGTTAATTACAAGGGAAGAAATTGAAGAGCAACAAGCCAATAATGTTGCTGAAATTATGGATATGATTCCAGGTGTCACCATTGATGGTGGTGCGCGTCAAGGTGGGGAACGTATCAACATTCGTGGTTTCTCTGCGACTGAAGATCTTGCTTTTTATGTTGATGGTGCGCCAATTGGGTTCCAGCAATACCGTTATGGCAGTTTCTTCTTTGACCCGAGTATGATTGGGGAAGTTGAAGTGACTAAAGGAGCACATGATTATAAAACCGGAAACGGTGGTGCTGGCGGTACTATTCGAATCAAGACTAAAGATGCAGAAGACCTGCTTCGGGAAGGTGAAAGCTTTGGCGTTCGTGTGCAAGCTGGTTTTAACAGTGGAGATCATAATCAACGTTACAGTGTCACTGCTTATGGTAAAACAGGTGGTTTCCAATACTTGGTTAATGGCATCACCCGTAATACCGGAGATATGGCCGACGGTAATGGGAATACGGTTAAATTTTCGGGTTCAGAGCAAAAAAACTGGTTAGCAAAAATGAGCTATGATGTTGGTACACATCGTTTTGCACTCAGTCACAGTGAATTTTCTGATGAAGGACGTAAACCCTGGGCAACACGTCGCGGTACTATGCCAAAAATAGGGCCATATCAGATAAGGAAATATGGTTCAGTAGAGAATGCAAAGTTCGCTTATACTGTTTACAATCAATATTCGAATAATACGACGACGGCAAATTATCATTATAATCCAATCAATGCGCTGGTTGATGTCGATTTTACATTATCAGTTTCGGAAAATAAACGTCATTGGGAGCGACCTGATTTTACCTGGAATAAATATAATACTGATGGAAGCATAAATAAACGCAGTCTGTATGTGAGTGTTGGTGCATATGGTCATGCTTCAGATCTTAATTATAAGCGTCACTTTACAGATTTAAATAATACTGCGCAATTGGGCGATCATACGATCACAACGGGTTTACAATACCAGTATCAGGATAGAAATTCCTTAGTAAATAATCGGACTAAGGCGAAAGATGCAAAGAAAAACTTTGGTATTTACACCCCTTATTATGAGCCTTCTGGTACTCAGTCTACCTACTCATTTTATATTGCTGACGGTTATCAAATTACGGATGATTTATTAATCACACCTTCAATTCGCTATGATTACGTGCGTAGCGAAGGTAAAGGTAACTTAGCCAGTGATTATAATGACCCAACAGTAGGGCATGACTATAGTGCCATATCGCACGATGGTTGGAGTCCTCGCCTTGAGTTAGATTATTATATTACTGATAACACCAGTCTAAACATGGCGTATGCCTATGCATTTCAAGCGCCAACAATTGATGATACTTATTCGGTTCAATATGCTAGAGCAAGAGGCGCGAAAGCAACAAGTCGAGATCTTGATGCAGAACGTATACACGCCTTTAGCACTAGCTTAACGAATCATACGGTGGGTGTTTTTACGCATAACGATCAATTTTCAGGTCAAATCACCGGCTTTTATAATGAAGTCGAAAATGACATTGGTCAGCGTATGAAAGCCAAAAGGGTGGATGGGACTCAGCAAGGTTGGCGCGTAAACCTCGATGGTTTTAAAACCTATGGTATTGAACTTATGGGGCAATATCGCCTTAATGGTTTTTATGCGAATTCATCATTGGTGAGTATCCAAGGTAAACATAATGGTTCATGGAAAGATTCCACTGGTCCAGATGATCATGTACCAGGTATACCACCATTGAATATTAATGTTGGAATGGGCTACGAATGGATTCGAGGATTAACAACAGGCTGGGACTTACGTTGGTATGATAAACAAGATGATGTACCAACTACGAGCTATGTTGTTAACAATGCAAGCGAGTCGTATACATTGCAAGATATCTATGTGAAATGGCAACCTTTGGCTGATAAAGAACAACTGACCATGAGATTAACAGTTAAGAATCTGACAGACCGCTATTATGAACCCTACCTATCAAACGGGGTCGCAGCGGCTGGGCGTGAGATCCGCGCGAATGTGGCGTATCAATTTTAATTGTTGAGTGACACAACATCTGTAGAGATTTTGTGTCTGCGATATTAATCTAAAATGAGCATCTATATTGGATTAATATCGCCCCTTTTGGGCGTTTACTCGATATTGGCATATAATTATACCCTAGGGAGCAAGTGAGTATTATTTCGTCATTAACCTTGATAAACCTATTTAATTTTGTGTAGGTTACATAGATTTTAGACTGATATTGATGAGGTACAACTGGTTAATAACTGGTTGGTTAAAGGTAAAAATTCAATGCAATTTATAAATAATTTTAGAGGCATTGCAATTTTATTAATCATGTTGATCCATGCAATCGGCACGATTAATAATGATGGCTCGATGATCTTGTATGGTATTGGCTTGCTACTTGATAATACAACTATTTTATTTGTTGTTGTTGCAGGTTATTTATTTTCATCATTATCGACTAATTTTAATTATCTAAAATATTTAAAACATAAATTTAAAATTATTATCATCCCTTATTTTTTTGTTTCACTTCCGGCTATTTTTATTTATCTGTCTGGGATTAAAACTACCCATTTCTGGATTGATATGAATTGGTTTAATAGTTTAGGTCTGGTTTATCAATATTTGTATTTTATGCTATCAGGGGCACATCTTGTAACACTGTGGTTTATTCCCATGATCATTCCACTTTATATTTTCAGTCCGAGTTTTATTTATATTAAAAGTAAGCAATTGTTAGGTGTTTTTTTTATACTGTCTTTAATACCTGCAATGTGGTTTGGACGTCCTGAATTTAGTATAAATAACGTAATTTGGACTGTGTATTTTTTACCGACTTATGTATTAGGGATGTTACTTTGGCAGCAGCCACGTATTTATGAAGCGCTGACAAAATATAGTGGCGTGCTGTTAGTGGGTTATATCGTTGTTTATCTTTGGTTATCATGGGGTACCGCATTTAGTTCATCGGTAGATCTATTGTGTAAAATGGTGTTGGCGGTGATCTTAATTGCGTTTGCAAAACGTTATTTAGCAAAGAAAAATAAATGTTTAAATATGTTTGCCCGTTTAAGTTTTTATTTATATTTTGTGCATGGTTATTTTATTTCAACGATACGAATAGTGTATAACCAATATCTGAGTGTTGAAGTAACCGGGTTATTTGCTGCATCAGCAAGCTTTGCGCTAACGCTGATTCTATCGTTATCGTCGTTTGTGATAATTAAATTAATTTTAAAGGAGAAATCAAAAATATTTATCGGACTATGAGCTAATTTTTTATCAGTCCAGTATTTTATTATATTGTTTAGAAATAGAGGGCGTGTATGTTTTTTGATGATTTAAGCCGATTTAAAGATAACATTGCGGTAATTGATGCAGTCAATGGTGACACCATTACTTATAATAATCTTGATCATCAAGTAGAGATATTATCTTTGCAACTTGGTAATAATAAAGAATTGGTATTTATTGAATCAAAAAATACCATTGTATCGGTGATTTGTTACTTAGCGTGTTTAAAGAGTAACAAAGTCGTTTATCTTGCTGACGATTTTAACAGTGATAAATCAATTCAGCTGATTAAAAATTACCAACCCAATTTGCTTATTGATGGTTTTGGTCAGGTGTGCCAGCATGCACAATGCAATTACCAGTTACATCCAAACTTAACCTTGTTGCTGTCGACATCAGGCACGACGGGTACCCCCAAATTTGTCAAGCTTAGTAGCAGTAATATCCAGTCAAACACGGAGTCGATTGTCGAATATCTGAATTTGACTGAACATGATATTGCTTTAGCACATCTAAAATTACATTATGCGTATGGTTTATCTATTTTACACTCCCATTTACAGGCTGGTGCATGTACCGTATTTACCGCTCATAGCGTATTAGACACTGGATTTTGGTATGACTTAAAGACATATTCTGCCACCAGTTTTGCCGGTGTGCCTTATACTTTTGAGGCTCTGTTAAAGACTGATTTTGACTTTAAAACATACCCTAGTTTACGTTATGTCACGCAAGCCGGTGGTAAGCTCGAAGGTTTTTTAGTCAAACAATATGCGTTGCAAGCGCAAGCGAACGGGGTCGAATTTTTTGTCATGTATGGCCAGACCGAAGCCTCGCCTAGGATCTCTTACCTGCCACCACACCTGACTGTCGACTTCCCAAATACCATCGGCCGTGCGATTCCGCAGGGGAAATTATATATTGTTGATGACGAAGGAAACGAGATTAAAACGTTAGATAAGTCTGGTGAACTGGTTTATCGCGGTGACAATGTGATGATGGGTTATGCCAAGTCAGTGACTGGTTTGGCTAACGATGAAACCCCAGAGATGTTACTTACTGGTGATATTGCTTGTCGTACACATCATGATCTTTTTTACTTAGTCGGCCGAACCAAACGGTTTGTGAAATTATTTGGATTGCGGATAAACCTTGATGATGTGCAAAGTTTTGTTAAAAGTCATTATCCACAAAGTGCAGTAACAGGTAATGATAATGCTATTATTATCGCCTTGGAAGCAAGCCATGATGACGTAGATATAACTCATTTATTGACACGATTAAGCGACTACTATTCATTACCGCGTGACAAATTCATCATCAACATAGTTAATGCCATTCCACTACTCTCTAATGGAAAATATGACTTTAGGGCGATTATAAATCATGCCTATAAAAAACCGTCGGTTGGATTTTTTCAGCGTACGTTATGCTCTATTTCAAGTATTTTAGAATTAGATGAGAAAGAGTGGGAGAGTATTAGCCACCTATTTATTGATGCGTTAGATTTAGCCGAGTTATCCCCCGATGAAAATTTTCATAGTTTAAATGCTGATTCGTTGTCTTTTGTTTATTTATCAGTAGAACTAGAGCACTGCTTAAGAAACGAGTTGCCCAAGCATTGGCAGCAATGCAGTGTTGCAGAATTAGACCAAATTTATGCAAGCATACGGTTTAATGGATAGACTGGTTCGGTTACATACATATTCATTTCCCTTTTAGCCATCATCATTGTTACCGCAAGGTTGAGCTAAGGTTAATCTAAGGTTTAACTCTCGTTAAATACACCTCTATAGGGTTATATCTGCTCCCGTTGATTTAGATCAATTTTTTAGTTTTACACTGCGCTAGTATCCGAGTGATTAATCTGATCAAGGAGGCTATGTTGGTTAATACATTTAAAACCTTACTTAAATTTATGTTGGGAAGTATCAGGGATCTTGCGCCCATTATTCTTGTGATTTTATTCTTTCAGTTAGTGGTTATTCAGCAGCCGCTACCGAATGTCGGCCAACTTCTTATTGGCGTACTGTTTGTATTATTAGGACTCACCTTCTTTATTCATGGCCTTGAACAAGGCTTATTTCCCATTGGCGAATCTATGGCTCATGCGTTTGCGCGTAAGGGCAGTGTTGGTTGGTTGTTAACTTTTGCATTTTGTCTTGGTTTTGGTACCACGGTTGCGGAACCAGCATTAATTGCCGTTGCAGCCGAGGCTGCGAGGGTTGCAGCCAGTGGTGATCTTATCGGCACGACACAAACGGCAATTGATGAATATGCCCAAGGCTTAAGAATGAGTGTGGCATTGAGTGTTGGGATTGCGATTGCAATTGGTGTGCTACGTATTATCAAAGGCTGGCCACTGCAGTGGTTCATTATTGGTGGTTATATATTGGTGGTGATCATGACGATGTTTGCACCCGCTGAGATTATTGGTATTGCTTATGATTCGGGCGGTGTCACGACATCAACAATCACTGTGCCACTTGTCACTGCGTTAGGGGTGGGGCTTGCATCTTCTATTAAAGGTCGAAACCCGATGATTGATGGTTTTGGTCTTATTGCGTTAGCATCGCTTAACCCGATTATCTTTGTAATGGCTTATGGAATGGTGATGCTATGACCTTTGTCGATATGTTACATCAAATTGGCGCGACAATCGTGACGACGTTTCACGATGTATTACCGATTGCCGCGATTTTATTTGGTTTCCAGTTTGCTGTCATTCGTAAACCTTTACCTAATTTAGGCCGAGTATTAATGGGTTTCTTGTGGGTATTACTTGGCTTGTCACTGTTTTTGATTGGGTTGGAGTGGGCGTTATTTCCGCTTGGGCGCTTAATGGCACAGCAACTTACCGACCCGGCTTTTCTTGCGAGTGTCAATAATGTCGAAACCGTCACTGGCAGCGTCCGTGAGCTGGTTTGGACTGATTATTACTGGGTATATCTATTTGCATTCTTAATCGGTTTTGCTACTACGATTGCGGAACCATCATTGATTGCGGTTGCGATCAAAGCGAATGAAGTTTCCGGCGGTGCCATAGGTGTTTGGGGCTTACGTTTATCTGTTGCATTGGGTGTGGCGATTGGTATCTCGCTCGGTTGCTATCGCATTGTTGTCGGCGACCCTATTCATTGGTACATCATTACGGGTTATGTGGTTGTGGTGTTACAAACACTGGTAGCACCAAAACTGATTATCCCATTGGCTTATGATTCAGGTGGCGTAACGACGTCGACGGTAACCGTACCCTTAGTTGCGGCACTCGGACTCGGATTAGCAGAAACAGTGCCAGGGCGTAACCCGATAATCGATGGTTTTGGTCTGATTGCGTTTGCGAGTCTGTTTCCGATCATGTCGGTCATGGCTTATGCACAAATATCGCAGTGGATCAGTGCTCGTGACAACAATGTCGCTTCAAACTAATTAGCGAATGTTCACGAGTGATTGCAATAGCAATAACAGTAACAGTTAAAATTATGAATTGTTGGAGAATAAAATGCATTTTAAATTAATCGTCGCCTTTGTCGATGCTGGTATTACAGACCGTATCATGGATGCTGCGCGCAGTGCGGGTGCTACTGGTGCCACTATTATTAATAATGCGAGAGGTGAAGGCCTTAAGCAATCGAAAACCTTTTTTGGTTTAACCCTAGAAACGCAGCGTGATGTTTTATTATTTATTGTTGAAGAACATTTAAGTCGACATATTTTAGAAGAAATCAATAAAGTCGGTCAGTTTGATGAAAAGCCGGGGTCCGGTATTGCGGTTCAAATTGACGTGGAAGATGCGGTCGGTGTGAATCACCAAATTAGTCAATTAACGAAAACTGTGGAGAATGAACTGTGACCAAAAATCTAATTAAAGCCAATGCGGTTATGACGAAAAATTATATTTGTATGGACGGTATGCAGACCATTCGTGAAGCGATTGATGCCATGAAACAGAGTGATTCGAAAGTGATCATTGTGAATAAGCGTGACCAACATGATGCTTACGGTATTTTGGTATTATCAGACATCGCTAAGCAAGTATTAGCTAAAGACCGTTCACCCGATCGTGTTAATATTTATGAAGTGATGGCAAAACCGATCGTATCTGTACCGCCGCAAATGGATATTCGTTACTGTGCTCGGTTATTTGAGCGTTTTGGTTTATCTCACGCACCTGTGATTGAAAATGAAGATATTTTAGGTTTGATTGGCTATAACGAACTAGTTCTACACGAGCTGTAATACGTTAATCCAAGTTAATAAATTATATAAAAAGGCGGCAATGTCACTATTATTACAATAGGAAATAGCCGCCTTTTTATTGTCTTTTGATTATATTTTCATTTGTAAAATCAAAAGTTGATCACCATTAAGATGCTAACACTAGAATGATGAGTGCAGGGCAAATAACACGTACATACCAAGGCCATATTTTCCAAAATAAACCATCTTCCAGTTCTGTATTACCTTGTTTAATTTCGGTAAGTAGTTGGTCACGACGCCATATCCAACCCACTAATAATGCGAAGATTAACGAAAGAATAGGTTGTGCATAAACAGTTGTTGCTGTGATCACTAAGCCAAACAAATCGCCAAAGTTAAAGATGATCACTGCTGAAATCAACGTAATAATACCGCCAATCCACCAAACAACTGTAGAGCGATCCTTATTTAATTCTTCGGTTGCACAAGATACTGGCACTTCTAACATTGCGATTGATGACGTTAGAGCGGCAATAAGCATTAATACAAAGAACAAAATGCTGATTACAATACCCATAGTACCCATGGTGTCAAACATCGCAGGTAATACATTAAATACTAACGTATCAGAGCTAAGCAGGGCACCGGCAGCGTCATAAATTTCAACGCCATTTTTTTGAGCCACGAACATCGCAGGTAAAATCAGTAGACCTGCACCAAATGCAACTCCGGTATCCAGTAATGCGACTTGTACGGCTGTTTTTGGAATGTTGGTATCTTTACTTAAATATGAACCGTATACCATCATTGCACATACACCCAACGATAATGAGAAGAACGCTTGACCCATCGCACTGATCACTAAGTCTGAACTTAGGTGTGAGAAGTCGGGAATAAGGTACATTTCAAGACCTTCACTCGCGCCATCGAGTGTTAAGATATAGGCAGTCAGCAAACCAAATAAGATGAAGAGTAATGGCATTAAACGTGAAGACCAGCGTTCGATACCATCAGTAACGCCGCTTTTAACAACATTGATCGTCATCAGCATAAAGATAACCATCATCACCAAGTTACGTTCTGTACCAAATGCATTCACCCATTCAGCCGCTGCATCAAGACCGATAAGTGCAAACAGTGGAGACAGTAATGAACCTAATAACCAGCCCGCAACAATGGCGTAAAAGCTTAAGATCATTGATACCGCAACCATGCCTGCAATACCTAAACCAGCAGCCGCCATTTTTTGTTTTGGCCAAATCGATTGAATAGATTTAATTGGATTAGCTTGACCGTGACGACCGATGGTTAGCTCTGCTACTAGTAATGGGTAAGCTAGAATAAACACCATGAATAAGTAAACAAGTAAAAATACAGCTCCGCCGTTACTCGCTGCTTGTGTAGGGAAACCCCAAATATTACCGACACCGACTGCAGAACCTGCTGCTGCCATGAGGAAGCCGAATCGAGACGAAAATTGTGCTCTTGAACCTGTTGCCATTTTTATTCCAACGTATTTCTTGCCGAGTTAGTGGTTAATTTTGCGAGTTGTACGCATGGTTTATCGTGGTGTAAACCTTTATGTACACGTGGTCAAAATTAGATTTTAATTATATTGGTGACAAGTAGAACAGTTTTATCGTATTATTAAAAGCCCGAAGGGCATATGTTTCATTTATTAATGTGTGTGCAGTTTATAATTTAACCAATTCATTTATATTTAGCTTATCAGCCTCATCTGAATCTTTATATTCAATATATAAAACTGCAGTGGCGTGCCCTGGTATTATCCCAAATCTTACTCTCATTCTCTAACCAGCTGAATTTGATAACCTATGATTTTCTCCAAACTTAATAGTAAAACGCTCCATTTGTCCGATCACAAAAAGGGATTAATAGCTTCAATATTCGCTTCTTGTTTATTTGCATTGCTGCCCTTGTATGTACAGTTCCAACCGACCTGGCCAGAAACAGGTGTTGCCGGAGGCGCTGGTCATTGGCTAGCTGGGCAAAGAGTGTTGTGGAGCGCTGTTATTATGTTATTGGGTTTAATCGTAGTAGGGCGAATATCATTGTTGTGGGAACAATTAAAACAATGGCGATTATGGCCGCAATTTTTACTTTCTGCCTGTTTAATTGCACCACAGTTTTGGATTTTTATCTGGGCGCCTCTACAGAGGGAAATACTGTCTGTGGCATTAGGCTATTTTGCGCTACCTCTGATCTTGGTTGCCGTTGGTTATTTTGTTTATGGTGAGCAATTAACCCGTGCACAGTTATTCGCATGCATCATTGCTGCTTGTGGTGTTGTTTATGCCTATGTCATTGCTGATGGCATCTCTTGGATTGTGTTTGTGATTGCTTTAGGTTATCCGCTGTATTTTATGAATCGTCGACGTTACCCAATGGCGAGCGATCTGGTATTCACCTTAGACAACATTTTTTTACTACCAGTTGCACTGCTTGGCATGCTTTATTTACAACCCTTTAATGATTGGCTACAAATCGAAGCCTTGTCTTGGGCTTATTATCTAGGACTGGCGATTACAGGCACACTACCGATGTTATTATTTTTATACGCTTCACAAATGCTCCCACTTAGCCTGTTTGGTTTATTGACTTATTTAGAGCCGACATTAGTTTTTTGTGTTGGCTTATTACTTGGTGAGCGCATTGAATTAATCCAATGGCCAATCTATGGGGCTATTATGCTTGCCTTGGTATTAATCGCGGTAGATAGTTATAAACGACGCGGTTAGTACTATATTGGGAATTATGAATGCGCAAATCATGAGTGGATTGATCTCAGCCATATTTGGACAGGGTGAGATTTTAAGCTTCAAAGAGCAAAGTTTACATTACATAAAATATGACTACATCAGGGTCTGAACAAAAATACGATTTAAAAAATCGTATTTTTGTTTTTATAGAGGATATATAGATATGTGCCTAATTATCTTGCTAAAACAGGATAAGTAAAGAAGATAAGATGCACGAAATTAAAGAGGAAATGAGCAAGTACTGCGCACCATAAGCGGTTAGTAAAGTGAAATACCAAGCCATAACCTAAACCGGCTAAAGTAGCGAATATCACCAATAATGTACCACCAGAAAAATGAGCTAAGCCAAATAGTATACTCGCGACTGCTAAGCCAATTTGCCATTCAAAACGACGACTTAATGATTGTTGAATAAAGCCTCGAAATAGTGCTTCTTCAGCTACACAGGTTAATAGCAAGTTATTAAGCACGAACAACCACCACCAAGACGGCAAACCAAACTCAGTCTTAATCGCCCCAAAGTATGCTGCAATAGGTAAGAGAGAAAGTAAAAGAGGAAGTGTTATAAGCAGTGGTTTTAACTGCCATTTTTTCTTACCGCCGAGTAGTATTGGGTAAGCTAGAAGAAGTGCAAAAAATGTAAGCGGCTTATCTAAATTTAGATACATAGAAAAAGGCAAACTTTCAGGGCCAGCTTTTACATTGTCTAACACCTGAAGATTGTTGAACCCCGGAATAAGGTGCATAAACAGCATCACACACTAAGCAACCACAATCCCCAAACCTATATAATTAATCGGCTTCGGTTGTTTGGTCGTTAATAATGAAGAATGGTAATATGAGAAACTAAGAATAATGAAAGTACTGAACAATGCAAGAAGCTCGATTCGCCCCAATGCAAATGCGCTTAATAGAGTCACACCAAGTACAGTCAAAGATATCGCATTTTTTCGTGCGAAACTTGCCCCGATTGAGAACGTTAATGGCAGCCATAGCCAGATGTCTGATTCTAAAATCATTAAATTGTCCTTAATAAATAGTTCGATTTGGAATGTTTTTATTCAAATGGTTTCAACATACTGAATTAATATCGTTTTCACAAGAACGAGAGTAAAGAAAGTAACAGGGTTAGAATTCTATATTTGGTCGACCGTCGCATAATGCTCGCGTAATTGGCGCGTTTGTTAAATGCTTATTTCGCTGCATTGCCGAGCACCCAGAAGCCTATGGGCCAAGCTGCGAGTAAAGAATAAGTAATTAGGTTTGCGTTACGTACTTTATTCTTAATACTGATAGGAGGTAGTGATTTATTGATGCTCTTTGACACAAAATACTCTGACCACCATGAAACAAAGAAGAAGGGAAGCAACAATACTAATCCCGCGACAGGTATCATCCAATTTAAGTCTTTCTCGTATGGTATCAGCCAAGGTGCTTGCCAAGTAACCGCTAACACTTTACCCATGACTGAATCAATGCCGTAGGCACTACCACCGCCTGTCACCATTTGAACTACGACGAGTAGCAACCAAGTAATAGGAATACCTATAATGGTTGAAGCCAAATTAGAGATGCTTACCGTTTTCAAAGATTGACTAATCGACAGCTCCAAACTCTTTGATATATACAATGATTCAATAGTGATGATTGGCACTAGCGAAAGCAAAAATGCTGGCATTGCTAAAAATAACATTGGCACACCTGCATTAGCATAAGCCATGCTTGGAACAGTCAAAGTCAATAAGACTAGCGTGATTTTCTTCGATTTATGCACAATTTCCTCTTGGTGTTTGTATAACAGGAGCCTCGATTTACCAAATTTATTCACCTCAATGAAAGTAGATTAATCAATTGAAAAATTAGATTATATTTCAATTTTATTAATTACATTTTTATTGGAAAACGAGTCAACCTGTAAATTATTTAGTCTTATAAGTTATATACAAAAAATTGCTATGTAATTGAGTATATTAATATTAATTTTAGGCTGCAAGATAAACTTGACGGCCTTTTGATAATTCGAAACAGCTTTAACCAAAATGCCAATACACTATATAAAATCACTTTATCTAATAGTTTTTTTGGCGCATAACTATGATCAACTGGGTTGGTAAATTTTGCATGAGAAAATATATGACAAATCGATATGCACATATTATGACAGAGTAAGGACTCTAAGCCAGAAAGGGGCAATTTTGAGTTAGCTAGGTGAGCCAGCCCGTTTGTGGGCATAACTGCGTTAGAGTTATTTTACTAGCCGATAGTCATTAGCTTTTGTAGGATAAGTGATGGTATCTAACTGATACTATAACCAATTAACCTTAACGTGTATTATACGGAGTGATCGGGTTTTAAATTGTAAGTGCAATATAGTAATGTCACATTTTAACAATTTAGATATGTCACATTTTGGTATACTTGGTCGTAATTAATCCAAGTATCGAGTTGTGCCATGTTACTCACTATGGCTGATATTGAAATATACTGAATTAACATCATCAAAAATGTTATTGATAAACGTATCTCTGGCATCGATGCTGCCGCGCTTCTTAACCTCAGTCCACGACAAGTATATCGACTGACGAAGCAATATTTAAAACATGGTACTGAAGGTTTGATTTCACATAGACGTGCCAGCCCAGTAACCATCACCATTCTTATAAATTCAAGCAACATGTTCTAGAGTTAGTGCAAATCCATTACCTCGATTTTGGTCCAACTCTCGCACACGAAAAACTCACCGAGCTATATGTTATTTCTGTGGGCATTGAAACACTACGTCAATGGATGGATTGTGGCGATCACATGCCAAACGCAAACCTCAGGTATATCAACCTCGCTCTTTGCCCAAAGTTCGTCGGACATTAGGTATGAAGTAGGCCGTTGATTTCCGAAAATCGGGTAAGGTCAGTCCGACTTGTAATATCTTTCAACTATTTGCATCTAAATGTAATGATAATTATTTGTATTTAGAGTGGGAGATCAACAGGGTAGGTGCTATTGGTTGTTAATCGTCCGGTATTTGCTTAATAAGTGGTGCAATCATCCAGTATTTGATCTAGAATGGTTGTTAATTATCTGATATTAGGTCAATAAATAGGAAAAAATAAAATGAAAAAAAACGTATTTATGCTCAGTACACTGCTGCTGGCATCCTCGGCTGTATTAAGCCAACCCTTTGAAGTCACAAACAATATGACGGATGGTGCAGTCAATATTGTTAAACAGTTAACTAACAGCCAGAATGTTGTATATTTCAATGCAGCTTCGCTTTTAAAGGAAGGCGGTGAGTTACAAAAACTGACCTTACAGGATATTGAACGGGAGGTTGTCGGTAATAAAAATAAGTACCTGTTAGATTTTTCATCGTTAACCAGCCCTGAACAGAAACAACGTGCGCTCGATAAAGTCAGTAAAATTACTGGTATTTCCTTTGAGCAAGACTTCCTTGTTATTTCCGCATTCAAAGGTTCACTCCTCTATACTCCAGTCAGCAGCCCAGAAGACCCTAATGTCAGTGCACTGGAAACAGCAAATATCACAACCTTCTCTGCACCGCTGACCATTAAAAAGTCACAAGGCTCACCGGCGCTTTCTTTCTATGTGTCAGCTAACCGTCCTATATCTGATGGGGAGTGCAGTTTTAGTTCGGGGCAATTATGGGGTTCATCAGACAAATCGGTTTATTGCGATACACCCAACATATCTCTAATTTATAAAGTGGATCTCTTGCGTTCACTCCCTGTCAAATTCGGCAGTCAGACTGCGCCTGATAAAAAACTGGTACGTGTGACGCTGGCTGGGGATTCCCGGGGGAGTGGTATACATCTGAATGACAGCATTGACCGAACGTTATGGTTTAGACCTGGCAACATTAGCATTGTTGATGGCTGGATAGGAGAGTACACCTATGATGCCATTGCCCTTGACTATAAGGTCGGTGTCTCTTCGTCGAACGGTAAGGCAAGGATTATTTATAAATACCCAACGGACAATGTTCAGAGTAATTATGAACACCGAGAGGTTCAAGGCTTCACCATTGGTGGAACTACTAGTGTTGAAGTGAGTGAAGATGGACCGAAAGCCAAATTGGAAGCTAATGCTTCTTACTCTTCACAAAAATGGTTCTCGTATAAAACAACGGATTACGCCATTAAATTATCCACCCCGAATGATCGCACATTTGTCACCACATGGCAGAGAGAAGAATATAAATCAGCAGACGACCTTCGAACCCTATCCACCCTGGACTTGATCTCCGATTTTCCTAATGACATCATTAACAAGTCTCTGATCAAGCCAATTGGCTACAGCAATTTCACCCCTCAGATGGAGGTGTTCTATGCAGCTAACTCTGATGAGACAGGCAAGACCAGTTTCACCATCGATACATCAGTCAACTTTAGCCCAATCCGTATGGGTATTTATCGACATTTCATTGGTGTTGGTGGTTGGAGAAGTTTTCAGGGACGTGATTTTACCCCGAAGCGTGTGAATGTAGAGCGCACCTTTACAGTGAATTGGGATCATGCAATCTTCCTAGGTGGCAATCCGGTGAATTTGCAAATGGGTGCGTTTAAAAATAAATGTATCTCTGTTGATTACAGTAATAACGGCACTATTGCGCTTGTAGGCTGTGATCGTAAGGATACTAAACAGTCCTTTATCTACGATGAACTGGGACGCTATGTGTCAGTCGATGATATTTCGCAGTGCCTGGACGGCGACGACCTGAGCAGGGTTAGCCAATGTACGCCATCTCTGACGCAGAAGTGGGATTGGAACGATGACCTGTTGAAGAATGAGTTCGACGATCGGGTATTATCAGCCAAGACCGAGAACAATACGTTGTTCTTGTCTTCAAATTCGTCAGAGAGGGGAGCTGAAAATCGTACGTTCACGTTCAGCACTAACATCTATGATACAGGCGAGGCAGCAGGGTTCTGCAATATCCACCCGTGGGATGTTTCCCTGAGTGGCAATGTTGGCGATGTCTATTATTATCGCAACCCTTACACGAAAACCAATGACTACTTCCGCCTGAATACAGAAAAGTATGGGACCTTCCCAACAGATCAAACCAGCAGTCTGGACTGGGAATATATTGGTCATAGTAGCTGTGATGAGATAATAGAAATCTAATCCGAACTCATTAATAGGCTGCCTTACCAGTCAGTTCACTGGTTGAAGGTTTTGCCATTCGCAGAGAGTCCTTTCTAGTACTGGAATTTCAGTGCTGGCTGCGACTTTCTGCGTTTACCGAGTCCGATGGACTGGTTTGTTAAATGCCTAAGCTCGCTATTCAAACTTTTCACTCAACACCGATTCACCCAACTCATTTTCACTATGAATGAGTAAAAGGGCGTCTTGAGGAGAGAAGTGAAACTCTACTTGGCCATATTGGGATATCAAAAATATTTTCCTTTTGCCAAAACAACCTCTGATACCATCAGGCACACCAAGTTTACTCTGAACTGAGTATCTATGGTCTGCTGCAGTAAACTTATATATTGCTACTTCAACTTTAACTTCCTTACTCATCACTCTCCAAGCAAACTGTTAGCAGTCTCACTTTAAATTCTTGTTATGTTCCGACTTGCACCGACAGACCTGTTTCAATAGATATTCTATGAGCAATACCGTCGAAATCCGTAACTAATACGCTGTCGTCAGCAAACTCAAAACCCTCTGTGAAAATTTCTGGGCCTGATACTGTCCAGATTTTGTCTCCATTGGATTTTAATCGGCGTATATCTAATTCACCCCAAGAAATTAAACAATCGTACTCACTTACCCAAACGACACCAAAGCAAGTAGCAAAATCAACTTTTTTAACCCAAATAAGTTCTAGTGTGGAAGCTTAAGAGAATAAATAGAGTCTCCTGAAGCAACATAACAAATATCGTCGTTAATGGTGAAAGAGTATTCGTGCACTCCTGTCGCACCGCCAACACCTAAAAATATAACTGATGATTCAGGGCTATCGATATCGCCAACGAATAAACCATGTGCTGAAGAATGTCGGTATTTTTTATTTCTACAGAGTTCAACTTCATATGAACGAATATTATCTGTCGAATTGACCGAATAATGAGGCTCGTTTATCAAAGTTACATCAATTCCGTTGAATATTTGCTTCATACTTTCCTAGGTACCAACGCCGAAACACCGGTTTGGTGAAGTTGGCGGCTTTTGGGAATAAAAAAGGGGACAGCATTACCAAGTCAGAGTGCTTTGACTTGTTACATGCTGAGCTACACATTTGCCATTTCCTTTAGTTCCGTGAACTTTACTGGTAACGAAGGAATACTAGCCATTGCCATTAATTTTCTCTTTAACTCAGTGTCCATATTACTCGTAGGTTCACGTTCTCTTTTATAGGGGCCACCATGTAAATTCCAGTCAAACACATAAAACCCAAGTTGGGCATAATCAGACCAAACTTCTGAGCATCCCCAATTTGGGGAGTCGAGTCGCTCCGAAATATCGTCATGTTCCGCATAACTTTCAATAACTAGGCAAGGTATTGAGCCTTCACCAGCAGTTGAGAATAAGCTGATATTTCCTTCGCTATCTATTGCGAACCAATCGAACTCTCGACCTTCTAATTCTTCTTCGTAGATACTCATAATTTATGACATGTAACGTTTGTATAACAGGACTCTTGATTTGCCAAATACATTCCTCAATAAAAGGTGATTAATTGAAAAGTAAGATTATACTTCAAATTTATTAATTACATGTTTATGGGAAAACGAGTCGTCCTGTAAATTATTTATTTAGTCTTGTAAGTTATATACAAAACTAGCTATGTAATTGATTATATTGATATTAGTTTCATGGTTCAAGATAAACCTGATTGCCTTTTGACAAATTGAGACTCAGTTTACCAAAATGCCAATAACACTGTATAAAATCATCCTATCTAGCAATTTTCTTTATCCATAAATATAATCAACTCAGCCGATCAATTTTTCATGATTTAATGTATGGAATAACGATATGAATATATTTTGGGTGAGCAGTTACTTAAGGCATTTAGGGGCAATTTTGAGTTAGTCCTATTATGTGATTACCGAGGGAGTGTGACGGAGTAATTACCGTGGGACTTTGTCATTTACACTGTTAAGTTTAGTCCACCCCCCTCATTTTAATATGTTGCTTTCGCTAATGCTCCTGCACGTTCGATCCGTAACACCTTAGTATTCAGTTTTTCTCTTACCCAGATATTTCTAATTGTCGAGTGACTGATTGATATATTGTGTCTTATCATCATTTCACTGCTGATAGGGATTTGGGTCAGGTGAGGTTTTTCTAATGTTAGCTCTATGACTTTATCTTCAACATCTTGGTCTATACGATTGGTATGACGAGGGATACCATACATCCGTTTAAGCGCCAGAGGTCCCTGAGTTTCAAGCAGGCGTCGATTATTGTAGATGCTTTCCCTTGAGCAACCACTTATTCGAGCCGCTTCAGATAAGTTACCCAGCTCTTCTGCGAGGTCAATGGCATCGATTTTTTTCTGCACTTCTTCCCCGTATTCAGTTAGCTTGCATGGTTCCTTGATTTCAGACGTGATGAGCTTTCTATCGGCAAAATAAACGGTAAAGCCGCCACCCAACTGTTTCCGTATTTCTACTTTCTGGTTCACGATTGAATGCCTTAAAGGGGAATCGATTATGTACATGGTGTTGTTGTAACTGAAGGTATGATCACGACGGATTTTTCTGTATTATTTCTGAACACAGATAGCATCAAGGTTGATGTACGCTGGGACTGGTTTAAATTCCGAATTAATATTCTTTGCATGGACAGTGAGTTGTTTCAACCAATAATCTGGAATAAAGGTATTTTTCAGGTAATGATTAGCGCTGTCCATGTCCGTTATCTCTGCCAACCGAAGCTCTGGAACCAAGCGGTCTTGGAAGGTATCAAATGCGCGTTCGACCCGACCTTTACCTTGGGGTGAATTGGCAAAGATGATCTCGATCCCGAGTTCTTCACATGCCCTTTGCATTTGTGAGAAGAGGTCCCCCAAAAATGCCCGCTCTATCAACGTACAGAGTTTTAAACAGCCCTCGCTTCTCGATATAAGCCTTCATCACTTTCATGCAACCATCGGTAGTCTCGGACGGAAAGAATTCAGCATGGATATCACTGGTCGCATATTAAGCAAGACTTCTTATCCCCATACCACAGGTGTGGACAGCCATCCATTTGCAGCATTAATCCCGATGATTCCATCCGTTCACGCCTTCTTCTCACTTTTGAACGACGATGTTTAGCCCGTTTCACATGGTGAATAGCATGAGCCCAAGAGCGAAGCGTTTCACGCTTCACTTGAATTCCTTCTCTCACCCTCAAAATATCAATGACGTGCAACAGGTTGAAATAATAGTACTTATCTTTAATGAGTGACTGAACTTGTCGCTTCAATGAGTCGGGGATCTTGTTGGTTGGTGTTTTCCCCGTATTGCCATGGATAACAAAACGAATGCCATCTTTTTTATATCGGCGGAGATAACGTTCAATGGTTCGACTGGACTTATTGAGCAGTTTTGAGGCATTAAGAATGCTAATTTTGCCTTCAGCAACCTTAGCAATCACATCAACAGTGAGCTGGGATTGGGAATTCATCACGATCATCCTTAGTAACCTCTGAAAAGTACACAGTGATACTCAGAGGATTACTTAAAAATTTGATCCGTCAATTTCCCTTGGTAATTATAAAAACGACAGAGTCGCTTGGTAGTTATGGTACGACAGAGTCCCTTGGTGTTCACATTGAGTTAGCAAGGCTAGCTAACTCATTCTTGGACAAAACCGTGTTGGAGCTTAAGCTTCAGTGCCTATTATTCGCATTACAGAAACTATGCTAAGTCGATATGTAGACGTATTCAATTAGTGTTTTAGCGTGACTGATACAGCTGTAACCCTAAGTTAATTATACAAAAATCTGCATAAGCCCTTTTTAAACATATATAAAAAATCGTAGCAATACATTAAACTATCATAGAATCAGTAGATTAGTCATTTAACACGTTAATTTTAGGCTGTATTTTCGGACATGATTAATTTTATTTATATGGACATTTAATGGCGGATAGTAGGAAAACCAACATGACATTGATACATCATAGATTTAATAAGTTCGACACTCTTAGCCCTTCAATACAGGAAGGAATAAATTCAGATTATGTCAGTGATATTAAAAATTGGGAAAGACGAAAACTAAGTAATTTTAATGCAAGTCGTTATCGGAATTTATGTAGTGTAAATGGATTACAAGCTTTAATTGGGAAAAGTTATTTACTAAATAAACCTAAAACCCAAATTATGCGTAACCTGTATACATTTCCAGAGTCAGGGATGTTGGGTGTCTTTTCTCAGTTACATGAAGGTAAAAAGATAACACTCACGTTAGAAGGGCATAGTTGTGAGGTAGTTGCTGATAATATCATTTCAAAGCCATATAGTTCGGGTAAGATTAATGGGTTTAATCTTGCATTTGCCGAACTATGCAAAGGTATGTTTAACCCCTACGCAGATATGCGTAAGCTAAGAGACAAGGTGGTAGAAGCGTCTGCTCATTTTTATGTGGAGTGGGAGGAGCAGAAAGAATACGTTAATCATCTCTATTTACCCTTGGTTGAATTGATCTGCGTTGTTCACAGCGCAGAGAGAGAATCACATTATCAGAGTAGCTTGTTGCACGCACTGCAGGCACATAAAGCCTACTATGATAATGAAGATAGGTCACATGATGCAGAGGCAATGATTGCGCTTTGTATCACGGGCATTGCGGCTTATGCCTATGATAGGTTCGGCCTAGTACCAGAGGTTGAAACTGATTATATGCCGCAGTGGCTAGTAAAAGGCGAGTTTCCGACTTACGATGAGGCCTTTCCGGAAATAAAAGCACTACCTAAGCCAATATGCAGTGATTTTGAGTTTACCGCGGAACATTTGCCCAGAACTCAACCTGAATCGAGGCATATTTACGAAGCAGCGCTAAAGTGGGCAAAAGAAGAACGAGAATTACCGCCTCTTTGTGATGTTATTGGCCGTGATATTGATTCTAAACAGATCAACAAAAATATTGTTGGTGAAATTTTTATCGAGGTACTTGGAGACGATTGGGTTCTAACGCTTTATTCTATGGAGCCAAGCTTAATACAAGATCCGCAAGCTTGGTTAGCAGCTATGACAACACGCTGGCAGGCGTTTATCGCACAATTTTCACAAGAGGCTATCACGAATGTGAGGTTTATTGAGTATGATTAGTTATTACCGATAGTCTTCTTTTAAACTAAACATCTCCATCTCCATCTCCATCTCCATAGGTGGAGATGTTTTACATGAGAAAATCGATGGCAAATAACTATGCCCTTATTGCTGCTGAGTAAAAGCACTAACGCAGAAAGGGGCAATTTTGAGTTAGCAAGACTAGCTAACTCATTCTTGGACAAAAATGGCTGGGTTATTGTACTAGTCGATAGTCGTGTTATCGATGAATGTTAGCGGAGGCATTGTGCGACGATCTATTTCTAAATGGAAAATATCAGGTCGATTATAGTGACCAGTTACATCCAAAGCTTTGCGAGAATCTCGAGCTGCATCTAAATCTATATTGGCAAATAAAACACCCTTCACTTGATGGAGCGGACCGGCTACAACACCACCAAAAGGTTTAACTACGACAGCATCGCCCGAATTTATCCATTCATCACTTAGAAACAACTCGTCTCGTTGTGGAAACGTCTCTGGAATATCTTTACCTTGTATTGCTGTAGCACAGCTTAAAACCCAGCAACCACCTTCGCGAGCAATATGATTCATTGAAGCGATCCAAGTATCACCACTATCCCAAGTTGGAGCGATATAAATATCTATATCTTGAGCAAATAGGCCGTAGCGAGCCAATGGCATATAATTTTCCCAGCAGATCAGGCAACCGATCCTACCAACAGGAGTATCAACAACTCGGAGGCCACTGGCATCGCCAAATCCCCAAACCCCCAAACCATACGCTCGGGGTTTGTTGGCATCATTTTTCGGTGGCGGTTTAAAATAGCACCGTTAAATCCGATCACTACCACAGTATTAAATAATGTAGTGCCGCTAAATTCCGAGTCAATCTCATTCATTCCCATCACCACAACAAGATTATTTTTAGTCGCAGCTTCACAGATTCTATCAAGATCGCCGTTAGCGATATTGACTGCATGATTTCTTAATTTCGTGTGAATTTCATTACCAAGAGTTATGTCTCCCCCTGGACGGAGCCGCCATATCCAAGTGGGATAACCTGGCAGAAATGCCTCGGGAAATACGACCAGTTGCGCTCCTTCATCTGCTACTTCGTTGATTGTTTCCACAGCCTGATTGATTGATGCTTCAAGATCGAGCAGCACTGGTGGTTTTTGTGCAATTGCAACTTTTATGTTCATGAGTGTTTCTCCGTGAGTGAGTAAATAATTTCATTTTTATGCCACATGGTGATTAGTGAGCATCTGGATTGGATATATATGGCTTAGTAATTATTCAGTTAATAAGTTACCGGAACCTCCAGCCTCTTTTGGTAAATCACTTATTTTGGGTAAACCATCTGTTATCCGCAGCACTGATTCTTTGTAGTTGACATGCAGCGTCGGCTCGAAGGAAAAATCCTGTAGTACAGCAGCGGGCACGTCTGTTAATCCCATGTCTGGATGCTCAGTAAAAAGGTGGCCTCCACAGCACTTACACCACTTACGAGTACTGCCGGGTGTTTTGTTGTAGCTGTTAATTTTGTTCTGCCCTTGAGTAATTTTTAGGGATTAGGGTTGCCATAAAGTGAAAGCACTTACAGGCCCAGCAGACCAATGACGACAGGAGTCACAATGACAATAAGCCGTCAGGTTTGGTTCACTTGTGACAGTAAATTTAACCTCGCCGCAAAAACAGCTACCTTGGTATGTATTTTTAATGTCCATGTTGAAGCTTCTATATTGGTGGTGTGATACTTCAAGTACAGTTGATCGTCTATAATTCATCAAGTACGGAAACTGTAGCTTAAACTACGGAAACTGTAGCGTTATTGGAGCGGCCTAAGGGGGGGATGAAAATGAAAGGTTACGGACAGTTTTGCCCTATCGCCAAAGCTTGCGAGGCGCTGGGGGAACGTTGGACTCTGTTGTTAATACGTGAACTGTTGTGCGGCAGTCACCGTTATAATGATTTTAAACGTGGTTTGCCATTAATCTCTCCCACTATGCTATCGCAACGACTCAATATTTTGCAAAAACGTGGTCTGGTCGAGCTTAAACGGTCCAGTGATAACCGGAGTAATGAGTATCATCTCACTCAAGCTGGGCGCGAACTAGAGCCTATTGTGATGGGGCTGGGAGAGTGGGGATCTCGTTGGGTGCGAAGTCAAATGTCGGATGATGATCTGAGTGTCGAATTGTTAATGTGGGACATGCGCCGCACTATTAATAGTTCAGCATTACCTCAGGGCCGCACTGTATTACATTTTGAATTTAAAGATTTGAGTAAAGTCTATCGCAATTGGTGGTTGCTGGCAGAAAATGGTGAAATTGATCTCTGTGTTGATGATCCAGGATTTGATCCTGATATAAATTTCATTACTGACCTAAAAACAATGACTCAGTTATGGCTGGGCGACACCAACCTATCTAAGGCTGAGTCTAATGGTAACTTGGTTATTAGTGGTACCTCATATCTGATGCAAAACATCCCACAATGGTTAGCTTTCAGCGAATTTTCTAGTATTAAGAGCAGACTAGCCTAGCTGCTTGAGATGTCCTTAGCTCATTTTTTAGACTTTCACCGCTGACGCGTTCTTCGTCACGATAAAGGGTTTGCGAATGGGCACTGTTGCGTATCGTGTCTATAGTTATCCATAGAGTAACCTCCTTTATACCCAATGACTTAAAATGTAATTAACTGTGCGTCTTCAGGGTATTCACAACCCAAGGTTGGAGAACCGTTCATGGCAAGCTTTATAGAGTCTACCGATCTATTTGACATGGCTGAACAATATCCATTCAGCGATGTGCACTTCTGGCGTGATCCAGAAACGCAGTTACAAGCCATTATCGCTATTCACAGTACCAAGTTAGGCCCTGCTATTGGTGGCTGCCGAATGATTAATTACCCTTCAGCTCATGCTGCTGTTAAAGACGCTTGCTGTTTAGCGGCTGGCATGAGTTATAAAACGGCAATAAATAGACTACCTTTTGGTGGCGGTAAAGCGGTTATCTTAAAACCTAAAAATTTAACGGATCGTAAGGCGCTGTTTACCTCGTTTGGGC
The DNA here is from genome assembly GCF_013215705.1 of Moritella sp. Classification (GTDB taxonomy): domain Bacteria; phylum Pseudomonadota; class Gammaproteobacteria; order Enterobacterales; family Moritellaceae; genus Moritella. The sequence continues at coordinate 77,529 of NZ_JABSQR010000011.1, read as the reverse complement.
GGTTTGTTGAAAGTTTAGGTGGTCGTTACATTACTGCCATGGACAGCGGTACGACGATTGCTGATATGGACGTAATCGCCAGTCAAACAAACCATGTTATGTGCACGACAACGGCAGGGTTAGCGTCGGGAGACCCGTCTCCGCATACAGCGAAAGGCGTTTATTATGGGATAAAAGCGGCGGTTAAATTTAAGTTGCAACAGGAGTCACTTGCCGGGCTTCATGTGGCAATTCAAGGTGTTGGGAATGTAGGTTATGCATTGGCGAAGTTACTGCACAATGACGGAGCCAAGTTAACGATCGCCGACCCAAATCAGCAAGCAACACAGCGACTGGTCGATGAATTCGGCGCTGATATTGTCACTGGTGATGACCTTTATGCTGTTCATTGTGATGTTTTTTCACCGTGTGCATTAGGCCAAGTGATTAATGCACATTCTATTGCCCAATTAAACACTTCCATCATTGCTGGTTCTGCTAATAACCAATTACAACATCCGAATATGACGGATGCGTTGGCTGCCAAAGACATTTTATATGCGCCTGACTATGTCATTAATTCCGGGGGGGTATTACAGATCACCTATCTTAATAAACCGGATGTGGTGCAGCATAAATTGGCGGCCTTGTATGACACGCTATTAGCTATATTTATCCAAGCAGAGCAGCAAAACAGTTCGACAGTTGATGTCGCTAATAGTTTAGCTGAAAAGATACTGACGGGACCATTTTCCGGAGCTGATTATGAATAAAAATACCGTTAAGGTCGAAAGTACATTCCGCGTTGGTTATACCCAATATCTTGATGAAAAAGGCAAACTGTCAGAACCTTTTAAATATTTTTCTGCCGCCGGTGTGAGTAACGAATTGCTTGTTGAATTTTATCGATGGATGTTATTTACCCGCACTTTTGATTGTAAAGCCATTGCGTTACAACGTACCGGCCGTCTTGGTACTTATGCCTCTTGCCTAGGTCAAGAAGCGGTAGGGGCGGCGATAGGTAAAGCGATGCGCGCAGAAGATGTTTTTATTCAAGCTTACCGAGAAACAGCTGCGGTACTTATTCGTGGGGTAACACCCGAAGAGATCTTAATGTACTGGGGTGGGGATGAGCGGGGGATGGATTTTAAGGGGCCGCGAGAAGATATGCCTTGTACCATCCCTATTGCTAGTCAGTGTTGCCATGCTGTTGGTATCAGTTATGCCATGAAGTTACGTAAAGAGCCACGTGTTGCAGTTGTTGTTTGTGGCGATGGCGCGACATCCAAGGGTGATTTTTATGAATCAGTTAATGCCGCTGGAGTATGGCAGTTACCCCTAGTATTTATTATCAATAACAACCAATGGGCTATTTCTTTGCCGCGCGATGAGCAATCGAGTTGTGAAACATTAGCGCAAAAAGCCATTGCTGGTGGGATTAGCTGCGAACAAGTAGATGGCAATGATGTGATTGCTTGTTATATCAAAATTAAAGCCGCTATCGACAGAGCCAGAGAAGGGCAAGGACCGCATCTAATTGAAACCATTTCTTATCGGTTATCCGATCATACCACTGCCGATGATGCTTCTCGTTATCGTGATGAGGATAATGTCGGAGAAGCTTGGCAGAAAGAGCCCATGACTCGACTGCGAAATTTACTCATGGATGAATTGATCATTGATAATGCCGCCATAACGCTGTTAGAAAAAGAGTGTAGTGAGGAGATTGATGCCGCGGTAACGCGCTATCTTGCTATTCCACCTGCGTCGCCAACCACCATGTTTGAATATCTGTATGAAACCTTGCCCGATCAGTATTTAGACCAGTTAGAGCAAGTTCGAAACACGGTCTCACAGGAAGGTGAAAAATGAAGGACATGACACTCATTGATGCAGTTAATCATGCCTTGTTTGATGCAATGGCAGAAGATGAAAATGTCGTCTTACTGGGTGAGGACATTGGTGCTAATGGTGGTGTTTTCCGTGCGACAGAAGGATTACAGGCAGAGTTTGGGCGTGAGCGCGTTATTGATACTCCCTTAGCCGAATCACTCATTTGCGGTATGGCAATTGGTCTTGCAGCGCAGGGGATGAAACCCGTTGTCGAAATTCAATTTATGGGGTTCATCTATGCTGCATTCGATCAATTCTTATGTCATGCCGGTCGAATGCGTAATCGTACGCGTGGCCGTTTAACCTGTCCTATGGTGTTACGTGCGCCGTATGGTGGTGGTATTCATGCACCTGAACATCACAGTGAAAGTACCGAAGCTATTTTTGCGCATCTTCCCGGTATTCGTGTGGTTATTCCATCTTCTCCTGGACGGGCTTACGGTTTGTTGCTGGCTGCAATTCGAGACCCTGATCCTGTAGTGTTTTTAGAACCAAAGCGTATATACCGGTTACAAACTGAATCTGTTGATAATAACGGCCAAGCATTACCGTTAGATGTGTGCTTTACCCTGCGCGAAGGTGCTGACGTGACTTTAATTAGTTGGGGAGCAATGTTATACGAAACCTTACAAGCAGCAGATCAGTTGGCGGAACGTAATATATCGGCGGAAGTTATTGATCTTGCCTCGATTAAACCCATCGATAAAACCACGATATTAAGCTCGATAGCAAAAACGGGTCGCTGTGTGATCGTGTCTGAAGCAGCTCGAAGTGGTGGGGTAGCTTCTGAAATCGCAGCCATTATTGCTGAGGAAGGCTTGATGACGTTGTTGGCTCCGGTCATACGCGTGAGCGGTTATGACACCATAATGCCCTTAGCTAAAATGGAAAAATATTATATGCCAAGCGTTGCGCAAATTATTACCGCCGTTAACAAAGTCATGGAGTTCTGATGCATATTTTCAAATTACCTGATTTAGGGGAAGGCTTGCCCGAAGCTGAAATTGTTGAATGGTTTATTAAACCTGGTGATGTCGTGACGGCAGACCAGTTAATGGTGTCGATGGAGACGGCAAAAGCCATTGTCGAGATCCCGTGTCCTGAAAACGCTATTGTGGTGAAACTGTATGGTGAACGTGGTGACATTATTCATACCGGCGATCCACTTGTTGAGTTCGTAGAAGAGGGCACCGTAATATCGAGTGAAAATGGTGCTGCAACACGCGAACCAGTAAAAGCCTCGACATCTGTTGTTGGGGAATTGCATACATCCGACACTAAGTTAAAAGAAACGCCGCAATCGGTATCGGGCAACAGTATTGGCGTAAAAGCAACGCCAGCAGTACGGGCATTAGCACATCGATACAATATTGATTTAAGCATTGTTACACCTTCTGGCCCACACAGTACCATTACAGCTGCAGACGTAGAGCGTGTGGTTAAAATATTTGCAGATGTGGGTGAACTCGTACCACTGAAAGGTGTTCGCCGCAGTATGGCCAAAGCGATGACCCAAGCGCATGCCGAAGTTGTTCCTGTGACGCTCCATGATGATGCTGATATTACAGCGTGGTTTGCTCTGGGTGATATCACGGTACGCTTAATCAGAGCAATGGCACTTGCGTGTGCAGCAGAACCAACATTGAATGCTTGGTATGACAGTCATGCAATTGGTCGTCGTATCATTAAACCCATGCATTTAGGTTTAGCGGTAGATACCCAAGATGGCTTATTTGTGCCAGTGATCCGCGATGCGCAACGTTACTGTGCACGCGCGATGCGTGACAAAATTAATACCATCAAAGAATTAGTCTCACAGCGAAAAATAGCGGCGGACGATTTACGCGGCAATACCATCACCCTATCTAACTTTGGCAGTATGGTCGGTAAATATGCGAATCCAATCGTCATGCCCCCTACTGTAGCAATCCTTGGTACCGGCCGATTATTTCAGCAACTTGCCTACACTAATTTAAACAAGACAGCGTCGGATGATGGTAAAGGGACAATTGTCGAACTCACCTTGTTACCCTTGTCATTAACCTTTGATCATCGGTCTATCACTGGTGGCGAAGCCGCTCGATTCTTAGCTGTGTTAATGGCAGACCTAGCGCTGGATAGTTAATACAAGTACCCCGTGATTACGAGATTTTATAACAATTTTTTACAGCAATATTTTATAACAAGTATGGAGTGAAGAGTGATGAAAACGACTTCAACCAAGTATCCCTTGCGAATATTAACAGCGACCTGTCTGTTTGATGGTCACGACGCTGCAATTAATATTGTACGGCGGTTATTACAAGCGCGGGGAGTTGAAGTCATCCACTTAGGTATTAATCGTTCAGTTAATGATGTGGTGACGGCTGCATTGCAAGAAGACGTTGACGCGATTGCGATGAGCTCTTATCAGGGCGGGCATAATGCCTATTTTGGTTACTTATTATCTAGTCTCGCTGATGTTGGCGCTCAACCTGCGGTGTTTGTTGGTGGTGGTGCAACGATAACATCTGACGAAGCTCGAACGTTGGAAGAACAAGGCGTTTCCCGTGTATATACCAGTGCCGATGTGCTGAGTTTAGATGAGATGATCAGTGATTTACTCGGGCGTTTAATGGCGATTAAGCCAAAAGGTAACGCGAAGTTTAAGGTTAAAAAACCGGGCGTATCCCCGGTAACTGATTTGTATTTTGGACAATTAATTACGGCGATTGAGCAAAACCGGTTAGCTAATAACGGCACTAGTACAAGAGTCAGTAAAGATAAAGTGTCATCGGTATTGTCTTCTAGATCGCCAGCCAAAAAATCGTTGGTGATGGGGATCACAGGGACGGGAGGTGCGGGTAAAAGTACATTTAGTGATGAATTATTACGGGCGTTATTACAGCTTTATCCGGATATCAAGGTTGCGTATTTAGCCGTCGATCCCAGTTGGCAAAAAACTGGCGGCGCCTTGCTCGGTGATCGTATTCGTATTAATAGCTTGCCGCACGAACGATTATTCATGCGCTCTATTGCCACACGACAGGCCAATGTGTCAGTCAGTCTAGCATTACAAACCTGCGTGCCGATGTTAATTAACCACGGCTTTGACCTGGTATTAATTGAAACCGCGGGTATCGGTCAAAGTGATAGTGCCATTGTTGATATGGTTGATTTCAGCCTTTATTTAATGACCAAGGATTATGGTGCCAGTAGCCAATTAGAAAAAATAGAGATGTTACAATATGCCGATGCTGTGGTGCTCAATAAAGCGGATCAACAAGGTAGTGAAGATGCCTTTAATGATGTGCAGCAGCAATGGCGTTTTAACCAGCACGAAAGTAATATTGCGAGTGATGAACTTCCCATCTTTGCTATGGTAGCGAGCCATTATAACGATCATGGTTTTGGTCGTTTTATTGCATTTTTGATGACCAAGTTACCTTTTACGGCACAGACCGATGTAAAAAATGCTTACCAACAAACATTAACGACATACCCGCGTTATGATTGGACCCTAACGACGAGTCAGTTGCAGTTACAAAACTCGGACTATTTAACCGCTATTTACAATCATTATGTCGATATAACAGCGCAGAATAGCCAGCAAATAGAGCAAGTTAGAACGCTACATACTTGCTATCAGATGTTAAGCGACTTAGGTGATCCTTGTTTACCGGCGAAACTCGCTCGTTATCCTCAAGCGGATGTAGATAATGAGTCTGATACGGATAGTTTCTTAGTCACCGATGCCTCACTGAAAGCGTTATTACCCCCGTTAAGATCACGTTATAACAAGCTTTTGGCCCAGATTTCTGTCCCACTTAGGCAAGCTTTACTTGCTTGGTTTAGAGACGATGACGAATTAGCACTTAAACGAATTGAAGAGGGCGTTGATACCATTGCTTGCCATCAATCATATGGTGAGCATCGCGATCATTTTGTCAGTTTAAGTGGTACCGTGATCCCCCACGTGGCAAAACCAAACGAGAGGCATTGGGATAACATTACCGCTTTTCTACTGAATGAAAATCTCCCTGGGCAGTATCCTTATACCGCGGGCGTTTTTCCCACCAGACACAATGATGAAGACCCGACACGGATGTTTGCCGGAGAAGGTTTGCCAGAAGACACCAATAAACGCTTTCATTATTTAATTAAAGGTCAAAAGTCGATTCGATTGTCTACGGCATTTGACCCAAATACCTTGTATGGACACGATCCCGCTATCAGTCCTGATGTATTTGCCTGCATTGGTATGTCAGGCGTATCGATCGCCACATTGGATAATATGAAAGTGTTGTATTCCGGCATTGACCTGTGTGATTCAGGCTCGTCGGTTTCGATGACGATTAACGGACCTGCACCAATCCTCATGGCGTGGTTTTTACATACCGCTATTGACCAGCAAGTTGAGTTGTATTTAACGCAAGCGAATCTATGGCGAAAAGCCAACAAACTCATTAACGTGTATTTGTCGTCTTGTGGCAGTAATCGTAATAGAGCTAACGAACGGCCAGTTTATCGTGGCAATTTACCGCAAGGCCATGATGGTTTAGGACTTAAGTTACTCGGTATCTCAGGGCAGATGTTAATGATTGATTTACTGGGCTTAGAGGATGAATACACTGCGTTGAAAACCGCGACTTACGATAAGGTCAGAGGGACGTTACAGGCTGATATTTTAAAAGAAGAAATTGCTCAGAATGAATGTATCTTCTCATTAGACTTTGCCCTTAAATTAATGGCCGACATGCAAGGCTATTTTAGTCGCAACGGGATAGCGAAATTTTACCCTGTGTCAGTGAGTGGTTATCATATTGGGGAGGCCGGGGCGAATCCAATCACTCAATTAGCCTTTACACTCGCGAATGGTTTTACCTTATTAGAATATTATTTGGCGCAGGGTCTGGATATAAACGATGTGGCACCACGGCTGAGTTTCTTTTTTAGCAATGGGATGGACCCCGAGTATGCCGTGATTGGGCGGGTTGCACGACGAATCTGGGCGCGAACATTAAAGTCGGTATATAACGCTAATGAACGTAGCCAAAAATTAAAATATCACATCCAAACATCAGGACGTAGCCTGCAATCACAAGAGATTGATTTAAACGATATTAGAACCAGTTTACAGGCCTTCTATGCGCTTTGTGATAACTGTAACAGTCTGCATACCAATGCGTATGATGAAACCATTACTACGCCAACGGAAAACTCGGTCTATCGTGCACTCTCGATTCAATCCATTATTAATCGTGAGTTTGGACTGAATAAAAATCAAAACCCGTTGCAAGGGAGTTATGTGATTGGGCTATTGACTAACCTGGTTGAAGAAGCCGTATATGGCGAGTTTAATCGTTTAGCCCGTCGTGGTGGGGTACTTGGTGCAATTGAAACCGGTTATCAACGTACGCAGATCCAGCAGCAAAGCATGTATTACGAGAAATTAAAAGGCAGCGCAAAACTCGATATGGTAGGGGTTAATTGTATGTCTAGGGATGAGGGGTTCCATGATTCGATACCATCGAGCAATAAACAATTGGTACGCTGCAGTGATAATAAAAAGCAGCAACAGATAGACGGTGTTTTACAATTTAAGCAGCAACATCAACAGCAGGGTGAGTTGTCATTGGCAGCAATGAAAACGGCATTATTATCTAATCATGGCTGTGAAAGTAATAGTTTTGCTGCGCTCATGTCTGCAGCGCCATTTGCAAGTCTATCCCAACTGACGGATGTGTTGTATGTAGTCGGTGGTAAATATCGCCGTAATATGTAGCTGTTGATTAATTAAGCTTAGCGTGGGTATATATTGTCTAGTTAATTTGATTGATTATGTGATCGGTTTCAAATGAAAGCTTGCGCAATGGTTTATTTATGTTACATTGGTCACATCTTCTGAACAAGAAGATAGAAAAATGCTCAAAGGATGAGTCCGTTAAACCGCCTCCAAGGAACCGAGATGAACTGAGCCACGTGGTTCGATTTTTGATTAATGATTTAGAAGGTGACCCCTATGAAAAATTCAGTACCTGCAACACCTGTTTTTGGTGATTTATATAATTTAAAATTCACTTACCCAAGACATTTAGGTTACTAATTTCTAGGAATTCAGAATTTGATGCCATCTATTTATAGGTGGCATTTTAGTTTCTGGCATATAGAAAATAGCCACAATTCACAATTCACAATTCACAATTCACAGACTAAAGCCTAAAACCCAGAAGCAGTGGTTGCTATAAATACTCTGAGATATCGACGTCATCAATTTGTTCCGGTTTTAGGTATTTATGTGCATATTCAAGATAAATACCAGAGCTTAAAAACAGTTTAAATAGCTCGTTATCTATATGCTTATCTTTACTCATAAAGCTTAATATTTTAATACTTTGGCTCAGCGACTTAGCTGTTTTATAAGGCCTATCACTCGCAGTTAGCGCTTCAAATACATCTGCAATAGCTAATATACGTGCTTCAAGGGATATGTCTCCTTCCTGAAGACCACGCGGATAACCTCGACCACTTAGTTGTTCGTGATGACCACCTGCAATCTCGGGTACACGGCTTAGATGTGGCGGTAATGGCAGTTGTTCCAACATGGTAATTGTTTGAATCACATGATGATTAATGATATAGCGTTCTTCTGTGTTGATTGTGCCACGTTGAATCATCAGGTTATGCCGTTCACCAAGATTGTTGCGGTGCAGCGGGCGTTTCATGTTAAAGCGTAAATGTGCCTCTAATTCTAATGAGTTATCAATGTGTGAGATCATGTGTTCGGCGCGATCTGACAACACGGGTTCCATTACCGGCAGTGTGATAGGGCCTGTTCTGTCTTTTTGTGCAAGTTCAGCAGGTGAAAGTCCGAGTTCATCATCGAGAAAACGCAACCAAGTTTGTTGTGATATCGCTTCTATGCGGGCCTTCATATCATCATCAATAAAATTTTCGCCCAGATTACAGTTAGCAATAAATGCAAAGTCAGCTTCGATTTGGTGTATGTTGTCAGCCAGTATTTGGTTGGTTTGTTTCGCACATTCACCCTGTGTAATAGCGGTCAGTGCTTGAATCTGCGCATCTCGAATAAGTACTTCAAATCGCATCCTTACTTCATTAATTCGATTGTAAATTGTCTCTAGCTTGGTCGCTTTATCAATGACATATTCAGGTGTCGTCACTTTTCCGCAGTCGTGTAACCAAGCCGCGATATTGAGCTGTTCCCAGCCCTCTGCATCCAGGTTGAACTTACAAAATTGTTTTTGTGTTGACTGACAAGCAGCATTGGCCAACATACTTGCTAGCTCGGGAACGCGTTGACAGTGAGCACCTGTATAGGGTGATTTTGTATCAATCGCACCGGCAATCAGTTTGATAAATGAGTTAAGAAACTTTTTCTGTTTAGCAATTGAATCTTGTCCTTCAAAAGACAGTGAGACAAAGTCCGATAATGCTTTTGAGACACCCATGACATGCGTCAATTCTTCACCAACAAGACATTCACTGTAACTAAAACCAAGCAGACCAAGAATATTACCACTGCGATCAACTAACGGGATAGTCAACGTATAAACATTGCTATTTTCGGAGTGTATGCCTGCTTTAACTAACGCTGTTTTTAACATTGGGTGGATAAGATTAAATTGAATATCTTTGACATTGACATTGTTTCTTAATTTTTCATACGGCCATTGTGTCGAGAGACTAGGGCACTGTGTGACATCCGCATTTATGTTGTCATCTTGAGTATGCAAAATAAAGGGTTCTAATATGCTGTCATCTTCTTCAGATTTTAAATATACAAAAGCACTATCAGCTTCAAGCATCACACTGGCTTTAGAACAGGTTTTCTCTAATAAACTATGAATATCTTGTTCGTTAGAGAGCATGGTGAGTAAGCGTAAGAAATCATCCAGTGTTTTCCGCATTTTCGCCGTTGATTGCTGTAGTTCTGCGATCTCTTTAATATGAGACAGTGTTGTTTCGCTTTCTGATACGTCTAACGCCGTCACTTGTTTAATTTGTTCAGAGAGGGTACGTAAAGGTCGAGTTAATACACGGGCGAATAACCAGCTTAATGGAATGAATAAAACCCCGACTGAAACTAACATCAGCATGGTATCTCGGAGCATTTTTTTTGATGGACCTAAAATGCTATCTTTAGGCACTGCAATGAGAAGGCGTGCGTTGTTATTCTGCATGAATGTTATGTTGTGGCTTTGAGCTAACCATTCTTCACCTTTTAAATTAAAGGAAAAAAGATTATTTCTATTGAGGTTATCACGGACAATTGTCTTAAACTTTTCTTTTTTTAGCAGGTTGCCCATCGCATTATCAACTGATACATCGTTGAAATTAGAGAAGCGGCTATCATTATCGTGATAAACGACGAACTGGCCTTTGTCACCAAATAGCACTCGAATAGCATCATTACTTAAATCGGAAGCTTTTAGACTATCGACTATGGCTCGAATATTAAGGTCGGTTGCGATGACAACATCAGAAAACCGGTGTTTTTGTACCAACGTCAATGAGTCTTCATTTGTTCTTAAATCTTTATATATAGGTGTTGGCACTAGGTTAGGGCTCTGCATACCAATTTTATACCAAGTACGTTCGAAGACATTCAACAAATCATTTTTAGTTACTGTCGTATCAATGACGTCAAAATTGTTGCTGAGGTAGACCCGGGTAAGTTCATTTGAATTAGCTTGTTTGTATGTAAGCGTTTCGATGACAAACTTGGCGTTTTCAGGTGCGTCATAATAGTATTGTTTAGTTTTAGAGCTTAGTTTATGTGCGCCCAGCAGATCACCATTCGGGAAACCCATATAAATCGAATTGGTTAATGTATCTTTCGCGAGGTATCGAGTTAGATCAGTTGCTTTGATTAAACTGACATCGGAGGCTTGTTTATGGTTCCAATCAGAGCTGGTACTAAGGTAACCAAAAAGTTGTGTTATGGGTCTGTATTTATCACTCACTGAAGTATAAATATCGTCAACATAACGTTGAAACTGTTGTGAAACTGCATCATGAGCCATCTCTGACATGCGATTATAACTGATTGAAATTAATATACTAATCGTAATAAACAGAAATGCTGAAAATGCAATTGCAGTATAGTTAGTCAGTGATATTTTAATCTTTTGCAAGTCTAGCTCCCGTGAGTCTACATACTAATGTATTACCAATAACAGGGTAGCATAAAATTATGACACTATTGAATAGCATATTAACTCTAAGTGAGTATTTAATGTGTTCGCGGATGTTTTATCTGAGTCAATCTCTGATATAGCATCTTCAAGTAGTTTGGGTATACTATAAAATCTAATAAATGGGTAAAGATCAGGAATTGATCGTTTAGTCTTCAAACAGAGGAGTGTTGTTTTGACTCAGTTTCGTCCTTGTATTGATTTACACCAGGGTAAAGTAAAACAAATTGTTGGCGGTAGTTTGAATGACCAAGGTGCCGCGACTAATTTTATTAGCCAATATGATGCTGCATATTATGCCAATATTTATCGTCAACATGATTTACGTGGCGGTCATGTGATTGCATTAGGCCCAGATAACGAAGCCGAAGTATTAAAAGCTTTACAAGCATGGCCGCATGGTTTGCAGTTTGGTGGAGGTGTTAATTTAACCAATGCCGCTAAGTATATAGAGGCCGGTGCATCTCATGTCATTGTGACGTCATATTTGTTTGATGGTAATGAATTTAGTTGGGATAAGTTAGCGCAATTGAAAGGTGAAGTCGGTAAAGAACATTTGATTTTGGATCTGAGTTGCAGGAAAACAGCACAAGGTTGGAATATAGCGACAAATCGTTGGCAAACAGTAACAAGTACTGTGATTAATGCTGAGACATTACAACAACTGTCTGAACATTGTGCCGAGTTTTTGATTCATGCTGCGGATGTAGAAGGTTTACAAAATGGTATTGATCAAAAACTTGTTAGCTTATTGGGTCAACATACTAAAATTCCTGTCACTTATGCTGGTGGTGCTCGTAGCATCGAGGACTTGGCTCTAGTGGAACGTTTATCCAATGGTCACGTTGATTTAACTATTGGCAGTGCGCTGGATATATTTGGTGGTTCCGGTATAACTTTACAGCAATGCATTGATTGGAATCAGGGACATTAATACTTATTAATATAACGGGCACCATACGACATTGTGCAGATATTGCCCGCTATCTATTTTCAAAAGTAATAATAAAATTAGATGCGCTTAAATCTGTGATGAAAATCAAGATTAAATATTATTCTCCATTTCTATTATAAAAACATCTTTAAAATACTAGGTCGTTCCACTAAAATATCAACTCTGTTTTGTTTTGTGGTTTATTATGAGTGGTATTAAAGTTTCAATAGATCGTATCCAAGTGGGGAATTACGTAAAATTACCCTTGGGTTGGTGTGATCATCCTTTCATGTTCAATAATTTCAAAATAGACTCTCAAGAACAACTTTTGCTTATTCGTAAACTTGGTGTTTCACACGTTACTGTCTATCCACAACGAAGTGACAATGGCTTGTTGCCACCTCAAAAGCCTGGTACTGAATCACCAGAACCTGCTTCGAATATCGATCTTGAACAAATTAGATGTGAGTTATGGGAGCGTAAACAGCAAGGAATTGAAAAATTAAAAAGTCATCGTCGACGAATTACCAAAACTGAAAAAAACTTTAAGTCGGCGATGATTCAAGTCCGTTCTGTGATGAGCAAACTATCTAGTCGACCATTAAATGCCATTGATGAGGCCGAACAACTTATTGGTAATATGGTTGATTCGTTGTTAAAAGAAGAACACATTGTTTTGCATTTGATGAGTGAAACCAAAGAAAATGAAAATATTTACTATCATTCATTGAATGTCTCTGTGCTCGCTATGTTGCTGGCTAGAATGAAAAGTTTAGATGCGAGTGTAATCAAAAGCATCGGTATGGGCGCGCTGTTTCATGATATGGGCAAGCTGAAAATACCGCCACAAATATTACGAAAAACGACTGCGCTTACTAATGCAGAACAGAACTTTCTAAATTTACACCCTAAATATGGACTGGATATCGTTAATTTAGTTGATACTTTTCCGGAGTCGGCAAAAGCTATTATTGCTCAACATCATGAATTATTAGATGGCAGCGGTTACCCTAAGGGTTTAGAAGGTGATGACATTGACTTATTTGCTCAACTTGTCAGTGTTGTTAATACATACGATACACTTTGTCATCCAATGGATATAAGTAAAGCAAGAGTCCCTTCTAATGCGTTATCTTGGCTATATAAGAATAGTGCAAATAAGTACAACCAAAGTGATTTGAAGTTATTAGTGAAAGTAGTGGGGGTTTATCCTCCGGGTAGTGTCGTGCGATTATCGAATGATCAAATCGGGATGGTACTGTCAGTGAATACGAATAGATTATTATACCCTAATATTCTTATTTATGATGCTGAAGTACCTCGTGCAGAAGCGCCTATTATTGATCTGGAACAACTTGAATTAACAATTACGGGTGTGATTAAACCCGACAAGTTACCGGAACGTATTTATGAATATCTAAACCCGAGAAGTCGAATTAGTTATTACTTTGAAAGTACAAAGGACAATGGTTAATTATGACATATACAATTAGACTTATTGCTCTATAATTGCGGCTTACTTAATATCAAAGGTTTATTATTGTGAATACGTTACAGCGTGGTTTTACTCTTATCGAGTTAGTTATTGTGATCATTGTACTCGGGGTATTATCCGCCACAGCATTACCGCGTTTTTTGAACTTAGCTGATGATGCTGATATTGCTGTTGTCGAAGGTACCGGTGGTGCTTTACAAAGTGCGGTCAATTTAGCTCACAGTAAATGGGTGATCATGGGTTCTGCCACTGACATTGCCTCAAATGATAATGTTCAATTGTATGGAACGGGCGCTGAAGGGCAAATTGACTTTAATTCCGCTGGCTGGCCAGCACAGAGTTTTGCTGGTAATGATCAAATAATTACCACCGATAACAGGGACGATTGTATTTCTCTCTGGAATACGATTCTGAATACAGGTGGTAATAAAATTGATAAAGCAACCGGTTACAATGATGATTTTACAGTTGTTTATGGCTACTTTAATCAACCAGCTGAACCTGAAGGGGTTTGCTTGTACAAAAGAACAAGTAATTTAGATTTGTATATTCGTTATGATAGTAATAACGGTAGCGTGACGACACATTTTAAAGAACAATAACGATTCTCTGCGACAGAGTATCGTTATTCCGGCACTTTTTAACTGATTATTCTGACTGATTTAAACGCCAATCATATTCATAATCGATATCGCCAGGATTATTCTGAAATGACTGTAAAGCTTGCTTTAAGTTAGGTTTTGCATAACGCTTTAAATGTTCAATTAATGCTTGGTCATTATCACCAAAATCCTCTGAATACCATTTGTAGATACTCGATATTTCCAAGTCATCCCCTTTAACAGTAACGCCTCGTGGATTATTTATATAGGCATAAGCACTCGCAGTTAATAGCTGTTCCATGTTATTCGCGGTAAATGCAGTTGCAGCCAAATTCGGGCAACCATAGCTAGCGCAGTTCACTGCATAATGGATACGTGGGTCTAGCCAAATAGGGCGCAGTATTTCATGTTCAATGTCGTTTAAGCTCAGGGTTTTGTCGTTGACCGTGACTGCATCATCATCCCAAGGACCGAAAGAAAAGAAGCGCTTACCTAATTTGGTAATAGATTTTACCGGGTAGTTGTCCAATATCAGCTGTATTGTCAGCGCGTTATACAAATTAATCCAATAAGCTTGTTGTTGTGATTTAGTATGCTGTAATGGATTAACCTGTTGAATTTGGGTTAGGTATTGTTTGAGGATTGCTTTATCTACATTGGTGACACCGCTGTAATTAAACAAGTTAATGGCAACATTATTTTCTCCCATGATTAAATAACGATTTAAAATATATTGCCACTGGCTGTGGTCAATATCTGCTGCCATTGATTCATTGCTCTTGTTCCAATATGACGTTGTTGCGGCAATAACACTATTTGAATACAGTCCACTAAACAATCCTATGAGTAATAACCACAGAGTAATCGTTGATTTACTTATTAATGATTTTTGATTGTCGTTCACATCTATCCCTGCCTGTATTGAAGTTGTTGAACTTATTGTACAACATTGGTCATCGTTTATAGTATTAATCATAGCTCATGGCGATCACTTATTATGGTTTATATGATACTTAGTGGTTTGGCTGTTTAAGTTGAGTAATCTAGTATAAATAGCTGCCAGAGCTGCTTATTTCTGTATTATCGTATACATATTAAGAGTTATAGGATATATTTTTGAGCCCGGATTTTATTCATATCGATTTTATTACTGTTTGGAGTATGAGTGTCTTATAAGAATGTTTGTGTATCCTTGTTATGCTCCGCATTGCTGATGACAAGTCCGCTTAGTGCTGAAGAGGTTGCCGAAGAGATGGCAACAGAAATCACAAAAGATAGTGCGACTAACAGACCTACATTTGATACCGAAGTTGCAGGTGTGCCGTTTATTATTTCAACCGAAACACTCGGTACTGCTTTCGGTGTGTCAGGGATTATAAAGCATGCGGGGCAGCCACAAGCATCAATTTTTGGTTTGGGTTTATACAGTGAGAATGACAGTAACATTGGTTTTATTGCATTCAATAATTACGCACTACCGGGCTTAACACAATGGTTATTTTCGATTGAATATTATCGTGGTTATTTTAGTAATGGTATCTATTATGTACCCGCGGCAAGAGTGCTAGGTGCACCTCGATCTACCAACGAAATTATTGCTGAGGGTACTGACTCGTCGCTACGTATTAAGGCTAAATATGTATTGCCCTGGGGCTTGGGTGCCAATGGTGCCGCTCGTAGTCTAATGCAACAACGTGGTGAGATAGCATTTAATCCACTCGAATCTGGCGTTACCAGCGTTAGTGTTACCCCGTTTCAGCAAAAGCGTGATGTGACTGGTTATGTTAATTTACCCGATGTTGCACAAGGGTTAGAACTACAACTGAATTGGGATAACCGAGACAGTATTGGTGATACAGAGGCGGGCAGTCAAACTCGATTTACGGTGCGTCGCGATTTCGGTAACGATGAACGTAATAGCTGGACGACTTGGGAACTTGAGCAAAGTGTGTTTGTGCCTTTGGATGCAAATAGCTTGTTCAAAGAACAAGTCTTAGCATTTAACTATTACCTTGCCGATACGCCAACATGGGATAGTGGTACCGGCGTTACTGATAAACATCGTTCGCCCTCTTTTGCTGGTATTAAATTGGGTGGTTTTAATCGTTTACGAGGTTATTCATCAGGCCAGTTTTACAGCCGAAGCGCAGTCGCTTATAGTGCCGAATACCGCGTAAAACCACATTGGCAACCGTTACATAATTTATCGTTTTACGATTTCCCGTGGTGGCAATGGTCAGCCTTTGTCGAAACTGGACAGGTTGCTGATAGTTTTGATTTATCGGCGCTGCATGATGACTTGAAATGGACTGCGGGCTTAGGCTTACGTTTTAATGTTGAAGGTGTGCTGGTGCGTATCGATTATGCGAAAAGTGAACATGATGCACAAATGTGGTTTATGATTAATCAGCCATTCTAGCAGCAAAGAAACGATAGAAAAGACATCGATAAGAAACAGACAAGCCGTAATTGAGACCCCTTTAAAGGGTTGCAATTACGGCTTTTTAGTATTTGAAATTAAAGCTGAAATACAGTGAAAATCAATTGTTACTTCTTGAACATTGATTTTAAATCAGCGAAAGGATTGTAAGTCGCCGAGTCTTGATTGTTATCACCCGCTTCAATTTCTGTCGCGTACTGATCGTGCTCAGTGTATTTTGAATGCTCGTTGTCATGACAATATAAGCAGAGTAATTCCCAGTTACTACCGTCATTCGGGTTGTTACTGTGGTCATGGTCCATGTGGTGAACCGTTAACTCTCTTAAGTTAGAATAAACAAACTCGCGTGTGCAACGGCCACATATCCATGGGAATAACTTAAGTGCTTTCTCGCGATAACCTTGCTCCATACGCTTATACGTTGCGCTAGAACCTAAAGTATCTGATGACATAACTGTGCATCCATAATAATAAAAAGGGTATTGTAAAAGTATATCCAACACTGATCAACTGCTTATTTAAGCCAGTTATGGGTATCAGAACAAATGTGGATGAGGTAAAATGTGCGCTATTCAATTTACCAGTATTTTAGCTACCTATGTCAGTCTCAAAAATAGATTCAACCGCACTTAAATACCTGTCAGCCTATTCAGATCAAGTTAAAAGCCAGGTCAAATTGATGTTAGAGCAGGATAAGCTTAGTCAATTCTTATTAACTAAATACCCAACAACGCATGTAATTACCAATGATAAGAAATTGCGTGAATATGTTATGGATTTAAAGAACAATTATTTAAAGAAGTCATCGCCGATCAGCAAGATCATTTATGATCCTAAAATTCATGTGGTGAATAACGCACTGGGTTTGCATACCTTTGTATCACGCGTGCAGGGCAATAAATTAAAGAGTAAAAACGAGATCCGCATCAGTGAGATGTTTAGACGTTGTCCAGAAGCATTTTTACAAATGATAACGGTACACGAGTTAAGTCATGTTCGCGAAAAAAATCACGATAAAGCCTTCTATAAACTTTGCGAACATATGTTGCCTGATTACCATCAGCTAGAATTTGATATGCGTTTGTATTTAACCCAAGTCGAATTTCGCGGTGAGATCTATTAATTAGTTCGAGACAGCTACTTCATCGTTACCTTGCCACCTACCATTTTATAAGCTGGCGTGCCTCTGATTAGCATGTCTCTTGCAAAGATTTGTCCACACTTAGGGCAAGTACAGGGCGTTTCGCAGTAGTCTGTGACGATACGCTCTTTAAAACATTTCACTAGGCTGCCTTTACCGCCTTTACGGTACTTAAACAGCAGTGTTTTACATTTACTGCATGAGATCTCAACTGTTTGAGTGGGACCTTTTTTGTTTGGTTTAGCCATTTAAATCTTTCTTATGAGAAGTAGTATCAGAAATAATGTTGTAGTTTACACGCATCTCATCCTTGATTTCACTATGTTTGTAGTTCAGGATAGGAAATTATACTCGTAAAGGTCAGCACTTCAATGTCGGCGTCGAACAACACCAATACAAAAACAACAAAATCATCGAATAAACTCAGAACCTGGAGCTTAAGCCTGCTAATTCTGATGCTATTAAGTGTCGCTGTCACCTTGGTATATCGTGAACGTATTATCGTCGGTGTTACTAATCATTTCGCCGCCCCTTACGGTGTAAAAGTTACGACGTTAAATGGACTCGCGGTTCAATTTGACTTACAGCAACCTTTATTTATCGAGACGGTTACTCTTGCGCAGCTTGAGTTGCATGTTGATTATTTACAGTTTGAAAAAACTACGCAAGGTCAAACCAATCAAGCGGCACCGCAATCTGGCATTACGCCGCTTACTTTGCCAGAGTTACCTAATTGGATACCCGATCTTCATATTGCCAACATAACAGTGCAGGGCAGTCATTTACCTAAGTTTAATTTAAAGCAACTTCACTTCAAGACCAACGTTTTTCAAGTAATAGACCTAAAGGCTTTGGACTTGAATTCTATTGCCATCAAAGACATCGACTTTAAATATATGGCGGATGTTCCTGAGTTTGGGTTTTCAGTGTGGCAGGCAGGACGAAACCTGTTAGAAGCTAAGTTAAACTATATTGTCGATAATAATGTTGATGGCAACAATATCGATATCGATATCGATAGTGATCGTGATAGTGCGGATAACCAAGCGTTAATTAAAGTGCAATTAACCACAGATTTAACCAACATTAGCACCATTGTGAACAAGCTGTTGCCCGATCTGAGCACCACTATAGTAGGTACTGCAACGCTTGAAACAAGGTTCGATCCACTGTTGATAGATAATGTGGCCGTCAAATTGTCATTTAGTAATCTTGGAATGAGTCATAACCAGCAAGTCATGATTGCCAATGCAGATGTTACTGTCGATACCGCACTCGTGCTTGAGGGTATTAATTGGTTACCTGAGCATGTTAATTTAAACATCGCGCATATAGACCCAATCAATCTCACCGCAGATACATGTGCGTCTTATACTCAGCTATTCAATATAGACAAAACGGCTTGTCAATCGTTTAACAAAGAAGCGTCACCAACATTAGCACCTATCGTTATTACACCTGAGTTACCTTTATCTTTACAGCTTTCAATACAGGAACGTGATATTCAACGCTGGCGAGTACAAGCAACGCAACTCGGTATTAAAGTGCAAATGCTGGATAAAACAGCTAAAAATAGTGTAGCTGTAAAGGTGCATAAATTACAGTTAACTCCGCAATCTTGGCAGAGTGATTGGTCGTTCGCGGTGATCACCAACAGTCATTATGTCAGTGATATTCATGTACCAGTACAGCTAAATTCGCAAGGACATATCGACGTCAATCCGACCGAGTCAGCAATGAATATTAAAGTCACCGTTAATGAAGCCGCATTAACGGCGCTGAAATTTAATTACATGGATATATCCAGCGAGAATATTAAGATTGCTTTACTCGCACCGATGACAGTGAATATCGACAAGGGCGAGGTACAAGCGTTTGACTTTGCTTTATCGACAGCGTTGTTCAACAACAGCTATCAACGCGACTATAAGATAGAAAGATTAACGGCGCAGCATCAGGGGCATTTTAGTGCTAAAGCTATAAATATAAGTTCTGATTGGCAGTTGGATGATGTGGTATTAAAAACTGAAAATACCATGGCGCTAGCAAACCTAAATTCGAGGGACTTGTCTTCAAATAAAATGTCGTCAAATCAAAAGACGCCAAATAAAGTGACTGTAAATAAGCTGTTTGGTTATGTACTCTTTCCAAAACAAAGCATCCCGTCTTTAATCATGGATAAATACCCTTTACCAGTCGGACTAAACTTGCCTGCACGAGTGACAAGCAGACTTGATTACCAAATAATGTTAAATGAGCCACAAAGGTATCTAACGGCAAGTATGTCGGGTGGACTCACCGCCGATCACAGTACTTTTAATGAGATCACAGCCTCTGATATAAATGCTAAATGGACGTGTAGAATTGTTGCAGATAAACCTGATTTAGCCTCGTCGTTAAATGCGAAATGTAATATTAATAGTGACATTTCATCCGTTGACATGGGACCTGTCGCCACTGACATTAATTTCTCTGGTTTAGTCTCATTTGCGGATGAAAAGCTACAATTGGCGGTTGATAATGCATCTGCAAAGGCTTTCTCTGGCACTATTTCGGTATTGCCGTTGTTAATTACCGATTTTGATCATATTGTTGGGCTGTTACAGGTTCGCAATCTATCTTTACCTGAGGTACTTGAATTGTATAACGTTCCTGGTGTGAAAGTGACTGGCTTATTAAAAGCTGATTTACCTTTTATTGTGCAGGGTGCTGCGATATCAATAACCGATGGGTCAATAGAGCAGCAAGGTGTTGGTGGGGTGATCCAAATAAAGGATAATGTCACGATAGATCAGTTAAAATTAACTCAGCCACAATTACGTTATGCTTTAGAACTGTTAGAAAACTTACATTATGATTCGTTACACAGTTATGTTGATTATAAGCCCAGCGGAGACACCAAATTAACGATTAATATCAAAGGGCATAACCCGAGTGTGGAGCGGCCAATTGAATTTAATTATTCCCATGAAGAAAATGTATTGCAGCTATTTCGTAGTTTAAGAATTAATGATGCGTTGTATGATACGCTTGATAAAATGAATAACCCATAAGGATATAATATGAAAGCACTGTTATTTAGTGCAAGTTTACTTGTACTTATCGCAGGTTGTACGCCAACAATACAGCTTGCTGTTCCCGATAAACCGATTGTGATTAATTTAAATGTAAAGATTGATCACGAGATTAAAGTGAAAATAGATAAAGAGCTAGATGATGTATTTAGCGATGATGAGTTATTCTAGTGAAATGGAGATTACAATGAGAAGAATTTTTTCAGCCTTGATTATTTTAATCGCGATGTCATTTTCGGTACAGGCGATGAACCTACAAGAAGCTAAACAAGCAGGATTAGTCGGTGAGCAAGTCAATGGTTATCTTGGCGCAGTAAAGCCAAGTAACGAAGTGAATACGTTAGTAGAAACGGTTAATAATAAGCGTAAAGCTAAATATCAAGAACTTGCTACAAAGCATAATATTACGGTGAAATCTGTTGCTGTACGCGCGGCTAAAAAAGCCATGTCGATGACAGCAAAAGGTCAGTTTATTGAATATTCACCAGGACGGTGGAAGAAGAAATAGCTATAATATACATTCATAAAAACAATAGCATTTAAAAAGCATAAGCCCTGCGGTGATGTATTAATTACATGACCGTGGGGCTTTTATGTTTATACAAAATGTTTTAACCCTACATGTGAATATCCTACTTAACCATATTGCCATACTCAGCCCCTTGTTACTTCAAATAAACTTCAATATACTCATGTAGATATGAGGTAAATTCAATAAAGGAAGTTGTCATGATGGTAAACATCGAAAGTACTGACAAGGAAAGTCAATTACAATCAAGTAAGATAGAATTCTATGTTGTCTCTCAAAAGAAACTGTTAATTTTATTTATTAGTTCATTTGGTTTATACGCTGTTTATTGGTTTTATAAACATTGGAGCGAATACAAAAAAAGCACAAATAAAGATGTATGGCCGGTGATGAGAGGCATATTTTCTATTTTCTTTGTTCATGAGTTGTTGTCATTATTTGAACAGAAATATGAAGATAAAACGGGTGCAGCACCTAAAAGTATTCGTTATCTAGCAACCCTGTATGTGGTATTTTCTGTCGGTTGTCAAATTGTTGGCAACCTGTCTGAATATGGGTATGCACCTCAACTCACATTTATTTTAAGCTTATTGGTCCTGCCTGTGTCAGGTTGGGTTTTGTATAACGCACAATCGTTAGCCAATTATGCTGGTGAGGATGTACAGGGTGAGGCGAATAGTAAATTAACCGGGTTGAATTATCTGTGGTTATTGCTTGCCGCTGCGTTTTGGTCTTTTCTTGTTTTTGGACTGTTTTCGTATGTTCAACTGCAAAAATCTAAAGAAGAAGTGCGAACATCCTATGCTCAATATTTCACCGAGACCGATGAGCGCATAAAGATGACTCACTTTAATATTAATGAAAACGCGGTGGATATTGTGTTAGAGCTAAAGGGTATGGGCAATAAGTTAAGCTTGTATGATATGGAAAAATTACAAGCTAACTCGGAGATGTTCATACGCGATAAGGTCTGTGGAGCAGCAACGCTTGTTGAGTTTATTGATGACGGTAATTATGTGACAGTCGATATCCTCAATGGAGACAGTGAAAGCTTAGAAAATATCATTAATTTAAGTTTTTCTCGAGGTGGGTGTGAATAAGTGACCATTGATATCACTGGGGAGTAATAAATAAAATTTGCGTAAAGAGCTATTATTAATATTGTGATAATGGCTTGTTTTAAATAATTTGGTGAAGACATCGATGACGTCTTGTCGGTTAGGCTTACTGTGTTTAATATTACTGAGCACTGTTAATTCGGTGAATGCGGCATCAGACATGGATGACTCTGAAACACGTCTACCGTTCATCGCTGAATTTCGTGTCGGAATATTAGCGCATAATATTGGCCCAATCGCGTCTAGGGAAGAAAACGGCACTGATGTAAATATGGAAATACATTTTCAATCCCCAAAATTGCTGAGAGCACTCGGTGAACCTAAACCCTTTATAGGCACCACCATTAATACGATTGGAGAGACCAGTTTTCTTTATGCTGGTGTTATGTGGAACTTTGATATTACAGCATCTTTCTTTGCTAGTCTGGGTCTTGGCATGGCTGTGCATAATGGTAATAGTGGCGTGGTAAAGGAAGGTGATGGGCTGACAACATTAGGGTGCTGGTGGTTGTTCAGAGAGTCTCTTGAACTCGGTTATAAAGTGGAAAAACAGATTTCAATTGCCCTGTTTTTGGATCACGTATCACATGGGGACTTTTGCAGCGACCGTAATAGTGGCATGGATAATACCGGCCTACGGTTACATTTCAAGTTTTAAACGTAAACAGCCCAGCTATACCCAAGTTACTTCATGCCTTGGGTATATGATGAACAATTACATCTTGCTGGGCAGTTTCATCTTACTTATTCAGAATGGCTTTAACCAACCGCAGGGATCACGTCCGCCATTTGTAAAAACTGCGATGCGATGATCACGCAACCCATTAAGCTGGCAAGTACTAAACTCACATTACCACCGCTAACTTTATAACCACTTGCTTGTGCTTTACGTTGCTTAGAAACCATAGCAACAGGCAAGAAGATTGCTAGAATAACCAATGCAATGGCGGCATAACCCAACGCCGTAATAAATCCTTGTGGGTAAAACAGCGCAAAAGCCAGTGGTGGTAAAAATGTGACAAGCGCTGTTTTTAAACGGTGCGATTTACCGTCTGTTCTAGTGCTATCGTCGCTACCATTATTACTATTAATACCAGTGTTAGTGCGTTTCATCATGCCTGATAATAAATCAAACAGGCCTAAACTTACCCCTAAGAATGACGTTGCTAAAGCAAGATCGGCAAACACTGAGACCGACTGACTCACGTGCGGCTGTTGTAATACATCGCTGAGCGATGCAATAAAGCTAGTTAGCGAGTTATTTGCCATTAGCTCCGTCTGGCTTAATACACCTTGCGTAGCGACTTGCCATAACAAGTAGATAACCAGTGGTGCAGATGCACCGCAGATCATCACTTTTTTCAGTGTTTTAATATCAATACCCACATAACGTACGATTGATGGGATACTGCCGTGGAAACCAAACGATGTAAAAATAACCGGTAACGCAGAGAGTAGCAAACCTTGATGTACCGGCATTTCTAATAAATTAATTGATTCAACGTGTGGAAATAACAGGCTTAGTGTCAGTGCTAAGACAATAATTTTCACGCTAAACAATACCCGATTTACGATATCCACAGAGTGCGTACCAATAGATACAACTGTCGCCACTATGATTGTCAGTAATATAGCACCAACCTGAGGCGTTAATTCTAAACTCATGAAATCATTAATCTTGTTAGTTAACTGCGAACCGCCACCAGCGATGTATGCAGCACAAAGCGCATAGAACAAGAAGAAAGAAGCAAACGTTGCGAGATATTGACCGGGTTTACCTAATAAATTTTTAGCCAGTGAGTTAAGCGTTGCATCATGCTCTGCATGTTGATGGATCTCTAACATAAGTAACGCGGTATACGTCATTAACGCCCAGTTAGTGATGATCAAAAATGCGGCGGGATAGAAACCTAAACCAGCGGATGCAAGGGGTAAAGCTAACATACCACCACCAAGAGCGGTGCCAGCAATAATAAGGGTACTTCCTACTATTTTATTCACAGTTATAAAACCTTATTCACAGTCATAAAATATTCCATTACAGATCACGATTGAAGTGTGTAAACTTATATTTACACAAGTGCCTTGAATATACATAAACTATTAAGACGCGGTGAGTTTACTTATTATATAGGGGGTAGTGCAATAGCTTTAGTGTAAAATATGCACATTAGACTGGAAACTAATATTTACATCTTTACCTGTGAAGCTTTAACTATCTAAATATCTGTGGTGATCTGACCGATATTGTTGTTCAGACTACGAAGTTATTCAATAACGTAGTACCATAGCGAAGTCTTTAATTTGCTCAGATAATGATCCTTTATGTTTAAGTTTTTTGAAAAAATGTCTTCGGCGTTCCCCAAGCATCAGCCAGAACAGCCGCCGCAAGATCTCGTCGCTTTCTGCCGTTATTATACCCGTGGTTTTGAATCGCCTTTATTAGCGATGGCCATACTTAGCGCGATGATTGCGATATTAGAAGTCTCGCTATTTGGTTTTATGGGGCAGTTGGTAGATTGGCTATCTACTCATGACCCTGAACATTTCTTAAATGATGAGAGTGCCAACCTTATTGGTTTAAGTGTATTGATACTGGTGGGGATGCCGCTATTGGTATTGTTGCACTCGTTGATCATGCATCAGACATTGCTGGGTAATTACCCTATGTCTATTCGTTGGTTAGCACATCGCTATTTATTACGTCAAAGTGTGTCTTTTTTCCAAAGTGACTTTGCCGGACGTATTGCCACCAAAGTAATGCAAACTGCCTTGTCGGTACGTGAAACCGTGATGAAGTTACTGGATGTATTGGTCTATATCGCAGTGTACTTTATGGCGATGTTAGTCATGATCGGGCAAGCCGACATGCGCTTGATGCTGCCGATGCTGGCGTGGTTTGTTGGTTTTATTGCTATCCAGTTATACTTTGTGCCGAAGCTTAAGAAGATCTCCACAGAACAAGCCAATGCCCGTTCAATGATGACAGGCCGATTAGTGGATAGTTATACCAACATCACCACCGTTAAATTGTTCTCGCATAACTCTCGCGAAATGGTGTATGCCGAAGAAGGCATGGATGAATTCCTGGTGACGGTACATAAACAGATGCGCTTGGTTACGGGGTTCACTTTCTGTGTCGAATTATTAAATTACTTATTATTATTTGGTGTTGCTGCGATGTCGATCATGCTGTGGTTAGACGCGAGTTTAAGTGTTGGCATTATTGCTGTTGCGATCAGCTTAGCGTTACGTCTAAACAGTATGTCGAAGTGGATCATGTGGGAAATTGGTGGTCTGTTTGAAAATATGGGCACAGTGATTGATGGTATGAATACCTTAGCCAAGCCAATCGATATTGAAGATAAACCAAATGCTAAACTGCTGACTGTATCAGCAGGTGAAATCGAATTTGATAATATCAGTTTCCATTATGGCGAATCAGCGGGTGTGATAGAGAAGTTAAATCTGAAGATTAAACCGGGTGAAAAAGTCGGTCTAGTTGGTCGCTCTGGGGCGGGTAAATCGACTTTGGTTAACTTGTTGATGCGCTTTCATGATGTGGAATCGGGATCAATTAAAATTGATGGCCAAAATATCAGTGATGTCCAGCAAGACAGTTTACGCGGTCAAATTGGGATGGTGACACAAGATACCTCGTTATTACATCGTACCATTCGCGAAAATATTATGTATGGCAATCCTAATGCTAGCGAAGCACAGTTACTGCAAGCGACCAAGCAAGCCTGTGCCGATGAGTTCATTAGCACCTTGACAGATACCTTTGGTAACAAGGGTTATGATGCGCAAGTGGGCGAGCGTGGGGTTAAATTGTCAGGTGGTCAACGTCAACGTATTGCCATTTCGCGGGTATTATTAAAAGATGCACCAATCTTGGTATTAGATGAAGCGACTTCGGCGTTAGATTCGGAAGTTGAATCGGCCATTCAAGAAAGTTTAAATGAACTAATGGATGGTAAAACCGTGATTGCGATTGCGCATCGACTATCAACGATAGCGGCAATGGATCGTTTAATTATTCTCGATGAAGGTCGTGTAGTAGAGCAGGGAACACACCAAGAGTTGCTTGCGAAACACGGCATTTATGCCCAACTTTGGGCCCATCAAACCGGTGGTTTCATTGGTGAGAATGCTTAGTCAGCAGTCATTATATCAATCACAATAAATAGATTCAGCTCGTATATTACTCAATATACGAGCTGCATTTATACCCACGTTACTTCAAGATATATATTCATTTATCATACATAAATACCTTCTATACACTTTCCTGTTATATCAAGGTACCACTTTAGTATTATTTTCATTGTTTTCATTTATATCGTGTTGATTCATATCAATAGTTATTTATACTGCAAGCGTAGGATATGAATAATTAGGATTAGGTGTAGATATGAAGTTAGCGTTCTTAAACGATGGGGCTGTCGCTCAAATTACCGATATGTCGGGTTTACCAGCTGACACACGCAAAAAGTTAATGGTTATGGGCATATTACCTAAGACTACAGTGACGTTGATTCGCCGTGCGCCTATGGGTGATCCTTTACAAATATCAGTGCGCGGTGTTTCTATTGCTATCCGTAAGCAACTGGCGCTACAAATTGAAGTCGAGGTTGCTTAATGTTGTACCAGATCCTAACGATTGGTAACCCGAATAGCGGTAAAACCACCTTATTTAATGCGCTAACAGGCGCTAACCAACGTGTTGGTAACTGGGCTGGCGTGACGGTTGATAAAAAAACCGGCCGTTATGGTCATGCCGGTGATGAGTTCTTATTAACGGACTTACCGGGTATCTATGCGCTGGACAGCAGTAATGAAGTCAATAGTGTTGATGAAATGATAGCCTCGAAAGCGGCGTTAAATCATGCCGCAGACTTGATTATAAATGTAGTTGATGCTTCATGTCTAGAACGCAGCTTATATATGACGCTGCAATTACGTGAGCTAGGCCGCCCTATGGTGGTGGTGTTAAACAAGATGGATGTGCTCGCGCGTCAACGCCAAGTCTTAGATATTAAAAAGTTAGAAAAGGCTCTTGGTTGTCCGGTTTTAGCCTTGTCGGCCAATGCTAAAAATGAAGTTAATGAGTTTAAGCAAGACTTGCATTCATTAGTGCAGCAAGGCGTAAAACTAACACCGCTGGTGATGAATTATGGTCCAGAGATCGAATCAGCGATCCGCGAATTAGATATTCATTTTTATGAGCATGATGTAGAGCCAAGATCACTGGCAGTACGCGCATTAGAAAATGACAGTTTGGTGAGCGATTTGCTAAGCCTTGATATTCTTATCCAGATGTCAGAGGTTAAAAATAAAGTGGCGGAGTCAATCGAAACCGATTTCCATATTGCCAATGTACGTTACACCTTCCTACACCAGTTATGTAATAAAGTACGTCGTCAGGAAGGCAAGTTAAGCCGTTCATTCAGTGATAAAGTTGACCAGGTGGTATTGAATAAATACATTGGTATCCCGTTCTTCTTTGTTGTGATGTATCTGATGTTTATGTTCTCGATTAACATCGGCGGCGCATTCATTGATTTCTTTGATATTAGCTTTGGCAGTGTACTGGTTGATGGGGGACATTATCTGCTTGACGGTATATTACCGGTCTGGCTGGTTACTATTATTGCCAATGGTATTGGTGGTGGTATTCAAACCGTTGCGACTTTCATTCCTGTGATTGGTTGTTTATATTTATTCTTGTCATTACTTGAAAGCTCGGGTTATATGGCGCGGGCCGCGTTTGTACTGGATAAGGTAATGCAACGTATTGGCTTACCGGGTAAAGCATTTGTACCACTGGTACTTGGTTTTGGCTGTAATGTGCCCGCTATCATGGCAACACGTACACTCGAACATGAACGTGAGCGTCGATTAGCCGCCGCAATGGCGCCGTTCATGTCGTGTGGTGCGCGATTACCTGTTTATGCGTTATTCTCGGCGGCATTCTTCCCTGAACATGGCCAAAATATTGTCTTTGCTTTATACATGATTGGTATTTTAGTTGCCGTATTCACCGGGCTGCTATTACGTTGGAGTCTATATCCAGGCCGCAGTGATAGCTTTATCATGGAAATGCCGGATTACGAATTACCAACAATGCAGAATATGTTGATCATCACTTGGCAAAAACTAAAACGTTTTGTGTTTGGGGCCGGTAAAACCATTGTCTTGGTGGTCGCCTTCTTAAGTTTCTTTAATTCATTAGGGACAGATGGCAGCTTTGGTAACGAAGAGACTGAAAGCTCGATATTGTCGCAAGTTGCACAAGTCGCTACCCCTTTACTTGCGCCTATTGGTATTCAAGCCGATAACTGGCAGGCAACAGTCGGTATTATCACTGGTATTTTTGCCAAAGAAGCGGTGATTGGCACCTTAAATAGCTTGTACTCAAGCGCGGAAGGTGATGATGCTGAGTTTGACTTATTAGGCAGCTTAGAAGACGCCGTGTTATCTATCCCTGCAAACATCGCGGCCTTAAGTTATGCCGATCCACTGGGTGTTGATGTCGGCGATTTGACCGACATGGATGCAGTCGCAGACGAACAAGACGTTGATGTTACTCTTTTTGGTAACTTAAAAGACAGTTTTGGCTCTGATGCTGCAGCCTTTGCATTTTTATTGTTTATTCTGTTATACACACCTTGTGCTGCGGCAATGGGCGCTTATGTACGTGAATTTGGTCGTCCATTTGCGGTATTCATTGCTGGTTGGACCATGTTCTTAGGCTATTTTGTTGCCACTATGTATTATCAAATTGTTGAGTTTTCAGCGCATCCGGCAGCAAGCATGGGCTGGATAGGCTTCTTCAGTGTATTGATGCTGGTAGTTGTGGCACTGCTGAAGAAACAAGGTAATAAAATAAAACGACAAGAGGAGCTAGGTAACTATGATTTTAACTCGTCTGAAAGATCATCTTGTTGCTAACGGCAAAACCAATCGCACTGAATTGGCTAAAACCTTTGGTATTAGCGAAGACGGAATCGATGCAATGCTGGCACTGTGGATAGCAAAAGGCAAAATATCAACAACCGTCAGCAAACGTCCTCGACTTGGCCAAGCAAACTGCGATGTTTATTATCGTTGGAATGCCGAGAGTGAACTTGCGGTTACTGTTATTTATTAAAATAACGTTTTAACTAACACATTTTGAGCGTATCAATATTAAGGCAAATACCTGACTAATGAAGTAGGGTACTTGCCTTTTGTCAATTACAAACCCAATGTTAGCTTATATACTCAATACTAATCATTATTAAAAAGGTTAAATCAATGCAAATTACAGACTTAGCTGAGGAACAACAAATCCTCCCTGTGTTACGTCTTGGCTTTCGTCCTTTCTTCTTAGCTGGTGCTTTATTTAGCATGGTCGCGTTAGTATTGTGGGGGGCGATGTTATCGGGGTATATCACATTCCAACCTTATGGCGGTGGACTATGGTGGCATATTCATGAAATGTTATTTGGTTTTGGTTGCGCTATCGTTGCCGGTTTCTTGTTAACGGCGATTCAAAATTGGACCGGGATACGTGGTGTTTCGGGAGCATCTTTACTCGGTTTATTTCTACTTTGGCTGGCAGGACGTGTTGTCTTACTGTTACCAACATTATTAAATGACTATGTTATCATATTGATTGATTTAAGTTTTCTCCCTACAGTTGCTTATATTTTAGGCAAACCGTTGTTTAAAATTAAACAGTACCGTAATTTATTTTTTGTCCCGTTATTAGTGTTATTTACGGTTGCCAACATCGAAATGTATTTGGCTAAATTAGGATTAGTGAATATGACCGTTAGCCAAGCAGCGTATGCTTCGGTAATCTTGATGGCCGTTTTAATGTCGGTGATGGCAGGTCGTGTGGTTCCTATGTTTACCGCCAACGGCACTAAAACTGCAAAAGTATTACCCTTGCCTTGGTTAGAAAAATTGGCGACAGGTAGTCTTGCCCTCATTACCGCATTGTTATTACTTCAGCCTTTATTTACCGTGCCAGCATTTGTATTTGGGTCTTTATTTCTGCTCTCTGGTGGTTGCCAAGCAATACGTTGGTTCCGCTGGAAACCTTGGATTACCTTGGGTGTACCCCTGTTATGGTCAATTCATGGTGCTATATTCTTCATCTGGGTGGGGCTATTCACTGTGGGTATGAGTTACTTTATTGTGGTCCCATTTGTGAGTCATTTATGGCATTTAATTACTGTTGGTGGCATGGGAGGATTAATTTTAGCGATGATATCTCGAGTTTCACTGGGTCATACAGGTCGTAAGCTGCAACAACCGAAAGCGATGTTTTGGGGCTTCTTGAGTATTTTTATCGCGGCAATTATACGCGTGATAGGCCCGATATTTTGGATGCAGTATTATATTACTTTCATCAATTTAAGCATCGCATTCTGGTTAATTGCTTTTGGATTGTTCGCATATCATTATGCGCCAATGTTAATTAAACCCCGTGTAGACGGCCGACCAGGTTAGAACGGTTTGACAGCTAAACAAGGTTTATATAGAGTGGCAACATGTGCCACTTTATGTAACCTTAAATATGAATTTAATTCAGTTTTACAAATGCTTAGCGGACGAAACTCGGCTAAAAAGTATTTTATTAATACAGCACGAGCGTGAGTTATGCGTGTGTGAATTAACGCTCGCATTGCAACAAAGTCAGCCTAAAATATCTCGTCATTTGGCACAATTACGTCGTAACAAACTCGTGGTCGACAGACGCCAAGGTCAATGGGTCTATTATCAAATAAATCCGCAGCTAGCAACTTGGGCACAGCAGATCTTAGCACTGACTTTAGAGAATAACCTCGACAGTATTACTTGCGAACTAGCCCGCCTAACCGAGATGACGAATCGCCCATGATCATGTAGCTAAGTGCTTCTAAGCTACAGCCATATTCACGCCCTGTATTTATAAACTATATTATTGGTTAACGCTTGATTTTGTTTTTTATTTGGTGATATTAACTAGAATAAAACAAAACGGAACAGGCTGTCACTTTAGTGTGTTACTATCAAGTTAGGTCATAAACAGGGATGATTAATGAGTAACATTACCAGCAACGCACTTGACGTGTACTTTGATGAACTACAGCGGTTTAGTCAGTTATTGTCTAAACAGGAAGAATACGATACAGCGGTTGCTGCAGCCAATGGAGATAAGGCTGCACGAGATACGATGATCCAATCTAATCTTAGGTTGGTGCTGATGGTGGCAAAAAAATACCAGAATTACTCACTTGGTTGGGACGAGATCATTCAAGAAGGTAATACGGGTTTAATGCATGCCGTCGATAAATTCGACCCCGAACGTGGCTGTCGATTTTCAACCTATGCAGTTTGGTGGATAAGGAATAACATCGAACAGTATATTATGAATCACTCTCGCACGATCCGGATCCCCATTCATGTTACCCGTGTTTATAAACAGATACTGAAAGCGTCTTCTGAGCTCGGTCTCGATGTTGATACCAACGAAGGTATTACTAAGATCTCACAAGAGTTAAAGATTTCGCCCCGTAAAGTGTTGAATATATTGGGTCACTATTTTAATGAAGGCTCGCTGGATAAAGAGATACGCAGTGGTGATAACTTATTAGCGACTTTAAAAGACTTGGTTGCTGCAGGGGTTGATTGCCAGCCGGATATTCGTTATGAAAAATGTGATTATTACGAGTATATGGATATTTTATTAGAATATTTACCGCTGCGCAGCCAGAATATCATTCGCTTACGCTTTGGTTTTAAAGGGCAAGATCCAATGAGCTTACAAGCCATTGCAGAATTGATGGATATTTCCCGCGAACGAGTCCGACAAATTATTCGTAATGGTTTGAGTAAAGTTCGAGAACAATTATGTGCGAATGACTTGGTAAAAGAAGATTTTGATTTTGAAGCTGATGCTATTTTGACCACAAGTATGTGATTAGAGTGATGTCAGCTAACTGTAAACTAGCTGACATCCGTTATATAGCTATGCTAATACTAGGCTTTAAATGCCATGTTAAGTAAGGTGATTAACTTAGCTGGATCATGTTGAGTTTGGGTGATCTCACCTAATGTCACTGCTTGTTCTGGATTTATAGAAATAGTGATACTTTGCGGATCGTTAATAAATTTAATAAACGCCTCTGCTGCATTTTTTGCAACGTTCAGTTCCGCATCACTCATTTTATTACTTGTTTCAAGATCAGCCGCTAATATTGCGTTTATTTTATCTGATAAACGCTGTTTTAACTCTTCAACACTGATCGCCGAATTTTCCGCTTCTTGTTTCATTATTCGATTAACAAGTGATTGATCGGTATAAGTTAATTCAGCCGAGTTAAGTTGATAGTTCGGGTAAGAAAATAATAGCGTTAATGGCTGTTTAGGATCAAATTCGAAGTCAGCGATATTAAGCGAGTATTCCATTTTACCCATATCTTGTGCGCTTAAACCAAACTGCCAATCCATCACGTTATCAACGTAAGTATATTTTGTTGATAAGCTGATAAGCAGGTCATCGCTGTAGCCGAGTGCTTTAAGCCGATCAGCTGTTTGTGGTTCAATGTCATCAATGCTGATTGAGATCCCGTTTAGTACAAAATCTAATGCAGTAGGGAATTCCGATGAAGTATCCAGTTCATTCACTGTAATTTCATTGATGGTGATTGGGTTACCACTGCCATCAGCCGGGGTAAGTACTACGTTATGCAATTGGATTCTTTGGGTGATAGGTTCAACACTGAGATCGCCATATTTAACATCAAGCATTGGCTGCATTTCGATGATCTTGGCATCAAGTTGTTTTTCTACTTTGTCGGTCATGTAAAGCTTACCGCCAACATAGCTTACTGCTAGTCCGGCGATTACCACGCCTGATATTAATTTGATATTCATGATGTCACTTATTGGTTGGATTGATTTTATTAGAGGTAATGAAAAATACACATTACAGAATAGATTATGTATTGGTTATCAAATGATTGGAATAGTTCCGAGGGATTTAAACGAAAAATTAATTAAAAAACCAAGGTTTATCACTAAACTCTGATTTTTATACATAAGTACTCATTCTATTGTTTGATTAAAGACATAATCAAGTCAGGGGTTGTCAGCGTCACTGTTGTTCGCCAAATCGGTGCATAGGCAAGTACAAATTAATATTGCATGCAGAAAATGAAGCCTTATACTTACACGCTTCATACTTTACACGTTGTTATCACCGCCTTTATGCCAGTATCTCTGCCAGTACTCTCATTACAAGCCGCTTTACCTTATTTGCTTATTATCCGCGGGATCCCAGGCTCGGGTAAATCGACACTCGCCCAGCATTATATGCAATCGATTCCTGATGCCGTGCACTGTGAAGCCGACCATTATTTCATCAATAAGCAAGGTCAGTATTGCTATGATGGACGTAAAATAAAACGTGCTCATGAGTTTTGCCAGCAAAACATGCGCAACGCGCTAAGCCAAGGCAAATCTGTGATTGTCAGTAATACCAGCATTCGTTTATGGGAGTTAACTGCATTGTTAGACATTGCTGCAAGCTATGATATAACGCCGCACATCATTCACTGCTGTGGTCAGTTCACCAGTACGCATCATGTGCCTGCTGATATCGTCGCCAGAATGGCGCTGAGTTATGAAGCGCATCCTGATGAGACCTGCTACAAACCTTCGTTTTTGTCATATAACTGCAATAAAACTGAAATATAATAACAGTGCGTAAATTTGAAGCGCATAACAGCTAGAGAAGGCAAAGTAATGAAGCTAGTTTTAGAGGTATTTTGGCAGTTTTTTACATTGGGGTGGATCAGCTTTGGTGGCCCCGCTGCACATATCGGTTATTTCGAGAAAACATTCGTTCAAAAACTAAAGTGGATAGATAGCGAAAGCTATGCAAGATTAATTTCATTAAGTCAGTTTTTGCCAGGTCCGGGTTCGAGCCAGATTGGTTTTGCCATCGGTTTACGTCGCGCCGGTGTTGTCGGTGGTTTTACCGCGTTTATCGCATTTACATTCCCTTCGGTGTTATTGCTTTATATTCTGGCAACAACCAACGCGATACAAGATGCGGCATGGTTAGTGAATATTACCCACGGATTAAAATTATTGGCGGTTGTGGTTGTTGCTGATGCGACGCTAAATATGTACAAAGGTTTCTGTAAAGAGCGCAGTACGATCACTATCTGTGTGGCAACTGCGGCGGTATTACTGATGGTGCCAAGTTTGTTAACACAAATGCTGGTGCTTATTGCCGCGGCCGTGATTGGTATGCAGCTGAAAAAACCAAGCGAAGCTACACCAGAGCTAGCCACGAAAGGTGGGGTTAATTACTTACCATTAGTGATTTTCGCCGTATTGTTTGCGGGGTTGCCGTTATTAACCAATCCATCCACAGAGTTAACACTCTTTGCTGACTTCTACCAATCGGGTAGCTTAGTATTTGGTGGCGGCCATGTCGTATTGCCTATGTTGCAACAAGCGTTAGGTGATGCGATTGATACGGACCGTTTCCTATTAGGTTATGCCGCAGCGCAAGCTGTACCGGGTCCTATGTTCTCGTTATCTGCATTCTTAGGTGCTGATTTGTTGGTTAATTCACCATTGATGGGTGCGTTAATTGCCACTGTTACTATCTTCTTACCGGGTTTTTTACTGGTACTGGGTTTCCATGGTGCATGGGAGTCGCTCGCGGCTAAACCTAAAGTAGCGGGTGCGGTATGGGGTATTAATGCGGCGGTCGTTGGTCTACTGATGTCAGCGTTATACCAACCGGTATTTACCTCTGCGATTGTCGGCCCTGCTGATATGGCGGCGGTTATCGTGGGCTTCTTTGCACTGCGCACACTGAAATTACCGATTATGGCTGTGGTAGCTGGTTTTATTGCATTTGGT
The DNA here is from genome assembly GCF_013215705.1 of Moritella sp. Classification (GTDB taxonomy): domain Bacteria; phylum Pseudomonadota; class Gammaproteobacteria; order Enterobacterales; family Moritellaceae; genus Moritella. The sequence goes on along the minus strand of NZ_JABSQR010000011.1, from coordinate 42,212 downwards.
TATGTGATAGGCCTTTAAAGGTGCTATAACCTTATAATTGCTGGGTATTCAGTTTCTACTAAACAAGATATACTTTCGCAAATAGAATCAAATTGCGGATTAAATAAAATGAAGGACTATTACCCGAAACGGATTGCCGGTATTTCACGCTATACTGTTCGTCCTCCGCACGCGCGACAAGCGCCTCCAAAATATCAGCATTTACCTCTGCAAAGATAGATAAGAGTCTCGATTTAAAACCTGATTTAGTATTGGGATTTTCTGATATTCAGCGCTCGGTTTAGATCAACTAGTTGCTATTATCGAAGCATGGCAACAGCAGTACGCAAACGAAAGTGAGAATGTATAACTTGGAAATTGAAAGTATGACGAAATCAGTGGTTGACGAAACAAGTGTAAAAATTGAAGCGAATGTGGAGCCAATGTCAGCTCCAGTGGCTAAGCAATGTTCAGAATGCCAAGCGGAATTTGGTTGTGGCGTTGCCTCGGAAATTGAGCAGGGTGGTTGTTGGTGTCAAGATTTACCCGCCATTATGCCATTAGGTACGTTGAGTGATTGTTTGTGTAAAGCATGTTTAGCTAAGGTTATCGGTGTCGAGATCAATAAACAGCTTGATGCGGCGGGTTCACCCAAAGCGCGTCTTGCACTGGCAGAACCATATCGTCATCAAACCGAATTAGTTGAGAACATCGATTTTACCATTGAAGATGGCCGTTATGTGTTTAGTGAGTGGTATCACTTAAAACGTGCTCGCTGTTGTGGTAATGATTGCCGTCATTGTGCTTATAAATAAGCGGCGAGTACTTAAGCTCTTAATTACTAATGATTAAAATTCAGCATTTGGATAGTTAAAGTTATGAAAAAACAAAAAACGTTAGTGTCGTGGAGCACGGGTAAAGATGCTGCGTGGACGTGTTTGCAATTGGCGAACGATCCATCTATCGAGATCGTGGGTATCTTTTGCTCGGTCAATGCGCAATATCAACGTACCGCGGTACACTCTGTGCGTATTGAATTGTTACAGCGTCAGGCTGCGGTAATGAACTTACCGTTGGATATTATCGAAATTCCGTATCCGTGTAGCAATATTGAATACGAAGCGATAATGGATGCGTTTGTTGAAAAAGCCAAACAGCGTGAAGTCGTTAACTTTGCCTATGGCGATCTGTTTTTAGCGGACATCAAAAACTATCGGGTTAATAATCTTGTCGGTACTGGTATTGAAGCGATATTCCCGCTGTGGGAACTTGATACCCAACAACTTGCCAACGATATGTTAGCGGGTGGTCAGAGATCAATTGTTACTTGTGTTGATCCTCGTCGTTTATCTGTCGATTATGTGGGGAAAGTTTTTGACGAAGCGTTTATCGCTAGCTTACCTGAAGAGATAGATCCTTGCGGTGAAAATGGTGAATTCCATACTTTTGTATTTGATAGTCCGTTGTTTTCAGAAGCCATTGAGATTAAAACTGGCGAGCTGAATAGTGAAGGGCACTATACTTGGGTCGATTTGGAATTGGTTGTAATTTAGGTAATATAAAGTCTCAGTAATACTGAGACTTTATCGGGTATCACACTTTAACCACTATCGTATGCGCAGCCATATCGCCTAGTCGTTGGCGACTCTTCGATAAGATAAACAAAGCGTCAATTATACCTATTAAGGGCGTGAGTACATTTCGTATGAATGATTGCCAAAGTGTACAATAATGCCCTGATCTTCTATCTATAACCGAGATACCTAATACTAATTTACCTAAGCTCTGACCACGAGGCAAAGCATCAGATAAAAATAGATAAATCAAAGCCACCACAGTGGAGATTACATCTGTTTGATCTCTTGGGGATCCTAGCGTATTTAATGCAGAAAGAACGGCCAGAAAAATTATCCACGTGATTATAAAATCAATAAACTGGCCAAAATAGCGCCTACCAGGACTTGCCAATCTATTCAACAAACGCTTTTCTACAGCGGATTTAATTTTAGATAATTCAGTCGTTTCCATTTAGTTACCCTGATAATTATTTCGATTATATAATACAACAAATAAGTACTAGATATGCCTTAAATTATAACAGATGTGATAAATCGAGCTGATAAATATGCGTTAGGAGGGAGTAGTGCTCATTTTTAATTACGTAACCAATATGAAATCGATTTGATTACGAAGGGCACTATACGTGTATATATTTTTATTAGCCGGTTGAATTCACACGGCTTAGTGCTTAAGCTTTAAAGGATATCGTTCACATTACACAAAGTATGAGTAATCGAAATAAGCGCCGTATTAAGGTGTGAACAACGCTACAACCAAACCGAAAGGCTTGGGCTTGACTGTCCACCTCAGTGCGTGTTGTTAGTTTGCGAACTATCATATCTGCGCCCAAACTTGCTTAAGCCCGAACATATGAACAAGACCTAAAGTTAAGCATATAGCCGAACTCCACAACCAAAATACAGGTGCTCTGCCGAGTGGATTGCTGTAGAAAAAAAAGCCAGCTACACCTCTCAATAGATAGATTGCAGTAATTGTCGATAATACCCAGCTAAGCAAAGGCAGCTGAGAAATTACCCCCGCGCCAGAAAGTGCATAAGCTGTCCATATCGAAAATACTAATACTATAAAAGATGTAATTATAGTGGGCTGAATGCTACCTCTTTTTGCAAGAGTTGCCATTTCCTCACCTGCACCCATAAATCGATACCATAATAGATGCAGCCAATATGCAAAAGAGCAACTATTGCATTCAGAACTGCGGCAATGCTTAGTAATACATTTGTGCTCATACTAGCTCCTAGCAAACTAACGCCAGCATATTGGGCCGCTGTAACAGGACTAGGAACGAGTGGCGTGTAAACCGTCCCAGCAGCCGAAGGGTGCGAAAATCATACTCTTGTTATATGCAATTTTTTATATTATCAAAACCTTCGCCAACCATCGTTGGAATAAATTCTGTCACTTCATAGTGGGCCAAACCTGCCATGTTAAATGGATCTTCACTTAAAATTGCATCCAAGGTATCCCGGTTCAAAACATTTGCTAAGATGATTCCACCTGTGCGTGGTACTTTCCTACCTGACGCGATGAATTTACCAAGTGAATAGTACTTTTCGAGATACGCCACGTGTTGCTCAATATATAGGTCAACTTTTTCAAGCTCGACCTTGTAGGTCAAAGATACAATAAACACCAAACACTCCTTTGCATATACGCTTACATAATGGGCCGAGCTGCGTAGCAGTGAAGGTCCAGCCCACAGGCCCGTTTGTGGGCGATCATTGATGTACTTGTTAACTGCTCTGTGCAACGTAAAAAATCAGCCCAGAAATTAACCAGAAAAATATCCAAGAGATATGTTTACCTTTGGTAAACGAAGCCGAAAACAAGCCACTAACTAAAAATACAGCCGCAATTACCATAAGTATTTGCTTTTGGATATGTTCACCTGGACTTGAAAGAATAAAAAGAATGCCTGCAAACCCCCACCAAGCTACAGTTGTTAGATGCCATGCAAACCTCAAAACTCTCTTTGTAAACCAGTCGCTACCAAGTAGCTTAGGTAACTCTCTTTTAAAGAGCCGAGTCAAAATATAGCGTTCACCTAGATAGGAATGTACTAAACCTACAAATATTGCCAAAAAAGCACCTGTAACTAACATATAAACCTCATAATTTATTTTCCCTTTTGGTTGTTAATGCCCTAATAATGGGTGAAAAGTTGTTGGCTAAAATGTTGAGGAACGAAAACAGCCAGCTGTTTTTTGTCCTTATTAATTAGCTTGTTATATTTCTATTCCACCACTTTTGGCGGCAAATAAATAGTAAATTCATTAATTGGTTCGATCAGAACACTATGTGCAACTTGTTGCTCTTCTTGTGTTACTAACCCTAATCGAGATAATAAACCAAAGCTGGCCGATTTAAGGTTTGCAGAAGAGACTTCTAATTGCTTGTGCCAGACCCGATAAGTTCCTAACTTACCATCGCGGCGATGGTAAAATCCTGCTAATGGGTGAGTTAAATATACCAGACCAGTTTCAAGATCAGGAAACCCAGCCAACTCAATTCTGGCATCTTTAGTCTGGGTCAACTCAACATTAGCCGGAGCCCAAGTTGCATCTGTCGTCATTTTGTATTTGATGTATCTTTGTTGTGATTCATCAAAATCACAATCGAATTTAACATCGCCGCTATACCAAGGTAAATTCCAGAGAAATTTAGGTACTGCAAGTGTCCATGAATCTAATGTAGTTCCAAGAAACCAAACACAACGTTCATTGGTTTCCTTATCGATAATATAAATTCGATAGTTTGTTTGACCCATAGTGAACTTTGGAAATGGATAAACAGCGGAAGTAAAATCAACATCAAGAAATGGCACTACTGAAATTAGAGCCTTTTCTTTTCCATTGATTTCCAAGGTATCTAATTTGAAGCGTTCAGGGAAAAGCCCATCAAACCTAGAAGGTTCTACTGCGTAAGTAATTATTGCAAAGTGCTGTAATTTACATAAAACGTCAGTCCCTTTAGGGGATGGTCTTGAATGGAGAAAATCATTTAACTTTAGTGAATCCAACGCCTAATCATCCTTGAAATATAACGCCCATTTAATGGGCAAATAATAGTTGGTTAAGATAAGCGACGCAGGAGCAAAACCAACTGTTATTTGTCCTTATTTAAATGCTTGTTAAGTGGCTAATTGAAATTAAACTTGATATGCGCACCAATACTAGAAGTATCAACATCATCGGATGTTTGAGCTACTGATACACCAAAACCAAAATTCTTTGTAGGATAAAAAGATATTGAACCTGAAATAGTAGTTGCTGTTGAGTCATAAAGGTTAACCGCAGCTAAACCAATAGAACCTTCAAACTTATCAGTAAAACCATATCGTAGGCTTGATTTTACAGACAAGCCAAAATCATTGTCTGTATCATTATCATCATAAGTGTCGAGATCATACCATGCATAAGCAACCCCACCGCCGACAACTAGATCTAGCTTTTCAGCTACAGGAAAACGATAACTAACACCAAAAGTTAATGCACTTGATAAACCTGTTAAATAATCTTCATCAATTAAAGAGCCAGTATAATACATGTCATAGATCCAATTTTCATTGATCATTCCTTCTCCACCACCTTGTATTACGGTCGCATCTATGTCGATGTCATCAATAGATGTTTGACCAACTGATATTTTAGCGAAGTTATAATTTACAGGAGTATTGTACGCTCGGTATTCTGCGCCATTTTCTTCAGTTGCAGTAACCGAAAAAGCAACTAGCAAAGAACTAATTAATACTGCAGTTTTCATTATTTATCCTTTTTATTAATGCTGCCATGATTGATAGCAATTTGTTGTAAATGCCAAACAGCGACTTAGCCATTTAACATTGGTATAACAGGACTCTCGATTTCCCAAATTCATTCACCTCAATAAAAGTAGATTAATCAATTGAAAAATAAGATTATACTTCAAATTTATTAATTACATGTTTATGGGAAAATGAACCGTTCTGTAAATTATTTATTTAGCCTTATAAGTTATATGCAAGGCTAGCTATGTAATTGAGTATATTGACATTAATTCTAGGCTACAAGATAAACCTGACTGCCTTTTGACAAATTGAGACTGCGTTCACCGAAATACCAATAACACTGTATAAAATCAGCCTATCTAGTCTTTTTCATTACACATAAGTAGGATTAACTTAGTGGGTAAATTTTGCATGATAAAATGTATGGTAAATCGATATGCACATATTATGACAGAGTAAGGGCTCTGAGCCAGAATGAGGCAGTTTCGGTTTAGAGCGATCCCCCTAAGTCATCGATGGACAAAAGTGGCTTCGAATCTTTATTTTTCATTGTAATCTAGCTTTATTTTACAGCTACGATTGTTTGGAAGCCGTTCCAATTACTTGATTCTTCAATTTTAAAGCCAATATTAGAAAGTTGTTTTTCTACCCACTCGACAGAGAGTCGAATCTTACGATAAGAACTTTTATTAAGTTCCCATTTATCATTTTTTTTGATGTAAACAATGTCATGTATCTTAACGGTTTCACGTTCATATTCTAAAAACAGGTGAAGATGATATTTTCGTCACTTCTCACCGGAATAAATCTATCTGTATCTTTAAGTTCTGTAGATAAGTCACGAAAAGTTAGAATTAACTTTCCACCATCCTCAAGCGAACTAAATGAGTTCTGGAATATAGTCAAAGCGTCATCTTTCTATTTTTAAAGAACTCTAAATTACTTCTTTTTGCTTCATCAAATCCACCCATTAGCCATGTATATACATCAGATAATAGGTTTTCATTATGCTCTTCCACACTCACCGTCAGTACTTCGCCTGTAATTTCAACTTACCATACCACTCATAAATAGGTGGTTTACATTACAGTGTATTGTATTCAATTAATAGGAATATCTAAGACTTAGTGGTCAATTTCGATGAGTAACTTTGATATAACAAATTACTCCCATTTTTCACATGATAAGAAAGTATAGCGAAATTGAGGTTGACGCCTTGTTATATGTTTAATTACATTTCAGCTGTAAAATAAGCCATTATCTCAGCTGTAGTCATTTCTTTTGTTTCATTTGAAAAACAGTAATAACTAGGTCGCATGTCACTAAAATACTGCATATCCATTTCTAACCCTTTCAGGTTTGGAAACAGGCCTACTGGCATATTATATTCACCTGTTGCTTTAAATTTATAAAACAGATTTGTTCCGCATTCGGTACAAAAACCACGAGATGCCCAAGACGATGACTCGTACATTTTAACTTTATCTTCACCTTCAATGTTCACTTTAGTACCGCACTTTACTGCAAAGAATAGAGCTCCGCCCCAAGTTCTACATGATTGGCAATGGCACACGGTAAACTTAGGATTCATTTCTTCTGCAATAATGCTCACGGCACCACACATGCAGTTAGCTTCTGAGTTAGGCATTTTGATAACACCTTAATTGATATAAATGTGCAAAAACTTAAACTTATTGAATCAAATTGCCGTTTTCGACAATCTGCTTAGATTGGCTTGGTTAAGTCTATTTTTTAACAACAACCAGTTCACGATTTTCAATGTATGTGTATTGTCGCCAGTGATAGGAAGGGATCTTACCTTCCTCTATTAAAGAATCTAGCGATTCTTTAGGGATGCCTTTAGCTACGGTGTAATCTTCTAATAAGATAGGGTTATCAATGTGGGAGCTTGCCTTTTGAAGGCCTATTGTTCTTGCTTCTTCTAATGTTGCCTTGCTGCCCCACACTCCAAATAGTAGCCATGCAATTAGGATCACACTAAAAATAATTAACAGCCTTATCATTTCAAACTCCCTATTTTCGAGTAAACCTGTGCATCTACAATTAATTGTAGATTATGAATTATTAACACTTAATTCATAATCTTTGTGTAGCAGGACGTCTCGATTTGTACATATTATGAGTAACAAATCTAACACACTTTGCGACATCGGAACACACAACTGCGTATTCTAAACTGGACAAAAAATTCGCCTCAACTAAGCTTAATTCAGACACAAAGTCAGTTGAGGAAAAAAGCGTTATGAGTCGAGGTACAGTTAAGTGGTTTAATGCAGACAAAGGTTTTGGATTTATCACCCCTGACGAAGGCGGTAATGATTTGTTTGTGCATCATTCCGAAATTCAAACATCTGGTTATGCAACATTAGAAGATGGCCAAAAAGTGGAGTTTGAAGTGGGTAGCGGGCAAAAAGGGCCTTGCGCTACTAATGTAACTGCAATTTAAATTTACGATTAGCAAAAGGATTAATCACCGATATGGGATTAATCCTTTTTTATGGGTTAGCTCTTTTACTGGCTAGATCTTTTTACTGGAGAAATATCGTAGTCAACGAAACAAGCTTAAGCTTCAATACGATCAAGAATACGTTGCAGTTTAGGGCGACTGATTTTTAAAATGTCACACGCTTTACCTTTATGGCCTGAGACGCGTTCGAGCACTTCGACTGTGTACTGCAGTTCAAGATCATGCAAGCTTAACTCGACGATATCCTGCTGCGGTGACAGGCCTAACCTAGCAGAGCTACCACTATCAATGTCTGCCGATTGTGGGCTAATGCTTTCGAACAGATCTAGGGTGAGTATTTTCCCTGGGCATAACGCCATCGCTTTGGTTAGCAAGTTTTCCAATTCTCGCACATTACCCGGCCAATCGTAGGCACACAGTGCTTCCATCGCATCACGGGCTACCCGATTAATTTGGGTATCCAAGTCACGGTTAATCCGCGCCAATAGGGCAGGGATCAGGAGAGGTAAATCTTCTTTACGCTCTCGCAGTGCTGGAATGTGAATACGCACTACTTGTAAGCGATAAAACAGATCTTCACGAAAGGTTTTGTCTTGAATCGCTTGTTGGAAATCGATGTTAGTGGCACAGATTATCCGCGCATTAGTGGTTTGTGACTGCTTGCCACCGACCGGCGTAAATTCCTTTTCTTGCAGAACACGTAGTAATTTAGCCTGAATAGAACCCGCTAATTCACCGACTTCATCTAAAAATAAGGTGCCATCTTGAGCCAATTCAAACTTACCCATTTGGTCGCGAACCGCACCAGTGAACGAGCCTTTCTTGTGGCCGAACATTTCTGATTCCAGCAAGGTTTCGACTAACGCCGCACAGTTGATTGCGACAAAAGGTTGCGCTGTTTTATTGCCCGCATTATGAATGGCTTTGGCGACCATTTCTTTACCGGTACCAGACTCACCGGTGATCATTACGGATGCGTTGGTCATTGCTACTCGACCAATGTTTTTGAATATCTCTTTCATGGCCTTGGAACAACCAACAATCGAGTTACCACTGCTGTCGGGAATGTTGATGGCATCAAGGTTACTGTTATTTTGCAACTGTAAAGCAGAGCCAACCGCAGCATCAATTTCATCAAGATCTAACGGTTTATGGATGTACTCATCCGCGCCATTTTGCATCGCTTCGATGGTACTCTGCATATCATGAAACGCGGTGATCATAATAATGCGGGCATTCGGGCAGAACTGTTTGAATTCACCGATGCCCTCTAAACCTGATTTACCTTCCATCCGAATATCGAGAATAATGATATTGGGAGAAAAAATTTTCGCGATAACAAGGCCATCATCGACACTATTCGCTGTTTTAACATCATGTTGTTGCGTATTAAAATGTAATTCAAGCGTACGACGGATACCTTTGTCATCGTCGACGATAAGCAATTTACACATATTCGTTAACTACGTCCTTAATCGGTGAAATTGGTGCACTTATGTGGCTAGATAACGGTAATTGTATCTGCGCTAAAGTACCAATCGGATTGATGGGTTTTAAACGTACACTGCCTTTGTGGCTTTCAATTATCTTTTGTACGATAGCCAAGCCTAACCCTGTGCCTTTTGCTTTGGTGGTATAAAAAGGTTCAAATACTTTGCTGACCATACAAGGGTCGATGGATTTTCCATTATTGGTGATATCAATTAAGATCACCGAGTTGGAATCAGTGAGTAAGATGTTAGTCGTGACCGTGACTAAAGGGCAAGCTTGCTCACTTGTTTCTGCCGCCTGAATCGCATTAACGATCAAATTCTGCAGTGCTTGGCGTAATTTGATCGGGTCGGCATACACAGTTGGTAAGTTGTGCGGGTAGCTAAATTCTATCGCCACGTCTTTTTCTTTCGCGAGACGACGTTGACTGTTAACGGCAAATTCAACCAATTTATTTAAATCAAGCCATTCGGGTTTAAACTGTTCAGGTCTAGAGTAGGACAGTAAGTCTTCCAAAATAGCTTCCATGTAACGCACTTGCTCAAGTGAGATATCAAACAACTCATCTTGCTCTTTACGCGCATAAATCTGCAGTACCATTTTGATCGAACTCAGCGGGTTTCTTAAATCATGGGCGATCATGTTGACGACTTTACCTACTGCCGCCAGTTTGTCTTGTTTTGCATGTAATGCTTCTTGTTCCTGCATTTCATGGGCAAGCTGTTTCTCTTTGGTAATATCTTGTTTTACCGCAACAAAATACAGGGCATTGCCAGCACTGTCTTTGACTGGCGATATACGCGCGCGTTCCCAAAACAAGTCGCCGTTCTTTTTCTTATTATGGAATTCACCACGCCATTCGTCACCACGTTGAATAGTTTGCCGAAGGCTGTCATAACCGACCACTGGCATTTCGCCTGATTGTAGAAACTTGGGCGTGATACCCAGTACTTCATGTTTTTGATAACCGGTGAGTTCGCAAAATACCGGATTTACATAGATGATTTCACCGGTGATCTCGGTGATCATAACCGAGTTATGACTTTGCTCTACGGCGTGACTTAAGCGCTGTAGTTGGTCCTGTTCCATTTTATGTTCTGTGACATCTTCACCAATAAAGGTGGCTGTGGCGAGATTATTACCGTGGGCTTTAGAATAGGTACTGCTCCATGATACCAACACCACCTCACCGCAATTTGTTTGTACTACAGTTTCGACTTTGGTTTGGTCTAACTCTTGTACTAGTGCTTGCTTTAACGCCTCTGCAGCTTGCTGCTGTAGCTTTTGCGGAATGAAAGTATCAACCCAGCACTTGCCAATGACTTGGTGTTTTTGATAACCAACCAAGTTTAAGAAAAAGTCATTACAAAAAGTAATGATGCCATCACTGTTAATGGATACCGCAATAAACTGGATGTTCTCTAACGTTAATCTGAATTGTTTATCATAGGCCTGTTGCTCACGTAGGTTGTTGGTTTGTTGGTAGTGATAGCGGAACAGAAAAATCAAAAAACTGAGGACCAGCGTTAAGGTAATATACAGCAGCATGTAATTATCGGCAAAGGCGATACGGGCTAAATTAAAGCGTTGCTTGGGAAATATCGAGGCAATGGTCCAACGGCCACTGCGATTAGAAAACGCTTGCGTGAAGGTGATGTAGCTGTCTTGAAGTAATATCTGACCTTGATGTGCCTGGCTCATAAGCTCGAGTAACTCGTCACTTAGTTGCTTGCTGGTATTGAATTGAAATGGTTGTGGTGTAGCTGGTGACTTATTTTTCGATGTAAGCGTAGATAGCGCCGATTTAACCGGTTGAATAATCGCGACGCCTTCCGCATTGAGTATGTATAAATGCTCAATAAAATTGGGCGAGATATGTAATAAGCGATTAATCAGTTTACGGCCTTTGTAATTTAATATTATCGCCCCTATTTTTTCATCTTGGACATTAAAGACCGGCACGCCAATCCGGATCGTGGGATTAAGTGGCTGTTGGATTTGACCTGCTTCGATATTCAGATCCATCGGTGAGATATAGACATTGCCTTGACTCAGTTGCATGGTCTTTTGGAAGTAATAACGTTTTGATTTATTTTGTAGATCTTGGCTATCAACCGTGTAAATTTTATTTGAGATATTATTAACACGAATACGTTCGTAACCTTGTATGTCTATAAAACGGATTTGCTCGTAATTATCATCATTTTTACTTAATTCAATAAAATAATTGGTTAAAGGTGCCGTATTACTGTGATCTATTGATATCTGTTTCGCAATATAAGACAGCATGAGGGCATCGGATGTCATGCTATTTAGGCTCTCATTCAGCAGTTTTTCGATTAACTCAACAATCACTTGTTCATTGTGTAATGCGTATTGCTTGTCCTTTGCAATGTTTAGCGAATAGTGGATCACCATGATAATAAAAATAACTAACCAGCAAGGTAATAACCAATAGGCTAAGTCTTTAGAGAATTTTTTGTGGTTAGCGGTTATGTCCATATTATTACCCGAGTATTCAGTGCGCATAAAAGATCCATTTTAAGCATTTACAGCCAGTGTCCTGACTAAATGAGTGTAACAAAAAATGGCACCGAATCTCGGTGCCATTGATAATACTTGCGCTAAATCAATCAATGAATTGCGTTAGGTCATGTTATGCCGTGAATGCAAGTAAGCGGCCAGCAAGTTGGATCGCTAATGGTTGTCGGTGATCGTTATATTCAGCAATATTGTCGGTTAAAATTGCCAGTGATTCTTGTTGTTTGGTAAAGAACAAGGGGGCGGCGATCACATTACTTTCTTGATCGCTAACCGCTAATTCAATTAAAGCGGGGAGGTATTTAGATAAATCGATCTTGGCTAAAATTTGCAGGGCTAACTTACGTACTCCGCCCGCTGGATCGTGTATTTTCTTGGCGATGATGTCACAAGTTTGCTGCTGGTGGCGCTGTAATAAGCGTTTGCGTTCTAATTGTTCCTTGAGTGCTGTTAGGCAGCAGACGCGAACGTGTTCATTTTCGTCATCTGCGCCAACCAGTAATATTGGCAGGGCTTTGTTTAGCGGCATGTGACTTAAAAACTGCGCAGCAGATTGCTTACATAATGGATCACCATAATGCAGGGTATAACCTGCGGCACCAATCCCATTTCTCAATACTTTATAGTCGTGATGCTTGGCGATATTGGTTAACGCTTGAAATAACTCATGCTGTTCTTTCGGTGTCGCGCCGAGCATTGCTTCAATCAGCAAGCCAGCAGCGGATTCAGTGTTACTGTGGCCGAGCGCTCTGATCGCCAAGAGTTTGCTGTCAGTTTGTGGTAAACGGGCAATTTTTTTACGGTTTAATGCTAGGTTTTCACTGGTATCGAGATGGTCACGCACAATGTTACTGTAGGCGGTAAATTCATCATCGAGGTCGTCGAACATTTCCAGCAAGGTCTGATCATCGGGTTTGTCATCTGCCGATAATAGCGTTGCTTCAATGTTAGATTGCTGAATTGCTGCCAGTGTTGATACCGGGGCAGTATCAAACCCTTGGTCTTCAGGAAACTTATCGCCATGCTCAGCTAATAGTGCTTCTAGTTTAATGCGCCCTGCTGTTTTTTCAGGCTTGCTATTATTTTCAACGTCAACGGCATCAACTTGGGTAATGGCAATGGTATCTTCTTGTGAGGCAAGGCCAAGTAACAGTTGTTTTAGCCATTTTAGGCTGTCTTCATTGGTTTCGCTGGTGATGGCTTCTAATGCCGATTGGCGTAGGGCAACATCGGTTTCTTCATTCTCCAGCAGTGCTTTCAATACTGGGAATGACAGGTGCGCATGTTGTTTAAATTGGCTTAACTGTCGGAGTAATTGTGCGCGCTGATACAGAGGTAATTGATGATCTTGTATTGCCGTTAAGCAGCTATTTAATGCAGCTAAGTAGTGTTCGGAATAACTAAAAATTTGTTTTTTTGATAACTGCGAGAAGAAACTAATAGCCGCAATTTTTATATTACTATCTGCATGTGTGAGGTATTCCTGTAGCAACAACATATCAGCTTTAGTTAAATCATCATGGCGAGAAAGTAACAGGATCAAATTTGGCAAACTTGAATTGGGTGCACTTTCGATGAATCGTATTAGTTCGGTTGAGGTTAAAACATCTAATTGATTAAGCTGATGTAACGCTGATTTTGCGGCTTCTTGCACACCTGCATCACAGTCGCTTAAACACTGAATTATATCGTTTAAATACAGTGATAACGCTTGCTCTGAACCATACGTTGACAGCGCTTTAATGGCGATTTTTTTGATTTCAACATCATCACAGTGTAAGCATGCTGCCATGTGGTTTATTGCTGTCGAACTTGCACTTGTTGCAAATGCGCGAGCGAGTCTTCGTTGTTTCATTTTTCTCGCGGTAGCCCAATGTTGCAGTAATATTGTCGGCTTAAAATCGACCAAAGCACGATATAGTGCAAGCTCGAGCTCAGGTTCAGGGTCTTGCTCTTGCTCTAATAATTCAATGAACAGCTCACTAAACAAGTCGACTTGTTTTTCAGTTTGAATTGAACTCAGCAATTGTACGGCGGTTAATTGCAAATCCCACCAGTCATCCCAACCACCACTTAACCCCCAGTCATCGTCCGCGTCACGGCCTAGTGCAAACTTTGTTAATATTTCTACTACACGCGGCTTTTCATTATCGTATTGTTTTGTTAAGGCGGACAGTGCTGCTAATCGTGCGTCGCTATCCGGATGGTTAATGGCCACATCTGCTAAGCTATCTAAATCGCCAGCACAGACTGTCGCAAGTGCAGTTGCCGCATCAGCGACCACATCAGGGTCTTGATGATATAAACACGCGTTGAGCGCTGGGGTAACCGTGGTTATTTTTGCTTCAGTTATCGCCCGGGCTGAATAGCAACGCTGCGCTTCGTCACCCGTTTCCAGTAATTTACTTAATTCATGAATAGCTGCATTTGTCTGTGTCATGTTGGAATTCATTCGATTCACTCTCTCTGCATTTATCTATACAAGGTATAAAGCATAAAACATGCCGAAATAGGTTATTGGTTGAATCACCAGTGATTGCGCGGCTTGGAAGGTAAATCCTTGTTCTGCCTTCTTTATTACATAGCTGATAATTTAACGATTCATTCAACTACACATTTTATTATTTAATAAAACGTTACAGGAATGGCAATGTTAACTCGCTCACGTTTTAGTTTAAACTGCTGTTATATATGCTTTTATTTAATTTTGTTGTTTTGGCCTAGTTTATGCAAATACCCCATTGTGATTAATGTTATTCCAATTGATAGGAAGCAAAGGAGCTTTATAATGAAAAAAACGCTGATCCTTACTGCTGCTATTTCGTTATCATTTTCTAGCTGGGCCGCGACTCATACCAGCGAGTTTGGTGCGCTACCAACATTGAAAGTGAATGCCGCAAAAGCAGAACTAGGTAAACGTCTATTTTATGATCCACGTTTGTCCGGTGACGGAGCGCTATCTTGCGCATCATGCCATCAACCTGACCGTGGTTTCTCTCACCCTGATGCGCTAGCGCCAGCTTACCCTGGCAGTAAAGGCTTTCGTAATGTTCCGACTTTAATTAATACCGCTTATAAGAAAATATGGTTTCATGACGGTCGTATCGGTACTAATTTAAACGATGTAACGCGTGAAATGTTAACGGAAGATTGGTTAATGAACATGGATATGCGTTTGATGCAAGAGCGTGTTAAGCAAGATCCTGTGTATGTGAGCATGTTTAAAGCCGCGGGTTATGGCGAGCCTTCTAATGGTTCTATTCGTAAAGCGATTCCTGAGTTTCTTAAAACATTAACCTCCAATACTACGCCATTTGATAAAGGTGAGCTGTCAGAACTCGCCCTTAAAGGTCAAGCTGTATTTACCGGTAAAGCGGGTTGTGTGCAATGCCACAATGGACCTTTGTTAAGTGATGGTAAACCTCACAATACCGGTGTTGAAGAAAACCTCGATATCTTCCGTGACCCACTGCGTCATCACACCTTTATCGCCTTTAATATGTTCATGGGTAATGAAAATTACATGAACTTGAAACGCGATGTGGGTGCGCATGTGCAAACCCATAAAGCCGATGGTTCTGATATGGGGAAATTTATGACCCCAACACTGCGTGAATTACAGCACACCGCACCTTATATGCACAACGGCATGCTGGAAACCCTGCAAGATGTGGTGGCGTTTTATAATACCGGTGGTGGCGAGGACAGCAACAAAGACAGCCGTTTAAAACCGTTGAATTTGACGTGGCAAGAACAAAAAGCCTTGGTTGCATTTTTGAAATCGCTGTCAAGTGAACCATTAACGACTGAAAAACACGTTTGGACTCAGTCAGATTATAACTATGCACCTATTGCCAATTGGCAAAATGCTAAAAACTAAGGAGGACGAGATGAGCACTAAAATCAACTTGTCTACTATGGCCGCGTTATTGCTGACAATTACTACTGTTCCAGCGTGTGCGCAGCAAGACGATAAGAACATTAAGGCAGATAAAAATGTGATCACGGCAGAGATGGTTGCCGCATCATTAAAACCGATCACCCTCAATGGCATGACATTACCCGCATTAGCGCCGCTTGGTGCGGTCCCGGTTCCAGCAGATAACCTCATGACCGATGAAAAAATTGCGTTAGGTAAAAAGCTATTCTTTGATGGTCGTATTGGTGGGGATGGTTCAACAGCCTGTGTGGCTTGTCATAATCCTGCGTTGGGTTGGGATTTCCCAACAGATCTATCACTCGGTTATCCGGGTACTGTGCATTGGCGTAACAGTCAAACCATTATTAATTCTGCGTATTACGGCAAATTATTCTGGGCTGGTTCAAGTAAATCCCTAGAAGGCCAAGCGAAGAGTGCGGCGAAAGGAGCGGTTGCTGGTAATGGCGAAGATGACATCATGGAAGCACGATTAGCGCTTATTCCTGAATACGTGACTGGTTTTAATCAAGTATTTGGTGATAACTATCCGAAGCTCAGCAACGTCTGGAAAGCCATGGCGGCATTTGAACGTACGTTAATACAAACAGATACCCCATTAGATAACTACTTGATGGGTGACGAAACGGCGTTATCGGCACAGCAACTTAAGGGTAAAACCTTATTCGAAGGTAAAGCACAGTGTATCGCTTGCCATAACAGTGCATTAGCCAGTGATCAGAAATACTACAACGTAGGTGTACCGACTAACTTACGCTGGGATTCAGAGGCTCTTGCACAGATTACTTTCCGTTATGAGCTGTATGCCAAAGGTTCTAACGAGAAAATGTACCGTAAAACCAAAGCCGATCCAGGGGTTTATTTCCGTGGTAAACGCAAAGAAATGAAGGGTAAATTCCGAACTCCTAGTTTACGTTATACCAAATATACCGCTCCGTATATGCACAATGGCACGTTAGCAACACTAGCAGATGTGGTTGATTTCTATGATCGCGGTGGCATCGCCGCTGATGGTCGCTCGACCGGTTATCCCGCTACTAAAAGTGAGCTAATCAAACCACTGGGTTTAACTGCGAATGAAAAAATAGATTTGTTGGCATTCTTAGGTGCTTTCTCTGGTGAACGTATCACCATGGACTATCCAGATCTACCTCCTTATCAGCGTCTATTTACCGAGCAACAACTTGCGGAGGCGACAAAATGATCTTTGACAGAAAAAAACGCAATGCAGCGCGTAACGAGAAAATGAACACAGAAAGTGCAGGAGAGCATCAAAAATGCATGGTCTCACGTCGTGATTTCTTAATGTATACCGGTGCGCTGGCCAGTACCGCGAGTGTGGTTTCCTTGTCGTTATTCCCTGGTACTGCACAAGCGCAAAGTGTGCGGGCGCGAGTGGTGGGATATCCACGACAGTTGATCGCCAAAGTCAGTGAGTTGAAACTGAATGAGCCTGTTAACTTTAACTACCCGGATAATGGTCCTAATTCACGCGCTATTATTACGCGAATGGGTGTAAAAGCAGGTGGTGGTCTTGGTCACAAACAAGATATTGTGGCGTTTTCATTAATGTGTACTCACCAAGGCGGGCCACTTGATGGTCAATACAAAGTGGTTGGTGAGCACCGTGTATTAGGGCAATGTCCATTCCATTTATCGACGTTTGATTTACGCCGTCACGGTATTATTGTGTCGGGTCAAGCGTATGAAAGTCTGCCGCAAGTATTGCTTGAACAAGATGGTGATGACATTTATGCCGTTGGCATTATGGGCCTGTTGTTTGGCCGTACCGATAATATTATTGCCATGCAGGGGGCTTAATTATGACTACTAATTTTTATATTCCAGAAGACCATGCACCGTTACCACCAACGTTTGCAGAAGTGATCACCACCGCATGTGACTATTGCATCGTCGCTTGTGGTTACAAAGTTTATCGTTGGCCAATTGAAAAAGCCAGTGGCGGCCAAAAAGCCAGTGAAAATGCCTTTGGTATCGATTTTCCCAGTGCGCCACTGCAAGCCTGGGTTGCGCCATCACAACATAATGTCGTCATGCATCTTGGCAAACCGCATCATATTATCATCGTGCCAGACAAAGACAGCACTGTGGTTAATAAGATGGGGGATTCTTCCATGCGCGGCGGTCTGTTAGCGCAGAAGGTTTATAACCCCGCAACGGGCACGCGTGACCGTTTAACCCAACCGTTAGTACGGATTGGTGGTAGCTTACAACCTGTGCCTTGGGACTTTGCCTTGGATATTGCTGCTGAGGTGGGTAGTTATGTTATTGATAAACACGGCACCAATGCCTATTGCGTTAAAACCTATTCTTATCAATATATTGAGAATACCTATGCGATCACCAAATATGCATTACGTCATATTAATACGGCTAACTTTAGTTTCCATGATACCCCGTCGGACGTAACTTCTACACCGGGTTTCCGTGATGCGGGTTTTGATAACTTTGGCCCAAGTTATGACGATTGGGGCGCAGCCGATACGTTAATGGTTTGCGGTACTGACCCGTATGAAACCAAGACCATCTTGTTTACTCAGTTTATGATGCCGGCTATTCAACGCGGTATGAAAACCGTGATATTAAACCCAAGAGAAACCGCCGGTATTGCTTACATGAAAAAACATGGCGGCTTACATATCGATCTTAACCCGGGTTCTGATAACCTGGTGATTGGCGCGATATTACGCGTGATCATGGACAATGGTTGGCAAGATGATGAATGGATTGATAAATGGGTAAATAACAAATGGGAGTCTAATTCTGGTTTTGGTCAGGGTACCCGTAATACGCCTTGGCAGTGGCGTACCACGTGGGGAAAATTCCAAACTGACGGTTTTGAAGATTATAAAAAATGGAACCAAGCACAAGACGAGTTTGATCCTAAATACGCGGCTAAAATGGCCGGCATTGATGTAGCTAAGATCTACAAAGCCGCTGAAATGATGGCGAAACCAGTTAATGGTATACGTCCTAAAACATCGATTGGTATTGAAAAAGGTTTCTACTGGTCAAATAACACGGCCAATACCAATGCGATCTCAACGCTAGCAACGGTTGTCGGTGCTGGTGGTCGTGAAGGGCGTGTTGTTGGACGCTTTGGTGGTCACCAACGTGGTGGTCAGTCAGGTGGTAAATTACCGCGTAATAAATCACCTGAAAAAGTACCTGGTCGTCGTCGCAGAGCGTTAGATACTGACCGCTATTTATATTCAGGTCATACCCGTTTTGCGCATGTTATTGGTACCACGTGGATCCAATCTATGTGTGGTAGCCAAGGTCTGCAGAAGAAATTCTGGGAGTTAGTCACCTCGAACCCACATCAAGTCTATAGCTATGATAAACAAGAGATCATTGATACCTTGAAAAAACGTGCGGACTCTGGCGGTATGGTGGTGATCAACCAAGACATTTATCTCCGTGATCCAATCGGCGCTAAGTTTGCAGATATCGTTTTCCCGGCTGCCACTTGGGGTGAGGTTGACTTTATGCGAGCCAATGGCGAGCGACGTCTGCGCCTTTACCAAAAATTCAATGATGCGCCAGGACAAGCACAACCAGATTGGTGGATTGTTGGCCAACTGGCGAAACGCATGGGCTTTGACGGTTTTGATTGGGAAACATCTAACGATGTCGCGGAAGAAGCATCACGCTTTAGCCGGGGTAGTCGTAAAGATTTCCATATGATCAAAGTGGCTGCTCATATCGAAGGTAAAACCTTACACCAAAAACTCAGAGAATATGGCACTGAAGGTATTCAAGGACCTGTGTTCTATAACTACGATACTAAAAAGTTAGTGGGTACTAAACGTTTACATGATACTGAAATGACCGCTGCAACATTAGCTGAAAAAGGTTTAGCGAATGGACCACAAGGTCAGAACGTATTGAAGAAACAGTTAACGGCTTTTAATAGCCAAACAGGCAAGGTCAATCTGCAGAAACATCCTTGGGATCTGTTCAGTGATTTTTATGCTTGGTTGCAACCAAGAGAAGATGAGCTGTGGTTCTCTAATGGCCGCGTTAACGAAATTTGGCAGTCAGGCTTTGATGATGTTGAACGTCGTGCCTATACCGCCCAACGTTGGCCGGAAAACTGGGTTGAAATTCACCCTGAAGATGCGAAAAAACGCGGTATTGAATCGGGCGATCAAGTGATGATGTATTCCGATCGGGTGGCTAATTTCAAAGAGACCATTCTGGGTGTGAAAGGCGATGATTTCCAATTTAGTAGCTTGCTGAAAAACGGTCATATCCAGCTTGATAAAGCCGCGGTGACTGCGGTTGCAATTGTGACGCCTGCAACCAAGCAGGGGGCGCTGTATGCCAACATGCTCGATATGCGCCAGCCGTCTAACTCACTCACGACACGAGTTGTTGATCAGATAAGTGGTAACTACAACTTTAAAATGGGTGTATCGAAAATCAGGAAAATTGGTGAGTCTAAATATAAACATGAATTCCGCGCGTTCTCTTTTGCACCGCGAAATATTGTTTAAATAAAACGGGTTGGCAACAGCCCTCTTTTAAGGCCTGAATTAAGGAGGAAAGACATGAAAAAAATAGCATTATTAATCTTAGCCGGAATGGTTACAATGCCTGCGATAGCTGCTGATATCGAGGCTGGTAAGGCTAAAACCGGTATGTGCATGGCCTGTCATGGTGTCGCGGGGATATCTTCGGTCCCTATGTACCCGAACCTAGCCGGACAAAAAGCAATGTATCTGGTGAAGCAGCTGAAAGATTTTAAATCAGGTAAGCGCCCAGATCCAACCATGAAAGGCATGTCGATGGCATTATCGGATACGGATATAGCCAACATTGCTGCTTATTATGCCAGTTTGAAATAGTGAGGTATTAAATATTAATCTGGTGCTGCGCTAATGATTACACCGTAAGAAACATGCTGTATTTGTCGAGTATCGCTAACTGCGTAGGTATCACCATAAGGGTTACCTACGCAGCCTGTTTCAATCCCTGTTATAAGTAATATGACTACTAATATAGTAAGTGTAGTAACAACGATCCTTCTTACACCATAGGAAGAGGTTTAGGCATTAAAATAAACGTTTTTTGTGCATGCCCCATAAGTTCATGTGCTATTTCATTAATAGTTTCGATACTCATTTCGGATACAATCACATTTAATTGAGTTAGTTCATTGAGATTGGTGATCCCGTCTTCGATGGTTCGTTGACTTAATGCTTGTAGCCAGTAACTGCTATATTTCTCACGCTGATGTTGGGCCAGTAGCCAGGTTTTTTTTGCTTGCTTAAGCTCGGCAAAAGAGAAACCCTTACGTGCGATCTTTTGTATTTCTTTATTTGCTAATTGAGCTAATTCTCCTGCCCGTTCGGGTGCACTAGTGAAGTTTAGACGTGCAAAATAATAGGCACTAGGGTATTTGGCTAATAACTGAGACATGTTGATAACATAAACACCGGATGCCTCACCACGAACTTTATTACGCAATCTTAAGTTAGTCATGTCATCAATCAACTGTAATCCGAGTTGACGTTGTAATGTCCATGGTGTATCAGCACTGTAATGTATTTGCACCATCGCTTTTGGACTGCTGCCAATCGCAAACGTTTGCTGCATAGCTTGATTAAGCGGCTTAATGTTGTGGTCTAACCAGCCTTGTTGTTCTTGTTTTTCACTTGTATCTATGGCGTGGTCTGTCGTCTCTGGTACCGTAACTATGTTACCTAGCCATTGAGATAATAATGGTTTTAGTTGCTTAATATCAACGGGTCCAGAAATAGTTAATTGCATCTGTTCGGGATGAGAAAATAGTTGTTGATATAATGTTTGCAGTTGCTGACTTGTAAACTTTTTCCAAGGACCTGATGCTGAAGACACTAAACGCTGACTTTGATTAAAGCTGGCTGCTGTCAGTGCATTATAGAATTTTCGTTCTGCCGGTAATTTGGTTTGACCTAAATAATAGCTTTCTTGCATGTTAACCAATTTATCAGTGCAGCTGTTTGGACTGCTTAGTTTTAAGTAGATTAAACTAAGTAACTTATCCATATTATCGGCCGGTGCCTTACCGCGAAACCCATGATATAGCTGCTGGCTGTATGCGTTAACTAAGAGGTCTTCCTTACGAGAAAACTTCGCGAGTTGACGTGCACTATAACCACCGTAACCACAGCGTTCAGCTAGGTTTAATGCCCAATTAACTGAGCCCAGTTGTTTGTTACTTGCTAACGAATTACCGCCTTTTATTTTAAGATCGAATTGTACATCACCTTGCAAATTCGAGTCGGAATGAATGACAACCGTCATGTTGTTTTCTAAGGTTAATTGTTCAGTTAATGCTTTATTTTTTCCAGTCTGGTTCAACAGAATGGTTTTTGTGTTGAGTGCTTGGGTTGTTTTTATGGCATCAGGGGCTGTAATGAGCAGATCTTGTGTCTTGGCTGCTAAAGTAAAAGGTCCAGGTACCGATTGGCGAGCTTGTTGCCAGATATGGGCTAATTCAGATGCCGTTATTTTGCCTTTGTCGATATCAGGTCCGATAATAGCGATTTTGGGTGCACTATTCGTTAATGTTTCAATGACAGATGCTTGTAAATGCTCGGGTGTGAGCGCTTCTAACCACTGGATTGCCATCGCCAGTTCTTGTTGCTTGTTGAGCATCGGCATATGATTAGATACTGAATTTACAAGACGATCAGCAAGGTAACTATTTTCATATGCTTGTTCATTGGCGGCTTGGCGGGATAGTTTTGCTATGTATATATCGGCCACGTTATCGAGTTCGGCTTGTGTTACCGGTTCTGTTGCTAGACGTTGCAGTTCTCGTGTTAAAATAGCAAAGGTGTCGGCGTAATCATCACCTTTAGGTTTAGCGATGAGTAATGCTTGAACTCGGTTAGCATCCAATAAGCTACTTTTACTATTCATACGAGCAAATTTAATTTTATCGTGGTCAGTGAGAATATCAAGACGCTGATTAAGCACTGCAATCCAGGTCGACTCAATGAGATCTCGCCACTGTCCATTCGTGGTATTAAGTGCTGATGGTAGGTCATTTTGTAAGGTAAGTTGTAGCATTCTACCAGCGCGTTCTGGGTCGAAAATCAGCTTACTTTCAAGTTGTGAATTATGCTTAAATTGATGCCAACTGTTAGGGTCGGCAGGTGTATTACCCGTTGGTTTATTTGCAAAATAATCATTAATTTGTTTTTTTATATCGGTTTGATCAAAGTTCCCGGTTACAACAAGTGTCATGCGTTGGGGCTGGTACCAACGCTTATAATAAGCTTTAGCCTGGCTGACTGGCGCATGACGGATTATGTTAATGTCACCGATAGTATTACGGTGAGCAAAACGGCTACCTTGATAGCGCAGTGTTTCTAACTCGTTATTAATTCGGTAAGCACTGCCTTGGTGTAACCGCCATTCTTCGACAATAACTTCGCGTTCTGCGTCAAATGCATCGTTATCAAAGCTGATCTCACTTGCCCAGTCTGATAAGACATTTAGCGCTAATTCAGTATTGCTGTTATCCGGTAATGACAGGCGATAAATCGTGGAATTAAAACTGGTCGAGGCATTAATATGACTACCCAGTGTTAAACCTTGAGATTCTAGTGCCAAAAAGCTCTGTTTGTCAGGAAAATTACGCGTACCTTTAAATGCCATATGTTCAACAAAATGAGCGAGTCCGAGTTGTTGCTCTGTTTCATGTAATGAACCTGAGTTTACCAATAACCTAAGCTCGACACCTGACTTGCTTCTTGGTAACAGCAGAATATCGAGTCCATTGTCTAATTGATAGGTAATCAAATCGGAACGTATTGGTAACTGATCTTGAGATTGGTAAATTTGAGTTGTTACTACTTTTTCTGTTTCTTTTTTATTGGTGTTTAGGTCGTTGTTTTGGTAACTGCCACAGGCACTGAGTAGGCTGGTTATTACTGCAAGTGTTGTGATTGGTATAGCTCTAAATAACATTGATAACTCCATGAAACTTAATTTTATGGTTCGATTTTTTGATAAACTACGCGATATTAATTGTGTTAACTAAATTCAGATCATGATCGGTTTTATCATTGCCCTTGTCGTCCTCAATATAGATCACCTGGTCGGCATATTGGGTTAGCGCGACTTGATGTGAAATGAATGCAATAGCACTCTGTGGTAGTTCTGCTTTTAATAATGTGATTAAGTTACTGGCTGCATCAATATCAAGTGAGCTCGTGGTTTCATCAATAAAAATTAATTTAGGTCGATTGAGTAACAGACGTGCGAACATAAGGCGTTGTTGTTCACCTGCGGATAGCTGTTGTTTCCAGTTAACTTGGCTATATAGTTGTTCGCATAGGTGTGGTAATCCTATTTTATGCAATGTGTCCTGTAGTTCAGTGTCACTGAAATCAGTACTGTTTCTCGGGTAGCAGAGTTGTCTAGCAAGATCGACATCGGGCAAATATAAACTGTGGGGGATCCAATACATAGATTCAATACGTTGGATTTGACCCGTGAAGTGAGGCCAGTAACCTGCCAAGGCTTTGAATAGTGTAGATTTACCTATGCCAGAACGACCTTGTATCATGGTTAATTCGCCCAGCTTTAGTGTCATTGATTGCGCAGTTAACAAGGGACTACCATCGGTGAGATACAGTGTAATATTACTCTTTAATGCAATCGTTTTACTGTTGGGTGTCGGTGTAGGTTCCGGCTCCTCAAGTTCATCCAGTGCATTTATAAACGCGGCTAAACGCTCGACAGTAGCCCCCCATTTAGCGATGTCCTGATAAGCATAGATAATCCAGCTAAGCGCACTGGACACTTGCATAAAGGCCATCTTTATTTGCATTAATCCGCCTAGTTTTAGTGCTCCAGAAAGAAATTTCGGTAATGCGAAGAAGATTGGTGCCAACATGGACACTTGTGCGTAACCAACGGTAAAGAAGCCTAAATTACGTTCACAGTGCATCAATTGATACCAGTTCGTAATCACCGCCGAGAAGTATACTTTAAGACTCTGTTGCTCTTGTTGTTCTCCTCCTTGCCCTGCGATTGCAGCGCTGTGCTCTCGGCGTGAGATCAATGCACGACGAAAATCAGCTTCACGTTTTTGTTGATTAAAATTAAGTGCTTGTAGTGGCTTACCAATCAGGTGGGTGATCACTGTACCAATGAGAGTGTAACCAACACAGGCCCAAACCATATAACCGGGAATATTTAGTTCACGCCCGAATAGTGTGAAAGAAAGCGTACCTGATAGTTGCCAGAGAATGGTGAGAAAGGATCCCAGAGTTACCACCGAACGTAAAAAAGATAACAGTAGATCTAAGGAGCTTTGAATAAATATGTCAACGTCTTCGGCAATACGCTGGTCAGGATTATCGGGCTCGGATTTTTGCAACCTTAGTCTATAATGATCGCTGTGTTTGGATAACCATTTCTCACATAAATATGTAGTCATCCAGCTGCGGAAGTTAATAATGAGCTTTTTCTTTAAATAATCGGTGTACACCATGACGAGAATAAAGGCTGCAATTAAACCTGCAAAGAATTGCAATAATTCATAGAGGACAGGGCCATCGAGTTGTTGTAAAGCATTAAAAAAATCGCCATTCCATTGGTTTATTTGCACACTAAACCAAACCGAAGATAAGCTTAATGTGATTACTATCGTAAGTAGAAGTAGTGCTGAATTACGTTCTTTGGCAAACCAAAAAGGCTTGATCAATTGCCAAAATAAAGTGAGTTTTTGCATTGTTTAAATATCGTTAGTTAGAGATAAATTAAAATGTAAAGAAGGCGTGAGTGTTGTCCCCACGCCTGAACATGCGTACGAATTACTTAAATGTCATAACTAGCTTGCAGCCAGAACTGGCGACCTGCTTCATAAGTACGATAAACTTTGTCGTTATATACAAATGAATCTGTGGCATTTTTGTTATTGAGTACATTATTGACTTCAATTGATAGTGCTGCACCTTTGGCAAATTTAGGTTGCCACATCAATTTGGTATTCCAGCGGAAGGTGCTGGCAAATTTAACAGATTCATACTTTAGTACCTGCTTATTTGTACTCGGGTCAATTGCGTAAGCGTTTTCATGGCGGGTTGCTTGCTCGCGACTACTTTGCCAATTTGCTAGGTTATACCAAGTTAGGCCGTATTGGTTTATTTTGGTTGTCCATTCAAGGTTGACTAATAAAGGCGCGTTGAAATCTGTTGATGGCAGATCTTCGGCGGCGATGATCTTGCCATCGTACCAAACTTTGTCTTGGTCTAGATTAATGCTCGGATCATAAAATGCGTATCCTTGATCCATCGGCGTATTGCTGCTTGTTTGTTGCCAGCTTACCGATGCAGTTAGATTGTTATCGGTAGCGAGCCAACGTAATGGTTGTGTATTTCGTGCACTTAAGATCACATTATCGTGTTGGGTTTTGCCGTTATTATCAAAGGTACGAATTCTGGCCTGTCCAGGATTTTTAGTACCTGGATATTTAGGACGACTACGTACTTCGTCATAACCATTTCTGTGTACATAAGCCAGTTTGATCATACTGTTATTCCAGCGTTGCTGCAGGCTCATGGCAAGCTCATCATTGTATGGAGTGTCAAGATCGCTCATACCTTCAAAATCATTGGTCTCAACCCAGTCATTACTAGATGCTTCACTGTTTGGTTCACACATCATATAACAGTGTTTAAGACCTCCATTTTGACCTTCGTACAATGCGTAAGTGAGCATAGAACGACCATAATAACGGTTTAGACCCGCGGTCAGCATAGTGCTGCCGTCGCCAAAAACATTCCAACTGGTACTTAATCTTGGTGCTATATTCGTATTTTTAACGAAACTGTCACGATCAATACGTAATCCAGGGCGAATATTTACATTACCTATGCTAATCGTATCATCGAAAAACAGAGAATAGTTACGATAGTCTGTGCGGTAAGTGCCTGCAAAAAATGCATCTACTTGACTGGCAGAGGATAACCATTCCATAGAATCCCACATACCTTGATAGCTATTTCTGTAGTAGGTTTCATCGCGTATAAACTTAGCATTAGTTTGGGTTATTTCGGTACCGAATGTAAAAGTATGCTGGCTATTGCCGAATTGGAGTGGATCTAATGTCATTTTGGCATTTGCGGTGACATTTTGTTGTTCAGTGGTGAGATCGCCGGGTCCGCCAGAACTAAACTCGGTCGGATTTTGCCAGTCGGTGTAATCTTTAAGAGAAACATAATAATTTTGCTCACTATCACGGATGTCTTGCATATTCTGAATACTAATACCCATATCTAACATGCCAAAATCAAAGGCATGTTCAATATTCAAACTGCTAGCTAGGCCGTTATGCGATTCTGAGTAATCAGAGTTTGCAGTGCCATTCATGAACATTTCACTGTCGTAACCCGAATAAGTCATTGACCAGTTCGCGGTTGTGCGAGGTGTGGCATACCAGGTTAATTTAGTGAATAGGTTATCTGAAACGCGAGTTTGCTCTTTAATATTGCTTTCAGTAGTAAAGCCAATCACTTTATTCTCTTTATCTAATGTGACGGCTTTTTTTCCGACATTAGTCATAGGTATCGATGAGTTTCGGCGTGAAAGTGAAAATACCAGCCCTAAGTCATCAGTGATTCCTGCTTCAAACCAGGCTCCGAAACTTTTTTTACTGTACTTGGGCTGGAAGCGGCTAGGGTTACTGGCATCATTATTGCCGCTGCTAAAATTAAGTTGTTCATCAACATGATTTTTATTCCAGCTTGAATCTGTCATACGATAAAATACACTGGCATGATTTTCACCTTGCCAACTGCGGCTGTTAACGTCGATAACGCCACCAGTAAATCCGCCAAATTCGGCAGGAATATTGGCATCATATACAGTTATGCTGTCGATTAAACGGCTGTCTAGGTAGAAGCCTTGTTCATCACTGCTTAAATTACTGTTTGTTACACCTAACTTATTATTTGCCGGGTCTAAATCATTATTGATCGTCATACCATCAAGATTAAAAGTATTTTGATAAGCGGTTGAGCCGTGAATCGAGATATCTTCTGGTTTTATCTCACCTTGATTCATGCTGTTATTACCTGAATTTGAAAAGCGAATGGCAGGATTTGATTTTAATAAATCAGTGAGATTACCATTACCGGTTGGTCGTTGTTTAATTTCTGCTGCGGACAAAGATTGCTGCGATGTTAACGCAGGATCTATTTTATCTTTAACGACAACTTCCATGCCTATTTTATCAGGTGCTTTTTCTGCCCCGAGTGTACTGGACAGTGTTGATTGAGAAGTTAGTGCCAGACTAACCGCAAGCGCAATTTTTGTTTTCATTCTGCTACCTTGATGACTTTTTGTAAGTTTTTATGCTTAAAAATGTGGCTTTAATACCCAGATATAAGTAAGGGTGGGGAAAATAACACACATCCAATCTAAATGATAATTGTTTTCATTTGCATTTGGGGTTATTATTCAAATATCTTTAATAAACAACTAAAAAATAATGAATAACAATAAAGAACATCGGTTATTAGATTTCTTACGCTGCTTTTCTGGGCTTCATCAAAAGTGCATCAGTGTAGGTTTTATGAAATTAGCTATTTCGAGCTTATTTTTTTGGGTATTAAATATACATGCTCAAGCAACTGACCTTCAGCAAGTCATCGCTGCTGATAACCAAGGCTTACGTGCTAGTCAGCAAGCTCAAGTGGCTGTCAGCCAGTTATCTGATGAACAGCAGATACTGCAACAACAGTATCGAGAGGTTCTATGGCAACAGCGCGTAGCTGATAAATATCAGCTACAACTTGATAGCCAAATTAACGCATTACACAACGCAAATGATGAATTAGAGCGACAACGAGAGCAGGTTAGAAAAACTCAAATTGCAGTGAGTCCGTTGATGCAGGATATGTTGAGTACTTTGCAGCAAGTGGTTGAGAGTGATATACCGTTTTTACAGGCTGAGAGGAAGCTGCGTTTGCAAATTTTGATTCAGAATTTGGCCGATCCTCGTATTATATTAGGGGATAAAATGGCTCAAGTGTTAGATGCCTATCAGGTTGAGTTAAGTTATGGTTATGCAGCTGAAACTTGGTTAGGTACTTTAGATAGTGAGCGTATGGTTAATTTTTTACGCGTTGGCCGTTTAGGTTATTACTGGCTAAGTATTGATGGTCAGCAGGCTGCTATTTGGAAGCAAGGAGAAGGATGGGTACAGCTTGAGGATAAATGGTTTCAGCCTTTGCGTCAGGCGATTGCGGTAGCAGCAGGAAACATAGCGCCAGATATTATGACACTACCACGACCGGACCAAGCTTCTGTTGAGGGACGATCATGAGACACTTATTATTTTCCGGCATTATATTGATGAGCACTTCGTTTTTCGTAAACTCGATGGAGTTTTCAATGCCAAAGGTCTCATTAGGCAATATTTTACAACAAGTAAAGCAAGCGACTAACCATGAAATTAAAGCGGCAGAAGAATTAGTTATTAATTTTAAGGGCGAGTTGACTGAACAGCGTAAGAAATTGCAAACGGCGAAGGATAATTTGCTTAGCCGTCAACGGTATAATCAAGAAGCGGAAGAGCAGCTATTGTTATTGCAACAGCAATTACGTCAGAAGCAGCAACTGTGGCAAAAAGAACAGCAGGCATTGAAAACCTTGTCTATGACGATTGTTGAGCATGGCAATTTATTACTTGAACGAGTCAAACCTTCCGGTCTGTGGGGCTTAGATACGAGTGGTTTTCAAACCGGTTTATCTCAGGATGTGGATATAAAACAAATATATCAATTGTGGCAGGCATTCGTCGAACAATTGTTATATACCAGTGAAGTACATCAATATGATACGTCAATTATTATGCCAGACGGAGTGCGTAAAACGAGCCTAATTACGCAATGGGGTCCATTTACGAGTCACAGTCAGTTTGGTTGGTTAAGTTATTTACCCGAGCACAAAGTGTGGCAGGTATTTAGCCCTCAACCGGATATTAAACCCGTGATCGGTGGGATGAGAATTGATCCTAGCTTGGGTAAATTATTACAGAAAAAAGCGCAGGAACCGACCCTTTTTGAACGTTTACGTCCGGCTGGCATCATCGGTGTTTTAATCGCTATTATTGGTGCTATTGCCGTATTTATTGCCGCGGTTCGCTGTTATTCATTATGTCGTGAACAGCAAGCGGTGCAATGGCAAATATTGCATACTGAAGTCAATGATAGAAGTAGTTTAGGGCGTATTCTTAACGCGGTTGAAATTGCCGAATTGGAGCAAGCTAAAGACGGTGATATTACGCTGTTGGAGGCTGTCATAGATGCAGCCGTATTAAAAGAGGTGCCAGTATTACGCAAGGGTTTAGCATCACTAGCTGTATTGACCGGGATCCCACCTTTACTGGGGCTGTTAGGTACAGTGGCAGGTATGATTGAAACCTTTAGAGTGATTACCGAGCAGGGCAGTGCCAATAGTCAATTATTGTCAGGGGGGATTGCCCAAGCCTTATTGACGACGGAACTTGGACTGATTGTAGCGGTACCTTTATTACTAATCCATTGTGGGGTGAAAACGCAGGCTAATCGATTAATTGTGCTGTTGGAACAGCAAGCTGCCGGATTGGTTGTTGCTCGCCATAGTGGGTGGCAGCAGTAATGGCTATGTTGCTTCAGTTTTTTTATCAGGCAGGGATGCTTGTTTGGATGATCATTTTATTATCCGTGGTGATGTGGGGATTGATCTTAACGGTATATTGGCGTCAGCGCTATATCCAACCGCAATTGCAGACTTCTCTGCAAGCTATTTCTTTGCATCAGCTTAATCTACCATTTTGGCATCAACAACAGTTACTCAAGGCCTGGCTCAGTCAAGCGACATTAATGCTTGATTGCGGTATGCCTTGGATCCGTATTTGCATTCAGATCTTACCATTTTTGGGTTTGTTAGGTACTGTCGACGGCATGATAGTGAGTTTTACTCAGTTGGATAAAATGAATGTACAACAACAGCTTGCTGGTGGCATTAGCCAGGCATTGTTGACGACATTAGCTGGTTTAGTGACATCACTTTCTGGCCTGTATCTGGCTCATAATCTTAATCGTCGTAATCAAATTATTATTGATCAATTTCGTTATTGTTTTATTAAAGGTTAATTTATGCGTTTTCAACATACTCAAGAACAAGATGATAATGCCATTATCGATATGACCCCTTTGATTGATATAGTATTTATTTTATTGATATTCTTTATTTTAACGGCGTCGTTTCAACAACAAAACACGATTAACATCGATCGTCCACAAAGTACAACAAATGATAGTAGTGACGTGGTCAAATTGATGGTTACTATTGATAAGGAGGGGCAAATCAGCTTAGACAAAGGCCCGATTAAATTGACTGATTTGAGTGCCTACGTTAAAGCTAAAGTAAGTTCGACAGGGAGTTCTTCTGCTGTGATTCAGGTAGATAAAGATGTGACAAGTGATCGGTTAATTACTGTTATCGATAAAATTAGGATTGCCGGAGTTGCTAATGTTGCTGTTGCTACCGACAAAATCTAATAAAAGCTGTTTGATAACAGGGCTATTTGCTGTCGTTATTAACTTCGGATTAGTCGCCTTGATTTATCAACTCACGATGGGGGAGGCTATCGTTAATACATATACGCCAGTTTCATTAGCCAAAGTATATTTTGTTGCTGATAGACAGGTAGAAGAGATTGAGCCTGAGTTAATCACTAAACTTACATCGGCTCCGCAATTAAGTACGCCTCCGCCAATGTCGGTTAATTTGTCGCTGTTAGCAATGAATAGTCTGGTGAAAATACCTAAGGTATTAACAGATATTCCTATGTCTGAAGCTAAGCTACAACCAATAACGTTGCAATTCTCACCAAATGGCAAGCAGTTAGGTAGTCAAATGATGACAAATATAAGGTTTGCTAAACCAGTATTTCAATTACCACCTCAGTATCCGCCAGCGGCGAAACAGCGAGCTATCGAGGGTTTCGTTGTTCTTGAACTTAAGATTACAGTCAAGGGTAGAGTGCAGCAGGTCAAAGTTGTTCAGCAGCAGCCCGCTGATATATTTGTACGTTCCGCCACAAGAGCTGTCATGCGTTGGCGTTTTGATCCACCTGCACAAACAGAGTGGCAACGTATAATTATTCGTTATCAACTGGAGTCATAATATAAATATGGACAAGGTTAAAAGGCAGGTTCTGTTATCTTGTGTTGGTATGCTGGCGCTTGTAGTCGTAAATGCACATGCCACTGATACATCATATTATCGGCGGTATCAACAATTAACATATCAACTTGAGCAAGATCCTCATCTTATTTTGCCACAAATTGAACAATTTCAGTTACAAGTTGCTAATGCGGATACTAAAGCTAAAAAAATGGCTGCTTATTTACATCTACAAGCATGTACTGCATTAGAGCGAGATATTTGTACTGTTCATCAGGCTGAATTATTGCTTGACCTACCAGGACAAGAGGAATCCAAGCCGGCGTTGATGAAATTAACGGTACAATTATATTATCGTTTACAGCGTTACTCTGATGTTATTAGGCAAAGTGAGCATTGGCTGTCGATGCCGTCACAAACGAGTTTATCTGATCGTGCGATGATATTTACATTACAAGCGAAAAGTTTTTATCAGTTACAGACGTTGGTATCGGCACAGCAAAGTATTGAACAGGCCTTAGTCTTAGAGGTTGATGAATCACGCTATCGTTTTTTGTTAGCGTTATTACAACAGACCAAGCAATTAACGGCTGAAAATACCTTGTTGCAATTACTGACAGAAAAATACATTAATAATCCACTATATTGGGAACGGTTAGCTTATAGCTGGTATGAACTTGATAAGCCAGAGCAAGCGCTAAACGTATTTGGCAGTGCCTATAAGTCAAAGTTATTACCTTTGCGTAGTCTATTATTTTATAGTCAGTTATTAATTCAGCAGCAAGCACCAAATCGAGCGGTTCGGATACTGGAAAAAGAAGCCGATAAGTTTACTCCGCAAGCTGTTAAATATTGCTCCGAGTGTGATGTCTCAAAGTATCGGCAGTTACTTATTCAAGCTTATCTCATGGCAGAGCGTAAATCAGAAGCGCTAGCATTGCTTGAAAAAAAGGTCGATAAAACCGATGAGCAACTGATGATTAGTAGTCAATTGGCATATAGTCAAGCACGCTGGCATTTGGCTATTGAGTTGTTGCAACTACAGATTAAACAACAACCTCGTAATGATTATTGGCGATTATTATTGGCGGTGAGTTATTTTGAAAATAAAGATTACATACATGCTCGTAAGCAGTTTAGGCTGATTAAACAATCACAATATATGAAAACAGCACAAGATTGGTTATCACAGATTGATTATTTATTAAGCTAATAATACCTCCTGTCTTCGTTTTTAGCTCTTTGTCTGTGTTTAACTGTATTTTTATTAGGATGGATAGCCAGATTATCCGATCTCGTTCGTCTTTTAATTCGCATCTTGAAGTCGTTTGAGTATATAAGCTATACTACGGCGCTTGTAATATACAGGTGTAAAATACGCACGCTTAAAATACGCACGTTTGTAATATATGAACAAAACCAGGATTCAAAGACATATGGCAGTATTAACTATTCTTACGGCACCAAACAAAAAATTAGAGATACCCGCTGAAACAGTCGCAGATGTAAGTACAGTTCAAACATTGATCGATGATATGCTTGATACTATGTACAAAACAGACGACGGTATTGGTCTTGCTTCAACGCAAGTTGGTCGTAAAGAAGCCGTTGTTGTTATTGATATTTCAGAGGATCGTAATGAACCTATGGTATTAATCAACCCTGTTGTTGTTGAAGGTGAAAACAAAGAAAGTGGTCAAGAAGGGTGTTTATCTATTCCTGGCTACTATGCAGACGTTGAACGTTTTACGAAAGTGAAAGTAACGGCATTGGATCGTGAAGGCAACGCAATTGAAATCAATGACGATGGCTTCTTAGCGATTGCAATGCAACATGAGATTGATCATCTTAAAGGTACGCTTTTTATTGATTACCTATCGCCATTGAAAAAGAAAATGGCACTGAAAAAAGTTAAAAAAACAATTAAAGAAATGACCGAATAAGGTCTAAAGCGATACTGAAGGAGCTAAGTTAAGTGAAAGGAAAAATTATATCGTACATTTCTGCAAAGAAGTTTGGATTTATTTGTGGCGATGATGGCGAGAGTTATTTCTTACATGTGTCGAGCCTGCTCGATAAAGCCAATGAATCTAAATTGGTGAAGGATGTTGTTGTCGAATTCGAACCAACAACAACACCAAAAGGCCTTGCCGCAAAACAAGTACACGTACCGGATGTTAACTTTAAAAAACAGTTGGTTGCTTTTTTCACAGCGAAAAGCAATCAACCAAGATATGGGCATGTTGTTGCAAGATATACACTAAGCACACGTTTCTTTAAAGATCAAAGCGAAGGTCGTAGCCATATTAAGAAATTGGCGGCAGGCATCGGTTGTAATGCTATTTTAAATACAAATGTGGAAAAGAAGACCTTCTCTGAAGGTGGTGAAAATTTCACTATGCATTCATTTAGTGGTGACTTTGCATTAGTTACAGAAGATGTTCCGTGTAATAACGACGTGGAATGTGAAGAATCTGTAGCAATCATTGACGCCAATGTTACAGCCGTAGCAGGGCAGTTTCAGCGTGTAAGTAATTCTGAAATGAAAGCGAAAGCAAAGCAATTACGTAAATTTAACCCACTGCTATTAGTAGGCGCGGTTGTTATTCTAGGTGCCGTTTTCGCAATTTCTATGTGGTTTGTTAATACGGCACATTGAAATAGCTCGATGTAATCGAGTCAAGACAGTCTTTTGACATGCTTAAAATATAAAGCGGTGGTATTGATTAATTCAATGCCACCGCTTTTTTATGTGTGTTTATTACATTAAAGTGTGACGCGTTTGGGGTATTGCGTATTTATTGCTGAACCACCTACCTCTTTGTTGTAATATAACCACAATATTGTTGAACGTAATTTCCTGAGGTTGTATGTATAAATTAATCGCGTTAGATATGGATGGTACTTTACTTAATTCTCAAGGTGCTATTTCACCGCGTAATAAGCAAGCGATCCTTGCTGCAATAGCGCAGGGTACGCGTGTCGTGCTTGCTTCAGGACGCCCACTTGAAGGCATGAATTGGGCGCTAGAAGAATTGGGTATGACAGGTAAAGATGATTATGTTGCTTGTTACAATGGCAGCTTAGTTTATCAAGTTGCGGATAAGCAGTTGCTGCGTAGCCAAACGGTGACGGGTGCAGATGCTAAAAAACTTGCCGATTTAGCCAACAAGCTTGGTGTGCACGTGCATGCATTTTCAGTAAAAGCGGGACTGATCACCCCTAAACATAATTACTATACCGACCATGAAGCTAAAATTAATGGTCTGTCTATCACTGAAGTGGACTTTAGTACTCTAAGTGATGATGAAGCAATGCTAAAAGTGATGATGATTGACGAGCCAGAAAAACTATCTGCCGCGATTGCGCAATTACCAGCATCACTCTACGAGCAATATAACATTTTGCAAAGTGCGCCGTTCTTTTTAGAATTTCTTCATACCAACAGTCACAAAGGCATAGGTGTTAAAGCCATCGCTGACCAATTTGGCATTAATGCGGATGAAGTGATCTGTATGGGTGATGCAGGTAACGATAAGCAAATGCTGGAATACGCTGGTTTAGGTGTGGCAATGGATAATGCCAGTGATGATATTAAAGCCATCGCTAACCATATTACAGCAAGCCATAATGATGACGGTGTCGCGCTGGTCATTGAAGCGTTTATTTTAAATAAATAGTACTTTTTATAGGACAGAAATTTAAGCGTATTAGTTCCAATCTAATGATTAATTTATTGTGATCTATCATATACTAGCAGCATTAAACTCTATGATATAAGAGAACGATGGCAAATTTTAATACACATCTTAATGTTGCAGCACTATTAACAGGTGTTTCTTCTGCAAGTTTGGTTGCGGCTGGTCACATTGAACTCGATACCGCTATTTGGCTTTGGTTCTTAGGGACAATCGGTGGATTGCTACCAGATATTGATTCGGATAATTCGACCTCTCTCGATACCATATTCAACATCTTTGCGTTTTCTGTTATTTTGATCATTATGCGTTACATGACGAGTGCGTATTTTGGTGAACTGAGTTTCGTTGAGGTTATCGCGATTCCTGTGGTGACTTATGGGCTGATGAAGTACGGGCTCAGGACGATGTTTGAACGCTTAACCGTGCACAGAGGGAGCTGTCATTCGTTACTGTTTTTAGTTTTATGTGGACTGCTGACGACTCAGGTTATTGCGAACGTCGATGGTATCAACTCTGATAAGGCGGATAGTCTTGCTTGGTTGTCTGGTGGTTTTGTATTTTTAGGTGGCTTTATACATTTAATGTTAGATGAAATGTACAGTGTTGATTTACGGAATATTAAGATAAAGCGTTCATTTGGTACGGCGTTGAAGCTAGTCGATTTGGACAGTAAGTTATTGGCGTTAGGCATGATGATAGCCGTTGGCGTACTTTGGAAGACGACACCCGAAATTGAGACAACACTGGATATGCTCTGTGATTGGTCGATGTTTTCGTTAGTTTAATGCAGGTAACTTGGAGGGAGGTTAACGGAATAAGTGCTTAACTGGTATCAGATAAGCACTTTCATGTATTGCGTATAAAGACTAAGAATTAAAGTGCTTCGATATCCACAACTGATTGTGTGAATTCCGCTAGTTCAAGTTCTGCACATTCACCTTCTGATACCCAATTAAGACCAATAATCACGTTATCTTCATTTAGATCTTCAATCCAAAATTCAAGTAGATCAGATACCGAGATAGCCGTTGGTTTAAATGCTTTCCATTCATCACAGCAATGCTCTTGTGCTAATGCTTGAGTAGACCAAAGCGGCATTGCATCTGTGTCTTCAAAGTTAACGGAATCACAAACAACCCAATCTTCACCTGACTTGTCTTGTAAACCCCAAACTTGTTGGCTAGGTTTTGCATCCGCAAAAAATTTCGTCAATATTGGATTTGTTTCTTTCATGGGGTTCTCATTGTATTAGGATTAATGTCGGCATTATACGTTTTTACTAAACGAATAGACAGTTAATATAGCGTGTTGTAGATGTTATCGGTGTTTTGATGTTGCAACGTTTGTAAAAAAGCCCAGGCAGGTTTACTGACTGGGCGATGAACATAGATTTACCAACTAACCGTTGTTGAGTTCCATATTAATACTGAAAATTATTTATTTTATTACTCACATCCGCGGTGTATTGTGCAACATTAGCACTTTCTTGTTGGGACGTTTTGGCACCCTCAGCGATACTCACTGCCACGTTGCTGATGGCGACAATATTACGATTTACTTCTTCTGTTACCGCGGCTTGTTCTTCAGCTGCACTGGCAATTTGATGTGCCATATCTTGTATCCGGCAGCTTTGTTCATTAATCTGCTTTAAGGCATCTACGGCATTTGTGGCATGGCCCAGACAAGAGTCGGTTAAGCTGCCACTGGTATTCATTGCTTCTACTGCTTGACGACTATAATCACGTAGTGAGTCAATGACGACTTGAATTTCATCTGTTGATGTTGCTGTTTGTGTGGCTAGGTTACGTACTTCATCGGCAACAACCGCGAAACCACGGCCTTGTTCACCCGCACGCGCTGCTTCAATTGCCGCGTTGAGCGCAAGTAAGTTAGTTTGCGCTGAAATGTTACGTATCACTTCTAAGATCGCCACAATACCTTCACTGCGTGATTCTAGTTCTGCGACAACCTGCGTAGCGTGAGAGACATTCTGCGATAAACTTCTTAAACCGTCGGCATTGGCTTCGACGACTAATTGGCCATTATTCACTGCTTTTTGAGTTTCTGATACCGCTTGAGCTGTGACTTGGGCGCTATCTGATACGCTGTGTGCTGTAGAAGACATTTCATTCGTTGCTGTTGCTACTTGTTCGATCTCTAGTTGTTGCTCGGCAATTTTTAATAAACCTTGGTCGGCTGCATTTGCCGTTATTTTAGCACTGGTATTTAAGTGTTTAGAAGTCACTGCTACGTCTGCGACTACTTCTCTAACGTTGGCAATGAAAATATTCAGGTATTCAGCTAGCTGGCCAGTTTCATCATGGCGCTGAATATTTAAAGATTGCGTAAGATCACCACCAGATTGTGTCAATTGACGTACTTTATCGACTAAATAACGAATTGGTTTGGAAATAGACTGCGCAGCAATCCACATCAGTATAATACCGAGGATACTGGTCAGTACTGCAATACCAAGTTGGCTTTTAAGGTTAGTAGAGAAACCATTATCCACCGCTTTAATAAATGGCTTGGTGCTCGCTAAGGCCACATTTCGTGGGGTGATAATGATCACTTCCCATTGCTGCGTTACGCCAGTGGCATTGAATTGTTTTGATGTAAGAAAATCGTTTTCGACAGTAACGGTTTCGTCAATAAGGCGTTTACTCAACAGATTTTTAATGGCAATAGAATTGAGTTTTTTACCGATATTATCAGCCTGTTTACTATCTGCGGCAATGACACCCGCTGAACTGATAATCAAGACTTGGCTTTGACCTGAAAATAATCGCTGGGCAGTATCTTGAGCAAGGGATTGTAGGAAATTGAGAGAATAATCAACCCCGAACATACCAATGAATTGACCATCACGGATCACTGGTGCAACAAATGAACTGAGTAATGTTTGAACACCTTGAACATTAAAGCTTGATGGATCGGTTACACAGGCCGTCTTACTTTCCATTGGACATAAATACCACTCTGAAGCTCGAAATCCAGCGGCACTTAGTTTTGTGGCATAAAAGTTACCAAGTGCTTGTAGTGCAACGGTTCCATTGGCTGATCTATTCCAGTATGGGGCAAATACACCACTTGCTTGGGAGTGAGGCATATCGGTATTTACAGCATCTTGACCGTCAAATTGGTTTACTTCCCAGCCAGTATAAATACTTAATATGTCTTTGTTTTTCTCTAGCGTATTTTGTAGCATTACATTGACGGCCTCCCGCGATATGACGGGGGTTTCGTTGCCAAATGATGCGGCTAGACCTGTTGTTATGCTCATCGCTTTATTAAAGGTGGAAGCAATATATTGAGCCTCAACGTTTGCACTTAATGAGAGTCGCTGTTTAATCGCTGATTCGGTATCTTTAAGTACGAGAGTTTGTATCTCGTTACTTAAGTTATTGCTATTAAAGTAACTAAAACTAAATGTCGCGGTGACTACCGCAATTAAACTTGCACTGCCCCAGAAAAGGATTTGCTGCTTGATGGTTGAAAACTGCATGCTACGACCTATTGAAATATATAATATATTATTGATGCATTAGTTTAACCTTACTAATACAAAAGTGTTAGTAAATGTGTATCATTTATTATAATAGTGAAGTTTTAAGTGATTGAATTTTATATATATGTGATATTACGCTTGGGGTTGGCACCTATATGTGGGTAGTTAAGGTTAAAGGTTAGTATTTTTAGCATAACAAACTGCAAGCTGTGTCATAACAAGATTGAAAAAGTACTAATCCTTCCTTTAATTCCCATATTGTTACAACTAGAAAATTAGTTTGGATTGTTTTTTGAACAGGTTGTTCTGAAGGCGAGCGAGAGTGTGACTTAACGACATGTTTTTATTTACAACTAAACTCTACTTCTATATTATTCGGCACTGCTGCGGAGGGGTGGCAGAGTGGCCGAATGCACTGGTCTTGAAAACCAGCAGGGGTTAATAGCTCCTCGAGAGTTCAAATCTCTCCTCCTCCGCCATACTGATATGATACTGGGCACCTTAATTCTTGAGTGCCGAGAATCAAAACCTCCAATATTAGCCATCATCTTTAGCTTATTTCCAACGATGGTAACTTTATCTTGTTTAATCTCTATCCGCTCAATCACTGCATTAAGAAGAGCTTTTGTTGCTTCTAAATTACCTCCCAGTAGTACTCTTTTACAAGCATCAATGAATAAACCCGTTTGTTTAGCTCCAAATTTCTTGATTGGAAGTCCCATTCTTAACTTTAAATTATTGATTTCATGGTTAGTTATTCGTATTTCATTTTTATAAGTGTCTAAATTTTTCTGAACAAACTCATCTAAAAAAATCGAGTTGTCTGCTATTTTGTCAATTAATGAAAATTGTTTATGATCTAATGCAGCTTTTTTTTTACTTAGACCCAATAATTTTATTTGGGACTTACGAAAACTGTCTTGAACGTCAGTTTTCAGTTCCGTGAGCAAACTTGTGATTACTGGCTCTATAAAGAGGTTTTTTGTTAGCTCGTTTAAGATTGCATGTTCAAGCACATCCTTAGGTAGTGCCTTGTTGGAGCATGATTTAATCGACTGTTTAATACAGTCGCTACACTTATAATATTTGTATTTTCCACTCTTACCGGTGTTAATCACGAAGTTACATTTACAATAATGGCATTTAACTAAGCCTGTTAATAAGCTTGGTGAACCTAGTGCTTGATGTTCTTGTTTGTTAGGAGCATTTTTCTTTAAAAGTAAAGCAACCTGTTCAAATAACGATTTTTCAATTATTGGTGGAACTTTAACAATAACTTGCTCAGGGTTGATATCTGCTCTTGTACGATTTTTACCAATAATTCTATCTCCATAATAGGCACTATCCCTTAGCACTCTATGTACGGCGTTTGCAGTCCATTTATTTCCCCGTTTCAACTTACCAGTTACATTCAGCTCTGTTGCTATCAATTTAGTTCCGTATCGAATACCACTTTTACCTACAGAAGCTAGCTTAAAGATTAGCTTTACTACTTCAGCTTCTTCTGGCACTGGAATTAATTTTTTACGCGTTTTTCTGCTATCAGACATAG
Source organism: Moritella sp. (assembly GCF_013215705.1). Taxonomy (GTDB): domain Bacteria; phylum Pseudomonadota; class Gammaproteobacteria; order Enterobacterales; family Moritellaceae; genus Moritella. The sequence goes on along the minus strand of NZ_JABSQR010000011.1, from coordinate 1,465 downwards.
CTGAAGCAATTGATTGAAATCCAAAAGGTAAGCATCCCCCTGTATGAAAGCCATCCAAAGCCGTTTGATTTAAACGAATGCTTGAACTTTTACTTAGAGCTCGACTATATTGCTCATTAAATAAACCGTTCATTCCTTTGACTATAAATGCAATATCTTCATCTTCAGGAATTCCGTCCATAAGAGTTAGTCATTTCACTCCAGCCTGTTCGAGTATAAGCTCTGAACTTATACGTTTAATTTCTTTACGGCTAAAGCGAGAAAGATCATAAGTAACTATGTATTCTATATCTATAGTTTTAGACTCTACATCGCGTAGCATTTGCTCAAAGTTAGGGCGTATACCTTTAAAGCCTGAATAACCTGCATCCTCATAAGTCTTAACCACTTCTGCGTTATTTTCAGATGCCCACTTTAAGATTGTGTATCGCTGGTTCTCTAGTGATTGATTCTCTTTAGCTTGCCGATCAGTACTAACTCGGGTGTAAATTGCAATTCTTGTTAACTTTTTAATATTTTGCATGCGAGCACCTTATTGGTTGCCGTGTTTCTTTTTTGACATATAAATAAAAATATTTATTACTTCGTCAATATTTTGTTTAAGTAGCGAGTGAGTTATTAGGCTTAACTCTTTACTAGAGATTTTTTTATAAACTACCGTACATATTTGATTATTTACTTCTAGGTTACGTTTCTTCATTTGGCACTCTGATATGTGAATGGGAACTTATATTTAAAAGTTAAGTGTTAAACTTAGATTTCGCAAGTTATAAAATAGATTAAAAACAATGACTTAATATGTTGGTGAAGATGCTATTGTCAATAGAGCGGAATTACTAAAAATGGAATGTCCTATCTTTCAACAGGTTGTTCACTATGAAATGACAGAAGATTTAATTAATTAGATAATAAGTTACTGTTTTTAATAACATTTTGTTATATTGACTGTAGGCTAAATAACAAATAATTCTATTTTTATATGAATTATTTATGACCAAGTTCTCTTGTATATGGAATTAATAAACAAAAATGCACCGTATCGACAGTACAGCTACTGAATTTTTGATTGTAAAATAAAGCTTCAAATGGGTGGTTGGTCAACATCTGGAAGAAGAAAAACTAAGTTTAAACATGCCCTAGAAAAACGTCGTAAGTTAAGAATTATGCTTCGGCCAAAATTTCCGACTATTTTAACCTTGTAACCCCCCCCCATCTATTCGTTTTAACTGTTCAGGTCTACGGAATTCAGTGAATATTGATTGTTAACGTCTCAATTTTTAACTTTTAAGTTTTTGTAAATAATAGTTATTAGTGTAAAGTGCCTCTACTTTGTAGGTACTTTCTTGCGTATCTTAATGTTTTATTAATATGTCGTTGAGTTACTCGACCGGCGTTGTTGACTAAATCAGGGAACCTTTCGTAAACTTTGTGATCAGATCATTATCACGGATTTTAAAAGGTTCAC
>NZ_JABSQR010000010.1 GCF_013215705.1 Moritella sp. | reverse complement strand
TTTATCCCTTCATTTAATGAAGAGTAATCATGCAATAACTGAAAATATTTGGTAGGTGGGGTTAACTAAGCGTTTACGTATCAACAACGATGGTGCGTTTTTCAGCCCCAGGTGTTACCGCTAGCAATGCCAGTAAAGTAACAGGTATCACAGCAAATTTTGGTGATGTGAGCATTGACCAAACGACAGGTGACATGACCTTCAAACCTTATACATCATCTGCAACAAACGTATTAAGTGCTGAAATCATTGCCGCTCAGCACGACTATAAGTTTGAAATTAGCTACAAAGTTGATAACAACATTCATCAACTTGATGGTTCGGTCTTACCGTTATATAACGGTGAATCAAATATTCCAGCAATACGTTTTAGCAAGGTGAGTCAAGATGGCACGCTATTATCCGCAGAAGATCAAGCACGCCCAGCCAATGCAAGTGATTGGAGCTGTGTAACAGATAAGAGCAGTGATTTGATGTGGCAAGCGCCACAAGCAAACGGTATATATGCATTTAATGAGACTTACTACTGGGGCGATCGCTCGATCAATCATCGTGAGTCTAGCGAAGCAAGCTGCGTACTTGATGGTCACTGCAATACCGATAACTTAGTTGCAAAAGCAAACGAGCAACGACTTTGTGGTAAATCGGATTGGCGTTTAGCGACCCGTACTGAATGGCAAACACTATTAGATAAAAAGCTTTTTGATGAAGACTCAAGACTGTCACCAATCAACAACTTCTATTTCCCTTATGTCGACTCTAATTTTGATGAAGCGTATTGGACTAATTCATTTACGATTTATACAAGCGGCCATGATAACAATTCCGCAGATGATGACTGGCAAGGCTCAAATGCCCTTGTTGGTGATGCACACGTGATGTGGATGAGTGACGATTTTGATCGCGAAAATATGTCGCCAAGATCAACCAACGACCCACGTTTCACCATGCTAGTAAACGGCTCTGTTATCCCTGATAAAAAAGACAATGATGTACCAGTACGAGACACTGAATTACCACCGCAAGATGTGGCAGTTGACGTTGACGAAAATCTTCATTGGCCATCACGCTTTGTTAAACATGGTAATTCAGGCCAAGCACTTGCAGATCAAGACACAGCAAACTGGACTTGTACATCTGACCTTGCATACAGAACAGTGTTAGCGAATACACAGATTTTATGGCAACGAATCAGTAAAGCTGCACCTCTTCAAAATTATACTCAAGCAGTTGAATACGCAAAACAAGTCAATAAATCTGCCATATGTGGACAAACCAACTGGCGTTTACCCACAGAAAATGAATTAAAGAGTCTACTTGTGAATACACCGTTCTCATACATGCCTGGCATGGTATTTCCAAGTCAACGAGCAAGCTATATAACCAGTGTACTTGATGATACAAACGTAGGCGATAATAGCTATTACTGGACTTCGATAGCTGATGCATACAAGCCAGAAACAAAACAAATCGCAGTTGCATTCCAAGATTCATTCTCAGAAAGCAGTGGTATAGAAAATACAGAACTGCATCACGTACGCCTGATCTCTACAACGAGATTGCAACCATAATGCTAAAAGATACATTAAAAAGTATACAACGCCTGTCAGTGATCATCACTGGCTGTGCGTTATTAGCGGCATGCGGTAGTGATAGCGCAGACTCGACAGACGTTAGTACCAGTAAACCGCTGGTATTAAACCCTCGCATCCAACTAACGCAAGGGCTGTCGACAACAAAACAGTATGCCTTAAACGCCACGCAAACATTACAAATCATCCAATCTGGGCTGTATGGTCACGCCAGTGTACAAGGCGATACTTTTACCTATCAAGCCAACGCAGATGCGCAAGGCACTGATCAGGTTAAAATAGCCATTGTATCAAGCAATAAAATTGAAACTATCAATTGGCTGGTTAGAATTAATGAGCCTACGCCACGGTTTACCACACTTGCGCTTGGAGACACGAGTAAAAATAAAACCTGGCAATGTGTCAACGACAATAGCATTCATCAAGGTGTAGTTTGGGCTAGTCCACTACAACCAGCAATGCAAACGTATGCTTGGGGAGATTGGCTACCAACCTTACCGGCTTTTCAAGCCCAATGTCAGTTCACCGATAGTGACGGTAACAGTCAAGCATGCACAACAGACAGATTGGTTGAATACGCCAATCAACAGAACTGGTGTGGTCGTAATGATTGGCGCTTACCAGAAAGCTATGAAGTAAAAGGGTTGGTCAGTGAACAAGATTATGCTCTTGATAATAATCAAGCCGCCATTGACCCTTACTTTTTTACCGCAACTGGTTTTGAAAGTTATTGGCTGGCGAATGATAACAATCCGTCACATGCTGACAATATTGCACCGACGTTAGATTTTGCGACTGGCCGCCATACAGCCGTGATGCAAAATAAACGTAAACCGAAATCAGTAATGCTCGTTAGTGGTGTTAAACGTGATACCACTCTGCCATCAGAACAAGAAAAACCACAGGTAGAAAAAGACAGTTTTATTCGGTTAGATAATAGCGGCCAACCATTACCTAAAGCACTGCAAGATGATGACTACGCAACTACACCTTGGCGTTGTTTAGACGACATGCGTGGATTAGTACGTGATAATTTATATTTACGCGATAAGCAGTTCTCTTATGTCTATTGGTTAACGCCAAATCCACAAGATATCACTAACACCGGCCAGCAGTTAGCAATGCAAGCAGGTGTACCTAAAGCTATTGATGACGTTAACCAAGCGCAATTTTGTGGTCGAAGTGACTGGAGGCTACCTACTGCCGATGAACTCGCGATGTTACTGTATAAAGGCGAGCAAGACAGTGATTACAGCTTGTTATATGCAGCATCACTAAACCAACCTGAGCACGGTGATTACTGGGTTAAAACCGCCTCTGGTTATGGTCTATACAGCTTACCGACAACCGTAAGTTTACAGCCAAAATCAGCGACTGATGCTGACATTGGGCGTATTTTATTAATTGCGACTGAATTTGAAAACAGAGCAACAGAAGATCCTCGCTCAGTTAACAACCATGGTAAGCCTAACTTCGACAGCCTAAGACAAGCCTATGCCAATAATCGAGATTATTGGCCACAACCATTTGTCGATGATATGTTGAATTATCAAGAGTTGGGCACTATGCCTAAACCAAGTTTCCCTAATGACAATCCTTATAGTAAGTTAAAGGTCACATTAGGAGAAAAACTCTTCTTCGACCCCTTCCTATCTCAAGCAGGTGATGTGGCATGTTCGAGTTGTCATGACCCAAAATTAAGTTGGGGAGATAGACGAGAGGTTTCCATTGGTCATGATCGTCAACGTGGCAAGCGTAACGCTCCGACGATTGTAAACAGTGCATTCTTACCTGTGTTGTTTTGGGATAGCCGCGCAGCAACATTAGAGCAACAAGCATTAATGCCAATTCAAGATCCTGTAGAAATGGCTGAAACTCTGCCGCGTTTACTCTCTAGACTCAATGCGCATCCACAATATCCAAATCTGTTTAAACAAGCATTTCCCGAAAATACGATGAACACGGATATCACAGAACAACAATTAGGCATGGCTCTCGCCACCTTCCAACGAACGATTATTAGTAACAAAAGTCGTTTTGATACTTTCGTTACTCAGGTAGAAAGTACTCGTGATACGAGTGCTCTTTCTGATAAAGAGTTATGGGGATTAGACATCTTCCGTCGTAATGGCCGCTGTGTTAATTGCCACATGGGTGCTGAATTTACGGATCACAAGATGCAAAATGTCGGACTGACTTATTATCAAGGTTTTTATGAAGATCTGGGATTATATAATGTTGATGGAAAATCAAGCAGTGTCGGTAAATTTAAAACACCGTCATTACGTGATGTGATGAACAATCATCCATGGTTCCACAATGGTCTACTCGATACGATGGTCGGAATTATCTCAATGTACTCTGCCGGCATGGCCGATAATGCAGCCTTTGGTTGGAATAAATACGATCCAACTTATCCAGTATTATCAAAACAAATTAGACCGTTAAATTTGACCGTCGCGGAAGCGAAGGCATTAGAAACCTTCTTAAGCGCGATCACGGCCCCGACTCGTCAAACGCCAGCGACTAAATTTGAGTTAGGTATTAATTAACAATATTAACGACTTAAATTATAAGTAGGTGTTGCCCATTAGCACCTACTTATTTATTCTACTCAGCAAACGGTTAACGCTCCCCAACAAGATACAGATACGTATGCTTAGCACTGTATTTGGGGGACATGTGGACGCCGTAATAACAAGGCACCTTGTGCTCACAAACTTGATTGATCACATCAAAACCTGCATTGATTTTGTGTATTGAAATAGGCTCTTTAGTGACTATAATCATCGCTGCAGAATCAGCAATCGTAGGATCCGGAATAACGTTTTTAACCATATGCTGACTCATCTTACTATCATTTTCTGCTAGTACATCGGCAATTTCTTCATCATCAGCTTCCAAAAATCGTAACGATTTGGAATTTGATATTAATGACGAAATATCACTGATATTAAATTTAAGCAGTTTATTTTGATTTAACATCGACGCCATATGATTAATAAATCGCAGTGCAGCTAGCGTATGGTATGTATTTAATTCATCAAGATTTAGCCAGATCGTGGCGATATAATTATCATCAATGATCTTACGTCTAGAGATATAACCTACAGAGCTTATATTAACTTGCTGATAAACAACCACCACTAAGTCTGATTGTAATAAATTACTATCACGCATAACCTCATGTTCCGCGATAATGCTTTGCAGGTTAATATCGTCATTATTTTCGATATCGATCAGAAGAGGATGTTGTCCCATAAATGATAATACTGTAATACGAATCCTATCGTCATTACGCTTCATAGTCTGATTCATGGGTTCTCCCTTTCATATCATCAACAAACTTCTATTATTATGGAATAAAATAAGGGTAATAGCTTAAATTAATGATTATTTACTATTTTAATTGAACATTCATCCCTTTATAAGCATCTGGTTAGCGATCTATATAACAAAAACGAACATCACTACACATGATCATTAGGTTTCTGCCAACAACTGTAATACTAAAAATGAAAAAGCCCACACAAATGATATTAGATGTGCAGGCTTGATTTATGTTGATCACATTTAGTGGCGCGAGTTAAGTTTCGTTATCAATATATACCCTTGTTTTTTGCTCACGTTTTTTAGCAAGGCTATTAAGGTGTAAACCTGACAAGGTCAAGGCGATACCAGTAATCGAACCGATTAAGGCTAATGAACCAAACCAGACCAAACCAACCAATGTTAAGGTTTCTGTTTTCACTTCTTTGTAGTGATCAACATTATCAATATAAGACGCCATACGATAAACCTGGTTAGATAAGGCCATCGTGTTCGCTTCGATTTCAATCACGCGAATGTCATAACGTAAGCTCATATTATTTTGCTTAATCTCTTTAATGTAGTCTTTTTCACTTAAGAACTGAACATCCGCTTGCTCACGCTTAATCTCTAAACTACGTAACGCTGTAATTTTATTCTTAGTCAGTGTTCTTTGTTTAACGGCTAAATTGCTATTACTCGCACTCACCGCATTTTTATAACTACGTCTAAGTTGTTGCACTTCTTCGTTTTTCTGCTGGATCATGTCATCTTTTAATCCGAGTAAATCTGCATAATAACCGTCAAGGAACTTAACCGACTCTAAATCTGGGCTGTTATCTTTAGCAATAATGGTGTTGTTATTGATGTTATTGATCTGTGTTTCAACATAACGGATTTTTTCATCGTAATCTTTTTTCACTCCCGGTGAAGTAAAGAAGTTAGAGTCATCTAATGCGACAATTTTATCGGCATTCAGCTTATCAAGCTGCGCTAATAAACGGGTACGCTCAGTCTGCACTAAATCATTACTATTTTGAGTACGTTCCATCGATGATTTAAAACGTCGCTCTTTCTTTTCAGATAGCTCTTGTAGCAGCTCTGATTTTTCAACTTTAAGCTGAATTAATTGCTCTCTTTTTTCTGCTAGCGCCTTGCTTAACTGCGGAACATTTTTTGATAGGTACTTATTACGTCGTACTTCATAGGCGTATTGCGATTGATAGTTCGCATTAACCGCCGTTTTATCGCTGTCAATTTTCTGCGTTTTAATATTGTAATCTTGCAGGGCAATCACGATATTATCTTCATTGATTTTGATCTGGTTTTCAATTTTGCTGATCTCAATTTCACTGAGATTAATTTGACTATTAATCGATGAAAATGCTCTTTCAAAACCATTAAGTAAGGTTTCAAAGGTAATAAGACACAAGAAACTAATGATCAACAAATACATAACAAATGATTTACGTGAATGCCAAAGCCCTATCACAAACGGGATCTTGGTTAATTCCACCAGCGAAATCATCACAAACGGCGCCGCCAATGTAAATGCACTGGCTAAATCATTACCACTTGTCATTAATGATACTGATATACAAAGACCGATAAATACCACAATAATCTCAACTAACCAGGCGATCCTACGTAAAAATCGGCTATGTTTGTTCAGTTCATCAACTTCCGTATCACTAACTTTACTGGCACTTTGACTCATTTCCATGATATCGCTCATTTTTTAAAACACCTTAAAATACAAATAAAATAATCTCTCCCCCCTACAGTGACAAAAATTTTACTTATCAGGGGAAAAAACAGTTACTAAATTATAATGCATTTAACATGCCGTAAGGCGACAAGTTGACAATAAATATTGGTTAACATGTATAAACAACTCAATGAAGCTAGGTTTAAAGGATATATCCGTTTATCTACACTCGATTTAATCATAAATAACCATATTTATTATCTTAATTACAAGCGAAAGACAATTTTGCTGGTAGACTTATTCAAATACCCTTTCGTCTGCGCTGGCGTACAGTACATATACCCAAGTTACTTCAAGATGCTATATCAGAGACCAGCAGGGATATCAGAACAAGGTACATGTGTAGGTAAAGGTCATTTTTCTGGCGATCTTACTTGCAGGGTATTTTAAATACGCGGGATAAATCACTTTCATTATTAGAACACTCACCTCGGAATTATAACCATGTTTAACAAAGCCTGTATTATTGCCTGCTGTTTACTTTTTTCTGCCAGCGGTGCCGCCACTGAATTAACGCGAGTCGTACTTAAAGATGGTACGGAAGTGGTGTTAAATGATGATTTTACTTGGCAATATGTGTTGTTGACTACACCGAATGCTGATACTAAAGCCGCGCAATTAACACCTGCGTTAATGGCTAACTCAGCATTAATGACAACGAACGTCTCTCAAGGCGTACGCGTTACGTTTAAATCTGCCCGCTGGGATGATGGTGAATTAGGGCTTGATTTCGATATTGAAAATATCTCTCCATTAACAGTGCTCAAGGTGACCATTGCCGCGACACTATTTGACGATAGTGGCAATAAAATACTAACCACCGAATTTGATGTATGGCAGGCTAAAAATAGATTACCGGAGACCTATTTACGCAAAGGTCAGCAGCGCGTAAGTCGAACCTTCAAGCTTGACGATATTAATGCCACACAGTGGCAGAAACAGTTAATCAACCTGGCTATCATTGCGGTAGAAACCCGATAGCTTTTAATATTTGCGTTTACGCTCTACTTGTTATCACCATTAAGCCAAAAGGCGATATAGATACCATATCGCCTTTTGCCCTAACTAATTTTAAATCTTAATCCGAACTTAACTCAGCATCCTCGACACTGCGATTGTCGAGACTATTCTTTTCACCACGCTTGGCCAACGCATAATAAAATAGCGGGGTCAGCATTAAGCCGAAGACAGTCACCCCTATCATCCCAGAGAATACCGCAACGCCCATGGCCTGACGCATTTCAGCGCCTGCCCCCGTCGACAACACCATAGGCACAACACCCATAATGAATGCGAACGACGTCATCAGGATAGGACGTAAACGCAACCTTGCCGCTTCTAAAATTGAATCCATGGTATTCATACCCGAATCCTGTTTTTCTTTGGCAAATTCGACAATCAAGATAGCATTTTTAGTGGCCAGTCCAACTAATACAATCAAGCCGATTTGAGTGAAGATATTGTTATCACCGCCATACAGCAGTACCCCGCTGATCGCAGACAATATCGTCATCGGAATAATCAAGATGATCGCCAGTGGTAAACTCAAGCTTTCATATTGCGCTGCTAACACCAAGAATACTAACAAGATAATCAATGGAAACACGAACATACCGGTATCACCTGCGATGATCTGCTGATACGTAATTTCTGTCCACTCATAACTCATCCCAATCGGCAGCGTCTCATCGAGGATTTTTTCAATCGCCGCTTGCGCCTGGCCACTACTGACACCCGGTGCCGGTCCACCATTAATCTCGGCGGTGGTATACCCGTTATAATGCATCACACGATCAGGGCCTGATGACTGCGTAATGGTAATAAACGAACCTAATGGCACCATGTCACCCTGTAGATTAGGGATTTTAAGCTGACTAACTTGTTCCGGTGTTTGTCGGAACGCTTCATCGGCTTGCATCTTCACCTGGTAGGTGCGGCCAAACAAGTTAAAGTCATTGACATAAGTCGAGCCCATGTAGGTTTGCAAGGTTTGAAATATCTGGTCCAACGATACCCCTTGTTGCTTGGCTTTGGTACGGTCAATATCTAAATCAAGTTGCGGTACATTGATCTGATAACTTGAAAATATCCCCGTCAATTCCGGGGTTGCCCAGGCTTTATATTGCACCGCTTGGGTAGCGTTATACAAGGCTTCATAGCCTAAATTGGCGTTGTCCAGAATTTGTAAACGGAAACCACCAATAGTCCCCAACCCTTGCACTGGCGGTGGTGGGAATATGGCAATAAAGGCATCTTCAATACCGGCAAATTTTGCGTTCAATTGTTGGGCTATGGCATTGGCACTCAAATCAGCCGTGGTTCTATTTTCAAACTCATCCAAGGTAACAAAAACAATACCTGAATTGGGACTGTTGGTGAAACCGTTAATACTTAATCCAGGAAACGCCACCGAATGTAATACCCCTGGATGATCAAGAACAATATCAGACATTCTACGGATCACCGTCTCGGTGCGATCCAATGATGACGCATCGGGTAATTGGGCAAATGCCACCAAGTATTGTTTGTCTTGTCCCGGTACGTAACCTGTCGGCGTTTGCGAAAATTGCACACCCGTTAACACCACTAAACCAAAATACAAGATGCCGATAATGCCGCCAAAACGAATGACTTTGCGCACCAACCAGGTATAGCGTTTCGATGCACGATTAAACAAACGGTTAAAGGGCGTAAATAACCAACCACCTAATAATTTGTCCATTGCACGGGTTAATCTGTCTTTCGGCTCATTTCTGCCTTTTAACAATAACGCCGACAGTGCAGGGCTTAATGTCAGTGAGTTAATCGCCGAGATAAAGGTCGAGATAGTGATCGTTAACGCAAATTGCTTATAAAACTGCCCAGTCAAGCCACTCATAAAGGCAGTGGGAATAAATACCGCCGCAAGTACTAACGTCGTTGCCACAATCGGTCCGGTTACTTCTTTCATCGCTTTTTGTGTGGCCGCAACAGGATCTAGACCTTCCTCAATATTACGCTCGACATTTTCCACCACCACAATGGCGTCATCCACGACGATACCAATGGCTAATACCAGCCCAAATAAGGATAAAGCGTTTAATGAAAAGCCCATGAGATACATGAATGCAAATGTACCGACTAAGGACACAGGCACCGCAACTAATGGAATGATAGACGCGCGCCATGTTTGTAAAAACAGCACCACCACTAATACCACCAGCAATACTGCTTCAAACAGTGTTTTTACTACCGCTTCAATCGAGCCACGAACAAATACCGTCGGATCATAAACAATGGCATAGTCTAAACCATCCGGGAAGTTCAGTGATAAACGCGCCATCGTGGCACGTACATCATCCGAGATCTGGATCGCATTAGAGCCGGATGCTTGGAACACGCCCATAGCAACCGCTTCTTTATTATCAAGTAATGAACGCAGTGCATACGTTTGCGCACCAATCTCAACCCGTGCGACATCTTTTAAGCGGATGATCTCGCCCTGCCCGCCGACACGAATGATAATGTCTTCAAATTCTTCTGGGGTCGATAAACGCCCTTTCACATTAATCAGTAACTGAAAATCAGCGCCACTTGGCTGCGCACCTAAACTACCGGCAGCCGCTTGTTTATTCTGTTCACGCACTGCTTTTAAAATATCTGCTGGCGCGAGTCCCAGCGACGCTACTTTATTGGGATTAAGCCAAATACGTAAACTGTATTCACTCGCCCCAAACAAGTTTACTGCGCCAACGCCTTCGATACGTGCTAGTTCATCTTTTACGTTTAACGCGGCGTAGTTGGATAAATACAACATGTCATAACGGTTATCAGGCGCGATTAAATGCACCAACATAGTTAAATTGGGTGATGATTTTTTTGTTACCACCCCTAAACGCTGGACCTCTTCAGGTAATCTCGGTACCGCACGATCAACGCGACTTTGTACTTGGCTTTGGGCTTTATCAACATCGCTACCGATCTCAAACGTGACCGTTAATGTTAACAGACCATCCGAGGTGGCTTGTGAAGACATGTACAACATGTTTTCCACCCCATTAATAGCTTGCTCTAAGGGGGACGCGACGGTTTCGGCAATCACTTTCGGATTTGCACCCGGATAACTTGCCGATACCACCACCGTTGGCGGCACCACTTCGGGATATTCAGTGATCGGCATCAAACCGACGGATATCGCACCCGAGATAAAAAACAGCAATGAGATCACGGCTGCAAAGATCGGTCTTTTAATAAAGAATTGAGAAAACATATTTATCGCACCACTCGTGTTAAGACTAATTCGCGCGCTTGTTCTAACACCGCTTGATCATGACGTAGTGCCGATAAACTATCGGCTGTTGCCATCTCAACCATATTCGGTTCGATTACCATATTTGGCCGTACCTTTTGCAATCCATTTACCACAATCTGGTCTTCTGCAGATAAACCTTGTGTCACGATCCGCAGGCCTTGCACTTTTTCACCCAGTGAAATACCACGGTATTGCAGTTTATTGTCAGCACCGACCACCAACACAAATTTGTTATTTAAGTCAGTACCAATGGCTTTATCGTCAATCAAAATCCCATTGTAAGTGGCACTGCCGGCAATACGTAAACGGGTAAATAACCCCGGTAATAAATCACTGTCGAGATTAGCAAATCGCGCTCTGACCCGGATAGTACCCGTGTTATGGTTAATTGCATTATCAACAAAATCAATCACACCGGTATGGGTAAAATCACTTTCATTCGCCAGCGCCATAAATACCGGATTGCCGTCAGAACGTTGAGCATTACGTTTATGCTGCGCCGTCAACTGCACATATTTAAGGTAAGTCTGTTCATCAACATCAAAATAGGCATACATGTGCGCGGTAGACACCAGACTGGTTAACTGTGTTTTACCGGCTGTCACATAGTTACCCATAGTGACGTTGGCATAAGAAACACGTCCAGAAATAGGCGCTTTAACCCGGGTATAAGCAAGATCAAGTTCGGCACTCGTTAGCGTAGCTTTAACCGAGGCGACTTCCGCCGTGGTTTGATGCATATTCGCTTGGCGGGTATCTATTAACTCTTCTGACACCGCATTTTTCTTATATAATTTAAAGGCGCGCTGATAATCATTTTTTGCCAATTTCTCAGCCACTGTCGCACTGCTTAATTTCGCTTTTAAGCGCTGTACTTCTGCCGTAAAGACACTGGGATCGATTTGAAATAAAATAGCGCCTTTTTTCACTAAGGCCCCTTCATCAAAATTCACTGAATTGATATAACCAGACACCCGAGGGATCAGGGTGACCTGTTCGGGCGCTTCTAAGCGGCCAGTAAATTCGTCCCATTCCGTGACGGGTTCATTTATCACCTTAGCAACACTCACTTTGGGTGCAGGTCGACTCTGTGCTTGCGATTGTGGCGATTGTTCACTACCACACGCGGTTAATACCAGCGCTGTTAAGCTGGTGATCATAAATGTGCGAAATATATTACTTGTTGTCATGTGATGGTGTCCCTTCGTTACACTGTTTTGCAATCCGCAAATCAAGATAATGAGTGTCAGTTGATACGGCGCTTATTGCACAGCATTGGTCTATCATTTCATACCAATTGGTATAGAATATTACATACCGATAGGTACAAATTGTTATGTACCGATCGGTATGGTATATAATTTTCAAATAGAGTCAATAGTTTTCGTCTGTAAATACACTGGACAGAAGACAACACTCTGTCTATCCTATGCGCATAAATAAAGGTAATAAAAGGTCTAAAAATATGTCTAAAACAAGTTGCGTTGGTCGCCCTAAAGGCTTCGATGTTGATGACGTCTTAGAGAAGGCATTAGTGGTATTTTGGGCTAAAGGTTATGAAGGCGCGTCACTGAGTGATCTCACCAAAGCAATGGGGATCAACAAGCCCAGCCTGTATTCAACCTTTGGTAATAAAGAAGGATTATTCCTTAAAGCAGTGGATTTATATGAACAAAGACCCTGTGGTTATTTCCGTCCAGCATTAGAAGAAGCAACTGCCAAAGCGGTTATTGCAGCCATGCTCAATGGTGCGGCACAAAGTTTAGCCGATCACAATAACCCCCAAGGTTGCATGCTCATTCAAAGTGCATTAACGGGGAGTGATGACTGTGAATCAGTAAAGCAGGCATTGATAAGTCGCCGTCGGAATCATCAAAACGAACTGAAAATACGCTTGGAACTTGCCCAACAACAAGGCGATTTGACCACGGAGTACAGTGCAGAATCACTTGCGCAATACTTAGCGACCATTATTCAGGGCATGACGATCCAAGCAACGAACTGCATCAGCGCAGCAGAGTTACAGAACATCGCCGATCTCGCCCTCAGTCATTTTCCCGGATTAAAGCAAAATTAAGCAATCGGGTCACGGTGTGATTAGTAACTGTAGTCGGTCACTAATTGCATCAAGGTATCATTATGTACACCGCTCTAACAACTATTCACAACGTATTCACTCCGATACAGCAACAGGTTTAATGACATACGGTTGTTTACCCTAACTCTTCATCTCTCGTTCTATAATGTACAAACTTGTATAAGAAGGTGCTTGATTGAGTAGTGACTAGATATAAGAAGTTCGTTTTATTCATATGAAAACGAGCATGAACATAGCGTCCGACGAGTCCCCCCCAGTACACTCAGCCCCAACTACCTGACAGGCCGTCAGGTTCCAGTGATATCTTGTCAACAAATACAAAGGCTTACCTAAAATCAATGGTGGCCGATACCGTGTAAATAAAGTACAATCCACCGCTTTGAACAGTACACGTACTTTTAAATATCGAAAACAGATATTATTATGGAGAAAAATAGATGTATTTAGGTTTTAAAGAGAGAATTAACATTAGTGTTGCCATATTGGTAACGATCTCTATGGTAACACTGGGTATTCTTAATATTAATACCTTAAAACAGGAAATGGTCGGCAATCTTACTAACGTCACGACAAACAAAGTGGAACACCACGCCTCTCAGATTACAAGCTGGATAACCTCCCAAATTGCCGTTATAAATAACAGTGGCCCTCACTTTTCTCAGCAGTTAAGCACGAATGAAAACTTAAGCTTAGTACGCGTTATCGCCGAATCCAGCAACATGTCAAATGTTGCAGTTGCTTACGAAAATGGCACTACGTTTGTAGCTAAGGGTGGTGATGACGGCGTTTTACCTGTTTCGGACACATTCAAACAGCGAGCCTGGTATAAGCTAGCCCAAAGTACGAGGAAAACCTCTATTACCGATGTTTATATTGATTCAATCACAAAAAAACAAGTAATCAGTATAGCAACCCCAATATATGACAATGGTAGGTTCTCTGGAGTCTTACTGGGCGATTTACAATTAGATCGCGTTATCAGACAAATACAGGAGATCCGCTTCGCCGGCGGTGCAGCTACATTAGTAGATAATAAAAATATGTTTATTGCCAGTGATGATCCCAACGATTTAGGTAAAACCCCTTCACAGATCAACCCTGTATTTACCCCGCTAGAACGAGCATTTGATGCACAAGATCAAGGGGTGATTAGTTTCTTCTATCTCGATACCAATTTTGACGGATATTTTAAACGTATTAACTTAACCGACAATGTGCATTGGACCCTGATGGTCTTTATCGATAATGCGACTGTTATGTCAAAAATTAATACCGTAATAAAAGAATCAATTTTCACCGGCATAGCACTCATTTTATTAAGTATTTTTGCCATTGTAATTATTGTAAAACGTATCTACACACCTGTCCTGCATCTGAAAACAGCAGTACTTGATCTGGCCAGTGGTAGTGGCGATCTGACACGCAGATTGGAAGTCCACGGCCAAGATGATCTGGCCGATATTAGCCAGGGGTTTAATGATTTTGTTAGCAATCTGCAAAACATGATGTTGCAGGTTGTAGCATCCACAGAGGATATCTCGGCCAATGTGGACCAGTTAAGTGCTTCAGCACAACAAAATGAGACAGTGTTATTGTCTCACTCTAGTGAAACAGAACAGATTGTGACCGCTATCCATGAGATGAGTGCAACAGCAACCTCAGTTGCAGAAAGTATTCAACAATCTGCAGAAATCGCCGAATTGACCAAACAAGAAGCAACGCACTCTCAAATTGTGGTGAACAATGCAGTGAACAGTGTGGCATCTTTGGTTGACAAGGTTGATGACATGGCACAGCGCATTCAAGCGACAAACGACGACGCACATCAGATTGGTTCTGTACTTTCAGTCATTGGTGGCATTGCCGATCAAACCAACCTACTTGCTTTAAATGCAGCCATTGAAGCCGCCCGTGCCGGTGAGCAAGGGCGAGGATTTGCCGTAGTTGCGGATGAAGTCCGGGCGCTTGCCGCTAGAACACAAGAAAGTACCGCAGAAATTAACGACATGCTGACTAAATTGTTGAGTGGTACCACAACTGTCGTTGAAGCGATGGAGACCACAAAATTAAGTTGTCAAGCTACGGCAAAAACCACTGCGGAAGTGTCAGGCAGTTTAGATAACATGAGTGCTTCAGTCATTCAGATCGATGATCTCGGTTCCCAAATTGCTACGGCAGCGGAAGAACAAAGCTCTGTTGCTGAAGAGGTCAACCGTAACATGTTGGCTATTCAGGCGATTGTCGCAGAGTTGGTTCAAAGTGGCCGTAATAACGTAGAGGCAACAGACTCCCTTGCCCAATCCAATCAGAAATTATTCCAACTGGTTAGTCAGTTCAAATTACAGTCCGCTCATCGTTAATACGCTGAACGTTATATAGACAGGCAACTTGCCTTGTAAAGGATTTATTATGAGAAAAACGTATTTAAGTTTATTAAATGAAGATGTGGTTAATCAAGTATCACCCCACTTCCAGCAGCTTTATCAGGAAGTATTTGCCGATTATTTTTCCCGCGATCCAGCACGCTGGCCGGTTTTTGCAGAGCCCGGGTTTGCATCAATGATCGAATTCCGAACTCTGCAGTTATCACAGGATCAACGTTTATCCGCCTATCCAAACGGACCAGAACTGCAGCAAGAATTACTTGAAAATTCAACAATGCCAACAGGTCGTAAAAAACCAAATGGCAAGAGTGACGACATGCTAGCATTTGCTGCAGCACTCTCTAAAAACTGGGAAAACCCGTCATCGGTAGAAAACGTTGTCACTATGCCCTGTGATCCGGCTATCTACGGGTCTATGATGGGCACGTTAGCTAACCCTAACCTAGTTTACAGCGAGTATTCTGGAATGGCCGATCAGCTGGAAAAAAATGTAGTACGCCAAATTGCCAGCCTAGTAGATTACGATGTAACTCAGGCAACTGGCCTATTCACCCAGGGCGGTACTTTCTGTAATCTATACGGTTACCTGCTTGGCTTGCGAAAGTCACTGCCAAATGCCAAGTTTACCGGTATGGGCATGATTGAGGATTACCGCATTTTAAATTCTCAAGGCGGACATTATTCCAATATGACCAATCTGTCTCTACTTGGTGTTGATATTCGCAATAAAACACTCCGTATCAAGGTGACAGATAGCCACGATATCGATTTAGATGATATGGAACAGCAGCTTCGCGCCTGTTTTACGGTTAACTGCCGAGTGCCTACAATTATGCTGACAATGGGCACAACCGATACTTTTGCGGTAGATCAGGTCAAGCTAGTGTATGATCTTCGCAATCGATTATGTGAAGAATATGAATTAAGCGTTAAACCGCATATTCATGTTGATGCGGCTGTCGGCTGGTCAATGATATTTTTTAATAGCTACGATTTTGCCAATAACCCACTAGAGATTAATCAGGCAACATTAGTCGGTATTGAACGGACAATGGAACGCGTGAAAGAACTGAAATATGCCGATTCCTTTACGGTCGATTTCCAAAAATGGGGCTACGTTCCTTACACTTCTAGCCTGATCATGATCAAAAACAAAGACGACATGAAAGCGCTGGAAAATGATCCAGAAAATTTCTCCTATTTTGAGCATGACCTGCAAGGGCAAACTCACCTTCAGTCTACAATTGAATGTTCTCGTGGCGCGGCGGGTCTATTTGGTGCCTATTCAGCATTGAAGTATATGGGCTTAGAGGGTTATCAGATAATACTGTCGCACTGTTTACAGAACGCCAATTACTTCCGTAGTGAATTGCTAAAACTAGGCTGTGTACGCTTGATCACCCCAGAAAACCAAGGACCAAGCGTAGGATTCAGACTGTATAATCCAGCATTAGTTACTGACGTAGATGCCGAATTTGAAATGGAGCAACAGTGCATGACTAATCCTGATTATGCAGAGCGTTTACTCAGAAATAATACCTGGCATCGCGAGATATTTAATCAGTGTGGCAAGGTTGGCTTGTACACTAACTGGGTTGAGTTCATTTCTCGTTCCGCCTATAACAAGTATGGTAAGTACTCGTATATTCCAGGAGAGAAAGCTGTATTCATGAATCCGGCAACGGGTCGAAAACAGATCGATGCGTTCATCGCTAACATCCGTCGTGTAATCGGCTGTTAGAATGTTATTCTGTTAACTTAATGCCCTTGGCTGCTTCAGCCAAGGGCATTTTTTCTGATGATGAAGAAGCGTTCTGTTCATGTCATGTTCCCAGTCAGGGTAGCACCGCAATATAATGCCCACAGTCCTCGAATTAACAAAACTGTCTTACAGACTATGCTTAAAACAACCACTCACAACATTATACATAATAATTTGAAAGCAGCCGTTACAACAACGTTCGACGACATCTTCACTCTGCTGCAGCAGCATTATGGGCACCTGCCCTGGTGGCCCGCCGGCACTGAATATGAAATGATGGTGGGCGCGATATTGACCCAGAATACCAACTGGAAAAACGTGGAAAAAGCACTAGCGAATTTAGCCGGGAAGTTAACACCACAGCAGATACTGGCGACGCCTGTTGATACACTGGCACAACTTATCCGTTCCAGTGGTTATTACAACCAAAAAGCCACGAAGCATCACCACCTATCAGCAATACCATGCTTTGCTGGTTGAGCATGCAACTGATTTGCGCTTATCCTTCGATGAACTTCAGAGCCCCCAAAATCTTTGAGTCCACGCTGCGTAATACGCTAACAAGCTTAACTGCAACGGGTGCGCAAATGGGTTTCGGTTCTGATTGGCGATATAACCCCTAAGCAATAACGACATTAAACGCAGACGGGCTTGCACTTTCTTTTTGAACTCTCACTTCAGATACATTTACAGCATTAAATATAACCGTAATACCCTCCCTGATATCACGCACGCTACTTTGTAATTCTTGGGCATTGAAATAATAGTCTCCACCCTTCGTTTTTATAAAGCCAAACCTTTTCTTAGGATCCCATTTACGTACTTTACCGCTGAATGTAGGCAAGTCCCCAGCCGTACTTTTAGATTTTAATGAAATAAAACAGCGGTCACTGGTTTCTTGCACAATATCAAAGAGCGAATTTTTACTTTTAATCAATTTCTTTAAGCTCTGAAAGCCCTCAGTTCGCGGATCAAAAGAAGAATCAATTTGCTTAATCATACTGCCCATATCACCAAGATAAACAGGATCATCTCGTTCTACACAGCGATCATAGGCATTCAATAATATCGTCTCTAAATCATCATGATTATTTTGAGTGACTTCGAATAAGTTATTGATGAATACAAAGTTGTGACATGCTTTTCTAAAGCGCTCAGGGGTATTTTTCTTACCGATGGCCATGACGTGTATGCCATATTCTCTAATACGCTGTGCGACACTATAAAATCCACCATCACTCGACACGATACAAACAGCATTAACACGTGAGTTATTATTAGTGATTTCAATCGCATCCATCATCAATGCATGATCAGCTGCATCCTTACCATAGTGAAACTGCTGCTTAGGGCTTGATGCCGTTTCGTGTAAAATGTCTTTCCATGCTTTTTGATGTGGGTCTGTCCAATCTGCGTATACCCATTTAATCGCGACAGTGCCGTGTTTTTCAACTTCCTCTAACATCGCTAAGTAATCGTTGTGTGAAGCGTTTTCAGCATCAACCAATACCGCAAACGTTAATTCTGTTTTCATTTTGACAGTCCTTGTTCAAATTATTGCAGTTCATTGCATATTGTTTTGACTATGTCAGCAATCGTCGCGTTAGCATCAACACGAAGCCAACGTCCAGTAATACTTGCATTGCTATACTGTGCATATAGATTGTTTAGTTCAGTATCTACGGTTTCAGTCAGAGTAAGGTTATCTTCCACAGTATTTACTGTACGGCCAGCTAAACGTTTCTTCCGTTGATCTAGGGGTAATTCAAGATATAACGTAATATCAGGTGCCAATAAAGTTTTTTCTACATCCAATAGTTCGAAATGACTGTTATCACTTTTCCAGTGATGGTAAACCTGCGTTGAGAGCCAATAACGGTCAACAATAACATTCTTCCCTTTACTAATGAGATCACGTACTTGCTCGGATATGCTAACGACAGTCGACATATAAAATAGCTGTCTTGCCTGATGGTTGTCCTGGTAAATAACCTCTAACTGATCACGTATGCCTTTAAACTTATCCCCAGGTGTTGTTAACACAACTGCATTAATCGCTGTAGCTAATGCTTTGGTGATGGTTGATTTACCCACGCCATCTAGGCCTTCTATTACGATAAACATTATGCAGCGTCCTCTGATATAGCTAAATTTTGGGCATATTGATGCATCAGTTGCCATTCACCACGGGTGAAACTGTCGCAAGCTATTACATGTGGAATACCACTGTCATCAATAAAATCTTCGGTTATATTAAACTTGTTCTTATCTTCAAATAACTGAGTACCTTCGAGTAACATCAACGGAAAGGCTTTAATAATAGCGACATTTCTTTGCTGTAAATATTCAATGCTGTATTGAAAACTGTCGACCGTCTGCCCCGGTAATCCGTAGATCAGGCTGACTTCAAAAGGCTGCTGCCATTGCTGTATTAAGGCAATGCTCTTATCTACTTTATTCATGTTATTTGCTCTTTCAATAATTCTGGATTCACTTATCACAGCAGTCTGTAGGCCAAACTCCAGGTGTACATTTAGCTGAGCACAAAGCTGAAGAAATTCTTCATTGATCCGCTCGAAACGCACCTGCAATGACAACAACGCGGTTAGACCGATTTTAATCGCGTATTTAAGGATCTCTTCATGGTTTGGCTCATTATTGAAAATCGGATCAAGCACATTAATTTTCTTAACGTATTTTCGTTTAAACAGGTCTAGTTCTTGCTTTATTTTATCCATACCAAGTAAATGTACCTTCTTATTTTTAAGGTCTCGATGGGCACAAAAATTACACTTAAAGACACATCCACGACGGGTTTCCCAGTGGATCATATCTTGTCCTTGCTCTAGCATTAAGCTGCCATCTAAATAAGGGGATGCCAATTTTTCAAAGTTAACGGGGACATCAACAATTCGACTCGAAATCGAATGTTCATCTAGAATAGCTTCCGGTAATGATGCTTCAGCATAGCCGGGAATATAGAAGTCACCGTTAGGATAAAGCTCACGACAACTTTTACTGTTAATTTGGTAACCACCAAGTATCACCTTGCCTTTAAACCCATACTCTTTACATAATTTAATGATGGGTTCAATAAGTGATGAACTCCAAACATAACAAGCCAATGCCAGACGGTCTAAGTGAGCAAGAGGTATAGTTTTACGGATCTCATCGACAATCTTTGCTACTGATAATCGTTCTTTAGCAACCGTCGACATGGGGATGGCTAAATGCTCAATCGTAAACTGTTGCCCATACAGTTCGTGACTACGGCAAGCAGATAATAAGCTGCCGGCCGCAAATCCGGTTCCGCTTTTACCTCGTTGGGTGAAGTCGAAGGTCACTAATAAAGCGTGTTTAATTTTGTTCATATTCTGAATTCCGTTTAAGAGATTCAGCTAAAATCTATACTTTGGACAAGTTTGATAATGGCTATTTAGCTGTTTCATCATGATTGATATCTAAGTTCTGATTGTATTTTTGAAATGATTACGAATAATTATTCAAAAATACATCTCATATCCTTGCCTATTCAGAAGACGTAACTCTTTACCCTGTGAATCAGTCTTAAGTAACAAACGATGGTTTCGGCCGACTCGAAAACGGATTAACGATTGATTGCATTTAATTTTTTTCCCACCAAGCAATGAAAATGGAACTCCAGCAGCGAGGGAAGTTGCAAGTGTTTTTACTTTTTGTTGGTAAATATGAGGAAGGTTTATCCACACCTTACGATTAAAATCGCAACGTATGGATGGGTGATAATGGTCAGTTTGGGTTGATATACATTCAAAAGTATAATTAATATTATCTGTCATTTAGGAGTCCCTTTTTGTTATTGATACTCCTATACACATTTGAATTAGATTTTTTTCGCTTTTTATTTTAAATTAGGTAAAAAAACTAAACCTCCAACAGAATTTGCTTGTTCAATAGCAGTTGAATAGCTGCTGTCATTATTTACTTCGCCATCGATAAAAGTAAGTATAACAGGCCCCTCACTTTGCTTTAGTTCCCATGAATCTTCAGATGTTATCCAGCCAATTTTGTCATCATACTCATAGTAAATATTGATGGTTCTTTCGCACTTAAATTTAATATGCCTTGGTGACTCAATTTCAACAATACGTTGTGAACCCCACGGTATTTCATTTAATATGAATTCATCCAGCCCATTGTTCGATTCACCACTCATAGTGGCCTGTAATGCATTGCGATATGAGAAAAGATCAAAACAAGATAGCTTAGGTGGTTTAACATCAGACTTTGTAATTGATTTCATCATTCGGTAGCTTTTAGCTAGCTTTGGCCAGGTCGCTGCAAATTTACAAAAATGGTTAATTTGCTCCCGTCGCTCAACAGCTGCTTGCCATAGTTCCTCGCGCTTAGAATCATGAAGGAGTGCTTCCCAAGCACTATTATCAACGTCTTGCCCGAGAATCATTGCATCAAGAGTCATTTTGTTCAGGCTCATATAAATTCCTCCGCACATGCCGTTTTAACTTGCTTTAAACCTTTTAACTTTTCCCCGTATTCTCGTTTATGCAGTGGTTCAAATTCATATAAATCTACGAGTGATTTCCTCGCCATTGTACGAATCAAACAAGCTTGCAACGTATCACTATCGCTATGAATTGCTTCAAATCTATCAATGATTTGGCGAATAACCTTTCTTACATGCATCTTTTTAATATGGTCTTCGGTTTGTATTGACGTGTATTGAGGTATATTATTTCCTCGGACAAAATATTTAGCTTCGTAGGCATCTATATAACCATTATCAAATAATTTTGGTCTTATATTTAAAAATAAATAAAGATACCTAAAACATGCATCAGCTTTATAACGTGTCTTTTTTCCATCAGAGCCCATGTTTTCTATCTCTTTATGGTCAAGATAAAACTGTTCTAATGTACCGATTTCATCAAGCAACTTTTTATTAGCCATCAGCCAGTAGCCCACCAAATCAGGGGCTACACACAAGCTCAATTGACTAAGTCCTTTGGCTAAGTTTTCAATATGATTATCTGGTTGATTTGTCGTGATTTCTGTCTCATTTATTTGACTCAGATCATTACAGGTCATTTTATTGGAGCCTAATCTCCCGCCTGTTTTATACTCAAGCCAGTAGTCTAATTGAGTGAATAAGCTGAGATTTTTTGCATGTGCTTTTTCTAAATCAAATGAGTCAGCTAAAAACAGGTTTATTATTTTATCTGTCGCGGAGTCATGACTACCAAAAACCTTAATGAACTGATCATTTTTAGAGAAACTCTCTTCAAGGCGATCCATTGCTTCTAAAAGGACAAGCTCTATTTGCCGTCTATACTGCTCGACATACTTTTGGCGACCGTCTTTGGATATATCTATAATAGGTAATTGATCATCAAACATTACATAAACCCTGAAGTCAGTTTCAATCGTTTTATCATTTGTTGCAGTTCAATCTTATCATCATGTTCCAATGCCATTTTATCCTTAGAAATATAAACGCCCTTATTCTCAGGTAAGCCACAAAATCGTAATCCAGCCCATGCAGATGGATGCTTAAAGCTCTGCTCAATATCTTTCAGTTCATTATGAACTGTGAATTGCTTAGACAAAACCGGCCCCATAAGTGCGTCTATCGCACTATGCGCAGCATTATTGTGTCCAAGGCGTTTAAGATACGATGTCAGACCGATCTCTTTAATTAATTTAAGCTCTACATTCGCACCTACATTTATCCACCAACGCTGCGCTTGTATTAATGCTTTAGATGCTTTAACACCTTGTCTGACAAGTAAATCGTAATAACACTTAATATGTGCAGTTACTAATTCCGGAACAGCCCAAAGAGTTCCGATAGCAGTCTCAGCACCAAATTCCAACATTTTCATATCCATACCAAATGCTTCATTTACTGGACTACTTAAGTATTTTAAAGGAATATTACTTCCACTCTGACAAGCCCAGAATTCAACACGCTCAGAGCCTCTAATCTCATTATGTAATTCAAAGGGAGATACTGACAAGTTCTTGAGTAAAAGCATTGGCAGTTCAGGGGGGTTATGTTCACAGTGTCCGTAATAAGAAATCACTTTAGATTTACGAATAACGCTTGTTATCTGTGACCTTTCCAAAATTTCATCTTGATTACTTACATTCAGATGGGACAGTTCAGTAAACTGTGTATTCCCTCCAATGAGATTATGATTTTCCTGTTTATTTTCAAAAAAAATAACTTGATTATATAAAACCATTAATGATGGAAGCCATACTACCTCCTCAACTAAATTTAATAGTAACTCATCTTGCTTCCCTGTTGCAGCCCAAGGAATGTGTGATGCGTGAAATGAAGGTAATAATCCAACCCTTTTACATTGCAATGGTAATATTGACTTCCAATCAATAAAATCAAGAGCCCACTTTCTTAAATCACCAAGTTCATGAGAATAAGAAAAATCGCCGATTATTGAGATTATTTCACTTGGAACATCAACAGTATACCCATGGGTTATTATTTCATGCCCTTTTTTAGAAGAGACAATAATTAGCATATTTGAGTAATTATTCTCAATATCAATCTTAATTAATGTTAAATCCGGATACTGTTCAAACACTCTTTTGAAATCATCTTTTCTTATTGCATTTAATTTTTTACGGTCCCTATCCCAATCAGGGTCTAAATAACAAAGTGAAGGTTCAATCTTATTGATGTCATCCAGAAATTCAATGGCCTTGTTTTTCAAGAACACAATAGGTTTATCACTTTTAACCGCCTCACCAATGGTATTGAGATATCTTTCATTATCAATTCCCACAATATTTGTTTGGTGTTCTGAAGCTTTATGAATACACTTTACTTTATTATAAAGCTCAGTTAAATAACCTCTGACTTCACATGCAGGTATTTGTTCACACATCAGTGCATTTTCATTTAATCCATAATACCAAGCACCCAGTTGTTGCTGGACTTTCAGCAATGCAAATGCAAACTTGTTGCTAGGAACATACCATCGAGTACCTAAACCTTCAGTAAAGCGCATAGCGCTCATATGCTCTAATACTGTAAATGCCTCAAGCGGTTGATCATCCGCAATGAATAATCTTGCTAACCCAGAGCCAGCTTGCTGTATAAGACAAGTAATTCTGTCACATGATTGATCAGTCTCCGCCGAATATCTTTTTTCCATTAAATTTTTAATTTTAATCCGTATTATTTTTCTATTTTCATTGGTATTATTTTGTTGCGCATTTCTATATAAAACTTCTATTTCTGATGCTGGATTAGCTATATCAACCAAAGGATTTATACCCATCATCATTAAAGGCTCCAGGCCATTTTTAGATCCAAACTCTAGTATTTCACTACAAATATTTTGATAATCATGACTGTCAGAACCGAAATAGTTCAATCGTGAAAATACCACACCCAATATTTGCTCTATTTCCGGCCGGGAGTTCCGTTGATATTCCGGGTTCAAGTTATATGAGTGCTTATATGATTTGAAAGACAACGCGGCTGCTTCGCATGACTCTTCCTTCCGGTTAACGTCTAAAAGTACAGTTGATAAATTTAAATAAATTATGGCTAAATTTGAACACTCAATTTCAATCGGAACCGCACCCTTTATAAGTTTGATAGCCTTTTTATTTAATTCTTCCGCTTTTTGATAACAATATTCGGGAGAATCAGGCCAAAGAGGCTCTGTTGCCGCCCTTCGCCAGGCAACTGCATGCTGAGTTAATGTTGAGGCATATTTATCCGGAAACTGTTTACGTTCATTACTTGCCTGCGCTTGCTTGAAATAATGTATCGATTTATGTAAATTTTCGGCATGCCCACCCGGCAGATGGGCAAAATGCGAATAATAAAATATTCCCAAATTATGCATCACTACAGAACGAACATACTTATTTTTTAGGGTCAGTTCCAATGCTTTAAAAAAACAATTTAGTGCTTTCTTTAGTTGCTTAGGATCATCACAATCATTATGCAGCTCTATTGCTTTGTTATTGTATTTATCAAATTTATGGCTAAGTTTATGATTGAATACTGTATGTTGTAAAAGCATATATAATTCAAAATCATGATTTGTTTGATTCATGGAATAACCCTTTCCGTTTACATTATTAGCTTAACTAATTACATAGGTTCTAATGTGTTTATTAAAAAACATCCAATACTCCGCCTTTATTAAATTAAATCAACCTATTAGCAATGAACTAACTCGATTTTAATCACAATTATGATTAAACAGTAACTAAATTGAACTAACTATCATTAAACTGTGACGTACTTTTTAACTATGGGATATTTTAAAATGAACTTCATTCAATACCGAGAGCTAATTAAGTCTGTTAAACAGGGTAAAACACTACCCACTGCAATTTACCTACACGCCTCAGCAATAGTGAAGTGCTACCTGACATACTGCTGCAATTTATCCATCAGGTAATATCAAGGCTCAAGCTCACGGTCGATTGGAACCTACTTAAACTTTATAAACGTGATTTCAAAGTTACCCTGCTCCACTATCCTGATTTTGATGATTACGCTTATCCCTAACTCACTTGACTGAATTAACCTATCGCAGCAACAGCTATAGTTAGAATGAATAACGTGAAATTTAACTTAAGGAGAGTAGATAAACACTTTAAATTCAACATTTTCGACTAAGACATTGTAATTCCATTTTTTTGAGACTCCTCACTACCTTGTTTTTGATTAAAGGTTAATATCTATAATCAATACAAATAGATAGATAAGGTCACACCTTGACCACCTAATTTGAAATTAAAGGGTTCTAGTGATAATTAAAGATAAAGTACTTAAAAAAACAACATCTGTAACGGCCAAAGCAGGTCAAAAACATGAACAGGATGTAGCCTTCTATCTACGCCGTGCTTTTAAAGAACACGAACAGGTATTTGTCTTTAACGATCTCAAATTTACTCACAACGATGAAGTAGCTCAGATAGACCACCTCATTTTATACCCCTTTGGTTTTATCTTGATTGAATCAAAAAGCATCACTGGTGAAGTGAAAATAAATCAACAGGAAGAATGGTCTCGTAGTTATAACGATAAATGGCAAGGAATGTCGTCACCAATAAAACAAGTTGAATTACAACAAAAGCTACTGAGATGTTTATTGTTTGAACATCGCACAGATATTCTTAAACCCATTTTATTTAAGCAACAAGGTTTCGCTATGCGTTGCTGGAACAATATGTGCGCAGTTTCAAGTAATGCTATTATCGAACGCGATAAGATGCCTAAAAATATTTCACAGCAATTGGTCAAAGCAGAGTTTCTGAGCGATAAATTACAAAATTTGATGAAACTAAGAAATAAATTAATCAATTCATTAAACATTTTTGATACTCGTCCCGAGTTTAGCGTTGAAGAAATGAAGGCTATTGCAGATTTTTTACTTACTCAAGACTGCTCAGCTCCAACTGAAAAACGGTTACCAGTACCTGATAATCCTGATACAGCTATACCAGCAGTCGAGGTTAAACAACAAATAGCACCCGTGGATACGAATGCACAATACAAGAAAATTCAGCCACTACCGCTTAAATGTTTGAAGTGCACCGATACTCATCAGTTAGAAATGCGTAGCGGTAAGTATGGTTATTACATTAAATGTGGTGCTTGTGGCGGTAATACGCCCATGAAGCAAGCATGCCCGTCTTGCAAGAGTAAAAATACCAAAGTAAGTAAAAAACTCCAGTTATACACCTTGAATTGCCAAGACTGTCAGGTACAAATCCCCCTAACAATAATGGCCACCGTGGTTCAGGCTTAAACATAGAGGCTATACACACCTGTAGCCTTTAACGTTACTACCCCCACTCCCTCAATTGCTGCATTTCTTTTAATCGCCCACGCTGTAGCTCCAACGCTTCAAAAAGATCATCAATAGACGTGTTGTTGGTAGTCAGTCCCGGCAGAGCAATATTAGCTTCGGCAAAGAAGCGAGTCGACTGCGTATTATCATCTGTCCAGGCTTGTTGCCACCAGTCTGTAATACGTAATTTAGCGTCTTTCAACTTTTTGGCTGTGGGGAGACTATCACTCTTCTGACCATTTACTTTGCTATCACTCGGCAGTAGATTCCACAGATCGTTATTCGGCCAGCGTGCAAATGGCATACAGTGATCTATTGCGAACTCTTGTTTTAAAATCTTACCGGACCAGACACATTGCTGACTTTGTATCTGCTGTAACTGCTCGAAACGTTTACGACTCTCAATAGTCGAACGTTTGGCTTCTAACCAATCCAGTGAATTAATGATGGCTAACTGCTGTTCAGGACTTTGATTACCCTGATAGCTCTTCATCGTTTTCATCCATTCACTAACAAGCACAGGTTCAATCCAACAAGCAAAACGATTAAACGCTTGCCATACTGTTTCTGGCAACGAAAATTCACCCCATTGCGATAATGACTCCATATCTAAAAATAAGCTGTCTGTTGCACGTACAGGTTTGCTTTCCACTTCAAATACAGTTTTATCACTGTTAGGCAAGGTTATATATTTGCAGGGCATATTTTTGATATTACTTACAGCCGCCGTTAATGTACGGTGCAATGCTTTAGCATCATCGCCAATAAATAGATGGCCAATACGGTAGTCGGTTGCAGAACGATGGGTTAACTTATGCCAACCATCGTCTTTCATAAAACCCATATTCGGTTTTTTATTTGGGGTTTGGTATAAACCATGATCGTCGATAAGCACTTTGTATTGATGACACCAATATAAAGCCACCAGCCCAACCGGCAATATGACTCGGTTTCCCTGCGGAGTATGTTCTCGGCGAATAACCGCACCAAGATGACCATCGGCAATACGTAACAATACGCGCATTAATGCCAGTTTGTGCGTTGCAGCCTTACCGTCATGTAAAGCAACATGACGAATGAAAGGAAATGCCCCCGAGCCATCATCAGGAAGCTGTAATACCACGGTTTGCCAATGAACAGTATCACGGCCAAGTTTGTCGCTATCATGCTCTGTTTTAAGCACGACAGATAAACCGACTGACTTCGCTAATAATTCTAGCTCTTCGGTACTGACATCATGCATTTTACGTTCGTCACCACTTGGGCCATGACGAAGAGATATAACTAATTTAGCACCAGGCTTGAGTAGATTGGCTAGTTTTCGAATTGCACGCGGTCGCTCGCTTTTTGGGATATGCATCCACACAGCACTAAGCAGGATAAGATCAAAACTGATTTCTTGACGACAGACAACATCCAGTGCAGGTAATGAATCTTCCACCCATTTTACATTCAACCCCAGTGTTTGTTGCTGGCCTATTTCGGCCAATAATTTAGCCGGCTCGACAGCAACAATACTAATGTCGTTTACTTGTCCTTGCTCAGCAAAATATCGACTATCACGCCCTGCCCCAGCACCTAAATCAAGAATACGCGCGTTGGGTTTGTTTAAAATTGACGGTAAGAATTCAGACCATGCGGCATGCACTTCTTCGAAGGTTTTTGATAGGTATTGCTCGGCAAGTTGTTGAGCATGATCGTCATAAAAGTTGGTGTGCATAGCTAATCTTAACCTCAGATTTGAATGCGTGGAAACTGAGGTAGATTAGCATAATCGGCATTCTAAATATATATAGGTAGATCAGTACGTTTGATTAGTCGTTAATCACTTTAACACGTCCTACATCGCCACTTTCTAAACGCACTTTAATACCGTGGGGATAATTCGGTGAATTAGTAAGAATGTCTTTCACGATCCCGTCGGTCAAGTTACCACTGCGTTGATCTTGTTTCAGTACAATCGATACCGCTAACGCCACCTCTATTTATTCATCATAAAATCATACTTTTACATTCTGATTATTCGGTATTATAAATCCACACTTTCTATTATATAAAAATAACTTGTGGGTATTTAAAAATGGAATTGCACTTTTTCCCTGGTCAAAATTTAATCGTAGTGAAGAATAAGCTTAAATCGATAACTCATAGATTTGAAGCTATGGGAGGTCCCCCATCCATGGGTCAAGACCCTGTGATGCCAGAACGTCCAACAACAGCTGGAAGTTATTTAATTGATATGGCACACGCATATAGAACTCCTACATGGGCTTTATCAGCTATTGCATGGGGAACCAGATTACGGGACCAACCATCAGCAGATCCTGCTAAATCAGATGTTTGGTATCAGTTAAGAAGTGGACAATGGGGCTCAATACTTAAAGATAAAGACATTGATAGAAAGAGCATAATTGAATTTAATGAAGCTCTATATGGAGAAGATGTCACCCCCAAAGTACCTAAAACATGGATTTTTAATGATTTCGGCCCTATTGCTATTCGTTATTTTAAGGATCTGAATAAGAACGGTATATTAGATGGAAACGAAGTCCTTTCTGGAGAGATGCTTCATACCACACCAGATAATGAAGCTCAGCATAAACGAGGTAGATCTGTTCGATTACATCCCTCACATGGCTGTATTCACTTAAAACCAGCAGACCGAGATACTTTATTTGCAATAGGAGCTTTCAGACGAGGAAGTCCATTTATTGTGCATAAATATACTGACAGATTTACAGGAGCTATCTTATGAAATATTTACTAATTTTAACGACATTGATGCTATTTGGGTGTAGCAAAAATTCATCCCCACAGTTGCCTCTTGTAAGCTCTGTGTTTACCTTACCTCAAGCTGCTTCAGCACAATATCTAGCATGGCATACCTCAGGTGATCTACTCTGGTTAGATCAAGACCTTCAGTTAATTAAGCACAAGAAATTAGATTTATATTCACTACAGCGCGTTGAAAAATTAAATGATGGCTTACTATTATTGGTCGAAGCTAATAAAAATAACGAGATCGTAGATGAGTTTATTAAGCTTTCTTTTTCGGGTGAACAACTCACACATTGGACAGCATTACCTGACTCTGTTAACTCAATAACAACAGAAGGAAATAAGGTATCATTTCTTGGTTTTATGGGCGATAAATACCAATTAAGTGAAGATAGCATAGACGCAACTGGCAACAATTATGGCAAACAGGCATCTATAATTACGCTTAATTCTAATGAACAAATAATCTGTCACGGTAGTGACTCAACTCATGCACCCAAGTGTTCAAAAAGCGGAACCCAGAGCTGGACTAAAGAAGGCCTATGGGGAGCATCACCTAAACTATGTGCCAATTATTTAGTAGAAGATAGTTTTCACAAAGCAGGAAGCAATGTTGATAATTGGCAGGTCGCAATTCGAGATACAAAGACAGGTAACATCATAGGAGAAATCGATCTCCCAGAACTAACGAATACCCAATGCATTGATGATCAGCTAATCACCATAGGTCAAACTATCAATGTCTATCAGTTGCCACAACTACAGCCCATTTCAGTAACAACTTGCGCAGGTGAAAAAGCACAAGATGCTACTGTATCTGCAACTGATATTATATGTATCAACACAGCTGGCAAGTTAATCTCACAACGCTTACAGTAACGAATAAACTAGATTAGTCGTTAATCACTTTAACACGTCCAACATCACCACTTTCCAGCCGAACTTTAATACCGTGCGGGTGGTTCGGTGAGTTAGTTAAAATGTCTTTCACGATCCCGTCGGTCAAGTTACCACTGCGTTGATCTTGTTTCAGTACAATTGATACTGATAAGCCTTTTTTGATATCAGATCTGTTCGTTCCGCTCATGTTTATTTTCCTATTAAATCAGTGTTGAATCATATTGGCTGTGAGTTTGCCTTATGGTTGGGTTTCGGTCAATGACCAATATACCGGCATTGAGGATAACTACTACAGCCTACAAAATCGTCACCAGTTTTACGGTTTTTTCTTGGTATTAATGTACTTTTACAACGGGGACAAAGTGACTTTATAGTCGGAACTTTGATACTTTTATTGTGCAACGGTTTATCTTTAACTATCTCTTTCACATGTTTTATGTGTGCAACATGAGTCTTAATACTAGGTTGTAACTTTTTAGTCGCTAGCTTATACGCAAGTTCAATACGTTGCAGCTCAGTAAAATATACCTGATCATGATTTTTAATAAACTTGATTGCTTGATTAATGTATCCGACATTAGCGGGCATTGTCGTTTTAAACTCTGCTCGCGCAGTGAAAATTACAACAGAGTGTACCGCCTCTTTCGGGAGAGACAGTAGCTCTCGTAATGTTTCGGTATGTTTGTAATTCTGTCGTAATGGATTTTGAAAAGATGTTTTATGCTTGTATATCTGCTGAGTCCATTTAGCCTGTCGTTCTGAACCAAAGATCCACCCTTGCATATTTTTTGTTTCGATAACAAACAGTCCAAAGGGAGAAAGCAAAATATGATCTATCTGGGTTGTACCATCTCCTGTAGGTAAAGTTACATTTTTAAATAACTTGTATTGCTGATTATCAAGTGCACTTACTAATTTCTTATTCACATACCACTCTCCAATCAATCCTTTAATCGTAGGAGAGCGCAGTAAACTCGTCAACAATACAAGAGGAATAACAAACCAGAATTGGGATAATGCATTAATAAATAAATTAACGAAAAAATAAAAGTCCATGTATCCACCGTATAAAAAGATTAGTTCAATTGATTAAGATAAAATTGCTAACAACCACAATATCATAAGCTATATGTTTTCTATTGTTAGTATCTGATATTATAGCGAAATATATGTCAGACACGATTTTCACACATGGGCTTATCATGAATCAAACCGGTATCTACGAGCAACTCATTACCCAGTTAATAGAGCAAAGTCTCAATCGAAATTCATTCTACGTGGGCGAACGTCAACTTGAGGCAGGAGAAGCCACCACTTGGTTATCACGCTTCCTCACGCGATTGATCGAAACAGTGATGGAGTCTGTACCACAAAGTAATGTTCGCATCTCTAAACAGATTGAATTAGCCAATACCATTATTCATTGGTTAAGCGACCATATTAAAGATCCAGAACTGATCTCTGATAACCTCCTTGATAGTCAAGGCAGGATCCTGACTGCTCTATTTGATAAAGCTAATCCTATTTCCGCTGATTTACCTAAATATGTTGAATCAATAATGCCATTAACTGGACTTAGCCAAAGTGAGCTCTTCAGCGGTAGCAATGCAGAACCTTCTATTGATAATGAATTACAGCGTGAAATTAAATCTTCTGACAAAATTTATTGGCTAGTTTCTTTTATCAAATGGAGTGGTATTCGTATATTTAAAAAAGAACTTGAAGAATTTGCTCGTAGTGGCAAGCAACTAAAGGTAATCACAACGTCTTATATGGGTGCCACAGATGCGAAAGCAATTGAGTTTTTAGCAGCACTGCCAAATACCGAAGTAAAACTCAGTTATAATATAAACCGTGAACGGTTACACGCTAAGTCTTATTTATTCCTACGCGATACAGGATTCCATACTGGTTATATCGGTTCGTCCAACTTATCGCATTCAGCGTTAACCAGTGGTTTAGAATGGAACCTTAAAATAACGTCTCAAGAAATACCCCATATTATTGATAAATCGGTAAGTACCTTTGAAACCTACTGGGAATCGCCCGACTTTGAATCATTTGACGGTAAAGCAGAAAGCCGAGAAAAGCTAACGAAAGCATTACAAGAAGCTAAAGGTAACTTTAACTCTAGTAGCACACAATATTATTTCGATATTAAGCCCTACTCCCACCAGCAAGCTATTTTAGCTAAATTACAAGCTGAGCGAGAATTACACCAACGCTATCGAAATTTGGTTGTTGCAGCGACAGGGACAGGTAAAACCATTATTTCAGCCTTTGATTTTGCGCGTTTCTATCAAGCTAATCCCAGTGCCAAATTTATGTTCATTGCGCACCGAGAAGAGATCTTAAAACAAGCACAAGGTGCATATCGTGGCGTACTTAAAAACAGTACTTTTGGTGAGCTCTGGGTTGGTAAAAACAAACCCAGTAAATACCAACACTTGTTTGTCTCGATTCAAAGCCTAAATAATCAAATCGACACACTGCAACTCAGTCAAGATTACTTCGATTATATTGTCATTGATGAAGTTCATCACATCACTGCCGCTAGCTATAGACGCGTATTAACGCATTTTACCCCTCAGATTTTACTCGGCCTAACAGCAACACCTGAACGCCATGATGGCGAAGATATCTTAACCGATTTTTGCAATGTCATCGCGGCGGAAATTCGCTTACCAGAAGCAATAAATCAACGCCACCTTTCCCCATTTCAGTACTTTGCTATCGATGATGACACTGACTTAACCTCGATTCCGTGGTCACGAGGCCGTTACGATGTAGCAGAGTTAACGCATTTATATACGTATAACGACCACCGAGTAATGCGGATCTTGCAAAGTCTGACCGAGATAGTTACGGATATTAATCAAATGCGGGCATTGGCATTTTGCGTCAGTAAAGAACATGCCGCATTTATGGCGCAAAAATTCACCCTGAAAGGTATTGCTTGCGACATATTAACCAGTGACAACAGCGCTGAACGAGAAATACAACAACAACGTCTTAAATCAAAACAAATTAATGTGTTATTTGTCGTCGATATGTTTAATGAAGGCGTCGACATCCCCGAATTAGATACCTTATTATTCTTACGCCCAACAGAAAGTCTAACTATTTTCTTGCAACAACTAGGACGAGGTTTACGACTTACTGAAGGTAAAGAATGTTGCACCATACTCGATTTTGTTGGGAATTCACGCCCTGAATATGATTTTTCACAGAAATTTAGAGCATTAGTAGGTAAAACAAATCAGTCTATCGATAAGGAAATTAAGCAAGGATTCCCACATTTACCTATCGGTTGCCGTATTGAGTTACAAGAAAAACTCAAGTAATGATTTTGAAAAATATTAACAAGGCAACGCTCAATAAAAGCAGACTAATAAACTTAATTAATAATTATCCACATATAACTGGTCTGCCATTAACTCTGACTAATTTTTTATATATTAATCCAAATTTCACCGTCGAAGATATCTATAAAATCAAACTAGGCAAATGTGGTGGTTGGTCTCGATTAGTCGCACAATGTCAATCCACAGTAGTACCCGATTTAACTGATGACTTAGCCAGTGCTTATTATCGTGCGGTCAATAATCGACTACTAATATGTACTTCAATCTCTTACTTACGTTTTTTACTTAAATTATGCCAGAACAATTTTACCATTAGCAAAGATGAGATAAATAATAAGCAAACACAATTGTTTGCCCTTATGTGTCACTATGATTTTTGGGATCAAGCGGGTCCCAAATTAGGCTTTAAATCAATATCACAAAGTCTACAAGCATTACGACATCCCCATTTACAAAATGAACTAAGCGAGGTTATTTCGCTATTGATTGAGCGCTTAGATATCACTGAATTTACGATGCCGAACATGCACAATTTAAACATTCAATCGTCTCCAATTAAGATGCATGTACGTTATCCAAAAGAACATATTCTCGTTGCATTTGGCGATAGCCGTTTTAATAAAAAATCATCGAGTCGTGAGGGTGTATTAAATATTGCAGATATGAATACCGAGCTATTGTTCGTGACCTTGAACAAATGTGAAACGCAGTTTTCTCCGACTACCATGTATCATGATTATGCGATCAGCCCAAGTTTGTTCCATTGGCAAACACAAAACAGCGCTAAGCCTACATCAGGTAAAGGGCTTAGTTATATTCAACAAAAACAAACCAATAAAACCGTCTTACTGTTTGTAAGAGAACAAGCCAAAGATGAAAATGGCCGAACTATGGGATTTGTTAACTTTGGTCCGGTGGACTTTGTAAAATACGAAGGCAGCCAGCCAATGAGTATTACTTGGAAGTTAGCTCATGAAATGCCAGCTTATTTATGGCATGAGACTGCGAAATTGGCTATTGGGTAAGAACTGCAAATTGACTTATAAAATAATAGTGTCAATGAATAATATACACTCTAGACTGATTTTATTCTTATATCGTAGCCCTTCACTTCCATATTAACTCCCATCTAAGCTACACTAATCCCAGCTAATCAAAGGACTTGATTAGACAAGATAAAAAAGGAATTGAAATGAGTACGATCTTATTGTGCAACAAGCCAATTAAAGCCGATGCGTTGGCTAGTCAGTGTGGCATCGACAGCAGCATGATTTTTGGCGCGCAATGCCGCCAACCATCAATGCTTACAGCTTATACCCCTTACCTTATTGGTTCAGATCCATCTAATGCCGCAAAAAGCATGGTTAACCAACTGACCAATACCGCAAAGAATCGAGAACTCACTAATATTGCGCTTTCCTTCGGGGGTGATAATACCCTTGCTATCGCAGACATATCAGCAAAACTACAGGCGTTAGGTGTCGGTACTATGGGGGCATCCACCAGCTTTTACGGTAACAGAGTTGGCGGTTTTACCGATGCAGTGAAAAACTATCAAGCAGCCTTGATGGAATATCGCCATGTTATCGAAACTAAGGTAACCAGTTCTACAATCAAAACAGCGGCGAAGCAGAAAGCAATGGCCGCTTTTCAAAAGATGCAGCAAGGCTTTCACCATGAATTAAAAGCGGTAACAGGTGCGAATAAATCTGCTCGCGGCACTCGCGCGACAAACATCGCCAGAAGTAGCCGTAACGTGGCAAAATTAAACATTACTTCACAGATTCAAACCAGTAACTTAGTTAAGTTTAGTCAACATGCGAAGCTCCTTGGTGGTGGCCTTGCTGTAATCGACTTTACTAGCCGTGTTGGTAATATTCACAATAGTTACAAAGCAGGCCAAAACTGGGAACGCGAGATGTTTATTGAATCAAGTAGTTTTGCTTTAAGTGCGAGTACAGGGATTGCAGCAGTAAACGCGGGCACTGCTGCACTGGGCTTTTTAATGGTTGCGACACCTATCGGTTGGGTGGGTCTGATAATCGGAGGTATAGCAGTTGTAGGCGTTTCGGCAGGTGCATCTATGTGGGTAAATGACTTTGCTAAAGAAGATGCTGGCGATTGGTACGATAATATAATGGACTGGATTAATTAATCATGAGTATACTTTCGACACTTTTTGCATTGAATGCAGCGGCCCTTTTTGTGGCTTTAATTCTATACGTCATCTTTGGTCAAGTCACCGTTCGAAAACTCAGAAAAAACCCTGCCACCAAAGACAAGCTTGGCATTGAGTTGGCCAGTGGTTGGAGTATTCTCAATGTTGCACAGGCAATTGCACTGCCTCGGTTTATCACTGACAAACTAAAACAGAGCCCGATATCATCTATGTATGCTCATACCGATGAATTGTTAGAACATACCACCCTATTTGACCGAGTTCTGGCACGAGTGTTTTATTGGTTATTTACGGGGGCCGGGTTAGCTTTTGTGCTAATGGCCTTATTAGATACGTTAGGGTTATTTGATTATATAGAGTCGTTAACGTAATCCAAACAATCACATTACTTGTTGGGATCATGATATTACTGGTTCTGGTGTCAATGTTTATGTATCTCATTTTTAGTCAGGTAACAATGCGTAAACTAAGAAAACATCCAGAGACAAAAGATGTACTTGGCGTTGAATTTGTCAGTGGCTGGGATAGTTTTAACGTTGCTCAGGCTCTCGCCCTGCCACAATTCATAATAAATAAATTAAAACAAAACCCTATATCATCACTATATGCCAATACCGATATACTCAATACACATACGAGTAAAATAGATAAAGCATTTGCCTATACTTTCTACTGGTTCTTTATGGGATCAAACTTATTTGGCATTTGCGTATTGTTACTCAATGCATTTGGCGTTTTCGATTAGCTACAGTGAGGGCTACGACGGTAGGTACGATTCAATTATGGATTTACTGGGGGTAAAATGAGTATATTCTCACAGCTATTAGCTATTGTTTTTCTTTTTATATTTCTGGCTTGCATATTGTATGTCGCTTTTGGCCAAGTAACAGTTCGCAAATTAAGAAAATAACCCTGCCATACAAATGGGGTGCAGCTAGAGCCTTATTAGAATAATGAGTTAACCTCGCTTTCATTTCAAAATATGTCGACAGCTAAAACAGTTAACATAGTTTAAACAACTTTAACAAGTGACCTACACACTATATTATGCGCCACATATTGCATTGCAAAATGCAAATACCCGCCCCCCATAATCCTGTAAAAATCATAATCCATTGTTAATTAAAAAATATCAATATGGCACTTCATTTGCAATACCCCTTACAAGATTCGAGGTAATCGTAATATTAGTTTGTTGCTTATAAATTCTTGGATTTTAATTTACGAAACTTAATAACATTAAGGTGTAAGCTATGAAGAAAACTCCTCTGATATTTTTTATAACATCCATATTACTTTCCGGTTGTGGCGCTGGTGACTCAAGTCCAAGAGGCAACCCGAGTCCAGGAGGTGACGCAAGTAACTCGGGAAACGACAGTAGTACAACTACACCCACGGTTTTTTTAGACACAATAGTACCAGCAGATTTCAATTGGGAGATGCAACATTCTGAATTAATTTACTTTAAACACGTCAGTAACATTAGCCAAGTTGATAACTTACCTATTTCTATCCCTGGCGAACATTATATCGAAATCTACAGCATCGATGAAAACAACGTGACGAGTAGCACCCCATTCTTAAAAGCCCTGACCAACAGACACGGCGAAGCAGAAGTATTGCTAACGCTTTTAAATTCATGGAAAGGCATCACAGTGAAAACTCATTTAAAAGATTCTGTTTGTATCAATACACTAAACAAAGAACAAATAACAACAACACAATCGCTTGGTTGTGACGTTATTATTGGTTCAGACTTTTAATAAGGATAGATATCGATATGCATACATTTAAACTAAATAAACTCTGTTGTCTTGGTCTATTTGCATTATCAAGCTCAGTATTATCAACATCTGTATTAGCAGCCGCGACAGCAGAAGGCACTGTTGATCATGGTGATGGTACATTTACCTATACACAAAAAATTGATGTATCCAGTACAGCACCACATTATACCCCTCCAGCATCTGGTGGTTTTAATATTTACAGTGGCTATGACGAGGATTACGGTTGGCAACATAGTTTCCTTGACATTACAACCAACCCCTTAATTCAGATTCAAAGTGCAACATTATTGATACGTGGCTACGATATTGATTCTGAATCATTTTGGGGAACCGCGGGTGAATATGATGGTATCAGTGTTGATGGCGTTGACTTAAACCCTGGTCTATTACAAGGTGCAAATAATACTTGGTCTGAAACCACATTCGATGTTCCCATCTCATCGATCTCGGATGATGGTTTAGTCAATACCTTCCTTGATATTAATATGAATTACGGCCCAGGCGTTAGTGGTTGGATGACAACGCTTGATTACAGTTTACTAACAATTACTTATATGGAGATCAATAATAGTCCACCATACAAACCTGAATTATCAATGTCACCATCGAGTTGCGACGCTACAACGGATAGTGATCTGGTTGTTTCTGTAACAGGTCCAACACCGGCGGATCCTGATGGCGATACCGTAAGCTACTTATATCGTTGGTTTGTGGATATCGGCCAAGGTAGTGTAGTTGATGATGAGGTCGCAGGTAAGACAGATCATCAAGGTGACACTGTATTATCAAGTCAGACTGTAGACGGCGAAACATGGCGTGCTCAAGTGACGGCTGTTGATTCAAACGGTCTAATGAGTGACCCTGAATTCTCGACATGGACCTCGATTAGTACCGATTGTGACGGCGATGGTGTCGATGATGTCTATGATGATTACCCTACCGATCCAGAACGTGCCTTTAATAACTATGACCCTGAAGGAACGTTAGCGTATGAGGATCTATGGCCTGATAAAGGTGATTATGACTTCAATGATTTTGTGCTTTATCATACATTCAACAAAATCACGAATGGTGCTGGTAATATAAAAGAAATCGAGATGGTAGGCTCAGCAGTTGCTCGTGGTGCGAGTTATCCTAATGCATTCGCGATCAGTTTACCTGGTACTGAAGCGGCTAATATTGAAAGTTCGACAGTTACCATTGATGGTAGCGCAAGCGCTCTAGTCCCTGAAACTGGCCATACTGGCGAAGCTGTGATGGTACTGATCGGCAATGTGTTCGATGTATTACCGGCTGGTGGGTTCCCTTACTACAATACCCAAGATGGCGATGAGAGACCGTTCATATCACTCGCGTTCAATGCTGTATTTGAGACTCCAGTTACTGTCGCAGCACTTGGCGATGCACCATATAACGCATTCATCTATCGTGTTGGTGAACGTGGTAAAGAAATTCATCTTATGGATAAAATGCCGTCAGATTTAGCGGATCTCTCGTTACTTGGTACAGCAGATGATGCCTCCGATGCTGGGTCGAGTACTTACTATCAAACAGCAACAGGTCACCCTTGGGCACTTCTTCTCCCTTCAACATGGAGCCATCCATTTGAGTATGTAGATATATTAATTGCTTATCCACAACTACAAGTATGGGCAGAAAGTGGCGGTGTAACGAACCCAACTTGGTATAACTTCCCAGACAATACCTTCTGTTGGAAATGTTTATAACTTATAATTAATGAATACACGCCAAGCCTAGGTTAACTCTTAGGCTTTTTTGTTTTTTTATCACGCATAACCACATAAAAAGTAAGTATCAGATGACTAACTGTAAGTTCAGTGTTACTTTGGATTTTTTAACTAATTGTTTACATATTAATAGGTATTTTGATGGCTAATAACTCCTCGCAATTAATTTCGTTAGTAAACCGCAACGGTGAATTTACTTATGTTAACAGTCAGTATTGTGACGCATTAGGTTATTCACAAGCGGCATTATTAGGGAAAAATAGCCGAGATCTTGACTCCTCAACCATGCCTGCGGCCGTGATTAAAGAAGTAACAGAAACCTTAGCACAAGGGTTTTCTTGGCAGGGTGTTATTTGTAAAACGACACAAAATGGCGATAGTTTCTGGCTTGATACCTTTATTACTCCGCAATTTGAAAACGGTACAATAGTCGGACATCAAGAAGTCAGTACACCTGCAACACCGCACATGGTCAGCCGTGCCAATGCCGTGTATAAAAAGCTACAAGGTAACAACCTGTTATTTGAATTTACCCGTAGCCAACGCTTTGCCTTTTTAATACTACTTAGCCTCGTTTCACAAGGCTTCATCTATAGTTACCTTGGCCTTGCTGCTTCAGTAATTGCCTTTATTGCTGCCGTTACCCCGATACTGGTTTTCTGGCAGGATATCATTCCTATGGCGCAAAAAGCCCAACATATGCAATCCACGTTTGACAGTGTTAGTCGCCAGGTATATTTCGGTAAAGGGACCGCCAGCGTATTTGACTTTAATATGGGATTACTAAAAACCAAAATTAAAGCTATTTTAGAACGTACTCTCGATTCAACGAAGCCAGTAAAAAACGTAATTCAAACCGTATTGGTTGGAGCCGAAAAAATTAAAACCAACTTAATTCATCAGCAGAAAGAGCTAACCGAAGTCAGCTCGGCGATGTCACAGATGCTAACCTCTACAGATGAAATTGTACGTAACAGCGTAGAAACATCCGATGAAATTAACGCGACATTTAATCTGTGTGAAATAGCTCAAAAAGGTATTAACACCACCACTATTGAAATTAGACAACTTGCCGATGAAGTAGAACAAGCATCAACCGCCGCGGATAAACTCAATACCGAAGCACAAAATGTGGGAAGCCTGATGACCGACATTCAATCGATTGCCGATCAAACAAATCTATTGGCATTGAACGCCGCCATTGAAGCCGCGCGCGCTGGTGAACAGGGTCGTGGTTTTGCGGTTGTCGCCGATGAGGTACGCACCTTATCATCACGTACACAGGATACCGCAGAACACATTCATACAAGCTTATCGACCATGCTAGAAACAATTAATGATTGGCTGATTATGATGAAGAAAAACAAAGTAAATGCCGACCTTTGTGTAGAAAAAGCCGAGCAGTCAGACCAGGCAATTGCCATCATTCATGAAAAAATGCAGCAGTTATCAAGCCTATCAATGCAGATTGCAACTGCCGCAGAAGAGCAAAGTACGGTATCAAACGAGATCAACAACCACGTTATCGATATTAAGCAAGGTGCAGAGCTTAACTGGCAACATACCGAAACTGTGGTCACGCAAATGGATGAATTGAAAACTGACATCGATAACATTAGTAATCTTGCCAAGACCTTTATTCCTGCCGGTTAACACCAATAACTCGTCATCAATGTTTGCAGCTCAACCGCAATGGGTTTGAGCTGCGTACTCGATTGACTGGTTTTATTAAATTACTTAGCGGTAGCCGCTGGTATTGTTCAGCGGTTATAGCGCTATTTGACTAATGCTAATACGTTCTAAAAGCGCATTCAGGCGCAGCGGCTTACCAAAGAAGTACCCCTGTAATAAATCACAATTATAATGCGTTAGCTTCTCATATTGCGCTTGGGTTTCGACCCCTTCAGCAACCACTGTCATGTTAAATGAGTTGCCGATAGCAATGATGGTTTTTACCAAGGAGTCACTCTGGTCACTGTCTAAGAATTTATCGATAAATGACCGATCAATTTTAATCTCGCTAAAAGGCAAATCACTCAAATAACTGAGAGAAGAAAAACCGGTACCAAAATCATCAAGAGATAAACCAAAACCACTCTGTTTTAATTCATGAAACAGCGGCGACAGACTCAATATGCTGTCAATTGCGGCGCTTTCCGTTAGCTCAAAAGTCACTCTTGAATTGTCTATACCGGTCGCTTTAACGACACGTTTTATATTAGTAAAGAAATCAGGTTCAATAATCTGTATCGGCGAGATATTAATAGATAGCTCTAAAGCCCCATGACCATTAGGCGATATGGACAAGATCTCATCACAGGCGATCTTAATGACCGATAAACCCAGTGCATGGATAGCGCCACATTTTTCGGCGATAGTAATGAATTCCACGGGATTAACCTGGCCAAAAACAGGACTGTTCCAGCGACAGAGTGCTTCCACACTGATCACCTGTTTATTCTTTGCATTCACCTGAGGTTGGTAGTGGATCTCAAATTCATCCCGCTCCAACGCCTTATAAAGCTCTTCTTTCATGGCACGCTGGCGTTTAAGCTGAGCATCAAACTCAGCTTCAAATAAACAAATTCTACCTTTACCCTGCCCCTTCGCTTTATACAGGGCAACATCCGCTTTACCTATCAAGACCTCTAGGGTTTGACCATCATCAGGAAATACCGATACACCAACGCTACAGTTTGATTTTATTTCTCGTTCGCCACATCGCATTTTCGTGTTAAATATAGCATTAATTTTTGTAACCTTAGTCGCGATCTCCGCTTGCGTATTTACCCCAGAAAAGCAGAACAAAAACTCATCACCGCCAAAACGACAGACCATATCGCCAGTACTTAATATTTTTTCAAAACGCCTACTCACGGCACAAATCAGTTCATCACCGACTGTGTGCCCATATAGATCATTCACATATTTAAAATTGTCGATATCGACAAAGGCGATAGCCATATACTTTTCATTGTCATCGGTCAGTATCTGCTGGGCAAATTTATCCAGCGATGCACGATTGGGAAGCCCGGTAAGTGGATCATGCAACGCCATATGGCGCATCGTATTGTTCGCATTTTTGAGTTTAATAAAATTGCTTTCTATTTTCATTTCAAATTGGGCGAAGCGTCGCGCCAATAACTTTCTCAGATAATGGGTCAACAAACCCACTACGAGAATAAGTACGAAACTAAAACCGATTAATGCACGCAGCTTCTTGCGGTTCTGTTTCACAATAATTTGTTCTTTTTGTTGCAAATATTCTTCCATCGCGGTGACATATACTCCAGAACCCATCATCCATTCCCAGTCTGGGTACCACTTAACGTAGCTAAGTTTATCCGGGCCCTGCACATTATCAGGCTGGTACACGCTGGAGTATTTTACGTATCCACCATTATCTTTTGCCGTATCAAACATTTCCATAATTTGCGCTTCGGTCTGATAACGACCATAATCCTGAGCAATTAACTCATTACTTTGATGCGCCAATATCACGCCTTGGCCGTCAAGCACAAACATATAACCATTGTTCCCAAATCGAATCGTCGATATCCAATGCAATAAGTCTTTCTTTACCGTAGCCTCAAAGTCCTCGACATATTCGCCGCTGCCGATGATCCAGTCGTAAGGTTCAAAGTGTTTCAAAAAACCAATTTTTTCCCGTTCATCAACATTGTT
This sequence comes from Moritella sp., assembly GCF_013215705.1. GTDB lineage: Bacteria > Pseudomonadota > Gammaproteobacteria > Enterobacterales > Moritellaceae > Moritella. The sequence goes on along the minus strand of NZ_JABSQR010000010.1, from coordinate 156,360 downwards.
ATTAGGTTTATAAAACCACCACTTCGCAAAGCCCTCATGCTTATTTTTCATCAGCGCAATAAATTCCCTGATAACATAATTACCGCGACTGTCTTGCATATCCCGCAGATAAGTTTTCTCTTTGTCCGGGTGATTAGGCAACATGATATTATTGCCCTCCAGATCATAGATAAAATAATAACCTCGACCGTTATTAAAACGGATGTTTTTTAGTGCAGTGACGATCAACGCATGCACATCCTCAGCCGATTTATCTGTATTATCACTGTAAATAGCGTTGACAATATCGTGTGCCTGATACACTTTTTCTTTAATATCGGCCTTTAATACGTTTTCCATGCGGTCACGTTCGTAACTGACCTGCTGGTAAATAGTATCAACTCGGTTTTTAATTTGCTGTTTTTGACGCTCATTGAACTCGGCACGCAAATCGCTGATATTTTCTTTGAGTTCGGTTCTATTATGGAGTAGCAGCTGCGCAATGATAATCAGCGTAAATACCGTACTTAACATAATCGGTATTAGCTGAATAAGTCTCAACAAATTTTTGTTCAAATTATTGTCCATAAAAAATCAACTTATTACGATATGTTATATAGGCAAGAGGAAATACTGCATTCGGAATATAAACAAAAATAACATACTGTATAAAACGGTTCAATAACCTATCGATGGTAGCTCTGATTTCCGAGAGTTCACTACAAAGTTATTTAAGTATAATTAATCAGACCTAGATAACAACAAATGTTGTAAATTTCAATTAAAATGTAGGTATCTATGATCCTACCATTTAAGTTGTCAGCCTTTATGTATTACGATAAATTCATCGCCTCCTACACCTCTGCCACTGGTGAACAAGAATCTCATCTTATTTTAGTCGGTAATGAAGAAGGTATCACCCAACTAATGATTGATAACGGCAGTAAAGAGATCAATATTCTTGCCGAATGGATGCATTCCAGTACATTTTTCAATGATGCCAAGCAGCAACTACGTGAATACTTTAATAATAAGCGACAAACATTTGATCTGAAACTGAACCCGATAGGCACAGTATTTCAGCGCCATGCTTGGCAACAATTAATCAAAATACCGTATGGGGAAACGCGTCGTTATAAAGACATTGCAGCAGGTCTAGGCAATCCTAACGCGTCAAGGGCGGTTGGCATGGCCAATAACAAAAATCCAATCCCGATTATAATTCCTTGTCATCGCGTGATTGGTGCCAATAACAAGCTAGTTGGTTATGCATACGGATTAGAGTTAAAGCAACAATTGCTGTCGCTTGAACAACGCTGTTAACACGGCCGAATAAAACCGTTAGCTATCTCAAATATAATGCCGCTTGCTATTACCACACGTCAGATATAGACAAGCGGATCATGAATTAGACTCTACGCTGTTCCGTTAGATCTTATTCTGCTCACGTTAAACGTTACGATATATAGTCGTGCGAATGATAATACGTACTTTTTCACGCGACATGGATAACCGTTCGCCAATACGTAACAAACTTAATTCACTGAAATAATAAGACAATACATCCATCACGTCATCAACATCCGTGTCTAACACTTTGGCAATGACAACTAGGTCATTATCGCTGCCAACATCTAACCCGAGTCACCATTAGCAACAGCCTCTGCAATTTCGTACCTTCTTTCGTCAATAACTTACTCTTTTATTGACCTGTTGCAGGTAAGCATCCAGCGCGTTTGATCCGTAAGATATGTCCATTTATCTGTCCTCTAAAGCGCTAACAGCTTAACCTCAGTTAAATATTCAAATTCAATACTGTAATGATGAGTACTAGACAAACATCAGAACACTCACAAGTACCACAACTAGGTATTGATTAGATTGAGAACAAATAAAGCGACACAGTTTCACGTTTGGGTGCAGAAAATCAAAAAATGGACATCAATAATATCAGGTCGTAGTTGTGAAGGTTGCAAAAAAGACCATTTCACACATACAAAAAACACGTAAGGTAGTGATTTTTAAGACTATTGTATATTTCACAACATTACCGCTAACTTTTTTAAAAAAGAACAGCACAATAGTCCACAAGAAGCATAGTATCTCGATATAAAGTCCGTATACTGGCTGTAATTTAAGCCTAGGAATGCACCTATGACGATGTTAACACTAACAAAACAACGCGCTGCGCTACACTATTTCTTCGCTGCTGTAATTTTCAGTATTTATGGTGGCCGCGTATGTCCATTTATTGAGTCCATTTCAATCTGGCAGACCAGCGCTTATTCTGTTGTCGTCTTTATCATCATGTTTGCAGTGCGAAATAAGGTGATCCAAGATCGCGCGGGTTTTACAAATGTACTGCGCGAACTGAGTATATTTATCCTAGGTGCAGTCGCGCTTGCCAGTTGGTATATCGCTTACTATGACTTTCCAATCGAAAGTAGTTTAAAAATTATTTTTGGTATTGGTTGTTTAGGGGCGCTCATTAGTCTCGATTTAGCCCTACAAGCACAAGTAAAACATTACCCACACACCGAATACCAACAGTTGCCAGAGCAGATGACACACATGCGTCATTCTATTGCCAGCCAACTCGCCACATTAGTGGTGTTTATCGTGATTATGCTCACCACGGTTCTCACGATGATCATGGTAAAAGATGTACGCTGGTTAACCGAAAATATCGGTAAAATCGAAGAACAGGCTGCGCTGGTTAGTATCGTCAAAGAGTTTGTGTTTGTTGCTGTGGTACTGATTATTTATACCTGCACTATCATGTACCACTGGTTGCAGCTATTCCGGCTATTATTAGATAACCAGCAACGGGTATTGATTGCGGCGGCAAACGGCGATCTGACTGCCCGAGTCCCGGTTTCACACCAAGGTGAGTTGGGCATTATTGCTTATTACACCAATGAGATGCTCAATAAGCTAGCTGAAAGTACAGACGAGGTCATACAAACTCGTGATGTCGCGATTGTGGGTTTGTCTGCGTTAGCAGAAGCCCGTGATAACGAAACCGGCGGCCATATTTTACGCACCCGAGAATACGTGCGCGCATTAGCCATTCAACTGCAGAACCACGTTAAATACCGCGATTATTTAACCAATGAGACCGTTGAGTTATTCTATAAATCTGCACCTTTGCACGACATAGGTAAAGTCGGGATCCCCGATGCCATTTTACTTAAACCGGGTAAATTGACGGATGACGAATTTGAAATAATGAAAACCCACGCCATGATAGGGGCAGAATCGTTGGCAGTGGCAGAAAAACAAATGGGTTCCAACAGCTTCCTGGCTATCGCCCGAGAAATAGCCTTAAGCCACCATGAAAAATGGGACGGTAGTGGTTATCCTTATCAATTAAGTGGTGATGATATTCCGCTATCCGGTCGCTTGATGGCGCTGGCCGATGTTTATGATGCGCTCATATCAAAACGCGTTTATAAACCAGCATTTAGCCACGATAAGGCCAAAGAGATCATACTCGCAGGCAATGGCAGTCATTTCGACCCCGCGGTGGTAGAAGCATTTATTAATTGTGAACAAATGTTTGTTAGTATTGCCTTAACGTATAATGATGAAAAAGAACAAGTAGCATAAGGATGACAATGCAATTTTCAATACTCGGTAGTAGCGGGTTGTCTGTATCACGGGTCTGCTTAGGCAGCATGACGTGGGGATTTCAGAACAACCAACAAGACGCCAATCAACAAATTGACTACGCGCTGTCACAGGGCGTGAACTTTATCGATACGGCAGAGATGTATGCCGTACCGCCATCAGCTGATACCTACGGTAAAACCGAAACCATTATCGGCAATTGGCTAGCGGCAAACCCCCAGCGCCGTAAAGACATAATATTAGCGACTAAAATTGCAGGCCCGGGGTTACCTTGGGTGCGCAATGGCGATCCCATTACCGGAGATGCTATCGTACAAGCTGTCGACGCCTCGTTAAAGCGGTTGCAGACCAGTTATATCGATTTGTTTCAATTGCACTGGCCGAACCGCCCTAACCCGCATTTTTGTCAACATCAACCGAATAAGTTACGCTTTAGTGATATCAATGCGGCTGATCATACCGCGCAAATGCTCGATATATTACAAGGGTTAAAACGTTGTGTAGACGCAGGCAAGATCCGCTTTTGTGGCTTGTCTGATGATACGACTTGGGGAATCAATACCTACCTTAAACTCAGCGCACAATATGACCTGCCACGCATGGTATCGATTCAAAATGAATTCAGTTTGTTGCACGCCAAAGACTGGCCGTATTTAATCGAAAACTGTGTGCATGAAGATATTGCCTACTTACCTTGGTCGCCCCTGGCAACAGGCATGTTATCAGGAAAGTACCTAAACGATGCGCGACCAGAAGGCAGCCGCTGGACTTTCTCGCCACCCAATAAATTATATAGAAATACTGAACATGCCCATCTTGCTACCGCAGAGTATGTTGACATTGCCCACCAGCATGGCATCACACCTGCGCAATTAGCCCTAGCCTGGTGCAATCAAGTTGATGGCGTCACGTCGACGATTATTGGCGCAACAACACTGCCGCAACTCGAAGAAAACATTAACGCCTTTTCAACGCTGCTAACACCACAAGCATTAGCGGATATAGAATCTGTGTTTAAGCGTTATCCAGCACCGTTTTAATAAAAAAGGCTATTTAGTTCACTAAATAGCCTTTAATCTAATAAGTCCGATATTCAATATTAATCAACTAACCCAAAGAATTGTGAAACTTTATAAGGCGATTTAAAATATTGATTTTCAAATACATCATAGTGAGGTAATTGATTAACTTCATCTTTCAATTCTACATATAATTTAGAAATTGATACTGCACCTTGTAAACCGACCTCTATATTAAATAAAGTAGCTCTTTCTCGTGTCACTAAATATCCAGCTTCTTCGGGCTGTAAACATTGATGAAATGCCGTAAATGAATAATAAGGTAATAATTTCGAGAGATGCTGTTTAGGAATACTCTTTAATTGGTTTAATAATTTTTTAGAAATCTTATTTTCTACTTCTAAGCCCGCACATAAATCTATTTTACTTTCATATGCTTTGTAGGCGAGTCTATAATCATTTTCAGCGACTTTATCCGGTGTAGCAATCGCATTAGCAGAAATCAACAATAGCGCCGTCAGGTATATTTTTTTACTTTTTAAGAATGCAGCCATTATACATAGCCCTCCAAAATAATAACTGTTTAGTATTCACATCACTTCGTATAGCTTGAGTCGTAATGATATCTTCAACTATCCTCTGAGTAATACGATTTGTAGCAGATATTGCTTTAGTCATCATGTCAAAATCCGTACTATGGACACTGTATAATGTCTCAACAGCGCCATTACCCAAAAACGTATTAATCCAATGACCACCACTTATAGCAAACTGTAATTTCAGCTTTAAATCATCATGACCAAAAATTTCAGTCAATGCTAATGAGCTCTCCTCATCCATCTCTAAATGATGAATGCTTGGGCAATATGCCATATTAATCTCTGTAAATTGATAAAGAATAAATTCTAGCATTGCTGAAATTTACAAAATGCTGATTAAAGTACTAAATTAATCAAAATTAACAGTCACTCTATGCCCAGAAGATTCAATTTCACGCTTATGTTGCCAGTTAAAACGCGCAGTGAGTTTGTCGGTCAATTTAACCCCCAAGCCAAACCCCAAATCATTGATGTTACTGCTCCCCAGCACCGCTGTATCAACATCGTCATTCACATTACGTATAACCACTTGCCCTTGCTGCTGGCTGATAGTCACCACACCAGAATCTGTATGCTGAAATGCATTACGTACCAAATTAGCTAGCACAATACGACACGCAGTGGCCGCTAGTTCAACTTGCAACTCACTGGTCTCAAGCTCAACGGTAACTGATTTACCACGTAACAAATAACTTAAATCCTCGACGGTTTGCTTAAGCAATTCATCTAATCGAACCCGCTCAAGGGTTAATGATAAAGACTCATCTCGGCTTAACCACAATAAGGTTTCAGTCAAATGAGTCATGGTGAAACCAGCCCGTTCAATACGCTCAATAACTTGCTGTTGCTTGGCTGTCATCGGTGATTTGCTATTTATTTTATTCAGCAATTCAACATTGGTACGGATAACAGCAATAGGCGTACGTAACTCATGGCTGGCATTCCGTAAAAACTCATGTTCACGATCAAGACTCTCTTGCACAGAATTAAGACTGTTATGGACAATCCTCGCTAAGGTGTTTAATTCTTTATATTTAAACTCGGGCGGTGGTTGCTGCAAACTCTCTGCATTTAATGATTTAGCCCAATCTCGCAGTGCTTCGACTGGCGACGCCACACGACGCATCACCATGATCAACAGCAAGGCAAAAACCACAATACCACTTAAACCAAAAACAGGGATCCAGACAAATTGCGAACCCGGCCCATCAGATAATCGCGCATGTAAATCACCTTTAAAGGACTTATAGATATACAGTAATTTATCTTCTTTCGTCTTCATCACCATGACAAAGTGCACTTCATTAGGCGGTGAGAATATATCTTCTTTAATAATATGCTTGTTAAATTCAAACATCTCTGTCGGCGGCACTGAAAAGCTTTCACTGGCTTCTGCGGGTAGATCTTGCCAGCGACTCGCAACATGAAAACCAAGTAACATCACTGGTTTTCCGTCTTGAACCTCTAAACCTTCGGTATCAGCAACTTCAACCATGGTGCCACGTAATACCGAGTCCATGCCCTCAACAAAATAATTAACCGTGAGCGCAGAAAAGGTGATCGCCATACTAACGCCGAGAAACAGCATAGCACCAAGAAAATATAATCGTAAACTGGGTCTTAACTTCATCATATAGCCCTATGCAGATGGGTTGCATAACGCAAAGCCAACACCCGGTACAGTATGTAATAATGCGGGCACATCACCCGCATCTAACTGCTTACGTAAATTAAAAATATGCACCTTTAAACTATTACTATCAGGCTGATCATCTCCCCACACTGCTTGCATCAACTTTTCTCGAGAGACTGGATTCGGTGTTGCGCGCATTAATGTTTCTAAGATCTTCCACGCGGTTGGTGATAGCTTTAATAACTGCTGAGCACGGTATGCCTGTTTCTGCTGTAGATCTAATTCAAGATCCGCCAAGGTTAGACGCTTAACCTGACCACTACGGCGACGAGCCAATACCTGCATGCGCACAATCAGCTCTTGCATCGCAAACGGTTTCACTAAGTAATCATCCGCTCCAGAATCAAAACCCACCAGCTTATCATCCAAGCTATCACGAGCCGTCAGCATCAATACCGGAGTATCAATACCCTGCTCACGCATATGCTTACAGACTGTTAACCCGTCCATTTTTGGCAAATTTAAATCGAGAATGATCGCTTGGTAATCATTCTTGATGATCATATTTAAACCCGCTAACCCATTCGCAGCATGATCGCACTGAATGTCTTCTAACTCTAAATAATCAACCACAGCGGTCGCTAAATCTAAATCATCTTCCACTAATAACAGGTTTAACATTTTGACTTACCTTTTCACGTTCAATTTAACTAATACGCCCTGCTTTACATCGCAAGTATGACCACAAATATATACTCATGAGAGTCCGTCAACGTAGATAACTGTTGTTGGCAGGGATGCCAACGCAAGCCTCCATGGATGGATCCACGGCGAGTTGTAGACGTTAACGCACTCACCGTTTTAGTCGACTTAAGTTACGTCACCTTTCCCCATCATATTAACGAAAAACTGTTTAATTTCATATTGAATGAACAGCAACGCCGGTATCAATATCAAAGTAATCAGCGTCGCAAACAAAATACCATAGCCCAACGACGCAGCAGCAGGGATCAAAAACTGCGATTGCGTCGACGTTTCACCCAGTAAAGGTGCCAATCCCGCAAACGTAGTCACCGACGTCAGTAACACCGCCCGTAAGCGCCCGCTACACGCTTTAACAATAGCATCATGTAATGACAGTTTCGCCTCTTTCATCAGTTCATTAAAACGCGAAACCAATAACAAGCTATCATTCACCACCACACCACTTAACGCCAAAATACCATTTAACGATAAAATACTAATCGTCAGATCATTTAACCAATGCCCCAAGATCGCCCCAACAATACCAAACGGGATCGCAAACATAATCAGCACAGGCTGCACATAGGATTTAAGCGGAATAGCCAGCAACACATAAATCGCCAATAATGCCCCCACAAATACCGAAATCATCGAACTTGTCGTCTCACCTTGTTCTTCGGCTTCACCCGCAAAGTGGATATTTAACACAGGGAATTGACGCGCTAACGCTGGCACTAAATCACGTTGTAAATTCGCCACCAGCTCATTTGATGCCAATATCGATTTATCCACCGACGCTGTTAAATACACGGTCCGTAAACCATCAATACGAGTGATTTCATCTTCTTGATATTCACGGCTAATACTCGCCACACTGCTCAACGGCACAACCGACCCGTTAGGTGTGCGCACACGCGCTTGCATAATATCAGCGACCGTTTGACGTTGCGCTTCAGGATAGCGTACGCGCACTTTCACTTCGTCTTTATCACGTTGGAAACGCTGTACGATCTCACCACCAAATGCTTGTAACACCTGTTGCGACAACGTCGCCGTATCCATGCCTAAACTACGGCCTTGCTCTGTTAATACAAAGCGTATCTGCGGCTGACCAGGGTTAAGGTTATCATCAATACCGCTGATACCCTGAATTGACGCTAACGCAGTTTTGAACTGTTCGCCAGCGGCTTTAACGGTGGCATCGTCCCACGATTTCAACTCCACTTTAAAGTTATCAACCATGTGCATACTCGACATGAATTTAAGTTTTTTAACCCCTTCTGGTGAACCTGATAGTGCCTGCCATTCTGCGGTGAACTCATTCGATGGATAAACAGAGTCTGCATCCAGCTCAATCGTTAATTTACCCGAGCTGTCATCTTCGGCAATAACCTGCAAACTCATGATCTCGGTATTATCTGCCGTCGCCAGCACATCGTATTTAGCCAACAGATTCTTATCTGCCTGTAATGCAGTCTACTCTAACCACAGTAAGTTAGTATTGGTTTGGCCAAAGCTAGCATCATTTTGCATCACCATATCCGCACTGACTACTTCGCCTGGAATATCAGGGAAGAATGTCACGCGAACACTGCCCGTTAATGGCAAACCAATCACCAGAATAAACAACGCAATGAAGGCTAAGATAACCGCATAACGAAATTTTAATGACCATTCAATAAGGTTACGGTAAATACGTACATTGAACCATTGTAACCCGGCATCCGCCGCATTTTGGATCCGCACCCACAGTCCTTTGATGCCAGCTGTCGATTGACGCGCAGTATTTAAGTGCGCTAAATGTGACGGTAGGATTAATTTAGATTCCACCATCGACAGTAATAAACAAATCGTCACTACCCCCGCAAACTGCGCATAGATCTTACCCAGATTACCGTCGACATTGGCAATCGCCACAAACGCAGCAACGGTCGTCAATACACCAAACAAGGTCGGGATAGCGACTTTCATCGTACCTTTGACTGTGTTTGCAACAGTATCGCCCTCTTCCTTACGGGTAGTATAAATACTTTCACCAATCACCACCGCATCATCAACGACAATACCCAGCGCCATGATAAAACCAAAGGTCGTCATTTCGTTAATCGTCAGACCAACAAAAGCATCTTGCATAAAAAATAAGGTGCCGAACAACACAAACGGTAAACCCGCCGCCACCCAAAATGCCACACGAAAGTTCAAAAACAGGGCTAACACAATAAATACCAGTGCAATACCGGTTAACGCATTTTTGCTTAAGAGAGATAAACGGTCTGTAATGGTGTCGCTTTGATCGTACCAAGTCACCAATTCAACATCAGCAGGTAATAACCCGCGTGCATGCCAATCATCAACCACTTCCTGCGCTTGTTTTACAATCTGAGTGATATCACCATAATCGTCCATGACTATCTCGATGGCCATGCCGTTTTGTTGATCATAACGCGATAAACTGTAACTATCATCGGCAAACGTGTCGGTAACAGTCGCTACATCAGCTAACATAACCACACTACCGTTACTGCCGGTAATCACCGGGATATGAGCAAACTCACGTTGCTGATAAGCCTGTGAAGACGCTTTTAAACGCATCATTTTTTCACCATTACGTAAACTGGTAGTCAGTGGCGTTGCGGACTCGGCATTGATCACCGCAGCAATATCAGCAATGGTTAGCCCATACGCCTGTAACTTAGCTTCGTCGACTTCGACAGAGATCATCGGCTCAACTTTGGCTTTAATCTCTAGATCGCGAATACCTGATTTCGCTAACAGATCTGATTTTAATTTTTCAGCTAAAGTCTGTAACGTCCCGCGATCCGCATCGCCGTATAACTGCACCCATAAAGCATGATCCTGACGTCGCGCTTTATCAATCACCGGGTTTTCGGCATCACTGGGAAAGTTATTGATCGCATCAACATTGGTTTTCACATCGGTGAGCAAGGTATCGAGTGAATAACCACTGGTTTTTTCAATACTGACTGAGCTGCCACTGGCATTAGACGTCGAGGTTATACGCTTAATACCAGCAACCGTTTCCAGTGCATCTTCAATCTTGATTGCGATGCCCTCTTCCGCTTGTTTAGCATCACCACTGTCGTAATTAACCGATACACGAATAGTATCCGGTTCAATACTCGGAAATGCTTCTTTGCGTAAGTTGCCTAACGCCATTACCCCAAGCAGGATGACACTAATCAGCAATAAATTGGCGGCAACTGAATTGCTCGCAAACCAGCTGATGAGACCTTGTAATGGGTTCATAGGGGATAACTCGCGAGGTGGTGACGAACCCGTTGTTAAATCACGATGTTGTTCACTCATAATTTCACACTCACGTTATTTATCGTCATACTTGCACTATTTCTCACATTATTATTTGCACTATTACGCTCACTATTCATCTTACTCGCACTGACATCAGCCAATTGCATATCACTTGGGTTGGCTAACTTCGCGATCACCTGCATGCCTTGCACATAACTGTGCAATGGACGAATGATAATATTGGCACTGTCTATTCCCGTCATTGGTTTGATGTAACTTAATTCACCTTGCGCAAACTGCTGCTGAGCAGTGAACGTCGCCAAGTTACCACCAGCACCGATATACCAAACTTCGCCATTTTGCGATATTGCCGAAGCGGGTAATTGCCATAAATTGTCCAGCGCTTTACCTTGTACTGTTGCCGTCACAAACGTACCGGGAAATAACGGTATTTGTTGTGCTAACGGCAGTTCAACAACAACCACTAACGCACGTTGGCGGCTGCTATTATCAAGATGCTGCTCGACACGTTCAACGTAACCTAACCACTGGCTATCACCCGTGGTATTGGTCAAGGTAACTGGCCATTTCCCCTCTACCGCACCACTGAGATTCGGTAAACTGGTCCATTGATGCGCTGATAACGGGATCTCAATCTCCATACGGTCGGTGCTGTATAAGGTGGCAATGGTATTACCCACTTGCAGATAACTGCCCAATTGCACATCCCGGCTTACCACTAACGCTGAAAACGGGGCGGTGATGGCAGTTTTGTCTAAATCACGTTGCGCTTTAGTTAACTGGCTTTGAGCATTTTTAAACGTTGCTTGCGCGGCAATCAGCTGTGGTTCACGCAATACCAGCGGGGAATCGGGGCCACCACTAATACCGGAATTCTGCCATTCCAGACGGGCTTGTAGGCCTTGGCGCTGCTCTTCTAACAAGGCTAATTTAGCGTCTGCGACTGCGACTTGGGCACTGCTAAAGGTTTGCAGATAATCAGTATCATCAATTTTAATTATCACTTCACCTTGCTTTAACAGCTTACCCGTTGCAAAATTTTGCCCTAACGATTCGACCTGCCCACTGACTTCGCTGGTGAGGGTGAGTTGATAGCGCGATCTTGCCTCGCCATAACCAATCACTTCAGCTTGGTAACTGCCTTTCGTCACTGCCATTACCGCGACCTCTGGGTATTGCACCACAGCTTTAACAACAGAACCGTGCATAGCACTATTCTCAGAGCTGTTCGCAGCAGCCATTTTCGCGCCGTTGTAACTCAGAACAGCAAAAATACTGGCGGCGGCCGCGAATGTGACCGCGATAGTAATAACATGCTTGTTCATGATGCTTCTCCAGCATTGTCGGTGGTGATGCCAAGCCCTAAAGCCAGTCCTAAATCAATACGATTAACCAGTCGGTTGTAGGTTGCTTGCGTCAGTTGCGATTGCAGATCGAACGTTTGTTGCTGCACGGTGAGTAAATCTAATATATCTACCAGCCCTTGACGGTATTTAGTTTGATAGTTGCTCTCGCTGCGCTGCGCACTGTTCAACGCGTCATTGAGGTGCTGCTGCTGACGTTTTAACGACTGCTCTTGGCCGAGGCTATTTTCGACCTCATTCACTGCCGTTAATAACGTTTCTTGATAAGCCCAGTACATTTGCTCGGTAGTCAGTTCCGCTATTTCAATTTGGCTGCGTAACTTACCACCTTGGAAAATAGGTGCAGTCAATTGGCCCAATAAACTCCATGCGGGACTGATTAATAGCGCTTCGCTGGGTGAATTGGCGATATCGGTTAATGAGGCGGAGAGACTGATTGACGGTAACAAGGCTTTATAAGCCACATCCGTGCGGTATTGTGCGGCACTAATCTTCGCATAAGCGGCTTGTAAGTCTGGGCGGCGACCTAAATCTTGTGCCGGTAAACCCGCTAATGGTTGTAATACGTTGGGGAAGTCATGAGCCACTGCAATCGCTGTTGTTTGCCCTAATAATAACCCTAGGTTACGTTGGTTCTGAGCCAATGTTTCTTGCTGCTCGGCTAACGTTGCACGAGTCTGCGCACTGCTGGTTCGCGCATTATCCAGTTCTTCAAGCGCCCCAAGACCGCTGCGATAGCGACTTAACACAAAGTTCTCATTATTATCTAATACCGCTAAGCGTGACGTTTCAATAGTGATAAGTTGTTGCTGTAAATTGATTTGTAACCAACTGCGCATGATGTTTGCGGCTAGTGCATCGCGCGCACCTTGGTAAGTAGCCTCCGAACTGGCTATATCCATGTCGGCAGCAGCGACTTCATCACTGATTTTCTGCCAGAGATCAAGCTCCCAGCTAACGCTAACATCGGTTTTATAACTCGCATCACCCTCATCACTCTCGGCATTAAATCCGGCATTCACTTGCGGAATTCGGCCACTTGTGGTCACACCACGTTGTGCATAAGCCATTTGCAGCGCAATCGCGGTTTGTTGTAAACTTGGGTTTTGCAATATGGCTTGTTCGACTAAACTAGTTAGTTCAGGCATCGCAATCAATGCAGTTAATTGCGTAACGTCAACCGCATCTTGCTGTTGGTATTGCCACTGTGTTGTTGCTGTTCGTGCTGCATCTGCATGTTGTTGGTAATCAACCGCAGTATTGCTACAACCAACAACTGCTGCTAATGTAAGTGTTAACACTGAGTATCGTAGTGCTATCACTGAATATCGTAATGGACTTGAAATAGCCATTTTATTCTCCTCAGTTTTACTGAGGTAAGTATAAAAAATGGCGGGTTAAGGCAGGGTTAAGATGTTATTATATGTCTATTTATTGACATTAATTTATCACGTTTTTAAAAGTGCGATCTAATCTACTAAAATCTCACACTTAAAACGTATAATTAGCGATAACTCCAAATAAGGATATAAGGAATTAAATATGCCATTTATTAACATCAAACAGTCATTTTCTGAGTGGCAAGAGCGCCTTAATATGCTCGCGGATCATTCAGGCTTACACTCCATCCTGATTATGGAGTCAAAACCCGATACGATGGAAGTTGTCGTGGCGAATGAACAGCCTATTTACCATGTCGGTGATTGTGGCCCCAAAAGTAGACAGCCAGGTTGTCACGAACTGTATTGCGAACGTGTGGTTGATACGGCGCAGCCAGTGTTTATTCCAGATGCCAGTATTGATGATGAATGGAAAGGTAACGAAGATTACGTAAAGTTTAACTTAGGTGTTTACCTGGGTTTTCCGTTAGTCAGTCAAGGCGTAGTTGTCGGTACGATCTGCGCGTTAAACGATAAGACCTTTGATTTTAATGAAGGCTCACCATCGGTATGCAGTGAGTTAGTACAATTAAAGACAGATATCGAATTAGCATTCTAATCATGTAAGTGTGCAGCATATTGATGTGCTGCTCACCATACCCACCAGACTTCCTTCCCGAATAAAGTACATCAAGCTATGCTAACCATATAGTTATTGTCCCCTATAAAAAATCCAGATATATTATTGAAAAGGTTAGAATTACTCTTTTTGTTATATATAAAAGCATACAAAACTGTGTCTGATTTAAGCGAACCGTTATTTTTCAGTCAAATTAGCACTGAAAACAATCTAAACGCTTATATTTAATAGGTTTTTTTGGTTAGTGTGTGTATGCTGATTAATTCATAAATAAACAGCGCATTTAGCCCATTAATGTTAGACAAGTAACGTTATACAAATGGCGTTACTATTTGTTATACATAAATAAAATTGAGATGTCATGATGGATTTGCTCCCCTCTCTATTACAACAAATGAGTGTCTACCTTGTTTTGGCTTATCTGCTCAGCAAAACACCCATTTTCATGCCGTTATTAAATATCTCCTCACGTTGGGAGCATAAGCTTAGCTGTTATTTAATATTCTCAATGTTTTGTATTATGGGCAGTTATTTTGGTCTGCAATATGGTGATGCGATAGCCAATACGCGCGCAATCGGCGCGGTGATGGGCGGTCTATTTGGTGGTCCTGTTGTCGGGTTAGCAGTCGGTATGACTGGTGGCATACATCGCTACTTTATGGGTGGGTTTACCGACTTTGCCTGCGCAATTTCGACATCGCTTGAAGGGTTAATTGGTGGTTTGCTGCATGTCTACTTGCTTCGCAAGAACAAAATGCATTACTTATTTAAACCACACGTTATTTTTCTCATCACGCTATTTTCCGAACTGACTCAAATGGCGATAGTGTTGGTTATTGCCAAACCCTATGCGCAAGCGTATGCACTGGTGAGCGAAGTCGCACTGCCTATGATCACGGCAAATACCTTAGGTGCGGTATTATTTATGAGTATCATCGAAGATAAAAAATCTATTTTTGAAAAATACTCAACCGCCTTTTCACAACGCGCGCTGAGAATTGCAGATCGTAGTGTCGGTATTCTCAGTCAAGGGCTAAATACGGAAAGTGCGCAGACCATTGCGCGCATTATTTATGAAGAAACGAATGTCGGCGCCATCGCCATCACGGATACCAACAATATTTTGGCCTTTATTGGCATCGGCGAACAACATCATCATATCAATATCCCTATTTCTAACTATATTCAGCAAGCTATCGATGAGAACCGCATCATAGATTTAAACAGTACAACCAATACTTATCAATGCTCAATTGATGACAAATGTCGACTCGGCTCAGCGTTTATCTTACCGTTACGTAATGGTGATAATAAAGTTGTAGGTACAATTAAGTTATACGAACCACGCCGAAAACTCCTGTCTAACATCAATATATCAATGGCAGAAGGTATCGCCCAACTCCTTTCTAGTCAGATATTACTGGGCCATTACCAACAGCAGCAAACCTTGTTAACACAAGCTGAACTCAAATTATTACACGCGCAAGTTAACCCGCACTTTCTGTTTAATGCATTAACTACTATCAGTGCCGTTACGCGCCGCGAGCCCGAGAAAGCGCGGATGTTGATCCAACATCTTTCACAATTTTTCCGCAACAATCTAAAGCAGAACATTGAATCGGTTAGCTTGCGCGAAGAGTTGTCTCATGTGAATGCTTATCTGACCATAGAACAAGCACGACTCACTAGTCGTCTTAGCGTTAGCGTTAATATTGCCCCTGAATTGATGGATATCAAACTACCTAGTTTTACCCTGCAACCCCTCATTGAAAATGCGATTAAGCACGGTATTTCAACCATGCTGAGTGCGGGTAAATTAGAAATATACAGTCAAAACACGCCCGAGGGTCCACGTATTTTTGTCACCGATAATGCCGGTACATTTGTCACTAGCAAAGAAGAAAACACGGGTTTAGGACTTAAAATAGTAGATAAGAGACTGATTAATCACTTTAATGAGCACTCAAGTTTACAGATTTCGACGACCAAAAATAAGCTGACCCAAGTATCTTTTTTGCTGCCAACCAGCACGATAACAACGGATAAGGAACACTAACTCATGCTTAATGCCATCGTCATTGACGACGAACAATATGCGCGTGAAGAGTTAATCGAATTATTACATGAAACCAAGCAAGTTCAGGTAATTCAACAAGCAGAAAATGCAATCGAAGGTTTACAATTAATCAATAAATTTAAACCTGACATTATATTTTTAGATATTCAGATGCCACAAATAACCGGCATCGAAATGCTGTCGATGTTGAATACAGATACCATGCCGAAAGTGGTATTTTCAACGGCTTATGATCAGTATGCGGTACAGGCGTTCGAAGAAAATGCTTTTGACTATCTGCTTAAACCTATTGATCCAGCCCGCTTACAAAAAACCGTTGAGCGCTTGGTCAAATCCACACAACAGCCAAATTATGAAGCCATAACACTCGAATACTTAGAGCGTGTGCCTTGTATTGGTCATAATCGTATTTTGATTATCGCCACACAAGATATTGAGTTTGCACACAGTGGATTGACTGGTGTATATATAAATACCGGCCAGCAAGAAGCGACAAGTCAGTTAACATTGAAAGTATTAGAAGAAAAAACGCCGCTGATCCGCTGCCATCGTCAGTATCTGGTGAATCTAAAAGCCATTAAAGAAATCCAGTTATTGGATAATGGTTTAGCCGAGATCATGACTAACAGTGGCCAAACGCTACCCGTTAGCCGCCGTTATTTAAAACTTTTAAAACAAAGCTTAGGCATTATCTAAACTGACACAAAAAAATAGCCTTACCACGAGAGTGAATAAGGCTATTTTTATGCTAAAGACTGAATATAAAGAAACATTACTTAAGTGTAGAAGCACTTCTTTTCATCCCTGCCAGGCTGATTTATATCCAATCTTCTTTGCATCCTTGTCAGCAACCTGCTGTTCGAGTTTAATCGATAGCCGCAAGCCACCAAAAAAAATACAACAAACTCATATAGATCTCCTTATTTATATGCACGTGATTTTAGTAACATAAAATCAGATTAATAGTATTGATTAAGTCAGCGGCGATATGGCAAGTTAAGCGGTTTACGTTACCGGTAACATTTGGCAACAATTAATACCAGCGGTTACTACGTAGATTAAGTGCGATAGATAAAAAAAAGCCCTTAATCAAATAATTAAGGGCTTAATAATAAACAGTTTAAATACTAAAATATTTATGGTTAAAATCAATTAAGCACAACATTTTTTGTACTTTTTACCACTACCACATGAGCAAGGATCGTTACGATTCGGTGTTTTTTCGAATACCGTTGTTTTTGGCTTATTTAACATACCGTCTAAATCACGGATGTTTTCTTCTTTGTCTGCATTCACTTCAATGTTCGCAACTAATTTTGTATCCGCTAAAATAGCCTCAACTTCAGTTTGACGCTCTGCCGTTTGCACAACCAAGTTTAAAGGTAACTCGTCAGTCCCAAGCTTAATATCGCGTTTAGTATTATAGCCAGCTTTAACGAAATTTTGTCTCGCGTCGATACGACCTTTGAAAAACATTTTAGACATCTGTAGTTCCTAATTTTGGGATATTCTTAATTCAACCCGCTCTTATACTATAAAAATGACAATTTTAAAACACTACACCACTTAATTAATTAAAACTGCGCACAAACTCAGTATATATAACTAAAGGTTTCGTTAATTTAGCCGCTAACCAACTTAGTTAACGTATCATGTTGAAAAATAATTATAATAATCATTATTATTAAGGTGCTAGTTATTATTTAGATCCAGCAGCACTTTTTCATTTTAATTACCTTATCGATAGGCTAGGACACACCCGAATGAATTTCAGTCAATTTAGTATCAAACAAAAACTGATCATCACCATGATTAGTGCCGTCATTACCGCGACCTTACTCGTCGGGTTCGTGAGTCAAAACTTAGCCAGAGAAGTTATCGAAACACGCTTAACCACATCTGAACTGCCTGCCAAGTTAATGCAGATCCGCAATCAGGTTGATAAAGAGATATCAACCTTACAGCAGGCCGCCCAGCAACTTGCGAGCAACCGGTTTATGCTTGAATTATTGAAAACTGAACGTACCACTGAGCAAGAAGCTCAGCTTGTGCAAGTGCTTAACGATGTAAAAAGCCAATATCAGCTTATTGATGCTTCCTTTGCTAACCGTATAAGCGGTGACTACTGGAATCAAAACGGTTTTTTACGTCAGTTGAACCATCAACAAGATAGCTGGTTTTTCGACTTTACCAACAGTAATCAACAACAGTCGGTGAGTGTATTTAGAGAAAGTAACGGTGAGATGAAACTCTTTATTAACTACCAGCAACGTAATGGGCAAGGCATGTCTGGCCTGTCAAAATCCCTCGATGATATGGTCGACTTTATCAATCAATTTAAGCTAGAGCAGAGTGGTTTTGTTTATCTGGTGGACGCGGCTGGCATGATCCGTTTACATAATGACAATACGCTTATGGGAAATACCAGCTTAAGCCAGCTATATGATAATCAACTGGCCACAGTCCTACTTAAAAAAACGGCATTCAATCTGACGGAAACGACCGTTTCGGATCATGCAACATTAATTGCCAGTAGTTATATTCCATCTATGGATTGGTATGTGGTTGCTGAATTACCAACCGAGGAAGCATTTGCCAGCTTATCGCAAGCCAATAACAAGATCATGCTATGGACATTGGCTATTGCCCTGATCTTTACGTTTATCGCAATTTGGTTAGGTAACAACATTACTCGCCCAATTGAACGTATCGCGACCGTGTTTTCGGAACTTGGTAATGGTGACGGCGACCTACGTCAGCGTATTGAAATACAAGGCCAAGATGAAATTGCGCAACTATCATTAGGTTTTAACAGTTTTATTACTAAGATCCACAATGCCATGCAAGAAGTATCACGCACTGGTGAAGCACTCCAAGAGGCCGCTGCAGAGGTTGCCAGCCAAGCACAAATCACCTTAGATAATAGCCATGAACAACGCGACCGCACCTTCTTGGTGGTCACTGCGATCAATGAAATGGGCGCCACCGTGAATGAAATCGCCAATAACGCATCCGCAGCTGCTGTTGAAGCCCAAAATGCTCAAGCTGAAACCAAAGATGGTCAGCAGGTTGTCACGCAAGCCAGTAATGTTATCAACCAACTTGCTGGTGATGTAGGTGAGGTGACCCAAGTCATCGATTCATTGGCTAATAATACCCAAGCTATTGGCAGTATTTTAGACGTGATTAGCAGCATTTCAGCGCAAACCAACCTACTTGCTTTAAACGCAGCAATTGAAGCCGCACGTGCGGGTGAACAAGGGCGTGGTTTCGCCGTAGTTGCCGATGAGGTGCGTAATTTGGCCAGTCGTACTGCGCAATCGACAAACGAAATTCAAACCATGATTGATAACTTACAAGATGAAGCGAGCAGAGCCGTCATGGCGATGCAGAAAAGCAGTGAGTTAACCACACAGGGGACTATTGCGACAACAGATACCTCGGCAGCCTTGGTCTCTATTGGCGAGCGTATTTTCCTGATCTCAGACATGAACACTCAAGTTGCAACTGCAACGGAAGAACAATCTACAGTGGTTAATGAGATAAACCAGAATATTGTCGAGATTAATGAGATAACACAATGTACTGCGGATACTGCTGAAGGTTTAGCTAAATCAAGTCACGAGCTGCGTGATTTATCAGTCCGTCTTGGTGACATGGTTGGGGTGTTTAAATTATAACAACGACCAGGTTGTCTGAACTCAATAAGCCCGGTAATACGGGCTTATTATTCAGATAACAAACGGCAACGATGGCATACTTCTAGTGTAAGGTCATCACCACCACCAATACACTGGCGAAAAGACTACTTAAAATAAGTTTACTCTCGACTTTCAGCTTGATGTCGCTGGGCCATTTAGTCTGAAACAAGTTCCGCTCAGGGCATTGATGTGCGGTTAACAGGTGCTCGTTCAGGGTATTATCATTTAACTGCTTAGCGCTATTCAGGTTGTCTGACTGACTTTGTTTTTCTAAACAAGCGTGGCGGATTTTAACATCACAATCGTCACACTTGTTCTTTATATTATCCATGCCTAAATGCATTAACAGTTGGCCAATATTTTCTATCTTGTCACCCTTACAGTTAACCTGTTGAATATTGCCATCGTTCAGTTCAGAAAGATGGCGATTACGATCCTGTGTGGACTGTTGAATTGTCAATATAAAATATCCTTACTTTAGAAATCAGATTCTCGATAACAGCTGGTACTTTGCTAATCAGTAAACCTAAAATACCTCTATAGGGATAATACTTAAATGTGACCTAGATCTCAATATTATTATGTGATTATAATCAATAAATATTAAATTATTTTTAGTGTCGCGAACAATGTTTTGTTACGCACCTCAATAGACTCTAATACCGCTTTAACCATGCTTTGGGTTAAATCATCTTTAAGCTTGTAGATTGGCATCTGGTTAAGCACCGGGTTTACCACCTGCTCTGCCATTCGGATCACCTGAGGGGTAAATAAATCAGGCATACCGTCAATGCTAACCTCATGGACCTGCATATTGGTGACATAAAATGCGGCGTCTTCAGCTCGATAACTCAGTGATCCCGTCAAACGAGCATAACCACGGCTTTCTAATCCACCAGTTAACAATTTAACCTTTAATTGCAGCTCAATTTCATTTTTGTCTTGCGCTAACTTCAGCACCGGATCTGTTAGTTCGACCGTCAAAAATGAGGTTTTTTTCACTAACGGCATCACTTTTGAAACTTTATCTTGCAGCTCTGCTTCCGTAAACTTAACCGTTAATGCCTGCACTGGTAATGGTAATGCTAACGCACACATAAACAGCCACACCGTTAACATTGACTTACTCATACACTTACTCATCTTTATAATTCTCTTTCTCGTTGACTCTATAGCCGTTGTTACGCTTCAATAGTACCATCTGTTACGCTACGAAGCTCATTTACAGCACTGAATCCAACCCGGTTATCACCCACAGAATAAGCAATAATTTGACTCAATTCTTGTAAACTATAACCTGATTCCTTCTGCCACTTATTAAAGGCATTTTGGATCGTAGTTAAACTACGTTTTGTCATTAAACCACCATCGATAAGCTGATGACCACGGAAATAAGCTTCAACATCCGAGCTTAAAATAAACGTATCTTTACCTAATCGGCGTAGTGCATAGGGACCGGTATTACCACCTAAACGACTGCCATGTTTCTTCATGTATTGCCACAAGCCGACAACATCATCAGCCGGCCACTGTGCTAACCATTTCGCCACCGATCCATATTCATCACAGATCTCTTTTAACCACTGCGCATTATCACGCACTGTTTTTACCTTGGTATAATTGCGAATAATTTTAGTATCTGCCGCTTTACGCTCTAACATATCATCGGGCATTAAGATCAGTTTATCGATATCAAAGCCCCAGAATACCTCTTCAAATCCGGCCCACTTGATTTCAATAATCCGCCATACAAACCCTGATTTAAAGATTGCACGGGTAAACTCAGCCAACACATCTCTGTCAGGCACAGTTGCAAGCTCATCGCTTGTCAGTGGTTGCGATAATAAATACGCTAACGCCTGCTCTCCACCCTTTCGTTCCGAAGCTCGGCTGTATATCTTGTCGAATGATTCCATTACTATTTATCGCCTGTATTGATATATGCCTTTAGTTTATCGCAATTTTAATCCAACTCGCAATGCTGAACAGAAAGAAGCGTTTGCAATACCACAACACTACCTCGTAATGACTAACTTAACTTGCATGATTCATCACTTTATTGTTCAATACACTTAGTGATAAACGTCGATAATAGAAACATTTTCGACATATTGGTTCTTATAATCAGCACATTATTCTAGATAATTCTCCACGCTTCGTTTACCCACTATCACATGACAATTTCCAAATAGCACTTAGTTGGTCTGTTACCAGCCCGACTCAGGTCTGGTATTGTTAAATCAAGTAGATATACATACCTTATCTGCAAAATACGTTGCTCAACATGTCGCGGTCGTATTACAAGAGATGCCTGCTGAATTTGGCTTCACCGTTAAAGAAGTCATCGCGATGGCGATTCCCCCCACCAAGGGTTGTTTTCAAATGCCACAACATACCAACACCGTATTGATGACGCATTACTTGAAGTCAATTTAACGTAAGTGTTTAGTGAACCGAAGTTCAAGTAAACATATGGCAGGAAGATACTTGGGCCGTCAGGAATCGAGTTATACCATAATTTATGACAATGTAGATGACTACTGGAATAGCGATTAGATTGAAGAAGCTTAACTCCTCAAATGTTTTTCCTGTCATGTACTGGGTGAACATTATGATTATAGCTAAGGAAAAAAGACTAAATATGCTATCGAGAGATAGGGTGTGTGCCTAGCTGTGTCAATTGAAATGGATCACACTGTCGCAAACTGCATTGAGTAGATCATCATTATGAGAAATGACTAATAGGCCTAATTGTCGTTGATCTACTTCATCGCACAGTGCGCGCCAAATATCCTGTTGGGTTAATGGGTCTAGTTGCGCAGTGACCTCATCACAAAGCAGGTACTTTGTTGTAGGGGCTAAGGCTCTGACCAAATTGAGTCGTTGTAACTCGCCCCCGGAAAGTTCACTCGGAAAGCGCTTCAACCAGCTCGGATCAATTTTATAACGCGCCAGTTGCCTTGCATCAATAGGATGGCTTTCGGTTAATGATCGCTCTAATGACCAGCGTGGATTAAATGCAAATTCCGGCTGTTGGCAGATCCACTGAACACTGTTTGGGCTATTTTTAGCTGTTGCGGGTTCTGTTGTTGCTATTTTAAGCTCACATTGCGATTGCGTAATCGTGCCTGAATGCAAAGGATGCATACCTGCAAGTATCATTGCAAGCGTCGACTTCCCACAACCGCTAGGGCCTGTCAAACCGAGTATCTCACCACTATGTAATGTTAGCTCAGGTAACTTAATTAATTTTTTTTCTCTTTTGGCTACGCCACTAACTAGCTTTAGCATTACAGTTCCTTGTCCAGTTTGCTGGGCTGGCATCCCACAGTGCTTGGGTATAAGCATTTGCTATGCCCTGTCTAATGGCTGCGGGGGTGGTATTGTCGACGATATGACCATCCTTAAGGACAAGTATTCGATGCGCGACTTGCACAATGCCAGGTAAATCATGGCTGATAATAATGACGCCTTTTGCTGGATGGATGTTGTCTGATTGACACAGCGCAGCAAGTTCACTAAAAACCTTGTTTGAGCGGCTTAATTCAAGCCCGCAAGTCGGTTCATCGGCAATAATAAAATCGGTATTTTGTATTAACGCCATTGCTGTGAGCACGCGTTTTGCCATGCCGCCCGAAAGTTGGTCAGGGTAAAGCGTTAATATATCGGGTTCCAAACTTGCCTGTTGTAAAGTAATAGCTAGCTGCGCAGGTGTATTCTTAGACGAGTTTGCCTGCTGTAATATTTGCGAACCCACACATGTACTTGGATTCAGAGTTGTCGCCGCTTGCGCCACAATGGCAATACTGTTTATTTCAATACTGTTTTTATCAGCAATTTTAAATTTAACAGTGCCTTGTTGCCGAAAACCCTGCGGTAATGCACCCAACAATGCATTTGCAAGAATACTTTTACCACTGCCACTGGCTCCAATTATAGCCAAACATTCACCCCGTTTAACGGTAAAGTTGGCGTTATTTAATAGTCGGTGGTGACGGTTTTCAATGGTGAGTTGCTCAACGATTAACATGATGATTGCCCCTTTCTTAGTGAGCGTGCGAAGCAAGTCGCATTTTCTGCCAGTAATAATAAAGCCATGATCAATACTAACCCTGGGAAGAGCGCCAACCACCAATTACCAATAATCAAATAGTGACTGGCTTCTGATAGTAATACACCCATTGAAGGTTGGTTTGGATCTAAACCAAAACCAAGAAATGTTAATGCCGCTGCGTGTAAGATGGCGTGGGGGATTAACAATAACAGACCCGTTAACCATTGTGGTAATAGATGTGGAACCATGTGCTGAACCAATACTTGCCAATAAGGCTTGCCAAAGTTTTTAGCTAACAAAACATAAGGTCGACGTATTAACTGTGTAACCTCGGCACGTAATAGCCGGGTTAATCGGGGCCAATGACTCAAGGTGATCGCAAAAATGACGCCTTGTGAGCTGCCATTTAATGCCAAGCTCAACAAAATGAGTAGTAATAAATGTGGCAATGACATCATGGTATCGACCAACAAATCGACAAACCAAGACAGTCGTTGATGCGTGCTGGCGATTATTGCGAGACTAAATGCAATGATTGAACTCATTAATGCGGCTATGCCACCCACTTGTAGGCTACTGATAAGTGCTTTCATTGTGCGAGAAAATTGATCTCGACCTAGCCAGTCAGTACCGAACCAATACGTTAATGAGGGCGGTTGTAGCTTGGCCATTAAATCAATATCACTACCTTGGTTCGGCCAAAAATAAGCGCCAGCAACCAGTAACAGGAAGCAGATCAGACTTGGGTAGGAGAGATGTTTCATTAAGTGATATCCTGACCAGGCAAAAGGGCGTGACGAAGTAAGTTAGCGATGCTATTGCCGGTAAAAATGAATATGGCTGAAATTAAGGTGATACCCATTAATAAAGCGGTATCGCCACTGAGGCCTGCGATCACGAGGGTATTTCCAAGTCCTGGATAATTAAATACGGTTTCAGCTAATATTGAGCCGCCAAATAACTCTGCAAAGCTCGCGAATTGCAGTACTAACGCAGGTGTTAAGCTGTTGCGCAATATGTGGTGGCGAATAATACCCCATGCCGATTTACCGTGCATGCGCGCATAATTGACATGCTCACTGGCCAACACATCAAGTACCTTTTCTTTGGTGTGCAGCACAATGGGCGCAAAACTTGTTGCTGCGAGTGCAATACAAGGCAATATCAAGTGCTCTAAACGGGTTAGCCAAGGTACATTACTTGGGTCCATGCCCAATGGGGCTGAACAACAAACTGGCAGCAGACTCAGTTTGACTGCAAATACATAAATAAGGATCAAGCCAAGCCAAAAAGAGGGCGTACTTGCCAGAAGCCAAGCGAAGCGGGTGATCAGCCGATCCCAAATGCTGTTTTCTGTTAAGGCCGCGACAAGGCCTAAAACATAACCCGTAAGTAATGATAAAGTCCAACTTGCTCCCATCAATAATAGGGATGACGGAAAACGCTCGATAATAACGTCAATCACTGGCTGATGAAATTTAATCGAAAATCCGAGATCACCCTGAAGTAAATGCTGACCCCAGATGATGAAGCGTTCAGAAATGCTCTGGTCTAAACCTAAATTCTGTGCGAGTAAGAGCCGCTGTTCATTCGACACCGACATCATCTGATCACCAATATAATAATTGAGCGGCTCGATCGGTGATATCGCCAATAAAATGAAGGCGAATAGCGTGACTAGTACTAGTTGAAGTAAGAGCCGCGCTGTAGCGCGGCCAATAATGGTTACTGGCATGTCCATGACCATTCAGTAATATTTGCAGTGAGTGGCCAACCATGTCCATGAGGTTCAGGTATTGGGTCACCCAGATCTAAGCATGAAGTGGCTGCGTATAAATGGTCTAAATTAACTAGCCAGGTCCAGGGTTGATCCGCCAATATCTGCTGTTGCGCCTGTTGCCAAAATGGCAGAGAGGCTTCCCAAGACGGGGCATTACTAGCGTTATCAAGGGCTTGATCAACTTTATCACTACTATAGAAACCAGTATTAAAGAAATCGACACCCGCAAAGTCACTGTGATAAACAAAGCGAACTTCTTTTGCTGAGTGGCTACCAAAGCCCATCAATACTGGATTCTCATGCATTTTTGTGGCAATAAAATCCCAGCCACCAGCAAGTAACTCAATATTAATGCCTAATGGTTTGACCATATCCGCGGCGACAATCGATAATTGTTCACGCACGCTGTCACCCGATTTGTATAATAGGGTCATACTTGCTTCATGCCCATCTTTGTCGATAATGCCATTCCCATTGGTATCCGCCCAGCCAGCGTCACTGAGTATTTTTTTCGCGGCAGCAAGGTCGGCGCTGTTTGATAAGTTTTGCTCTACCGGGCCCCAGGGCATGTCATCGGCAATGGAATGAGCAGGACGGCCATAACCGTTTAATACGCCATTGACCAATAAATCACGATCCATCGCCAGGTTGATCGCTTGTCTAATTGCTGGGTCTTGGCTAACGTAGTTGCCGTTTGCTTGTTGATTATCTGTTTTGTTTGGCTTGTTTACTGGCCAAGATATACCGCGGTTATCAACACTATCAATCTGCCATAGCGCCAAAGGCGGTGTGATCACCGATGAAAATCGCTGAGGAATTGCGGCAAGTTGTAATTGACCCGATTTAAGCAAGGCCAACTTACTGTCTTCATCCGTAAACACAATTAAGATATTTTCAAATTGTGGTTTTTGCGCATGATAAAATGGGTTTGCCGTAACTAATAGCTGCAGCCCCTTGTCCCAACGCTGAAAAATATAAGGCCCAGAGCCGATAGGATGCTGGCCGTAGTTTTCGTCATAACTGTTTTTTGGCACTATGCCAAGTGAGGCAAGTTCATCAATGAACGTGATGTCAGGTTGCTTTAGGATAAAGCGGAGATTGCTTGCATCCACTACTTCAATTTTAACTAGGTTGTTTAAATCATGCGTTGTTGCAGCACTTTTTGCCGTCAGATAAGTAAAGGCGATATCTGCTGAGGTAAGATCACTGCCATTACTGAATTTAATATTTTGCTTTAATTCAATGGTCCAAGTTAAGCGGTCGCTTGAAAGCGTCCAGTTTGCAGCAAGATCACCCGTGAGTTCTAAATTTTTATTACGACGAATAAGGGTCGATTGGAATAATGGATCACCATAACGGCCCCAGCCATAAATTGGATCAAACCCGGCGTCGGGCTCATTGCCCAGAGATATAATTAATTGTTCTGGTGTTGCGGCATTCGATTCCGAAAGTGCAGCTGTAAATGGCATCGTAATGGCGAGCGTTGCCATAATAACTGATGTATACTTCATCATCCCTACTCCCTTGTAGATAGTTCGAGTAATACTAATGTAAATTTCGTAATACTCAAGAGTGGAATAGCATGATTTTCAAAGATTTTTTAAATACGCGATTAAAGGTTAATTTATATGAGCGATGAGACAGTTCGATTTACAGTTTCTTTACCTAGGAAACTATTTGATAACATGGACAAGGAGGTGTGTGACAAGTCGTATCAATCGCGTTCTGAGTATATTCGCGACTTATTTCGGGAAAGACAGGTTGATCATCACTGGGATAACGCTCAAGATGAAGTCATCGGTGTTCTTACTCTGATCTTCGATCATCATCAGCGTGGTTTGACTGAAAAGCTGGTTGAAATCCAACACGATCACTCCGTATTCATTCTTTGCTCCACCCACGTGCATATTAGTCATAACGATTGTTTAGAAACTATTATCATTAGGGGGAACGCGAAAGAGGTGAACCAACTAGCCAACAGCATCGGTGCCCTGAAGGGCGTTAAGTTATCGCGCCTGACCAAGGCTGCCCAAGTGTAGGGCTATTTGTCTGTAATGCGCATTAACACGTGGTATTAACGCGGTAAGCTTGCTCAGGATGTCGTCTTTCTTGCATTAATAGACTGAGATGACGAGCTATTTCGTTTGGTATGTTCTCTTTTTCGTTTGAGTCTTGTGAATGATTACCTCCGCATTCGCACGGTTTCTATTCATATATTATTGTAACTTCAACAGAGATAGGCCTCGCGGGTACTGTTGAATCGATGACAACTGCAGGTGCAGGATTTTCGTAACTTCCTATATCCCATTTGCCATATTAAAAACGCGCCACTTAATGAAAAATAAGGCGCGTTTGTATTTGCTTTGAATTTTGAGTATTACGACTGACTGATCGTTACTTATTCCAGCGTTTAAAGAGCAACGAAGTATTGATCCCGCCAAAGGCAAAGTTATTGCTCATCACAACATCAGTGTGGATCTCACGGCCTTCACCGCGAATATAATCCAGATCGCCACATTCTGGTGCGATATTATCTAAGTTGAGTGTCGGTGCGAACCAGTTATCTTGCATCATGTTGATTGATGCCCATGCTTCAATTGCGCCACAAGCACCCAGGGTATGACCGAGATAACTCTTTAATGAACTGATTGGTTTTTTACCTAACGCTGCAGCAGTGGCGTTGGTTTCGGCAATATCACCGCGATCTGTTGCGGTACCGTGGGCACACACATAACCGATGTCAGCGATATCAATGTTGGCATCTTCCACCGCTTGTTCAATGGCAATTTGCATGGTAGCAGCCGTTGGCTGTGTGACATGTTTACCATCTGAATTACAACCAAAACCAATGATCTCAGCATAAATCTTGGCGCCACGCGCAAGAGCATGCTCCAATTCTTCTAAGATTAAGGTGCATGCACCTTCACCAATCACTAGCCCGTCACGATCCCTATCAAATGGGCGTGGTGTGAGCGCTGGTGTGTCATTTTTAACACTGGTGGCATACAAGGTATCAAATACCGCTGCTTCGGTAATACAGAGTTCTTCAGCGCCACCGGCAACCATCAAGTCTTGACGACCAAATTTAATCGCTTCATACGCATAACCAATGCCTTGAGAACCCGAGGTACAGGCCGAACTGGTGGTAATAACACGCCCCGTCAAACCGAAGAATACGCCGACATTTACTGGCGCTGTGTGGGACATGGTTTGAATATAACTGGTCGCTGTTACGCCAGACATATTACCTGTGTCCATCATCCGGCTAAAATTAATCAGTGGCTCAGTCGAACCCACAGATGAACCATACGAGATCCCCGTACGACCATCGGTTAATGCGGGGTGATCTAATAACTGCGCTTGTTCTAATGCCAACTCCGTTGCCCGTGTCGACATTAATGCAACTCGGCCCATAGAACGCACTTGTTTACGCTTATAGTGTGCCGGTTTTTCGAAATGTAGCACTGGCGCCGCTAAGCGGGTATTAAGTCCATCAAGATAATCCCATTCTGGCATCACTTTAACGACATTTTTACCTTGTTCTAATCCAGCTTTAAACGTAGGCCAATCATCACCAAGTGCAGTGATCGCAGACATACCAGTAACAACAACTCTTCTCATTAGATCAGTCCACCGTTTACAGAGATAACTTGACGGGTAATGTAAGCCGCGCAATCAGACATTAAGAATGACACGGTACCCGCCACTTCTTCTGGTTTGCCCATTCGTCTTAATGGGATCATCTTTTTGATTTCATCGAGCGGTAAATCATTGGTCATGTCCGATTCAATCAAACCTGGTGCCACACTGTTTACGGTGATCTTACGTTTTGCTAGCTCCAGTGATAACGCTTTTGATGCCGCGATAATACCGCCTTTGGCAGCGCTGTAGTTCACTTGACCACGATTACCCATGATCCCAGAAACAGAGGCCATAGTAACGATACGACCGCCTTGTTTAGCGCGTACCATTGGCATTACCGTTGGGTGGATTACATTATAAAAACCGTCTAAACCAGTACGGATCACGTCATCCCAGTCTTCGCCTTCCATGGATGGGAACGCCATATCACGGGTAATACCGGCATTGCAGACTACGCCATAATACGCGCCATGTTCAGCGATATCCGCTTCGATACTGGCTTTTGCCGCGGCTCGGTCGCACACGTCAAATTGTAATAAGCTGCTGCGTTGACCGAGTTCAGCAATTTGAGCACAAGTATCCTGCGCAGCTGCAACGCCAGAACGACAATGCACGGAAATATCAAAACCGTCTTTGGCTAATTGCAGTGCGATCGCTTTGCCCAGTCCACGACTTGAGCCTGTTACTAGAATACGTTTACTCATGATTATCCTTTAAAAATTGTGCTGGATCCTGCGGTTGGAATACATTGATTTTAGCTTTTGCTAGCACCGCATCGTCTTCATCTTTTATAACGCAATCAAAAACACACAGTCCTGATTCGTCTTGAATTAGTTTTTTAGCTTCGATTAGCAAGGTCTGCGCGATTTTAAATACCCCCACTTCGGCGTTATATTTACGCGAACCTAACAGAAAGCCAATTTTAACCTCGCCCGCCTCATCCAGTGCATGAGCACCACCATAAGCCGCAATAGCCTGCGCCATATATTCGCAGCCAACATAACTTGGTACGCCCTGTTTAGCGCTATCAAAGAAAGGGTTCGAGGGCGTAATAGTCACTCGGCAACTGACGTTTTCGTCGTCATAACTCACCAATTCATCGAGCAAGATCATCGGGGCGCTATGCGGTAATACGTCCGCTATCGGATATTTATCTACTGGAGATTGGTTCACGACTGTTTTCCTATCACTAAACTGATATTATTACCGCCAAAAGCAAATGAATTACTCATGCAGGTTTGTAACTTATGCTTAGCCCTACGATCGGCATTGGCCTTTGTATCCACTAGGTTTATCGTCGCAAGGCTGTTATCTACCTCACCATCACTGACATTGGTCGGCACTTTATGCGTTGGGTTATATTCATCATGCAGTAATAACCAGCAGATACCCGCTTCTAATGCACCTGCGGCACCTAATGTGTGCCCAGTCATGCCTTTTGTTGAACCACACAATACCTCACTGCCACAAGCGTTAAACATGGCTTTAGCTTCCATGTCATCATTCTTTGGCGTGCCTGTACCATGCAGGTTGACATAATCTATTTGTGAGCCTTGCAACTGCGCTTCGGCCAATGCCGCTTGCATCGCCCGTAGTGCGCCCTCACCTTCTGGATGCGGTGCCGATAAATGGTGGGCATCAGAGGTTTCAGCCGCCCCTAATAATTGAATCCCGCCCTGCTCTTTGGTGACGACAAATAACGCCGCCGCTTCACCAATATTAATACCATCACGGTCTGCCGCAAACGGGTTAGTCTGTGTGGCCGCTGTGGATGCTAATGCCTTGAAACCATTAACGGTAAGTTTTGCTAAGCTATCAACACCACCCGCAATCACCACATCCGCTAAATCAGCGTCCAGTAATGCTTGCGCACTCACCAACGCTTTACCACTGGATGAACAGGCTGTCGAAATACTATAAACAGGTCCTTTGGCTTGACATAAATCCGCAATAAACTGCGCCGTGGTGCCCATTTCCTGCATTTTGTAATGGTAGTTATCTGGGTATTCGCCTGTCGCGAGTTTTTGCTTTAGAGCGTGTTCGCCGTATTCAATGCCTGAAGTACTGGTCCCTATCACTACCGCGATACGTTGCTGACCAAATTCAGCAATTAACGGCGCTAGCGTATCGGCAATTTGTAAATAAGCTAACTGACTAAGCTTATCATTACGGGTAAAAAACTTACCGTTAGCATCCGCCTCTAAGCCAGAGACTGTTTTATCAAAAGTTGCATCAGGTACACGCCCAACATATTGAGGCTCTGCGTTTGGCAACTCGCTATCAAGCACCAATCCGCCTCGGTAACCTTTTAGTAGTGCAGCAGCGACAGAGGCTTTCGAATCACCTAAAGCACACACCACACCAAAATCTTTTAGACAGATACTCACAGTGACACCTTACTTAATTCTGTTATTGTTATTTGATAATCACGCAGTAAATGCTGAAGGATATAGCGATTATCGAATTTTTCGACGGTCAAAACAACCTGACCATTTAGGGTTAACGTGCGGGTCCAGTCCGTTGCAGTTTGACCTGTATTATTGCTAAATTTTTCTTTGAACGAACCATTGGTCGCTGACTGTAATTGCGCCAACGGCCAGTTCACCCATTGCAGATCTGCGATCACATAACTGATATCCAATCCCGGTACGGGCACATATTGATGAATCACAGCCTCGTCAGTCACGCTCCACAATACATCAAACAACGGAATACCCGAGGGGGTCATCGCGACTAACTTGATCTCAGTCTCAGTAAACTCAACTTGAGCTAATAAACTTTGGGTTTTACCGTCAAACTGCGCTTCAATTAATTGCGTTTTCGTCTGCATCTGTAATGCTGCTGGCGGCGCAGTCAGCTGCAAGGTGACACCTGGTGCCATAGTAACTAAATGGCTTTTTGGCATGCTAATACAGCCCGTTAATAATAAGGCCGTTAATAACACAGCGCTTAATCGCGGTATATTTAATCCCAGTGTACGTAATCCCAATACATTTAATCTCGGCAAACAGGTCCACTTCATTTTGCTACCTCAATACTGTTATTACTCACATCGTCACCTCTATTTTCGGTCTCAACGTGTGTGATACTCAGAGCCGTGACTTGTTTCGCGCTTAGTGGCGCTAATAGAAAGACTAACAAAATGCCAAACATAACAGTTAAGCCGAAACTTTCTACCGCAGGTGTCACA
The DNA here is from genome assembly GCF_013215705.1 of Moritella sp. Classification (GTDB taxonomy): domain Bacteria; phylum Pseudomonadota; class Gammaproteobacteria; order Enterobacterales; family Moritellaceae; genus Moritella. The sequence continues at coordinate 123,638 of NZ_JABSQR010000010.1, read as the reverse complement.
CTTAACGCAAGTACACCAAATACCAGCGCAGATGAAATAGCCGATAAAGTTATCGCTAAAACGGTATTACGCTGCAACCCGTGTTCTTGATAAAAAATCACATAATCAATGGCTAAGGCGAGAATAAGTAATACCGCTAACAAATTGAAAATATTAAGATGACCCAAGGTTAATTGCGTTAATAACAAGGCACCGCTAGCACTGACTACAATACTTAATAGCCCTAACAAACCTTGCGCTAAACCAAAGCGTAAACACAATACCATCGTCACCACTAATATTGCCCCTACAAACAGTAACGATAACGCTTGGCGGTAATGGCTTAATGCCGCAGACACTTCCGCCGGTTTATTATCAATGCTCATGTCTGGTTGCGCTGCAATCCATTGCTGTAATTCACTATTTAATGCAACACCGGAAGTTTCAACCCACAAGGCGTACTTCTCATTGTCATCACTAATTTGGTATTGATAAATATACACTGCAGATAAAGCCTGCAATGGACCCGAATTAAACGCAGCTAACGTTAACGGTTTAAAATCATCTACCGTATCGGTTAATCCTAAGATCGCTAATCCCTGCTGGAAAACCTGTTGTTGCTCAGCGCCTTTAAGCAGATCGTTATTTGCTTGTTGCTTGGCTACCGACGGTAATAAACTGGCAATACTTTTTACCGTTAAGTCTGGTTGCTGCTGCTGTTCTGATTGTAAACGCGTTAGCAGCATTTCTTGACGTTGTAATAAGGTTTCACTGTCATCCGCACTGATCACAATACGCTGACTGTGTTGATAACCCATCAACTTCGCCATCTGGATCTCGTTATCAATCAAAAATGCGGGGCTGGAATTAAGTAACCGAATATCATCATTAAAATTAATGTCATCGATGACGATCGCGCTGACTAACCCTAAACTCAATATCACAAACACAATACGGCGTTGCTGATGCAACCTTGTTAACCAGATATTTAGCTTATCTGTTAATATCCAAACACTTGGGGTTACGCTGATGTTGCCACTTAGATTGAAATAAGGCAGTAATAGCAGCACAGTTAACAGTGCGCCGAACAAGCCAAAGATCATGAATACAGCAACTTGACTCAATAAGGATAACGGCGACATGATAAGTGCCGCATAACCCAGCGCCGTGGTGATAAACCCTAAACACAAGGCGGTACGAATCGATTTAATACCGCCAGCCGTATTTAAGCTAACAAAGGCATGAAAACAGTAATCAATCACGATACCAATTAAGGTCACAGCAAAGACTAAAGTGAGTAAATGCAATTGATTGAATAAAGTAACGACTGCCGTTAATCCATAAACCACCGAGATGGTTAATACCAGCAGCGCCAAATTAACCGGTTTTGCACTGCGAAATACCATCAAAATCATCAATAACACGGCGAGTAATGAGATAACGCCAAAGGTCGACATTTCATATTCGGCTTGCTGACTGGATTCTGCGGTGTGGAATAACACCCCACTGTACAGCACATCCACATCAAACTTGCTTTCTAATCGTTGGAACTCTGCTTGCAACTGCTGCGAAAAGACTTGAGTTTGTTTCACCGAGAAGCCATCAACATCAACCTTAATTGGCATGATGTAATGCTTTAATCCATTTTTATTGACGACAATAATGCCCTGTTCAGTTTCAAACGATTGTAACTGGGTTAAACCTGTCGCTAAGAAATCAGCCAAATTAAGTCGTGGGGCAATAGCTAAACTACCGCTAACGAACGGGTCGCTGACTTGGGTTAACTTGCCTAACACAAAGTTATTAATGGCTTGCGGTGCATTTAATATAGCTTGAGGAGTGCTTAACAAAGCTTGATAGTCATCAGTCATGACACTATCACGATAAGGTTGGTAAAACTCAATCACCTCGCTAATGTCAGGGACTGCCATTGCTTCATTTTCAATACCATCAAATGACGTAATTTCGGTCGCTAACTGGCGATATGCCGGGATCGCCTGTTCACCAGATATAGCCACCAGCACCCGTTGATTAGCTTGTTGGAATAATGCAGCCTTGGCTTGCTGTATATTGTGTTTCTGGCTTGCTTGCGCTTGGCTATCGGTCGGTAATAACGACAGAATGTTAGTCTCTATCTGCCATTGTCCCCAACCAAGTTGATAACCCGCTAATAGCAATACCGCAACCAATTGCAGTAAGTAACATTTAAGCCCAACTTTTTTGTTCGCGCTATTGTTACTGTTACTGTTACTGTTATTGATACGATCACTGTTACTATTATTGTTAGCACAGTGACGAATATTACTGTTGTTACTAAAATTAGAGTTGCTCACGAATAGCCTTTGGCAGTTCATCAACCGCAGTCAAACTAAGTTCAATCTCGGTACGGTTACCCGAGGTTTCAAATAATACTAAATGCTCGACAGCATCCTTCCCGCATAACTCAATCACCCGCATCACTTTGGCTATCGTCGCGTCTTTTGGCGTTAACTCAATACAGGTTTGGTTTGCAGATGCAGTGTTTGTTAATGGTACTTTTGTTAATGAAGTGACCGCTAAGCTAAATTGACTTTCGAGCGCAGCAAGATCCCCAGACAAGGCACTCATGAGTACGGTGGCAATGGGCGTGGCATTATTGATCTGCTTTTGCTGCTGACGATGATCAATAGAAAACAACCCATCGTCTTTGAGTATCATGGTCGACGCAATCGGTTTACTGGTATGCCAGACAAAACCCAAGGCTTGATCTAAATACAGTTCACCCGTTGACGTTATCGGGTTTTTCAGTATCGTGAAATACTTGTTTTGCACAAACGTGCCACTGGCTATTGTCAACGGTTTAAACTGCGATAATAGTGACAGTGGTGTCGCTGAATCTGAGCTTAAGGCCTCAATTTCATCTGCATTTAAGTCAGCTGCAAATACGTTGCCAGCCAATGACATTAATAGCAGCAGTCGTAACCAACTACCCATTTAGTTCACCGTTTAACTTATCAGTAAAAACAGCAGGTGTCACAAATTGCAATTCTTGTGTTTCTAAATCAACCGCTAACTGGATAGTCGATGCTTTAGTTAACTTCTTACCCGTTTCTAAGCAGGTGATTACATACTCCATTTTCAAGCGCGATTCAGCTTCAACTAAGTGTGCATCCACTTTTATCTTCTGTGCATAACGTGCCGAAGCAATATACTTCACGCGCATATCAACAATTGGCCACACGTAACCTGATTTACTCATATCTTCATAATCGTAATTCATTTTACGTAATAGCGCGCTGCGAGCGACTTCAAAGTAACGCGCATAGTTACCGTGCCAAACAACATTCATCGGATCACAATCATGAAACGGTACGTCAATTATAACGGATTCTGATAACAGACTATTTTTGCTCATTTATTTATTACCTTGCTGGTATCTTGCTTCTGATAAGCGATTATTGATAAAGCGCCCAACGCTGGGTTTGAATCGCATCAATTGTAAAGCGTAATAGACTTTCCATTGGTCGGTCTTCTACTAGCGGTTCAAAGAAGCTGCAAATGTCGTTATACATTGCTTGCACAGCGGCAGGTAAACTGGCTAAATCTAACTCTTTACGTTCAATACGAATGCGTAGACCTTGTACTGTCGCCAATAATGTCGTCGCTAATACTTGCTCTGTCAATTGTAAAACACGCATTGCATCGCGCGAGGCAATCGTACCCATGCTTACTTTATCTTGGTTATGACATTCAGTAGAGCGTGAGAACACACTGGCCGGCATGGTTTGTTTCAATGCTTCCGCGGTGTACGCTGATGCGCCAATCTGCATGGCTTTAAAACCGTGGTTAATATAACGACGTTCTTCACTGCTCATGGATAAGTTTGATGGCAAGCCATTACTATATTTAGTATCAACCAAAGACGCTAACTGACGGTCAGCAAGATCGGCTAGGTTAGCAACCGCAGTTTTCATGCTATCCATCGCCATCGCGATATGACCACCGTAAAAATGACCACCGTGTAATACGTGCTCACCTTGACCATCAATGATCGGGTTATCATTCGCCGAGTTCAGCTCGTTCTCAATCATTTGACGGAACCAAGGCAGTGAATCTTGTAATACCCCGATAACGTGCGGCGCACAACGAATAGAGTAACGATCTTGTAAACGGTCAGCATTACGCGGATGCTCAGCGTGGTTTAAATCATTACGGATCCAGGTCGCCACTTGTTGCTGACCTGGATGTGGTTTTACCGAGAATAAGATCTCGTCGAAATGATGGCTATTACCTTGAATAGACAGACTCGCCATGGCAGTAATACGCGCCGCCAGTTTAGTCAGATAGTTAGCACGATCAAACGCTAAACAAGCAACAGCCGTCATTACTGCCGTGCCGTTCATGATCGCCAACCCTTCTTTAGGGCGCAATACTAACGGTGTTAAACCCACCTCGCGCATGACTTCACCACTGTTACGGATCTGGTCTTTGTAATACACATCACGCTCGCCAATTAATGCGCCAGCAACATAAGATAACGGGGTTAAATCGCCACTTGCGCCAACCGAGCCTTCTTGTGGGATCGCTGGAATAATGTCGTGTTCTAAGTATGCAGCCAATAAATGTAGCATTTCCCAGCTGACGCCAGAATAACCTTGGGCTAACGAAGTAAGACGCGTCGCTAACACAGCACGGCCTTCGGCAACACTGAATAACTGCCCTAAACCACAACCATGAAAACGGGTAAGGTGTAATGGCAATTCATGTACCAGGTGAAGGGGTACTTTTACGGTGACAGAATCGCCATAACCTGTGGTTACGCCATAAATAACCCCATCTTCTTTTAATAAGCTGTCTAAGAAGGCTAACGCTGAATCGATCTTATTGGTTAATTCAGGTGCATTACTGATACTGACATGCTTTTCTTGTTTCGAAATTGCAACGATATCTTCAATCGTTAAACGTGATTCGCCAAACTTAATTGTTGCTTTAGTGGTAGCCACTGACTTCTCCAAACTATTTCTTACGTTCTACTTTATGGTCTTCTTGCCAAAAATCAAAAAAGTTAAACCATTGATACGGGTATTGCAGACAAAAGTGTTCTAACCTTTGCGCATATTGATTAATTAACTCGCCGATATCGGCTTGTCTGGTTTTACGTGCAAACTTCAACTTATCTGATACATGCTCGAAAATAAGGCGATATTTGTTACCGTCTTTCAAACAAAACAGATAATACACAGGACATTCCAGCAACGAAGCGAGAATAAATGGCCCTTGTGAAAACGGCGCTTGCTGACCTAAAAAATCGGCATAAACCACGCGTCCAGGAGACGTTGTACTAGTGCGGTCACCGACAATAACGACCTTCTCACCCGCTTCTACGCGTTGTTTTAATAAAATGGCTAAATCAACACCCACATCTGACACTTGAATGAAGTTAACATTCACATTGGGGTTAATCTTTTGCATTATCTTATTAAATTCAATCGCATGATGCGTAAAGACCAATACATTAATACGGGTTTTATACTTACCCACACTGAGCGTGCGACATACTTCCAAATTACCCAAGTGCGAGCCAATAAATACTGCGCCCTTATTATCTTCGAGTAATTTTTTAAATTTTTCGTCATAACTGTACTGCACTTGATCGATAGTGATCTTGCCTGTCCAAGCATCGATCTTATCAAATGCGCCTTGGGCAAAAGTATAGAAATGTTTAATACCTTCTCGATGACCCGGCTGTTTCGAACTGCCTTTACGCTTGGCAACTTTGCCAAGGTAATTTAACGAGGCTTTTTTACTTTCCCCACCGGTGAAATACAAATACACAATCACAGGATAAAGAATAATAGATAAACCGGTACGGCCTAGAATTCGGTAGCAAAACAGTAATGTTTTCATACCAAGGTAGGTACCGCGTTCTTGCATTTTTGACCAGTGTACTGTGGTAGTCATATCGTACTATTTCCCCAGTTTACGCAATAATAACTGCGGTAAACGTGTTAACATGCCAAACACTAAACGGGTGTGCATCCAGGAAATAGCCACGTTGTCTTCCCATAAACGGAAATGCGATACGCCATTTTCAGGGTAGTTAACCTTGGTTGGTAAGAACGTCGTTTCTACACCATCCCAATATAAACGCACCATGATCTCGGTATCAAACGCCATGTAGTGGCCAAGAGAGCCATGTTTCGCTAACAAGCCTAATGTCTCAGCCAGTGGGTACACCCGAAAACCACACATGGTATCTTTGATATCAAATGATAGCGTTTCAATCCATACCCAAACATGAGTTAAATAACGGGCATAATAGCGATGTTTCGGTACCGATTCATTATAAATTGGTCTGCCACTGATAAGCTGATTTGGCTGCGCCTGTGATAATTCAACCAATTTACTGATATCAGTAATATCATGCTGACCATCAGCATCCACTTGGACCACGTGGGTAAAACCCATTTTATCAGCCTGTTTAAAACCTGTTTGCACTGCAGCACCTTTGCCCTGATTATAGGGATGACTGACTAGCGTCACATAACTGTACCTATCAGCCAACGCCTGCATAAATCCGCTACTATCAGCATCACTGCCATCGTTCACCATGATCACTGGTAAATTGAATGCCGCTAAAGACCTTAATAACTGATCAATCACGACGGTGTGGTTATAATTAGGAATGACAATGCAATAACTCACACTTCACCTGCTTTATTGTCTTCTGAAATAGTTAGCGTTATGTCTTCTAAAACATGATGAACGGCTGTTTCAGCAAAAATAAGTCGACCAGAAGAATGAGATTTAATATCACCGTTTAGCGGTGTCGATTGATAACTGAATAACACTTTCTCGGTTGATTTTTTAGTGAGCGTGAGCACAATTTCTTGACCCGGTAAGATCATTTCCTGAAACTTCAGCACTTGAATATCCATCACATCCGTTGCGCTAATGTCTAAGTATTGTTGTGCGAACTTTGCCGCCCAATGCAATTGCACCACACCGGCTAAAATTGGTGCTTGATCGAAATGACCTTTAAAGTAATCTAGGTCTGTCGGGATATGCAAGGTTAATACAGCGCGGTCATCACTTAGCACTTTATTCAGGATCCTGGCATCCACTTTTACTAATTCAGTCAAACAATTTCTCCAATTCTTTAATCACTAATTTACCTTGAGAATTAAATGGCATTTGTGCTGGGTAGCGCCATTTCTTAGGTACACAGATACGTTCAAACTCACCGAGTAAATGCTGTTTAAAGCTATCATTCAATGATTTTTTACTTTGTTCGTTCAGTAATGCCTGCCCTTCTTCGGTCAATTCAATCACTGTTGCTAACACTTGCTTTTTGACGCCATCGAGTACGAGTACCCGCACCTCATTAACCAGCACATGTTGCCGTAAACAGCGTTCCATATGATCGAGGTTAAGGCGTTTTTCTTCGTGTTTAATCGTGCGATCGGCGCGGCCTAACATTGCAAAGTGCTGCTCATCAATACGCTGAACGCGATCTTCTGTCACGTAATTAGCGTCATTAATATAGGGCGATGTTAATACCAACTGTGCAGTTTCAGCCATCACACGATAGCTAATATCAGGGAAAACCTGCCACGCACTCGGGGTAGACTCTTGACACTGTCGCCAGGCGATACCACCGGTTTCGGTACTGCCAAATACTTCAATGGGTGCTTGCGATAATTGCTTACATAACGTTTTCGCGATTTCAAACGGTAACGGGCCGCCCGAACTAAACACAGCTTGTAATTGCGCTTTGTTCGGCATCAAGACATTGTCTAAACTCAGGCGTTTTAGGTGTGCAGGGCTTGAGATCAACAATGCCGTTCGGGTGCCATCAGCTAACTTTTCAGTTAACTCTTTATCTAACCCTTCGGTTAACTCTTTACTTAAATATTGACTAATATGTTCTGGGTATTCAAAGGTATCGTTAACAATGGCCAAGCCAGATTTTAACGGCAACAACAGTTTAAATAACAGCCCATAGATATGCTGATGAGAAACCGTGCTTAACAACAACTGTGAGTTTTCTAACCGCGCAGTAAAAGTTTTAATCAATACATCAACTTCGCAGTTAAGCTGACTAAACTGTTTCACAATCGGTTTATGCTGTCCGGTCGAACCCGAAGTGAAAAAGGTAATTTGACAGTCTAATGGTGTAAACAGCTCCGCTCTATTTTGTAATGGCTGGATCTGAGCAGCAAGCACATCATGTCTGGCACTACTACTCTCGTTGATTAAAGGCGTATCAATTAATGGCGTGTTGATCGCATCGAGACCGTCGACATTTATATCACCGAGCGTAGCCTGACATTGCGGCGCGATATACATGAGCGTTTGCTGCTGTGCATTAGGTGGCATAACAATGTGCCGACCTTCTAGTGCGAGGGCAAAAAAACCAACACTAAACTGATAGCTTGATTGATGAAATAACAACACACTGTCGGCATGCGTTTGGCGGATCACCTGCCGAGTATGGCTAATATCCGCATTAAATTGCTCAAAACTGTAGGCTTGCTTGTTAAGGTAAAAGCAAATATCACGCTGACATAGCGACAGTTCCGTCATTGCTTAAGCTTCCTTGTTCGCAGTTTCAATGCTTGAGTTGTCACTGATTTCGGCATTATCCTTGGCGTGCTGACGCTGTACAAACAGGCGCACAACAAATTCAACCGCACATAGACTGCCAATCAGGATATAAGCAATGAAACCGTTATAAAGAGTCCACACTTTAAATGAGCAATATAACGCCGTGTACAATGAAATACTGGCATTAATGATGAAGAAAGCACACCACACTAAGGTAACTTTACGGGTGTAATTAATCGCATGTTCAGGTAAGTTCGGATCTTGTAATCGCGCAAACGTTTCAATGACGGTGGGCGGTTTAAGGTATGAATACGCAAATACCGCCAGCATGGCAAAGTTGACCATCAGTGGGTATAACTTAAAACCAATATCAGAGTCCGTGAATAACGAGGTAACTATCGCTAAGCCACCCAGTGCGGTAGCAGGTAACAACCACGGCATTTTATTTAAGACCCCACGTAACATCACTAAACGCGACATTAACAAGGCTAACAAACCCAGGGCAAGCCAAAAAGGACTAACATAATTTAGTCCTAAATAGACAGCAAAGGGATAGAGCAATAAGCACAATCCCAACAGCACAGTAACTATTTTTTTCAACATAAAGTCTTCAACATATGACTCACCGATGCACTAAGCGAACAACGATTATTTCGTTAACGTTAGTTTTTCGATTTCGTTTACAACGTCTTCTACTGTACGTACTAATTTAAACACTTCAGGTTCAATTTTTTCGTTAGTAATGTCGCGTAATTTAATCACTAAATCAATGGCATCAATACTGTCTAAGTCTAAGTCAGTATATAAATTAGCTTCCAAGCTAATATCATCGGCTTCAATTTCAAATTCTTCAATTAAGATATCGGCTAGTGTTTGGTAGATCTGTTCTCTAGATTGCATGGAAAATCCTTAATTAAGCCGCTGTGCGAGTCTGAGTAATGAATGCACTTAATGCATTAATCGATGAAAAATGGTGTTTAATCTCTTCCGAGTTTGCATCGATTTTGATGTTGTAATGTTTCTTTAGGATCAGACCTAATTCAAGCGCATCGATACTATCTAAACCTAAGCCTTCAACAAACAATGCATCCGCATCGTTAATATCTTCAACTTCAATATCTTCAAGGTCTAGTTCCGCAATAATAAGCTGCTTTAGCTCAGTTTTTAATTCAGTCATGGATCTGTAGTTCCTGTTTAAAATAACTTTCAAGTTCACGGCAATAATGGCGAACTTGTTTACTCATAGGTGTTGCTGCAGTTGAAATTGACGGTACATTACGTGTTAACTGCAGCATAAATTTAGCTTTTTCGCTTGGGATCTGATACCAAGATTCTGCTTTGGTTAATGTACTTGGCGTGACATTAATTAATACTGTGGTAATTGGTACCTGACAACGTAAGGCGATATTGGCTGCTCCACGTTGAAAAACTACTTCTTTTCCCGGTACGGTACGTGTACCTTCAGGGAATATAATCAGATTATTACCCTGATCTAATGATGATTTACACGCATCGAGCAAGGCTTCGGGGTCAGCGTTACTGATATAACCGGCATTTTTTATCACCCCACGAATAAAGGGATTGCTAAATAAATGGGCTTTTACCACGCAATCAGCATTGGGGATAATAGACAGCAATACCACCACATCAATCAACGAGGGATGATTAGCAAGCACTAACTGACCTTGCAGTTGAGCCAACGTTGCTCTATCACGCAGATCAAATGCGAAGATCCGCGTAAACGCCATGGTGGCAATAAAAAGCCGGAAACTATAATGTACGGTTTTACGGGCTGCACGTTTTTGCGCTTGCTCACCACGAATACACAATTTCTGTAGCGGAAATACCAACACCGTCAGTATCAACCCACCCACGCCAAATAAGCTAAAGCACGTAGCCGTAGCAAATAAACGCCAAAGATAATTAAGCGCTTTATAAACATAGTTAAGTGCCTTAAACATTCATTGATCCGGAGATTAAATCACAAGTCCAAATATGGCGATCAGACGTATATTGTAACGTTGATTTTGATACTATTTTTGGTGTTAAACCTAAGTTGGTATCAAACCAGTTAATAAAACACAAGGCTGCGGGCAAATTCAATTCAGCCGTATCTTGTTGAACGCCTTGCTTATCGCCGTTGTCAGCGCCCGAGAAGGTGCTAAAATTAATGTCGATATTGGCAATTGTCGCTGGCGTAGGCGTTAGCGTCACCACCATAGCAACCGCATGATCCACTTGCTGTTCATCTTGAAACTGGGAATACAATTCTGGCAGTTCACGGTCAACATGCACGATAAGTAGCTTATTGGCTCGACCTGATTTTAGTCGCGCGTAGGCATCAACAAACGCATAAAAGAAGCTATCTTTACCTGCAGATATGGCGTTAATTGCTTGTTTATTTTGCTTGAGGATACTGTATAAGCCCGGCACCGCATTATGAACAGAAGTACTGAATGCGGTCGGTGAAATATCTTGCTCTGCAGCAAGATCAGTCAGTAATGTTGATGTTTTGTGTAAATCACCATGACGACTCGAGAATACAATATCAATTTGTGCTAATTGTTTTGATATTTCAAGTTCTGACATTTCAAGTTCTGGTGCTTCAGACACTGATGTTTCAGCCAATGTAGACGCTGCAGAGAGCGCATTTTCAGCCGTATACAGTGCAATCTTAGCGAAAGGGCTTAAACGTCGACGTTGCATTGCCGGCACAAACTCTAACTTTGGCCAAACTGATGATTTTTTTTGCATGCCGTCAGTATTGTTAGTTTTTTCAGCGCCGGAAGTTGACCAAGAGCTAATACTTTCTAGATGTAACTTCAACGGTTTCTCCTAAAACTAAAATGGCGGCAATAAATATGCCGCCATAATAATTAATCGTGAACAATAAATCAACAGCTAAATTTAAAACGCAATAACTATCAACTGGTTACATCGGATGGTTTATTCTATTTTATAAGCTGATAATGACTATTTGATTGTAAATGCAACAATAACAACGCTTACTTTCGCTTACAAAATATTACTGTCAATATTCTCGATTATTTCTTTTTACAAGCGAGAAGCGTATGGCCAAGACCCAAATCATCGGTATCTTGGTCAATATACATACCCGCTTCTTGGATCAAACGCATCATATCTTTAGAGTGATACATACGACTATTGCCATTGGCCATAGCAGTAAAGTAGATAGACGTAGCATTGACACAATAAGCACCCGCTTCGTAGGGCTGTCTATCCCAGAACGTTTCTAAGATATATAAACGACTATCGGCTGTCATAACGTCAGCAGCACGTTTAAGAATACTTAAGATCTCGCTTTTGCTAAAACAGTCTAAAAACTGACTCATCCAGATGGTATCGGCACCAGCAAAGAAGGTGCGGCTTTCATCAAGTAAATCGGTTTCATGGCCGTGAATACGATCGTCAACACCCGCCTCTTTCGCATTTGCCAATGCCACATTAAGCTGCCCCGGTAAATCCATGATAGTAACGTTGACGTTTTCATCATGCTTGGTACACGCTAATGACCATTTACCGGTATTGCCACCCACATCTAAAATGTGTTTTGGCTTGTGTTCAAACAATAATGCCAGTACTTCAGGAAAGGCATGGTCTGAATAGTAATGATCAAATTCAAACCAACTTCTTTTCGCTTCTTCGGGTAATTGACTCAGACCCGGATAAATCGTTTTCCAATCACCAAATACATGCAGGCCAGCAGGCGTGCCGGTTTCAATGGCTTTATCTAAATCAAACAGACCTTGGTAACAAACATGGTGGGTAAAATCGAGATTCTTTAATGCCATATCATCGTGAAGCAAAAAGTAACCCACTTTATCTAAAATAAAGTTGTCATCTTGTTGCCACACTAGCCCCATGCTTAATCCCATATCAAGCAATACACTGATACCGTATTCACTGGTATCAAGCTTGTTTGTCAATGCTGACAAACTAATGCCTTGCTTACCTTCGTCATCAACCGCTTTTAAAATACCAAACTTTAATAGGCAACGCGCCACCTGAAATGCAACGGGTGCAAAGGCAATCTTCTGTGCTTCAAACTTTGCATTAAACGCTGAGACTTCAGCTGGTTTATCATAAAAAGCCATTATTACTCCATGAGTTAATTCAACACGCTAATATATGTTTACGAGTCTAATATAAATAACTATTCGTTTCCTTATTAACATCATGTTTTCCGTCATAAAAAAAGCGATGACCACTAAAACTGTAATCATCGCTCATTCATTAATATATGAATTCACCTCGTTAAACTCAATAATTTACCTCACGGTACAATGTCGGTTCCGGTGTACATAACAGACAATGCCAACGGTATGACCAAGATTATGTCGATACAAGCGGGTTAATTACTTAAACCATCCGCGTTTAATACCTATTGCATTAACTAAGTGGTACTGGATTCAAGCAATAAGTACAATTGGCTCGGTGCGAGATCTAAGTAATTATGTTTAACACTCGAAAAGCTGTCATACTAGGTCGATAAAATTTAGTATTTTGATGACGAAGATTAAAGTGAGAACAAAATGATCAATATTTACCGTGTATCTTTTCCTGATGGTAGTGTATATATCGCAGCGAAAAAAACGCCACCAGCAAACGCAGTAAAAAGCTATGAATGGGCTAAAAATCACGCAGACCCAACACGTCCATTAGTTGTCGCGTACCTGAAAAGTAAAGGTCAAAGCACATTAGAAATGTTGCATTCAGATCTAACACCAGACATGGCTAAAAAGCTAAAAAGAAGATATATCGTTGAAGCAAGACAAGCAAAACAATACGTAGTTGTTTAATTAGGCGATACCGTCTGCAGCAATGCACACCGAAAACACACATGACAAGGGAACTGTATGTGTGTTTATGACTGCCACTGATTATTTGTGTTTAATGATTACTGAGCCATAGTTAGTTACTGACTCATTTTCACACGCCCTCCCGTTGAAGATAAACTCGGCATGTTCTGAAAAAGAATATAAACCAGGTAACAATCCCGAATAACTTCAAGCCATCCTCGAGCAAAAATTCAAACCCTTGTTGTTCTAACAATAAATCAGCCAAAACTGACAGTGCAAAGAAGCTAAAAGCGATAAATAAAGTTGCGTACTCGTGGTTCAATATTTCAGTTCTGAATTTAACCAGATAAACTAGAACGATTGTTACGTAGCCTAAGTAAACCAGTTTTTCAGGTATCATCAAATGATTAGGTAGCAATGAATCATGCAACATAAACATATCATCCAATAACAACCACAAGGTAAGTAACCCTGAATAGAGCAAAAATTGAGAGGTCGCTTGGTTATTGCCTTGCTTATGAATAACTGAAGAAAAAAGACAGATCGCCGCAGTAAAAGCCCAAAATAATATACCTATGTTAGATATAAAACCAATATACGAAGGCCCCCCCAGCACCACAGTTGGATCACGGGTAAACGACGAGATCGGTATATTGTAATAACCGCTTATCATCGTGATAGTAAACAATAAGCCAAACAGTACAATGTAGGTTGCAGATAGCAGCTGAACACTACGTTTCACTTGCGTGATGATGTTTTCAGTTGATAGCATATATACTCCTAACGTTTGAATATATGATTCAAAGATAGCAGCAGACCATTTATGTCGCTATAAATAATAAACTTGTAGGTAAGAAGTAAAGACATGTGGATGAGTAAACGCAGCCTGTTCATTACAACATAAGCCACGTTCACAGGGAGAGTTAATTAAAGATCAGCAAGCGTGATGTCATCAAATTGATACAACTGACCACCGAATTCCTGCATAAAGACTTCAGCATCCGATTTAATACTAAAGCTCGCTAACGTTTTCCCCATTGCACCAGTTTTAGTGGAACCGATGACAAACCAAGCCTGTTTGGCATCAATGAAGTACTCGTCGTTCGGTTGACCCCAAGGTGTTTTACTCATGTCATGAACAAACACCTCTTTCACTTGGCGTTTATTTTCGGGTTGTAGAATAAAACCAAACAGATCCCGTGTAGAGCAAAATTTATTAATATCGTCTTGGGTTGATGCATAGCTTTCCCCCTTCGGCCCTGGGAAATTACTGATTATCATGCCACATAAATGACAACTATCCGCTTGTTCAATCTTCATCGCTTGCTGTACCATCGCCTGCTGCTCAGTTTGTTCTCCGCAGCCAACAGCAAATGCCAGCAACATCCCGAGAGACAAGATTCTTAATTTTGAGTTAAACATAAATATTCCTTCATTAATTTAATGCAATTTTGTAATTATAATTTTTTATTCGCAAACACAATTCTCGCCACCGTCAACGGCACCACTATCCACGCCACCATGATCGTCATTAATACGGTAATAGATTGACTCGAATTAATCGCCACCGCGATCACGCCATTAACATCACCGCGATCAAGGGCGGCAAGGTTAATCAACCTAAACACATCGGCAGGATTAAACATCATCACATTCACTAGCCCCTGCTGGGTCAAACCATCGTCCACACTCACGAGTGCAGCCAGCACAGCCAGATCAAATACCAATACAAAGAAAAACCACACCAATAATGCGATACCTGCGGCTTGTGATTTCTCATTCACGGCAATGCTGATCACGTAAGCCACACTGATAAATACCAGCCCGAGCAAGGTGGCGGTAACAATAAATAACCCAAAGGCAGCAAATACCCCCTCAAACCCAGATTGAAAGCCCATCATCACCGCGGCACTACCAAAACCCAGCGCCGTCGCTAACGTAATAATAGCCCCTTGCCCGACAAATTTACCCAGTAACAGCTGTCCCTTACTCAGCGGATAAGTCAGTAACAATAACAAGGTGCCCGCTTCCTGCTCGCCGACAAAACTGTCGTAACTCAGTAATAATGCAATGAGCGGGATCAGAAATACCGCAAGACTAGACAAACTCGCAATCGTTGAAGACAGCGAACCGCCCCCTTCTCCGCCAGATGCCGCAGCGCCGTAATAACTCAGTCCTAACGATAAAATGGCAAACACAGCAGTAATAGACACAAACCAACGGTTTCTTAATCCATCTTGAAACTCTTTACTCGCAACCGCTAAAATTGCATTCATGATGCGGCTCCTTGAATTGGGGTACCATTCGCTAAATAGTACTGATACAACTGCTCTAAACTGGCCGGTTCCACACGCACATCAACCACGCTGTCATATGACATAATTTGTTTTAATACGGCCATCTTTTCGTGCTCCTGCACATGTAAGCTATCCTTGTCGCCCTTGTAACGCGTTAACAATGGGTCTGAATTTAACGGTTCCGTGATACCTAGGGTATGGATCACCACAGGTAAACTGGCTTGTGCACGTAATTGCGCCAAACTACCAATCGCGATCACTTGCCCTCCCGATAAGATCATCGCACGGCCAATATGTTGCTCAACCCCAGGCAATACGTGGGAGCATAAAATAATGCTGGCGCCACGCTGTTTCAAGCGATCAACAGAATGATAAAATTCTTGGGTCGCAGTGGGATCTAAACCTATCGTGGGTTCATCCAATAACAACAGTTTTGGCTCGCCAAGAAAGGCTTGCGCTAACCCTAATCGTTGTCGCATGCCTTTGGAATAGGTTTTAACCTTACGCTGCATTGCGTGAGTCAGCCCCACTAATGCCAGTAACTCGGCAACTTGTCGACGTGGTACCGATTTTAACTTGGCAAAATAACGCAGTACTTCTACACCGGTTAAGTGATCATAAAAACTCACGTTCTCAGGTAGGT
Organism: Moritella sp.; assembly: GCF_013215705.1. Classification (GTDB taxonomy): domain Bacteria; phylum Pseudomonadota; class Gammaproteobacteria; order Enterobacterales; family Moritellaceae; genus Moritella. Next base: position 107,313 of record NZ_JABSQR010000010.1, on the reverse strand, counting down.
AACCGATATGACGGCGGTCTTGCCATGCTTGTTTCGATTGCGGATCACGACCAAAAATAGTGACATCACCACTGCTGGTTTTTTCAATCCCTAAGATAATTTTCATCATGGTGGTTTTGCCTGCACCGTTATGGCCAAACAACCCCAGAACTTCACCTTCTGCAAGCTGTAGTGAAACATTGTTTAATGCTTTTAATTGCTGAAAATGCTTGCTTACATTTGTCATTGATACGATTGAAGCGGTCATAATAAGTCTGTTGCCTCGCTACTTGTTGTGAACGTATTTTTTGTTAAAGTATTGTTTGTTACAAAAGCGCTATTTTGTACAACATGATTGTTAGCTATCGCACTTTCTGGATCTAGGATGGTGACAATACGACTCGGCGTCATTAATGGATGGCTGTCTTTTACACCGCCGGGTTTTAATATCGGGAATTGATTTTGAACCCAACGTAATAACAGCACAGCAGGACTATCAAGCAAGACTTTCGCTTCTGGATATTGCCATATCATCTTATCAATACCGTCATTCGGCTCAAAGGCGGTATCACCTTTACCGTCACCATCGAGATCCCAGCCCAAATAGTTACTCCAGTAATTACCGACGCCATCAACACTCCATTCTTGGCGTTGGTTGGACACATATTTCACTTGGATGGGGTTATTAATAAAGTTATTACCGTATACCTTTGAATGCTCAGAACCCGCGGTTAGGTGAATACCAATCTCGGCAGTATCAACCGTATTATATTTGATGGTGTTATAACCCGAGTTATAGATGAATAAACCTTTACCATCCCGACCTAAAACCTTATTTTCAGGCTTGGTCCACACGTCTTTTATATGATTGTTGGAGATTTCCGAAAAGGTAATAAAATTGAGTAAAAAACCATAGTTTTCAGTATTCAAACTGCGATTACCAGACACAACCAACTGACGAGAGCTCATTAAGGCATAACCAACTCGGTTATTATAAGAAAAGTTATTCAATACCTTGTTGTTATGCGAATACATGTAATGCACACCAAAACGCAGATCGTGCAGGGTATTGTTTCTCAGCTCATTATCTTGGCTGGAAATAACATACAAACCATCTCGAGTTTCGCTCACCGTATTGCCTACTACTAAGGCTTTTTGAACCATAGAAAGCTGAATACCATTGCCGCGATCAGACGAACGTAATTTGGCATTCCCTTTAATGGTATTGTTTTTAACGACGACATCTTGGCTACGTTGGATCCAGATGCCAAAGCCATCACCACTGAGCTTATTATCTTGTATGGTGATGTTAGTGGATTTTTTATCCGTGTAGATACCTGAATTCTGCTCTGTTAAGTCACTGCCCCAGTTAATGATGGTCAGGTTTTGAATGGTAATATTTGAATTTCGTAACTCAATGGCATGACCTTCACCATTGGCATTAATCACAGCCCGTTTTTCACCGGTGACAGCATCCATTTCACCAGTGACAGTAATAGCATGATCAACGGTAAAATTACCGATATATTCACCCGCAGCAATTACAACGACATCACCATCATCCGCCAGATCTAACGATGTTTGCAGATTATCATCGCTGGTAACATAAATATTTGCCGCAAAAACAGCCAATGGCAAACAGAGGAATAAAATAAATGATGTTAATACGGTAAATGCATGTTTAGCCATTAACACTCTCTTTTCTATAATTAATATAACAACCATAATTAAACATAATAGTTAAATACCACAAAGGGGAGCAATAATAATGCGACTCCCCCTCATTTATCCAGCCTATTACTCGACCTTATTACGCCTTATTAACGGTTATGCTTCCACTAGCATACGACCACGCATTTCCATGTGTAGCGCATGGCAGAACCAGTTGCAGTAATACCATTGCACTCCCGGTTTATCCGCAGTGAAGGTAATTGAAGCAGTGGCTTGTGGACTGATCTCCATTTGTACACCGTGATTGGTCATACAGAAACCATGGGTAACGTCTTCAACCATATCTAAGTTAGTCACCACAACCGTGACTTCATCACCTAATTTAACCTTGAACTCGTTCAAGCCATAAACGGGCGCAACAGAAGTCATGTACACACGTACTTTGTTGCCATCACGAATAACTTTGTTATCCGCCATCACGTTAACACCGTCCGCTTGTGCCATAGCCACCGTTTCAGCAAACATAGGATCATCACGCGTCCACAGTTTATGTGGTTTCACTTTACTGCGATGAACAATGATAACGTCATGCGGTTCAGCGAACGCGGGACCATCATGTACCAGCTTCATTTCGTCACCAGAAATATCAATTAACTGATCGTTTTCTGCACGTAAAGGTCCCACATTTAAGAAACGGTCTTTCGAGAATTTACATAAAGCGACTAACCATTTACCATCAGCGTCACGCGTTTCACCTTGTGACGTGTGGTTATGGCCGGGTTGATAATGCACATCCAGTTTTTGTTTTATATAATTAATTTTTTCACCATTGTGGGCACGGATCGCTTCTTCTACATCCCATTTCACAATTTGGCTATCAAGGAATAACGTTGTATAGGCAAAACCACGGTTATCAAATGCCGTATGCAGTGGCCCTAAACCTAATTCTGGTTCTGCTACAATGGTATCCCGCGGTTTGATCTTATCACTGAACAAAGCATCCAGCTTATCAACAGCAATAATTGAAACCGTTGGCGATAACTTACCATTAGACACAAAATATTTACCATTTGGGGAGATATTAATACCGTGCGGTGATTTAGGTACTGGGATATAACGGGTAAGCTCAGAGCCTTTACGACCATCTAAAACAGGCACATTATTGCCATTATAAGTTTTGAATTTACCGGCTTTTAGCGCCGCTTCACAACGCGCTAGGCTGAATACCACCACATGGTCACGCTCAGAAGAGATCATTTCCCCTAAGCTCATGCCCATTTCGGAGTTATAACAGGTTGAGGCGAAATATTTACCATCGTAATCAGCATCGGTATTATCAAGGTTACCGTCTACCATCACCTGGAACGCCATTTCCATTGTTTCTGCATTTATCACATTAAACAGCGAACGGTATGTGCTTACGTCTTCCATCAATGCTTTACCATCATTGTCCATTGGAATTTCGAACTCACCATTACAGATCACGTATTTAGTGTAAGGTACTTTTTGCACACGTAAACCATGCACACCTTGTACGTTTGGAATAGTGAGCATTTTATCTGTTTTCATGACATCACAACGAATACGAGCAATACGTGAATTGGCTTTATCATTAATGAACACATATTTACCGTTATAACGACCATCCGTCATACTCATGTGGGGATGATGCGCATCACCCGCCAGAATATGCGCGCTTTCGCCTTTAATGCGTTTACTTTCGTTTGTTAAACCCCAGCCTGTCGCGCTGTCGATATTAAAAACAGGAATACGCATTAATTCACGCATTGAAGGTAAACCCATGATACGTACTTCACCAGATTGACCGCCACTCCAGAAGCCATAATATTCATCCAGTTCCCCTGGGTGTACTACTGGGCTATTTGCATATTCGACACGTTTTGCTTGTGCCATTGACGAAAACATTGCTGCTGACATCGGTGCTAATACCGCACCCGCACCTAACATAGCCGTTTTGCTAAATAAACTACGACGATCTGCATTCTCTAACGTTGTTTCTTCAGATACTTCAATATTGTTATTTTTAACATCTAGCATAAGATTCTCCGTGATATTAAAATTGTGTTTATTTCGATGCGATTAACTTCTATTTATGAGGTGTTAGCTGCTCTTTATTCAGTATTCGTAATGGCGATAATTTGCTCATCGCTTATTTTTCTTTTCTTTCTGGCCAATTTTTTCAATGGTGGACATTTTTCCTCGTTAAAATACGTCACCTGGCAATCCAGACAGTAATGGCACTCACGCATATTGATCTCGCCGTTTGGTTGTATGGCCTGGATCTCACATTCTTTGGCACATGTTTTACAGGGCTGACCACATTCAGAGCGGCGTTTAAGCCACTGGAACAAACTCAGTTTGCTGGGTACGGATAATGCCGCACCTAACGGGCATAAATAGCGACAGAATGTTTTACGATTAAATAAACTCGATAAGAGTAACAAGCTTGCCCAAGCAACGAATGGCCATTCACGATCAAATTTTAATAAGAACGTGGTTTTAAAAGGTTCAATTTCAGCAAGCTGTTCTGCGGCTGCCAGTGACTCGAGTGATACACCAAATAAGGCGAGTAAAATTAAGTATTTGATTGCCCACAAACGTTCATGCACGGCGTACGGCAATTCGATTTGCGGTAATTTAATAAAGCGGCCAAACACGTTGACCAGTTCTTGTAAGGCGCCAAATGGGCATAACCAACCGCAATATACTGCGCGGCCCCACAACAGCACGGTGACAGCCGCTGCGCACCATAAGATAAAGATGATCGGGTCAAGCAAGAACAGATCCCATGAAAAGTCATGCATCAGGGCTTGTAAGAAGGTAAACACATTAACAATGGATAACTGTCCGCCCCATGACCAACCGATAAGTACGACGGTGACCACCAGAAAACCATGACGCAAGTTATGCATGAACTTAGGATGCCTAACCAACACATCTTGGAAAAACAAGATCAGCAGTAATACCACCATGAGTCCAATAAGGAGGATGACTTCGGTATTACGCTCTTGCCATACCTGTTGAGTCAGGGTTAACTCAGGTGGAGGTATAATAGCTGGCGGGGTATCTACATACTTATCCAGCATGTCATACTGACCTCTAAAGCTATTAAACAAACTATCAACAGGACCGGTTTGACGGCGAACTAACAGTTCAAACGCCCACTCGGCACCGGGATCAAACTCGTGGTGTGCTGCGATTCTAAATACCGACATCTCTTTAAATTTCGGTGCCCCAGCAATAAAAATATCGGTGACACGTTCATGCTGCAGATCCCGAAAAGAGATCGAATTATCTTGTTGATGAACTTGGATACGGTCAAAAATACCACCGCGCACATAACCTGAGCCTTTAAATGAGTAACCGTTTCCAAATACCCCAACCAGATGCTCACCAGATTTAAGGTTGGCGGTTAGCCATTGGTAATCAGAAGCACTGAATAAGTTTTTACCTATGGTGGGAATATCAACAAGGGTGAAATAGATCTCAGCAAACATATCTTGCTTTTCATCACTATCGGCTTCGTCTACATGCTCTGCAGCAGTGCCGACAAAACTGTTATCAACGGCTTCACGGTTCAGGTATAACTTACGAATAGAGCCATCACCGGTTAGTTGCGTCCAGTCAGCGGGCTCAAATAACTCGGTTTTAATGGTTGAAATAGGTTGGATAATACCACTGGATTTTTTGATGATAGCCAGTGCTTGTGCGACTTTCTTGGCGGCCTTGGTGATCCCGACGTTCATCACCATTACGGTAACAGTTGCGCCTGATAGACCATCAATAGCGACGTAATTCTCACTATTATTACCACCCACTTTTAGCCTATCTCGCACCGATAAACCAGCATATTGATCAGTGAAAGCCCATAGTTTACTCTCTGGAATACCCGCTAGAATAATGGGTTCGTGATGTTCTAATACTTTTGCAGTAAGGTATGTGCCTTGTGGATCGATTGCCACCAACATATTAACTGGCTCACCAGAATAAGCAGGGATCCTAGCGATATCGTTGGTTTCAAAGGCATAACCTAAGACTTCATCGTTTTTACGAATAGTCCAGATAGGATAACCACCAACTTCCGTTGGGGTTTTATCAGAAATAGCGGTAGCATCGGGGAATAGCGCCTGAATAAACGGCATCGGATCTTTTGGCGGACTAACAAATAATGCATAACTTGGCGGTATAAAGAAAGTGGTCATCAGCATCATCACAGTGATACAAGCCGATACCCATTGCTGGAATCTACTTTTTTTATTAACTAAATAACTATAATTAACCACAATCGCCCCTTAATTTTGCAACTTATTACGAGTAAGTTGCAGTCATAAGGAGCATCATAAGTACCTCTTTGGAGATGACGAATGACTTAAGTCAATTTATCACTAACATATTTATTATTTCACTCACTATTTATAAATATGTTGAAGCTGATCACTGTTTCTGGAACGATGAGTACTTAATGCCTATTACCTCCGACCCCACCGTTGGCCAGTAGCGCCCTTGCCATTCGGATTATCTTTCCCTTAGTCAGGGTGACTTCACTTTCTTGCAAATGAACGGGGTTGCCAGCTTTGCTGGGCAAACAAAAAAGCCTGCTATTAACTAGGCTATATGCTAAAGATCACGATGTTATATTTCGGCTATATTAATGCCTCAACGCTATTCATCAGATTACATATTTCGTCAATTTTTTCATTCGCTTGCACATACGATTTTTGCAGTTCTTCTTCACCTGCCGCACTAAGTGTCATATTAATCATTTTCAATTCGCAGCCCATACAGGTTGTTAACCACAATTTTAGGTATTTAATAACAAAGTCTTCGTCTTCAGGCGTCCAGTTAAAGGTTAACTGAGGTTGAGTAACAACATCGATATAATGTTTCAAAACATAAGGTATACCCCAGTTCCAAGTCGGCGCAGCAATAATCACTAAATCTGCAGCGGCGAATCGATCGATATGTTCAGTCAAAGCAAACCAACTTGCCTGCTGCTGTGCTGTTAATTCCTGACCAGAAAAAATAATATACTTTGCATCTAAGATATCACCATTCATATGCGGTAATTCAACGTCCCACAAGTCAATATGGTCGACTATGTATTCAGCGCCTTACCAATAAAGTTATCGCACTTCGTTACAGGATTAGAGGTATACTACACGGGCTGTTACTGATGATGGAATATCAAAAATAGAACAATAGGATGTGAGAAAATGTACAACTTAAATTGGGGCTTGATCCGTTATGCTCTCTTCACTTATCGCAAAGGATCTGCATCAGGTGCAGCAGAAGCACTTAATGTGACTCACGCGACTGTGATTCGTGGATTAAAGAAATTAGAAACCGAAACCAATACAACATTATTTAATAAGTCACCCTCAGGTTATACACCCACAGATAATGGTAAGTTGCTTATTGCTGCTGGTGAAAAAATGGAGGCCGAAATATATCAGTGGAAAAGGAATATAGAGAGTGAAAATAACCACCCGAGCGGCTTACTGCAGATAACAACAACAGAAGCCATTCTAAACAGCTTGATCTGTCCACACCTAAGCTCATTCAATCTGCTATATCCAGACATCAAACTCGAGTTCAGCACATCATATGAATTCAATACAATTACTAATCATGCGTTTGATATTGCAATACGCTCAACATCCACACCGCCCGAGCACTTAATTGGTCGAAAAGTAAAACACGTTCAGTGGGGCGTTTATCATCACGTTTCAAATCACGCTGGAGATGACGAATGGGTTGGCTTTAATAATAACTCGGCTCCTGCATCTCAATGGCTGAGTACGCTTTTTCCTAACGCCAACGTGAAATGCAGTGCGTCCTCAATTTTAAGTCAACTTGAAGCGGTGAAGGCCGGTATAGGGCAAGCGATACTACCTTGCTTTCTTGCTGACACGCACGCTGATATTAAAAAAGTACAGTCTCTACCCGACGATTTCACGACTGAGATTTGGTTATTATACCATCGTGAATCCAGAGATAGTCCAAAAATACAAGCCTTTATTAACTGGTTAAAAACGTATATTTTTTAGTAACAGTCATTACGCATTAACGTCCTTTAACAGTTAATTATGCTGTTAATGGAAGCATACTGTGACTGCGCCCCACTTTCGTTAACTTAAGTGAAAAGTAAAACTGCGTATAAGGTGCACTTAAGTGATCATGCAATGCTTGTAGATCTACCCAGCGTTCCCAAAGCGTAAAGTTAAGCGGCACTTCCGTTGACTGACTAATTGAGAATTGAATATTACCCGGTTCTTTTTCTGTTGCCGTCTGTAGCTTCATTAGTTCGTTTTTTGCCTCGTTGAGCAGATTTTCATTAATAACGATGAGTTCAATCGACTTCCATATTTCAGACATTTTTATTCCTTTAAATACCAAGACAATAAAAAGATGGGCTAGTACCCACCTTGTTATTAAATTTAACTCATTAACTCATTAACTCATTAACTCATTAACTCATTAAACTCTGTGCTAATGCGTTATTTAAGACGGCCAAGTTCTGACACCAGTTCTTCCACAAAATTATCATGCAACCATGCAGGTGTAGAACGACGGTTTAGCGTTGTACTCCAGATAATCTCACGTTCAAACGCAATCACTTTATTATTACGACCAACAATAACCCAGCCCCAAGCACCCAGTTTTTCGAAAAAGAATTTAACTCTGACACCAGTCACTAGACATTTATGATCATTTTCATCTCGGAATGGGAACGGACTCTCATGCGGTATCTTGTTCGGTTCTTCGAGTTGGCGCATGATCCATTTGACTTCATAGCTATCAACTAAATCAGCTGCTACTTGCGGTAAAAACTCGATAGCTAGCTGTCTTGCCACATCATCTGTAGGTAAGCCAGGGCCACAATGCTGCTTTTCGATATGCATGAATCCCATCACTTTGGTCGCGGCTAGATCAATACTGACTGAAAAATGCTCACCACCTAATCCCTTACATACGCCATTTACATGCTCGTAACGGAATACGAATATAGGTTGATCATCATGATTTAAAAGCAAACAATTCACTAAAGCATAATCGTCAGGAATTTGAATGATACTTTCGAGTAACGTTAACGCTTTGTCCTGCTGTACTGCGATATTGTTGTTCTGTAACATAATTAAGATCCTAGATAATAATTTAGAAAAGAATGCCACCACGCGCTACACCACCTTGTGTTGTGCCGTAAAGTGGAGAAAACTCAGGTGCTAAATCTCTACCGGCGTAAGCGGCTAACCACAATCTCATTAGCAATCTAGATTGTGCTTTACTATCGGTATAGGCGTTGCGTGAATGGCATATGGTAAAGTTATTAATGAATTGCATGTCGCCTTCATCAAAGGCAAGGTTTAGACAAACATCTTCTTTTTCTAATCTTGCATCTAAATAATCTAACGCTTCAATTTGCAATGCCGTAAATCGCGGCACTTCAGGGTGATCTTGACCTAATTCAATAAATCGACGTAAGTAACGACTAGCAAACTTGCCCTGATATTCTGTAAATATGGGTAATGAATACCAAGGTTGCAACCCTCCACGTTCGAAGGGCGCTCGCCCATGAAAATAGGGAGAACAGAGAGTTTCTGCTAAGTCAGGTCGCTCAATTTTTATTTTGTTAAATACATTGGTTAAACTGGCTAATTTACTCTCGCCACCGGTCTCGGATTTACTAATACAAAGTAATGAGACAATATCACTTCGGTCGGTATGCCACGGTAACGGGTCACTGGAGTTAGTACCACGACCAGTGTTCGCGTAAAGGCTTTCACCTTTGTTATATACTTCTTGTAGCAGCTCGCCATCTAAACTTTGGCGTAGGGGATAACCTAAATAAACACCAATGCCGGTAAAAATCAGTGTTAATTCGTGACGTGAGTATCTGGCCACAGGTAAGCCTTTAAGCACTGTAATACCGCGGTCACTTTCAATCGCACGACGAATGTCTTTTAATTTCAAACCTAAACTAGGTAGCACAAAGTTATCCATGCTCATTAATTCGAGCGTAATATTATTGCTCACCACATAAGCCAACGCATTATCTAGTTCAGTGATATCTGCAGGCGTAAGATAATACTTCCAGCTGTCTTCACTTAGTAGATCCTGAGGTTCCCAAGCAGAACGGTTATTAACAAAGTCAATCATATTACTCATACGGCAACCTCACCTATTAACAAGTCATTCATAAAATCTTCGATTACCACGTCACCCTGTATAAAATCTAACGTTCGATTCGTTCTATGCGGGGTAATTATTGCAGCTAAAATAGTACTGACGACATCATCACGGGTAATAGTTGAATTAGTATTTTTAATATCATTCCAATCAAAATTGCTAGTGATCTTGCCTGTACCTTCGGTATCAAGTAACCGGCCAGGACGCAACAAGGTATAATTTAATGTGGAATTAATTAATCTATCGTCAGCACGGTTTCTTGCTACTAGATAATGACGAATTGGTTGGGGACCGCGAAGGGGATCGCAGGATTTTAATGAACTGACCATGATGAAATGTTTAATCCCTTGCTTTTCACTCTCTTCAACAGCGCGAATAGAGCCCCATAGATCAACTAACAAGGTTTTTTTAGGACAACTTTTAGACCCTGAACCAGCACTGAAAACCACCTGCTCACAACTATTGAAAGCATGGCTAATATCACCTTCTAGATCACCTACAACAGCGTCGACACCCAATCTTGTGAAATAGCTCATTTGGCTTTCATCACGGATCATCACGCGTATATCCAAACCTAAATCAATACATTCAGATACTAGTTTTTTACCAATCTGTCCGTTAGCACCAATAATAAGTGTTTTCATATTTCCCTCGTCTATAAACTAAAGTTATCGTTATGAAGCGAGGTTAGTATGTATAAAAGTATGCCTTTACTGAATGGTCATTATTAAAAAGGCGTTGTTCATTTTTGCACAGCGTTAACGTAGATTTCGGTAAGAAAAAAGGATATAAGAAAAGCACAGTATAATGACGGATATCGGGCGTCAGCTAAGTGACTAACAAAGATTATAACTTCAAATATGTAGTGGTATTACACGTTGATTCAGCAGGTGGAATGCCAATGATGACGAAGGGCACTGTTTCTAGAATAATGAGTACTTAATGCCTAGTACCTCCGACCTGCTGTAATAGGCATTTTTATATTTATCTTACAATCAATACATCATCACGAGCCATTAAACGCGAGTTACTTTATCCTTTTCCACACTCGGCTGATCACTTAATACTTCGACCAGTGTAGAGCGACACAAGTGCCCCTCAACCTCACCATCCTCGTTTAATACAGGCAGTGGTAATTGATTATCCAGCATTTCAGGAATCACACTTTCCAGTAACGCATCGCTTTGCACCGCAGGCACATCATCTAATAACGACGCATCAAGCGTATTGTTGTAATCACTTTTTTCAATATTATCCAAGGTATCTTGTGTGATCACGCCTTGATAACCATCCGCATTAATAACATAACCATAATCTTGTTTTGACTTGCGCATTTGTAATACTGCTTCACCGATTGTTGCAGCAGAGATACGACAAATTTGCGGCTGCATCACCGTTTCCACCGTCAATGCGCGCGCGCGATTTACATCTTTAACAAAGGCTTCAACATAATCATCAATCGGGTTAAGCAAAATATCAACCGGTGTCCCTTGTTGTACTAATACCCCATCACGCAAAATAGCAATGCGATCACCTAAGCGTAATGCTTCATCAAGATCATGGGTAATAAAAACGATAGTTTTATGTAGTTTTTCCTGCAACTCAATCAACTGGTCTTGCATTTCGCTGCGGATCAAAGGATCCAATGCTGAAAATGCTTCATCCATTAACAGAATATCGGCATCGGTACACAAGGCGCGGGCTAAACCGACACGTTGCTGTTGCCCACCAGACAGCTGTCTTGGGTATTGATTAGCATAACCATCCAAACCTACCGTTTCCAACCACTGTGTTGCGCATCGCTTCCATTCCGCCTTCTTGACGCCTTTCACTTGCAAACCATAACCAATATTTTCTAACACGGTGCGATGTGGCATTAAGCCGAAACGTTGGAATACCATCGACATTTTATTACGACGAAAACCTTGCAGATCTTTACTCGACAGTTGCATGACATCACTACCCGCGATTTCTATTTCCCCGGCAGTTGGTTCAATTAAGCGGTTAAAATGACGGATCAAGGTTGATTTACCCGAACCTGACAACCCCATGATCACGAATATTTCGCCCGGATAAATATCTAGGTTAATATCCGATAAACCCACGGTATGACCCGTTTCGGCTAGAATAGCATCTTTGGATTTACCCGCTTTGACTAGCTCCAGCACCTTTTTCTCATTTTTACCAAAAATTTTGTATAAATTCTTAATACGAATTAACGGGCTTTTCTGCTCATTCGAACTGCTCTTGTCATGCGAATTCATCTTACTGCCCTCCAAAATTTTGTAACGTACGTTTTGCGTAACTTTGCGAGATCCGATCAAAGATAATCGCTAGCGCGACAATGGCCAAACCATTCATCAAGCCAAGGGTGAAATATTGATTGGTAATTGATTTCAATACCGGTTGGCCTAAGCCTTTCACACCAATCATAGATGCGATCACCACCATAGCCAGTGCCATCATAATCGTCTGATTGATACCGGCCATAATATTAGGCATCGCCAGCGGTAACTGCACACCAAATAAACGTTGCATAGGGCTAGCACCATAAGCCGTCGCCGCCTCTAATACTTCTTTGTCTACCAGACGGATACCTAAGTTCGTTAAGCGAATAACAGGCGGCACGGCGTAGATAATAACAGCGATAACACCGGGTATTTTACCTATGCCTAATAACATCACCACAGGGATCAAATACACGAAGGCTGGCATGGTTTGCATAATGTCTAAGATGGGCGTCACGACGGACTGAACACGATCAGAGCGTGCCATCGAGATCCCGATCGGAATACCGATGATCACCGCGAGCATAGTAGAGATGAGAATAATACTCATGGTTCGCATCGTATTGTCCCACATACCAAAAAAGCCGATGAGGAAAAAGGCCACAACAACGCCTAAGGTTAATTTCCAAGAGCGACTAGCAATATAAGCAAACACCGCAAGCACCGCAATCACTAACCACCAAGGGCTGCTGAGTAATAATTTTTCAAACCAGATGAGAAAAGTAAGCAAGGGATCAAAAAATGCTTCAATACTATCACCGTATTCACGCGAAAAACTGCGATAAGCGCCATCCAATGTTTTTCTAATACCGAGTAATTGGTGACGATCTAGCTGCGGTATTTCCGAAAGCCATGAACTGTCTGACATATTATTGTTTCCTAAGATGAAAAAGCCCGAATGATTCGGGCTATATATACTCAAGCTACTTCAATCTGCATAATCAGCAAACTGAAGTAGTTTGCGTATAATGAAAGGCTATAGTGCTGAGACTGCTTTCTTGATTTTCTTCGCGGTTGCTGAATCAACCCACTGTGACCAGGTATCTTCATAATTGATAATGAAGTGTTCAACACTGTATTCACCATCAGCTTGTTGATCTTCCATCCAAGCAAGTAATTCATTCATCTGAGCATTCTTAAATGAACGGGCTGCAAGGTAAGCCATTACTTCAGGTGCTCTCGCTGCAAATGCTTCGGTAACTACAGAGTCTACTGCAGAAGGCGGATACATGGTTGCTTTAGGGGTTAAGCAATCATTTTGGGTGATACATTCCTTGAAATGTTTTTCATCGATACCGGTACCAAAATCAACCTTAACCATGTTGTATTTACCCAATACAGCGGTCGGTGCCCAGTAATAACCAAACCAAGCTTCTTCGCGCTCATAGGCTTTAGCAATAGAACCCGATAAACCCGCACCGGAACCGGGATCAATTAAATCAAAACCAGAAGCGGCTAAATCCATCGCCTCAAAGAGTTGCGATGTTGATATTTGACAGTTCCAACCTGCAGGGCAGCCCATAAATGCCGACTTACTCGGATCTTCAGGGTGTTCGAATAGTTTCGCATTAGCTTTAATGCCAGCAATAGTCGCTAAGCTTGGGTCTTTCTCAACCATATAGGCTGGCACCCAGAATCCTTCTTCACCGCCATCACTAAGAGTGACACCGGCATAACGAATACGCCCATCTTTAACACCTTGATCAAGCGCCGATTTCATCGAGTTACTCCAGAATTCAGGGGCAATATCAGGTTGGCCTTTTTCAATCATAGCGGTGCCCGTTGGCATCGTATCGCCGGGAACAAGTTCAGCGTCACAATCAAAACCATGTTCGAGAATGAAGCGGTCAATATTGGCAATTAAGGTGGCTGAATTCCAGTTCATGTCAGCAATGGTAACACTGCCGCATTCACTCGCATTAGCGAAGGTAGAAAGAGATGTAGAAGCAAGAAGTAGTGAGGTAGCGAAAATTTTCTGCATATTAATAATATCCTTATTATTGTAATGAAGTACCACTAATATTACAGGAAATAGCGACTAAAAGCTTATACAAGTACTAAAAACCGCAAACATGACTAAAACATCTCACGGCAATTAATACTAGAAAAAGGTAAAAGTGTTATAAAATCAGTTAAGTAAAAAAGTTATTCTTCCGCCTGAATTTGACCAACCAATAATACTGGCGCAGCATCTAATTTTTCTGCATCCATCATTGAGGCTATACGTTCGACAGCGGACAATAGCTGACTTTGTTCCCACTCTTCAAGATTTTGATAACGCTTGATAAAATGGTCTTGAAGCGGCTTGGGCGAACTACTCAGTAATAGTTTACCTGATTCACTCAGTGACAAATGCACTTTACGTTTGTCGGTTTTACTTCGCGTCCGGATCACCAACGTCCGACTCTCAAGTCTGTCGATAATCGTAGTGACGGTCGCGGCACTTAAGGCGATCTCTTTGGCTATGTCTTTCGCTAGTGGCGCATCAAGCGCTGCAATATTTTGCATCACCATAAGCTGAGGACCCGTTAAACCGGACTGTTTATTCAGCTGGCGAGAATGTATATCAATGGCTCTGATCACTTGGCGCAATGAAACTAATAATTCTTCATACTTTTCCATAACTCTTCCAAAATTCGCCCCTATTTTTCGAAACAATAACAGAAATGTGCACCAGACTCATACTGCAAATGTGAAAAAAGCAAAATAACACCTAAACGTTATTTTGCTTTTGTTGTATTCCTAACCACTATCGAACCAATTTATGCGTTCAAACGAGCGTGGAGACTATGTTAGTTCACTAATTCAATTTTATTAAAATCAATTTTATTTTCTTTAGGTGAACATTCAATCGCTGCAACCTGCTTGTATTTTTTCGCCATAATATAACCGAAACAGCCGATAATAAGTGCGATTGCTAATGCACCAACCCACTGAATTTGTAAGAAATCCAGTTTAAACAATAACGTCAAGCCACTCATTAATAGCACATTACCAATAATGTATTTAGCCTTACCGAAACGTTCTACAGTTAAGTTTAAATTATCAGTATAAAGTCGCACTAATGAATCCAGTGAGTTAATCACAAAGGTGATGCCCACTAATATCATCGCCAGGTTATAGAAACCAGTTGTCGCGATCTCATTCACACTGTAGTAGTAAAGTACCGAGAACCACACTGCGATTGGAATAGACGGGAATACCATCATTGCAATCAGTACTTGATAGGTTTTCATGCCACCAACAAAACGAGAGGTGAATTGACCAATCATGATGCTCCAAGAGAACCACCAGAATAAGTAAAATTCATGGTAATCATTCATAGGTAAAACAAAGTGATGTATATTACCAAAATAATCGCCAATCAACGCAAAGGTAGTTGCAAACTCACTGACACTTGATCCTTCAGATAAGAACGCGCCAGCCCACATCACGACGATCAGACCTAAGAATAACCAAGTACTAGCTAAACTTAATATACGCACATAACGAATACTGGTACTTGAATAAACCGCCGCTGCGATAACAACAAACACAATCAGATAGAAACTACCTACTATCGTTTCGCCATCACCTAGCTCTGGTAAATACCAAGGTAGATTGGTCAGTAACAAGTAAGCAGTAAACGCACAAGTACCAATAATAATAAAGTTATTGATGAATTTAATTAATGGGATCTCAAAGAATTTCACTCTTGGTTCAATAACACAAAAATAGAAACACGTTAAAAAGTAAAACGCCCAGATCAGGAATGCCCAGAAACCAAATTCAATGGCCAGCGGATTACTAAAGCTGTATTCAGGGCTTGCCGCAAGATTTGCATAACCAGCAAATTCGGTCAGCGGAAACATGATCAGTCCCACGTCCAAACCCGAGGTAAATAAAATAGCGATAAAGGTAAACGTACGAACAGGCGTAACGCCGACACAGCGCACATTACCCCAACGAAAAATTACAAATGCAATTGCAGCAAAGGTAAATAAAATACCGATGCTAAGCCAGGTAGTCATCATTTAAACTCCATGTAAATATCATATAAAGCACAAGCTTAATCCGTCTTGTGTTTTAAAATCCGCCCTCAACGTTTAAGCTAGCAACCTTTTTTAGATAGCATTAACCCTCAAACCTTAAATATCGTATTACCGATATTTAAACCCTGATAAATTGAGTTTGGTATTAAAAGACCATTCAGCCAGAGTGGCTTAGGCTGGTCTGATACCTATACCAAGCTACTTTCGGTTGCTGATTTTGCATCTTGAAGTAACTTGGTTATATATTGCTAATGCGCCGTTTACACAACGCATTAGGTCTATTTCATTAAAAATAGTTTTAAACAGTCTGCCGTTTAGGATCCTGTAACCTTTGTGTTTTCTGCCACTCAGGGGCCAAGGTTACATTGGCAGTACTTGCTGCAAGTGGTGTATTGCCCAAGATAAGATCAGCGGCGCGCTCTGCCAGCATAATAGTCGGTGAGTTAAGATTGCCATTGGGAATGGAAGGGAAAATAGAGGAGTCAACCACCCTTAGCCCGTCAATACCATGCACTCTGGTTTCTGAATCAACCACCGCCATTGGATCTTCGCCCATCTTGCACGAACAAGAAGGATGATAAGCACTTTCTACCGCGCTTCTGACAAAACGATCGATCTCTTCATCCGTTTGAATATCGATTCCCGGTTGGATCTCTTCACCGCGGTATTCATCCAGTCCTGGTTGATTAATGATCTCACGCGTTAACCGTACACAAGCCCGAAAACCTGCTATATCTTCAGCATGAGAGAGATAGTTAAACTGAATATGCGGCGCAACATGTGCATCGTTAGAGACCACTTTTACAAAGCCACGGCTCTTCGGTTTGTTATGACCAACATGCACCTGAAAACCATGCCCAGCAAACGCTTCTTTACCGTCATAACGCATTGCGGCAGGTAAAAAGTGGTACTGTATATCAGGCCACTCTAATCCCGGTTTTGAACGAATAAAACCACAAGACTCGAAGTGATTCGTTGCCCCTAACCCTGTCTTAGTAAAGAACCAGCGGGCACCAATAAACAGTTTGTTTAACGGATCGAGTTTGCCATTAAGGGAAATCGGCTTTAGACACTTGAATTGGAAATAGAATTCGAGATGATCTTGAAGATTCTCGCCTACTCCCGGTAATTCATGTACTTGCTCAATACCAGCATCAGCTAGCGTACTTGCTTTACCGATACCCGATAATTGCAGGATATGCGGAGAACCAATAGAACCAGCTGAAAGGATGACTTCTTTATTGCAATGCAGTGTGGTTAGCTTGCCCTTACGTTCAAACCGTACCCCTACCGCTTGTTTGCCCTCGACCAATACCTTGTGTACCAAAGCATGGGTGATCACAGTCAAATTACTGCGGTGCATGACAGGCTTTAAATACGCATTCGCTGTCGACCAACGCACACCATTCTTGATGGTCATGTGCATCGGGCCAAAACCCTCTTGCTGCGACCCGTTATAATCATCGGTCGCCATATAACCGGCATCAACACCGGCATCGACAAATGCTTTATACAATGGGTTTTTCATGTTGTTGCCGTTATTGACAGCAAGTGGTCCTGTGTCACCACGATAATCATCGCCACCAAATGCCCAGCTTTCCGCTTTTTTAAAGTAAGGTAAGCAATGGGCATAATCCCAATCCTTTGCCCCGCTTTGCTGCCACTCATCAAAATCACGGGCATGACCACGCACGTAAACCATGCCATTGATAGAAGATGATCCGCCTAATACCTTGCCTCGAGGGCAATGCATACGGCGATTATCCAAATAAGGTTCAGCTTGGGTTTCAAACTGCCACGCATATTTCGCACTATTCATCGGAATAGATAACGCAGTTGGCATTTGAATAAAAATACTTTTATCACTGCCACCGGTTTCTAATAACAACACCTTGTTGGCTGGATCTGCTGATAAGCGGTTGGCTAATACACAACCCGCACTACCCGCGCCAACAATGATGTAATCATACCGTTCCTGTACTTGACTCATATGCGCTCCTTAAAATGGACTTTCAAGTGGTTGCATACCAACATACACAGCTTTAATCTGGGTATACGCTTTTAAGGTTTCGCTACCGTTTTCACGACCAATACCAGACATTTTATATCCGCCTACAGGCATTTCTGCAGGTGACGCGCCATACGCATTGATCCAACAGATACCGGCTTGCATTTGATGAATAACACGGTGAGCACGGGTAATGTCTTGCGTAAATACACCAGCCGCTAAACCTAAGCGGGTATCATTAGCACGGCGAACGACTTCATCTTCATCTGTGAAGGTGAATACCGACATGACAGGACCAAAGATCTCTTCTTTGCTTAATGTCATCTCATCAGTGCACTGGGTGAAAATAGTGGGTGCAACAAAGTAACCATTCGGCGCATTGTCAGGTTGTAAGGCATGACCACCGGTAAGGAGTTCAGCACCTTCTGATTTACCTATTTCAATAAAACTCAGTACCTTGTCTTGATGCTCTTTCGAGATCAACGCACCAAAGTTAGTCTTAGGATCCATCGGATCGCCACAGATGATGTTGTTCTCGGTACGTTCACGTAATTTTTCGATAAAGCGCGGGTAAATGGCGTCTTGCACAAATACACGCGTACCGTTGGTACACACTTCACCTTGAGTATAAAAGTTTGCCAGCATCGCAGCCGATACGGCATTATCAATGTCAGCGTCATCAAAGATGATAAGCGGTGATTTACCACCTAATTCCATCGTCACTTCTTTCAGTGAGCCCGCCGCTGCTGCCATCACTTTTTTGCCAGTACCGACTTCACCAGTGAAAGATACTTTAGCAATATCGTCATGTGTGGTTAACCAAGCGCCAACACGACCATCACCTTGAACAACGTTGAACACGCCATCTGGTACGCCCGCTTCGGTAAATATTTCAGCCAACTTGATTGCGCCGCGTGGTGTTTCTTCTGATGGTTTAAAGATCATCACATTACCGCAAGCCAATGCCGGCGCGGCTTTCCAACATGCGATCTGCAGTGGATAATTCCAGGCGCCAATACCAGCGCAAATGCCTAATGGTTCACGGCGGGTATAATAAAAATCATCACCGACCTGTTGTTGATTACCTTCGATGCTTGGTGCGATACCAGCAAAGAACTCAATTGAATCGGCACCCGTTACCACATCTACCACTGAGGCTTCTTGCCAAGGTTTACCTGTGTCTTGCACTTCGATAACAGCCAGTTCGTCATTACGCTCACGTAACAAGGCCACTGCTTTTAATAAAATACGGTTACGTTCCATCGGCGTCATTTTAGACCAAGTAGCGAAACCCACTTTTGCACTTTCAATTGTCGCTTGCTGAATACTCGCATCAGCAACTTCGACGAGATAACTTACTTCTCCGTTAGCCGGATTAATGACTTCAAAGGTTTCACCCGAGTCATTGGAGAGAGGCTGTCCGTGGACATAATTTTTATAAGTAACTAACGACATTTATTTTCTCCGTGCTGCATGATCACAGCCTCGATAAAGGCTTTACATAAAATTTGGGCTTGTTCGAATTCTTTTTCAGGGCAACTACTCAAGGCACTTCGCAGCCAAAAGCCGTCAATCATCGCTGCGGTTTGTTTCGCAGCATTAATCGCCACGTCATCAGGCATTAATTGTTTAAATGCAAAGGCGAGGTTGCTATACAAACGCTGGCTGTTGATGTGTTGCAGTCTGGCTAATCCAGGATCGTGGACTGCTTGAGACCAAAAACTTAACCAAGTTTTAGTCGCTGCAGTTGAGCGTTGAAATTCAGTAAAATTAGACTCGACGATCATCGACAAGCGTTCCGCTGCTGATAAGTTTTTTCCTAAAATACGGCTTAATAATGCTTGTTTAAGTTCATCGAGTAAGTATTTGAGCGTTGCTTCAATAAGACCTTGCTTACCACCAAAATAATGGCTGATAAGGCCAGATGACAGTCCAGCTAAACCACTAATGGTATTGATTGTGGTGTGATGTAAACCGTAACGTTCAACAGAGATCAACGTCGCGTCAATCAGCTGTTGTTGTCTTACCGTTTTCATTGCTGGTCTGGGCATAAAAAGTAATTATCCATGTTTGGTTGTTGATAATTAAATGCTTAACTGTTGTTAAAAATTGTTAATTGAACGCTCAATTAACTACAACTATAATAGTTAGAGCTGTAACTATCAACCCCCAACCTTGTCGCTCAGATGCTTACAATAAAATAACTCATACATAAACAACCGATAAACAACAGGTTAAACAACTGTTTTAAAAGCATATTACCCTGTCGTAAAATCTATGTTAATCAGTGGTAAAATAGTCGTAAATAAATTAATAGTTTCAACCGTAATCATTAGAAATGTAACTATTAGGCGAGATTGCAACAAAGCACTAACACCAATGTTGATAGGTCAATTTTATTTAGAAAGGGAATATATTTTAATACTGCTTAGCGTTTAACTTGGTGAATATAACGTTGAGGAATTAAAACGACAAAAGCCTGCTTTCAAACAGGCTTTATCGTTATTTGTATCTGCATCGATCTAGGTTTAAAAAACTAATTCAATGCCAGTTTTAGTCTATTCATGCGATTGAACACAAGCCAATCAATAAACAATACTAAGGCTATAACGCCACCAGCCATAGGCAACATAAACGATAATACGGTGATAGTGATTAACCCTACTTTCCAAACACCCTCATGTTCAAATCGTGGTGGCGCACCAAGCACTTTCTTTCCTGTAGGACGGCGGATAAACCACATCACAGCACCGGATATTGCAATAAAGATAAACGCTAAACAAAAGAGTACATTAACGACTTTATTCAATACGCTGACATCACCTTGATGAAGTGCAATACCCGCCGCCATGAACTTGGCCATTGGGTTGTATTCATTCCAGGTTACATCTGCTAAGACCCGACCTGAGTACTGATCGATATGCGTGGTTCTATCTAATCTTGGATCGGAAATATCCCCGCTCATGGTATTCGCTGCTAGCGTATAAACCCCAGTCTCACTGCGAGGGAAGTTAAGCTTAAACTGAGTAAACCCAAGCATATCAGCTTGATCTAGTATTTCATCGATAGCAATTTTAGCCTTTGTGTGCATATTCATATCATGAGCCATCTCTGTATCATGCTGCATCGACCCCGCTCCTGCTGCTAACATCGCGGCATGATCATGTGATTCAGGCATCAGTGTTTGCTCTAAATTCCACGGCATTTCTTCTTCACTACCGTGGTTCATTGACGCATGAGTTTGTGTCGACAGTGGCACATCATCCCACTTTTCTGCAGGGAAACTACTCCACGCTTGCACAAATTTACCACCCCAAACACTTGCCCACGCGAGGCCTGAAATAAAGAAAAATAGCAAAACAAAAGACAACAATCCGCCAATATTGGCATGTAGGTCGCGCATGAGAATACGTGATCCACTTGTCATTCTCACTTTAAGAAAACCGGCTTTGCTGGCATTGTCTCGTGGTATCCACAAATAAACCCCTGTCACTAATAAGATCACGCCTAAGCTCGCCGCTATTTCAATAAGGTAATCACCCCAATCCCCCAGCAATAAAGTACCGTGTATATCATTCGCTAATTCATACCAGCTATCACTGCGATCAATCGTGCCGAGTATATCTCCGTTATAGGGATCCACAGTAACAAACACCGTTTTTCCTGATTCAAGCGTAATAGAAAAACGGTTAGCAAGATCGCGGCTTGGCGCCGGTATAAACTGAGTTACCCTTGCATTAGGATAAGCAGCAAGTACATTTTCCATTTGCAGAGATGTAGCTACGGTGGATACTTGTGGTGACACTTCTAATAATGACTGATAACGACTAAATTCAATTTCATCATCAAACAACATGACTAAACCGGTCAGGCTCAGCATTAACATAAACGGGATCACAAATAACCCGGCATAAAAGTGCCAGCGCCAAGTTAAAAAGTAACGTAATTTTGAGCGTGCAAGTGCCTCGCGGTTAGACGGCGCGATATTTACAGGCTGATTAATGGTCGACATTTTTTGCATTTTCCTTTCTACAAAATCCCTATCGAGTGAACGACGGTCATCCGTATTAATACCAATCACAATAAATAGATGGTCATTCTTTCTGGTTAAAACTGCCACTAACTGCGTTGTTAATTTTGTAATTAGAATAACTAGTTACGGCAATTAACGTCTGGTTATTGTCACTTTTTCCGGCGAAATAATTGATCACTTATTTAATGCAATTGGTATAACTAAATTTTTTCATCATCAATCCCCGATTAAACGCAAAGGTTTAACGGTACATTGATAACGTCAGTGTTGTAGTACAGTGATAATTTAAGTTACGAAAGAATGACAGGCGGTGCGCGAGGAACTTGCCATTGATAACGCACGTTATGCGCTAAAAACGAGTAATAATCTTGAATTGAAACACTAACACGACCCAATACAGGCAGGGTTAATAACGCAAGATCATGAAAAGAAGAATAATGGCTGAATGGGCAAGGTTTCCCCTCATGGGTTTGAGGTTTACCTTCTTCGATCTGAACCAGTTCCAATCCATTAACGGTACACAACGTCGCCCATACACCAACACCATTATTGGCGTTAATCACCGGCATCAGCGTGACTAAAACCCAACTAAGCAGGCTAGCAAGCAACATTGATTTTTTAAAATAAGAACTGTGTTTCATACGATACTCTATAGATTTGTATGGAGTGTACACAAATCTATAATATATCGCAAAATTAGTAACATATGGTTAACGTTTAGACATTAAAGTATTACAAGAACAAAAAAGCCTCGATTGAAATTTTACGTGGTTGCAATGCTTCTGGTACATTGCGATCTAGCTATAACGTAAGTAAGCCATTCGCCAGATCAGCCCCCTTCACTTCGATGTCTATTTCACTTAATTCAAAGCCAGCAACTGCGAGGGTAATTTCGTATTTGTTTTCTGCTAATTGAGCAATATTTCATGTGACATAAACCAGAACCAGTTTTAGTTTATAGCTTGGGCCTTAAGATTCTCGGTCGGATTATAAACATCACCAGCGCGCTGAGGTTGCAGAATATCGTCGATCGGAGCCGGTTTTCCGATCCCATAACCTTGGGCAAAATCGACGCCCATATCCTGTAATCGCTGCCTGATAGCGTCATTTTCAACAAATTCAGCTATGGTTTTCATGCCCATGACATGACCAATATCATTGATTGATTTAACCATAGCTTCGTCGATCGGATCGTCCAAAATATCTTTAACAAACATACCGTCGATCTTCAATGTACACACAGGTAGATTTTTCAAGTAAGCAAATGAAGATAAACCACTGCCAAAATCATCCAGCGCAAACTGACAACCAAACTCACTTAATGTTTTGATAAATAAGGTCGCATCGCGCAAGTTACTGATCGCCGCAGTTTCTGTAATTTCAAACTTGAGCATACTTGGCGGTAAGTTATGCAATGTGATCTGCTGCATAATATGATTAAGCAGCGTATTACTGCCTAATGATGCACCAGACAAATTGATCGCCAGATGATCAACATCATCGAGTTGCTGAAAATGCTGTTCCATCCAGGCAAAGGTATGATCAACAACCCAACGGTCGATAGCATTTGATAGATTATAACGTTCTGCAGCAGGCAAAAATGCACCGGGGGGCACTATGTCACCACTGCGTGTACGCAGGCGAAGTAGCACTTCGTAAATACGCTTTTGCGAAGGGTCTGAGAGCGACACGATAGGTTGTGCATAGAGTTCAAATCTATTTTCATTTAATGCATATTTTAGCTCATTAACCCAACGAAATTCACCATCGCGTTTGGCTAACAATTCATCCTCGGCGTGATAGATATGAATACGGTTACGACCTAAATCTTTAGCTGCATAACAGGCTGAATCAACACCAATTAATATTTCTGTGGTGTTTTTAGTTTGACTGTTAATCTCAGCTAAACCGATGCTCGCACCGATACTGAATATATTTTTTTCCCACATAAACTGAAAATTAGCAATTAATTCCAATATATTCTGCGCAGTTTTCTCGGCCTGCGCGAGGCCACATTGCGTCATTAAAATGGCAAATTCATCACCGCCTAAACGGGCTAATGTATCTTGGGGTTTAATATTTTCAGCTAACAGCAGGCCTAACTGGCGCAGCAGTTCATCTCCGGCCATATGCCCACAGGTATCATTGATAATTTTAAACTGATCCAGATCTAAAAAACATAATACATGAGTAGTATCGTGTTGTGCAGACGTGATGCTTTGCGCAAGTAGTCTTTCAAATTCATAACGGTTAATTAATCCGGTCAGCATGTCATGCGTTGCCTGATAGGATATTTTTTGCGACGCAATTCTGGCCTCGGTCACATCGGCTTGGATACCAATAAAATGGGTTATAACACCATCATTTGTGACTGGTACAATACAGACTTGAGCCCAAAATAGTTCACCATTTTTCTTGCAGTTTTTTAATTCTCCACGCCATTCTTGGCCTGATAATATCGTTGCCCACATATTTTTGTATACACGATCAGACGTATCCTTCGAACGAAAAACATTGGCTTTTTTACCGAAAACTTCGGCTGCAGTAAAACCGGTTATTGCGGTAAACTTAGGATTTACATACTCAATAATACCGTTAATATCAGTTATCAATATACTCTCAGGACTGTATTCAACAACCATAGACAGCTTTTTTAAATTAGCAGTACTGCGCTGTATTTCCGTTGTATCATTATATACGCCGATACCGCCTTCTATCTCTCCAGAACTGGAATAAAGCGGGACAAAATTAGCTTGTAAATGCATAAACCGTTGACCGGATACGGATGTATAAGGGCCTTCATAAACACTCACTTTACCTTGTAGTGACTGCTGCACCATGTTGAGCAACTCGGTCTCTTCAAGCAGTTCTAGCATATTAAAACCAATAAGTGTATCCCTGTCAGAATCGAGAATTTCTTCGAAACGTTTGTTGGTTTTTTGGATTATACCGTTATGATCATAGTGGAAAATGCCAACAGGAGAATACTCAAAAATGGAAGTGAGCTTAGCTTCACTTTCAACCAACTTAGACGTTTGTTTTGTTACCTTTTTTGCCAAAATTTTGACCTGCCGACGAGGTTCTAAACAGAGCACAACAAATAACGGACAGGCAAATAGTAGAAATAATGCCGAAACGATTAAGGTGTAATATAGGGTTTCATTTAATAGCGTATCAATATGACCAATTGAAAGATCGGCACCCACAATATATACGCGACCATCACCTGCCTTAATAGGAATGAGGATACTGCGAAAATCGCCCCACTTATCACGACTCTCATGAATTTGGCTTTGGTTTTGTTTAAAAATAGCCGCAATGTCCGGCGCCGCGTCGTCGTAATACTCAAAATAGTTAAACGCAAGTTTATTGGCATTTAGCTCAGTATCAGAAGCACTTGAAGAGGTATATAAAATTTCATTATCCCGCAAGATAAGCGTATAGAGATAAACAATATCAGAGCGTCGAGTATATTCTGATAACGCTAAGGTAATAGCAAGATCCTGTTGCTTAGACAGATCGACTTTGTTCATGTCCTTATGATGAAATCCCTTGGGTAAGATGGCGGGAATGATCAGCGCAGCATCTTCCAACCTTTGGTCCAGCTCAGAGTAAAGGTGTTGCTTTTCTTTCACATAATTAAATGCCGAAAAAACGATCACCCATATCACGTAGATCGCGATAGCAAAGTAGATCCGAAGGCTATTTTTTACTGGCGGGAACAATATAATATATCACTATGTATCATAAAAATGCATGTTGCCTTGTTTATAATAATATTGCAAATGACAACCGCGAATAACACACGTGAATATCCTACAATTATGATCTCGCACAACAATAATCTCGCACAACTATAATATTTTTGTTACAGCTTGAGATATTCAGTAGCTCAAACTACAAAACAGCAACTTGCAAGCTTTGTTGTTTACTTTCAATCATTCTTAACCAAGCTAAAGCGCGTTTTTCTACAGCGATGCTTAGTTCGAATTTACTGAAATAACCATCTTGGTCGCCACTGCTATTTTTACCGGTAATAACCCCACAGTTGCAGATTAGCTTTAACCACTGGCACTCTGCCATCAATTCAACCTGCGTCGATTTTCCTTCCGGTAAACTATTCGCAATATCTTTTAATACTTTGGTTTCCTGTCCCCAACTACGTCCCCAAATACGCAACGTCGCATCGCCTTTAAGCATTCCAAATGCCTAGATCAATTTATGGATACCTTTCGCGGGAATATCAGTACCGATATAACCGAAAGCAAATGATTGACCTACTATTCACGTGCGATTTTTCATGCGCTGGCGGTCAATTCCATAATCTAAATAGATGCTTTTATCCGCAGGAAGTCCAAAGTCATTTTAATATCGTTGTTTCAGATATTTTGCTAGTGAGATAAATAGATCTAGCTGATCAACAACCCCCTCTCAATCAAATCATAAAAGAAAGGTCGCTATAGCTACATATTTCTCTTTATCCATTTTATATATTTAACAATAGTTTGAGAACCACCTTGACGATATCCTTGCCACACAGCTAACAACAGAAACAATGATGACCCAAAACCAGAAAAGTCATCGCTTAACATTACCCATTCAGAAAATAATGGATTAATGGCGATGACTTAAACCGAACTGAGACTAAGTAATATTACGAAATGACGCCTAACGAATTAGCAATCTCATTCGTTAACAAAGGGTCACGAATAATACTTTGATGGTCACCAGTCAATATAGATATCGATACTGAGCCATAATCTTGCCACTCATTCTCTTTTGCACCTAACTGATACTCTCTATCGGTTAAAGTACCTGTCGCCCACCAGACTGCCATTGGAACTGAAACAGGCTGTAATCTATGGCTTTGCATTAATAGGTGACATTTCATAAACAGTTTCATCTGCATATAATGCATTTCACTGGCTCCCGAGTCTCTATTAATCAGAGGCTTATGGATAGCCAATAAATCACTTAAATATTCAAATGCAATGTCATCTCTCTCCTCTGTTTGTACTTGTTGTAAATCCGCTTCCAACGAACCTAATTCTAACCTGTATTTATCTAGTAATAACTCGCGAGTCTCATTATCTAAACAAGCTAGGTACCTTGCTACTATTGGAAACGCAGGTAAGTTAAGCTTGGCACGATGCGCATCGGCTCTAGCATCCACAATACCTAACCACTCCACAGTCTGACCAGACGCTTCTAGTTGATTGGTTACAGCAATCGCTAACCATGCGCCAAAAGACCAGCCCAATAGGCGGTAGGGTCCTTTAGGTTGAACAGACTGCAACGCTTTTACATACAATTTAGCAAACTCATCAACGCTATCTGGCACTAAAGATAAATCAAGTAACTGAGGTGACTGAATACCATATACTGTATTTTCAGGCGGTAATGACGCAACTAGCTCCGCATAAGCCTGAACGTGGCCTCCTGCAGGGTGAAATATAAATAAGGGTGATTGCTGTTGGCCATCGTCATTAACACCTTGTTTAAGTGCTACAACTAAAGAAGAGGCTGAAATAAGTTCTGATTTATCAACCTGCATAATAGCGGCAGCAAGATCACGTAGCACTGGATAGCGAAATAACAGCGTTAAATTCAGGTTTATATTTTTCTGCTGTTTTAATAATGCGATCATCCGCCCAGCAAGTAATGAATTCCCGCCTAAAACAAAGAAGTCATCATCAGCAAAAACCGATCCCCCCCCTAATAAGCTACCCCATGTGCTGGCTAACCAAAGCTCCATTTCAGAACTCGGCGGTAATCCGACCTTGGTACTTTGCTCCGGATTTGGTAAGGCTTTACGATCTATTTTATTATTCGCATTTAATGGCATTGCCTCTAATACGACAATGGACTGCGGAACCATATAAGATGGTAACGCGTCTCGGAGTTGAGCCATTAACGAACCAATATCAAGATGCATACTTTGAATCGCAGTCACATAGCCCACTAAACAAGCATGTGGCGTGTCGACATAACAAAGTTGAATGACGGCATCCTTCACGCCTGGGTACGCGTTTAAAATAGCCTCAATCTCCCCTGCTTCAATTCGATAACCACGCAATTTCATCTGGAAATCTTTTCGGCCAATAAATTCCATATTGCCTTGGTTATTTATGCATACCACGTCTCCTGTTTGATACATTCTTGCACCAGCAATAGTACTAAACGGATCGGGCATGAACACCTCTGCAGTTAAACTAGGTTGGTTAGTATAACCCCGAGCTAGACCTTCGCCTCCAATAAACAACTCGCCTTCAACACCGTTAACAACGGGATTGAACCAGTCATCCAATACATAGAAATCAGTATTTGCAATTGGCGAACCTAAATGTGGTTGTGCAGCACTGTGCTTATTTAGCGCTACAGCTGATGACCAAACAGTCGTTTCTGTTGGGCCGTAAACATTAAATAACCTTGCCCCCTTTGCCACAATACTCTGTGCTAATGACGGCTGTAGCGCCTCACCACCAGTGATAACGGTGAGGTTTGACCAATTTAAAGATGCTTGCTCTGTCAACATTTGCCACGTTATCGGTGTTGCCTGCATAACAGTGATGCATTGCTGTTTAATCAGTTCTGCCAGTTGCTGCCCATCACGTGAAGCATCATAACTTGCCATCACCACTTGGCCACCAACAAGCAAAGGTAAAAACAGCTCTAACCCAGCAATATCAAAGCCCAAAGTCGTGACAGCAAGTAGCTTATCTTTAGCACTAAGTCCTGTGATTTCCATCATACTCTGTAGGAAATTAGCAAACGCTCGTCGTGAAATTTGCACGCCTTTTGGAATGCCTGTCGAACCCGACGTGAAAATCGTGTATGCCAATTGTTCAGGGTGCGGTAATGGTTGTGCATCCAACCATGATTCATCCTTCGTACAATTTTGTAATAAAGATGCTAACGTCGTCTGTACACTCCCCGTTGATAGTTCGATAGCTTGCTCATCGACTAAAATGATATCCGGTTCTGCTTGCGCTAAAATCAATGCTAATCTTGCACTTGGTTGATTAGGATCGAGAGGGATATAGGCCGCGCCAGACCACAAAACAGCTAATAATGAAACGAGGAGTTCGGTATTTCGCTGCTGGCAAATTGCAACTGAACTATTCACCCCAATACCCCGCTCACTAAGCGCCTGGGCAAGGTGAGTCACTCTGCTTATCAACTGCGTATAAGTGAGTTCACAATCTTGATCACATATAGCGATAGCATCAGGCGAATATTTCGCAACATTGAGTATCTGCTTTTCAAGACACCAATTATCTGCCCACTGCTTTTGACTTTCACCCACAAATTCATTGCTAGCGCTGGCACCCTCAGCACCTAATAATAAGCCTAATGGTTGAGACTCTGCTTCAACCATCTGGGTCAAAATCGACTCTAAACTCGCCAGCATATGCTTAGATGCAATATAAGAAAGTTTGTCTCCATTACAACCGACTCTGAACACCAACTGCTGATCAGGCATAATGGTAATCGTTAGCGGAATGCTATTACGCTCATATCCACTTAAAGGGCGCACAGATAAGTGCTGTGATATTTCAGATGATTCAGACATAGCTTCATTTTCGAATACCAATAACGTATCAAACAAGCTTTGCCCTGCACTCAACTCACTTTGAGCATGAATATCAACCAATGGCGTATATTCATGTTCTCGTAATTCTGCACCTTGTTGATGAGTATTTTGCAGTAGCTGTGGCACTGTCATTGTCTCAATAAGGTTAACTCGAACAGGCAGCGTATTAATAAAAATACCAATGATCTGCTGAGCCTGCTCAAGATCTGCAGGTCGACCCGATGACGTCATTCCAAAAACAACATCATGCTTACCACTATGTCGTGCCAACGTTAATGCCCAAGCCGATTGGATAACCGCATTCAGCGTTACCCCTTCGCGCTTGGACATATCTTTGATATTTTGAGTTAATGACGCTGACAACTTATAATCATCAAGATAAAAACCATCATCTTGATTGCCTTTAGCTAATACTAACGGTGTATTAAAATCGGCTAATTGGTCACGCCAAAACTGGTGACTTTGTGTCATATCTTGACGCGCTAACCAATTAAGGTATAGCTCAAATTGCGGGCGTACCGGCGGCGTTGAAAGTACTTGCCCAGTTAAATTCAAATAACGATGCAGTACATCTTTAATCACTAATGAAGAACACCAAGCATCGACGATTAAATGATGACGGCTCCAAATTAACCAATACTGTCCCTCGGCTATATGGATCAAGTGCAATCTCATTAAAGGTGGCTGAGCTAGATTAAAGCCTTGCGCGCGATCTTCTATACACAAAGCATCAAGACGCTGTTGCTGTTCCCTTTTATCTAAACCGAGCCAGTTATAACGATGAACGGGTAATTCTGCGTCCTTAGCAAACCACTGTACTGGTTCTCCATTACTGGTTTCCTCAAATACCGCTTTTAGCGCTTGTTCAGCATTGACAGTTTGCAGCCATGCTTGAATGAATGCCGAAGTATCTAATTCGCCATTCAGTTCTACCACTGTTTGATTAAAATACAAAGATTCTGACGAAGATGAGCTATGTAAGAACATGCCCTGCTGCATTGGTGTTAGCGCATAATGTGGATTTAATGTCGGTGCTATAAGGTTACTGAGTTTCTCCTCAAATAACTTAACTAACCCAGCTAATTTGTTGTTAAGCACACCAGGGAATTGCCATGATATTTGCAACTGGCCATCTCTAATTTGCGCAGTTACGTCAATGAGCTGACGACGAATGCTTGATGGATGGCGAGACTGACCAGAGCCATTACTAACAAGTTGCCATTCACTACTATTTGTTCCCACTTGCCCAAGGAAATTGAAGACCAATTGTGGATGTTCAAAAGCGAACTCTTGTTGTAAATAACGTAGTACGCCATAACCAAGACCTTGATCTGGCACTTGAGATAACGATTTACCGACAGCTGATAACGAACAAGATTCAGCATTAAATGAAACCGGATAGCGCGTTGTAAACCACCCAACCGATTCACTAAGGTCTTGATCTTCAAGCCATGGATAACGGCCATGTCCTTCTAATTCAATCATTACCTTATCTTTATTAAATACCTCGCATAACGTTGTTGATAACGCCGTAAGCATCGCAACTTCGCAGCCAGAACGTTGTTCAATAATACCCATCTCGATGAGTGACTGAGTTAACGACGTACTAAAGATCTGCTCTATTTTTTCTGACTCAGCAATCGTGCCATTTTGTGCTCCAGGAATAAGTATGCCATCCAAAGAACGAGCCGCCATAGGAAGCCAGAACTGTCTAGCCAGATCTAGTTTATCTTTAGGGTAATGGGTTAAGCTTCGTTGCCATTCTGCCATCGACATATGTTCTGAACCTAGTTCTATATACTCACCACTGAGGTAAGCTTGATAGGCTCGCTGCAGATCATGACCAATAATACGCCAAGATACACCATCAACGACAAGGTGATGAGCAATCAGTAATAATCGCGCACTACCATCTTGTAAGTTGAACGTGACAACTTTAAATAATGGACCAGATGTTAAGTTTAAACTTTGCTGACATGCCTGTACCAAACTATCAATATTAGCTAATTGCTGATTATCAAAAGCGGCATAAATACCTGCGGTTTCACCACTATCCAACTGGCGGTACTGACGATGTTTCTCATCAAAAGTAAACCTTGCAGCTAAAGCTGGATGCTTTGTCACTATTGCGTCAATTGCCTGAGCCATTGCGCTATGGTCAACTTGTTCCGGTAATTTTAACATCACTGCTTGATTCCAGTGATGCATAACAGGTTGTTCAACTTCAAAGAACCAATGCTGGATAGGTAATAAATCAGACTCGATAGGTAAAGAAACAGGAACAACGCTATCTACAGTGATACTTTCTTTTGGCTCGACCACAACTTTCGTCATCATTTTTTCAGCTAATAGACTTAACTCACTGACCGTAGGCGCATTAAATATTTGCTTAGGTGTAAATTTAAACTGATGTTTACGCGCTTTAGCGATAAATTGTAAACATACAATTGAATCTGCGCCTAAGCTGAATAAATTGTCGTTTAATCCGACTTCACAACCTAATAAACCTTGCCAAAGTTCAGTCATAATATCGCTTGTTGATTTCGCGTCTTCAACAACCATTGTGACTTGGTTAATTTCAGCCTTAACAGGTATGTTCACTGTGATGCTTTCTTTTGACTCAATCACAACTTTCGCAATCATTTTGTCAGCCAATAGACTTAACTCACTGACCGTAGGAGCGTTAAATATTTGCTTCGGTGTAAATTTAAACTGATGTTTACGCGCTTTAGCGATAAATTGTAAACAGACTATTGAATCAGCGCCTAAGCTGAATAAATTGTCGTTTAATGCTATTTCACAACCTAATAAACCTTGCCAAAGTTCAGTCATAACATCGCTTGTTGATTTGGACTCTTCAACAACGGCTTTGACTTGACTAAGCTCAGCCTTAACAGGCGTATTCAGCAGCGCTATCACTTGTTGACGATCAACTTTACCATTACGATTTAAGGGTAGCGATTTAGCAACGTGCCACAGAGTAGGCACCATGTAATCAGGTAACATGCTTGATAACTGGTGCTTAATTTTGTCTAGTAACGCACTATCACTAAGTCCTCCCTGCATCACTTCATTCAGAACAATACAGGCTGCCAGTCGGTTTCCTGATGGACCCGGAACAACGACCGCAATTGCATCCACTAACATATCAATGTCTAATAGTTGCGCTGAAACCTCATTCAATTCAACTCGATAACCTCGGATCTTAACCTGATCATCCATTCGACCCAGGTAAACAAGTTCACCTTCTTGTGTTTGGTAAACCTTGTCGCCAGTTTTATAAACACGTATAGAACCAACCTCTTCACCTTCTTGACCTAGCTCAGGCATAAGCGGAATATTGACAAAACTAATCGCCGTCTGCTCGGGTTTATTCAAGTAGCCTTTCGCAATACCATGTCCTGCAAGCCATAATTCACCAGCCACACCTTGCGCAACGGGAATGCCATGACCATCAACAACCATCGCAGTGCTATTACTTAATGGTTTACCGAGTAATACTGGTTCTTCATTCTTGATAACTTTAGCTATACAACCAATCGTCGCTTCCGTCGGTCCATAGTGATTAACAATCGTCATCTTAGGTGCTTGCTTGGATAACCATGTTACCAGCTCTTCAGTCAAAGACTCACCACCAGAAATAAGACACTGACGCGGTAATAGCCGCTCTGGTTCATCTACGGCTAACATTGCTTTTAGATGGGAAGGTACAATTTTCAATACATCCACAGGATAACGAGCCAAATATTCAGCCAGTTCAGGTGGGTTGAAATTCAATTCAGCGGGTATCAGCATTAAGGCTCGACCCGTTGCTAATGCACCAAGTACCGAAGTAAGCCCTAAATCAGCAGAGACGGTAGCGAGCGTCGTCATACTGGCATCACTTGCAATATCAATTCTTGCGAAAAATGCATCAATATAACTAAGCGCATTACCATGGCTTACCGCTACGCCTTTAGGCTGCCCCGTTGAACCCGAAGTATAAATTACATACGCAGTATCAGACATATTCAATGGGGTGGCAGGGATTATACTGGCCACAGCGCCCGTGGTTTGAATCAAGGCTGCAGATGAAACATCGAACCAAGGGGTCGATAGTTGTTGCCAATATTCAGGCTGTTCAATACCAAGTACATAATCAACACCCGCATCCTCAAGCATGTATTTAATACGCTCGACAGGTAGCTCAGCATCAATGCATAACCATGCGGCCCCTTTCCACCACGCCGCCAACATAGCAATAATTTGTTCTTGTTGACGTGGTAAGCATATCGCAATAACAGACTCTTTATTGTTGAGTTCCGGTAACTTAGATGCGAGTAATCCGGCCTGAGCAATAAGTTGTTGGTAACTCATGCTCAATTGACTATCATCTTGACTAAATAGCAACGCCGGGGTCTCTGCAGGCTGACATCTGATCCGTTCTAATAAGGTCCCTACCGGAGCATCAGGTAAGTTGACCACGGTTAAACCAGAAACTAAACCGGTTAAGTGTGCATTTAACGATTTATCAAGCGCATTCTTCTCCGTCAGTACCATCTCAATGAGTTGTATTAACGAAGTAACCATTTGCGTCGCAAGCGCTAAATCGACCCTTTCTCTATCAATCAATAGATCAAATTGTAACTCTGTTTTTGGCACTACACGTAAGGTCAGTGGGAAGTTATTCCGTACATGATGTTCTTCCAATGCTAAAGACAAACCTTCTTGAGGTTTATTATCACTTGCTGGTAAGTTTTCAAACACTAACAAACTTTCAAATAAGCTCATTTCTTGAGGCACCGATGTCACCCGATGAATTTTAGCCAAAGGCGTCTGTTCAAAGTCTCTCATTGTGAGATTTTCAGTCTGGATATCAGTTAACCAATCACCTAATTTCCTCTCTGTGTCTAGCTTTAGGCGCAGAGGTAATGTATTAATAAATACACCCAGTATTTTGTCTGCACCCGGTAAATCAGCGGGGCGACCAGAGGTGGTAACACCATAAACAATATCAAGGCTCCCCATATAACGGGACAGAACCATTCCCCATAATCCCTGAATCATCGTATTTAAGGTCAGCGCATGATGTTGGCAAAGTGCATCTAGCTGACGAGATTTATCTTCACCAATCATATGATGTGAAATGCTATAACATTCCTCTGGTAGACAAGTGTTAGAAACAGGTTGTACATATGCTGCAGGTAACCTATTAGGTTGTTCAATACCGGCTAATTGCTGACGCCAATAATCCTCGGCGGCAGTTTCATCTCTCTTCTGTAACCAAACCATAAAGTCGCTAAACGGCACCGCGGGTTCTATTTTTTGCAAAGGGTTAGATTCTGGATTCGACTTTTGATTCGGCTCTTTATTCGACAATAAAGCATACCCTTGCATGACTTCACTGACCAATAAATTCAAGCACCAGCCATCCATAATCAAATGGTGAATAGTCCAGACCAATTGGAAGTCATCTTTAGCATGACAAATTAAAGCAACTCGCATTAATGGCGCGATATCCAACTCGATAGCGGCTAGCTCGGTATTACGTAATTCAGCAAGGGCTTCGGCTTTACGTTCAACAGAAAGCCCCTGCCAATCGTATTCAACAACAGATAAATCAGCCTGTTTTAGTACAACTTGATGCGGTTCATCAACACCATCGATAACCAATTCGGTGCGTAATGCGGGGTGATTATCGACAACCGCCTGCCAAGCTTGAGCAAAGACCGACGTATTTAACTCACCTTCGCATTTAACGATACTTTGGCTAATGTAAGCATCACTGTGATCTAAACAATGGAATAACATGCCTTGTTGCACCGGTGTCAACGGGTAGAGATCTTCCACAACTTGGTTGCTATATTTCTCAACGAGCGTTTGAGCTTGGATATCAGTGATGTTGGCAAGTGGAAAATCAGCCGCAATCGCACCCGGTAAACATTGAAGATTATTGCTAACTTGATTCACCCCACAGAGCTCATTAAGCATATGTTCTAAATGGCTTTGGTATGCTTGGGCTAAATATTCAATCGTTTCAGGTAAAAAGGCCTGTTGTGCATATTGCAGATTAACCTTTAACAACCCTGCTTGCATAAAGACATTTACTTCTAATAACCACGCTAATGGGTTAGCTAGGTCTCTAAATTCAGATAATTGTTCAGGCGCTTTCTGCATAAAGCCTTGCTGAGTATCAAGCTGACCTAAATAATTAAATACGATTTGTGGTTTAACCTGTGTAGTAAGCAAAGGCTGCGCTAAACTAAAAGGTACTATCTGCTCCGGTAACGCACTGAGTTGACGACGAGTTTGTAATATCTGTTCTCGCCAGCTATTTGGTTCAGCGCTAAGTACTGCTGGATATAAACGCGTAAACCAACCAACGGTTTGGCTCACATCCATATCTAATAGATCGCGACCATGACCTTCTAGGTTGATCAAATGATTGGGATTTGTGGTCCACTCAGTTAATGTTTTAGACAGCGCAGCTAAACATAATTCATCAATACGAGCGCGAAGAGGTTGTCCAGCCTCACGTAACAAGCGTTCAGAATGCGCTAAGCTTAAACTAAATCGCTGATTAGCCTGCTCTCCAGGTTGGAAACTGTTAACAATACGATCAAGCGGTAACTGTGACTTAATCGCTTGTCTATTCATGGTATTGCTCACCCATGCATGCCAAAGTGCCACGCCTTCAGCATCTATCGATTGCAGCAGTCCTTGTTCAGCCCAACGTTTAAAGGGGGTGGTTTGATAGACGATATCGGCCAATTTTCCGCCGCGTTCTAGACGCTGATAATCATGGCTGAGTTGATCTAATATGATCCGCCACGATACACCATCGATAACCAGGTGGTGGGCAACAAGCAGTAAGCGATAGTCCGTACGTCCATCTTGCAAAGATCCAAAACGTAGTAATGATGCACGGAAAACCGCACCTGTTTGTAGCTGTAGCTGCGTCTGCTCACGTTGACATAATTTGGTTATTTCAGCCTGTTTCTGTACCGAGCCACAATCAGAAAAATCAATAACATTGAATGCTATCGTCATTTCGTCATCAATAGACGTATTTTGTGTCCAAGCTTGTCCTTGCTTATTTTTAGACTCCATAAATCGAGCAGCCAGCATAGGATGAGATAATACAAGATGTGTTAGCGCCTGCTGTAGATATTCAGGCACTATGTCATTATTACTTGCCAATAAAATCGCTTGGTTAAACTGGTTAGGATTATGCAAAGGTTGCGCTAAATACCAATCTTGTATCGCCGTTAACGGGATATCGCCATAAACATCATCTTGGTTATAACTGACTTGAGCTTCTTGTGTTGCTACCGCGGACAATGCTTTGACCGTTTGGTGACGGAAAATATCTTTTGGTTGCAGTGTTAACCCTGCTTCACGCGCGCGAGCAACAACCTGCAAGCTAATAATGGAATCACCACCAATAGCGAAAAAGTTATCATTAATCCCAACCTGCTTGATATTTAATAGAGACTGCCAAATATCGACTAAAATACTTTCGTTGCTAGAAGTAGGTGCAATATAATCACTGCTATTTAGCGCAGCTAAATCAGGTTGTGGAAGTGCTTTACGATCCACTTTACCATTTTGACTCAACGGCATTTCGTCCAAAGCGACAAACACTGTTGGGATCATATATTCAGGCAGTGATGCTGAGAGCAGCGTTTGCCACTCATCAAGTTCCGGTAATGCTTTACGGTCAGATGCAACAACATAAGCAGCCAAGTATGTTGCACTTTGTTCCTCTTTACGTGCCATAACCACAACTTCTTTAACCGCATCTAACTCTGCTATACGTGCTTCAATTTCACCTAACTCAATACGTAATCCACGAATCTTCACTTGAAAATCGGCGCGCCCTACATATTCAATACTGCCATCGTGACGATAACGAGCTACATCTCCAGTACAGTACAAGCGACTATATTGGGCATCGCCAATAGCGCCAGACTCAGCGAACGGATTAGGAATAAAGGCTTCTGCGGTAAGGTCTGGACGATTCAAGTATCCTCTAGCCAAACCAATACCAGCAAGGTATAACTCACCACTAACCCCGACGGGTACAGGATTCAATTCACTATCTAAGATCCAAGTTTGAATGTTTGCGATAGGAAAGCCAATCGGGACCACATCTTTAATATGTTGCTTGCGGCAATCCCAATAAGTCACATCAATAGAAGCTTCCGTTGGACCATACAGATTATGTAATTCAGCCGTTAAACTAGATAGACATTGCTGCTGTAATTGATAGGGTAAAGCCTCACCACTACAGAATATACGCGATAAAGATACACAGCTATTCGCATCTGGGTTATCTAAGAAAACCTGTAACATCGCAGGCACAAAATGCAGCGTGGTCACTTTGTACTCATTGATTAACTCAATCAGTCGTTGACTGTCTTTATGCTCACCAGCCCCCGCTAATACCAGTGTTGACCCCGTCATTAATGGCCAAAAGAATTCCCATACTGATACATCAAAACTATAAGGGGTTTTTTGTAACACGATATCATCTGCAGACAAGCCATATTCAGCCTGCATCCACGCGATTCGATTCATCACGCCACTATGCGGTACAGCGACACCTTTCGGTTGTCCCGTCGAACCCGATGTGTACAGCACATAGGCAAGCTGGCTGCTGACATTAGATGACGCTTTAAACGCTGTGCTTTGTGATGCAATCAAGCTAAATGAATCATCCAACACCCATAGATTATGAGACTGATTTGACTCGGATAATCCTTGTTTAAATTCAGGCATCGCTAAAATCACACACGGTTTCGCGTGATCTAAAATATAATCAATGCGTTGCTGAGGATGTTCTGGATCTAACGGTAAATATGCACATCCCGCTGTTACTGTAGCTAAAATACTCACCACCATTTGCGGTGAACGGGTCATGCATATCGCCACTTTATCTTCTGGTTGGCAGCCTTGTTCCACCAGCCAATTTGCTAGCTGGTTGACTCTATCGCCGAGTTCTTGGTAGGTCCAACTAAGCGATTGGTAGCGTAATGCTATATTGCTTGGTGTTGCTTGTTGCTGTGCAATCAAAGCGTCGGTCAAGGTCGCAGGTGTATCGAACGCGGTGTTAGTGGCATTCCATTGTTGCTGCTGTTGCCACTCTTGAGCAGAAAGTGCGGAATGGTTCGCAAGCGGTTTATCTTGCGCTGACAATAGATACTTAAGCCCTGAAATATACTGTTCAGCTAATCGTGCGATAGTGCTAGATTCAAATAATTGCGTTTTATATTGGAATGATAGGTTAATTCCCTGTCCATCATTAACCACGAATAATGATAAATCAAATTTTGCCTGAAATTCAGGTATCGCCAATGCGGTAACACGCATGTCATCAATCATGACAGACTCAGCTGCATCAACCGCGAGATAATTAAACATTGTTTGTACAAGTGGCTCGTGCTCACCTTCGCGGGAATCGCTGAGTTCATCAACAAGTTTTTCGAATGGCATCGCAGCGTGTTTTTGCGCGCCTGATATCGACTTATGTACAACAGCTAGCCAAGCACTCACAGTCATCCCAGAACACAACTCTGCACGGACAACCATCGTATTTACAAATAAGCCTAGCATATGCTCAAGATCAGCATGACCACGCTCAGCTACTGGACAAGCGACTCGAATATCTGTCATTCCCGAGTGACGAGCCAATAACCACTGGTATGCTGCTAACAATATTGTATTGGGTGTACAACCGAGTGCAAGACTCGTTTCCTTTAAAGCGGTAAACGTTTCATGTTCCAACGTTATACTATACCTAGCACCCTGATGACCTGTGTCTAACGTTCTAGGATGATCAGTCGTCAAACTTAAACAATAGTCCTCAGTACCTAACGTTTGTAGCCAATAATCTTTTAACTTTTGATAATGATCTCCTGCTAATAATTGATTATGCCAATGCGCATAATCTAAATATTGCAATACAGTTTTTGGCTGCGTAACGCCTTTATCACAACCCAAACTATCCACGTTATTCTGACATTTTTGTACTGCTTTATATTTTTGTAATAAAAGTTTAGTTAATAATTGTAACGACCAATGATCAATAACAATATGGTGAAAGCTAAGTACCAAATGCGACAAACTATCGCTCATCTTCAATTGAACTAAACGAAATAACGGCGGTTCAGCCAAGTTGAACGGTGCTGACATCGCCTGTTTAATGGCATCTTGATAATCTTTGTGTTCAATATTTTGATCACAATGCTGCAAGTTTATCTCATCAATTTTTACCGCATCTGCAACTAATTCAGGCGACAGAAGTTGTACATCAGCACGCCCCATTTTCTCTGCAAATGCAGTATAAAAGATCTCATGATCAATAACCAAATCAGCAAAGGCTTGGCGTAATAATACCGTATTCACGTTACCTTTTAACGCCAATAATGCATTCACATTGTATTGGCTACTCTCTGGTTCAAGCTGCTGTAAAAACCACAATCGTTGCTGCGCTGATGACATAGGTAAATCACGTTGACTACGATCTACAGCGGTTAGCGCAGGCAATTGGCTAATATTTTGCTGCTCTTGCCAATAATCAATAAGCGCCTGTTTTTTGCTCATTAATTCTTGCTTAATCTCAGTCGTTATAGCCCCTTTCGGGGCGTCCACTTTTAATTTTCCATTTTCAAGGCTAATACGAATATTGCGCTGAAATAACTCTGTAATATAAACCGCAATACTCATAGCTCAAAACTCTCCCATTGCTCTTCAGATTCAATTTGTGATTGTGATTGTGATTGTGATTGTGATTGTGATTGTGACTGTTGTTGAGATTGTGCCATCAGCATATCGATGTAACTTGCTTGCTGTTCAAGCACCGTCATGGCTAACACATCCGTTAGACTAATATTTAAACTGAAAATATTATTTATCTGATTAACAAGACGCGTGATTAATAATGAATGTCCGCCTAACGCAAAGAAGTTATCTGTTCGTCCAACCGCTTCGACACCTAACAAGTCTTGCCACAATAAAGCGACTTTATGCTCTGTCGGGGTTGCTGGTGCCACAAAAGCGTGACCAGATGATTTAGGTTCAGGTAATGCAGAACGATCTATCTTGCCGTTATTGGTCACGGGCATTTGTGCTAACACAGTCACAAACGTCGGCATCATATAATCAGGCAGTTTGGTGAGTAGGAATGCCTGCCACATCAACAAGTCATCCAGCGGC
Organism: Moritella sp.; assembly: GCF_013215705.1. Taxonomy (GTDB): domain Bacteria; phylum Pseudomonadota; class Gammaproteobacteria; order Enterobacterales; family Moritellaceae; genus Moritella. The sequence continues at coordinate 66,305 of NZ_JABSQR010000010.1, read as the reverse complement.
CCCTCAGATGTCTCTTCTGCCACAACATAGGCGGCTAAATAATCATTAGTCTCGCCGCTACGGCGAGCAATCACGACAACTTCTTTCACTTCGGGATGTTCAGCTATGCAGGCTTCAATCTCCCCTAGCTCAATACGTAACCCTCTAATTTTCACCTGGAAATCAGCTCGTCCCACATATTCAATTGCACCATCAGGTCGATAACGCACAATATCACCAGTGCGATACAGACGACTAAATTGAGCGTCCGTATTAGCGCCTTCTACGGCAAACGGATTCGCAATAAATGCTTTTTCCGTTAAGTCATCACGGCCTAAGTAACCTCGCGCCAAACCAACCCCTGCGAGATAAAGCTCTCCTTCGACACCGACAGGGACAGTATTTAGTGCCTCATCCAGGATCCAAGTTTGCATATTGGCAATAGGATGACCAATCGGAACGACATTTGGGATATCTTGACTTCGACAGTCCCAAAAAGTCACATCAATAGAGGCTTCCGTTGGGCCATATAAATTATGTAGCTGAGCATCAAAGCTTTGGAAAAATTGCTGCTGTAGTTGATAAGGTAAAGCTTCACCGCTGCAAATGACTCGTTTGAGCGAACGACAATCACTCACCGTAGAGTGGTCAAGAAATGCTTGCAACATCGCAGGGACAAAGTGAATAGTAGTGACCTGATGCTGCTGGATAATTGCAGCTAAGCGCGCACTGTCTCTATGTGCATTCGGTTCTGCAACAACCAGTTTTGCGCCCGTAATTAGCGGCCAGAAAAACTCCCAAACAGATACATCAAAACTATAAGGTGTCTTCTGTAACACCACATCTTGATCTGTTAATGTATATTGCTGCTGCATCCAAGCCAGACGGTTAACAATACCGGCATGAGGAATCGCAACACCTTTAGGCTGACCCGTTGAGCCAGATGTATACAACACATACGCTAGCTGCGCTGGTGAAATACAAACTTTAGGTGCCGTCGTTGGGTAGCTCGCACAGATCTTCAATTCTGCATCCACAATAACGGCCGTTTTTTGAAGCTCACTCGATAACGTATTGCGGCATGTTTCTAGCGTTAATACTACTTTTGCATTCGCATCTTCCGCAATATAAGCTAAACGTTGTGATGGGTGCTCGGGATCAAGTGGTAAATAAGCGCAACCCGCTTTTAAAATAGCTAATAAACTGATCACCATTTGTGGTGAACGCGTCATGCAAACAGCCACTTTATCTTCTGATTTACAGCCGTGTTCATTAATTAAGTAATGTGCTAACTGAGCCGATTTTTCGTGTAATTGGGCATAAGTTAATACCATGTCTTGCTCATGTCCCTGAGGCTGACAAACTAACGCTATTGCATCTGGTGTCAGCTGAGCTTGTTGCTCAAGCCATGCAGAAAGCGTATCGGGGTGATGACTAAAGTCATACTGAGTTTGGTTCAATAACCAAGCTGGAGATTGCTCAGAATGAGTATTTAGCTCATCAACTAGCCCCTTACAACTTAATGCGTCACCTGTTTGTTCAGATCTATCACCTTTTGCTAATGTCGCTAATAACGTCATAAAGTCAGCAAGTAACGCATTCGCAATACTTGAATCTAACTGACTATTATTACTGACTATTCTAAAATCAAGGCGTTGGTGTGGAATAATAATCATCGTCAGCGGGTAATTATTCCGCTCTGTCGTTTCACGTACCGCTAATGTGAGGCTGCGATCGATTGGTTGTTTATCTGCTGGGTAATTTTCAAATACTAGCAAGTTATCAAATAAGTCTACTTGATGACCCGTTAAACGCTGAATATTCGACAAAGAAACATGTTCATGCTCTCGACTCTCAGCCATTTGTTCTTGCAGCTGAAGCGCTAAATCAACCCAGTTCTGTTCACCCGAAAGTTGTGCTCTAAGTGGAATACTGGTAATAAACACACCGACGATATCATTCGCATTAGCCAAATCATCGGGTCGACCTGCACTCGTAACACCAAAGACTAAATCATTACTGCCTGTATATCGTTGCAGTGTTAACGCCCATACTGCTTGGCAAAGCGAATTCAATGTTAAGCGATTTTTCGCGGCTAATAACTTCAGTGACGCTGTCTGTTCTATTGATAAATGTTCAGTTTGCTGAGAGACACCCGAATGACTATTAAAGGGTCTAGGCAATCTCGCCATCGTTTCATAACCATTCAGACAGTGCTGCCAATATGCTTCACTCTCCTTAAGTTCTCGATTATCTAACCATTCAATGAAATTTCGGAACGGTGGGCGGTTCGAAATAGCGGGGGTACGATTAGCACATATAGCAAGGTACGCTTGTTGTACTTCTCTTATAACCAAATTAGTACACCAACCATCCACAATTAAATGATGTCGAGTCCAAATTAGACAGTGATGATTTTCTGCTAATCTCACTAATTTAAAACGCATCAAGCCAGCTTTATTTAACTCAAACCCGGTATCAACCTCTTGTTCGGCTAATACCTTCAATTCAGCTTCTGCTTCGCTTGTTATTTTTCCAAGGTAATTAATATTTTGCCAATCAACTTGTGACTCTTTAACAACATATTGAATAGGTTCATCTAGTTGTTGCCAAATAAAACCTGTACGTAACATATCATGTTGATTGATTACCCACTGCCAAGCAGATTCTAATGCCTTAACATCAAGTTCTCCATCTAGTTCAACCAGACTTTGGTTTACATACATACCTAAGCTTTGTTCTGACAATGTGTGGAACAACATGCCATTTTGTAACGGCGTTAAAGGATATATATCCTTAATGGTGTCTTGGGGGGCTGGTATTAAGTCTACTAAGCTATCAAGCTCGGGTTGGGTTAACGTCAATAATGGTACTTCAGATTTTGATATCGCATTATCAGTATGCTCACAATGTTCAATCATTTTTGACAAGTACTCGATGACAGTCAATGCCAACAACTTGATCTCATCTTTTGTATTCACCAAGGTATTATAATTCCAGCGCATATTTAATTTACCGCCGGTAATCATTGCATTTAAGTCTAACCATTGTGGTCGAGTATTATCGCCGTGGCGTTGATTAGGAATTTGCTCAGGCGCGAGTCCAACGCCTTGACTCATCATGCCTTTATCAATTTGACCAAGATAATTAAATACTAAAGCAGGTGTAACAAGCTCCGTCACTTCATTATGCAGATACTTCAGCACACCAAAACCTTGCCCATAATCAGGCACTGCGCGTAACTGATCTTTAATAGACAGAATATGCTGACGCATCAGTAAATCTGATGAACAATTATCAATAGATGCTAATAACACTGGATAGCGACTCGTGAACCAACCTATCGTTTGTGATAAATCGAGGTCATCATGATGACGCCCGTGACTTTCTAGTTCAATCAACATTGTATTAGAACCACGCCATTGCGACATTGCGAATGTCACAGCAGCTAGCATTAATTCATCAATTTTTAGTTGGTAAGCAGACAAGGACTTAGAAATCAATTTTTCAGTCAAGTGAGCAGGTAGTTTGACTTCAATAACATCAACATCGCGGATATGATTTTCAATTGTTTGGGCATTGTCTAAGTTATTCATCGGCAATGACACCCAAGCTTGTTGCATTTCTTGAGCTTCGCTTGCCATCGGCGACCAATAATCACGTGCCGCCTTGATCTTATGTTCAGGCCACTGTAATAAATCATCAACCCATGCTTGATAAGATGTGGTTTGGTATGTTTCTAACGAACCATCAGTAGAAAGCCCATGACTCAATAACTGGTAAGTTTGCCAAATTTGCGTAACCAATATACGCCAAGAAACAGCATCGATAACCAAATGATGGGCCGTAAATAAAATACGTCCTTGTGGTTGATCACTTAACTTAAATAAATCGACTCGGATAGGTGCAGTTCCACTCAGTGATAACGTACTTTGCAGACTTGATAATTGAGATTGCAATGCTTCGCTATGAATAGTGTGTGAACAAACTTCAACCTGATGATTGCCAATAAACTGCTGATAATCGCTATTTTTAGTCGGTGTGAAATTCATCGCTAATTGCTGATGCGTTGCTAACACTTGTTCTACGGCTTTAGTAAAACAAGTAACGTCTAACACGTTATCGTGACTCAAGAGTACCGATTGATTCCAATGAGCGGCATGCTTAAGCTGTTGTTCAAAAAACCAATGCTGAATAGGCGCCATCGGATATTCAGATGGACTACTGTTATTATCGTTCAATAACTCATTGCCTATAATCTCGGACGGCCCCTCCTCAGCAGCGAGAGCTTGTGCGATATGGTAAGGCGTTTGCAGTGCGAAAACCTGCTTTGGCGTAACTTTAATCCCTTGTTTTTTTAGTTTCGCGACTAACTGCAGACTAAGGATAGAGTCACCACCATGCTCAAAAAAGCTGTCCTTCTCCGTTAACGCTTGATTACCAAGCAACTGCTTAAATGCAGCAAGTAAGGCCGGTAACTGCGAAGGTATATTTGTTACAGTCGGCACAGTTTTAGTTGGTAATTCGGCGATTATTGCAGCGGCTATCGCTTGCGGTGTTTGCGCCTTAAACAATAATTTAGGCGTCAAGGTTAAACCTGATTTTTTGGCTTTAGCGACCAATTGTAAGCTTAGAATTGAATCACCACCGAGCTCAAAGAAACTGTCATCCGCAGAAACTTCACGCCCTAGCATATCAGTGAATAGAGCAATCAACTGATTCGTTATTTGTAATTCTTGTTCCGTCGTTAACGCGTGATTAGCGGTAGCATCATGTGATAATGACTGTGCAACAGGACTTTTTACAGCTAAAGCCGGATCTATATCGATCAGCGTATCTGGCGTACTTAAACACGCACTTAATAGCTGTAAATATCGATTTAATAAGTCAACAACCGTTTCGTCGTTGAATAGTTCACGGCTATATTCTAAATCTAATCTCAACTTATTATCATCTTCAGTAAGGCGTAACGTGAGATCAAAACGAGCACGGTTACTCTGGTGCGGTACCTGAGTTAATTCCAGTTCCCCCAGTTGGAGTGCTTGACGAGGAACATTACGATGAACGAAAAGCACTTGGAACAATGGGCTCCACGCTTTACCTCGAGGAATATTCAATTTATCGACAACCAAATCGAAAGGTAACTCTTGATGCTCAAACGCCTCCCGAGTTGTTTCTGACACTTGGTCAATTAACTGTCTGAAACTTTGCTTATCTTGTAGCTGATGGCGAATAACAAGCGTGTTAACCAAAAAGCCAATCATGCTTTCCAGCTCAGGACGCTGACGGCTCGCTACCGACGTACCTAAGCATATATCTTGGCCTGCTCCCAGTTTATTTAATAGTAATGAAAAGCCTGCTTGCATCACTGAATAAAGCGTTGTGCCTTGCTCTCTCACCATATCCTGCAGTTTAAGATACACGTTGTCAGGGACATCAAGTTGAACTTCAGCCCCCTGATAGGTTCTTGATAATACGTCAGGACGAGGAAAATCAAGGGGTAAAGGCATACACTCAGGCATTCCTATTAGCTGCTTTTCCCAATATTTTAATTGTAACTCTGCAGCTTCACTTTCAAGCCACTCTTGTTGCCATAGCGCAAAATCAGCATATTGTAGTTCAGGTACAGACGGTGCTTGAGCGCTTCCCTGAGATGTAAAACGGGCATAACATTCAGAGAATTCTTTAACAAGCACAGCTTCAGACCAAGCATCAAAAGCGATATGGTGTGCAACAAACACCAAACGGGTCTGCTTGGACTTATCTGATAATAGATAGATACGCAAAGGTAGCTCGTTTTCTAAATCAAATACCGCATCAGCGACGGCCAAACTGCGTTGTTCTAAATTGGGCACATCCGATTCAGCCCAAAATGGTAGCGCATAGTCAACTTCGACTCGTTGCATCGGTTTACCATCTACAACATGATATGTACTGCGTAATATAGTGTGGCGGTTAAGCACTTCTCGAAGTGCTAATTTTAGCGCACCAGTATCAATATCACCTTTTATGTCTAAACACGTAAACAAATTATAGGCAGAACTCCCTTGCTCATAGTGGTTTATAAACCACAGGCGCTGCTGAGCATTAGACAAGACTTCCATTTTATCTTCTCTTGCTGCAGCAACAATAGGTAATTGCCAACTGTCGATATTTTTTTCTTTTAACAAGGCTCTAAACTGCACTTTTTTTTCTTTTGACAATTTGGCCAAGCGCATTGCAATATTGATTGAATTTATATTCTGATTCATAATTTACTCAAATTGGTCTAGTAGATCAGCCATCATTGCCAGATCATCTTGTTGCAACGACTCTTTTTCTAAAAGTGTGGCAAGTTCGGCAATTGTCGGATTATGGAATAACTCAGCTAATGGGATCTGTACGCTGAATGTTCGCTGGATTCTAGCTTGTAGACGAGTTGCAGAAAGCGAATTGCCCCCTAGTCTAAAGAAGCTGTCTTGGATACCTATCTGATCATGCCCTAGGATTTGTTGCCAAATATCCACTAATTGATGCTCAAGTTCAGTTTGTGGAGATAAGTAATGGCCCATCCCATGACTATCAGATTCTGGTAGCGCTTTGCGATCGATTTTGCCATTGCTGTTCAATGGCATTGCATCGAGGATCACAAGTTCAGTTGGTACCATATAAACGGGTAAATGCTCGGCAATCAGGCGTAACAGCAGTTCACTATCTAAGACTGCAGATTTACGTAACGTGACGTAAGCAGCGATATAGCCATGTTCAGTATCCGCTTGCCATACTAAAGCGATAGCTTCCTTAACACCGGTTTGCGCCTGAAGCACGGCTTCAATTTCACCCAATTCAATTCTGAATCCACGTAATTTCACTTGGAAGTCAGTTCTACCTATGTACTGCAACTCACCTTTCGAATCGAAATAAACGCGATCGCCAGTGCGATACATACGTTGTCCCGGAGCTTGTGAGAAAGGATCAGGTAAAAAACTCTCGGCGGTTAATTTAGGACTGTTTAAATACCCGCGAGCTAACCCTAATCCTGAAATATATAACTCACCTTCAACCCCTGACAATACCGGCTGAAGTGCGCTATCTAAAACATAAAACTGAGTATTAATTAATGGCTTACCTAGCGCCGCTAATTTACCTGTGACACGCTCAACACGCGAACTTGATGCCCAAACGGTCGCTTCTGTTGGACCATAAACATTGGTCACACTCGCTGCTTTTTTTATCAATAATTCAGCTAATGCTGCATTCAACGCCTCACCACCAGTCAGTACATTAAGTGATGACCACCAAGCACTGTCAATATCAGCCAAACTTTGCCATGTTGCAGGTGTTGCTTGCATCACACTGATTTTATGCTGTGATAATAGCTGACTTAATGCTTGGCTATCTTTACTCTGTTGTTCGTTAGCTAACACCAAGGTCGCACCGTGCACCAAAGGCAATAATAATTCTAATACAGCAATATCGAAACCAATCGTGGTCACGGCCAACAACCGATCTTCAGCAGATATATTCACTACATCCTGTATCGCTTGTAAGAAATAATTTAACGCGGAACGATCAATTTGAACACCTTTCGGGCGGCCTGTAGAACCAGATGTAAAAATAGTGTATGCCAATGTATTTGGGTGGCAGTCAACGACAGGGCCAGGCCCTTTAGACTGTTTTTTTAGTTCTGTAGGAGAGAGACAAGGTGCAGAGTCGAAAGTCCGATCCGTTATCACTAACTGAGGTTCAGCTTGATTAAAAATATCTTCCAAGCGGCGTTCTGGCAACAATGGATCTAATGGGATATAAGATAAGCCCAATTGATAAATCGCTAATAAAGTAACAACAAGATCAGCTTCACGTGTTAAACAAACAGCTATCGGCTGCTCATGATTGAGGTTGAATCCAGCCATAGCGCCAGCGAGTTCTGACACTTCAGCAACTAACTCTTCATAAGTTAACTGGCGATCGTCAGCAATCAGGGCTAGGCTTGCACCATCTTCATTCGCACGTAATTTAACTTGATCTAACCAATCCCACTTCGCAGGTAAATCCACTTGAGTTTCATTCACGACTGTCGATAACGTTAACAAATCAATGAGTTGATAAGTATAGGTATCTACGTCTTCAGAAAGATAGGTTAGCGCCGCGTCAAGCATGGTTAACATGCTAGTCGCTAAATCTTGTGAGACTTTTTGAGTATCAAAAGAACAATTGATATTCAGAATATGACTAGGCTCAACTTGTAACATCATCGGGAAATTACTTGATTCAGATACCTCCAGCAGCTCAAATTTTGGCGTGGTCATCTCCCTCAGTTCTTGAGGAAATGGGTAGTTTTGAAATACCAGAGCGGTATCAAACAGTAACTCTCCTGGCTCTAGATCAACATACGATTGGATCTCTGCAAGTGGCATGTAATCAATGCTTCGTAACTCAGATGCATCGAGCTGTAATTGCGTTGCACAATCAACTAATCGCTCAGCAGGATTGAAACGAGTTCGTAATGGTAAACTAGCAATGAACACGCCAGCCATATGCTCAATATCTGAAACTTCCTGCGGGCGTCCAGCAGACGTCATTCCAAATATCACATCATAACCACCAGTAAATCGACTTAACGTAATCCCCCACGCCAGTTGCACCAACGTATTTAACGTTAAACCATGTGCTCTAGCCTGCGCCTTCAACTTCTGCGTAACCGACTCGGCTATTTGATACTGGCAATGTTTTTGCCCTTGCATCGGGGTTTCTGGACCAGGTAAATGTGTCGTTTGGGTAAAATCAGCTAAGTACGCTTGCCACTCTTTTCCGGCATATGCCATGTCTTGACGACCTAACCAAGTGAAATAGTCGGCATAATGCGGCGCTGGTTGTAAATCTTTTTGCTGATAAATAGCCATCGCATCACCCGCAATTAATGCCGATGTCCAACCGTCTACGATCAAATGATGGCGCGTCCATATTAAGCGGTGATCTTGAGGAGATAATTTAACTAAAATCACGCGCATAAGCGGTGCATCAGTCAGTTTAAATCCAATTTGATGCTCTTCAGCGACGAGTTCCTCAAATTTAGCGTTCTGTTCCGCTATCGATAATGCCTGCCAATCTTGCATTACTGTGTTCATCTCAGTATGTCGGCATACCACCTGATAAGGATGTTCAAGATCATGCCAAATAAAACGGCTTCGGGTTACATCATGACGCTGCGCTGCGCTTTTCCATGCGGCAAGAAACGCGTCTGTATTTATGCTACCAGTGAGAGCCATACTCGTTACGTTTAAATACAATTCTGGTTGCGGATCCAACAAACAATGGAACAAGATCCCTTGTTGAGTAGGTGAAAGCGGTAACACATCATCAATTAAAGATGCCGGTATATCCTGACAAATGGTATTTAAATCACGGGCAGAAATGGTTGCCATCACATCATCAACGGTTAACGTTTCAGGTAATATATCCAGATCATAACGAGATACAGATTGCTCAGTCTTCATCACTGTCGTAGACGATATTTGCTCAGCACTCGCATTTTGTTCTTCTATCTGCGGCACAATAAACAAGGCTAAATCAGCCAGTGTTTGATATTTAAAAACATCCTGAGGACGCAGAATGATATTTTTCTTGCGTGCAGCAGCAATAAACTGCAGCGCTAAAATAGAATCACCTCCTATTTCAAAGAAGTTATCACTCGACTCAACATTTTGCTTTGATAACGTCTTTGACCATAGCTGAGCGAGTGCTGATATAGCTTGCTCATGAAGTTTTTCCTTAGGATCCGACAGCGGTAATTGATCTGCCATAACCTCTGCTAACTCAACAGGTGTTTGATGTTTAAATAACAACTGCGGTGTTAATTTAACGCCTTCTTTTCGAGCGATTGCCACTAACTGCAACGCTAAAATAGAGTCACCGCCAACAGCAAAGAAACCATCACGACTAGTTATCTCATTGGCCTGCTTATTCAAGACTTTAGCAAACAAGCGACAGAAAAATAGAACGCCTTGATCTGAACTCAATAAAGATTTTGAATCGGATTCATTCGTACTACCATTCAAGTTTAAGGCTAATTTTTTTCGATCAACTTTACCATTAATAGTACGCGGTATCTCGGCTACTGACTGCCAGTAATGCGGTTGCATATAACTCGGTAAACACATTGATAACAAACGAGATAATTCTGTTTTATCTTGCTTACTGACAACTACGGCAGTGAGTTTTTCACGCCCTTCAGTTTTATCGAATATAATGGCGGCTTCAACAACACCATCCAGCGCATTAAGTTGAGTTTCAATTTCAGCTAGTTCAACTCTATACCCTCTAATTTTAACTTGACCGTCAGCTCGACCAATGAATTTAATTCGTCCGTCTGCCAGCTGTTTAGCTCGATCTCCAGATCGATACATTCGCTCACCAGAATAAAACGGATCACTCATAAAATGCTGTGCTGTTTTCGCGCTATCTTGCCAATATCCTTGCGCTAACTGATTACCCGCTATGTACAAGTCGCCGATAGCACCAACAGGGACAGCTTGAAGCAAACTATCTAATAGATAAACTCGACAACCATCAAGCGGCGTTCCTAAAGCTGTAGGCTCACCAGCAAGTAAACGACCCGCAATAACACCTACCGTTGCTTCAGTTGGTCCATAATGATTAAAAACGTTGAGCTCAGAGGAATAAACGCGAAGCTGTTCAAGTAAGCTATTATTAACGTCTTCACCACCAAAGACTAAAGTGTGTCGAGGTAATATTTCACTACGCTCCGATGCCAATAATCCTTGTAAATGAGAAGGGACAACTTTAAGCATATCAACTGGATATTTAGCCAAGTGATCAGCTAATCCTTCAGCATCAAGCATGAACGCTTGATCTAAAATACGCACTTGATTCCCAGATAATAATCCAGCCCAAAGTGCCGTATAGCCTAAATCAGTAGCCACACTAGCAAGGCTCGCATACACACTATTTTTGGGTAGATCTAAGCGACGATTTACAGCTTCGACATACGAAGCCAGTGCACCATGACCAACAGACACGGCTTTGGGTATCCCAGTCGAACCAGAAGTAAAGATTAAATAAGCCGGATCCTCTGCACATAATACAAGAGGCTTAACCAAGGGTTGCGAGACTTGAGCTAAAACATCAGTCGCGTCTAACCAATGATAAATCTCGGGTAACCAATCAGGTCTGCTGCCAGCACCAACACACACTTCGACATCTGCTTCTTTAAGCATTATTTGTGTACGTTCATTAGGCTGACCATCATCTAACGGTACAAAAGCAGCTCCGACATACCACACGGAGAGCATCGCGATCACTTGCTCTACACCCCGTGGTAATAAAATAGCAACGCGATCGCGATGGTTCACATTGGATTGCGACAGTGCATAGGCTAAACGAGATGCTTGTTCACTTATCTCTGCAACAGTTAATACCTGTTCGTTATATAATAATGCTGGCTGCGTAGGCGTAATATCTTGCCACATCGCCAACCCAGTTTCGTAACGAGGGGTTACGGGTTTAGCATCCGGCAACCAAGCTTTGAACTGATGCTGAATAAGCAATTTATTAGGTGCTAACAGCAACTCATCTAAGAGCTCAAAGAATCCATCGGCAATCGCGGTGACCGTTTCCGCAGTATATAGTGAAGAATTAAAACGCCAGTGATAACGAAACGAGTTCTCATATTCATAGACAACTAAATTAAGTTCGTGTGCAGCACCACGTTGTCCCGAGTCAATTATATGATCGGATATCGGCATACCAATAATACGGTCATTAGCTCGTGTATAAGTAAACATATGCGAAGTCACCGCGGTACGTTCCGCACTTCTATTATCTATCAATGCTTCACTGATTTCTGTCAGAGGCATTCTTTGATGCCGCAATGATTGACGATAAAAACGAGCACGTTCAACGATCAACTCAGTAAAGTTACAAGGCTCTGTAAAATCAGCAGGAATAAGAAAAGGATTAACACAATAACCAACAATTTCTTTATGGGTTCGCTTATAACGCCCCATCGTTGGCGACGCAATCAGAAACTTAGATTGACCAGACAGTTTATGTAAATAGAACTGAAAAGCACTTAGCAAGACAGTATATGATGTGGTCTTAGTCTCACGAGCCAACGCAGTAACTTTATCCGTCAGCGCTTGATTACCATCGAATTGCAACTCACAACCATCAAAATTTTGAATATCTCCACGCTCAAAATCCGTACTAATAGACAAAGGTGCTGGTAAGGGAGCTAACTCACTTTTCCAAAACGTTAACGCTCTATCTGCCGCATCTGAAGCAAGGTATTGCTTTTGTTCTGTAACCCACTGACTATACTGCACTGACGGTGCAGGATCCGTTGTGCCATCAACAAGCTGAGAATAATACTTAGCCCAAGTAGCAACCATTTGCTCAATAGAATAAAAATCACCAGCAATATGATGCAATGTCACAATTAAATAAGGTGTTACCTTACCATCGGTGTCATTTATCAACACATTCGCTCGGCACACATAACCTTGCTCTAATTCAAATGGCTGATCAGCGCACTTTGCTATCCAATCATCCTTTTCTGTTTCTGTGAAGCTGTGGTTTTCAACAGAAAAATCCGCTGATTTATGCGGAGCGAGAAAAGCATAAACCCCCTTTTCATCTTGTTGATAACCCGTTTTAAGCGCATCATGGTGCTCTATCGTATGATAATAACTCTGCTCCAATAAATTAATATCAATAGCATGCTGCTCTCTGCCACCTAACAAGGTAGAAAAATACATATTGTAAGCGGAAGATTCAGGGGCTAGCTTATACAAAAACCACAGCGATTTCTGGTTCGAAGAGACATCTAGTCTAAGTCCTTTGTCGTTTTGTTCCACTTGAGTTTGTTCTAATTCCATTTTAAATCTTCCTAAACATTACCTTCGGCCATAGCAACCACAACTTTACGAGCACCAGTAAAACGCGAACGAGAATGAGCAACAAGCATATTATCCAACATCAGAATGTCTCCAGCCTGCCATGGAAATTTGATTGTGCACTCGTCTAACACACCACGAATTTCAGCCAAAATAGAGTCTTCGATAGGAGAACCATCTCCGTAATACACATTACGTGGCAGGTTTTCTTCGTCTACGACAGATAACAAAATTTCTCGAATATTGGCTTCAAGGTTAGAGATATGAAATAAGTGCGCTTGATTGAACCAGACCATTTCGTGAGTTTTAGGATGCTGAGCAACAGCCTGACATACCTGACTGGTTCTTAAGTCACCATCGAGATTCCATTCAAAGTTAATTTTATTGGCCAGACAAAAACGTTCAACTTGTTTTTTATCTTCGGTTCCAAATACTTTTTCCCATGGCAGATCGAGTCCATTCCCATAATTGCGAACGTATTTTAATTTTTTAGAATCAAAACGTTGGCGTATTTTAGGATCTATTTTATTGTAAATTAGGCGGCTATCAGCAATCGGGGTTTCACCTTCAGTTTCAGCTGGCGTAATACAGTGGAACCAAATTTTCATCGGCCAATTAAGGGTATAAGCCTGCTCATTATGCAGTGGGATCTGTTGATGTGCGGGATACTCTGTAGTGGTATAAACACCATCGCCAAGATCGGTTCTTGGCGTAGAAGCAAATTCATAATTAAGTAATGGCGAGCCAAACGAACGAGCAAACTCTTGAAATGGTTCTTCACCTATCGTGTCAAATCCTCGAAATAATACCCCACCAGCGCGTAGCAACTCTTCTTCAACAATCTGATGTGCATCTTGCAAATAGTCCGATAATCGCCCGCCTACAGTAGGGGTGACAATCTTCGGTAAATCATGTTCTGCAAACATAGGATTAATACGTAAATTAGTAGTTTTGCTCATAACTCAAGTCTCATGTGAAAAATAATAATAAAAATAAATTGAACTTTGAATGGTAATGATAATAATTATCAGTATCATATAGTCTTAAGTCACATTTTGAAACAAATATTAAACATTAAAGTGAGATGTAAACTAAGCATGAAACAACCAACTGCGTTATTTAACATAGTGATTAACACTGAAGAACAATTCTCTATTTGGCCGAGTTATAAACCAGTTCCAACTGGCTGGAAAAAAACAGGATTTGAAAACAGTAAAGAAAACTGCTTAGAAGAAATAAACAATGTGTGGACAGATATGCGCCCTGCGTCATTGAAGAACGCACTAGCATAATTTTAATTATCGTAAATCAGCATTAACATAGGATGTAGTATGCTCAAATCTAAACTAGCTAAAGCCATTAGTTTTTCATTAAAACCGCAATATCTAATGATGACTCTTCTCGCAACCTCAACATCTGTATTTTCATCAGAACAAGATGTAAATAAAGGCGTAACAGAAGACGTACAGGTTACGAGAGTAGTCGGAATTAAACAGACTTTAACCAGCAATATTGCCCAATCGACCATGCGTTCAGAAGCTGACTTATCTAGTGTTCCGCGCTCGGTACAAGTCATCAACTCAGAGGTAATGGAACAACAAGCTGCTTCAGACCTGAGTGATGTGGTGCAAAATGTCAGTAACGTAACAGAGCACAATAACTTTGGTGGTACACGCGATTTATTCAAAATCCGTGGTTTTGAAGCCAATGTTTATGAAGATGGGACTCGAGTTTACGGCGTAGCTCAAGACAAAGCCGTTATTGAAGATCTCGAATCTGTCGAAGTAGTAAAAGGCCCTGAATCTGTTTTGTATGGGAATATGAGCCCTGGTGGCCTGATTAATCTGATCAGTAAACGTCCAACTCCAATTGCACAAAATCAAGTAAAAGTGACAATGGATGAACACGGTAAACAACGACTCAGTGTGGACTTCAGCGGCCCTGCGAATGACGATGGTACAGTGCTATACCGTCTGGTGGGTGTGTTTGACGATTCTGAAAGCTGGCGTGATGCTTCTGACAGTAAACAAGTATTCATTGCACCAAGCCTTAGCTGGCTAGTCACAGACGATACGACACTCACATTCTCTTATAAATACAATAAAGAAGAACTTCCTTTCGATCGCGGTACATTAGCTGTTCGCAATAGTAGCAATACAGGTTGGGAATTTTTAGATATTGATGAGAAGCGTCTGGGCACTGATTTCTCTCGTCAGGAACGAGAAGTCCACAAGTTTGGTTTTGACATTGATCATGACATTAACGACTACTGGTCTATGCGCTTTAAAGCACGTAATTATGAAAGAAAATCGTCGGCCGAACGTGTACATTTTTATGCATCATCAGCAGCATCTCAAGCCTCCCCATATGGGTTTCCAATGTATTTTGAAGATCAATATAAGAAAGCTTTTGATGGCACGATCAACCGCTATATCAACGGCAGTGAGCAATCCAGTAATACTCAATTATATTCTTGGGAGAATAACATTGAATTTTATACTGGAGCACTCGAACATCGTACAATCATAGGTACTGATTATACCTACTATAAAGAAAAAGAAGACCAATCAGCATCGGCAAGCTGGAGTAAAAATGATTTTGCGCCTTACTCAAAAGGTGTACTACGTACCCCAAACACAGGTAGCGGAGTATTTGATTATTATAGTGATGATCCTTCCCAAGCATCTCATCCAAATGACATGTATGACGTAAGACAAACTGAGACCGAACTGACTGAATATAGTGTTTTCGTCCAGGATTTGATCGAATACAACAACTGGAACTTCGTACTTGGTGCACGTTATGACGTCTTTGAAGCCGAGTATGCGGAAACTTGGGATCCAACTGTACAGCAAGGCGCTCAAGCCCTTGGTCAGACCCTCAAAAATACCACTTCAAAAAGCCCTAAAGAAAAAAATATCAGTGTACAAGCGGGTGCTTTGTATAAATTAAACCGTCAAGTATCCTTGTTTGGTAACTTTACTGATTCTTACCTACCGAATCAAAAATTTGACAGTGTTGCAAATGAATGGGTTGAAGCCCAAAACGGCAGACAATTTGAAGTCGGTAGTAAATTATCGCTATTAGGACACCGTTTGAACTTCACTGCGACGGTCTACCACACAGAGCTAAAAAATGTGGCTTATGCGGGTGATATAACGGGTAGTTACGACGTTTATAAACAACAAAGTCAAGGCTTCGAATTAGATGGTGATTATACAATCACAGACGATCTAACCGCTCTATTCTCATATGGTTATACAGACGTTGAATTTATTGATGCTCCAGATGACATTAGCGAGCCTGTAAACGTACCTAAAAATAATGCAAGCCTTTGGTTAACATACCAGGCAAGCCATGAATGGGGGATTGGTAGTGGCGTTCGTTACGTTGGAGATCGCGCAGGTAACCGCCGTCTAGAATACGATTATACTTTAGATGCTTACACGCTAATCGATGCGGCTATTTGGTATGCACCAGACTTTGCTGATAACGATCTAAAACTTCAACTAAATGTGAAAAACCTATTTGATGAAGGATACTACACCGCGTCATCTGATTCATCTCAGAACGCAGTGTACTTAGGTTCACCAAGAACAATTTCATTGAGTGCAGCATATAATTTTTAATATTGTATGAGTATGAATGATTAAGACAGAGGGACTCATTGAGTCCCTCTTTTATTGGAGACTTGAATGAAAACACTTTTTTGCTTTCCTTCTTCAGGCAGTGCAGCCAGTATGTATCAGCCATGGAAAGTATTATTAGCACAACAAAATATTGAACTGGTCGCATTAGAATATCCAGCGAGAGGGACTCGCTTCTGCGATAACCCCGTTGATTCAATCGCAGCGTTAACGCATGACTTGCTCGATCAAATTAAACCCAAGATAAAGCATACAACAGGGTTTGCCTTTTTAGGTCATAGCTTAGGCGGGTTGGTGTGCTTTGAAACCACACGCTTATTAGGCAAGTTAAAACTGCCTTTGCCTTCACAATTGATTATTTCGGCACGTCAAGCGCCACTCTGTCATCTCCCATCATCCTTATCGAGTAGACAAACCGATGACGAGATAATTAAAACATTAAAAACAATGGGCGGGATAGCAGATGAAGTGTTAGCTCACACTGAATTGATGGCATTAATGTTGCCTATAATCAGAGCCGATTTAAAACTCAATGAAGAATACAGCTGCAGCGATACATCCGCAATATCAGTGCCAATCACAGCGATATATGGCAGTCATGATCCTGTCGTCGAAAAGCGTAATGTCGAGCAATGGTCTTCATTCACAGAGTCAGAGTTTGAATTAATAGAAATGCCAGGTGACCATTTCTATTTCAATCAGAATTTACCACTATTCTTAACCACAATTGCTCAACAACTCCGCAATAAAATGACTATTATTTAGTGAACAAAGGGGTTGGCGTGACGCCTAATCCCTGCCATTCAAAACAATATCTATCTGGCGACTGGCGTTTAATCTTTTTCACAAAATGAGGCTTTGGCGTGCCGACCGCAATCGCACCTACGACCTGATCTTCAGGCTTCATACCAAACATAGGTTTAACATCATCACTCGCTAAAAATGTATACCAAAGACCAGAATATCCCATTAAATGCAATCCGCTCATGATGTTCTGAGCTGCGGCTGCAGCGCACAATCGTTGGTCCCACAATGATACTTTATGTTCTGGATCAAGATCCGTTACCACCATAATCATCATAGGTACCGCAGCAATATCTCTTGCAGAACGGTACGCTTTATCTTTTAGCTCACAATTATCACTTTGACGTTTGTATAACTCCAACGTCAAATCACCTAATTTTTGCATGTTATCACCACGGGCAACAATAAAACGCCACGGTTTCACATTACCGTGATCTGGTGTTGTCATCACTAAGTCAAACAAATTCCGCAGTTCTGCTTCAGATGGCGCAGGATGACCTAACTTAGATAAGCTATATGAACGGCGATCAAGCAACGATTCCAATGGATTCATTATTAAATTCCTTCTCTTTTTTATCATATGTATTTTCAGTTGACAGCCAATGACCAACAGACTGACATTGTCCCTGAGTACCCTGCTCTAATATTAATACTTGATGGCATAGTGCTTGAAGTAAGGTTAAATCATGGGTAATCAATACTAGGCTGATTTGGCGTTGTTCCTGAATCGACTTCAGTAACGAGATCATTCGGTATCGATTTTCCTGATCTAACGCTGTCGTGGGCTCGTCTAAAATTAATAACTTAGGTGACAGAATTAAGGCTCTCGCGATCATAATACGCTGACGTTGTCCGCCTGATAATTGATGTGGATAACGGTTTAAAAACGCGGTAGGTAAACCCACATCAGCCATGATCGTATCGAGTCGAGATGATAGGTTTTCTGTTTGTAATTGCGCCAGACACCCTTCTGTGAGCGTTTGGGCAATCGTTAGTCTAGGATTTAAGCTAGAGGCGGTATCTTGAAATACGAATTGTATTTTATGCCGATGGAGTCGTAACATTCGACGTTTTTCATTAAGCCAATCATGACCATCAAAATAAATAGAGCCTGTCGCAGGCATCAGTCTTAGTAGCGCTTTTGCTAACGTGGACTTTCCTGAACCACTCGGACCTATAATTCCAATACTTTCGCCTTCATTCAACGAAAAATTAATGTTATCCAATAACCTCTGCGGTGCGCTCCACCAGCCTGTAGACTTCACATCAACAGTTAAATTATTTACAGTAAGCAAGGTTCGCTGACTAGGAGAAACAGGGGGATCAAAATGCATAGGTCTCAACAAGGCTTGCGTATATTCATGCTTAGGCGTGTTGAATAGAAGTAAGGCTTGGTTATGCTCGATAACCTTACCCTGTTGTAATACCATCACTTGATCTGCAACTTGCCTTACCATGTGCAGATCATGCGAGATGAGCACGATAGCCATGCCTGTTCGAGCTTGGATCTGCTTTAGCAACAGCAAAATTTGCTGACGCACCTCGGGATCAAGAGCCGTCGACGGCTCATCTGCAACAAGCAACGTCGGGTTATTCACAATCGCCAGCGCAATAAGCAATCTTTGCCTCTGCCCTCCTGACAATTGATGTGGGTAACGGGTTTTTAAGTCTGAAGATAAACCGACTTGTTCAAGCAACTCATCAATACGTTGATTTAATAATTCAGTATTACCCGCTCTAAATGACGTACCCGATTTATGATGTAATGCAATGGCTCGTTTAAGCAGCCATTCGATACGTTTCACAGGGTTGAGTGCTGATAAGGGTTCTTGCGACACCATTCCAACCTGCTTTCCTCTCACTCTCTGCCACTGAATATCAGAAAAGGTTCGACTATTTTCCCCATCAATATTGATGCAGCCACTAGCCACCCCCACTTTAGGTTCAATACCAAGTAATAACTTGGCTAATAGCGTTTTTCCAGCTCCACTTTCGCCAACCACAGCTAAGGTTTGGCCCCTATCCACTTGAAAATTAATGTTATCTAGCAGCTTAGCTTTTCCAATCGAATAACTTAGTCCTTCAACTTTCAGCATGATGTTTATCCTTATACGGGCTCAACCATTCTTGTATTGCTTCACTCATCAACACCACTAATGTGACAATAAGTAAAATAGCACCACAGCCCGTTAATCCTAACCAAGGGGCATGCAAATTGTTTTTACCTTGCGAAATCAACTCCCCCAAAGAAGGGTAACCGACAGGTAATCCGAACCCCAGAAAATCTAACGTAATGAGCGAGCCTAAAGCCCCTGAAAATACAAACGGCAAACTACTTAAAGTAGCAATAAGTGCATTTGGCATAATGTGTCGCCAAATTATCCGCCAATCAGGGACACCAACAATGAGTGCAGACTGGATATATTCCAACTGACGTGTTCTTAATACCTCAGCTCGCACTAACTGCGCTAAATAGTGCCAACCAAACAAGGCTAGAATCATACTTAAGGTGAAGAAACTCGGCTGAATAAGACTTGATACAATCATCACCACAAACATCACCGGGACCGAGCCCCAAATTTCACTAACACGCTGACCAAACAGATCGACTAACCCGCCAAAATACCCTTGTAACGTACCTGCAACTAACGCTAACAAGGCAATGTTGACAGTAATAAAAAAGGAGAAACCAAGACTAATCCGTATACCATAAAGAAGCCGTGCAAACACATCCCGCCCCTGATCATCCAATCCTAACCAGTTTTCGGATGTTGGAGGTGACGGATAACTCAGCTCATAATTAATGGTACTGTAGCTGTAATGCACAAACGGCCATAACGCCCAGCCTTGCTTTGCAATCTGTTCACTCAAAAAAGGATCGGTATAGTCTGCTTCTGAATCAAAATCGCCACCAAACTGAGTTTCGGGATAACTGACTAGAATAGGAAAAAATAACGCGCCCTTATAACTAATAAGTAGCGGTTTATCATTCGCGATTAATTCTGCAAACAGGCTAACAAAGAACAAGATTAAAAAAACAATCGCAGCGTATTTACCGCGTTTTAGTGTACTCAATCGACGACTGATCTTCTTTGAATTATCAGGCAAATTGACATCACCCTGGCTAATATCCATCATCCGTTTACCTCGGAAAAATCAACGCGTGGATCAACCCAACGATATATCAAATCACCAACCAAATTCAGAACAAGACCCAGTAACGAATAGCAATATAGAATACCTAATACCACAGGGTAATCTCGTTCCAATAGCGCCTCAAAACCTAATAATGCAACACCATCTAGCGAAAAAACAATTTCAACAAGCAAGGTGCCACCAATAAAAATGGACAGTAAGTCTGAAGGTAAGCGAGCTACGATCACTAACATACTATTCGGTAATACATGATTGAAGATTGCGCTTGTCCGACTTTCCCCCATGCAAATAGCCGTATCTAAATAAGGTTGAGCCATTTGGTCAATAATAGAATTACGTGTTAAGACAGTTAACGAAGCCAATCCACTGGCAACACAGGCTGCAACAGGTAAACATAAATGCCAAAAGTAATCGAGAAGCTGCCCTGTAACGGATAAATCAGCATGATTTGCAGAAACCAGTCCCCGTAGCGGAAACCAGCTAAAAACACCACCAGCAAATAAAATCAATAACATAATAGCGATAATAAAAGTCGGCACTGCATAAGCGATAAACAGCAGTAAGCTTGATGTCGAATCAAACATACCACCTTGTTTATTCGCCTTCATCACCCCTAATGGTATTGCGATTAAATAGGTTAGGAACAAAGTCCAAAACCCCAAGGATAAAGAGACTGGAAGTTTAGAAAAAATTAATTCAGTAACAGGACGCTTACTAAAATAACTGTTCCCTAATTCGAATGATAAATAACGACTGAGCGTTTCAGTATAGCGTTGCCATATAGGCTTATCAAAACCATATTCTCGCGCAATTTTGTCTCGCAACTGGTCATCAATAAGCTGACCATTAGTTATTTGGTCGGTCTCATCGAAAAGCGCATTGGCAGAACTATCAATACCTTGCTGCTTGGCTAAGGCGGCCTCTACAGGCCCACCAGGCAACCACTGAAGCAAGAAGAAATTTAACGAGATAATAATAAACAGCGTCGGAAATACTAACAGCAAACGACGAATAAAATAAAAATTAAGCATATTACTTCGAGCGCTCATCCCACCAGAATTCAACTTCATAACCATATTTTGGTGCTTGTAACGGTTTTTCAATATAGTGCTGATAAGCAACTAATTGAAAGTTACGCGCCCACAGTGGTAAATAGTAATAATTCCATTTCAATACCCGATCTAATGCGCGCCCGTAGGCTTGCGTATCCACATAACTGTCTGACTGAACAAGTCCTTCGACAAGGTTATCAACGGCAGGATCTTGAATACCACTGATATTATAACTTGAAGCAACACCCGCAAATTCAGATTTAAGTGATGAACGTAACTCAGTATTTGGCGGAATTCGAACCTTATATTGACTAGGGGTCATATCAAACTGACGTTGCATTAATAATTTGTAATATTCAGTACCTGTTTTGATTGTTATGTTTGAGCTAATACCCAATTTTTTCAGTGTTTGAATATAAGCGCCAATCGCAGGTTTCATGGTTGGTGATGGTAATAAGAAGTTAATCGTCATCACCTCGCCCGTCACACTATGGACCAACTTATTATGTTTAACTTTCCAACCGGCCTCTTTTAATAAGGTTTGTGCTGTTAATAAATTATTACGGTTACGACCTGAACCATCCGTGCTTGGTAGTGTAAATTCACTTGATAATACCTGTTCCGGCAATTGCGCAGACAAGGGGGTTAATATCGCTTTTTCCTGTGCGGTGGGTAATCCCTCTGCAGCCAAGAAACTATTATTAAACAGGCTTGTAGCTCGAGTATATTGATTATTAAATGCTTTTTTATTTAACCACTCAAAATCAAACGCAGTAACCAAGGCTTCTCGCGTTCTGCGGTCAGCAAATTTAGCTTGTCTTAAATTAAATACCATCGCTGTAACAAAAGAAGGGGCGTCGTAATTAATCTTATCTTTAACAACCGTTCCAGAGTCAAACACGTCACCTTGATATAACTTATTCCAGCGTAATAAATTGGTTTCAGCAATATAATTTACATCGTTGGTTTTAAGCGCTTGCACTGCTGCATTACGATCGCGGAAATACTCGACTTTGATATTCTTAAAGTTATATTTCCCCTTATTGACAGGTACGTTTTTACCCCAATAATCATCTCTTAATTCATACACGATCCCACGACCAGGATCCACAGAGGTTACTTTATAAGGGCCTGAACCAATGGGTATATCAAGCGATGGCTGCGTAAAGTCTTTATGTTGCCAGATATGCTTTGGCAATACAGGTAAGTTACCCGAGTTTAAGATTTGTAAGCGGCTACCATCACCACCAAAATTAATTTTTACCGTTAAAGGGTCAATAACTTCAACCGACTTAACCATTTTAAAACGTGATTTAATATTACTTAAACCACTTTCACGATACAGATTTAGCGAGTACGCCACATCTTCAGCAGTAACAGGATAACCGTCACTAAACTTTGCTTCTTTTCTTAAAAAGTAAATAACTGAAGAATAATCATCCGCAATTGTCATCTTTTCAGCTAACCAACCATAACGGGTTTTAATCTCATCTTTATCGTGACCACGAACAGTTAAGCGATCATAAAGCCAGAATAATCCTCTCGGCTTTTTACCTAAATCGATAAATTGATGTAAAGAATCAAAGCTTCCCATTTCCGCCATGACCAACTCACCTTGTTTAGGCGCATTAGGATTCGCATAATCAAAATTGCTAAAGTTCTCGGTATACTTTGGTTCACCATACAAGCTGATACCATGACTGGTATATTCGGCCAATACCGGGTGACTAAATGTTGCGATTAAAACTAACGCGCCCCCTAATAATCCACGAATAGATTGCTGTATATCCATTAGCTAGCTTGCTCCATAGTTAGTTCATTCACATCATTTTTAACGAGGGATAGTTGCCCTGCATCAACACGGTATAATTTATCTGCCAGGTGGAAGTAATGATCGTCATGTGTAATGGCGATAATCGTTTTACCGCGCGCTTTAAGCTCTGGCAATAACTCGGTATAAAAAACACGGCGGAAAGTCGGATCCTGATCGGCAGCCCATTCATCAAGTACTATGATGCTGCGATCTTCAAGGTAGGCTAATAATAATGCCAAACGCTTGCGTTGCCCTTGAGATAATTCTGTGGTGCTAAGACGACCATCAACAACTTCAACTTTATTATTTAAAGCGAGTTTCGTTAGGTAGTGTTCAACCAGTTCTGGATCGGGCTTAACCCCATTTTCATTAATAATATTCTTAAATAAATAAAAATCAGCAAATACCACAGAAAAATGATTACGATACCAATCCATATTATTTTCATTAATCACAGTATCAGAAAATGTGATGGTTCCACGGTGGGCGCTATATAAACCGGTAAGCAGGCGTGCGCAAGTTGACTTACCACTGCCATTCCCACCAACCCAGAAAATCAACTCACCTTGATTAATCGTTAAATTAATTGGCCCAACAGCAAAGCCTGATTCGCCATCTTCACTCGGGTAATCATATTCAACTTGGTCTAGCTGAAGTGTTTTCCATGATGTCTGAAGTGCAGGAAGTGAATTCAGTTCATTGTTGTCTTCTGCTAAATCTAACGATGATACTTTGGCATAAGCGACAGAACCAATGATCAGCGCAGGTAATGAACCAACAAATCCCGCTAAAGGCGAACGCAAGAACAGAATTGCCAGTGCATAACCCGTCACTTGTTCCGACGTCCCAATCTGGAATTGGGTATGCATAAGTAAAACAAGTGCAATCAAGAGTAAGACCGATGTATTTATCCAACTGCCATTAAGCACTGTAAGTCGATCTGCTTTTGTATCTAAGATTCTCGCTTGTTCTGCTGAAGTCTGTAATTGAGTGTGATAAAAAGACGTACGGCGTTCTTGACTTAATTTAAGCTCATTACGGCCTCGCAGCATGGCATCATAACTGTCAAATAATACGTCATCATTTTCTCGTACTCGTTTTTTATAATCACGAGATGCCATCATTAACCGGCGACCGAAAATAATCGATACCGTACTCATCACAAGCGTCGCGATAAAAAATGTTGCAGACAACCAAAACAAATACCCATACGTAAATAATACAACCGATGCTCCAAAAACAACAAAAGGTAAACTATTAAACGCTTGGCTGATAGCGGTTATATCTTTGGTTAAAGTGGCAAGAATAGTCGGCTGGCCTAACTGATCAATCCGCTCAACAGACATATTCATTAATCTGCGACTAATGCTCAGCCTTAGCTCATATACAACACGATGACCTAACCGAGTAATCTGAGATTGAGAGATATAACTCAATCCAAATAATAAGAATATGAGAGCAAAAAATAAAGTGATTGGAAAATCAGCACCGACACTTAATCGACTAATCGCTTCATTAATAAATGCGATAACTGATACACCTGCTGCAGCACTTAAAGCACTGAGAAATATTGCGACTATAAATTTTGAATAGTCACCTTTTAATAAAGACAGAATTAACTTCGCGTTCATGATAAACAACACTGCTTGTTAGAATTATGATCACAACACATTAAAATGTTGTTGTTTTACAAAAGTGTGAAGATGTTAACACTAATCATTCTTATTTTCACATTGATTTTATAAAAATAAAAGTCTGCTTAGTCTGGCATTCAAACAGGTGGGATAATCAAGGTTTATGAGAACCTTAAATTTAACCTAAAATGTAGTGATGTAATGGATGCCTCAGCATCTGTGTCCAATGTAACTTGGCATACAGTATTTATGAATTACAGACAGTTACAACCAAAAAAAGCCTGCTATCTCAGCAGGCTTTCATTTTTCTATTCACTAGCACTAACACCATCAACTCAAATATGACGCCACATTCAAGTTAAGACAGCCTTACAGCGCAGCAGCTTCTACTTCAGCTACAAGCGCGTTTATTTGCGTGATATTGTCTGTCATTTCAGCTCGGAAATCATCAGCAACAGTTTTAACAGGTAGCGTAAGGTAAGTTTCAAGCTGTACCACTAACAACTTCAATAACGCAGAGTAAGTCGCTGTATTTTGCTCTTCTTCTAGCGCTAGCAATGCAATGTTAATCGCAAAGTGTTTTGTTTCTGGCTGGTCTGCTTTAGCTAAATGTTTATTTACTTTTAACTCAGCGTAATCAACGAACTGTAGTTTGATGTCGATGTCATTGTTTAGCTTTTCTAAAAATTGTGTATTGTCAGTCATAAATAGGCCTTTGTTGTTAAATGCTTACTTAAACAATAAGTAGCACGATTTTGAGAAACGTCAAACGAAAAAAGCCTGCTCAATGAGCAGGCTTTTCCAGATTCCAATTGCTTGGAAAAATAAGTGGTCGGTGATAGAGGATTCGAACCTCTGACCCCCTGGTCCCAAACCAGGTGCGCTACCAAGCTGCGCTAATCACCGAACATGGTGCGGAAGGAGAGACTTGAACTCTCACACTTTGCAATACTAGAACCTAAATCTAGCGCGTCTACCAATTCCGCCACTTCCGCACTAACTATCAACTTATCAGCAGGTAATACTGACAAGGGTCGATAACATCACCTGAGTGAGTCATCAAATATGGGGCGACTGAAGGGGATTGAACCCTCGACAACCGGAATCACAATCCGGGGCTCTACCAACTGAGCTACAACCGCCACAAACTTATTGTTAATCTCGCTAGGCTATTAATAAAAATTAATGCATTAGCAAAACTAATCTAAAATATGGTGACCCCTATAGGATTCGAACCTATGGCCTACGGCTTAGAAGGCCGTTGCTCTATCCAACTGAGCTAAGGAGTCATTGGTCGGTGATAGAGGATTCGAACCTCTGACCCCCTGGTCCCAAACCAGGTGCGCTACCAAGCTGCGCTAATCACCGAACTTGTTGAAGACAACGTCTGTCAACGAGGGTGGATATTACAGAGTTGCTCTGTTCGCGTCAAATAGTTTATTAAACCGAAGAAACAACTGCCTAATAGTTATACACCAAGCGAGATTATAACCACAACATGCTCGATTTGAGTGCTAATTGCAGACTTTTTACTAAATAGTAATCCAAATCAATAACAAAGCAGGTCTAAATTAACCTGCTTATCGGCGTTCTAATCTATTTATACTAGCTCTGCAACCACAGTTTCAGACCAAGACTCTAAATTTAGCTTAGCTAATTCACCCGCAGTTAAGAAACCCGCTAAATTCAACGCGTCTTCTTTACTGGTTACAACAAGATCTGCGTGCACTTCAGCAACCAATACTATACCTAGATGTACTTCATCAACGGGGGTTAGATCTTTAGAAAGGTAACCAATGGTCGTCATACCAAGAAAATCACTCTCAGTTAGGCCTAACTCTTCATGTAATTCACGGTACATACCGGTACGTAACGTATCGGTTAATTGGAATACGCCTTTTTCATCATAAACCGCATCAACCGCATCAACGTGACCACCAATACCGATACTGAATAAGTTATGTAGACGAGATTCACCACCGGATTTAGAACGTTCGTATGCCAAGTATTTGTCACCCTGCTTTACCACTACATAGGGAATAAGCTGGCGAAATTTAGGGTTTGTTTCTAACAGCGCACGCTGCATGATAACGACATCTTTGCTTTGGATATTAACAGTAGCACTGTCAATTAAACGGGTTGAAGGTGCTGCAACGTCTGCAAAAACGGAAATAATATGCTCTTGGTGTTTCACTGTTATCTACCTAAATAATTCAAAGCATCTTTATAACCAAATACGCCCTGCTTGTCACTGCAATTAGATAATTATTTATCCACATCAATTGCTGACAAACTGGTGTTTTAGTGCGAAAATAGCGCAACTTTCTAACCTAGAGATGAATATAACTCAATGACTGCTCAAATCATTAATGGAAAAAATATTTCTCAGCAAGTTCGTCAGAAAGTTGCTGAAGAAGTGGCTACGCGTACCGCACAAGGATTACGCGCCCCGGGTCTTGCTGTGATTTTAGTGGGTGCCGATCCGGCATCACAAGTATATGTTGGGAGTAAACGTCGTGCCTGTGAAGAGGTCGGCTTCGTTTCTAAATCTTACGATCTTGAAAGAGATTGCTCACAAGAGGCTTTATTAGCATTAATTGATGAGTTAAATGCAGATGCCACGATTGATGGAATATTAGTGCAACTGCCTTTACCTGCGCATATTGATACCACGGTTGTGTTGGAACATATTCGCCCAGATAAAGATGTTGATGGTTTTCACCCGTATAACGTAGGTCGTTTATCTCAACGTATCCCTGCATTACGTCCTTGCACACCTAAAGGTATTATTACGTTACTTGAATCAACCGGTGTTGGCCTACATGGTCTAGATGCTGTTGTAGTCGGTGCGTCGAATATTGTTGGTCGTCCAATGACGCTTGAATTATTACTTGCAGGTTGTACAACGACAACATGTCACCGCTTTACTAAAGACTTAGAAGCGCATGTACGCCGTGCCGATTTAGTTGTAGTTGCAGTTGGTCGTCCTAACTTTATTCCAGGTGAGTGGATCAAGAAAGGCGCAATTGTGATCGATGTTGGTATTAACCGTTTAGAAAATGGCAAACTTGTTGGTGATGTTGGCTTTGAAGTAGCAAAAGAAAACGCTTCTTTCATTACCCCTGTACCAGGTGGTGTTGGTCCAATGACAGTGGCAAGCTTGATCGAGAATACCCTAATTTCTTGCCGTGATTATCATTCAAAATAATCGCTACGCAATAAGTTACGTATAATACGTAATGAATCATCACGTATTATAAATAGAAAAGCCGCATCACCTTTTGGTCATGCGGCTTTTTTGTAAGCTAAACGCTGCGTTAAACCTTTATTTAAAACTTAAAAGCTCTACTTCAAAAATCAGGGTTGAACCGGCTTGGATCGAACCAGCACCACGGTTACCATAGGCTAAACGGCTTGGGATAAAGAATCGACGTTTTTCACCGACTACCATTAATTGTACACCTTCAGTCCAACCTGGGATCACTTGATTTAAACCAAATGTAATTGGCTCGCCACGCTGCACAGAACTATCAAACACACTACCGTCTAGTAATGTACCGTGATAATGTACCGTCACTTTAGAACGACCCGTTGGGTGCTCAGTGCCGGTACCTTCTGTTAATACTGTTGATTGCAAACCAGAAGCCGTTTCTTCAACGCCTTCTTTTTCTAGATTCGCCGCTAAAAACAACTTACCAGCTTCAATGTTCTCAGCCGCTTGTTTCTTGTTACCACCCATGCGTTGCATAAGGAAAAACACCAACGCACAACCGATGATCACAGAAATAATTTTTAACATGGTTAATCCTTTATCTAACTCTTTATTAAGTAAATAAAATGCCAATGACTACTTAAATTAAAAATAAAAGTATCGGCCATTGGCACTTAACATCAATTAGAGGCTTTACTTACGACGCCAACTAGTACCGTTAGCACCGTCTTCCAATACGATACCCAGTGCGTTCAACTTGTCACGCGCATCATCTGCCATGCCCCAATCTTTGCTTGCACGCGCATCGTTACGCTGTTTAATAAGCGCTTCAATTTCAGCCACTTCATCATCTTCGCCCGCATCACCTTGCAAGAACGCTTCAGGTGTTTGTGACAGTAGACCAAGTACATTACCAAACGAAATTAACTGCGCGGCTAATTCACCAGCACGTTTTGCGTCAATCTCTTTAATACGATTAATTTCTTTTGCAAGTTCGAACAACACCGGGAATGCTTCAGGCGTATTGAAGTCATCGTCCATTGCCGCTTTAAACGTTTCAACATACGCTTCACAACCTGGCACAACACCTTCTACATATTCTGTCACATCAGCAATTTTTACATCACGCAATGCCGTATACAGACGCTCTAAGCTTGAACGCGCTTGCTTTAAGTTGTCTTCAGAATAGTTTAACTGACTACGATAATGACCAGAAAGTAAGAAGTAACGAACTGATTCGCCATCGTACTTTTCTAATACATCACGGATAGTAAAGAAATTATTCAGTGATTTAGACATTTTCACTTTGTCGATTTGTACCATACCTGAATGCATCCACGTATTTACATACTCACCGTTATTAGCGCAGCACGACTGTGCCACTTCATTTTCGTGGTGTGGGAACATCAAATCAGAACCACCACCGTGAATATCAAATACTTCACCTAGCAGTTTATTGTTCATTGCAGAACACTCAATGTGCCAACCTGGACGACCTTCACCCCAAGGAGAAATCCAGCTTGGCTCACCTGGTTTAGCCATTTTCCACAATGCGAAGTCCATTGGATTACGCTTATCAGCCTCAACTTCAACACGTGCACCAGCTTGCAGCATATCCAAGTCTTGACCACTTAACTTGCCGTAGTCAGCGAATGTCTTCACTTCAAACAATACATCACCACTGCTCGCAACATAAGCGTGACCTTTGGCCACTAACTTCTCGATAATCTCGATAATATCTGGCATATGACCTGTTACCGTCGGTTCCATATCAGGGCGGATCATGTGCAGCGCATCAAAATCTTCATGCATAGCTTGGGTAAAACGCGTTGTTAACTGATCGCAAGTTTCACCATTTTCATTTGCACGTTTGATGATCTTATCATCAACATCGGTAATGTTACGGATAAACTTAACCGCATAACCGCGATGGCGAAGGTAACGCACCACAGTATCAAACGCCACAAAAGTACGACCATGACCAATATGACAATAATCATAGATAGTCACGCCACATACGTACATACCTATTTCACCTTCAGTAATAGGTTTAAATTGTTCTTTTTGACGAGTCAGTGTGTTGTAAATCTTCAGCATCGAATAGTGATCCTTGCGCAAACAGTAAAAATGCAAATAATTGACTGATTTTACCATCAGCATTAATGATTACTAGCTTTGCAACTGCATAAAAGGCCAAAATTTAACTGAACAACCAAAAAAGTGCATAAATCAGCCAAATTAAAGCACAAAAATAACCCCTTCCCACCCCTTCGTTCCCTAAAAGCTTTGCCATTGTCGACCTTTAGGATAGAATTTACCTCGTTAATTAACCAAAGGATCATTAAGATGATAACTCTACATACAGATTTCGGTGATATCAAAATCGCACTTAACTTTGAAAGTGCACCAAAAACAGCAGCTAACTTCCTAGAGTACGCAAAAAGCGGCTTCTACGAAGGTACTATCTTTCACCGTGTAATCGATGGCTTCATGGTTCAAGGCGGCGGCATGCTTCCTGGTATGGAAGAGAAAAGCTCAAATGCATGTATCGAAAATGAAGCAGACAATGGTCTGTCGAATAAATTAGGTACATTAGCAATGGCTCGTACTTCTGATCCGCATTCAGCAAGTTCGCAGTTCTTCATCAACATCAAAGACAACAACTTCCTAGACTTCACAAGCAAGACGTCACAAGGTTGGGGTTACTGCGTATTTGCTGAAGTTGTTGAAGGTATGGACGTGATTGAAAAAATCAAAAAAGTAGCGACTGGCAACAAACTTGGCCACGGTGATGTACCACTAGAAGACATCATCATTACTAAAGTAACTGTAGAAGAAGCTTAATCGCTCACTCAGTTTCTGAAAAATAAATACACTGCTTAGGTAGTGTATTTTTTATTCCCGACAAGGATGATACCAGCACATGACTACTTTGTTTATTTCAGATCTGCACCTTGATGAACGCCGTCCGCAAATTACCGAGTTATTTTTACACTTTCTTGCGACCGAAGCGCGCCAAGCTGACGCACTCTACATTTTGGGCGACCTATTTGAATTTTGGTCAGGTGATGATATTCGCAATACACTTAATGACAGTGTTAAAAATGGACTTAAAACCTTAACCGACAGTGGCATCAAATGCTTTTTAGTAAAAGGTAATCGTGATTTTCTGATCAGTAAGCGTTTTGCTAAAGAAACGGGGGTGACGATACTTGGAGATTACACGGCAATTGACCTTGATGGCCAACAAGTATTGATCGCACATGGTGATACCTTCTGTACGCTTGATGAAAAATACCAAGCATTTCGTACCGCAGTAAACATCCCATGGCGTCAAAAATTATTCACCTGTTTACCTATCTTCGTACGCGAAGCTATTGCCGATAAAATACGCGGAAAAAGCCAACAAGGTAATCAGCAAAAAAGCATGACAATCATGGACGTGACAGAGTCTGAGGTGGTCAGTAAGATGCAAGAATATCACTGTGATATTTTAATTCACGGTCATACTCACAAACCAAATATCCATGATGTTCAATTGACAGCAGATAAGCTCGGAAAGCGGATTGTACTCGGTGATTGGTTTGACCAAGGCAGTGTGCTTATTTGGCGTGACGGTCAATATGACCTCCAGCAACGGGCCTTTCTGAAGAATACGGCAGAAAAATAACACCACGAATAAACCAAATAACAGAATAAAATGGCAATAAAAAAGGAGCTTCACGCTCCTTTTACGATCTATTTATGATTAAAGCAAAAAACTACATAATTCAACTCATATTAAGCTTACTCGCCTTCGTTATGAATTTCTAAATTAGCAATTTCTTCTTTTTCTTTGACTATTTTAGCACCATCGTTACGAACATCGTTAAGACGCTGTAAATAATCCGCATCAATATCACCCGTCACGTATTCACCGCTAAACACTGAGGTTTCGAATTTTTTAATCTCAGGGTTACATTTTGAAACCGCAGCGATTAAATCATCTAGATCTTGGAAAATAAGTGCATCAGCACCGATCATCGTTGCAATCTCATCGACGCTTCTACCATGGGCGATTAGCTCGTCAGTGCTCGGCATATCAATACCGTAAACGTTCGGATAGCGCACTTCTGGTGCAGCTGAAGCTAAATAAACATTTTTAGCACCCGCTTCACGAGCCATTTCGATAATCTGCTCTGATGTAGTACCACGTACAATGGAGTCATCGACTAATAGTACATTTTTACCAACAAATTCTGATGAAATTGCATTTAATTTACGGCGTACAGACTTACGACGTAACGTTTGTCCTGGCATGATAAACGTACGGCCAATATAACGGTTTTTAACAAAACCTTGGCGGTATGGTAATTCCAGCACTTTTGCAATTTCTAAGGCACTATCACACGACGTTTCAGGAATTGGGATCACCACATCAATGTCAATATCAGCCCATTCACGCTTAATTTTATGACCGAGTTTCTCGCCCATTGCAAGACGTGATTCGTAAACCGATACCTTATCAATGGTTGAGTCTGGACGTGCAAAATAAACAAATTCAAAAATACATGGGTTATGCTTTGCATCTTTAGCACAGTGCGCGCTAAATAGCTCACCTTCGTCAGTAATATAAACCGCTTCACCAGGTTCAATATCACGTACAAAGTTAAAACCGACTGCATCAAGTGCAACAGATTCAGAAGCAACCATATATTCTTTTTGAGTGCCTTCGTCACGCATACCTAATACTAACGGACGAATACCATTAGGATCACGAAAAGCAACCAGACCATGATTAATAATCAGAGATACCACAGCATAAGCACCGCGTGCCTGCTTGTGTACAGCTGTAATTGCAGTAAAAATATCTTCTGCAGTCAAATGTAAACTTGGGCATTTATCTAATTCATGCGCCATAACATTAAGTAATACTTCTGAATCAGACGTGGTATTAATGTGACGACGGGCTTTATGAAATTGATCTTCTTTTAATTGGGCGGCGTTGGTTAGATTTCCGTTATGAGCAAGGGAAATACCGAACGGAGAGTTAACATAGAAAGGTTGAGCCTCTGCGGCACTAGAGCTTCCTGCTGTAGGGTATCGAACATGACCGATACCAATATTACCTTTCAAACGCTGCATATGTTTAGCTTCGAATACATCGCTCACTAAACCATTTGCTTTGCGCTGCCTAAAGTTTCCATCACTTAAGGTTACAATCCCTGCAGCATCCTGTCCTCGATGCTGTAATACTGTTAATGCATCATAGATAGACTGATTAACAGGGGTTGTAGAAACAATGCCAACAATTCCACACATAACCTAAATTCCTCGTTTACTGTGCTTTCGATAAAATGCTAGTTATACCCAAATTACTTCAAGACACTATATTGCATCTTGAGGTAGCTTGGGTATATAACGTTTCACTTGTCATAAACCCTGCATGTTGTCCCATGCAGAAGCTTGATGTTCAAAAAACCATTTAATGAGTGGTTTTAACTCAGCTATTAGTGGCGAGCCCTGCCACCAAGCCGTTTCCGGGAAACTGGTGAATAACTGTAAAAATAACAGTAACACGCACACCACTAATACTCCTCGGGCAATACCAAAGCATACACCGAGTAATCTATCCGTACCTGACAAGCCCGTTTTATCGACTAGCTGACCAAGTATGTAATTTAGCAAAGCCCCTAACATAAGGGTCGAAATAAATAATAGCGCTATCGCCACGCCATTTTTAACTAATTGTTCGCTAAACGCGGCACTAAACGCATCGAAATTTTCTAAGTAAGCAGCGATATCTTGATAATAAAAACGAGATATAAAGAAAGCACAAAACCAAGTACAAAGAGAGAACGCTTCCTTGACAAAACCACGTACTAAACTTATCACTGAAGATAAACCAACAACACCTAAGATAAGGTAATCAATCCATGCCATGTTTTGTTCCACTCATTTGAAATTCGCGCCATTGTAACAAGTTAAATC
This sequence comes from Moritella sp., assembly GCF_013215705.1. Lineage (GTDB taxonomy): Bacteria > Pseudomonadota > Gammaproteobacteria > Enterobacterales > Moritellaceae > Moritella. The sequence goes on along the minus strand of NZ_JABSQR010000010.1, from coordinate 32,146 downwards.
CGAGATTGATAATAGTTAAAAACAAAAAAAACCGACATAAATGTCGGCTTTTTAATTACTTGTCTCGTGGGTCAAATTTTTCAATGACACCTTTCAAACCAGTGATTTTTTGTAATGTTGGCAATAAACGTTTTAACTCATTTTTGTCAACATTCGGGCCCACATAGAGTCTGTTCAACTGACCCGCCTTTTTATAACGCGGGAGTCGGTAGGCATCAAATCCAGCCTTCCTGATTTTTTTAACTAAATCATCGACGGCGGCTGAATTTTTAAACGTACCCAAACGAAGACTCCAACTATTACCGACTGGTGGTATCACCTTTACGGTTTTAACTGGCTTAACCAATGGGGCGAGCTTCTGCTTTTTAGCGATAGCCGTTGGTGTTGAAATCCTTTTTTCAACTTTATCTACTGACGTTAAGTTGACTGTCGGCGCTGGTTCAATTAATAACTCAGTATCGACTACTTCATTATCTAATGAATCATGTTCTAACGAATCAAAGTTAACGGGATCCGCAAGTTCAACAAGCGAAGGGCGCAAAGGAATACTCGCGGTATTCTCACGATACGTTATCTTCTGACCATCAAGTAAGTCAGGTAAAAAGATAATACCAATCGCCACTAAAATGATAGTGCCGACTAAGCGATGTTGAAATGTCGATGTCACGTTTATTTAACCACTTATATGTTGGATAATTTCCGCTACCGTGAAAAATGAGCCGAAACCAATAATAATGTCATTACAATCAGCACTTTGGTTTGCTGACTGCCAAGCTTTCGCTATTGTATCATGACTCATAGGTTGCTGCCTAAGGCTATCATGGCTTTTACTATTCTGTTGCATTGCAGCAACTAATCCCTGCTCAATTTGCTGACAGGGCGCAGCTCGATCCCCCTGCAATGCCGCCAAGTGCCAACAATCTATAACGTCAGTTAACGCTGCCAAGCTTGCCGCAATATCTTTATCTTTAAGCATACCGACCACAGCAATGATCTTCACTGGTGCGCTAGCCTGTTGTTTTAAACGTGTAAGCTGCGTGGCTAAATAACGTGCTGATTCAGGATTGTGTGCGACATCTAAAAACTGTTGCGGAGATGTGCCTAATTGCTGCAGTCGACCCGCTAATCTCGCACTGGCAACACCACTGCGGATCGCAGTATCAGGCACTGTTAACCCTAATGCTTGAATAGCGGCGATCGCCGTTGCCGCATTTTGTAATGGTAACTGCGGAATTTCGAGCGCCGTAAATGTTAATGCACTAGCATCTTGCTGCTCGGTTGAATTTGATCGCCAGTCCCAGGTGTCGCCGTGCTGCGTATAATAATAATCACGATTAACGGCAATCAGCTCCGCACCAACTTCTTCAGCATACGCTGCAATTGTCGATGGTGGGTTGATGACGCCACAAATGGCTTTTTTACCCGCGCGAAAAATACCGGCTTTTTCCCGTGCAATCACCGCTTTATCTGTGCCTAACCAATCAGCATGGTCAATATCAATGGTGGTCACAACGGCAACATCAGCAGATACAATGTTAGATGCATCTAAACGACCACCTAACCCCACTTCGAGGATAACCACATCGAGTGCCGCATCTTGAAATAACTTCAGGGCTGACAGTGTCGTAAATTCAAAATACGTTAATGTCGTATCGCCACGCCCCGCTTCGATAAACGCAAAGGAGTCAGCATGAGCTTGCGCGGTGAGCATTTTACCGTTAACGCGAACACGCTCTCGATAATCTTGAATATGGGGAGAACTTGTGACCCCGACATTGAAGCCTGCATCAAGTAAAATACGCTCTAAGAAGGCGCAAGTAGAGCCTTTGCCGTTGGTGCCTGCAACCGTAATCACTTTAGCAGCAAACGTCGTTAATGCGAGATCCGCAGCAACACGCCCTATACGACCTAATCCCATTTCAATATTAACAGGATGAATACTTTCTAAGTAGCAAAGCCAGTCTGCGAGAGACTGGCTTTTATTAATACTGTTCAACATCGGTAATAGTTACTCGTCAGTGTTTACTCGTTAATTTTTTGAGCGTCACTTGGCGTCTTAATTTCATCGGCTGCGGGCACAATAACAGGTGTCGTTTCTGTACTTGCTGCTGCAGTCGTGATGTGATCAGACGTTTCCAAGTTCATCATCTTCGCTAATAAGCCTGCAAGTTTATCACGCATTTCACGACGATCAACAATCATATCGATCGCCCCTTTCTCTAGCAAGAATTCGCTGCGTTGGAAACCTTCTGGTAATTTTTCGCGTACTGTTTGCTCAATAACACGTGGGCCGGCAAAACCAATCAGTGCTTTTGGCTCAGCAATGTTAACGTCACCTAGCATGGCTAAACTGGCAGATACGCCACCCATGGTTGGATCTGTCAGCACCGAAATATAAGGTAAACCTTTGGCTGATAGCTTCGCTAACGCTGCACTCGTCTTCGCCATTTGCATTAATGAGAATAATGCTTCCTGCATACGCGCACCGCCACTGGCAGAAAAACAAATTAACGCACGGTTTTCAGCCATACATACATTGATTGCAGCAACAAAACGAGCACCAACAACGGTTGCCATCGAACCGCCCATAAATGAGAATTCAAATGCACAAACAGCAACGGGAATACCTTTAACTGTCCCTTTCTCTACGACCAACGCATCTTTTTCGCCGGTTGTTTTTTGCGCGTTAGATAAACGATCTTTATATTTTTTGGTATCGCGGAATTTCAACTTATCACTTGGCTCAAATTCAGCACCTATTTCAATTCGGCCATCTTTATCAAGCAATTTATTGAGGCGTTCACGTGCATTCACGCGCATATGATGATCGCATTTAGGGCAAACGCCTAGATTACGCTCAAGTTCTGCATGGTATAAAACCTGATCACAAGAGGAACACTTGGTCCACACACCTTCAGGAATATTACGGCGCGAAGTTGCGCTCTTGCTTTTTGGTAGTATTTTTTCAATCCAGCTCATGAACCCTACTTATAATTTGTTCTAATTAATTGAAGTATATGATGTTAAATGCGTTGTTAATACGATAATGAGAAAAATTTCAAAATCAATTAACAAAAATTAATGCGTTAAGTCTATGTTCATCAAACTCAACAATACTTCACATTTATCGTGTAATACAATTAAATCACAAATTATCCAATAAGTTTATATAAAACTGGTCATACCCTTGTGACTTCCCATCCAAATTTAATAAAAAGTCACCTCCCAGAATCAATATTAGCGATTTAAAATCGCTTTATTCTGCACGCTGGTAATGATTAATTCTTTAAATTAAAATCAACTTAATTGCAACTAAAGCAATCAGTTAAAATTGTTCTGGTAAAAACAGTGGCCCTACAGCAGGTCTCGGCAGGTTAAACTGACTTGGGTAATCAACTTCGACCATGTACAGACCTTCCGCTTTACTTGTTGCAGCGGCAACAGAACGATCTTTACCGGCTAATAACTCAGCAATCCAAGATACTGGTTTGTTACCTTTACCGACTTCCATTAATGAACCGGCTAAATTTCTCACCATATGATGTAAAAATGCATTCGCCTTCACATCAATAATAATGTACGAATTTTGGCGAATCACATTAATATGGTGCATGGTTTTAATCGGACTTTTGGCCTGACAATGTTTCGCACGGAAAGCGGTGAAATCATGTTCGCCCACTAATTGCTGCGCCGCTTCATGCATCAATGCAACATCAATATCACCGTAGTAATGACTAACACCAGCACTCAAAATTGCAGGGCGTAACTGGCTGTTATAGATAATATAACGATAACGTCGAGCGGTAGCGCTAAAACGGGCGTGAAACTCTTCATCGACTTCTAGTGCCCAACGAACAGCAATATCGTCAGGTAGATTAGCATTCACACCCAGCGTCCAAGCAACGTCTTGACGTACAGCGTCAGTATCAAAATGCACAACTTGACCGGTACCATGAACACCAGAGTCGGTACGTCCAGCGCAATGAACTCTCACGGGGTGGTTCGCAACGCGTGACAATGCATCTTCCAATTTCTCTTGTACACTGATCACGTCTTTTTGTCGCTGCCAGCCGTAATATTTACTACCGTCATATTCTATACCGAGTGCAATTCGCATTTATCTTCCAACTTTAGACTTTCATTAATTTTAAAAAAACAAAAAGCGGTGACTTTCGCCACCGCTTTACTCATTATTACACAATAATTATATCACTCAATTATACCGCTTCAGCTTACAAGTTGAAAGTAGCTAAAGTTCGATAACACCACTAATGTTTTACACCACTAATAGTGAGTCATCATAATCGGCTCAGCAACTTGTTCACTTCCGCTTGCTGAACAGCATCACCAGCACCGGCTAATGGCTCTAAAATTGATTTCGCGCCGTCTTTATCTTCAATTTCAAGATAAGCACGGGCAAGGTCTAATTGCGCACTAAAGCGATTACTCTCGTCATCAATAACAACTGCATTACTATCCAGCAATGTATTGCTGTACTCATCAAGTCCTACGTCTAGTTTTACTTGATCGTAAGGTTCATCGACAATAGATGCAGGTTGTTGAGAAGCTTCATTTAACAATTTATCAATATCAATAAACTCTTCAGCTTGTGCAGCTGCAACATCAATTGGCGCTTGGTCACTTGGCGCGTCGCTAAATGCGTTAGGGCTGTACTCCGCCAGCATAGCGTCAATATCATTTAATGGTTCATCGCTAGAAGCAGGTGGTTTTGTTACTTCAGGTGCTTTATTCGCAGTGCCGTCAAGTTCAGCTAGCATTTCATCGACCGTCTGGCCATGCGCTTGAGGTAGTTCATCGTTATATGCCGCTATATCCTGCGCTGGCTCATCAACCCCTGCACTTGCTAAAATACTATCGACATCATCAACATCAAGGTTATTGTCATTGCTCGATAATTCTGTGTCTGTGGGTGGCGCTATATTGGTGTCGAATCTCGTTTCAGCCAATAGACTATCGATGTCGTCCATATCGACTGTTTGCTGGTTATCTAAATTAGCCGAGACACTCTCAGCGTTAGATTGCGCGATAGCATCCAGCCCGGCATCAGCTAAAAGACTATCGATATCGTCCATAGCAACGGCTTCGTTCTGCGCCGGAACCTGCGGCTCATTATATGAGACGTCCTTAGTTTCTGCTTGAATGGCGGCTTCTAGCTCAGCTTCTGCGAGGATGCTCTCAATATCGTCCATGTTCACAAATTCATCATTTACTACAGACGGTGATTCAGGAACTTGTGCTTTACTTAACTTAAATTGCTCTAACATTGAATCAACTTCAGCTAAGTCTTCATCTAGCGTTGGGGGCTTAGTTGTCGGTTGCTCTGGGATCAGGCTTGGTTCGTCAAGCTCTTCACGCCAGCTTAAATCGGGTGTTACACTGTCATTTTCAAAACTGGTACTTTCATCATCCAATGTTAAGTCAATATCACTAAAATCGTTATCGTTCAAATTTAACTCTGGCATAACAGGCGTTTGTTCAATCACTCCTGCCACAATCGGCGCTGTAGCCTGGGTTACAATAGGCTCAACCGGCGAGTTATCATGCGCATCGGTAAATGAAGTCGTTTCCTGTTGCATCTGTAAATTGAAATTTGGTTCCGCCAACGTATTTATTTCGTTATTGGGTTTATCTTCTGCTACTCGCGACTCTTCAGGCATAGCACTATCAACAGCCGAGTCAGTAGAATAGTTGTCGGCATTAAGATAATCACTGAGTTCGTCAACCGTGTTGTCCGTATCAAACATCACATTATCTTCAATGTTATGTTTCTGGTCATTTCGATTTTTTAACCATAAAGCTAACCAAATAAGAGATAACAACGAGAATACGCCCGATACGCCGCCGATTAGCCACCAGTTATTTTGGGATTCAGCTTCCAGAGCCGCTTGTTGTTTCGCCTCTTCAAGCGTTGCTTGTTGTTCACTAATCTGTGCATTTTGTTGCTCAATTAAGGCTTTCAAATCTGCTTTTAATTGATTATCTATCGCCATTTGTTCTTTCAGTTCAGCGAGTTCCATACGGATACTTTCAAGCTGTAACTTAAGGCGGCGATTAGTTTCACTTGATAATAGGAGGTGTTCATTACTTTCTGATAACTCACCTTGCAGTAAAGCCAGTTTATCTCGGCCGTGTTCATTTTTAGGGATAGCTTTCGAATTTGAAGTTGCAGGTTTACTTGCGGCAGTCGATTTAGCTTTCGAATCTGATTTCTTTGTCAGCTGGCGCTTTAGCCTCGAACCGTCTGTGGCTTGTATTTCAGCTACACTGGGGATCTTCAGTATGCTGCCATCAATCATCTTGTTGATGTCACCGTTTAAAAATGCATGAGGGTTAAGCGCTAAGATTGCAGCCATGGTTTTGTATAAACTCAAGCGGTTATTGGGTCTTGTCGCCGTTGCAACAGACCATAATGTATCAGCTCTGACAACAGGGCCATAGCGTCCAGGAGATGACGGAGTATGTACTTCAGGACCTTTTAATTGGAGCACAAATCCATTTGAATTAGCTGCAATACTCGCCATAGGCATCAGCAGAAATAAAACAACCCATTTTAACTTAGATAAACCCGATATCATTGCTAACCCTTACTATGAAACAACACCAACACACTTAAAATTAATATAACATATTCAAAATCCCAGTATACACATGAATTCACTGGTATCTTCATATATACCCAAGTTACTTCAAGATGCTAGTCTCTGGAAGTAGCTTGGGTATAACTATTCTAATGGTTAATTTCAATAAAAAAAACTTGTGAATTGAAATTATGATATAAATCAGGAAAATAAAATTAAAATAAAAAAATAGCACCCATATTGGGTGCTAAACATGCAATTAAAATAAATGCCTAGACAAAGGCTAAATTTACTCTTATAGGTAATCGCGAATTAATAGCTCTGCAATTTGCACACTGTTCGTTGCGGCACCCTTACGGATGTTATCACCAACAACCCACATGTTGATACCTCTCGCGTGTGAGATATCTTCACGTATACGGCCAACAAACACGTCATCATGACCCGCAGAGTCCGACACAGGGGTAGGATAATCTTCTTCATTTTCAATCAGTTTAACACCAGGTGCATGACGCATCAGTGAACGTACTTCTTCAGCACTGATCGGTGTACGCGTTTCTAAATGGATCGCTTCTGAATGACCATAGAATACCGGAACTCGTACCGCGGTTGGATTAACCATAATACTGTCGTCAGCAAAAATCTTTTGCGTTTCCCACACCATTTTCATTTCTTCTTTGGTGTAGCCATTATCCGTGAACACATCAATTTGTGGGATCACGTTAAATGCAATTTGCTTTGGATATACTTTAGTTTCAACTTCACGTGCATTTAATAGACTGGCAGTTTGGCCTGCTAGTTCATCAATTGCGCTTTGACCAGAACCCGATACCGCTTGATATGTAGCTACGTTGATACGTGAAATACCTACTTCATCATGGATAGGTTTCAATGCCACTAACATTTGAATTGTAGAGCAATTGGGATTGGCGATAATGCCACGATTGGTATATTGCGCAATTGCTTCTGGGTTTACTTCTGGCACAACCAGAGGAATATCATCGTCATAACGGAAGTGTGAGGTGTTATCAATAACGACAACGCCTGCATCAGCTGCGATTGGTGCCCATTTTTCTGATACAGAACCACCCGCAGAGAACAAACCAATTTGAACTTGGGTCCAATCGAATTCTTCAACATCTAATACTGTAACTTGTTTATTATTGAAGGTGATTTTACCACCCGCACTACGGCTACTTGCTAATGGATAAATATTACCGATTGGAAATTTACGTTCTTGTAAAATTTCCAACATCATTTTCCCTACAGCACCTGTTGCGCCTAATACTGCAACATCATATAGTTGACTCATCAACGACTCCTAAAAAATTATTTGGCAAACCCAAGTTGATATAACGACTCTACCGCATAATGTGACTCATTTACTAGCCTCAATGAGGAAAACTCCCTTCTTTCTAAGTAATTTTTACGCATTTCATCAAAACTACCGGCTTTCATTATGTTTTTTCTAAAAATAGCGTCATCTCGGCGCACATCATATACCAAATGAACCAAATTTTTAGCGAATGTTTGATCTGCACTTTGGTTAATATCGACGCGGCTAACCGCAGGCACAGGTAGGATATCACTGATACTCCGATCCGCTTGCTGGCCTAAAAACTTAGCGTAGGCCTGATAAATCATTTCCGTACCACGCGCTTTGCCTTCAAGGCTATAGCCCGCAATATGCGGTGTAGCAATAGCCACGTGCGGGATAAGCTCAAGCAGTGGTGTTGGTTCATTTTCCCATACATCCAATACCAAGGTAATCCCATGTCCTGCTTGTTTTAATGCCAATAGCGCCTGATTATCAATCACATCACCACGACCGCTATTAACCAAAATCGCATCTTGCGCAATATTTTCCAGTAATTTAGCGGTTAATAAATGCTTGGTTTGATAACTGCCCGTTTTAACTAATGGCACGTGTAAACAAATGATATCCGCTTGCAATGCTTGTTCTAAGCTAACAAATCCCGTTAAGTCTTCTTTTGTTACGCGAGGTGGATCGCATAACATCACTTGTGCACCTAAAGCCGTTAGTCTACTGACCGTTTGCGAACCGGTATTACCAACACCAATAACCGCAATAGATTTATCTGCTAAGGCGAAACTTTGCTGCTCAGCTAATACTAATAATGCGCTGCAAACATAGTCGCCAACGGATACTGCATTACACCCTGGCGCATTGGTATATTCAATATTTCGTTGCTGTAAGCAAACTTGGTCTAAATGGTCGATACCAATCGTGGCGGTCCCCACGAACGCTAATTTATTGGCTTGAGCAAGTAATTCGTCGTTCACTTGCGTGACAGAACGTACCATTAAGGCATCTACATCGTGTAAATCCTCTGCTTGAATTGTACGGCCAGATAAAGGCACTACTTCACCAAACTGAGAGAACAACTCGGTTGCATAAGGCATATTTTCATCAACTAGGATCTTCATTTAAGTATTCTCTTAATAATACGATTAGCGTTATTTTACGCGTTGTAACAGTAAAGAACCATTTTGCGCGTTGTGAAGATTAAAAAAAAGCCCATTTATCAATAATCTGATAAATGGGCTTACATTGTTTTAATCACGGTAGTATGTACCGTCACTGACACATTGTTATTTAAGCGCTTTAATGCACAATTATTTAGTAAATTTACTAAATACTAGCGTCGCATTCGTACCGCCGAAACCAAAGCTGTTCGACATTACGTTCGTTAGTTCGGCATCAATTGCCTGACCTGAAACGATGTCTAGACCTTCTGCTTTTTCATCAAGGTCTTCAATGTTGGCACTTGCTGCGATAAAGCTATTTTCCATCATGATCAATGAATAAATAGCCTCATGTACGCCTGCCGCACCTAATGCATGGCCAGTCAATGATTTTGTGGCACTGATTTTTGGTGACTTATGACCAAATACCGCTTGAATCGCTTCAAGTTCTTTTGTATCACCTACAGGTGTCGATGTACCGTGTGTATTGAGGTAATCAATTTCACCGTCTACTGTTTCTAATGCTTGTTTCATACAACGAATAGCACCTTCACCCGATGGCGCGACCATGTCGTAGCCATCTGATGTTGCACCGTAACCGGTGATTTCAGCATAGATAGTTGCGCCTCGAGCAAGTGCATGCTCAAGTTCTTCGACGACAACCATACCGCCGCCACCAGAGATCACAAAACCATCGCGGTTTTTGTCATAGGTACGTGATGCTTGTTGTGGTGTGTCGTTATACTTGGTTGATAACGCGCCCATTGCATCGAACTCTAATGCTAATGTCCAATCAATCTCTTCACCGCCACCAGCAAATACCACGTCTTGTTTACCCAATTGGATTTGCTCTACGGCATGGCCAATACAATGCGCACTTGTCGCACATGCAGACGTAATTGAATAGCTTGGGCCTTTAATTTTGAATGGTGTAGCAAGACAAGCAGAAATTGTGCTCGACATAGTACGAGTCACCATATATGGACCCACACGCTTCACGCTTTTATTACGAGCGATATCAACAGAATCAACAACATTCTTTGATGATGCACCACCTGAACCTGCAATAAGGCCAGTACGTACGTTAGATACTTGCTCTGCTGTTAAACCTGAATCATCAATCGCTTCTTGCATAGCAATATAACTAAAAGCGGCTGCATCACCCATGAAACGCATTGCTTTACGATCAATGATTTCCTTAGGATCAAGATTAACAGAACCGCAGACGTGGCTACGTAAGTTTTGTTCAGCGAATTGTGGTGAAAACTCGATACCACTGTTGCCAGCTTTCAGTGACTCACATACTTCTGCTTTGTTGTTACCGATACTTGATACAATACCGATACCTGTTATAACCGCTCTTTTCATGATATTCCCTAATATAAAATTATTACGTTATTCTTACTTATTTTTTAACGTCATCTGGTCTGCTTTCCCTATAATCGGATAAGATTATGACCGTTTTATTAATTTTTCGCTTAAGGACTCATTATTTTTCATCCAAAAACAGAACCTTCCCTTAACAGAAGTCCAACTAGACTCATTGCCCTATCTAACGTCATTATAGCAAAGTGGTCGTTAACCAGTATCCCATTGCTATCAATGATTGTCACCGCCTAAAGATTTGTGTGATCAAATCATCTGCAATTGTTGTAATTTTTGCTGTTAAAACAACCATGATAGCTTTTTGAATGGTGCTAACAACAAGCAAAGTTGGCAATTTAAGTCAATGTAAACAATCATTAATAATCACACTTTATTAATGATTTTTGTGAACACCATAACATCGATTTAACAGATAGTGTCTAGGGAGTCGGATATGATCAGGCAAGGATTTACTCATTTACCGAGCGTGAGTGTTAAACACTTTCGCCCACTACTATTGTGGATTACGCTACTGTTTAGTTTTCCGATCAGCGCCGAAATCAATCTTATTTTTGGTCTATATACATCCGATAAACCAACCACTATGGTCACTAAATTTCGTCCGTTTATTAATACGCTCGAAGCGCAGTTGACACATAAGTTACAACAGCCCGTTCATATTCGAATGCATATATCGAGTAATTATAATGATGGAGTCGAGGCCCTTACCAGTGGCAAAGTTGATTTTTCTCGTCTCGGCCCGGCCTCATATATCACCGCTAAAAATACCAACGCCAACTTACAACTGCTTGCTATCGAAGCTAAAAAAGGTAAAAAACGCTTTGATGGTGTGATTGCGGTCCAAACGGATAGCTCGATAACAAAGCCTGAACAATTAGCTGGTAAGCGATTCGCATTTGGCTCTGAACAATCCACTATTGGCCGCTACTTGTCACAAACTTACCTTGCAGACCATCATATATTCGCCACAGATTTAGCCAAGTTTGACTATTTAGGCAGACACGATGCAGTCGGCGCAGCTGTCGCGGCGGGACGCTATGATGCTGGCGCATTAAAAGAAAGTACGTTTAATAAATTACGTACTAAAGGCGTGTTACTACGTGAAATAGCACGTTTTCCCAATGTGACTAAACCTTGGGTGGCAAAAGCGGGATTAAACGATGAAATTTTTCAAGCTTTATCAGCATTGTTAATCGCAAGTAATGAGTCCAATGCACTATACAAAAATTCACTGAGTAAAAATGGCTTTCTAGCAGGTGATGATAGTGACTATGATATAATACGTAAATCAATGAAAGATAATCGATTTTTTTCAGCCAATGCGATTAAATGACCAAGTTAGATAAATATTTCCCACTCTGGTCCAAGATCCTATTTGCCACCTTGTGTATTACCATCGTCACAAGTTTGGCTGCAGGAGAATTGGCTCGGCGCTTTGAATATAATTACCTAACTAATAATCTAACCTCACAAATACAACAAACATTTAATCTCTTATCTGCAACAACTATTGATAGTCTGATCACAGAAGATATCCCGTTACTTGAAACCATCATGTTACAAATATCATCGAATTATCCCGATATCGAGTTTTTCGCAATTTATAATGAGCTGCAGACAGTGTTAGTCACTTGGGGGGCGCTACCCGCAGAAGATAGCCTGCAGCACCAAGTATTTCAACAACCTGTTATTTTTGGTGGTGAAACCTTTGGCTATATGAAAATAGCAGTCAGCACTGCGCGTTTACAAGATGATATAACTAAACACGTAAATTTAATTCGCCTACTCATTGCCTTAATATTATTATGTTTAGCGCTCGCGATCTCGTTATTTCTGCACTCCTCAGTACTAAAACCAATAACAAATATCAACAAGCGACTATTACACTTATCACAACTCCATCATACCGATGAACAAATCATATTAGTATCAACCAACGAATTAGACCGTTTAAATGAATCTGTCGACCTTATTCAAGCGTTTACCCATAAGCAAAAACAACGTGAGCAACAATTACACGCAGCAAAAGAACAGGCCATTAATGCGAATACCACAAAATCGACTTTTCTCGCGACCATGAGCCATGAAATAAGAAATCCAATGCATGCTATTTTGGGGGCATTGTCGCTAATCGACAAAAGTGAAATGAATACAGAGCAGCAGCACTTTATCGATACGAGCCTAAAGTCAGCGCATATATTACTTGGTTTATTAAACAACATCCTCGATATGTCTAAAATCGAAGCTGGAAAATTACAGCTCGAACATCGCCCTTTTAATATTCAAGAGATCTTGCAAGGTGTCACGAGTGTCCTTGAACCACTCGCGCAGCAAAAACAGATCATCTTAAATCATGCCAGCAATATAGAATCGCCTTTATGGTTGCTCGGTGATGATAATCGCTTAACACAAATACTCATCAATTTGGCCAATAATGCCATTAAATTCACCCTGCAAGGTCAAGTCAATGTGATGATGAACGTGGTAAAAGAGTCAAACTATACACAAGTCTGTTTCACCATCAAAGATAGCGGGATTGGTATCTCGGAACATAAGCTAAGCCACATTTTTGATGACTTCGTTCAATCTGATAGCTCCTTTTCACGAGAATACGGCGGTTCTGGCTTAGGTCTTGCTATCTCAAAACAACTAATTACCTTAATGAAAGGAACCATCACCGTCACCAGCCAATTAAATAAGGGCAGTGAGTTCAGGGTTAAACTAAAACTAGAAAATACCATGGCACCAGTTGCTGAGAAACCGGTATCACAAACTCAAGTTGTCAGAGAAGGTCCCCCCCCCCGCCTGCTTCTCGTTGAAGACAATAAGGCCAATCAATTTATTACCAAAACTATTTTACAACGTGCGGGTTATACTGTGGATGTTGCAGGTAATGGGTTACTTGCGATTGCAGCCTGTGAGAATCAGCATTATCAATTAATATTAATGGATTTACAAATGCCTGAAATGGATGGTTTTGACGCGACAAAAGGCATACGTCAAATGTCTAATATTAATATAAACACACCGATTATCGCAATGACTGCCAACGCCACCACCGAAGACCGAGAAAATACCCTGGCTGTTGGTATGAATGACTTTTTAATGAAGCCTGCTAGTGAAGACCAATTAATGAAAAAAATCCATCATTGGTTACATTGAATATTAACGCAATCTAACCAATGACATTGATTAACTAAATTTTAACTAAATTGATGATTAAACTTGGCTACCGACGTCGCCGTATCTTGCCATAAACGGCTATTTTTAAGCTCCGCTAATGAAAAATTACTGGTATGCTTAAGGCCAAAATCATCCGTGGTTAATTTATTATCTAAACCATCGAGTAATGCTTCAACACCCTTGCGATCATTACATGCCAGCAATAAATTACAGCCAGCCCACATCGCCTGCTCCGCACGCGCTAAATAATTACCCGCAACACTGGCACCGTGCATCGATAAATCATCAGAAAAAATCGCACCTTTAAAGCCCAACTGTTGTCTTAGCACTGTTTGTAACCAATATTGAGAAAAACCAGCCGCCTTACTATCGACTTGCTGATAAATAACATGGGCAGGCATAATTGCATCAAGTTGCGCGTCGGCAATAAGGGATTTGAATGGCAATAAATCCGTTGCGGTTATGTCCGCTAGACTCCGTTCATCAACTGGCAATGCAATATGTGAATCGGCTAACACGCTGCCATGACCCGGAAAGTGCTTACCCGTGGTTTTCATACCGGCTTTATGCATACCAATACAAAGTTGTGTGGACAGGTCTGTTACCCAACTTGGGTCGGCATGAAATGAGCGGTCGCCGATAACGTGACTCCCACGCTCTAAATCAAGTACAGGGGCGAAGCTTAAATCAATATCAAACGCTAATAGCTCAGCGGCTAACATCCAACCACATTGCTGGGTAAACTGTTTGGCGGTCTCACGATCATGCGCATATAATTCCGCGATCTTACCCATTGCCGGGATCCGGGTAAACTGTTCACGAAAACGTTGCACGCGGCCACCTTCGTGATCAACCGAGATCACAATCGGTGCATTAGCGGCGTTACGAATTGATTTAATTAATGCGGTTAACTGAGCATGATCACCATAGTTCCGACTAAATAGGATCAATCCGCCCGTTAATGGGTGCGCTAAGATCTCTTTATCTTCAGGCGTTAATTCATAACCGTTAACATCTACTACTACTGGTCCCACTGCAATTCCTTACTCAATCGGTTAATTTTATCTGTTATGGCATATTCAGATTGTTGCCATAGTCTTAAGTAGGTGACATCTTTATCTTGTTGATACATGACAATACACCACAACAACGTCATCATTTCCACGACAACCGCCATCACATCTAATTGCTCTAAAGTCACTTTCGCGGCGGGATAATACTGATTGTAATACCTTAAAACAGCGCCTGTTGTACGTCTTGCCACTCGAATGTCTGAAACAAGGTGGCAATATCAAAATCACAATGACCCGCAGCGGCAAATTCCCAATCCAACAAATATAACTTAGTCTGCTCATTTTCAATAAAATTCAATGGATTCATATCATGATGACAAAAACCCCATCGATTAGCAGGTAAATGTTGCTCGATTAAATTAATCACAAGTGTCAGCTGCTGTGCGAGTTGTACCGTTTTAAATTCAGCATTAAGTGTCTGATCATAATGCTGGAGGCGTTCGACCATATCAAGGTGATGGTTAGGCGTAGGTTGTTGATGAAGCATGGCGACTAATTGGGCTAATTTTTCAATGTTTTCATCGCGTATTTGCGCAGTATTATCCCAATGCTTACCCGTGATCCAATCACAAATCATCCCCTGTTTATGCTGGACAATAACGTTCGGCGCTAAACCAATATTTGCAGCTTGAATTTGCGCGGCGTATTCAAGCTCAACAGCATTATCCATACCAAGATAAGTCGCAGCAAACTGGCGGACAAAGTAGCTGTGGTTCCGCCCATGTTGTTGAAACTGCAATCGATAATTATGATTGCTTAAACCACCGAGTACCGGCGTTAAAGAAAATGATTCAGGGCTAAATTGCACGACAAATTCAGGTGCTTTGTTCATCATATATGTAAGGTCATAATGAGATCACCCGGCTAACTTGTGCTTCAACCGTATTAAAACGATTATTAATCAATTTAATCATTAACGTATGCTTATTGCTGGTATTTTCAACTTTAAAAATATTAATCACTAATGAATAACTACTCTCTGTTCTTTCTGTACTTCCTGTAAAATCAGTATTGTGGCTACGCTGGCGTTGTTGCGCAGTGACAATCTGAATATCAAACCAGTTTAGTTGCGCGAGTGTTTCAGCACTGGCACCTTGTAGTTCTTGATGAGTAATTGGGAGCGTAACCGCACTATTAGGATAGGTAATATAAAGGCGTTGACCATGCTCAAAAGTGCCTTGCACAAAGAAAGGTTGCTGCAATAACACCCAGTTTAGCGCTCGCACTTGTGTGGTTAACGGGTGTTCTTGCATCGTCTCAAGCTGGATTGGCATCACTTGTTGAACAGGTGATGTACAAGCGGTAACGAATAATGCACTCAGCAGATACATTAATGTGAGAATCCATTTCATTTACACTGCCCCCAACGTTACTGATAGTGAATAAGATGACCGAAAAAAGTGTCATGAGATAAGCGGTCATCTTGATGCGGTGTGACGAACTGTCAATAAACCGACTTTATTTGCTCATTGTATTGCGTACTATTTTATAGTCACCATAGCACCGAGCTGTTCGCCACCAACCAGATGCATATGTAAATGGTAAACCTCTTGTCCACCATGCTTGTTGCAATTAACGATAAGACGGTAGCCATTTTCAGCGATACCTTCCTGCTCGGCAATTTTTCGTGCCACAGTAAACAAACGCCCAAGTACTAATTCGTCTGCTTCGCATACGTCATTCGTCGTCGGGATCAGCTTATTAGGGATAATTAATACATGTGTTGATGCTTTGGGATTAATATCACGAAATGCAGTCACTAACTCATCTTGGTAGAGAATATCGGCTGGGATCTCTTTATCAATGATCTTGCGAAAAATCGTTTCTTCTGCCATTTTTTAACTCCATTTCAAAATTAAGTAACTCAATAATAAGTGAAAACAAATACAAATACACCTGTTATCCGCAATCGTTCATTATCTATGCCTGATTCAGTGATAAGCACAACAAAAAAGCCCGCTAACAGCTACAATATGAGTGTAGTGGCTAACGGGCTTATTAATTAATTTTAACTGTAAATGGCGTCTCAGCTAAGGACGATTAAGCAGAAGCAATCGCGCCTTTACCAACACCTTCATAAGCAAACACAGTCAGTGAATCATTGCCGTCTTTTGCTAATGTATCGGCAATAAACTGGGCAATGTTCTCAACCGTCGTTTCAGTCGGCATAATTTCGACAATTGATTTGCTAAGCGCAAGTTGGAACTCACC
Source organism: Moritella sp. (assembly GCF_013215705.1). Lineage (GTDB taxonomy): Bacteria > Pseudomonadota > Gammaproteobacteria > Enterobacterales > Moritellaceae > Moritella. The sequence goes on along the minus strand of NZ_JABSQR010000010.1, from coordinate 15,207 downwards.
TTGTGGTGCTTGATATTTAAAGCAGTAATGCTCAGGCGTTAATGCAGCCATACCGGCTCGTGAAAGTGATAATTCAGATGCTGAGACCATGTCGCAATGTTCAGCAAGGTAGATGTCTCTCCAACGCTCAGCCCAACTAAATTCGAGGGCAGTATCACGTTCATTATTACGCAAAATTTCAATCGTCGAGCGATGACCATGCGCAATACGCTGGCAATTACCTAAATGTTTACGTAAACCATGACTGTAACAATAATCTGCACCATCAATTTTTTCTTCACGTAATTTCACATCTAGCTGTTTAACGTTATTTGGTAGGCGTAACATTAACTGCTCAGTCAAATACGTTTCTAAACTAGCTAAAGTAATTTGCTCTGCGGGGATAAGTGCAAACGCTTGGTCAGGGCAAGCTAAGTGAATTGATTCACTGTGTTCACGCCAAGCATCAACATAGGTAAATGCACCGTCACTCATCACATCACAAAATTTAGCATGTGCTGGTACGATCAATTTATGATCAACGAGTTCATCAACCGTCGACTTAATTAACTTTTTAACAATACCAAAATCAAGGATCATGCTTTGTTCATTTAAGTCACCATGCAGAACAATATCCACTAACCAACTCTGGCCAATAATACCACGTGAATAATCCAATACTGACGAATCAATAACAGTAAGATCTTTGACGAATAATTTCATCTAAATTATGTCCTTTATGCTAACTAAAATGGGTAAAGCTGTTGGGTTGGTACTATTATATCAGTACTATTTTTGAGCGTCGTATTCATCTTTAAATGAAGCAATAAGCTCTTCACTATCAACAACAACTACTTCTTGGTCTGCTTTTGGAAATACTGAAATAACCACACCATCAGCAGCAAGACCTGGTAACCAGTTGTTACGCCAAGCACCCATTTCAATTTTAAGCGGTTGACACGCAGACCAATCACCTTGGATCCATTCACTAGCAAACTCAGCATGTGGCCAAACAGGGATACTTCGCTCACCGTCAGCTTCGCTAACAACAAAACCGTTTTCATCCGCTAATGTCCATACTTCTTCAGACTTAACCGCACGAAATATGAAATAGTTGAAACGCGCTTCAGGTGATTTTTCAACTGCTTCAGCAGTTTGCTTGTCATGAATTTTAAATGTCATATTCTTCTCTCAAGAAACCGCTGTTTGCAGTTTCAAATAATGTTTATAATAAAGCAGCAGCGGATTGTACGCTGCACAATAATAAATACCAATAATAAATACCAATAATAGTAAATAATAAAAGTTAAACCAACGTAATCTTATTTTGCCAATGCCAACTTGCGTAAATAACGCGGTATCATGGTTTCATTACCCTGCAATCCACCTTGGTGGATATAAAGAATAGGGCGTTTATCGGTGCTTTCAAGCCCTGCAGCTATATTGGTATTATCGGCAATAAACTCCCGCTGTAAGCATAACCAAGCGAGCGGATCGTAGAGTAAATCAAACTCGATATTAGTGGTTTTTTTTAACTCCGTCCAAATGTGATAAAAAGGCAGGTAAAGTTTACCAAAGTGATACTTTTTCTCTGTTGCGATAATCGTTGGATGTAAAGATTCATCCGCGCACAATTCCAAGAACTGCTGTTTTAAATAACCATCGCCACCAACACACGCACAGGCTTGCACTTCGAAGGGTAAATGTTGTTGTAAAAATAATGCGGTAGTGCCGGTGCCAGCAGGTAATACCACGCGAATATCCGAGTACGCTTTTGATTCCGCCCACGCCATAATTTCATCGGCAAGTATTTTCAATCCCGTTTCAGCATACTGACAACGTCCACCTTCAGGAATGAACACCGTGCTCAGACCTTGCGCAACTAACGCCGGTAATACTTGCTGCTGTATATGCTCAATGACAATGCATTCAGAATCAACAACGATAATATTAGCGCCCAACGCTAATGCTGCACGATAATTACCTTGGGGGTTATCAGTAAGATATTGCGGCAGGTGAGCAACATAATAATGCAGCTGACATTGCTTTAATTTAGCTAATACAGACAAGGAATACAGAGAGTTAGCTTGAGCAGAGCCATGACCGACAAGGATATCGACTGATGATAAATCTTGTTGTAAAAAGTGATAAAACTTTCGCGCTTTATTACCGGTAAAAGCCACGTCCAATAAATCATCGCGCTTAACGTAAACTTGATGGCCTAAAAATTCGATCTCATCAACAGGGGTATTACGGAGTTGCATAGAGCTTCCCAAGTTTTATTACGTAGCGTTAAGAGTCTAACTAAACTGATACAGGCAGCGCTGCAGATACAATAAATTGGCGGCCATTAACCGCCAGCAACTCGGTATCAACATCATAGACTTGTTTAATGGCATCAACCGTTAATACTTGTGCTGCATCACCTTGCCCAACCACACGTCCCGCCTTTAACAATAACACTTCAGAGGCATGATTAAGGGCAAGGTTAAGATCATGGATAGAGGCAATCACCGTAATACCAGACTCGGAAAGTTCAGTTAATATTTGCAGTACTTCAATTTGATGTTTTAAATCAAGTCCTGTTAGAGGTTCATCTAACAAGCACAACATTGATTGTGGATTTAGTCGCGGTGATACTTGCACTAAGGTACGGGCAATCAATACCCGCTGCCATTCACCACCGGATAATTGATCACAATTACGCTCAACTAACTTAGCGATATCCAAACGCGATAATAACTGATTAATCACCTGACAAGCTTGTTCATCTTCCAAGCTTATCCCCAATGGATGTAAGCCTAACGCAATGAATTGGTATACAGGGATCGCAAACGGTGGCGGTGATGCTTGTGGTAGCCAAGCACGCTGCAGCGCTAATTCGGCAATAGGGTAATCAGTGACGCTACGCTCCGCCAATCGATATTCGCCATCGCAAGCTTGCGTATGACCTGCAAGCAATGCTAATAACGTGCTTTTACCACTACCGTTAGGCCCCAATAAAAACAAACAACCACCGTCATCAATTGAGATATTGATATCAAACAAGCGTTGTTGATAGTTAACGTCGACAAGCGTTAATATTGCCGGTTTCTTCATCGTATTTTTTTATCCATACTAATATGCATTAAGCTACTTGCTTACGTAATAGCAAATAGATAAAAAAGGGGGCGCCGAGACTGGCAGTAATGGCCCCAACAGGTAACTCAGCAGTAGCAAATGCACTGCGGGCAATCAGGTCTGCCAGTAATAAAAAACTCGCCCCAAGTAATGCAGAAGCAGGCACCAGAAAACGTAATTGACTAGTCACTAATATGCGGAGAATATGCGGAATAACTAAACCGATAAAACTAATTACCCCCGCCATTGAAACAGATATTCCTGTTAATACCGCAACGCATAAAATAAGCTGAATACGTAATTTAGGCACATCAATACCCGACTGGAAAGCGCCCTGTTCACCAAACTGTAAAAGATTAAGTGCATCAATACGGCCCATTATCCATATAAAACTCAAACTTAAGGGGATCACCGCAATATAAATCAGATCTGCGCCATAAGCTAAATTCCCCATCATCCAGTACAGCATTTGGCGCATGCTACTGTCATCAGAAAAATACAACAGCCAGGTCATAATGGCACCAGAAAAGATGCCAATCGCCACGCCAAGTAATAATATTTTTGTCGTCGGCAAGTTATTTTTGGTCACTTGATACAGTAAATACGTGACTAAACTGGCCCCAATAAAAGCCGATAATGGCAAAATATAATGCTGTAGACCGGCCCACTGTGGGAACAAGGTATCAAGAAAAACAATCGATAACACCGCAAACAAACTGGCAAACGATGAGATGCCGATCACACCAGGCTCGGCGAGTGAATTAGCCAGCAAGACTTGTAAAATACAACCCGCAACAGCTAACGCAGCACCGACCAAAATAGCGGTAATAATACGTGGCAGACGTAATTCAAATAATACTTGTTGTTGCAAAGGCGATAAACCATTAACAAGATCATCGACACCAATACTAAAGTTACCCGACGCGAGTGAAATAAAAGTAACAGCAACAAGGAAAATGGATAACAAGATAAGGGTAGTTCGACTTTTTTTCGTACTAGCACGCTGTAATTTAAGTAGGTCGATCATAATTTAAGTGGGGGATCTAAAAGAAACAAACAAGGCACTTCAAATAATGTCAGCATAACGCTTAAGCACATTTCAAATACCTTGTCAGCAGGCTGTAATTAAATAGATTGGCTTACAGCATCAATTAACGCATGGGTATAGCCCATTTCAGCCATCAGTTGCGTAATTATATTACGTTTGCGTCCCGTATTGGTATTAGTAATAACCCAATATGGCGTATGCTCAATATGACGCGGCTTCGTGGTATTACCAGCACTTAACAATTCACTTTCAGATTTTGCAAAGTAAATACGTTTACGGCCTTTAATATCAGTCGCACTATCAAACTCTTTCGGGTTTTCAGCATAAAGCACAGATAAAATCTGAATAAACTTAGTCACCGAAACCGTCGTTTCTTTAAATTTCTTATTTTTAATAAGCTTAGCGATACTGGTTGGCAATGTAGAATGGCTAACTACCTCTACTTCTGTATCGACCACAATAGGTGCAGATACAGGTGTAGGTTCTACTATTACCGGTGATTTAGTTACCGTTTGCTTAGTCTCACTGTTGGTGTCCACTACATGCTGCTGCAATGCTTCAACATTCGTCAAATCTGCAGAAACATCTGTTGATACATCAAGTAAGCGACGTAAAATATCTGATGCACTTTCGCCAATATCTTTCGTTTGACTAGCAATATAACGATATAGGTCGTCTTCAAGCTCAATCGTTTTCATATTTAACTAGTAAATCCTTGCTTATAAATTTGGTTTAATTATACCTTGAGAATAGATTTCTCTCTATGGTTAAAAGAAAAATATTACCTCTGTGATGCATTTATCGACAATTCATACACGACATTAAGCTAATTATTGCGGTAGAATCAGCCACAATAACGGAGAGATATATGTTACTTAATCACAAAATATACGGTCAGGGTGTTCCTGTTATCGTTATCCATGGTTTATTTGGCAGTGCCACTAACTTAGGCATGTTAATTAAACAACTAAAAACTGACTATCAAGTCATCGCAGTTGATGTCAGAAACCATGGCTTATCTATGCGCCATGATAGTATGCATTATGATGATATGGCAAATGATATTATTCAGTTGATGGATCATTTAACAATTGAACAAGCGCACATTGTCGGCCATTCAATGGGCGGTAAAATTGCGATGCGTACAGCACTAAACTTCCCGACTCGCGTGACGAGTTTGGCGGTAGCTGATATTGCACCAGTGAATTACCCACCTCGACATAACAATGTCTTTGCCGGTTTAAAAAATATACAGTTAGCAGACATCAGCAGCCGCAGTGAAGCGCAAGCAAAACTGGCTGAGCATGTTGAAGAAGCTGGTGTGCAACAATTCCTGCTCAAAGGCTTATATAAAAATAGCCAAGGCCAGTTTGATTTTTACTATGCGTTAGACACAATTATTGCCCAATACGACGCTATTTCGGATTGGCCAGAAGTGAATAAACAGTATGATAAACCCGTGTTATTTATCAAGGGGATGAATTCAGATTATATTACTAATGCGCATAAATCGGCGATCGCCAAATACTTCCCACAGGCAAAAGCAAAATTAGTACAAGGTACAGGACACTGGTTACATGCCGAAAAACCGATGATATTTAATAAAATAATAGTCGATTTTTTATTTAGTCATTAGTCACATTGTGATATATTTGCCCATTCGTACTTTAGGTGAAAATTGATATGTTGTATGAATACATTGACTTAATTGAAGCTGTAGGCATTAAGCTATTCTTTGTCGTGCTGTTTTTCTTGATCGGTATGGCAATTCACGACGTACTAAAAAAAGGTAACGTACCTCGATTCGGACGTATATCGGTTTGGTTTGTACTCTGTTTTGGTATGGCTGGCTTTGTGTTTAAAGAAATATTGATCACTGTCTGGGAAACCCAGATTTAATTACTAATACTATTAACTGCAATGGCGAAAAAACGTGGCAAAGGAAAATTTAGATAGAACCACGATTGACCTTTTTGCTGAAGAGAAGCGTGCAGGTAGACCTAAAACCAACCCACTCTCACGCAAAGAGCAGTTGAAACATAATAAACGTAATCAATTGAACCGAGATAAGGCTAATGGATTAAAACGTATTGAATTAAAAGTCGAACAAGACTTATTTGATATGTTAAATATGAAAGCAAAAAGTGCTAATATGACACGCAGTGAATATATACAACAATTATTGCACACTCATGTAGCAAGATAAGTTTAAATTAAAACTATTAGGATAATTTAAGAATGGCTAGCGTAGGCTTATTTTTTGGTAGTGACACTGGTAACACTGAAGTAGTTGCTAAGATGATCCAGAAACAACTGGGTAAACAGCTTGTTGATGTTAAAGATATTGCAAAATCAACAACTGCAGATATTAACGAATTCAGCCTATTAATATTAGGTATTCCGACTTGGTATTATGGCGAATCCCAATGTGATTGGGATGATTTCATGCCGTCACTAGAAGAAATTGATTTTTCTGACAAACTAGTTGCAATCTTTGGTTGCGGTGACCAAGAAGATTACGCTGAGTACTTCCTCGACGCAATGGGCACACTACGTGACGTTGTTGAAGCAAAAGGTGGGACAATAATCGGTGAATGGTCAACTGAAGGTTATGATTTCGAAGCGTCGAAAGCGCTCACTGATGACAATCACTTTGTTGGTTTAGGTATCGACGAAGACCGCCAACCAGAATTAACAGCAGAACGTGTTAAAGCTTGGGTAAACCAGATCCACAGCGAAATGTGCCTTGCTGAACTAGAAGATTAATCTTTGAGTATATTAAGATAAAGGTAAAACGACGTACTAACACGTTATTTACCTTATCTTCTCTCCTTATATTTACCTCTTATACTTACAGCATCACGCTAGCATCTCATTACGAAACTGCAGTTTCAGGTATGCAATACTTCTCTTTTTTACGAATATAGAGCGTACGCATAATTTTTTCGACTTCGTGCCATTGATGTTTTTAATTAACATCTCAAACTGTGGCCATATTTTGTTGCATTTAACCCTCACTAAACGCCACCTGGTCATACCAGTATTAACAAATTGCAGGTTAATACTTAAATATCTGTAATTATATCCCGCTTTAACAAATATGAGGTTTATTGTTTTTGCGTCTCGTCATATAATGGTTAAGAATATAAAGAAAAAATACTTTTCTCTATTTTAAAATGAGAACGTTATGACTGATAGAAAAAATGCATTAAAAAAAGCAGGGTTAAAAATAACACTGCCACGAATTAAAATTTTAGAATTATTACAACTCCCTAGCAGTCAGCATACTAGTGCCGAAGACTTATACAAACAATTGCTTAGCAAAGGCGAAGAAATTGGTCTAGCGACAGTATATCGAGTACTTAACCAGTTTGATGATGCCGGAATTGTGACACGCCATTATTTTGAAGGCGGTAAATCTGTTTTTGAATTGGCAACTCAAGAACACCACGACCATCTTGTATGTCTTGATTGTGGCCACGTAATTGAATTTCATGATGACTTGATCGAAGATCGTCAACGTGACATTGCGGCCGACAATGGAATGTCATTGCAAGCCCACAGTTTATACCTGTATGGCCGTTCATTAGATGGCAAGTGTAACCACAAATAGGCGCACTCTAAACACCAGATAAATAAAAAGGAGCCTATAGCTCCTTTTTTTATACGTCTTTTTTACGTTGCTATAGCACCAAGAAAAACCCCAAGAAAAAAAATATTATGTCTGAGGTTATATTGCCTAGCTTATAAACATGCTTAACCGCGTAAAGATACGGTACGGTTAAACACCAGTTTATCCGCTGTTGAATCTTTACTGTCGGCACAGAAGTAACCTTCACGTTCAAACTGGTATGCGCTTTCAGCTTTCGCTGTAACAAGACCTGGTTCAACTTTAGCTTTTTTGATCACAACTAATGATTGTTCATTCAATGCTTCTTCTAATGTTTCAACACTGGTAGGATCTTCTATTTTAAATAGGCGATCATAAACACGTATTTCCGCATCAACAGCGTCAGCAGCAGATACCCAATGAATAACGCCTTTCGCTTTACGTCCATCACTTGGGTTCTTACCCAGTGTTTCATCATCGTAAGTACAGTGAATTTCAATGATATTACCCGCGTCATCTTTAACAACGTCATCGGCTCTAACAATGTATGCATTACGTAAGCGAACTTCTTTGCCTAATACTAAACGTTTATATTTCTTGTTCGCTTCTTCACGGAAATCCGCACGATCAATAAATAATTCACGGCTAAATGGCAGCGTACGGGTACCCATATCTAGTTTAGGGTGTGCTGGTGCAATTAATTGCTCAGTTTGATCGTCTGGATAATTAGTAATAACTAATTTAACTGGATCAAGAACCGCCATTGCACGTGGTGCTGAATTTTCAAGATCTTCACGGATACAGGCTTCTAACATACCCATTTCGATGGTATTGATTTGCTTCGTTACACCGATACGTTTACAAAATTCACGAATTGACGCAGCGGTATAACCACGACGACGTAAACCAGCAATTGTTGGCATACGTGGATCATCCCAACCAGTTACATGATTTTCTGTCACTAGTGCGTTAAGCTTACGCTTAGACATCATCGTATATTCAATATTTAAACGTGAGAATTCATACTGACGCGGACGACAATCAATTGAGATATTGTCTAATACCCAATCGTAAACACGACGATTATCTTGGAATTCTAATGTACAGATAGAATGTGAAATACCTTCTATCGCATCAGAAATACAATGGGTGAAATCGTACATTGGGTAAATGCACCATTTATCGCCAGTCTGGTGATGATGAGCACGTTTAATACGGTAGATAATTGGATCACGCATACACATGAATGATGAAGTCATGTCAATTTTTGCACGTAAACAACATTCACCATCAGCAAAACCAGCATCACGCATTTTATTGAATAGCGCTAAATTCTCTTCCACGCTCGTGTCACGGTATGGGCTGTTTTTACCTGGCTTATTCAAGGTTCCACGATATTCACGAGTTTCTTCGGCATTTAAGAAACAAACGTACGCTTTACCCGCTTGAATAAGTTCAACTGCATACTCGAATAACTTATCGAAGTAATTTGATGAATAGCGAACTTCGCCATCCCAGTTAAACCCTAACCACTTTACGTCTTCTTGAATGGCATGAACGTAATCAATGTCTTCTTTCTCTGGATTAGTATCATCAAAACGTAGATTACACTGTCCCTGGTAATCGTCAGCAATACCAAAGTTCAAACAAATAGACTTGGCATGACCAATATGCAAAAAGCCATTCGGCTCTGGCGGAAAACGCGTATGCACATTAGTATGTTTGCCGGAATTTAAATCTTCATCAATAATCTGACGAATAAAGTTCGTTGGGCGTACTTCGGCCTGACTCATTCCTTACCTCAAACAGTAAATTTTTAATAAAATAGTGAGTAATAATCTAACAAAATGGCCCCAGACACAACAACTAAATGCTAATGCGGGCCAGTTAACCTTGTTCCAGCGCCATTAACCTTCACCTAAGCCTAATCACCATCACAACGCTGTTTAAAACATCATCAACAGTTGATTTATTACCTAGACTCAAGCCAACTTGATAATAACGGGGAACATAATGCTAAAATTGTTTAGATCATCAGGGTTTACGCTCATTGAATTGCTAATCACACTCGCCATCATGAGTATTTTAGTGGGTATAGCGGCACCAAATTACCACCACAACATATTAACCACATATCGCGATCAAGCTAAAATGAAGTTGGCAACCATCAGCTTATTACAAACGGATCATTTTAGTCGGCAGCAACAATACGTTGAGTTGAGTAATTTAGCGATTGAGCTCAGTAGCAGTAAATACCAGTACACGATTGTCATCGCAACAAACAATCAGTACCGAGTAACCGCAACAGCGATAAATGATCAACGTCATGATAGTGAGTGTCGAGAATTGAGTTTAGATCATAATTTAACGCGGTTACCTGCAATCTGCTGGTAACCAAAAAGAAGCGTTGTAACTTAAAAATGATGTTGTGAAGAGAAGCCTTAATGTCGGCCAAATACTTAATGTTCGTTGTCTGACTTACTTTTTATCTCACCGTTAGCGACACTCATTGTTGTGGTGTTATTGATCAAATTAATCAATAACATCGAACGTTCTAGTCCATCTTTACACTGATAAATAGCCTCAATTCCTTTAAAGGCACCATCTTGAATGATCACTGTTTCACCTTCGCTAAATACCGTCACTTCGTTTGCCGATTTATCTCGGTATCGTTGTTTTGCTCTTAACTCCGTCACCAATGCCGCTGGCACTTTCGTGTAATTTTCCCCACATTTAACAAAATCAATGACGCCACGGGTAGAACGAATACTATTAAAATTTGCCGTGTTCTTATCTATTGCAACAAATAAATAATTGGGAAAAATAGCAATGTCTTTGAAAATCAACTTGTTGCGCAGTTTCTTCTCAACGGTCATCGTAGGGTAAAAACTGTCAATCCCTTGATTTTTTAGGTTTGTTAATGCCCTAGGTTCTTCTTTTCCTTTACAGTAAAGTAAGTACCAGTCTTTCTTATCATCCGCCATTTTGACTTGATTATCCTAATCATGATCTCACTTTTAATTTTACGTCAACTTCAATGAAATTAAAGTCAAAATGAAAATTACTTTTAAATGTATATATATCAACCACAAATATTCATAAAAACAACACTTACTTAACACTTTCGTTTCAACAACAGAACAACAGCTCAAATTAGGGTGATACAGCTCTTAAAATTGATATCCACGCTTGTCAGTCTCTACCAAAAGGGATATAAAAGAATGAATCAACTGATAATAGATCAATTATCAGCATAAAATTGTAAATATAAAAAAATACAAAAATACAAAAATACAACACAGGCGATATTATGAATCCTAATAATTCAGATACATTTATGGGTCATCCAAAAGGATTATTCCTTTTATTTAGTACAGAAATGATGGAACGCTTTAGCTATTATGGCATGCGTGCAATTCTGGTTCTTTTTCTAGTCTCAGTAACCCAAGACCAACAAGCGGCTGCATTATTAACCGATCCTAACTACCAAGCAGGTATTCCAGGTTTAGGCTGGACTCAAGCAGATGCGCTTTCTCTTTATGGTACATATACCGGCTTAGTTTATATCACCCCACTTATTGGTGGCTGGTTAGCTGATAACTTCCTAGGACAACGCAAAAGTGTGCTCTTTGGTGGTATCTTGATGGCAATTGGTCAATTCCTTTTGTTTGCACCACTAGAAGTATTAGCACTCAGCACGACAGCAAGTCTTTACTTGGGTCTTGCTTTCCTGATCGCTGGTAACGGTTTGTTCAAGCCAAACATCTCAACCATGGTTGGTGATCTATATGAAGAGGGTGATCACCGTCGTGATGGCGCGTTCACTATCTTCTATATGGGTATTAACATTGGTGCTTTCCTATCCGGTATTCTGGTCGGCGCAGTTGTAGTGTACACCGGCGATTACAAATATGGTTTCTTAATGTCTGGTATCGCTATGGTACTGAGCGTGGTATTGCAGAAACTATTTGCTAACAAATACCTAGGTAACATTGGTATTGAAGCTGCAGCTAAAAAAGCACTTGCTGAAAATAAAGGCAAAAAACAAACACTGACAGCGATTGAAGTTGACCGCATTAAAGTTATCTTAGTTTTAGGTCTATTTGTTATCATCTTCTGGGCTGGCTTCGAACAAGCCGGTGGTCTAATGAACCTTTACGCAAATGATTATACCGACCGTATGATTGGTAGTTTTGAAGTACCAGTTGCTTGGTTCCAATCACTCAATCCATTCTTCATTATTACCTGTGCACCTATCGTAAGCATGATTTGGATTAAAATGGGTCCTAAAGAGCCGACATCACCAGTTAAATTTGCAATGGCACTATTGATGTTAGCCATAGGTTTTGTGTTCATGATCTTTGCAACACTCGAGCAAGGTGGTGACTTAACCGTTAAAACAAGCATGTACTGGTTAGTCGGTGCGTACTTCTTCCATACCATGGGTGAATTATGTCTTTCTCCAATCGGTCTATCTATGATAACTAAGTTAGCACCACTACGCTTAGCATCACTGATGATGGGTGCATGGTTTGGCTTTCAAGCAATTGCGAGTAAAGTGGCAGGTATGATTGGTGCACAAATTGGGGCGGTAGGTCCGATGGCTATCTTTGGTGGCATTGCCATCGCCGCGGTGATTTCATCACTGATCCTATTTTTCTCAGCACATAAACTAATTTACTGGATGCACGGTGCAGAAGGTCAAGTAATTAGCAAAGAAGATACAACGAATCAAAAACCAGCTACAGCAACAGCTTAATACTGAATCATTGATTTAAAAAAATGTAAAAACAGCCTCTTCGTGAGGCTGTTTTTTTATCTGCGATTTTCATGATAAACTAGATGACATCGTTAGCCGTGAGTCAAAAACTTTATGAAACAATTTAATGAATTTCTTCCCCTGATCGTCTTTTTCATTATTTATAAAATGTACGATATTTATTCCGCAACAGCAGCGTTAATAGCAGTAACAGCATGTACATTAATCTTTAGCTGGTTTAAATACCGTAAAGTTGAAAAAATGCAATTAATCACCTTTGCAATGGTCTCTGTATTTGGTGGCATTACCTTATTCACTCAAGACTCAAGCTTCATAAAATGGAAAGTAACGGTTATTTACTGTCTATTTTCAATTGTTTTATTGGTTAGTCAGTATGGCTTCAAACACAATCTACTTAAAAAGATGTTAGGTAAAGAAATGGTTTTACCTGAGTTTGTATGGTCACGTGTCAACACAGCGTGGGCAATATTTTTCTCAGCCCTTGCAGGTTTAAATCATTACATTGCGTTTAACATGTCAGAAGAGCTATGGGTAGATTTTAAAGTGTTCGGTGTACTCGGTATCATGTTAGTCTTCACGATATTAACTGTTGTTTATCTCTATCGCTACATGCCAAAAGAAAACAGTGATAATAAATAAGATTCCGTAATCACTGACTATACCCTATTTGAGTACTGCATTTAATTGCACTATGATTACACTATGATTAGTTCATTGAATGTAGTACTTCACCTAAACTCCCCCTTCAGGTAACACCTAATACTTTCTTAATACTCAAAATTTGAGCATTCATGAAATTCCTCACTCAAAGATGTGATAGCGCCCACAACGAGGCTATTGTTGATAACAAAAAGACGCATTATTACTACAGTTTGATTCTGAAAGAATAACTCATTGTTATCACTATAAAGGAATTAAAATGCTAAAAAAAATGAATCGCTTAGCCCTGTATATTGCTGTTACCGCACCGTTACTTTTATTATCACAGGCGAATGCAGAACAAGCCGCCATATCAGAACTGACATCAATAAACCTTGATCCTATTGCGACAACCGAAACCACAGCATTTGATCTCAGCCACTCCTCGACATCAGCAGATGCGCTATTAATGCCATTAAATATTAATACAGCCACTAAATTAGAGCTTACCGCCTTACCAGGTATTGGTGCATATAAAGCAGCCCAAATAATACAATGGCGTGATCACCATGGTGAATTCGTAACAACAACAGATTTAGTTAACGTAAAGGGGATAGGAAAAGGGACTATCACCAAGTTGGCAGGGAGAATTACTGTGACTGACTTATAGTCGTCGCTATAAAATTGGCTCCGAGCGATGCGTAACGATAAAAAAAGCCTGAAGCAAAGGCATTCAGGCTTAATTAATTTATTAACGTTAGACGCTTAGTTTGATACGTTAAAATTCAACATACGTTCTAATGGAATAAGTGCTTTAAGACGAATTTCTTCATCAACAAAAATTTCATGACCTTCATCATTAACCAATGAATCTTCAATCGTTTGCAGGCCATTCATGCCCATCCAAGGACACATAGCGCAACTGCGACAACTTGCGCCATTACCACCGGTTGGAGCCGGAATCATTTCTTTTTCAGGACACGCTTGTTGCATCTTAAAGAAGATACCTTTATCCGTAGCAACAATCAGTTTTTGTTGTGGTAGTTCTTTTGCCGCTTTAATCAATTGGCTCGTTGAACCAACCGCATCGGCAAGATCGATTACATCGGCAGGTGATTCAGGATGAACCAAAACCGCAGCGTCAGGATTTTCTTCTTTCAAGCGTTTTAATGCTGATGCTTTAAATTCATCATGGACGATACAAGCACCCTGCCAGCGAACCATTTTCGCGCCAGTTTGTTTTTCAATCCAAGCACCTAAATGGCGATCAGGACCCCAAATTAATTTTTGACCGTCACTATCCAGGTGCTCGACCACATCCAATGCAATACTTGATGTTACAATCCAGTCAGCGCGCGCTTTAACGGCGGCCGATGTATTTGCATATACCACAACGGTATGATCAGGATGCGCATCACAGAATGCTGAGAATTCTTCAACAGGACAACCAAGGTCTAATGAACACGTCGCATCTAATGCTGGCATGATAATGCGTTTATTTGGCGCTAAGATTTTTGCCGTTTCACCCATGAAACGAACACCGGCAATGATTAGCGTTTTAGCGGGATGATTATTGCCAAAGCGAGCCATTTCCAAAGAATCTGCAACACAACCGCCGGTCTCTTCAGCAAGTGCTTGAATTTCAGGATCTGTATAATAGTGTGCAATTAATACTGCATCTTTTTCTTTTAAAAGCTGTTTAATTCGGGCTTTATATTCCAGTTTTTGTTGTGCCGATAACGGAACTGGTTTTTTTGGGAATGGGTATTCCATTTCTACTACATTGGGGATCATAGCTAATTACTCAGTGCTCAAAAAATATATCTTCGCGTATTATACATGGCATTGTCATGAAAACGTAATTTAGCGTGATTTTTTTTCGACGCAAACAAAAAAGCCTCGCTATTAGCGAGGCTTTTTTGTTTATTATTACAATAGTTTTATCTATCGTTTTAACTGGTTGCGGGAGCAGGATTTGAACCTACGACCTTCGGGTTATGAGCCCGACGAGCTACCAGACTGCTCCATCCC
>NZ_JABSQR010000009.1 GCF_013215705.1 Moritella sp. | reverse complement strand
TTCCGAACTCAGTAGTGAAACGTAATAACGCCGATGGTAGTGTGGGGTTTCCCCATGTGAGAGTAGGGCATCGCCAAACGCTAAATCAAGATTCAAGACGCTGTCTTGAACGAAAAAAGCCGATATCATTGATATCGGCTTTTTTTATATCTGTAAATTATTAACAGCTAAAGCTAAGTGCTGAGTCTTGTTCTGTGAAACCTTGATGAATTAAAAACGCAGATAATTCAGCGGTAACTTGCGTTGTTTTAATGACAGCAATCGTTTCAAGCTGCAGTGATTTAGCGTGTTTAATTGCTTGCTGTATTAGATATTTACCCACACCACGCTGTTGGGTTATATCTCTTACTGCAATGCAGCTTAAGAATAACGTGGTAGCATCATGTTGCATGATTAACCCACCAATATGGCGATCATTAAATTTAGCTACAAACAGTGTTTGGTTATCGTCTTGAAGCAATTTGTCGAAACTGTTGCTAATCTCGGCTTCATCATCCTGGAATGGTCGATATAATTTTGTTATATCAATAAGTAACTGTGGTGTTGATTCTGTTACTGTAAATGCTGATAATCTCATACTGTTCCCTTTTTTAGATACAGGCAGATATTACGCTATTATGATTCGTTATTTAAGGTTTGTTTTATGCAATGCAGGATGAATTGTGGCGCGTGTTGCGAAGCGCCAAGTATTACCAGTTATATTCCGGGGATGCCAGATGGCAAACCTGCAGGTGTGCGCTGTGTTAATTTATCTACGGATAATTTATGTCTGATATTTACCGACCCGAAACGACCAGCATTGTGTGATACGTTTAAGGCCAGTAGTGATGTCTGTGGCGAAAACCGTGATGAAGCATTATTCCTCATCACTGATTTAGAAATACAAACAGCGTAATATTATGAACGCTTGAGCCATGAGCGCGGGTTAACTGCTTTACCTTTATGGCGGATCTCGAAGTAAACGCCAGACTCTAGTTGGCCACCACTACGCCCTGCTAAGGAGATCACATCACCTGTACGTACTTTTTCTCCGGTCACTTTAAGTAATGTTTGGTTGTGGCCATACAGGCTCATATATCCTTGACCGTGATCAATAATTATCACCATACCGAAACCACGTAACCAATCAGCAAAGACTACTTTGCCTGCACTCACGGCTTTCACCTTAGCGCCTTCATTCGCACTGATAACCAGACCTCGCCAACTGACATTATTAAAACGCTTGCTGTTAAAGTTGTGAAGCACTTTGCCTTTTATTGGCCAGTCGAGTTTTCCTTTATAGCCTTTATAGCCTTTTAAGCCTGCGAGAGATATCTGTAAGCTCTGTTTTTTTCTTAATAATGCGATTTGTTGTTTTAGTTTTTGTGCTGAAATACTGAGTTCTGTTAAGGTCTTTTTTTGTTTACTAATGCTACGGGCAATATTTTTATTACTTTTTTTCTGTTGCGTTTTTTGTTGTGCTAACTGTCTGGCTTTTTGTTGTTGTGAGGCCTTGATAACCATTAACTGCCGCTTAATTTTTTGCTGCTCCAACTCATTCTCGGTTATTTTAGCTATCGTGACATTAAATTCTACGATCGACTGGGCTCGCGCTTCATGGAGGTGCTTATAATAAACCAATGAGCGTACAATCTCGTTGCTGTTCTGCTGATTTAAAAGTAATTTAAGGTAATCATTATTGCCACTTAAGTAGGCTGTTTCGATTTGTGCCGCAAGAATATTTTGCTGCTTTTTTTTATTTTTAAATAACACTTTTTGTTGCGCAACGAGTGCGCTGAGATCATGCTCAATATTACGGATTAAAGATTTGGTATTACTCAGCTGTGCTGCGATCTTACTAATCGCGCGGTCGGTGTTTTGTGTTTGTGTTGATAAATTGTTTAAGTAGCGATGCTGTTTTTTGATGGCTGCATTTTGGGCTTTGATTTGGTTGCGAAGTTGATTCAGTTCAGACTGATTATTGGCAGCAAAAGCGTTTAATGATAGCAATATCAGCAGGCCTATAACGCTATAGGCCATGCTGTTTTTTAAAAAATTCATGACGTCATCCTTTCCCCGTAGGGAAACGATTATTTCAGATTCATCAGGTTCTTACCAGTCATTTCCGCTGGTATTTCTTGACCAAGTAAAGTCAACATGGTCGGTGCCAAATCAGATAGGCGGCCAGTCTCTGCTGGTTCTGCGTCACGACCAACATAAATCAGTGGTACAGGTAAGTTAGTATGTGCAGTATGAATGCCGCCCGTTTCTGGATTGATCATCATTTCAGCATTACCGTGATCGGCTGTGATTAAGCATTCACCACCGACTTTTTCTAATGCTTCAACTACACGACCAATTGATTGGTCAACGGCTTCACACGCTTTTACTGCAGCATCAAATACACCGGTATGGCCAACCATATCGCCATTCGGATAGTTACAAATGATCACATCGTACTTTTCACTCTCAATTGCTGCAACTAACTTGTCAGTGAGCATTTCTGAATTCATTTCAGGTTGTAAGTCGTAAGTTGCTACTTGTGGTGATGGGATTAATTCACGATCTTCACCTGTGAAAGGGTCTTCAACGCCACCATTAAAAAAGAAAGTCACGTGGGCATATTTTTCTGTTTCAGAAATACGTAATTGCGTTTTATTTTTCTGCTCAAGTACTGAACCTAAGGTATTAACTAATTTATCAGAAGGGAAAGCGATACTAGTATCAATGCTCGCTGCATATTCAGTTAGCATAACAAAATCAGCAAGTTTCGGTATTACACTGCGTTCGAAGCCGGTGAAGTCAGTATCGACAAATGCACGGGTAATTTCGCGCGCACGATCGGCACGGAAATTCATGAAGATGACAGCATCACCATCGGAAATCGGTGCAGCTTCGCCAATGACTGTCGCTTTCACGAACTCATCATTTTCATCACGTGCATAAGCGGCTTCAAGACCAGCGAGTGCTGTATCTGCGCTATATAGGCTTTCAGCTTGAGTAAATAACTTATATGCTTCTTCAACACGATCCCAACGATTATCTCGGTCCATTGCAAAATAGCGACCGATTAATGTGGCGGTTCTACCTACACCAACTTCAGCAAATTTAGCATCAAATTTTTCTAATGTGCCCAGTGCGCTACGCGGTGGTGTATCACGGCCATCTAAGAATGCGTGTAGATAAACCTTTGTTGCCCCTTGCTTTGCTGCAAGTTCGATCATAGCTAAGATCTGTTCGTCGTGACTATGTACGCCACCTGGTGACGCTAGGCCTAAGATATGCACGGCTTTATCATTCGCCACCGCTGCATCAACAGCCTTAACAAGTGCTGGATTTTGATAGAATTCGCCATCGTCGATTGCTTTATCGATTTTAGTCAAATTTTGATACACGATACGACCAGCACCAATATTGACATGGCCAACTTCTGAATTACCCATTTGACCATCAGGCAATCCCACATCTAAACCTGAACTTGAAATCAACATGCTTGGGCAATCTTGCCAAAGCTTATCTAAAATGGGTGTTTTTGCATGGGCAATGGCATTATCTTGTTGATCAAGACGGTGGCCCCAGCCATCCATAATGATAAGTGCAATTGTTTTCTTCGCCTTAGACATGAGTTTACCTCTCGGTTATTAAAGTTAAATATAGGAATATTACTACACTTTACGGGGATAAATTGGCTCTTATTTATGATCCAGGTAGAATATTGGAGATATTTAATGGTTAATATCGGTAATATTACTACATATCCAGCTATTTCATCTTACGAGTTCTTCGTGTCATTATACAAATCACGTGATTAACGTTATCTTTGAGTTATTCATAACGGTGGTGAGGAATGTATTATTGAGCTGCTTTTATTCCTTGGCACATGTATACTCCGTTGAGAATAATCCATTATTATTAAATTTTAGAGTCATAATCACATGCAAGAATATATTGAATTTGCTTCAAATAATCCAGCCTTATCTCTCGCTTGGGTAGCTATTGCTGGTTTCCTTATTTATTCATTTGGCACCAGTGCCATGTCAAAAGTGAAGTCGGTGAACAATCACGAAGCGACAACGTTGATGAATAAAGACAATGCTATTATTGTGGATGTTCGCGCTGCAGAACATTATCGTAAGTCACATATTTTAAACGCAATTAACGTTCCTACTGCTGATATTGAAGCAAATAAGCTAACGATGATTGAAAAATACAAAAATACCCCAATCATCGTTATGTGTGACACAGGAATGAGTTCAGGTCGCGCTGCGAATCGTCTAGCGAAAATGGACTTTACTACTGTTTATAATTTATCTGGTGGCATGGCAGCTTGGCAAGAAGCCAACTTACCGACTGTTAAAAAATAATAGTCTACCAGCCAGATAACTAAGCGATTAATTATTCAGTTTGAAACTATAAAATATTGGAATTTACTTATGTCAGAATCAGCAAGCCAGCAAGAATTTAATATCCAACGTATTTTCATCAAAGATGTATCTTTTGAATGTCCTAATTCTCCATCGATCTTCCAACAAGAATGGAAACCTGAAGTTAAATTAGATCTTGATACGCGTAGCTCTAAGTTGGGTGACGGTGTATTTGAAGTTGTTTTATCACTTACTGTAACCGCTAAAGATGGCGACACAGTGGCGTTCCTATGTGAAGTTCAACAAGCTGGTATCTTTAGTGTTGGCGAATTAAGCGAAGGTCAACTAGCACATTGTCTAGGTGCTTTCTGTCCAAATATCTTATTTCCATATGCGCGTGAAACAATTGCTAGCTTAGTGAGCCGTGGTTCTTTCCCACAGCTTAATCTTGCGCCAGTTAACTTCGATGCACTGTTTGCATCTTATGTTCAACAAGCACAACAAGCCGCTGAAGCTCCTGCTCCTGCTCTTGCAGAGCAAAAACTGGACTCTTAAGTGATGGCGACTGATACAGCTTTGATTACAGTTCTGGGTGCTGGTTCTTACGGTACTTCATTAGCGATGTCCTTAGCACGTAATGGCAACAAAACGGTGTTGTGGGGTCATAATCCACAGCACGTTGCCGAGCTTGCTAAAGCGCGTAGTAATGAAGCTTACTTACCGGGTATCGTTTTTCCGGATGCTTTGGTATTGGAGGCAGATCTTGAACAAGCTGTGGCCGCAAGTCGAGATATTCTGATTGTGGTACCGAGCCATGTTTTTGGTGATGTATTAAAGCAGATTAAACCATTTTTGCGTGAAAACTCGCGTATATCTTGGGCTACAAAAGGCTTAGAAGCTGACACTGGACGTCTATTGCAAGATGTTGCAACAGATATTCTTGGCAGTGGTTATCCATTAGCGGTACTTTCTGGACCTACATTTGCGAAAGAGTTAGCTGCTGGTTTACCAACTGCAATCAGTATCTCGTCAACAGATCCAAAATTTGCTGATGATATCTCACACTTATTGCATTGTGGCCGTAGCTTACGTACTTATACCAATAATGATTTTATTGGCGTGCAACTTGGCGGCGCGGTTAAAAACGTGATTGCTATTGGCGCTGGTTTATCTGATGGACTTGGTTTTGGTGCGAATGCGCGTACTGCATTAATTACTCGCGGTTTGGCAGAGTTATGTCGTCTTGGTGAAGCATTAGGTGCAGAAAAAAATACCTTCATGGGTATGTCTTGCTTGGGTGATTTAGTACTAACCTGTACTGATAATCAAAGTCGAAATCGTCGTTTTGGTCTTGCACTGGGTGCAGGTAAAGGCGTTGATGAAGCTCAAGTTGAGATTGGTCAAGTTGTTGAAGGCTATCGCAATACCAAAGAAGTTTATTTGTTATCTGCGCGTCTTGGTGTAGAAATGCCAATTACGGAGCAAATATATCTAGTGTTATATGAGAATAAGCCTCCCAAAGAAGCTGCTTTAGCATTATTAGCACGAGATAAAAAAGGCGAATAAATATTTTGTCTATAAAAAAGTGACAGCGAAAGCCGTCACTTTTTTATTGCCGATTTATTTAAAATCGATCTCGATTAGATGTTTTAACCAAGTCTAATAGTAAGAATGCTCACCAGCTTGGTGCTCAGTAGCATCTTTAACAGCCGTTAGTTCTTCAGGGAACAATTCGAGTAACTGTTTTTCAATCCCTTCTTTCAACGTAAAGTCTACTTGGCTACAACCATTACAACCGCCACCAAACTGTAAGATAGCAATGCCATCATCAGTGATTTCAGTCAATACCACGTTACCGCCATGTCCTGCAAGTTGTGGATTAACTTCAGTTTGGATCACATAGTCAACGCGTTCTGCCAGTGGTGCATCATCTGCAACCGCTCTTATTTTTGCGTTAGGCGCTTTCAGTGTCAATTGAGAACCCATTTTATCCGTCACAAAATCGATATAAGCATCGGTTAGGAATGGTTTGCTCATGTCATCAATTAATGCATCAAAGCCACTGTATGGTAATACAATATCAGTACTTTCAATTGCTTCAGGTGGACAATATGATACGCCACACTCTGCATTTGCTGTGCCTGGATTAACGACGAATACACGAATGTTAGTGCCGTCTTTTTGGTTGCTAAGTAATTTTACAAAATGAGTTTGTGCCGCTTCAGTAATTGTTATCATGGTGCCCTCGTTGTCATACCTGACTAATTTACTATGTCTTTAATTGTAACGCTATTTAAGATGATAAACCACTAATCCGCTAATGTTCTGGCGATACACCATATATCAATACGTTCTATTCCTGCAGCAGATAATGTTAAGCAGGCTGCTTTGATGGTCTCACCGGTCGTGACTACATCATCTATCAGGGCAATATGTTTAACGCTAAAACGCTGAGTTACTTGAAATGCATTGTGCATGTTGGCGCTACGTTCGACGGCTGTTTGTTGTGCTTGCGGCGCTGTATATCTTGCGCGGATAAACTGTTTTTCGGCAATGAGCGGTATTTGTAATTGTTTAGATAGAGCACTGGCAAGTAACTGGGCTTGGTTATAACCCCGTTTGGCTTGACGTTTTTTATGTAGCGGAATGCAAATTAGCGCTTCAGGTAAACTGTAATTATGTTGCATTATATTGCTGGTGATTGTGCGGCTTAATAAACCAGAAAAGAGTAAATGCAATTGTGGTTGCTGGGAAAATTTGTATTGTTTAATTAAATATTGGCATTCTAAGGTATAGCTCATACAGGCAATTAATTGCTGCCACGGTGGTATTTGTTGGTTGCATTCATCACATTGTTGCTGATTTTTACGTTGTGGTAGCGCGCAACGAGGGCAGTGTGAATTGGGTAAATAAGGCAGTTCTTGTAAGCATAATAAACATAGAAAAGGTTGCGGATTATCGATGGGCATAGCGCATAAATAACAACGAGGTTGTAATAGTGTCATGCTGAGTTTGCGGATCATGGCTATATCTACACGTTTGATTAGTATATCCTCGTTGCTAAGTAATTCGTCAAGTGTAGAGTCAAATGTCAGAAATCGTCGCCACAGAAAGTAAAAATGTAAGCCCTTGCACAACGTTGCATGTCGATATTGTCGGTGATGGCCCAGATTTAGTGCTGTTACATGGTTGGGGACTAAATGGTGCGTGTTGGCAATCGATTGTGCCGTTATTATCTCAACATTATCGCTTACATTTAGTTGATCTTCCTGGTTTTGGTTTTAGTCATGACAGTCATGTTGCCAGCGGCACGCTTGCAGATATCACTGACGCCTTAATAAAGATCGCCCCTGCTAACGCCGTTTGGTTGGGGTGGTCGTTAGGTGGACTTTGCGCCACTGATTTTGCACTGCAATATCCACACCGGGTTTCTGCTTTGGTTACCGTTGCTAGTTCGCCGAAATTTATGGCTGCAGAAAAAGTCGATGATTCTGCGACTTGGCCTGGCATTGCTGAACAAGTATTAGCGCAATTTCAACAACAGTTGCAACAGGACCTCTCGCAAACTATCAATCGATTTTTAGCTATCCAGGGCATGGGTAGTGCAACCGCGAAGCAAGATATTAAGCAATTAAAAACCTTATTAGCTGCTCGGCCACAGCCGCATGCTCAAGCGCTTAGTAATGGCTTAACGTTATTATCGACGGTGGATTTACGTGCTCAGTTAGCAACTTTAACAATGCCATTCTATCGTTGTTATGGGCGGTTAGATTCGCTGGTGCCACAAGCGACGGTGGCGTGGATGGATAACTATCTGCCACAATCACCGAGTTTGATATTTAAAGCGTCTTCACATGCGCCTTTTATTTCTGAACCCACGCTTTTTGTTAACAAATTGCAGGCATTTATTAACCATTCGTTATAAACTCAAATAGCAGTCACCCTGTTGTTATTCATGTGCTGCTGATAAGCCGTTATTTATAATAATGAGGGGAAGATATGGTCATACCATCACAAGTTACGATTAGTGATCTACACTGTATGAATGTTTTCAAGGGAGACGCTAGCACATGGTATTAGTTATTCCACCACCTACGGGGATCCCTAATGCATTGAATCCAACTACGGCTGCGGTAGAGCGTGATGCGGAAAAACGCGAGATCACGCCGGCGATCACCCCTGATAGTGCATCGGCCTCAACAGGTGATAGCACCGAAGAAAAAGATCTTCTCAGTTATAACCCGAAAAAAAATGACCCGGATCGTAAGAATAAACGCGCTCAAGATCTATCGCTGCTTCCATCTGATGACGATGAAACTGCAGTCGAAAACGAAGATGTTGTTGATGGTGTTGGGACGATCAACAATGGCTTTGAAGGGGGGACATTATCGATCGATATGACGGGTCCACCTGAAAGGATTATTGTTGCAGTGCTGTTATTACGACAGGCGATCTTAGCTAAACCTGCCCTCAAGGTTGGCGATCGTCAACAGCTTGCCGAGATAAACCACATTATAAAAACGGCGCTAGCTGATCTATTACGGTTAAAACAACTTGATGAAGTTAAAGCGCTGGCATCAACATTACCTCGTGCAACCGGTGTATTAAAAGGTAAAGATGTGCATTCTCACGTTGTCGCATTGGATGATCTTTTTGCCGTATCTTTTGATGATGACGTGGGTGTCGCAAAGGGGCCTGTATCAGCAAAATCGAAATTAGCTGGCGCCGTTGTGGGTTCTTTTTATGGCGTGAATATCGAACCACAACCACCTTCTCAGATCGACCACCAAGAATAATCTATATTTATCGTTGGTTTATAGGTAACTTTCTTCGTGCTTTGCTAGTATGGATGGTATAACCATACTAATAATGAGGATGTCATGTCAGAGCAACGGATACAGCAAGCAATACAATTAATTGATGAAATAAATAAGTGTGACCCAGTCAGTGAAATTGTAGATGGAATAGCACAGCCAAAAGAATGGTTATACGGTGTGCGTATGAGTGAATGCCTGGCTGAGTTTATACCTGAAGCATCGACGGCGTTGCAGATAGCTGCACGTGCACAGCATATTAAGCGTTGGAGTATTCCACGCAGTGAGCATCCACTCGGGCGTGAAGGTTATTACAAATGGCGTCAATCATTAGGTAGCTTACATGCTGAAGAAGCCATGGCGATTGCTGCACAAGTAGGTTGTGAGCAAGCCGAAATACAAGCTATTGGCCGCATGTTACGTAAAGAGAAATTAAAACGTGATCCACAGGTCCAAGCGCTAGAAGATGTTATCTGCTTGGTATTCTTAAAATATTATTTTACCGCGTTTGCAGAAAAGCACACACCAGAGAAATTGATTGTGATTGTGCAAAAGACCTGGGCTAAAATGTCTGAAAAAGGCCATGAAGCGGCATTAAAATTACCGTTTACACCAGAGCAGCAAGCGTTACTGGCTAAAGCGCTCGGTTAATATTTACGCTGGATTCAATACTGCAAATTCACTGCCGCTTACTTGAGTTGCAGTGAATAATGCCTCCTATCTGCTAAGCTTCTTCTCTTTCTTATATTACGTTTCTTAATTACGTTAATTGAACCTGCAAATCTATTGATAATATCAGCTTAGTGTTAGCTTTAATCCCTATTTTAATCGTATTCTTATTTATTATTATCTGCTAATTAAATACTTTATATCTATAATCTCTCTGGTATATTGAGCTCAGCAATTACATTCGGCTAATTGGATGATTTAGGGAGTAACGTTAATGGAAATGGAAATAATCTCGGCAGCGGTGATGCTATTTTTGATCATGGATCCGCTAGGTAACTTACCTATATTTTTGTCTATTTTAAAACATATTGATAAAAAGCGTCGACGTGCGGTCATGATCCGTGAGTTGTTAATTGCCCTGTTTGTAATGCTGTTATTCTTATTCTTAGGTGAAAGGATCCTTGGTTTTTTAAGTCTAAAACAAGAAGCGGTGAGTATCGCCGGTGGTATTATCTTGTTCTTGATCGCAATTAAGATGATCTTCCCGACTGAAGGTGGGTTAACCGGCCTAGCTGCAGGTGAAGAACCTTTTATTGTGCCAATGGCGATCCCGTTATTAGCGGGTCCTTCAATCCTTGCTGCGTTATTATTATTAGCCCATCAAGACCCTGAAAAAATGTTTGAATGGTCTGCTGCGTTACTTATTGCGTGGGGGCTAAGTGCCTTTATTTTAATGTTCTATGAAGGGTTTAATCGTATTCTCGGCGAGAAAGGCCTCGCCGCGGTAGAGCGTTTAATGGGCATGTTATTAGTGATGATATCAGTACAGATGTTACTGGATGGTATTGCTGATTATCTGGGGACGTTAAGCTGATAAACTGCCATTGTTGTTGGTTTTTTGTAAACGAAACTTTGCTTTATTGTTTGCAATACGCCGTCGCAATGGTAAATTAATCTATCTTAATACCTAAGTAAGCTTAGCAAATAGTTTAGAACGTAGGACAAAAGAAGCGTCACTTAGGTGTGCTGCTTCTGATCACTTGTTCTCATAATATGACAAGGAAAGTGAATGAGCATTACCTCTTTTTACCCACCACAGCGTACTTTGATGGGCCCAGGTCCTTCAGATGTTTATCCTAATGTATTACAGGCATTAAGCCGTCCGACTGTGGGCCACCTTGATCCGACATTTATTAAAATGATGGATGAAGTAAAAGAATTGCTACAGTATGCATTTCAAACCAAGAACCCTTGTACTATGGCCGTTTCTGCTCCGGGTTCTGCCGGTATGGAAACATGCTTTGTGAATTTAATTGAGCCAGGTGATAAAGTCATTGTCTGTATCAATGGTGTGTTTGGTGGCCGTATGGCTGAAAACGTCACACGTTCTGGTGGTGTACTGGTTAAAGTTGAAGATGAATGGGGTAAACCTGTTGATCCAGAAAAGCTTGCAGCCGCATTAAAAGCCCATCCGGATGCGAAGATTGTTGCTTTTGTACATGCGGAAACCTCAACTGGTGTACTTTCTGATGCTAAGACTCTTTGCGCTCTAGCAAGAGAACACGGCTGTTTATCAATTGTAGATGCGGTGACGTCACTCGGTGGTGTCCCACTGTATGTGGATGATTGGGGCATTGATGCGATTTATTCTGGCACCCAGAAATGTTTATCCTGTGTGCCGGGTATCTCTCCGGTGAGTTTTAGTCCTGCTGCGGTTGAAAGAATTAAAAACCGGTCTGTACCTGTGCAAAGCTGGTTCTTAGATCAAACACTGGTGATGAGCTATTGGTCTGGAGAAGGTAAACGTACTTATCACCATACTGCGCCGGTAAATACTTTATATGCATTACACGAATCATTAGTGCAATTACAGACTGAAGGTCTAGAGAACGCATGGGCACGTCATGCGCAGCAACATTTAGCATTACGTGCTGGTTTAGAAAAAATGGGCATTGAGTTTATTGTTGATGAGGCGTGTCGCTTACCACAACTCAATACCGTTGTTATTCCTGACGGTGTTGATGACGCGGCGGTGCGTAATCAATTATTACAAACCTATAACCTTGAGATTGGTGCCGGTCTGGGGGCATTCGCAGGCAAAGCATGGCGTATTGGTTTAATGGGTTATGCGGCACGTCCCGAAAATGTGGCTCTGTGTTTACGTGCACTAGAAGAAACGTTGAACTAAAGAATAAATTAGGCCCTAAAATACGCTCTACATTCGAATTAGTTTAAATTAGCTTGATGTGGTTCCGTTAATCTAGCGTATTCATATGTAAAAGCCACACCTCATGATCCTGAGGTGTGGCTTTTTGGGTTTTAGTCGGTAGTAATAAACGCTTGTTATTATCTACTGAGATTGAGTGGTATCCGCCTGACTAGCGGAAAATCGTTGCACCAATTGATTGCGTGGGTAGAGATGTGCTGTCTGCTGCATTAATTCTTTCGCCTCTGCGTTTTTACCGAGTTTGGTTAATACGCGCACCCAATTAATATAAATATTCGCTCTGGGGGTTTTCTGACTTATCTCAGCTGCCCAATCAATATAGTTATTCAGCTCTTCGATATCATTGTTGTACATGGCGATTTGCAAGCGATACATCATGGCATTGAACTCTAATCGGGTGATCCAAGCCACCGGATTAACGACTTTTGTGAGCGGGGTTATATCACTGCGATCACTGCGCTCATATTGGGTGAGCAGTTTATTGGTATGTAATGTGGTTAACATGAATAAGCCAGTAACCAAGGGGATCAATAAAGCTAAAGTACGTAATAAAAAGGTGTAATTGAACGCGATGCTCTTCGTATTGCCATAACGACTGCCGATATACCAAACCAAGGTTAAGAATACGATCCAGTGCACGATAGCATGGTAAAATGGATATTCTGTTTGGCTATGTAAAACTAACGGGAATACCAGTCCTAACAATGCCAATGCTTGCCATAGCGGTTGCTTGAGGATAATGCGCAGGAAGCCGACTACCAACAAAGCGATGCCGGATAACGCTATCAAGCCACCTTCAATGCCCCAATACAGTAATTCATTATGGGGGTGGTCAAGATTTTCTGGTGATCCCGGTAAGGCTAATCCTTGGCTTAGCGCGTCACTGTATGAATTGAGATATGCCACTTCAAAACTGCCATAACCCCAACCTAGGAAAGGCTTTTCTAACCACATAGCCAAACCATGTAAATAGATCGGCACACGTGCGCCTGGATCTGTGAGAGCTGCAGCTGAACGCACGACTTTTTCGGCAGTTTCTAACGAATAAGCACCAATGCCAACCGCGATAACACCGCAAACTAGCCAAAGTAATAAGCTTTTTGATTGTTCTGTATCACGTAATTGTTGCCATGACCAAGGTAATAGCAGCAATGGTGCGATCAATAATGACAAATAACCAGTACGAGACTGTAATAACACCACCGGAATAACGGCCATGAAGGTGGTGATATAACAAAATAGCCGTTTGTTTTTTTCATCTAACTTGGTGAGTGTCAGCAGGTATAAGGCAAGGGCAATACCGGTAGTTAAAAATGACGCAGAAACATTGGGTTGTTGAAAAATACCATAAGGGCGATTGGCAATCTTCTGATAACCCACGGTATTATTGACAGGTAATAGGTAATATTGAACCAGACTAAATAACGCCTCGACAAATACCGCCGCTAATATTAGATACAATAACAGCAGCCGTTGTTGTTGATTAAGCTGCAATTGTTGCAAGGCAATAAAAAACAATAACCCCCCGATTAAACCGAATAATCGGGTATAGCTGAGACCTGCAACTATTGGGTCGGCATATAATACCGGCATAAGCATCACTAGCGTGGCGGCGATAAACATTAAGCTCAGTGGGGAGTAAACCAATTTTGCTTGTAATGTCGCTTGCCACAACCCAATGCCGATTAAGGTTGAAATAAACATCCAACCTATGGCATTAAAAGGCAGGTGTAGTCCTGAACCGCCGCCGTTATGCTGAAAATAATGCATCCCGATCAGCATATACACGGCGAACGTAATGAAAAATCCTTTTTTCAATGTTGTTAGATTCATACTATGACTCTTGATTTATAATATTCAGTTGGTTGATAGTACTCAGTTTTTTTGCGCGTGCTAACATGGGTTTTAGAAAACGTGCAGTATGACTGTCTGGATGTTCAGATACGGTTTCCGGTGTCCCTGCAACCAGAATTTCACCACCGCCGCTGCCACCTTCAGGACCGAGATCGATAACCCAATCTGCTGTTTTTACTACATCCAGGTTATGCTCAATAATCACGATGGTATTACCGTGATCACGTAAGCGATGTAGTACTTTCATGAGTAATTTAATATCATGAAAATGCAAACCTGTGGTTGGTTCGTCTAAGATATACAAGGTTTGGCCGGTATCGCGTTTTGATAACTCTTTCGCCAGTTTCACCCGTTGTGCTTCACCGCCGGATAAGGTGGTTGCTGATTGGCCAAGGCGTATGTAAGACAGCCCGACATCCACTAAGGTTTGTAATTTACGTGCGATAGGGGGTATTGGTGCAAAGAAGGCATTGGCCTCTTCGACGGTCATATCCAATACTTCGTGAATATTTTTGCCTTTGTAGCGGACTTCTAATGTTTCACGGTTATAACGCTGGCTTTTACAGTTGTCACAAGGAACGTACACATCCGGTAAGAAGTGCATCTCGACTTTGATTAGACCATCACCTTGGCAAGCTTCACAGCGGCCGCCTTTTACGTTGAAGCTAAAGCGTCCTGGTTTATAACCACGTGAACGCGCTTCATGGGTGCCTGCAAATATCTCGCGGATAGCCGTGAAAATACCGGTATAAGTTGCTGGGTTAGAACGTGGGGTACGGCCGATTGGACTTTGATCAATATCGACTACTTTATCCAGCTGATCTAAGCCTTCAATCGAGGTATAAGGTGACGGGGTTGTCACTGTTGCGCCATTTAATTCGATATGGGCGATCTTAAAGAAGGTATCATTAATGAGGGTCGATTTACCTGAACCTGATACCCCGGTGACACAGGTCATCACGCCAATGGGCACGGATAAGTCCACATTCTTGAGGTTGTTACCGCTGGCTCCTTTGAGATGTACCCATTTGTCGGTTAATGGGGTTCGTTGTGCTGGGATTTCAATGGCTTTACGGCCACTGAGGTAATCGGCGGTCAGTGAATTTTCACTTTTTAAGATATCATCAATACTGCCTCGGGCCACGATCTCACCGCCGTGCACACCAGCACCTGGACCAATATCCAGCACATAGTCGGCAGCGCGGATCGCATCTTCATCGTGTTCAACCACTATCACGGTATTACCAAGATCACGGAGATGGATCAGGGTTTGTAATAAGCGTTCGTTATCGCGTTGGTGCAAACCGATCGAGGGCTCATCGAGTACGTACATCACGCCAACTAAGCCTGCACCAATTTGGCTGGCAAGACGAATGCGCTGCGCTTCACCACCAGATAATGTTTCGGCGCTGCGCTCTAGACTTAAATAATTCAAGCCTACATTGACCAAGAAACCCAGACGATCACCAATTTCTTTCAGGATCTTTTCGGCTATCTGGCCTTTTTGACCCGGTAGCGTCATTTTGGAAAAGAATTCGAATGCTTCACCAATCGCCATGCGTGATACTTCTGGCAATGTTGTTTCTTGAATATAAACATGGCGAGCTTCTTGGCGCAGTCGCGAACCTGAGCAGGTTTCG
The DNA here is from genome assembly GCF_013215705.1 of Moritella sp. Classification (GTDB taxonomy): domain Bacteria; phylum Pseudomonadota; class Gammaproteobacteria; order Enterobacterales; family Moritellaceae; genus Moritella. The sequence continues at coordinate 193,393 of NZ_JABSQR010000009.1, read as the reverse complement.
CAAGATTTGGTGGTTAAGTATTTACCAAGCTCTTCACGGACCGCATTGGATTCTGTTTCTTTATAGCGGCGCTGCATGTTGGGAATAATGCCCTCAAAAGCGTGGCTGCGAATGACAATATCACCGCGATCATTGACATAGTTAAATTCAATCTCTTGTTCGCCACTGCCTTGCAGGATGTAATCTTGAACTTCACTGGTTAAGGAATTAAACGGTTTGGTGACATCAAATTTATAGTGCTTAGCCAGTGAGGTGAGCATTTGGAAGTAATAAAAATTACGCTTATCCCAACCGCGGATCGCACCACCTGAAAGGCTTAGGTCAGCATTAATAATGACACGATCGAGGTCAAAGTATTGTTGGACGCCAAGACCGTCACAGGTATGGCAGGCGCCGGCTGGATTGTTGAATGAGAAGACTCTCGGTTCAAGCTCGGCCATGCTATAACCACACTGTGGGCAAGCAAAGTTAGCCGAAAATACGATCGGCTCTGCCTCGCTGTCATCCATATCGGTAATATAAGCGGTGCCGCCAGACATATTGAGTGCGGTTTCAAAAGATTCCGCCAGACGCAGTTGCAGATCATCACGCACTTTGAAGCGATCGATGACAACCTCAATGGTATGCTTTTTATGTAGGTCTAAGGTTGGTGGATCGGACAGATCACAGACCTCACCGTCAATACGCGCACGGATATAACCTTGGCTGGCTAAACTGGCCAGGGTTTTAACATGCTCACCTTTGCGTTCTTTCACGATCGGCGCGAGTAACATCAGTTTACGGCCAGTCTCTAATTCCAACACATGATCGACCATTTGGGTAATGGTTTGCGCCGCTAAAGGGGCATTATGGGTTGGACAGCGAGGTTCACCAACACGGGCAAATAACAAGCGTAGGTAATCATAGATCTCGGTAATGGTTCCGACCGTTGAGCGTGGGTTATGCGATGTTGATTTTTGCTCGATAGAGATCGCGGGTGACAGACCTTCAATATGGTCGACATCAGGCTTCTCCATCAAGGATAAGAACTGTCTTGCGTAGGCAGAAAGCGATTCTACATAACGACGTTGACCTTCTGCATAAAGCGTATCAAATGCTAATGACGACTTACCAGAACCCGATAACCCTGTGATCACAATCAATTTATCGCGAGGTAGTTCAACATTGATATCTTTAAGGTTATGGGTGCGTGCGCCCCGAACAATGATTTGATCCATACATAACTCACACTACATAAAATAATCAACCAGTATCGCATATTAGGGCTTGTTAGGCATTACTTTAGAAGAAACTCTGTTCAATATTAAGAATGTCGTCAGGCGCAACGAGGTCGTCTGGTGCAACCTTATGTGTCTGATTAAGATCGCTATTATTCGACAGCATAATAGATTGTTTTGCTGCCCGCTCGGTAAAACCGCCAGCGAGCGCAATGGCTTTATCGACGGTTAATCCGGGCCTAAATGGATAGCCTCCGGGGCGTTTTACTTCGCCTTTAATGTAAAATTGGCGGAACGTCGCGATACTGACCATTACTTTCGGTGAGATCAGGTAGGAATCTTTTAATCCGCGATAAATTTTTTGTTTGATTTCAGCGGGGGTGAAACCGACAACGTGAATTTCGCCAAGGTAGGGATAATCAATACTGCCTGAGGTATCAATCAATACCGACATACTGAGGTCTGCTTCGCCATAGACTTTAATCGCGATCTTATCGCCTGCCCCCAGTTTATAATTTTGTTGTTCCTGCGCCATTGTTTGACTACTTAACAACAGTAGGAACACCAGTATAATACGCTGTGATTGCATGAATCCTTTCATTAAAATACACCTTACAGTTAAAATACCAAGCGACTGGTTAACCCATAAATATTGTTGTCATAACCTAAGCGAACATCTGATGATGACTTGGTTTCATGCTCATAGCTCAGTCCAAATGTTAGCCAATACCTTAATTGATAAGATAGCGCGATATTGATGCTATTGCTGTTATCCTCACGCGCACTGTATTGGTACGTCTCATTGACATGTTGGTAAGCCAGCGTCGTGGATACATTATAACGCCAAGCGTGCTGCCAGTTAACCGAGCCGGTATTCTCTTTTATACGGTCGGCTGCGGTGATGGCATTCGTGATTTTTTGACTGGCCTTGATGTTGAATATGGAGTACGTTTTTGGCGACCAGCGAATACCGATATCCCAACTCGGGTTGGTTTTAGAGCCGCGGCGATTATCGGTAACATTAATTTTTTCATAGCCGAGTTTAACACTGCCCTGTGTTTTACCACTGATATCCCAATTGATACCGCTATAGAGTAGGCTATTGATACTGTCTTTTGCGTTACTGTTACCAGGGTAATTAGTCACCTTGTTACTGATATCCACTAATAAGTTAACGCTGGCTGCGAGACGATAATAGAGCGCAAGGCCGTAGTCATATTCGTTAAAATCTGCCAAGGGTGTGTAATTGCTATTGCCCTCATCATAGCGTTTATTATTAACACTGAGCCTGGGAGCAAAGGTGAGTGTCGAGGATTGACTGCCATAGCGATAGTTAAGCGTTATATCCTGAGTATAAAAAATAGCGGGAGCTGTCGCTTGGTCATTACCCTCAGATATCCCGGTGTTAGCCGCGTCGTGGTTACGTTCAAATTGATATGATATTGCCAATTTATGATGACTGTTCATCGCGCGATTAACGTCTGCTTGTAATTTGTGGTCAGTATAGTTACTGGCTTTATTGTCACTGTATAAGCTCTGTTTGGCGCTGTAACTGAGTGAAAATTGATTGTTGTATTTCTCTCCTTGAATACGTAATGCTGGCATTATTTCAACTAAATTAGAGGCTTGCTTGTTATTCTTTACATTGGTGACGTTGTCGTCGTGTTTATAATTAATCGCAATAGTGGGTATTATCTCAATACCTAAGTCAACCATATTGGAAGGGGCGACTGACGAGGCCGCAAGCAAGTAAAATGGCGCGGCGCATAGGGTGAATAATAAGTAGCGTAATATCAGCATTGGTGATTAAGCACGACTATGATGCCAGTGCAGTCTCCTTTTTATATTGATACTGGTACTGATAGCGTTTATCGTTTTTTAATGATTCTTGATTTAATATAATGCCATCGGTACTGACGCCATGTTTTGCCAGTAAGTCGATAGTATTGTGGAGATCGCCAATTTTAGATTTGTTGGAACGGGTCACTAAAATATTAAAATCAGAGTGTTGACCAATAATAAATGCGTCACTGACTAACAGGCTTGGCGGTGAATCAATAATAATATAATCATATTGCGTTCTTAAAATGGCCAAGCAGCTGGCGAAGCGTGTTGAGCTAAGTAAATTTGACGGACTATCGGTTAATTTACCGGCACAAAGCACGGCTAATTTTGAGTGTGGGTCATGCCAGATATAGCTATTTAAGTGACCGCTAGTGGTCAAAATATCGACCAATCCCTTTTGGGTATTTGGGATCCCCATTTTTTTTCTTACCGATGGTTTTCTCATATCGGCTTCTAAAATAATGGTTTTATGAGATTGTGCTAATGCCATAGCCAGATAAATAGCCGAGGTACTTTTACCTTCCGCTATGGTACTTGAGGTGAGCATAATGATTTGCTGCTTTTTGGTTCTAGCCGATAACTGCAGTGACGTACGTAAACTTTGGGTGGCTTCAAAAATCATGCTGTTGGTCAGGAATAACTGTTGTGGAGACTGTAGGTGGAATTTTTTATCAATCATTTTTAAATTTGGCAGTGAGCCTAATAATGGCACAGATAAACTTTTCAGATTGTCTTGGTTGACTAAAAATAATGCGGTGATTAGCGCATGTGCCACTAACAGCATCAGCGTTAACAGGATCACTAATACTAATATCAATGCCCGTTTGGGTTTGAAAGGGGAACGCGGTGTTTTGGCAATGTCGGTGATGGTGACTGTGGATAGATTAAGATTATTGGTTAAACTGGTTTCTTTTAACCGCATCAAAAACATATTATAGAGTTCGTTACTGGACGTTAACTCGCGATTGAGCGCTGTATAACGTGCTTTTTGTTTTATCAGGGTGCGGTGATCGGCTTTTTTTGCTTCTAACGCGGCAATTACCGCGGATTCATTTTGTTCCAGCAAGGTTAAGCTTTTTTTAAAACCGAGCGCTAATTGCTGCAGCGCTTTTTGGGCATTATCTTCTGCGACACTAAGCTGAGCATTGGCGTGGATCATTTTATCGTGAAGCGGGCCATAACGTTTCGATAGTCGCGCTATATTATTTTTGGCGCGGGTATAATCATTTCTTAACTCGACAATCACGGCTTGATTCGATAGTGCTTTGATTGATGTCGAGGTGAGTAAATCTAAATCTTGCGCTTGATTGATTTGTCGGTACAAGGTTTGCGCGCTGATTAACTCACTTCTGATGGCATTTAATTTGGTGGTGAGGTTTTGTAACTCTGTGGCGGTGAAATTATCAATACCGCTGTCATTAATTAAGTTTTCTTGCTGCAGGAAATCGGTCAGATTACTTTCTGCTAAATTCAAATTATCTTTGAGTACCTGTACGCCATCCTTGAGCCAGAGTGACGCGGTGACCGTCTGCTGTACCCGAAAATCACGATTATGCTGGATATATACATCGGCATAAGCATTGGCGATTAATGCCGCCAAATCCGCCGAGTAATGTTCATAGCTGATCGTCAGCAATGGGGTGTTTTTAATCAGGCCAATATGGACTGCGGATTTTATCTGGTCAATGAAAGCTTGTGGGTCAATGATCTGTACTGACGTTGTTGTTGGTGACAGGCTGTTTTTTAGGTTGTGCAATATGGCGGCGAATTTATTTCGCGGTTTATGCTGGGTGTAATAAGGATGCTGAGATAGCGTTAATTTGCTAATGACTTTTTCAGTGATTAAATCAGAACGTAAGATCTCTATTTGAGTTTGAAAGTAATCTTTATTGTTTATATCGTTTTGCAACACACTTTGGATGGCGATGGGTTTAGCTTGTTGTATTTGTAATTGTAAAACGGTACTGGCTTTATAAATCGGCGGCAGGTCGGATATAAATATGGCGGCAATAATGGCGACCAGGGTGGTGAGCACGCAGATCCGCAAGAACGCACGTCTAATTATATTAACTAGGTGCGTCAGATCAATTTCGTCTTGGGCTCCTTGTTGGAGTCCGCTGTGCGTCTCGAATTTTACCTCCACTTCAGATCCTTTGAATGCTGAGCAATAAGATCACGTATCCATACGTCCTCATTACTTAGCATTAGAAGTACCATGGTTTTAACAAAAAAGAAACATTTCCAGCGTTCGCGGTTTCAAAATTATTGGATTTAAATATAAAAAAACCATATTAGCTATGGTTTTTAAGGAATTTTAGTCTAATGGGCTTGTTTCTTAACTGCGTGCTGTCTTAGTGATCTTATTGGTTAGATAAGACTTTCTTTTGCCCAAGAGACCGCTTGCAAGCGATTTTTGACTTTGATTTTTTTAAATACATTATATAAATGTGACTTGATCGTGTGCTCACTGACATATAATGCATCGGCAATTTCTAAATTTGATGATCCCGTCATTAGCTGGCGTAAGATCTCTTGTTCACGTGTTGTTAGCTCAGGTTTTCGGTCTAAATCAACGGCTTTAGTTGAACGATAAATAGAGATCAAGGAGCTTAGCGTGCGTCTTGGCATCCAGAATTCACCTTCGGTGATCTTTTGTATGCCTTTGCACACCACATCGAGTTCATCGCGTTTGTTAAACACGCCGAATATCGATGGCCAAGTGGAAATGTTTTCCATCGTGGTATCGTCACTTAAATTAATCAATGCTAACCGAAACATACCGTGATATTGCTTTAATTTATTTTTTAGTTGTTCTTGTGAAATGGCACTTAGATTATCGGTATCAACGAGTAATAATAAGTTGTCATCAATCGAGATCCGTTCAACCTCGGCTACTTCACGCAGCTGTTGCACTGGTATATCGAGTTTGGCTCTTAGGCAAGAGACTAAAGTGGCAACTTGCAGACTAGGCTGAGACAGCAGTACTACATTTGGGTAATCCGACATATGACTAAATCCTTTAGTTTGTGTGGTGATATCCATATCTATGCTTAATCGCATTATAAAGCGATTAAACTTAGCTAATGACTTAATTAAAGTGTTAAATGTAGTACCTAAGTTCAATGTAACTTGGTACTAAAGTATTAACGTCTAGTGGCGACGGCAAGTTAACCTCGCTGCAAACCTCATGTTAACTAGTTGTTCATTACACTTAACATATCGGGGTGGCATAAATGAGTCAAGTTGGCGTTGAGTTTTATCTCGACTCATACTTTTATCTTTTAGCTATATTGATGGTTTAATCGGGTGTACAACTTTTTTTTCATTGTGTTGGCTGGTTATATTGGCGTTTTATTTCGTTAGATATTATTAACTTGGTGTTTTACGGTTATTTTTGTTTTTTGTTAATGCTAAAGCATGGCGAGCATCATTGTGGTTGTTTTAAATAAATTTTTATTGTCAGCAGGAATGACGTGTTAACATGGCGCTGTAAATATTAAGGGGTTGATGGATTAATTATGGATAATGTAGCTTTATCTAAATTAGAGCAAAAAACAGCAGTGTCGTTAGCATTGGTCTTTGGCTTAAGAATGCTTGGTTTATTTATGATCATGCCTGTTTTTGCTATTTATGGACGCGATTTAATTGGTTATTCACCACTTTGGGTCGGTATCGTCATTGGCGCTTATGGGTTAACCCAAGCGATATTGCAAATACCGATGGGACAATTATCTGACCGTATCGGTCGTAAGCCGGTTATTATTGCGGGTTTAGGGTTGTTTTGTTTAGGCAGTATCGTTGCTGGTATGGCTGATTCCGTTTACGGTGTGGCTTTTGGACGCATAATCCAAGGTACAGGAGCTGTTGCCAGTGCCATTCTTGCGTTAGCTGCTGATATAACTCGTGAGCAACAACGTCCGAAAGTGATGGCTGTCATCGGTATGTGTATCGGGTTGTCCTTTGCTTTTTCGCTGGTGGCTGGACCGGTTTTAGCACAGTGGATCGGCCTTAAAGGTATTTTCTTTGTCACCGCCGCATTGGCGATTGTTGGTATGTTGGTGGTGCATTATATTGTACCGAACTCGACAACCAAAGCACCTGCTGGGGATGCGAGTACCAATAGCAACAAACTAAGAGCCATGCTGCGTGATCCGCAATTATTGCGTCTCGATGTTGGTATATTTTTATTACACTTAACCCTGACGGCGGTATTTGTATCACTGCCATTTGAATTAGAAGCGGCAGGACTGGTTGGTGAGCACCACTGGTGGGTATATTTCCCGGCATTGCTGCTATCATTTGTTCTGATGGTGCCTATGTTGATTATTGCGGCGAAAAAGAAAATGAATAAACAATTTTTCTTATTCGCGATAGCATTAATGGGCCTTGCGCTGTGTGTGATGGGTTGTGCAAGTGGTAGTGTGTGGTTATTTTCACTTGCTATCGTATTGTATTTTACTGCTTTTAACTTTTTAGAAGCCTCGTTACCTGCGATGATCTCGATGTCGGCACCGGCTGGTGCAAAAGGTTCGGCAATGGGTATCTATTCAACATCACAATTTGCGGGTGCATTTTGTGGCGGTATTATGGCCGGTAGTTTGTATTCTCAATTGGGTTCACAAGGTTTATTTTTTATCATTGCAGCGGTAATGATAGTGTGGTTTGTTATTTCTTTGGGTTTAGAAAATGTCGGTCAAGTGAAGGCGCATACCATCGCAGTGACGATCGCAAACCAAAGAGAAGCTGAATTAATCGCCGAAAAGCTAATATCGCTTTCCGGTATTAATGAAGCTGTAGTAGTATTAGAAGAGCAGGTTGCTTATTTAAAAGCGACCAAAGATTTTGAAATAGACCAGGCTTTGAACCTGGTTCGTGAACAGCACAGGAGCTAGCATGGCCAGTCGTGGCGTAAATAAAGTAATTATTCTTGGTAATTTAGGTAATGATCCTGAAATCCGCTCATTTCCAAATGGTGGCGCGGTGGCCAATCTCACCATTGCGACAAGTGAATCATGGCGTGATAAGCAAACTGGTGAACAGCGTGAGAAAACAGAGTGGCACCGTGTTGCAGTATTCGGTAAATTAGCTGAAATTGCAGGTGAATACTTACGTAAAGGTTCACAGGTGTATATTGAAGGCGCATTACAAACACGTAAATGGCAAGATCAAAATGGCCAAGACCGTTACACTACAGAAGTAGTAGTACAAGGTTTTAACGGTGTAATGCAAATGATTGGTTCGCGTCAAGGCGGTCAACAACAGGCAGCTGCTGGTGGTACTTACAATAGTAATAGCAACCAACAGCCACAACAGCAGAACCAAAATGCGGGTTGGGGTCAACCACAACAACCTGCTGCACCGCAACAACAGGGTGGTTATAACCAGCAACCACAACAACCATCACAGCAAGCACCACAACAGGCGCCACAGCAACAAAGTTATGCTCCACAACAGCAAACTCCAGCTGCAGCACCTCAGCAACAAGCTCCGCAACAAGGTTTTAACGAACCGTCTGCTGATTTTGATGATGATATTCCGTTCTAGACTAGTTGCTTAATCGCAATTGTTGACCGCGTATGATGATATAAGAACCCCGATTTTCGGGGTTTTTTATTATTTAACCGTTAATGGCGCGTTGCCATTCACAATCCATATTGATGACTGTCGCAGCATTGCAACAGAAGAGGTGCCTGCTGGGCCGCTGATGGTGTTGCGAAACATCGATATAGTTCGCTAACAATAAACGTGACACGGGTATGGCACTGGGCGTTTTATCTGTTATTCACGACGAAATGAAGTAGAATCCGTGCAGATACGGTAATTTCGTTATCGTCGGTAAGATTAAATCTTACAAGATTAGATTCTGATATAGGGATGTATAGGAATATATGAAATTTACCAATAAACTGATTGGTTTTATTATTTTTTGTGTGCTGTCATCAGTTGGTGTGGTACTGCTCGGCGGCGGCGTTAGTTTACGTGGTCTGGCGATTGAAACCCAAAAACAAAATATCTCTCGATTGATTGATGTGATGGATGAGCAGTTGGCAATGGAAGATAGCGAACCACGCTTTGCATTCTGGCTACCTGAATTATTACGTGCGCATTCGGTATTAGAGCTTACCGTTGAAAAAAATGGCATCGTCAGTTACGACTTTAAGGCGCTAACGCCAGATACCGTTGCAGTCACTGCTTTCCTGAAAGAATACCATTTTGAGTTGCAAGCAAATAGTGATTTTACTGCTAAAGTTGTCATGCTTTCGCCGTATTATGCGATGGAATACCCACTCGAATTATTCACCGGTGTAAGTATGGGGTTACTCATTACGTTGTTCGGGTTAATTATGGCCATTCGGCTACTTAAAAAGGGTATGTATGGGGCCGAATTACTGTCAACGCGCAGTTATAAGATCCTCAATGGCGATCACGTTAAAGTGGCTGTGGGTTCTGAGTCTGAGTGGCCTAAAGCAACTAGCCGTGCGTTTGATAAACTCATTGCCGATCTCGAAGATACCAAGCACGAGCGTAGTCGTTTTGATTCTTATATGCGTACCAACGCCTTTGTTGACGCATCGACTGGTATTGGTAATCGTGACTTCTTTTTAAATCAATTAGAAGCGATGTTATCTGATCCCTGTGTCATCGCTGGTACCGTTATCAAGATTGAACTCTATGAGTTATCGCAATTAAATTATGACTATGGTGTTGCAAGTGTCGACGAAATGGTGAAATCGGTCAGTGAACTGTTAAGTAAATTTGTCGACCGTTTTACTGGTTCTGTGCTGGCTCGCTACCGCGGTGATCAATTTATGATTTTGCTGCCTAGGATCACCGGCTCGGAATCTGAAATCATGATGAAGCAGCTGTATAAACTGCTAACCAGAGTGGGCTTATCAACCCCGGTTGATTGCGATGAGTTATTTTATACTGGAGTCGCTATCTATCATTATGGCGAAAAAGCAGAAGAGGTATTAGAAAACGTTGATCAAGCCTTAAAAATTGCGGTGTTACAAGGCTGTTCAGGTTGGTTTTTATATGAGCAAGATGAGCTGACGCCTGTCTATGCGAAAGGTACCGTAAGATGGCGAGGCTTGTTTGAGCAAACCTTTAAAAATAACGCGTTTCATTATGAGCTGCAATTAATTCTAAGCATGGCTGATAATCAGGTACTGGGTCATGAAATTTATCCAAAATTACAAGATGAAAATAATGAATGGATCCATGCTGGGGTCTTTTTGCCGATGGCAGAGAAGTGTGGTGTATTGAAACGTATTGACCGTCTGACTGTTGAACATGCAATTTCTAATTTAGAGACGAGTGACCCTATTGCTTGCGGGATAAACTTAGATATTCAGAGTTATTTAGATAAGCGGTTTATGCGCGAAGTATACTTAGATATTATTCGCTTACCCGCGGCATTACGTTCATTATTGTATTTTGAGATCCATGAATATCAAATTAATCGTAATCTGGAGATGTTATTAGAACCGGCTAAAAACCTAAAAGCACTCGGTTGTTGCATCGCCGTAGATATGGTCGGTCAGGATGTGGTTGATTCCTCTTATATTAAGAAATTAAACGTAGACGTTATTAAGATCCACCCGAGTTTGGTGCGTGACTTACATAAACGCCTAATTAATCAATTAGCGATTCGCAGTATTCTTGGTGGCACCGTTAACTTGGCCACGACCGTGGTCGCTGTTGGTGTTGAGTCGAAAGGTGAATGGGATGCGCTTAATAAACTTGGTGTTTATGGTGCCCAAGGTTATTTTTGTAATCAAGTCCGTTTATTGGCTTAGTCATAAGTTACGTTATGGTGATTTTTACTATTTTAAAGTGTTGTTATCGTGCTAACCTTACACTTTGCTTACTACTTAAAGCTGATTAAAGTATGATGGCTATCAAGTGATTTATAATTAAGTATTCATTTATTTAGGTGCAATAGAATTTTATGCATATACCCTGGTTAAAAAATCGTAATACACAAGCAAAACTGGGTGTTTTTATCGCTAAACAGCGCGTTGATATTTGTGCCTTGTCAGCGGGTAATGAGGCTATTGCAGTACTTGACTCAAGTGTGTTTAATGATGTTTCGGAACTGATTAAAACGCTCAGTGAGCTGATTTCAAAACATAATCTGCAGGCTGCAACTTGCCATGTGGTGCTGTCGAATCAACTGTATCAGTTATTACAAATTGACAAGCCAAATGTGCCTGATGATGAAATTTCCAGTTCATTACCCTTCATTGCGAAAGAATTTATTAATGAAGCGATTGATACCGTCGTTTTTGATTATTTTTCGGTACCGAATCAAAATAAAATTAATCTCGTTTATTGTCCGAAAAGTTTGGTTGAATTAATTGTTACGGCAATCCAGCAAGCAAAACTCGAACTGGTGACTATCGGTATTGAGGAATTAGCGACAGCCAATCTATTTAATACCAGTGCTGATGAGGACCGAAAAAGTACTCAAATGTTAATTGCTCAGCAGGATCACCAAGAAATTAATTTGACGATTATTCATGATAATCAGCTGTATTTCTCACGACGCTTACGTGGTTTTTCGCGATTACGTGATTTACAGGAAGATCAACTTGATACCGCGCTATTAGATAATTTTAGTTTAGAAATTCAACGCTCAGCTGATTTTGTTGTTAGCCAATTAAAGTTACCTGAAGTAAAAGAAATTAACTTGGCTTTGCCGAGTACAATTTTAGCACCGTTAATTGCCCGTCTACAACTCAACTTTACTATTCCGGTGACGCCGTTAAAGCATGCGTTTATTGCTGATAACGTCGATACTGGATTTTTACCTGCCATTGGCGGCGCGTTGGAAAAACTGTGATGAAGACTCGCGTAAATTTATATACTCAGGCGTTTAGGCCAAAGAAAGAGCGTCTTACCCTCACGCAGGCGATTGTTGCGATTGTCAGTTCTATACTGCTGATGCTGACATTGACCATACTGTCTGAAAATGACAATAGCTTGCTAACACACAAAGTGGCGCTGGCGAAAAAAGCGGTGAGCGACTTAGCAGGTGACGTCGACATATTATCTGCGAAGGTTGCGCATCATGTGCAAAATCCAGCCTTAGATCAACAATTAGCATTATTGAATACCCGCTTACAATATCGTGATGAGTTACTTGTGCAATTGTCTGAATTGGCACAGGTACAAACCAGTGGTTTTGCTATCTTGATGTCTGATCTGGCAGCACAGCGAGATAAAGATATTCGCATCACTCAAATTCGTTTAGCGGGTAAGAGTATGACATTGACTGGTCTGGCGCGAAATCATGATGCGATACCACGCTGGATTGGTAAATTTTCAGCCGCGAAATCGTTGCAAGGGCGAGAGTTTAGCCAGTTAAATATTACCCGTGACGAGGACGATATTATCGTGTTTACCTTGACGAATCAGCCGATCACGGAGGCCAGTAAATGATGAAACAACATTGGCTAACGATGAATGATAAATTCAGACAATTATCGATGCGTGAACGTATCCTTATTGTCGTGTCATTAGTCGCAGCGATTATTTATATTATTGATAGCTTTGTGCTGGCACCAAATTATGCCCGTAATAAACAGTTAACATCGCAATTGTCATCTTTAGGCCAGCAGCAACGTCAACATGGTTTTACGATTGCTGAGTTACAGCATGTATTGGCAACAGACCCGAATAAAGTGATAAAATTGCGTATTTTACGTGCCGAAAATGCGCTTAATAAAGCCAATGGTAAATTAACGGATCTGACTGCGGATTTAATCAATTCAAATCAAATGGCCTTGGTGCTTGGTGATGTATTAAGTCGAGCAAAAAAGGTGAAATTGATCGCCATTGAATCATTACCTGTCACGATAATCACGGGCAAGAGTAATATGCAGGCATTAGCAAAAGACCAAGGTAAAGCGAAACCTAAATTGGCGAGTAGCAAAGGCAAAGATCTCAATGCGGATGAAATTAGCAACACGCCGGCGCTGAGCAGCAATATCGATACTATGCTCGACTCGAGCCGCGCTGAAGTATTGCTTTATCGTCATGGTTTACGTATTACTATGACAGGCGAATTTTTTGATATTCAAGCCTACCTCGATTCAATAGAGCAATTACCGAAGAAATTTTATTGGCAAGTATTTGATTATCAAATGCAAAAATATCCAACCGCCGAAGTGGTAATGGAGATCTATACCTTGAGTATCAATAAGGAGTTTATTCGTGGTTAAACTACTACTGCCTATATTCATTCTATTAAGCGCAAGCGTTGCGCAAGCTGGTCAAGGTGTGATTAATGGCAATGTACTTGATGATCCAACCGGCCCATGGGGGGCGGCAGATCCCGTTGTGCGCAGTCAACGCAAAGCAAAGGTGCAGATCCCCCGCTTACAGGCAATTTTTGTGCGAGATAATAGCCATATCGCTATCATGAACGATAAAGAAGTCGTCGCTGGCAGCTGGGTATCGGGCTTTCAGGTTCGTCGCATTACCGATGATTTTGTGTTTTTTATACGTAACGATAAAGAATTTAGATTGTCATTATTCGACAGTGAAATTAAACATTAAGGCTCAGATTTAATTATGAATAAGTTGTATCTTGCAATTATTTTAGGGGTGTTTTTAACGGGTTGCGAAACAACGCGTAGTTCGCTTGCACCTGTGGAGATCAAAGCATCCATTCAAGCAGAACTTGCTCGTGCTGATGCGCAACAACAAGCTTGGACTGTCCCTGATGATGTGAATGCTGAATTGTTACCAGAATTTGATGGTCATGACGCGTTAAACCGTCCTATGATTGAACCGCGTATGGATATTTCGGCTAAATCAGTCAGCGCGCGTCAATTCTTTGGGTCATTATTAAAAGGTACTAAATATAACTTAACCGTTAGCCCTGATGTATCGGGTCGGGTCACGGTGGTGCTCAATGATGTGACGATTGCAGAAACCATGGATGCGGTTGCCGATATGTATGGTTATGCTATTAAGCGTCAAGGTAATACCTACCGTGTTAATGGTGCCGGCGTTCGCACCGAAATCATCCCAATGAATTATTTATTGATGAAGCGTAATGGGTTATCAAACAGCTCGATTAGCTCGGGTTATCTCACCGATAATAGTTCGTCGAGCAGTTCTTCAGATGATGACAGTTCATCAGGTTCGTCATCAAGCAGTACCGGCACCGAAATTTCAACGCAAACTAATACCGATTATTGGGCGGAATTAGAGCATACCTTATTAGCGTTAACGGCGAATCAAGCAGATACCCAGGTGATCATCAGCCCGCAAGCCGGTTTAGTGACAGTACAGGGTTATCCAAAAGATATTCGTAAGATCAAAGATTTTCTGGCTAAAGCGGAGCAGCATTTACAACGTCAAGTCTTGCTTGAAGTGAAAATCATGGAAGTGACGTTAAATGACGGTTATAAGCAAGGTATTGATTGGAACGTCAATAATAACCACGTTGCAGCAGATTCATCGTTCAACTTTAGTATTAATGATATTACTGACCTCGCGTCTGGTGCTGGGGTGTTCACACTGGCAGGCAATGACTTTAGTGCGGCGATCAGTTTGTTAAAAACCCAAGGTGATGTCAACGTCCTCTCTAGCCCACGGGTCACTGCGCTGAATAATCAAAAGGCGGTGATTAAAGTCGGCAGTGATGAATACTTTGTGACGGGTTACAACAGTACCAAATCAACATCATCAGACGATGATTCTATTGAGCAAGACGTAGAGTTAACCCCATTTTTCTCTGGTATCGCGCTCGATGTTACACCGCAAATTGATAGTGATGGCGGGGTATTATTACACGTTCATCCGTCGATTATTGAGGTCACTGATTCAAATAAAATTGTTGCCGGTATTGAGTTGCCGTTGGCGAAAAGTGATGTGCGGGAAACCGATACCGTGGTAAAAGCGAAAAACGGTGAAATTATTGTGATTGGCGGTTTAATGAAAACAGCGAATAAAGATCTGGTTTCTAAAATACCCTTCTTAGGCGATATTCCTTGGTTAGGCGAACTCTTTACGTATCGTTCGCAATCAGTACAAAAAACCGAGTTAATCATTTTAATTAAACCGATTGTGGTTGATCAAAATACCTGGCGTATTGAGCTAGAGCGATCAGCTGAATTACTTGAGCGATGGTATCCAACCGAATCAAAAAATGAGCACGAGTAATGTATAAAGCGCATTTTGGTTTGACCGAAGTACCGTTCGGTTTGACCCCCAATACGCAATTTTACCATCCGTTAGTGCCCCATTTTGAAGCGCTGCAAGTATTGACGACAGCGCTGGCTGCTGGCGAAGGTTTTATTAAAGTAACTGGTGAGGTAGGGGCGGGTAAGACACTGATTTGTCGGAAATTACTGAATGAACTTGGCGACAATTATGTCATCGCTTATTTACCTAATCCGTATTTAACGCCGAATGAAATACGGGCGGCGATTGCGAGTGAATTAAGTATTGATACAAGTTTAGATCAGTACCAATTAACCGAAGCCTTAAATCATCGTTTAATTACATTATCAGCAGCAGATAAACAAGTCGTGCTGTTAATTGATGAAGCGCAGGTGCTGCCACATGAAACATTGGAGGCTTTGCGTTTAATTAGTAATTTAGAGACTGAAAGCAAAAAACTGCTACAGGTGGTGTTATTTGGTCAGCCTGAATTAGACACGCGCTTGCAGCAAGACAATTTACGTCAGTTACGTCAGCGTATTACTTTTTCATACCAATTACGTCCTTTACTCGCTAATGAAACCTCGAGCTATGTTGAACATCGGTTAACGGTCTCGGGTTATCGTGGCGCGCCGTTGTTTGAAGCAAAAGCATTGCGGTTATTACATCAGGCCAGTGGTGGTATTCCACGTATAATCAATATATTAGCGCATAAATGCTTAATGTTAAGTTATGGCAAAAACGTGCGAAATATTAATACCAAGTTAGTGACACTCGCGATACAAGATACAGAGAGTGCCATGCAGCCGCGTAATTTCCGGTTACCGATAATGGCGGCTATTTTAGTGGTTGAGATGATTTTAGTTATTTGGTGGTTTGGAGAATCAATACTGTGAGTGTTATTAATCAAATGCTACAAGGCCTAGATAAAGGGACGCAGCAGCAACAGGCAGATGTTGAATTGAGTGGTGCGGTGATTGTTGCTGCGCCAAAAAGTCAAAATAAACTTGTTATCGTATTGCTCTCTTCAATTGTTATTTTTGCTGCGCTAGCGGGCTATTTGTTTGTGCAAAAACAAAGTCGCGCCGCAAAAATGAGTGTGCAACACCATCGTGTCGTGCCAGTTGTAAGCAGTGAGAATAATGCCCAAGTTAATGAGCCGCTTATTGTTAAATTAATATCAGCAGAGTTAGTTGAACAACCCATGGTGATTAAGCTGAATGACGATAAAGCGACAATGGCTGCGCCGATAGTCATGCAGCCATTAGTGATAACGCCAGTAGTGACAAAACAAGTGGTTGCTAAATTGGCTGTCACTCCAGTAACGGAAACTGCGGCGGTAGTGGTCAACAGCACTAATAAAGTAGCTAGTTCAGCAGCAGCTAAAATGAGCAATGTTAAAAGCATTGAAGTTGCTGGTGTCGGAAAGATAACGCCGACCACGATTAAACCTGTCGTCGTTACAACGCCGCAAACGGTTGCTAAACACGTTAAGGCGACAACGCATGAGCCAGAGCATGTCGAAGACCGCGTATCCATTAAAGCGGTAACGAGAACGCCTCTGCAACAAGCGCAGTTATATGCCAAACAAGCGGATAGTGCTTTACTTGCGGGTGATAAAGAACGGGCTAAACAGCTATTTCATAAAGTGTTAGCCTTTGATAAAAAACATAATTTATCACGAGAAACATTAGCCGGTATCTTATATGGTGAGCAACGAACACAATCAGCGGTTAATTTGTTGCAAGAAGGCTTAAGTGTATCGCCTGACTACACAAATTTCCGGTTAATGCTGGCGCGTATTTACTTAAAGAATAAACATAAACAGCAAGCCTATTATTACCTGAAACCACACCGACCGGAAGTGGCAGGTAATGTTGATTATTACGCGCTCCTCGCTGGCTTGGCACAAAGTCTTGGTGATTTGGATAGCGCATTAATGGCTTATAAGACCTTGACCAAGCACGAGCCTAACCGTGCCAAATGGTGGTTAGGACTGGGCATTTCTGCAGATAAAGCCAAGCAAGTGACGTTAGCGTTAAATGCCTACCACACGGCACAAAACATGGGACAGCTATCGGCATCATCACGTAATTATATCAATGCTCGAATTACCCAGTTGGAGAAACAGTAATGGCGCAATTAAAATTAAAACAACGACTGGGTGACTTACTCGTTGGTGAAGGCATCATCAGTGACGAACAGCTCGGTTTAGCGTTAAAAGAACAGCGCAGTAGTGGCCGTAAACTCGGTGCCACGTTAACGCATCTCGGCTTTATTACTGAAGAACAACTGCTGAACTTTTTATCGCAACAGTTGGATATTCCATTTTTAAATATTGCCACGCTGAGTATCGATCCGCAAAGCGTGATGAAGTTACCGGAAGTACACGCGCGTCGTCACCGGGCATTGGTGGTAAAAGCCGAGCATGATGTACTTACGATTGCGTTAAGTGATCCCGCTGATCTAAACGCGGTTGAAGCGATATCAAATGTATTATCGGCGTATCAACTTGAATTTGCGATTGTACGGGAAAGTGAATTATTACCCGCCTATGATCGCTTATACCGCCGCACCAAAGACATTGAAGCGTTTGCAGGTCAGTTAGAAGATGAGCATAGGCCAGCGCAAGAATTTGATATTTTTAGAGATGTCGACGATGCTTCGAGTGAAGCCACTGTAGTTAAGTTTCTTAACTCGGTGTTTGAAGATGCGGTACAAGTGGGCGCCTCGGATATTCATATTGAACCCGATGAAAACGCGCTGCGTATTCGTTTACGTGTTGATGGTGTGTTGCAAGAAAATGTATTGAATGAAGTGGCTATCGTACCCGCGTTGGTATTACGGTTAAAATTAATGGCCGGTTTAGATATTTCTGAAAAACGTTTACCGCAAGATGGCCGCTTTAATTTAAAGGTACGTAATCAATCGATTGATATACGTATATCGACCATGCCGGTGCAATACGGTGAATCTGTGGTCATGCGATTACTTAATCAAGATTCCGGTATTTTCCAGTTAGAAAGTACCGGGATGCCTGCAGACTTAATTAAACGTTTACGTGGTTTGATCCGCCGCCCTCATGGCATGGTATTGGTGACAGGCCCGACCGGTAGTGGTAAAACTACCACCTTATATTCTGCCTTGAGTGAGCTAAACGAACCGGGTAAAAAGATCATTACCGTGGAAGACCCGGTGGAATATCGCTTACCGCGGATCAGCCAAGTGCAGGTCAACTCTAAGATTGGTTTAGACTTTGCAAATATTTTACGGACGTGTTTACGTCAGGATCCGGATATTTTATTAGTCGGCGAAATGCGAGACAAAGAAACCGTCGAAATTGGTTTACGTGGTGCATTAACGGGTCATATGGTGTTATCGACACTGCATACTAACGACGCGATCACGTGTGCATTACGGTTAATGGATATGGGCGCGCCGGGTTATTTAATTGGCGCGGCATTACGGGCGGTTGTTGCTCAGCGTTTAGTGCGCAAATTATGTAACCAATGTAAAAGCAGTCATGCGCTGACCAGCAGTGAACATTATTGTTTAGAAAAAATAGCCAAGGCCCCGTTAGGTGATGAGCCGTTCTATCGCAGCGTTGGTTGTCAAAGTTGTAACTATAGCGGCTACCGTGGTCGTATCGGTGTGTTTGAGTTATTGGAAATCAATGATGCGATGGGTGATGCATTACGACGTGAATCGGCGGCTGAATTTGAGGTTGAAGCTCGTAAGAGTAAACATTATCGTCCATTAGTCTTATCAGCGCTGGATTTTGCCAAGCAAGGCTTGACCTCTATTGAGGAAGTATTAAAACTGGCAGATGAAGTGACCCTTGATGATCATAATAACGACAGTGACATCCGCATGGATAGCCATCATTCAGCCACGGTTAGCGTGAGTGAACCCGCCGTTTCTGAGACTTTAGGTGCCAATATTGCCGCCCATGTCAGGGAGTTAGATAAAGTCGATAATGTTGATATTGAAAACATTTTACGTTTGGTCAATGCGGTTAGATCGCTGGACCGTAGTGGT
The DNA here is from genome assembly GCF_013215705.1 of Moritella sp. Classification (GTDB taxonomy): domain Bacteria; phylum Pseudomonadota; class Gammaproteobacteria; order Enterobacterales; family Moritellaceae; genus Moritella. The sequence goes on along the minus strand of NZ_JABSQR010000009.1, from coordinate 174,116 downwards.
CAGTAAACAGGACGATTAAGGTTAGCCAATGCCAAATTTTACGTATAAAGGCCGCGATAGCCAAGGCAATGCTGTTTCAGGAAAGCTCGAAGCGCAGAACCAAGATGCATTAGTACAATCGTTAATGGCGAAAGGTATTACTCCCACTGATATTAAAGTGGCGAGCAGCAGCGGTAACAGCATTGACCTTAGTCAGTTATTGACACCGAAAATACCGCTTGCTGAGTTAGTTATTTTTGCCCGTCAGATGTACTCACTGACGCGAGCGGGTATTCCGATGATCCGTGCGATCAAAGGTTTATCAGAATCGAGTTCACACGCGAAGCTTAAAGACGTGCTTAATGATGTGGTTGTTCGCTTAAACAGTGGTAATACACTATCGGCATCTATGGCCGCACACCCGCATGTATTTGCCTCTATTTTTGTTTCCATTGTACGAGTGGGTGAGAATACCGGTCGCTTAGATGATTCATTTTTACAAATCGCCAATTATTTAGAATTAGAAATGGATACCCGACGTCGTATTGCCAGTGCAGTGCGTTATCCTATTTTTGTATTAATCGCTATTTCAGGTGCGATGGTGATCTTGAACATTTTTGTTATTCCGACGTTTGCTAATATGTTTAATAAGTTTGGTGTTGAACTGCCGTGGGCAACGCGAACATTACTGGCTTCATCGGCTTTTTTTGTGAATTATTGGCATCTGATTATTATTGGGATTATTGCCGCTATTGTTGGGTTTAAATATTATATTCAAACGGATAAAGGTAAATTACGTTGGGGGCTGTTTACTATTCGCATTCCCATTGTTGGTCCTGTGATTGAAAAAACCTTGTTATCCCGTTTTGCGCGCAGCTTTTCGTTGATGCTAAGGGGCGGTGTGCCTCTGAATAACAGTTTGTCGCTGGTGGCATCAACCGTGGATAATGCCTGGATGGAAGTGCGTATTTTAGGTATGCGAGCAGGTATTGAAGAAGGTAAGAGCTTGACTATAACGGCGAGTGAAAGCGGTATGTTTACCCCGCTTATTTTACAAATGATCTCGGTGGGAGATGAAACTGGTCAAGTGGATGATTTATTATTAGAAGCTGCACAATTTTATGAACGCGAAGTGGATTATGAATTGGAATCGCTGACCGCGAAGATTGAACCGATACTGATCTGCATTGTTGCTGTGATGGTATTGATTTTAGCACTCGGTATTTTTGTGCCGATGTGGGACATGATGAGTGTGGTTCAAGGTTAACCTTGAACCACCAATATGGTATTAACTAATGGCTTATGGTGCATAATATTATTTATTGTTTCGGCGGCTGCAATATAGGGCTTTATAGGCAGGCTGGATATTGTGATAAAGGCAAATTAATGAAAAAAAACTAGTGTAAATGTCTATTTTTTGGCATAGTATCAAAAATATACTAAGACGTGCATAAATGTAAATTAGGTGGATGCACTACCGATTATATATTCATGTAATTTATACTAAAATGCTTTTGGAGCTAAAATGAAAAGAAATGCAGGTTTTACACTAATCGAATTAGTGATCGTAATTATTGTGCTAGGTATCTTAGCTGCAACGGCAGTGCCGAAATTTATTAACCTTCAAGATGATGCTAAAAAAGCGGCAATGAAGGGTGTTGAGTCTGCTCTGCACAGCGCGGCGAATATTGTTTACTCTAAAGCGGCGATTAATGGTATTGAAAGTAATTCATCTGGCAGTATTTCAACATCAAGTGGTGATGTTGCTGTTGTTTGGGGTTACCCAGCTGCCACATCTGCTGGTATTGCAAGTGCTGTCGAATTAAGTGGTTTCTCGTCTGCACCTTCAGGTAGTGGTTCTACTTCTTATACATTCTGGAATGGTACTGCAAGCTCATCAACTGATACTTGTGTTACTTATAATAAGACTACTGCAAGTGGTGCTGGTTATACTATTGTAAGTGGAACATGCTCATAGTTTTTTTGTTGAGTATTAAATAGGTTATAACCTAGTTTTTTAAAAGGCTTACTTCCGTAAGCCTTTTTTATATCTGTTATATACAATTTATTAATAACTTTTTTATTTTTCAATCTTAAAGGTATGATGGTATCAATACTCAGCATGATAAAAGCTAATATCTAGCATTCACAATCATTAAGCCATCAGGTACGATAGCATATGTTTAAAAAATCAGGCTTTACGCTCATTGAACTGGTTATCGTTATTATCCTTTTAGGTATTCTAGCCGCGACCGCGATCCCTAAATTTATTGGTAAAGATGACTTTGAAGGTCAAGTTTATCGTGACCAACTACTGCAATTATTAAAAACCGTACAGCAACAAGCGATGAGCTGTGATGAGGATTGCCGTGAAAATGTTGGCGGAACGGCCCGTTCCGATAACCCTTATGCCTGCAATAAAGTTATTATTAAGAGTGACCGTTTCGGTATTCCTGCCAATTGTAATGACACTGATTTACCTGACAATTTTAACCCTCCTCAATTAGGCATCAGTCAAACAGAAGCGGATAGTAGTGCAATTAGATTTAGCCCGCATACGATTGAGTTTGATCCCCTTGGCGTGGCCAGTAGCTGCGCTAGCTGTGACATCAGCATCATCGGCGAACAAACATTATTAATCAGAATTGAATCTCAAGGCTACATCCATGAACAATAAACAACGCGGTTTTACCTTAATTGAGATTGTTGTCGGTATTGTAGTATTAGCGGTCGCGCTGACGATTGTAACTGGCGTGTTTTTACCGCAAGCCAATAAAATGACCTCGCCGATGTACCAGATAAAAGCCACAGCATTAGGTAAAAGCCTGATGAACCAGGTGCTGATTCGTTATTATGATGAGAATAATTTAATTTTGGGTAGCTTTAGTCCATGTGCGACTTGTACCGCAGTCGCTGATTTTGGTACTGATGGTATAGAAAATAGAAACAATCCAAATGGCTTTAATGATGTCGATGATTATCATGAATATTGTACTAGCGATCCAAAAACAACGCTGACGTTATTTACTAACGAATATCCTGGTTACGGATTGAATATATGTGTTAGTAACGCTGCCGATAAGTTTGTTACAGGTAGTACAGCAAATAATGTGGCTAAACGGATCCAAGTGACGATATTCATGCCAAATAATGAAGAGATAACACTGACTTCATTTAAGGGAAACTACTGATGCCTAGAACGATTAAACACAAACAGTCAGGTTTTACCCTCGTCGAACTTGTTATGGTAATTATCTTATTAGGTGTTATTGGCACTTTTAGTAGCCGTTTTATTAGTGATAACGTGATTCTTTATCAAACCTCTGTTAATCAGAATGAGCGCTTGAATGATGCTCGCTTTGTACTAAATCGAATGAGTAAAGAGCTTGATTCTGCGATTGCTTTTAGTGTAACTAGAATGCCTACGATAGTAGGACAAACTTGCATACAATTTGTGCCTTTCTCCGCAGCAGGTCAATATCTTGGCACTGTGAGCGGAAAATCTAGCGTGTCATTAATTATGGATAAAAAAACCAGGGATTTAGCAGACCCGAGCAATAATGATTTTGAAGGTCAGTATATAAGTATACTAACAACCGATGCTAACGAGTTTGATTCATTACCGAGTGATACGATTGCTGAAATAACTAAATATGAACGCGTTTCAGGTGCAAACCCAGCTCAGGCAGAGGTCACGCTGGACTCTACATTATTGAAAGACTCAGCAGTCTCTCGTTATTTTATTGCAGGAAGTAAAGTGCAATATTGCTTGGCTCAAATAGGTGGTGTTACACGCTTATCACGTAGAGAGGCGTTATTAGGTAATAGTTTTGGCACATCGGTATTAATGGCGGATAATCTCACGACTGATAGCAGTATGTCATTAACCGGAGCGACGCAGTTCAGTAATGCTATTTTGGAGTTAAGCTTTGGTTTCTTGCTGCATGATGGCCGTGATATTAAATTTGAACATCAGGTGGTAATGACAAATGTCCCGTAACCGTATGTCGAGTCGCTATCCACAACAACAAGGCAGTATGCTAGTGATTGCGATATTTATCATTGTTGTGATCTCTTTATTAGCCGCGTCTCTGAGCCGTATTTTGAGTTCTACAGCGGACAGTGTTGCCAATGAAGTGTATAGTGCGAAAGCTTATTATGCGGCTGATAGTGGTATGGAATATGGGATTTATCAGGTGTTAAATGGTTTAGTATGTGTCAATTTTCCTGCTACTACGGTTATTTCTGATACTGATAATTTACAGTTTGATATTAGTCAGAACGTAGGATTAGAAAACTGCAGTGTCGCGGTTACTTGCCAAAGTATTCAGCTTACTTCTGGTAGTCAGTTTTATCTGCGCGCTACCGGTATTTGTGACGGTGGAAAAATAGTGGCGCAGCACCAAGTTGAAGCGGAAGTGAAGTTATGATGTTTTTAATGAAATCATTAAAAGTCGTCTTTGTTCTTATCATGACCTTAATGTGCCTGCCTGTGTACTCAGCTTTTGATATTGAAAAAGGCATGAAAGTGGGCGATTCAAAGCTTTCTTATATCAATCCATCTCACATAATTAGTGCCGATGACACACCATCGGGTGAGATATTGAGAAACCCTAAAGTTACAGGTAAGGTCATTGATTTTACTCTTAAAACTTCCTTTAGATTAAAAAAAATACGGTTAAAACGGGCTCGGGGACTAAGTAATCGCTTATATTTCTTGATTTGGAAAAAAGGTGAAACGATACCGATAATTAATAGTATCTCTATCCCTAACAAATCTAAATATAAAGAGTCAGAAGTTATTAACCGAGAGTTAAGTCCTGGGGAGTATCAAATTGCTGTTGTTGGACAATGTTATGGCAAACCCCGGTATGGCAGATCCCGATATATTGGTTGGAGGCAGCAGTGTAATTCTTATTTTGGTTTTGATGATTTTCAATTTAAAGGGATTAGATTAGTCGGTAAAAAAATAAAAAATGCGGTAACTCATTATCGTATTCAACATCCGAGTTCTGCTCTGACCTGTGACGTTGCAAGTATTGATGTTCAAGCTTGTAAAAATAAAGTAACTGATAAGTTTTGTAATGTTGCTGATGTTAGCACAACGGTTAAGTTACGCATTGATAATCGTTCGTCTCAGACAGTCAATATCGTACATGGTCGTGCTACTGTTGGTAACTTAGCGTTATTATCACCAGGTGTTATGCGGTTGAGCGTTAATAGTGAAGGCAATACTTATTGTAATGATGCAAGTGTAGCAGGGGCTTGTAAGATTAACTTTACTGATCTTGGCTTAAAGTTTTCGAGTAACGCTAACTCCTATGCTGACATTGGTAACCAAATTGCTGGTGTTAGTATCGATAGCTTATATTTACAAGCATTAGAAAATGACGGTTCTGGTACCTGTAAAGTATTGGAAACTGACGACAGTAACTTTAATATCGGTTTAAATTGTGTTGAACCTGATAAATGTACGGTTCGAAATTTCAATATCGGCAATACTGCAATTGGTAAAAATGGAAACAAATCTAGGGTTAAATTAACTGCTGTTAAACCGGGTATATTTAAAATACCGGCATCGGTTTATCACGATGCCGGTAAGATTCGTTTAGTGGCATCACATAGTTTTAAAAATGGTGTTGAAGCCAGAGGTGAGAGCAATAGTTTTGTTGTGAGACCAGATAGGTTCTTAGTACAAGCGACTTCATCAACAGGCTCTGATTTAACTGCAACGACGAATAATTTATCGATATATACGCAAATAGCAGCTAAACCATTTACTTTTGAAGTCAGTGCTGTAAGTGCTGATGGCAACACGACACTTAATTATCACCCCAGTACCAAGCCTAAAATTGGGATTAAGATTACGCGTAAAATCCCCAATAATAATGGTGTTGAGGGGATATTTGATTATGCAGCTGAGGAAAATAAAACAACAGCGCTAGATGCAGGTTGGCAAACCGCAAATTTAACGCTCTTTAATAATGGGGTCTCTAGCTTTAAAAATGCTGCATATAATGAAGTCGGGGTGATGCAAGTAAACGTACGGGATACGGATTATTACGGTATGACGTTTTCGGTCGATGATAATTTTTCCGATGATACTAAGGGCACTGAGATAGGTCGCTTTATTCCCTCTCATTTTGAATTAGTGTCATCAAAAGTAGATGATTATGTGGGTGCGAGAGGCTATTTTCGTAATGGTTATGACTATGTATTTCCTGATGGCCTGAGTAGTTATGTCGCAGGGACAACTGTTTTACAGCCGGATGATGGTAATGTTTACGAATGTCGAACATGGCCAAATAATGGTTATTGCGTGCAATGGAATGAAGGTTCAAACCAATATGAACCTGGTATTGGCCGTAATTGGGAAATGGCCTGGATTTTATTGACTTCACCAAGTATTGGTGCAGTATTTACTTATATGGACCAACCTGAATTACGATTTGGTTATCGCCTTGAAGCGCAAAATAGCTTGGGTTTTGTCACTCATAATTATGATGGAGCATTTAATGCTGATGTAACTTTTAGTGTTGAGGTTAGTGGTTTAAGGAATCGTTCTTTTTCTGATCGTTTAGAGGAATTTAAAGGCGTATGGGTCGATGGCGTATATCAACCTGATAATATATTAGACGACGGTCACTTCTCACGTTTGGCAAGTGGTCCTGATGGCCCAATAATGAATACACTTTTTGGTATTAGTATTACGGATCTTGATGGTGTTTTACTTAATGATACTGATATGCCTGCTAATGCAGAGCTTCCAGCAGCGAAAACTTTATCCGCACAAACCAGCGAATTACGTTATGGTCGTTGGACGATCGCTGATGGCTACGGTCCAATATCGAATGATTTTGCCACAACCATGAAAATTGAATATTTCGATGGGGCAAACTTCATTAAGAATAATGATGATACTAAAACGGACTTCGATTTTGTAAAGGCGACGCTAACTAACATTTCTTTAGGTGGAGCTCTACCTGCGCTTTCAGGAACCGGAAATTTTACCAACGGTATCACTCAAGGGCTAATCATTGCAGCGCCGAATCGAAGTGGTGAGGTTAAACTTGATTATACCGTTGATAATTGGTTTAAATATAACTGGGAAGGCAGCGAGACAGGAGCTGTTCAATCACCGTCTGCAAACATCGTATTCGGCTTTTTCCGCAGCAATGATCGGGTTATTTACCGCAGGCGATTAAATTAATGTTTGTCAGTCATAAAGTCTGATAAACTTGCCTGATTCATTGCGCATTGGTAAAGTTAACCGATCCTGCAACATTTTACTAATTAGGAATGCCCATAACCATGTTTAAGAAGTTAAGAGGCCTATTCTCTAGCGATTTATCAATCGACTTGGGAACCGCAAACACACTCATTTATGTTAAAGGTCAAGGCATTGTACTTGACGAGCCTTCTGTTGTTGCCATCCGCCAAGAGCGTGGTGCAAATAAGAGTGTTGCAGCAGTAGGAACGGCCGCTAAGCAAATGTTGGGTCGTACGCCCGGTAATATCGCTGCTATTCGTCCAATGAAAGATGGTGTAATTGCCGACTTTTACGTGACTGAAAAAATGTTACAACACTTTATTAAACAAGTGCATGAAAATAAATTTTTCCGTCCAAGCCCACGTGTTCTGGTGTGTGTGCCTTGTGGTTCAACACAAGTTGAACGTCGCGCTATCCGTGAATCTGCACAAGGTGCCGGCGCACGTGAAGTATTTTTGATTGATGAGCCGATGGCAGCAGCAATCGGTGCTGGTTTACCTGTTTCTGAAGCAACCGGTTCTATGGTTGTAGATATAGGCGGTGGTACCACAGAAGTGGCGATCATCTCACTAAACGGTGTGGTTTATTCTTCATCGGTACGTATTGGCGGTGATAAACTTGATGAAGCCATCATCAGCTACGTACGCCGTAAATATGGTAGCCTGATTGGTGAAGCCACCGCTGAACGTATTAAGAAAGAGATCGGCTCTGCTTATCCACTTGATGAAGTTGTTGAAATTGAAGTGCGTGGTCGTAATCTTGCTGAAGGTGTGCCGCGCAGCTTTATTTTAAACAGCACTGAAATTTTAGAAGCGCTACAAGAACCGTTATCGGGTGTTGTCAGTGCAGTAATGACCGCGCTAGAGCAAACACCACCAGAATTAGCCTCTGATATTGCAGAACGAGGCATGGTCCTAACCGGTGGTGGCGCATTAATTCGTGGCCTTGATCGTTTATTACTTGAAGAAACCGGTATCCCTGTGGTCATCGCTGAAGATCCACTTACCTGTGTGGCTCGTGGTGGTGGTACAGCATTAGAAATGATTGATATGCACGGTGGTGATCTGTTTAATTACGATTAAGCACCTGATTAAATAATCCTATAGGATGGCGGACGCGCCATCCTTTGAGAATACCATCTAATGAAACCTATTTTTGCTACTTCAACATCTTTACAACTGCGCCTGTTCCTTGCGGTTATCGCCTCTTTCTCATTGATTGTTTTTGATTCAAAATTTGATTCATTTTTAAATGTGCGACTTTATTTAAATACCGCGGTATCACCGTTAATTTATGCCGCAAATATCCCCAGTGAAATGCTCAAAGGTGTATCAAATACCGTTGTCAACCGCCGAGATTTAAGAAAAAAAGTGGTAGAACAACAAGACAAACTCTTCATTCAGCAAGTCCAGTTGTTGGCACTTAAGCATCTAAAACAAGAGAATAAACGGCTACGGGCGTTACTTAATTCGCCAGTGCATGCTGACCAGCGTAAATTAGTCGCTGAAATAATCACGGTTAATTCCGACCCCTTTTCACTGCAAGTGGTGATTAATAAAGGCGCTACGGATGGCGTTTATATTGGCCAACCGATATTAAACGAACAAGGTGTGGTGGGACAAATTGTCGATGTGGCTGCCACATACAGTCGGGTATTACTGATTGCTGATATTAGTCATGGTATTCCGGTGCGAGTACAACGTAATGATATTCGAGCGATTGCGAATGGTAGCGGTGAGCTAAACAGTCTAAATTTACCTTATGTGCCACACAGTACCGATATTCAAGTGGGTGATGTGTTAGTGACCTCTGGCCTCGGCGGCGTGTTTCCCGAAGGTTATCCCGTCGCGACAATCACGGACTTTACTTATCAGACGGGTCAACCTTATGCGCAAGTAGAAGCAAAACCGGTGGTCGAATTGGAGCGGATCCGTTACGTCCTATTAACCTGGGATGACGATAATACGTCAAATAACAATGCAGAACAGAGTAACAAGGAGGAGGCATTATGACAGCTGCGAACGGTCGTTTTAAAATAATCCTAACCTTAATCATTGCGTTATTAATCACGGCACTACCTGTGCCCGAGCCTTTCAATCATTTTCGCCCTGATTGGCTGTTATTGGTATTGGGTTATTGGTGCATGGCACTGCCATATCGCGTCAGTATTGGATATGCCTGGATCACCGGGTTAACGCTAGATATATTATTAGGTGCACCGTTAGGGATCCACTCCTTGGCCTTGTCTATTGTTATCTATATTATCGTGATGAATCATCGGTTGATCCGGAACATATCGTTATGGCAGCAAGCATTAATTGTTGGCTTTTTAACGATGCTGAATAAGTTAATCATATTCTGGGCTGAAAAATTACTTTTCGACATCTCGATAACACCTATGTACTTATGGTCAATCTTAACCACGATGCTAATATGGCCATGGATATTCTTGATTTTACGGAAAATACGTCGTCAATTTGCGATTAGATAATGGCCTGAAGATAGCTTAATTGAGTAGAAAATAATAAGATGAAACAGATAAATATGTATTTAGCGTCGCAGTCGCCACGTCGCCGTGAGTTATTAACTCAAATCGGCGTTGAATTCTCGGTATTATCCGTCGATGTAGAAGAGCAACAGCAAGTGGGCGAATTAGCGCCTGATTATGTGTCACGCCTCGCTCGGGATAAAGCGCAAGCGGGTGTTGCTGCGTTAATCAAGTCGCACGCAACACAGGTTAATATGAATACCGCCGCTGAATACGTGGTGTTAGGTGCTGACACCATCGTCGTCTATGCCGGACAAGTATTAGAAAAACCGGTTGATGAAGCAGATTCGATTCGGATGTTAAGTTTATTATCAGGTCATGAACATGACGTGATGACCGCTGTTGCGCTGGCCGATAGCACGCGTTGCTGGGTTGAACTCGTCACCACTCAAGTACAGTTTAGAGCAATATCACGCGCTGAAATGCATGATTATTGGCGTACTGGTGAACCCAGTGATAAAGCCGGTAGTTATGCAATTCAAGGTCTTGCAGGTAAATTCGTCAGTCATCTGAGCGGCAGTTATAGCGCTGTTGTCGGCTTACCATTAATGCAAACCGAGCAATTAATTCAAGCCTTTAAGGCAGAACAGAATAAGTAATGAAGGGCTAAATAATATGGGTCAAACGACAGAGTTATTAGTAAATGTCACCCCGAGCGAAACACGTGTTGCCTTGATTGAAAATGGCATATTACAAGAAATACATGTAGAGCGAGAAGCGAAACGTGGCATCGTGGGTAATATCTATAAAGGTAAAGTAAGTCGGGTATTACCGGGCATGCAGGCTGCATTTATTGATATTGGTCTTGATAAAGCGGCATTTTTACATGCATCGGATATTGTCCCGCATACCGAATGTGTTGCTGCGGGTGAAAAAAAGCATTTTAAAGTCGCTGATATTTCTCAGCTAGTACGTCAAGGTCAGGATATCACCGTACAAGTGGTGAAAGATCCGATGGGCACCAAAGGTGCACGTCTCACCACCGATATTACCCTGCCTTCGCGCTATTTAGTGTTTATGCCGGGCAGTTCGCACGTGGGTGTCTCACAACGTATTGATTGTGAAGAAGAGCGTAGTCGCTTAAAAGCTATCACCGAAGCTCAGGTCGATGAGCTTGGTGGTTATATTATTCGCACGGCCGCGGATGGTGTGCGTGATAAAGAAATCGAACAAGATATCGCTTACTTAAAACGTTTATGGAGCAAAGTGCTACAGCGTCAACGAAGTAATCCTAGTGCGAGTATGTTGTATCAAGATCCCTCATTAGCATTCCGTATTATTCGTGATTTTGTGGGTTCACCACTGGATAAGATCAGGGTCGATTCTCGGCTTGCCTATACTGAGTTATGTGAATTCACCGAATCCTATGTGCCTGAATTAGTCAGTGCGTTAGAACTCTATACGGGTGAGCGTCCGATCTTTGAAATGTACGATGTGGAAAATGAATCTCAGCGTGCTTTAGAGCGAAAAGTAACGTTAAAGTCAGGTGGTTATTTAATTATTGATCAGACTGAAGCAATGACCACGATAGATATTAATACCGGTGCTTTTGTTGGCCATCGTAATCTTGAAGATACTATTTTTAATACCAATGTGGAATCAACCCAAGCGATTGCACGACAGCTGAGATTACGTAATCTGGGGGGTATTATTATCATCGACTTTATTGACATGCAAAGTTCGGAGCATCGCCGTCGGGTGATGGAATGTTTAGAGGCGGCATTAAGTCATGATCGCGCCAAAACCAATACCCATGATTTCTCGGCACTGGGGCTAGTTGAAATGACCCGTAAACGTACCCGTGAATCATTAGAGCATGTGTTATGTTCTGATTGTCCTACGTGTGACGGTCGCGGTTCGGTGAAAACGGTGGAAACGGTATGTTATGAGATATTCCGTGAAGTAACGCGTGTTAATCGTGCTTACGATGCGGACCAATTTAACGTCTATGCGTCTGTCGCCGTTGCTGAGTATATTGAAAAAGAAGAATCTCACAGTATTGCGGAATTGGAATTGTTTATGGGTAAACAGGTGAAGATCAAAGCTGAACCTCTGTACTTACAAGAGCAGTTTGATGTGGTAATGATGTAACGTGGCAGGGAAACGAAATTGGTTAAGAAGATGTGGTAAAATATGCCTTTATACTTTTGCCTGCTTAGCTGTTTTTTCTGCGGTTTCGATTAGTCTGCTACGGGCGAGTTTACCCTACCTGAATCAATATCATGATCGGGTGATTGATTGGCTGGTGGCGGATCAATCGGTGAGTATTGAAGTACAAAGTATTGATGCGGGCTGGTATAAATTCGGCCCGGTATTAATTATTAATACCTTAGACGTTAAGTTTGATGAGTCATTGCCGTATGACTTTGACGTAGAACGGATCAAGATCAGTATTGACTTTTGGAACAGTATATTAGAACAAAAACTGCTGGTCGATAATCTGATCTTAGATGGCGTGCAGATAAAATTACCCCTTTCCCCGTTTCAGGATGCTGACGAAAAAGACTCTAAATTTGCCTCTCCCGAATTAACCCGTCTGCTTGATGTATTTTTACGTCAACTTACGCATTTTGAATTAACCAATAGTAATCTACGGATATTAACCCCTGCGGGTGAAGAAAAGATCATTCATATTCCAGAGTTTGCTTGGTTAAATCAAGGCAATCGTCATCGAGGCGAAGGTTGGGCATACATTAATGATGATATTGATGATAACAATTTACGCATCATGGTTGATGTTACCAGTGCCAAACATGATTTAACCAATGTCAGTGGTCAGGTTTATGTGCAAGCTGAGAACATGAGTTTATCTAGTTGGTTTGAAAAGGTATTGTTTAAACGAGAAGGCTTAAAACAAGGCGCATTAAGTTTTGAAAGTTGGATTGATATTGTTAGCAATAAACCGACATCGGCATTATTAAAGTTACAACCTTCAGCATTTACTTGGACAAGTGCTAACCTCCAACAAAACCTGAGTATATGGGGGGGAGAGCTGGAATGGCAGTTAACGGATGCTGGTTGGCAATTGGATAGCCGTGATTTAGCGCTAGTGACTAATGGTATTGTCTGGCCACGGCTTGATTTGCAAGTCAGGCAGCAAGGCAATGAACTGTTTGCTTTTGTTAATCAAGTTGAGCTGTCTAAGTTGGCGCCGATTGTGGCCTTGTCACGTCATGTTGATGACGCTTTGTTTAATGATCTTAAAACCCTGTATCCACATGGCCTAGTGCGTGACATTAAAGTTAAGATCCCAATGCAAGATTGGACTCAGTTGCGTTATCAGTTACAAGTGGAAGATCTGCAGTTACAAAGTTGGCAGGGTTTCCCGGGTATCGACAATGTTGATATTGCGGTGTCGGGTAACTTAAATAGCGGCAAGATCAGTATTGCTATGCAGGATACGGTATTAGATTTAACACAATACTTAGACCAAAATATTCGGGTGAATCAGTTTTCCACTGAGCTGACTTGGCAGCGCTATGGCAATACTGATGTAGCCGGTACGTTTAGCCGTTCTGGTATTGAAATTATCGCCGATAAGGTATTTGTTGATACCCCAGAACTGGTAGTCGAGAGTCAATTTTTATTAGATATTCCGGGCAATGCGGCGCCATTTCTCAGCCTTGCTGGCGAGTTAACATTACGTGATGCCAGTAAAGTATATTACTACTACCCAACGGCGTATATGGGGGAAACACTCATTGATTACCTTCGCGGTGCTTTAAAACAAGGGCATGCGGATAATGGTCAATTATTATGGTTTGGTGAGTTTGCCAATTATCCTTATTCTCAAGGTGATGGCATATTTCAGACGCGCTTAAATGTCGTTGATGCTGAGTTTAAATTTGATCCACAATGGCCAAGCTTAACCGAATTACAGTTAGCATTATTATTTCACAATGATGATCTATTTATGTCATCCCGTAAAGGTAACCTGGGGCCGCTTGCCTTATCGCGAGTGGATTTACAATTACCAAACTTAAGTGACGTCAAAGCGCTTGGTATTCAGGCGCAGTTTAAAACCACCGGCAAGCAAGCCAAGGCGCTTATTGATTTAAGTCCGTTACCAGAAGTAACGGCTGCATTGAACAGTCTGCAAGTTAGCGGTGATATAACCGGTACACTCGATCTGGTTATTCCATTCACCGACGATGACCAAGTCACGGTCAAAGGTGACATAGACTTGGTCGATGACAGTATTTACTTTCCCGCATTAGCATTAACCTTGACGAATGTGCAGGGTCGTTTCAAATTTTCTGATGATGGCCTGTTATCCAGCCCGTTCACCGCAAAATTGCTCGGTGAACCGCTTGATATTAATTTTAGTACCATGCAGAACCATAATGATTATCAAGTGAATGTTGAACTGGCAGGGCGTTGGTCTAGTGACAAGGTGATGGCACAGTTAATGCCCGCATACCAGCAATATGTGTCTGGTGATGTGAATTGGAAAGGCACATTAAATATGCGTTTTCCTGAGCAAGGCTTTAATTATGAATTTGATGTGCAAAGTGATTTGACTCAGTTTGAACTCGATTTACCGTTGCCGTTAGCAAAACTGGCTAATCAGGATTGGCCAACCGATATCTCTGTGGTTGGTAATGATAAACAAGCCCATATCCAGTTAAATAGCAGTGATATCTTGTATTTCTCTGGGCAAGTTAATTACGCCGATGATAATGTAGCCTTGATCCAATCGTTAGTACAAATTGGTAATGCTGACAAGCTGCTGATCAGCGATACCGCTAATGCGATGGTGGTTAATGTTGATAATATTGATATCGCCGAGTGGCAATTATGGTATAGCGGTTTACCTGAGAGTGAATTTGATGTGAGTAGTGCGGTAGAGCCCTTATCCTCAATTAAAATCGCGGTAGCAAATACGATTTACTATCAACAGCCTTTGGATGATGTAACGATAACGGCGACCAAAGGTTATCGTAACTGGGGGATCGAGTTTAAAGCGAGTGAGTTTAATGGTTCGGTGGTTATTCCGGATATCGGTAATATCAAGATCGACTTTGATTATCTCTATTTACCTGATCTGGTATTGCCGTCAGATGTCATTGATGATGCAGATGTCGCGCAAGAAGCCAAAGCCACAACACTCGTCTGGCAAGATGTTCCTGGTTTCAACTTCAATTGTGGTGCCTGTATTCTGGGGGCAATTAATTTAGGCAGTACATCCGTAGAAGTGACTAAGAACGCGTTTGGATTGACACTTAAAGCCCTTGATATTGATATGGAACATTCAACAGTCGCGATGACCGGGCGCTGGTTTACTGATGAGCAAGGTAAGCAAGCCACGCAATTTCAAGGTGAATTAAAAACCAAGAGTATCGAAGAATTTATGACGGGGTTAGGGCTAATTAGTCCGTTAGCGAAGACGCCTGCAGAGGTCGATTTTCGTTTAGCTTGGCAAGATCAGCCCTTCGATGTTGATGTTGAATCTCTGAAGGGTTACGCGACGATAACAACTCAAGCAGGGCGGATCACGAATGTCAGTGACAAAGGCACCCGCTTCTTAAGTGTGCTGAGTTTACAGTCATTGGTGAAGCGATTAAGTTTAGACTTTAGTGATGTGTTTAATGACGGCTTACCGTACTCATCAATGCAGGCCTCGTTACAGATTGCCGATGGCGCGATTAATAATAGCGATTTTTTACTTAATTCCAGTAGCGGTAAAATTACCGGTAACGGCTATATTGATTTGGTGACGGAGACCATCAATTATAATTTAAGTTTCTTTCCAGATGTGACCTCGAGTTTACCGATATTGACTGCGTTTGCGGTAACGCCGACCACTGCATTGGCTGTTTTTGCACTGTCGAAATTACTCGAGCCCGTGGTAGAGGTGATCACTGAACTTAAATTTAACGTCAGCGGTGATCTTGATAATCCGGTATTTACCGAAGTAAAACGTAATCAACAAGCGATTACGGTGCCTGATAAATTGATTAATGCTGCAGGGCCGAAAAGAACGGGGAATAAATAATGCAATTAGTGGCGATGCAGATGACCTCGGGTGCTGATATTGCAGCAAACTTAGCGTATGTGGCCTCGCAATTGGCATTGATTAATACTCAGGTTGCCCCGACCTTGATATTATTACCGGAGAACTTTGCCTTATTTTCCCATCGTGATGATTATTTAACCCATGCCGAGCCATTAGGCGAAGGTCCGGTACAACAGCAACTTGCCAACTGGGCTAAGCAGTATCAATGTTGGCTGGTTGCGGGTTCTTTTCCTATTCTTAGTAATATTGATGATCGTATTTATACCACCAGTTTAGCATTTGACCCCAATGGGGAATTGGTGCAACATTACAATAAGATCCACTTATTTGATGCGCACGTGCCAAGCGTATCTGTCGCCGCGAGTGATAGCCAAGTTAACACCGGTTCAACGACACAAGTATATAAAGAGTCAGATAGCTTTATTGCCGGTGATCGGATTGCGACCTTTACTGCCGGTGATATTAAATTTGGTATGGCGATCTGTTATGACTTACGGTTTCCAGAATTATTTCGGGTACTCAGTGTGGCGAACGTGGATGTTTTATTATTACCGGCTGCATTTACTTATGCGACCGGTAAATCGCACTGGTTACCTTTCTTACAAGCCCGGGCAATAGAAAATCAATGCTACGTGTTAGCGGCGAATCAGGTGGGTGATCACGGCCATAACCGTCATACTTGGGGCCACTCTGTTATCTTAGACCCTTGGGGCGACATTCTGGCTCAGCAAACGTCGGCATGCGGCATTAGTTGTGCGCGATTAGACAAACATAAGTTAGTACAAATACGTACTGATATACCGATTTTACAACACGCGCGCTTTACGGCGAGCTTGAAAAATAAAGAGTAACAACTCAGATGAGATTTGAACAAGTCGAAAATTCAATTTTACTGCCAGCGGATCTAAACTTAGATAAGCTGCAGAATACATTATCATTATTGATGGGTAATCAACTTGATTATGGTGATCTTTATTTCCAAGCGTGCAAACATGAGTCTTGGGGATTAGAAGACGGTATCGTCAAAGAAGGTTCGTTTAACATCGAGAAAGGTGTCGGCGTGCGTGCAGTATCGGGCGAGAAAACCGGTTTTGCTTATTCTGATGAGATCAGTTTAAACGCCTTAACTCAGTCTGCCAAAGCGGCACGTGGTATTGCGGCAAGCGGTGGTGAAGGTAAAGTTAAAGCGTGGAGCAAACCACAAGGTAGTGAAATCTATCAGCCACTCGATCCATTAACTAGCATGGATAGACAGCGTAAAATTGACTTATTACATGAAATGGATGTGTACGCGCGTTCATTAGACTCGCACGTCACGCAAGTGAGCGTGAGCTTATCAGCGGTATACGAAGAGATCTTGGTCGCAGCAACAGATGGTACACTGGCGGCGGATATTCGCCCATTAGTACGCATGAACTGTTCGGTGTTGATTGAGAAAAATGGTAAACGTGAACGGGGTGGTGCGGGTGGCGGTGGCCGTTATGGTTTTGATTACTTCTTAGATGACGTGGATGGTCTGCAACGTGCATTTAGCTATGCCAAAGATGCAGTGCGTCAAGCGTTAGTCAATATTGATGCTATTGATGCGCCTGCTGGCCCTATGCCTGTGGTGCTTGGCGCTGGTTGGCCTGGGGTATTATTACATGAAGCAGTGGGGCATGGTCTCGAAGGTGATTTTAACCGTAAAGGTACCTCGGCTTACGCAGGTAAAATTGGCGAAAAAGTGGCGTCTTCACTGTGTACTATTGTGGATAATGGCACCTTAGCCAACCGTCGTGGCTCATTAAATATCGATGATGAAGGTACGGTAACACAAAATACCATGCTGATTGAAAACGGTATTTTGAAAGGTTACATGCAAGACAAGCTTAACGCGCGTTTAATGGGTGTGGAGTCTACGGGTAATGGTCGTCGTGAATCATTTGCTCACTTACCGATGCCGCGTATGACTAATACCTACATGTTAGCTGGCGAGCATACCCCAGAAGAGATCATTAGTACGGTTGAGAAGGGCATTTATGCGCCTAACTTTGGTGGTGGTCAAGTTGATATTACTTCGGGTAAATTTGTATTCTCTGCATCTGAAGCGTATTTAATTGAAAATGGTAAAATTACTACACCAATTAAAGGGGCAACCTTGATCGGTAATGGTCATGAAGCTATGCAGCACATCTCAATGGTTGGTAACGACCTAGAATTAGATAAAGGTGTGGGCATTTGTGGCAAAGAAGGTCAGAGTATCCCGGTAGGTGTTGGTCAACCGACATTGAAACTAGATAGCATGACGGTGGGTGGCACTAGTCGCTAATTTGTTATTGTGACATCCACTTGATAAAAATAAAGCCCTAGCAAGTATATAAATGACTTGTTAGGGCTTTATTGTTGATACTGCTTAAACATTAATTATGCTGAGATGGCAGATTAATATTATATACCGGCAATTTCGCGTAGGTGTTTAAAGATCTCTTTGCTTGGTTTGGCAGCTTTAAGCGGCTTTTCGGCTTTAAGTTCTTTATTCACTTGGCGGATCCATTGACGTAGTTTCTGACGATCAGCATTTGGATATGTTTCTAATAATGCAGTGATCGCGGTATCACCACCGGCAACCAATTCATCACGAACCATCTCTAATTTTTTTAACTCAATAGTTGCTTGGTTGTGTTTATTGGTGATCTTATCGTATGCCATTTGGATCGCTTCAAGACCATCGCTACGCATGATCTTGCTCATGTGCGATAGATGTCTACTGTAAGCATCTGTACGTAATGCAATTTTTCTTGCAGTCACAATCGCTGCGAGTAAGTGCTCAGAAAAACCCATCTTGGCAATTTCTGCTTTACTGAGTAAAGATATCGCGCCAGCGAGTTTCAGTGTCTCGGCAATTTCAATTTTATTTTTTGCACGACTTTGATATAGCTCGTCGTCTTCAGCACGTCGGTAAGACTTTTCGCTGGTAATATTCCGTTCTTGTACGCTCATAATATTCTTTTTCAAAACGATTGATATGTTAATTGTATCAGTTTATTGCTAATTGCGCAGTTGCTGCAGGAATTTTTATCGCAACATGGTATGCTTAATCTAGTATAACTTATTGAAACGAGCCCATGAACTTAAAACAGCAAATTACTTTAGAACAAAATAAATTGGAATTAGCCGTTACTCAAGCACTCGATTTTGCCAAAAAGGCGGGCGCGAGTGATGCCGAAGTAGCTATTTCGCGACAAACGGGTTTGTCTGTGAGTACACGCATGGGTGAAGTTGAAAATGTTGAATTCAACCATGATGGCGCGTTAGGTATCTGTGTATACCGCGGTCAACGTAAAGGTAATGCATCAACCTCTGACTTAAGTGAAGCGGCAATTCAAAGCGCAGTCGCCGCCGCGTTAGATATCGCCTTACATACTGCGGAAGATGAATTTGCTGGTTTAGCTGATTTTGAGCTGATGGCGTTTGCACCGGAAGATTTAGATTTATGTCATCCGATTAAGATCGAACCTGAGTATGCCATTGAACAAGCTTGCCTGACCGAGCGTTTAGCCTTAGCGAAAGATTCACGTATCGTCAATAGTGAAGGCTCTTTTACCAGCCACAGCAGCATTAAGGTTTACGGCAACAGCCATGGTTTAGTCAATGGTTATGCCAGTACTCGTCACAGCATGAGTTCGGTATTGATTGCAGAACAAGATGGCGCAATGGAACGTGACTACGGCTACTCAATGGCGCGTGACGCAAGTAAATTGTGGACGCCAGAGCAGATTGCCACCGAAGCGGTTAATCGTACTGTAGACCGCTTAGGCGCGCGTAAGATTGATACTTGTAATGTCCCGGTGATTTTTCATCACGATGTTGCCAGTAGCTTAATGGGTCAACTGGTGATGGGCATCAGTGGTGGTAGCTTATACCGTAAATCATCATTCTTGCTCGATAAGCTGGGTGAGCAGATTTTCCCTGAGTGGTTAAACATTCAAGAACGTCCGCACATTAAAGGTGGATTAGCCTCATCGATGTATGATGCTGAAGGTGTGCGTACTAAAGATTTAAATGTGGTAGAACAAGGTATTTTAAAGAGCTACCTATTAACCAGTTACAGTGGTCGTAAATTAGGGATGCAAACAACCGGTCATGCTGGTGGTATTCATAACTGGAACGTCACCGGTAAAGGCGAAACATTAGACCAACTGTGTCGCCAAATGGGTACTGGCTTGTTAGTGACTGAATTGATGGGACAGGGCGTTAATATTGTGACCGGTGATTACAGCCGTGGCGCGTCAGGCTTCTGGGTCGAAAATGGTGAGTTACAGTATCCTGTGCATGAAATTACTATTGCGGGTAACTTAACGGATATGTTCAAAAACCTCGTTGCTGTCGGTAACGATATCGATATACGCAGCAGTATTCTCATGGGCTCGACACTATTAGAGTCAATGCAGATTGCGGGTAACTAATATCCCCTCGATTTAAGTTAAGTGAAAAAGCCTGCGTCATGATGACGCAGGCTTTTTACGTTCTGCTCTCTAGCTTGGTTAAAAAGGTTAACCGTAGACCAGTGTTGCCATGCCTAAGAAGGAAAATAGACCAACCACATCGGTCACGGTGGTGAGCGCCATACCACCTGCTAGTGCAGGATCAATATTGTATTTTTTCATCACCAGTGGAATGACCACGCCGGCCAATCCGCCCATCGACATATTAATAAACATTGCCCCACCAATGATCAGGCCTAGCGATAGATCGCCCTTCCATAATGAGACGATGATAGCGATGGATATTGCCCAGATAGCGCCATTTAGCACGCCAACCATGGCTTCTTTACCGATTAACCACCGGCTATTTTCGTCACTAATATGACCGACCGCCATACCACGAATAACCAGTGCTAGGGTTTGATTACCAGCAATACCACCCATGCTAGGTACAATGGTCATTAAAATGGCCAACGTCGCGAGTTGTTCTAAAGTCGCTTCAAACATGTTCGAGACGGAGGCGGCAGTTAATGCGGCAATTAAATTAACCCCCAGCCAAAGTGTACGGCGTTTGGTGCTTTGTAGCACGGGGGCGAAGGTATCTTCATCATCATCCATACCAGCCAGACCCATCATGTCATGCTCGGCATTTTCGCGGATAATATCAACCACGTCATCAATAGTGATACGACCAAGTAGTTTACCTGTGTCATCCGTTACTGGCGCTGAGATCCAGTCATGGCGCTCGAACAGTTTAGCGACTTCCGAGGTATCCATATTGGCCGATAATGTTTCTGCTTGGCGATCCATAATGGTGTTGATGACACTGTTTGGATCTGTGGTTAATAGCATAGATAAAGGCACATCACCGATCAAACGATCATCTTTATCCACCACATATAAGGTATCAGTGGCTTCGGGTAATTCACCGCGTAAGCGTATGTAACGTAAGATCACATCGACGGTTACGTCTGGACGCAAGGTGATGGTATCGGTATTCATGATACTGCCTGCAGTGTCTTCTGGATACGCCATCGCGGTTTCTAAACGATGTCGATCTTGGGTATCCATTTGAGTAATAACTTCTTGGTAGATACTGTCTGGCAGGCTACGCAGCACATTGGCTAAATCATCCGTATCTAAGCCTTCTGTCGCCGCGACTAAGGATTCGGTATCCATGAGTTTTAGAATACTGGTTTTAGCATCTTCATTGAGTTCATCGAGGATCTCACCTTGCATTTCAGAGTCGGTTAATCGCCACAAGACTTTACGACCTGCTGGTGGTGATGACTCGAGTAATAAAGCGATATCACAAGGGGGGGTTTGGTAGAGCATTCGCTTAACGTGAACAAACATACCACTCTCGAGTGCTTCATTCATTTTACTTAAACGTAGGTGTGTACTTTCATGCTCCATCTGTTCTGGCATATGTCGTCCCCATTCTTATTATTCTGCTGCAAGACCTTGCTCGTTGATGCAGTGCAATTCTAGCTTAATCTGTATCTATAATCAGTATTAACAATAAATTATGAAAATTAACTGTATAGATCGTTAATTTTATTGCTAACTGAGTACCTAGCTAATTTTATGTTTGTTCTTTTCTAAGGTCTGGTGACGAGTCTGTACCACGTAATCTTGCTGTTTAAAGTATTTCGCTAATTTTTCTGCGATGAATACCGAGCGATGTTGGCCGCCAGTACAACCGATAGCAACAGTAACATAGCTGCGATTATTTTTTTCCAGCAGCGGTAACCAGGCCGATAATAGATTTTCAATTTGCAGCGCAAAGCTGATCACTTCTGGTTGCTGACTGAGGTAGTTAATTACCGGTTCATCAAGACCTGTGTAAGGTTTTAATTCTGGGATCCAATGTGGGTTTGGTAAAAAGCGTACGTCGAATACATAGTCTGCATCCATTGGTAAGCCATGTTTAAAACCAAATGATTGGAAGACTAAGACCAGTTTATTTTTTTTCTTGCCTAAAATACGTTCTTTGATTTGTTCACTGAGTTCATGAATATTAAGCTCAGTGGTATCGATTTTCAGATCCGCAAGTAAGGCTAAAGGACGTAAGCGCTGTTGTTCTATTTCAATTGCTTGCGAGAGCGACAGGTCGTCTTTTGTTAATGGATGCAAGCGACGTGTTTCACTGTAGCGTTTAATAAGGACAGATTGGTTCGTATCAAGAAATAAACTGGTTAGCTCAGTACTGGCTTTTAACTCGGCAATAATATCGTTTAATTCTTGCTTTTCTTTCGGTAAATTACGTACATCAATGCTGACTGCTACTTGTTCAGTTTTGGCATTTAAGGTTTGCAGTAGTTGTGGGAGTAATGTCACTGGCAGGTTGTCTACGCAATAGTAGCCTAAATCTTCAAGTACCCGTAATGCAATTGATTTACCGGATCCTGACTGGCCGCTGACTATTATTAACTTCATTTTTTGTCCTCACATCTGCGCAGCGAATTTATCGTGGACAGAGTAAAAGTTAGCTGGCTAATTTTAAACTCATTACGATATAAAATATTTGCTCATTATCCCGCAATTGATTTGGATATGATATGTTTTAATTATGTCAGGAACATTAATACCTAAAGGAAAAGGTTTTTTCCTTTAGGTTATTTGTTGTGGGACTAAATTAATGGCGAATTAATTTTTCTTTATGCTTAATCACTTGGCGATCGAGCTTATCCAGTAAGCCATCAATTGCAGCATACATGTCGTTATGTTCATGTACGGCAAAGATTTCACCCCCATTTAGATGTATTTTTGCTTCTGCGATTTGCAGTAATTTTTCGACATTTAAGATCACATGAATATTGTTAATATGCTCAAAATGCCGCTCTAATTTGGAAAACTTGCTATCAATGTAATCTTTCAGTGAATCTGTAATTTCTACATGTCTACCGGTTAAATTAATTTGCATATATGTCTCCCTTATGAAGGTAGGATGAGTGCTATAAAAGACTCTTGCGCTGATTAGATGGTGGTATACTTAGTGCGTCTCGGTATTTTGCGATCGTACGCCGAGCCACCTTGATACCTTGATCAGCAAGTAAATCAGCAATCTTGCTATCACTTAGTGGTTTAATGGCATTCTCTGCCGCCACCAATTTTTTAATTAATGCCCGAATAGCGGTTGATGAGCATTCACCGCCATTGTCAGTACTGACGTGGCTTGAAAAGAAGAACTTCAGTTCAAAAATACCACGTGGCGTATGCATAAACTTCTGCGTTGTTACCCGCGAAATAGTCGATTCATGCATTTCGACTTCTTCTGCAATATCATTCAGTACCATAGGTTTCATGGCTTCATCGCCATATTCAAAGAAATCTACTTGGCGTTGAACAATACTCTTTGTCACTTTTAGTAATGTCTCGTTACGGCTTTCTAGGCTTTTAATAAACCATTTTGCTTCTTGCACATGGGCACGAATAAACTGCCCATCGCTACTATTACGGTTACCGGTCGACAGATTAGAATATTCAGTGTTCACTTTTAATCTTGGCACAATGTCAGGATTTAAGTCGACTATCCATTGGTTATTTTTTTTCTTTACTAATACATCGGGAATCACATACAGCCCTTCCGACTGATCAATCACATTACCTGGTCTTGGTTCCAGGCTCTGAATTAATTGCATGATCTCTTTAAGTTGTGGTTCTTTTAATTTTGTTTTACGACTTAATTGACGGTAGTCGCGATTGCCCAATAAATCCATATGGGATTGAATTATTTGTTGGCATTCTGATAACCAAGGGGTATTTTTAGGTAAATGTCGAAGTTGGATCAATAAACATTCTTGTAGTGAGCGCGCTGCTACACCGATAGGATCAAAATGTTGAATACGTTTTAATACCGCTTCAACTTCATCTAATTCCAATTGATCTTCGTTATTATCATCGTGTTCTTGGTGGCCGAGCACCACGCTGTGCAGGATCTCTTCGCAGCTTTGATTGAGATAACCATGATCATCAATGCCATCAATAATAGCGACGGCAATGGCGCGATCAATATCAGTAAATGGGGTTAATTCCATTTGCCACATAAGATGTTCGTATAAACCTTCGCTGGTTGCACCTTGGTAAACCTGATCAAGTCCATCAATACCGACACTGCCGCCACTGTGATTTTGTATTTGTGGGGTATAGACGTCATCCCAATTGCTGTCAGTAGGCAGTTCATCAGGGATGGAATCACTGGCAAGGGCATCACCGACTTCGATTTGGCTGCTATCGGTAATCGAATCATTATTATCTGCGTTATCCGCATTGTGTGCGTCACTACTTTCTGCATCATTTGACAGCGTGTTGTTGGGATCTTCTTGTTCCAGTAGCGGATTACTGTCTAACGCTTCTTGGATCTCTTGCTGTAACTCCAAGGTCGATAATTGTAATAATCGAATAGCTTGTTGTAACTGTGGCGTCATTGCCAGAGATTGACTCATACGAAGTTGTAATGATGGCTTCATCTAACGACTACTCTCTCTTCCTTAATGCGGCTATGTATCAATATCAAACTATAGTCGGAATTGATCTCCAAGGTATACTTCTTTCACTTGTGCGTTGGATAAAATCTCTTCTGAAGTGCCAGACGCAATTAAGTGCCCATGACTTACAATATAAGAGTATTCACATACATCCAGTGTTTCACGTACGTTATGGTCGGTAATTAATACCCCTAAACCCCGATCCCGCAGATGTTGAATAATCTTTTTAATATCGCCAACCGAAATCGGATCAACACCAGCAAAGGGTTCATCTAATAAAATAAATTTAGGATCAGCTGCCAGTGCGCGGGCAATTTCAACTCGGCGGCGTTCACCACCCGATAAGCTCATCCCTAAACTATCGCGGATATGGGTAATATGGAACTCTTCGAGTAATTCTTCTAATTTCTCTTCTCGTTGAAAACGGCTTAATTCTGGGCGCAACTCTAAAATGGCCATGATATTTTTAGTTACCGATAAGCGACGAAAAATTGAGGCTTCTTGGGGTAAATAACCAATACCTTGTTGTGCACGAATATGCATTGGCTCATGGGTTAATTCTTGGTCATCAATGAAGATTTGTCCATGATCTCGCTTAACTAAGCCAACCACCATGTAAAAGGTGGTGGTTTTACCTGCGCCATTGGGCCCAAGTAAACCAACAATTTGGCCTGATTCAACTTCGAGGCTCACATCAGACACAACTTTACGTTTATTATAACTTTTTGCTAAGTGTGATACTTTTAAACGCGCCATATGAATTTATTTACTCTACTTAGTTTTGTTGTCTTCAGGGGTGAAAATGGTGATCACGCGATCTGATTCATTATTACCGCTTTCGGCTATCATTTCTTGCTTATCAATTTGGTAGATGATCTTGTTACCTTTGATTTCACTATCAGCCTGACGTAAGCGGGCATTTTTTGTTAACGTTAAACGTTTTTTGCCGAGTTCATAACGGATCTCATTCGATTCTGCGTTGATTTTTTTGCCGTCATCAAGCTCTTGATAAAAAGTGGCTACGTTACCTGTGGCTATCATCACTTCAGTACCTTTGCCACCAGGGCTTAATACCGTGAGCTTATCAGCATGAATTAATATTGTGCCTTGAGTCACTACCACATTATCATAAAAAATAACGCGGTTCTCTTTAATAAACACTTCTTGACGTTTAGCGTTTACGACAACATTTTCTGCAAAGTCAGATTCTAATGCGAGCGCTGAATTACTCATCAATACTGTTAACAGTAAAATTTTATATTTTTTCATCATTAGTATATATCGCTTTAACTTGCTTAAGGATAGTCATGTATTCTTGCTTTAAATCACCTTCAAGGCCAACGCCGGTTTGGTTGAATAAGGCCCCTGTGATAGTAATTAATTGATCGCTGCGTACCAAGTTTTTGGTCAGTTCTAATTGCAAATAACTGGTGGTGATGACATCAATATAATCATTTTTCTTCATATTCTGGATGATCACATCATTGCGTAGTGTCGCGACATCCTCACTGCTGAAGTTACCTTCTTTGGCTTGGATCTTCCACGTCGCTTGGGCATTGTCATCATAAAGGATAATAACGGGGTTAGTGAACATTGTCATGCCTAACTCGCCATAATGCTCCATACTATCGGCAAAAATGCGACGTATGATTTTCCCTTCAATACTGAACTCTACACTGCGTAGGACCTCGGCGGTGAAATCAGGCTGATATTCGGTTGAGGGGGAGGCTGTTGATTGTTCATCGGGTGAAAAAAAGCGCCAAATACCCAGTGCACACAAAAAGAGGATAACAATCCCCATATTTTGCCGATTCATACCGAAGTGCCTTGTGCTTGGTCTAATACTCCCTTGGCTAATAAGATCAAATCTGCTAATTCTCTTACTGCGCCAAAACCACCACGGATTGAGGTGCTAAAATCGGCCCCTTTTTTAACCAGAGGGTGGGCATCGGCAACAGCAACACTGAGTCCACAGAGATTCATTACCGGTAAATCAATCACGTCATCGCCGATATAACCGACCTGCTCTGCTGATAAGTTTAATTTTTCGAGCAACATATTAAATGCGATAACTTTGTTGTCTTGACCTTGATAGATATGTTTAACACCTAAACCTTGCATGCGGTTGGCGACAATCGTTGACTGCCGTCCGGTGATCACCGCCACTTCGATACCTGCATTGAGGAGTGATTTAACCCCAAAACCATCACGGGTATGGAAAGCTTTCAGCTCTTCGCCATCGTTACCCATATACACTCGACCATCAGAAAATACGCCATCTATATCACAAATGAGTAGCTTTAATGTTTTTGCTTTGGTTAAGATCTCTTGTGGGATTGGACCATATAATGTGTTGATCATATTTATAATACACCTGCGCGTAGTAAGTCATGCATGTTGAAGGCGCCGACTGGTTCTTGTTGTTCATTAACGACAATTATAGCGTTAACTTTTTTATTTTCCATGACGGCTAGGGCCTCTGCGGCCAAGATATGTTCATTAATAGTAACACATCTTCGGGTCATTACTTCACTGATTGGGGTTTGGTGAATATCTATACGTGCATCAAGAATACGACGTAAATCCCCATCCGTAAAAATGCCAACCAGCCGCTTTCCATTATTAACGGCGGTCATACCGAGCCCTTTTTTAGAGACTTCAAATAACGCCTCTGAAATAGTTTCACTCTGTTGTACGCTTGGTACGCCGTCACCTTTATGCATAATATCTGAAATACGTAATAATAATTTTCTGCCTAAGCGACCGCCTGGATGAGACAGTGCAAAGTCATTTGCGGTAAATCCTTTGGCTTCGAGCAAGGCCACTGCGATAGCATCACCCATCACCAGACTTGCTGTGGTACTTGATGTCGGTGCTAATCCCAGCGGGCAAGCTTCTTTATCAACTTTAATACATAAGCTAATTTTTGCTTCGCGCGCCATGGTTGAATCAGCATTACCTGTCATTGCTATAATGGGGATGCTTAAACGTTTAAGCATCGGGTATAATGCTAAAATTTCATCTGATTCACCAGAATTAGATAATGCTATCACCACATCACCACGTTCAATCATGCCAAGATCACCATGGCTTGCTTCGGCTGGATGTACAAAGAATGCCGGGGTACCAGTACTGGCTAATGTCGCGGCTATTTTATTGGCGATATGACCTGATTTCCCCATACCCGTCACAATAACTTTGCCTTTACATGCGATTAATAATTCACACGTGGCGGTAAACGTGGCATCAATATATTGGCTTAATTGAGAAATCGCTGCCGCTTCCGTGTTAATGACATTAAGCGCGCTTTGGCAATAGTTAAACTGACTCGACATGGTTATTCCCTAATGAAAATACTGTTTAATACTGAGATATAAAAATATTAAGTACGGTTAGATGCTACTAAATACAATGAATTGATAGGCGACAAAACCAGCTAATAAAATACCACCTTCAACACGACTAATACGTCCTGGACGGCCTCTAAAGCCTATTGCCATCACCAGCATTACCACAGTTGCGCCAAGCATATAATAGAAATCACGACTAATAATCGCCGGATCAATCATGCCTGGAGCTAAAATACCTGGTAGTGATAATACCGCTAAGATGTTGAATATATTAGAACCAATGATATTACCAATAGCAAGATCATCTTCACCTTTTAATACACCCGATATCGATGCGGCGAGTTCTGGTAAGCTCGTGCCAATGGCAATAATAGTCAGGCCGATCACTAAATCACTCATGCCAAAGTGCTGGGCAATCACAACGGCTGAGCCGACTAGGAAATGTGAACTGACAGGTAATGCAATCATGCCGAAGATTAACCAAGCAACGGCTTTCCTGGTGGGGACGCCTTCAGGGACTTCATCGTCATGCTCTTGGGTAAGAGGATCATTGCTTGGACGTTTTAATGCGAGGATAGTTAAAGTGAGGATAGTAATGAAGAAGAGTAATAATAAAATTACCCCTTCGTACATCTCCAATTTTAAATCCCACAGCACAACACCTGCTAGTAGTGTGGTAATTAATACCATCGGGATCTCACGACGGATCGTTGTCGAGCCTACTAGCAATGGTTTTATTAACGCGGTGATCCCTAATACTAAGGTGATGTTAGTAATATTAGAGCCAATAGCATTACCAATGGCGGTATTTGGTGAGCCATTAAGGGATGCCGATACCGCGACCATCATCTCGGGTGCAGACGAACCCATCGCGACAATTGTTAGACCAATGATCAGTGGTGAAATACCGAGGTTTCGCGCTAGTCCAGCAGCACCATAGACGAATTTATCGGCACTAATGACGAGACCAATAAATCCAAGAATTAAAATTATAATATTTGTAGTTAGCATCGGCACAATTTAAAAGTTGGTAAGAAAGAACACTATTTTCGGTCTTTTTTCACTGAAAGAAAAGGTAAATTGTTAAATCTTGTTTATTATTCAAGGTTGAATGATAAAAATCCTGACATAGTGATGTTTTGTGATTGTGTATTATGGCGATTACTTTTAGAATACTTGGCTATTTTAATACTTTAGTTTTAAGCGCGATTCTCTCAGGCAGAGCGCCATTCACTTAGAACTAAACGTGTTGTAACAGGTCTATTACAGATTAACGCTAGCGGCATGTACGGTTTTAACTCGGCTTAGAATGGCGACATCATAGGATTTAAGTATTATGGATATTAAAGAATTACAAACATTACTGGAAAGTGAATATACCTTTCAGGAATTACACGTTAAAGGTGAAGGCAGCCATTATGAAATTATCGCTGTCGCCGAGATGTTTGTCGGTATGAGCCGTGTAAAAAAACAACAAGCTATTTATGCGCCATTAAAAGAGCAGATTGCATCAAATAGTATTCATGCGTTATCCATCAAGGCATATACACCTGAAGAATGGGTTCGCGAACGTAAATTCATATTACCTTCTTAGGCTGGATTAGAATGGATAAATTTTTAATTAAAGGTCCTTGTCAGTTAAATGGCGATGTGACTATTTCGGGTGCTAAAAATGCGGCACTGCCGATTTTATTTGCTACATTGTTAAGTGATGAAACCATTACTCTTAAGAATGTGCCTGAATTAAGAGATATTAAGACCACGTTGCAATTGTTACGTGAGCTTGGTGCTCAGGCTGAGCGTAATGCAAACGGTGATGTTGTTATCACTGCTGGCACTGTGAACTGTCAAAAAGCCCCTTATGAATTAGTTAAAACGATGCGTGCGTCAATTTTGGCTCTCGGTCCTTTGACTGCTAAGTTCTCGACGGCAGATGTTTCTTTACCGGGTGGTTGCGCGATCGGCGCTCGTCCTGTGAATCTACATATTCATGGTTTAGAAATGATGCAAGCAAAAATTAACGTTGAAGAAGGTTACATTAAAGCCCGCGTTGATGGTCGTTTGAAAGGTGCGCGTATCCTCATGGATATGGTCAGCGTAACCGGTACTGAAAACCTATTAATGGCCGCGGTACTTGCTGAGGGCGTTACCACTATTGAGAATGCCGCAAGAGAACCTGAAGTGGTAGACCTAGCGAACTTCTTAAATTCACTTGGTGCTAAGATTAGTGGTATTGGTTCTGACGTATTAACTATTGAAGGTGTTGAAGCTCTGCATGGTGGTACGTATACAGTGCAACCTGATCGTATCGAAACGGGTACTTTCCTTGTTGCTGCTGCGGTAACGGGTGGTAAAATTAAATGTCATAAGACAGACCCGTCATTACTTGATGCCGTAATTCTTAAGCTTGAAGAAGCGGGCGCTACGATTGAAACGGGTGATGATTGGATCTCACTTGATATGCAAGGCCGTGAATTAAAAGCGGTTAATATCAAGACTGTGCCTTACCCAGGTTTCCCAACGGATATGCAAGCACAGTTCACGGTATTAAATACCGTCGCGAAAGGGACATCAACGATCATTGAAACGATTTTTGAAAACCGTTTCATGCACGTGCCTGAATTAGCTCGTATGGGCGCTGACATTGAACTGGAAGGTAATACGGCTATCTGTCGTGATACTGAAAGTTTAACTGGCGCACAAGTGATGGCAACCGACTTACGCGCATCTGCAAGTCTGGTTATTGCTGGTTTCTTGGCGACAGGAGAAACAACAGTTGAACGTATTTATCACATTGACCGTGGTTATGAGTTTATTGAAGATAAGCTACAAGGCTTAGGCGGCAATATTATCCGTATTGAAGGCTAATATATTGTTCGACGTTTTGTCGTGCCAATAACCTGTAATCGGTGATTATACCCCTGCTCGTTTCTGATATAGTATCTTGACGTAACTTGGGTAGATATAAAAAAGGCGCATTGATATGCGCCTTTTCTATATCTGTTTTTTGCTTAAGTTATGACTGTGGTTGTAGTGCTTGCAATTCACCGAGTGTTACCGAGATCTCGAGTTGCTTACCTTCTCGTATGACGGTTAAATTAATTTTCGAGCCTGGGCGCTGTTCTGCCACCATGTCCATTAACCAAATAACATTATCAATCTCAGCACCGTTGAATTTGATCACTACATCGCCAGCGACCAATCCGGCCTTTTCTGCGGGCGAATCAGGTGCGGTATTTTGTACCACAATACCTTGATTGGCTTTCAAACCGAGTAATTTTGCCATCACGGCATTAATTGATGTGCCTTCAATACCAAGAAAACCACGGATCACCCGGCCATTGGCAATTAATGCACGCATAATTTTAACGGCTAACGGATAGGGGATCGCAAAGCTGATCCCCATCGTTTCAACATTTTTCGTGACCTGAAATGACGCGGTATTAATACCCACTAATTCACCTAGGCTATTAACCAATGCACCACCCGAGTTACCCTCGTTAATGGCCGCATCGGTTTGTAAGAAGTTTTGATGTCCTGTGGTACTCATGCCAATACGACCACGGGCACTGATAATACCTTGAGTGATGGTTTGGCCTAAATTGTATGGATTACCAATGGCGAGTACTACATCACCAATGTTAGTTTGCTCGTGTTTACTTTGGGGTATACTGGGTAAATTTTTAGCATCTATGTGTAATACAGCTAGGTCGGTGTATCGATCAAAACCAATTAATTCCGCAGTGAAAAACCGACCGTCTTGGAGCGCCACTATAATTTGATCGGCATTGGCGATAACGTGATAGTTTGTCAGTAAATAACCTTTGTTATTCATGATCACGCCAGAGCCTAGGCTTTGTGGGCGTAATGTTGGTTTACTATTGATCGTTGATTTTTGGTAGGTGCGGGTATAAATATTAACCACGGAAGGCGCTGCTCGTTTTACCGCTGCTGAAAAACTCATTTGTTCATTAAGGCCCAATGAAAATGGCTGAGTCAGTCCTAAACTTTGCTTGTTTTGTAATTGCGGTAACGCCAAAAGCAGTATTGCCGCTACAGCGATACCGAGTAAGATACTTTTTGAAATATATGACCACAAACCTTGCACCGAGATATCCCTACGTTACCCACTAAAAATGGCAACGTAGAGAATAGCACCTCTGCCTACGATAATGTAGGAAATAACGTAAAGTGATGTAAGTACTAGCGTAATACCAAGAATAAATGTTGATTTCCGCGCTTGATATTAAGTGCGAGAGTGGTTTTTTTTTCAGTGAGTAATTCACGTAACTGGGCTAAATTTTTCACTTTATCCTTGTTAACACCAATAATAATATCACCTTCCTCTAAGCCCGATGCCGCCGCTATTGAACGGGGTTCGACTTTCGAAATCAGCACGCCTTGATTGTTGTCGGCAGTGGCCAATACAGCGCCTGCAAGCCCCGGGTGTAAGTTACTGGCATTGGCAAGTTTGTTATCTGCGGGTTTTAATGTTGCCGTTACGCGCTTTTCGATCCCGTCTCTGACCACGCCCAACGTGATTTGTTTGTCTGGCCCTAACGTGCCTATTCGTGCTCTTAATTCGCTAAAACTACGGATGTTATTGTTATTAACACTGACAATAATATCACCCGCTATCAAGCCCGCTTCTGCTGCTGCGGAGCTTGGGGTGACTTGGTTGATGAACGCGCCATATTGTATATCGATATCGAATGCTTTCGCTAAATCAGGGGTCAGCTCTTGGCCAGCGACACCTAATACGCCTCGGCGAACTTCACCATGTTCAATGATTTGTTGTACCAGGTTATTGGCCATATTCGCAGGTATAGCAAAACCAATACCGACATTACCGCCATTAGGTCCTAATATCGCCGTATTAATCCCGATCAACTCACCACGTAAATTAAGTAAGGCGCCACCGGAGTTACCGCTGTTAATCGCGGCATCGGTTTGAATGAAATTTTCCAGGTTTTCTAATTGCAAACCAGTGCGACCTAAGGCACTGACAATACCAGATGTCACGGTTTGACCTAAACCAAAGGGATTACCAATCGCGATAGTGAAATCACCGACCCGTAATTTATCCGAGTCGGCGAATTTAATCGCGGTTAAGTTTTCTGCTTTAATTTGTAATAAGGCTATATCACTGTTTATATCGGCACCAACAAGTTTTGCTTCGTATTCATGTCCGTCTTTTAGCATGATCTTGATCTCGTCAGCATCAGCAATGACATGATTATTGGTGAGGATATAACCTTGTTTAGCATCGATTATCACGCCCGAACCCAGACCTTGAAACGGTCGACGTTGTTGTGAACCATGGCCTTCAGGGCCAAAGAAATAGCGAAAAGCCTCAGGTATACGTTGCTGCGATACCTTGGTACCAGAAACTGAAATATTCACTACGGCAGGTGTGACTTGTTCGAGAATGGGGGCTAGACTCGGTAATGATTGTCCTGCAACAGCGAGTGGGAGTGCTGCTGTTGCAGGTAGACTTGCTAACCCTATTGCCGTGCTTAATGTTAGTGCAGTAAGAGTCGTTAAATGTGATTTTACGTTCATAACTATTTAAGCCTTTGAAAATTATAAGCATAAACAGTTAGATGTAGCCTAGATATAAAAGTTCAAGTTATTTGTGTAGTAATCCTGAAGCTGTACTTGAGTAATCTTTTGGCTGACCTTCAACAGGCTCAGCAGGATCGATTACTGCTTTGGTCTGAAAAGGAATATCTTTAACGGCAACATTATCTAATAAATGCTTGGCGTTATTGGCCAAGTGCTGCTGCATTTCGACATAAGTATCAGATAATTTCATTAATAATGCTTCAGTGCTGGTGAAGTGTTCATTCACATCATGTTTGTATTGTTCAATCTCAGCTTCTTTGGCTAATAGCTTACCCTTAAATTTCCCTGTTTGATCTTTGGTGTTGGTTGCCTTGGCAATAGAAAAACCGATAACAATACCGAGAACCAGACTAATTAATATTTCAAGATAGGGCATATACACCTCGTTAAATGATAATTGTACTCACTAAAATAGCGTGTTTCTTTTGATACTCTAATATAAGCACCTTTGTTTTAAAATAGTGTATTTCAAAAGAATACAACATGGTAGCATTGATTATTATTAATGCGTGGTGACCAAGGCGTTAGAAACCGTAAAGGATTAGCAATTATAATGACCCCAGTAGAAAAATATCAGCTTGATTTAAAGCGCCCTGATTTTTTGTTTGATGCCGCACAAGAAAATGCAGTAATGGCATTACAACGCTTGTTTGATGATTTATTAATGGTACCTGCACTACCTGCCAAACGCGGTTTATTTGCCAAGCTAAAAGGCTTAACGACAAAGCAGATGCCGACGCAAATTAATCCAGTTAAAGGCATTTATTTTTGGGGCGGAGTCGGAAGAGGTAAGACCTATTTAGTTGATACTTTCTACGATTGTCTGCCGTTTGAGAATAAAATCCGCGTTCATTTTCACCGTTTTATGCATCGAATTCATCAAGAGCTAAAAGCTTTAGCACAGCAGAAAAACCCACTTAAAGTGATTGCAAAAAAATTAGCAGATGAAACCCGGGTTATTTGTTTCGATGAATTTTTTGTGTCGGATATTACTGATGCAATGATTTTAGGCACCTTGTTTGAAGAGTTATTTAGCCATCAGGTCATTCTTGTTGCGACATCGAATATCATTCCGGATGAGCTTTATCGTAATGGTTTGCAACGGGCTCGCTTTTTACCTGCGATCCAGTTGATTAATCAAAACTGCGACATCATCAATGTCGATAGTGGGGTGGATTATCGCTTACGTACCTTAGCTCAAGCTGAGATCTATCATTTTCCTCTGGATCGTGCGGCGCAGAAAAATCTAGACCAATATTTTCAGCAGTTATCTTGTGAACCCCGCAACTATAATCAACTAATCGACATTGAAAATCGCCAGATACCGACATTGGCAGAAGCAGATAGCGTGTTGATGATTGATTTCAATGAGCTATGTGGCGGACCTCGTAGCCAAGTTGATTATATGGAAATCTCGCGTATCTACCACACAGTCTTACTGGCTAATGTAAAACAGATGGGCCCGTTAACAGGTGATATCGCGCGTCGTTTTATTGCCATGGTCGATGAATTTTACGAACGCAATGTCACCTTGATAATGTCAGCTGAACTAGAAATGTCGGCGTTATATACCACCGGTTTATTAGAGTTCGAATTTCGCCGATGCTTATCACGTTTGCAAGAAATGCAATCGCATGAATATTTAGGACGTGAACATTTACCTTAGTGCGGATTGCGTTATGAACACGACTGCTTTAGCACCGAATAGGTAGTTTTTGTGCGCGTTATTAAAATAAATACACTCACTAACGCATTATTTATTGAGTTACGATGAGTATATAGGCTATTGTTTCGGCTGACATGAATTGACAAAGTGACGTGTATAGTGTTGTTACGTCATTAAGTTGAGCGTAAAGGCTTGCTTCTAAATTCGTGAAGTAAGTGATTATTAGGGCGTTAAATAGGCTTTTAGTTTAATGAATTACTCACCATATCAAGTGTTTGACAGGGAATATTGGGCTGAACTACGAGAGTCAGTACCGCTGACCTTATCGGCAATCGAATTAAAGCAGTTACAAGGTATTAATGAACGCGTTTCCATTGAAGAAGTGTGCGATATTTACCTACCTTTGTCGCGTTTGCTTAATTTATATGTCACGAATCGTATGCAGCGTCGTGTTGTCCGTGATCAGTTCTTGGGACGGAAAGTAGCTAAAGTACCCTATATTATCAGTCTTGCGGGTAGTGTTGCTGTTGGTAAAAGTACCACCGCAAGGATTTTGCAAGCCTTGTTACAATGCTGGCGTGAACATCCTAAAGTTGCATTGGTCACCACCGATGGTTTTTTGTACCCGAATGCGTATTTAAAAGAGCATGACATGATGAAGCGTAAAGGCTTTCCTGAAAGTTATGATATTAATGCCTTAGTGAAATTTGTAGCGGACATTAAATCGGGTAATGCGCGTGTTACCGCCCCTGTCTATTCCCATTTTTCTTATGATATTGAACCTGGCAACGAAGTGGTTGTTGAGCAGCCTGATATTGTTATTCTCGAAGGCTTAAATGTGTTGCAATCGGGATTAGAATACCCCAATGATCCGCATCGCGTTTTCGTCTCCGACTTTGTGGATTTCTCTATCTATGTCGATGCTGATACTGAAAACCTTGAAAACTGGTATGTGCAACGCTTCTTACAGTTACGAGAAAGTGCTTTTTCCGATTCGAGTTCTTACTTTCATCACTATGCTAAATTAGGTGAGGATGAAGCAAAAGATGTGGCATTGAACATTTGGCGTACAATTAATGGTAAAAACTTAGTAGAAAATATCTTACCAACGCGAGAACGTGCTAACCTCATTCTTACTAAAGACCTAAATCATCAAGTGCATCAAGTAAAATTACGGAAATAATCTTAATTTCAGTCATTTTCTTGGCCTTATATTGATGTTTTTTGAGATTAATCTATATTTTTTTAAAATATAGGTGAAATTTCGCTCATTTCTCTTTATAATACGCGCTGCCCACGAACAAGGTGCTGTGGTGGTTCCTTGTCCTAATGACGCCATGTGCTTATTCGAAGGGATGAGCAAGGTATATAGTTCACGTATAGATAACTGTATGTGATAGTTTAAACAAATTTTATTGGGTTCAATATAAAATGAAAACTTTTGTTGCTACACCAAGCACGATCAAACGTGAATGGTTCGTTGTTGACGCTGAAGGTAAAACTTTAGGTCGTCTTGCGACTGAAATCGCTTCTCGCTTACGTGGTAAGCATAAGCCTGAGTTCACTCCTCATGCTGATACTGGCGATTACATCATCGTTGTAAACTGTGAAAAAATCGTTGTAACTGGTAACAAAGCGAAAGGTAAAATTTACTACTCGCACACTGGTTACATTGGCGGCATTAAATCAATTAGCTTTGAAAAGCTTATTGAAAAAGCTCCTGAGCGTGTTATCCAGTCTGCGGTTAAAGGTATGTTGCCAAAAGGTCCTCTAGGCCGTGCAATGTTCCGTAAGATGAAAGTATACGCAGGTCCAGAGCACAATCATGCTGCTCAACAACCACAAGTTCTAGACATCTAATTTACGGAATTTAAGCAAATGGCAGAAAATCAATACTACGGCACTGGTCGTCGTAAAAGTTCAACAGCTCGTGTATTCATGAAAGCTGGTACTGGTCAACTAACTATCAATAAACGTTCTTTGGAAGTTTATTTTGGTCGTGAAACAGCTCGTATGGTTGTTCGTCAAGCACTAGAATTAGTTTCACTACAAGACAAATTCGACCTAAACATCACTGTTAAAGGTGGTGGTACTACTGGTCAAGCTGGCGCAATTCGTCACGGTATCACTCGCGCACTTATGGAATATGACGAAACTCTTCGTCCTGCTCTACGTGCTGCTGGTTTTGTTACTCGTGATGCTCGTCAAGTTGAACGTAAGAAAGTTGGTCTTAGAAAAGCACGTAAACGTCCACAGTTCTCAAAACGTTAATTCGTTTTTTGGTGGTTCGCTTTATTGCGACGAAAGCCTGGCATATGCCAGGCTTTTTTTTGTCTTTTTTTTATCGTTTATTTAATTGACGGGTTATAGCTTTGTTAAATGTAATGCTGTTTTTGACTTGCATAGCAGTACTTGACACAGAAAGAGAGCGACTTACGCTATTTACTGGGTCATAAGCGACAGATATTGACTTAATCACTGAAAATCCATGATTAATGTCTCATTGTCCTTGTAAAAATGTAACCAATTAATTAAAATTCAACGGCATTTATGTAACTTTTTTAGCTAATAAAAAGTTATCTTTTTTGAAATGGTATTCACTGCAAGATAATAAAAATAATTTGCGCTGAGTCCGAATGGGAGAATAATTGGATGAGCAATGCGCCTGTTGATTCTGGTCGTCGTCGCTTTTTAACTGCTGCTACATGTGTAGTGGGTGGTATTGGAGCTGTCGGCGCAGCCGTACCTTTTATCAAATCTTGGAATCCGAGTGCTAAAGCTAAAGCAGCTGGTGCTCCGGTAGAAGTTGATATTAGTAAAATTGAACCTGGTCAGTTAATTCGTGTTGAATGGCGAGGCAAACCTGTATGGCTTGTATCTCGTACAGAAAGCGTGTTAAACGAACTTGAACAGCATGATGGTTCGTTACGCGATCCGGCATCAGAACAAGAACAACAACCGAGTTACGCACAGAACAAATATCGCTCGATTAAATCAGAGTTATTGGTAGCCGTTGGTATTTGTACTCACTTAGGGTGCTCTCCAACTTATCTGCCTGATAGTTTTGGCGAACAAGTCGAAGGTGTTTCTTCTGGTTTCTTCTGTCCATGTCATGGTTCTAAATTTGATATGGCTGGTCGTGTATTCCAAGGTGTACCTGCACCGTTGAATCTAGTCATACCACCGCATTATTATGTCGATAAAACGACGATTATAATTGGTGTAGATAAGGGAGCTGCCTAATGCTTGGTAAATTAGTCAATTGGATTGATGAACGTATCCCAATGACGGATACGTGGAATAAACACGCTGGTCAATATCCAGCACCGAAAAACTTTAACTTCTGGTACTACTTTGGCATTTTAGCTACGGTTGTGTTTGTCAATCAGATCCTAACGGGTATCTGGTTAACGATGAATTATAATCCATCTGGCGACGGTGCTTTTGCATCAATTGAATACATCATGCGTGATGTTGAATTTGGCTGGTTGTTACGTTATATGCATTCAACGGGTGCTTCCGCATTCTTTGTGGTGGTGTATCTGCACATGTTCCGTGGTCTGATGTATGGTTCATACCAGAAACCACGTGAACTATTGTGGGTCTTCGGTTGCTTAATCTTCTTAGCACTGATGGCTGAAGCTTTCATGGGTTATTTATTACCATGGGGTCAAATGTCATTCTGGGGTGCACAGGTTATTATCTCGTTATTTGGTGCGATACCAATTATTGGTGATGACTTAACGCTTTGGATCCGTGGTGATTATGTGATTTCGGGTGCGACATTAAACCGTTTCTTTGCACTACACGTTATTGCTGTGCCATTAGTACTTGTGGTACTGGTGTTCTTACACATCGTGGCACTGCATCACGTTGGTTCTAATAACCCTGACGGTATTGAAATCAAAGAAAACAAAGATGAAAATGGTTGGCCGAAAGACGCTATTCCATTCCACCCTTACTACTCAGTACATGATGCTGTTGCGGTCGTGGTGATGCTTATCTTATGTAGTATTGTGATCTTCTTTATGCCAGAAGGTGGCGGTTACTTCTTGGAAGCGCCAAACTTCGAAGCAGCGAACCCATTGAAAACACCGGACCATATTGCGCCAGTGTGGTACTTCACCCCGTTTTATGCCATTTTACGTGCGGTTCCGGACAAACTTGGTGGTGTGGTTATGATGGGCCTCGCTATTGTGATGCTATTCTTAGTGCCTTGGATCGATCGCGGAAAAGTGAAATCAATCCGTTATCGTAGTATTTGGCATAAACTTAATTTATCTCAGTTTGTTATTTGTTTCATTATTCTGGGTGTATTAGGGACATTAGCACCAACACCTGGTCGTACATTATTGTCGCAAATTACCACATTAGGTTACTTTGGCTATTTCGCTCTGCTGTGGTTATACAGTAAGAATGAAACCACTAAACCATTACCAAAAAGGGTGACAATGTAATGAGAAAATTATTTATCGCGTTACTTACCCTATTGCCTATGGCTGCTTTTGCATCTGGTAATGCTGTACATTTAGATGAAGCCAATTATGATTTAAGAGACAAAGCATCACTGCAAAATGGTGCTAAAATCTTCATGAATTATTGCTCTACGTGTCACTCTACGCAATATCAACGTTATTCACGTGTTGCTGACGATTTGGGTATCGATCGCGATGTAATGTCTGAAAACTTGGTATTTACCGGCGTTAAAGTTGGCTCATTAATGCTCACGGCGATGCCTGCTGAAAGTGGTGCTAAATGGTTTGGTGCGACACCTCCAGACCTGACTCTTGAAGCGCGTTTACGTGGTGCAGATTGGGTTTATACTTACCTGCGTTCTTTCTATATTGACGAAACTCGCCCATTTGGTGTGAATAATGTGGTATTCCCAAGTGTCGGTATGCCGCATGTACTTGAAGAACTACAAGGTACAGCGCGTCTTTTAGAAATAAAACATAACGAAGAAGAGCTAGATCTGCCGGAAGGTGCTAGAATTGTTAAAGAAACCACAGTTGTTGACGCTAATGGTGTTGCAACAGGTGAAATTCTGACTAGCTACCTAAGTCCCGATGGAAACGGTGAGTTATCAGCAGAAGAGTTTGATGAAGCAATGCTAGATTTGGTAAACTTCTTAGTTTACTCAGCAGAGCCAAATCAGCTTGAACGTCAAGAAATGGGCTTCTGGGTTATTGGATTCTTACTGATTCTACTTGTATTTACTTGGTTCCTGAACCGCGAATACTGGCGTGATATCCACTAATCACTGATATGTTGCCGCATTACTTGTAAAGTTGCTGGTAAAAGAATTACGTACCGCCAATGCTAGTTTAGGCTATCATTGGCGTTTGTGTTTACAATTTATTGGAGGTGGCATGGCATTAGCTGCTAATAAACGTTCAGTTATGGTGTTATATTCGGAGCCGACTGATCTATATAGTCATCAAGTCCGAATCGTTTTAGCTGAAAAAGGCGTAAGTGTTGATATTCATCAGGTTGATCGTAATAATTTACCTGAAGATTTAATTGATTTAAATCCTTACCAAACAGTACCTACATTAATCGACCGTGAACTAACATTATATAACTCACGTATTATCATGGAATATCTGGATGAGCGTTTTCCGCATCCACCTTTGATGCCGGTTTACCCTGTTTCTCGTGGTAGTAGCCGTCTAATGATGCACCGTATCGAAAACGATTGGTATTCATTAGTAACTAAGATCATGAAAGGCTCTGTTGAAGAAGCTGCTGTAGCGCGTAAGCAACTGCAAGAAGCATTAATGAGTATCAGCCCTATTTTTGCTGAATACCCATACTTCATGAGTGAAGAATTCAGCTTAGTCGATTGCTACATGGCACCGCTATTATGGCGTTTACCTGAACTAGGTATTGATCTTCCAGGCCAAGCTGCAGGTGAGTTAAAGAACTATATGCTACGAGTATTCGATCGTGAATCATTCCAAGCATCTTTAACTGAACAAGAACGCGAAATGAGAATGTTAATGTAATTTATGGATAAAATGACCCCAATTCGTCCCTATTTATTACGTAGCCACTATGAGTGGTTACTTGATAATGACTTAACACCACACATTGTCGTTGATGCGCATATTGCTGGTGTTTACGTGCCACAACAGTTTGTTCAAGATGGCCAGATCGTGTTGAACATTGCGCCTAGCGCTGTGGTTGCTTTTGAGTTAAACAATACTGCATTGAGCTTTAATGCTCGTTTCGGTGGCGTACCTTTTGATGTTTATGTGCCTATTGCGGCGATCACTGCTATTTATGCGCGTGAGAACGGTGCTGGTAGTATGTTTGAACCAGAGCAAGCATATATCGATCAAGCTGAACAAGATAGCGCTGAAGTGGCTGTTGAGCCAAGTGAAGAGAAAAGCAAGCCTGCGTTGGTCAGTGCGCCTGCGGTGAGCTCTGAAAGTCAGAGTGACGCACCAGAACGTCCAAAACCAACTAAAGGTAAACCCGCTTTACGGGTCATTAAGTAACATAATACTTAATTTACGAATATGTGCAGTACTTGAATATGTCGACGGGCATTATTCAGTACTGCATTTTTTTTATGTAGATGTTATCGATATTCTGCCGATTAGCGATATTCGAAGACTTTAATCACTTTATCTACTCCCACGACATAACGTGCCGCTTCTGCAAGTTGATCGCCTTGTGCTTTTGTTACTCGTCCAATTAAGAAAACCTCTGCATTCTCAGTGATGACTTTGATACTGAGTGGCTCAATACCTTTTAAATTGAGAATACTGGTTTTTACTTTGGTGGTTAACCAAGTATCTTTACCGGCACGCTCAAATGATATTGGCGCACCCAAGCGGATCTGGTTATATACCTGTTGTACTGATGCGGTTTCTGCTGCAATAGCGACGATTTTATTACGCTCTGTGGCGCTTCTTACCTGACCCGACAATAACACTTTGCTGTTGTTAGTGAGAATATGCAGATTATTATTGAGCAACAATTGCTTATTGTTATCATTAAGCCCTGCAGTGATATCGAGGGTAATGGTTTCATCATCAATTAATTGACTAAAACTACCGTTGTTAGTACAGCCCTGCATACTCACAAGGCTAAATAGCACCACGGCGCGCGGCAACCAAAATTTTAATTTATTTGTTAGTCGCATCGTTATTACTCGTCCCCTTGCTGCGGAAATAAGGTTTGATCGATAATGTCACACAGACAATTAATGATCAGTGCATGTACTTCTTGTATTCTTGGTTCTCGACGTGAGGGGACGCGTATTTCAGCATCATGAGGCCCCAATAATCCAGAGATCTCACCGCCGTCTTTACCGGTTAAAGCGACGATGGTCATATTTCGGGTAAGGGCTGCTTCAATGGCTTTAATGACATTGCGGCTCTGGCCTCCTGCTGAGATCACCACCAAAATATCACCGTCATTACCCAGGGCTCGCACCTGTTTTGAGTACACCAGATCGAAACTGGT
This sequence comes from Moritella sp., assembly GCF_013215705.1. GTDB lineage: Bacteria > Pseudomonadota > Gammaproteobacteria > Enterobacterales > Moritellaceae > Moritella. Next base: position 131,236 of record NZ_JABSQR010000009.1, on the reverse strand, counting down.
ATCGGTGCCGATGGCCGTCATTAAGGTACAGTCTGGAGTTAATGCCAGAGCAGGTAAACTTGGGCGTTCTGTTTCGTAGCGGTTTAACAGAGATGCAGAAAAATTTTGTGCCAAACTCGCTGATGCACCATTACCACAAATTAAGATCTTGTTACCGTTTAATAAGCATTGAGCCATCATCATGGCTGAGTTTTGAATGTATTCTGGTAACGCCTCGGCTGCGGCGATCTTGGTTTGAATACTTTCAGTAAAATTTTCTTTAATTAGCTCTAACATGGGTATCTACTCTAAAAAGCATTGGTTATCCATTGAATATTATCACTGCAACCTTCAATGGCAATTACATCGAAACGGCAAGGAGTATAGTTTTCATTTATTCCGTGGCGCACCATATAATATTGCGCTGTATAACGCAATTTTCGTTGTTTCGCGACCGGAATTGCAGAAATAGCACCGCCGTAATGGGTATATTGACGATATTTTACCTCGACAAATACTAAGGTGGGTAGTGTTGTTGAAGATTTTATGTCACAGCTCGCACCGTGTTGGCAAATTAGATCAATTTCACCTTGCCGACATGCAAAATTTCGCGCCAAGATGATTAATCCTTGGCGTTGTAAAAATTCGGCCGCTATGCCTTCAAAATACTCACCGCGTTTACGGGGCTGTTTTCGATTCAGGGTAGCTTTCCTCAAGTTTTATTTTGCCTGAGCGGTATTTTGCCCAGCTAAATTCGCGTTCAATAATACCATTATCATTGATATAAAGAATACCTGTCTGGCCCGCTAAGCGTAAATTCGGGAAATTACGTAGTTGTAGCAGAGTCGGAATTAATTTAAATGTATCGTAGCCCATCGCGAACAGGTTTTGCTGTATTTTAGACATATTTGGCCACAGTGCCAAAGTTTGTTGTTTTAGATCGCGATCTGGGTTCAACAACCAAGGCATATCACTGAAGATTAAGCCATTAAGGTCGCGATTTTGGCTCCGAGATAAATTATTACCATGCGTACGTGAACTCGCATATACGGTTACTTGTGGTGCATACGGATTCTGTGTGGTGCTAATGTAAGGAATTGCTAACATCGCTTCAGAAGGCGTAGCGATAATATAAATCGCATCAATGTCGCGGCGACTACGGGTTTTTGCTTTAACGTCCGCACCAACCAAATTGTGCATTAAGCGAATACGTTGGTTACTTGAGGTAACAGCAAACAGCGACGTCACGGTCTTTTGCATATCGCTACGACTCTTATATTTATATGTTTCGCTGCTAGCGTCCGTCAAAGATTGCCATTGTTTGTTAAATTCCTCAGATAAACGGTTTCCTGTGCGGTTATTTGGCGCCAAGACTAAGGGGTGTTTAATGCCATCGTGATGCATTTTTTTAGCCGCGGCAATGGCTTCGTCATTTGAGCTTAATGAGAAGTAATAGATATTTTCTGCGGCCAGTGTTTCTGGCAGTTTATTTAACGAAATTATTGGTACGTCTTTCACTAGCGGTAATACTTTCGCTAGGTTTGATTTTAATAATGGCCCAACCACAAAGTCTGCGCCATCATCAAGAGCTTGCAAATACAGTTTATCAGCACTTACTGTGGCGGTATCATAGAAACGTAAATCGATGCGGTCAGCGGCGTTAACTTGATAGTAAGCACTTAGCATGCCATCTCGAATGGCTTTACCTGCAACAGCGCGTTTACCGGTTAATGGTGCCAGCACCGCTATTTGACTTGGCGCGTAAGGGATTGTTGCCATGGCTTTAACAAGTTCAATAGGGAAACCAGTTAATGCAGGATGTTGTGGGTAAGTTGTTTTCCATGTTTGTAACTCATTGATCAAGGACTGTGGTTCAGTACGATATTGCTGTGCGATTGCCGCTAAGTGGAACCAACCTGATAACGTCGGATTTTCAGTGTTAAAACGAAGTGTTAATGGTTGTAGTTCAGCCAATGGTATTACCGAAACCAATTCCCATAAGCGAGAATTGTTGGTGCTGTGCAGTTCAGCATCGAGGAAATCGTTTAGCGCAACACGGTATTCAACCGCTTTAGCGTTATTATTCAGTAATTCGCTAATAGTCGCATTTAATAAGTAGAAGCGTTGCCAATGAGGTTGTTCAGTGGTGCTTAGCGTTGAACTAAAGTTAAGTGCTGTCGCAGCATCTTGATAGCGCTTTTCTAATAGGTAGGCTTCAGATTTAATTAACGCGATCTCAAATAATTGCTGAGTGGATAATGAATTACGTTCAACCGACAGTAACATATCCAGTGCGGGCTGCGAGTGGCCTTCTGCAATCAAAGCCCGTGCAGATAATAACTGCCATGCGATAGCTTGTGGTTTATTCGCTAATACAATCTTATCAATGTAGAATTGTGCCGGCTGATCAATTTTTGTCAGTACGTCTGGTGCAACGATCGGTTGTGGTGTCGATGTTGCTTTTTCAGATGTCGTGATACTTGAACACGCGCTGAGCAGTAAACTCAAGCTAAAAAACATAATCAAGCGAGAATAGCTGTGCTTAAATTCCATTGGTGTATTATCCTGCAAAGAGATTTATAATACCCCTATACTAAAGCATCATCGCTTAACAAAAAACTACCCATGAGAATGAAATGTCTGAACAAGCAACTTTATTTATCGTTCCAACCCCGATTGGCAACCTTTCTGATATCACTGAACGTAGTTTAGAGATACTAAGAAGTGTTGATTTGATCGCCGCAGAAGATACCCGTCATACTGGAAAACTGCTAAGCCATTATCAAATCAAGACCAAAACATTTGCGTTGCATGATCATAATGAGCAACAAAAAGCCGAATATTTAGTATCAAAACTACAATCTGGGATCAGCATCGCGCTGGTTTCAGACGCTGGCACACCGTTGATCAGTGATCCCGGTTACCACTTGGTGAATACCTGTCGTGCACATGGCGTTAAAGTTGTGCCGTTACCAGGACCTTGCGCAGCAGTAACCGCGATGAGTGCTTCTGGTCTACCGTCTGACCGTTTCTCGTTTGAAGGTTTTTTACCCTCGAAAGAAAAAGCCCGTAATGACAAGATCACCGAGTTGAAAGAAGAAACCCGCACGATGATTTTTTATGAATCACCGCGTCGCCTGCAATATACCTTAGATGCATTAACGGCGATCATGGGCCCTGAACGTCAAGTGTGTGTTGCACGCGAAATGACCAAAGCGTTTGAAAGCATTACCACTATGCCTGTTGGAGAATTAGCCGTTTGGGTTGCCCAAGACAGTAACCGTAGTCGTGGCGAAATTGTGTTACTGGTTTCTGGTTATAAACCAACCGGCCTCGAGATTCCAGCTAAGGTGTTGAAAACACTTGAGTTGTTAAATGAAGAATTACCACTTAAAAAAGCCGCCGCATTAACTGCCGAGATCCACGGCTGCAAAAAGAACGCCTTGTATAAATGGGGATTAGAAAACTTTAATTAATCGCTGGATTTTCTGATGTAGATTATGTACTATCCTCCGCCTTGGAGTTGGTCAGACAATCGCCGCTTTATGACTCGGTATTTATATCGAGGTTATAGAGGGGAGGAAAGTCCGGGCTCCACAGGGCAGGGTGCCAGGTAACGCCTGGGAGGCGCAAGCCTACGACAAGTGCAGCAGAGAGAAGACCGCCGATGGCTTTTTAGGAAGCACAGGTAAGGCTGAAAGGGTGCGGTAAGAGCGCACCGGACGACTAGTAATAGTTCGTTGCAGGGTAAACTCCACCCGGAGCAAGACCAAATAGGCTTTCTATAGGCGTGGCCCACGCTGAAAGCGGGTAGGTTGCTTGAGTCTGTGAGCGATTGCAGACCTAGAGGAATGATTGTCCACGACAAAACCCGGCTTATCGACCAACTCCAAGACCTTATCTATACCTTCTTTATTATAGATAAGTTCTTGTTTATTTTTCCCCCTGAATACCTACATCACTTGCAATACGTTTAACCCCTCCCTAAACTAGACCTTTTACGTTACAATAACCATTTTAGCACCTGCTATAATCTAAAGTATTTTTAAGAGCTTTCATCGACATGACACAAGAATTTGCACACGTATCCGTTTTACTTAACGAAACCGTAGCTGGGCTAGACCTAAAACCGGATGGTATTTATATTGACGGTACTTTTGGTCGCGGTGGTCACTCTCGCTTTATTTTGTCTCAGCTGGGTGAAAATGGTCGCTTGATCGCAATCGATCGCGACCCTGAAGCGATTGCGGTTGGTGAAGCATTAAAGTTAGAAGACCCGCGTTTTGACATTGTTCACGGTCAATTTTCTGGTATTGCTGACTACATGGAAAATAAAGGACTGACAGGCAAGATTGACGGGGTATTACTCGATCTTGGTGTTTCTTCGCCACAGCTAGACGACGCATCTCGTGGTTTCAGTTTCTTACGTGATGGCCCATTAGATATGCGTATGGATCCAACATCCGGTGTTAGCGCCGCAAAATGGTTAGCGACAGCTGATTACGATGATATCGTGTGGGTATTGAAAGTATTTGGTGAAGAAAGATTTGCCCGTAAGATTGCCCGTGCCGTGGTATTTGATCGTGACGACAAGCCATTTGAAACGACAACACAGTTAGCAAGTTTAATTTGCCGTGTGGTGCCAAAATCTAAAAAAGAAACCAAGCATCCGGCAACACGCTCATTTCAAGCGATCCGTATTTACATCAACAGTGAATTAGAAGAAATCGAACGTGCATTAGCTGGCGCATTAACATGTCTTAAGTCAGGCGGCCGTTTATCTGTGATCAGCTTCCATTCGTTAGAAGATCGCATTGTTAAACAATTTATTCGTAAACAAGCGCGTGGTAAAGAAGTGCCATACGGCTTACCTATCATGCAAGAAGAAATTGATAAAACGCGTACCATGAAGGCGGTCGGTAAAATGCTAAAACCTTCGGAACATGAATTAGAATTAAACCCTCGAGCGCGTAGTTCGGTATTACGCGTGGCGGAAAAATTGTAATATGTTCGGCATTAAGTGGGATTTAGGCAAAGTGATAATGACTGACATCGGCCAACATCGAGGTGTCGTTAGTCTGTTATTCGCGATCTTAATTGCCTCTTTTGCCGTGATCATGTTAACGCATGAAACCCGCCTGCTTACGAATAACAAAGAGCAGTTACTGACTCAGCGCGACTTTGCTGATATTGAATGGCGCAATTTATTGTTAGAGCAAAGTACGCTAGAAGAACACAGTAAAATTGAATACATCGCAAAACACAAACTCGGTATGTATCGCCCAAGTACCGCAGAAGAAAAATTGGTGATACAGCAGTGACAAATCGTCGAAATATTGCCAGCGTAGAACCCGCCAATTTTATCCTATGGCGTTATCACTTAGTTGTGGCCACGGTCGTTATTATCTTTTTAAGCTTACTCGCCCGTACTGCTTACATCCAAGTGATCAATCCTGAACATCTGCGTAAACAAGCGGATATGCGTTCTCTGCGGGTGACATCACAGCAAGTGCAACGCGGTATTATTACCGATCGTCATGGTGTTGAATTGGCGGTGAGTGTTCCGGTGATGGCCATTCATGTTGATCCTCGTACTATTAAGAATAAAAATAGCTTTGATAACAAACGCGCATGGCAGGCTTTTGCCGAGATCTTAGATCTAAATCTTGCTGAACTGCAAGCCAAGATCTTGGCATCTAATGGTCGTTTTATGTATATCAAGCGCCAAATTAGTCCTGCGGTCGCTAAGTATGTTGATGAATTAAAATTAGTCGGTGTGAGTCAGGCTCCAGAGTCGCGTCGCTTCTATCCTACGGGTGAAGTAAGTGCCCAACTTGTCGGCATGACCAACATTGATGACATCGGTATTGAAGGTGTTGAAAGGGCTTATAATGATTTCCTTACGGGCACTCCTGGTAAACGCATTGTCCGTAAAGATCGCTTAGGTAATGTCATTGAAGATATCTCTGTCATTCAGCAAAGTGAACAAGCCAACAATATCCAACTCAGTATCGATCAGCGTATTCAATCATTAGCTTATCAACGGTTGAAAAAAGCGGTGCAATATAATGGTGCTGTGTCGGGTTCCTTAGTGATGATTGATGTGAAAACCGGGGAAATATTAGCGATGGTAAATAGCCCGTCGTTTAATCCCAATAATCGCAGTAAATATGACAGTTATAAGTTAAAGAATCGCGCGATCACCGATAGTTACGAACCAGGTTCGACGATTAAACCACTGGTTGTTGCGAGTGGCTTGGATCATGGCATTATTGCTGCTGATTCTATCATTGATACCAATCCTGGCCGTATGCGTTTAGGCGGGCGTTTAGTACAAGATACTCGCAACCGTGGTGAAATTTCACTGGGCAATATTCTGCGTTATTCGTCGAACATGGGAGTGAGTAAAATTGCGTTGAAATTAGGCCATCAACGTTTGCTCGATACTTACTATCAATTTGGCTTTGGTAATGAAAGTAGCTTGATCTTAAACGGTGAAAGTAGAGGCTATATGCCACGCCGTTCGCGTTGGTCAGAGTTTGAGAATGCGACATTATCCTTTGGTTATGGTATGCAGGCGACGACATTACAGCTTGCTCATGCTTATGCCACGATCGGTTCAGGTGGTTTATATCGCCCATTGACGATCATAAAACAAGACACCACGCCATTGTCAGAGCGGGTGTTATCTGAACAGCACGCGCAAGAGCTATTACTGATGATGGAAAGTGTGGTGGAAAAAGGCGGTACGGGTGATAAAGCGCGCATCGATGGATACCGCGTTGCAGGTAAAACCGGTACTTCTAGAAAGGCGATTTCGGGTGGTTATGGCGATGATTATGTTGCGTTATTTGCCGGTGTCGCGCCAGTGTCTAATCCACGCTTTGCATTAGTGGTGGTGATTGACTCACCAAGTGGTGATCGTTATTACGGCGGTGTGATCGCGGCGCCAGTATTTGCCGAAGTCATGGAAAGAACATTACAAATGTTGAATGTCACACCAGATAAAAAACAATCATTAACGATAACAGCAAAAGACGCTTAAAAATCAACGGGCGCTCAGGCGTTAAAGATTGTTTGGTGTTGAGAATTGTTAAATGCCAAGGGCTTTAAATATTAAGGGTTTGGAAATGAATTCGTCATATCGAGTATTATCTCTGCAAGCGTGGAATATTGATCTTGAATTAGCGGTTAATGCGTTGATCATTGATAGTCGGAAAGTGCAAGCCGGCGATTGTTTTGTCGCGATCAATGGTCATGCACTTGATGGTCGTCGCTTTATCAGTAAAGCATTAAAAAGTGGTGCAACGGCGGTACTCAAAGATGCCGATAACCAGACTGAACATGGTCATATCGACTATATCGACCAGCGCCCTATTATCTCTTTCTTTGGTCTTAATCAGGCCCTATCCGCATTAGCAGATAACTTTTATCAATCGCCTTCACAACAATTAAAGTTGATCGGTGTTACTGGTACCAACGGTAAAAGTACCATTACTCAGATCATTGCTAATTGGGTAACTTTATTAGCAGGTAAAGCAGGGGTAATGGGCACCATAGGTAATGGTTTATTTGCGCAGTTAACCCAAGCAGAAAATACCACGGGTAGTGGTTTAGATGTACAAGCTGAAATAGCCAATCAATTACAGCAAGGTGCCGAATTATGCGCCATGGAAGTATCTTCACATGGTTTGATCCAAGGCCGCGTCAATGCACTGGATTTTGATGTGGCATTATTTACCAATTTAACCCGTGATCATCTTGATTATCATGGGGACATGGATGCTTATGCTGATGCTAAAAAAATCTTATTTCAAGGGGCGGTAAAGCATAAGATCCTCAATGTTGATGATGCTTACGGTAAAATGTGGGCTCAGCAATGGCCTGATGCTATCCAATTTTCGGTACAACAAGATTTATCTGCACATCACGGTGCTTTTCTTTATTGCAACGAGTTAAGTTTTGATACTGGCGGTTTTTGCTGTGAGTTAAAAACCAGCTGGGGTGACGGTACCCTGCAATGCGGCTTAATCGGCGAATTTAATGCCTCTAATGTAGTGGCCGCTTGCGCGAGTTTATTAGCGCTCGGTTATGATCTGGATGATTTATTACAGGTAGCACCAAAATTAACCGCCGTATGTGGCCGTATGGAATTATTCAAACAAGCAGGACAAGCCGCTTGTGTGGTTGATTATGCTCATACACCGGATGCATTGGAAAAGGCATTACAGGCATTACGTGTGCATTGTGAAGGCAAACTTTGGTGCATTTATGGTTGCGGTGGCGACCGAGATACAGGTAAACGACCATTAATGGCACAAGTTGCTGAACAATTTGCAGATATAGCTGTCATTACTGATGATAATCCGCGTACTGAGTCTGCCGCTGCGATTGTAACTGGTATGCTTAGCGGTCTTACTAAGCCTGATGCTGCGCACGTTATTCACGATCGCCGTCGTGCCATTCAGTGGGCGATGGCGCAAAGCAGTGCTGACGATATTATCTTAGTGGCGGGTAAAGGCCATGAGGACTATCAAATTATCGGTGTCGAGAAACACCATTATAGTGATCGTGAAACGATCACCGAAATGCTGGATATCCAACAATGATTAATTTAGCGTTAAGTGCCATTGCTGCACAGCTTAATAGTAAGTGGCAGGGTGATGATGTTGTTATCACTGCTGTGTCAACAGATACCCGCACGATCAAAGCGGGTGATTTATTTATTGCTTTAAGTGGTGATAACTTTGATGCTAATGGTTTTGTGGCGACAGCAGCAGCACAAGGGGCCATCGCTGCGATTGTGACAAAAAAGCAAGCGGTGGATATCCCGCAAATCATTGTCAAAGATAGTCGTATCGCTTTAGGTCTGTTAGGCCAAATGGTGCGTGAACATGTTGCTCCTAAAGTCGCAGCGCTTACTGGCAGTAATGGCAAAACCACCACCAAAGAGATGTTGGCGGCTATTTTAAAATTAGTCGCACCCACATTGGCGACGGCTGGTAACTTTAATAATGATATCGGTGTTCCCCTGACCTTATTACGTTTACAGCAACAACACCAATTTGCGGTGATGGAGCTTGGTGCTAATCACAAGAAAGAAATTGCTTATACCACTGGGTTGGTATTGCCAGATGTGGTGTTAATCAATAATGTGGATGCCGCACATTTAGAAGGCTTTGGTGATTTACAAGGTGTTGCGGCTGCCAAAAGTGAAATATTATTCGGTGTTAAGCAGCAAGGCATAGCCGTACTCAATCGTGATGATAAGTTTTATCCATACTGGTTACGTAAGGTGGATGCGCAGCGACAGGTTAGCTTTTCGGTTGTCGATGACAACGCCGATTATTTTGCCGCTGATATTGAATTTGATGATGCGGGTAATCCAACGTTTAAATTATGTACGTCAGATGGCGATTGCACGATAAACTTGGCTGTTGCTGGGCGTCATAATGTCGCTAATGCATTGGCTGCTGCTGCTATAGCGAGCTGTTTTGGTATTGATATTCACACCATTAAGCTCGGTCTTGAATCTATGGTTAATGTGCAGGGGCGATTGAAAATATCGCAGTTAACTCCGCGTATTCGTATTATTGATGACAGTTATAATGCCAACATTGCGTCGGTAAAAGCGGCCATCAATGTATTAACCCATTTTCCATCAACCAATGTATTGGTGATGGGGGATATGGGTGAGCTTGGTACCAGTACCGCTGATATGCATCAGCAGGTTGGACACTATGCGCAACAGCAACAGGTCGATCATGTTTATACTTGCGGGGCGGTTAGCCGTGAAGCTGCACTCACAGCAGGCGAAAGCGGACGTGCTTTTTTAGCCCAAAGTGCATTAGTTGATGCACTGGTGGAATTAGTGACAACGGCGCCAGACACGCAGATGTTTACCTTATTATTTAAAGGTTCTCGCAGCGCAAAAATGGAACAAGCAATCAGTTTGTTAACCACTAAGCTCGCTGAGCACACTGCTATATTAATCGAAAATACAACGTTAGTTGAAAATACAGTAAAGGAAAGAAAATGTTAGTTTGGTTGTTCGAATCGTTAAGTGAGCATTTCTCGCTATTTAGAGTTTTTTCGTATCTCACTTTTCGTGCAATTATCACGATAATCACCTCGTTATTACTGACTTTATGGATGGGGCCTAAACTTATCCGTTATTTGCAAGATATGCAGATTGGTCAAGTCGTGCGTGATGATGGTCCGGAATCGCATTTTAGTAAACGTGGTACGCCAACAATGGGTGGTGTGATGATCCTGGCTGCAATTTTAATCTCGACGCTATTATGGGCGAGATTGGATAATGCTTATGTTTGGATCATGATGTTTGTGTTTGTCGCTTTTGGTGCGATTGGTTTTGTTGATGATTATCGCAAAGTGATCCGTAAAGACACGGATGGCCTGATCGCGCGTTGGAAGTACTTCTGGCAATCCGCGATTGCAATTGGCATTGCTGTTTATCTTTATGTCACGGCAGGTACGGCGGCAGAGACAACATTAGTGGTGCCTTTCTTTAAAGAGTACATGCCAGAATTGGGACTGTTATTCATTGTATTAACCTACTTTGTGATTGTAGGGAGTAGTAATGCGGTTAACTTAACCGATGGTTTAGATGGTTTAGCTATCTTACCTACAGTGTTAGTGGCGGGTGCATTTATGCTCGTAGCTTACTTAACTGGTAACGTTAAATTTGCGGAATACCTGTTTATCCCTTACATCCCACAAGCCAGTGAATTAGTGATTGTCTGTGCGGCAATGGTTGGTGCTGGACTCGGTTTCCTCTGGTTCAATACTTACCCTGCACAAGTATTCATGGGCGATGTTGGTTCATTAGCCTTAGGTGCGGGTTTAGGTACACTAGCGGTATTAGTTCGCCAAGAGTTTATGCTGCTGATCATGGGTGGTGTGTTTGTTATGGAAACGGTATCGGTTATCTTGCAGGTAGGTTCTTATAAATTACGTGGTCAACGTATCTTCAGAATGGCACCAATTCATCACCATTATGAATTAAAAGGCTGGCCTGAACCGCGTGTGATTGTGCGTTTTTGGATCATCACTATTATATTAGTACTCATTGGCTTAGCTACATTGAAGGTACGCTAATGACACACTTATCTGAGCGAAATATGGCCGCTTCTATTGTTATTATTGGTTTAGGCCAAACCGGTCTGTCTTGTGTGCGTTATTTTCTAAAACAAGGCATAGTGCCTGTTGTGGTTGATAGTCGTGATGCACCGCCGGGACAAGATGAATTGCCAGCTCAGGTAAGGTTATACAAGGGTGGCTTACACCCAGAGATTTTATTACAGGCTAAACAATTAGTTGTTAGTCCAGGTATTGCCATTGCGACCCCTGAAATTGCGGCGGCACGGCAACAGGGTGTGGAAGTGATTGGTGATATTGAACTGTTTGTCAGAGCGGCAACAGCGCCAATTATCGCCATCACAGGTTCAAACGGTAAATCGACGGTGACGACACTGGTCGGCGAGATGGCCAATGCGGCGGGGGTGAAAACCGCAATCGGTGGCAATATAGGTATTCCGGCATTAGATCTATTGGATGTTGCCGAACCTTATCAACTCTATGTGCTCGAACTTTCCAGTTTTCAATTAGAAACCACGCATAGTCTGAAGGCTGTCGCAGCTACCGTACTTAATGTAACAGATGATCATCTTGATCGTTATCCTGATTTTGACGCCTATCGCCAGGCTAAATTGTCTATTTACCAACATGCTAAAACCGTGGTGACAAATCGTGATGATGTATTAACGGCTTGTCCTGAACAAGATAATACGCGCGGTGCGGTGCAGTGTAGCTTTGGTGAGGATGATGCTGACTATGGTCTGATCCAACAACGAGGCTGTACTTGGTTAGCCTATCAAGGTAACGGTATTATCAGTGCTGATGATTTGCAGATCACGGGTGTACATAACCTGATGAATGCGTTGTCAGCCATAGCGCTGCTTGATGCTGCAGGTGTGGATCGAACTAAAACCTTACCGGGTTTAAAACAGTTTACGGGACTTGCACATCGCTGCGAATTCATCCGTAAATTGAATGATGTTATGTGGATAAATGATACCAAGGCCACCAATGTTGGCGCCACGCTGGCGGCACTTGATGGTCTGAAAAGTTGCGTCAAAGGACGCTTATACCTGATTGCCGGTGGTGATGGTAAAGGCGCTGACTTTGGCCCTTTAGTACCGGCATTACGTGATAACATTGCGTTGACTTATTGCTTTGGTAAAGACGGTGCACGTTTTGCTGGCTTAGCCGAGAATACTAAATTGGTTGCTGATTTAGATACCGCGATTGCAGAAATTAGTCAGTTGGTACAACCGGGTGATTGGGTATTGTTATCACCAGCCTGCGCCAGTATTGATATGTACGTGAATTTTATGGCGCGAGGCGATCATTTTAGAGCGCTAGTTAAGGCATTGTAATGGAATTTTTAATCCGCACGAAACACTATTTACTCGGCGCTGAAGCACAGCAAAGTGCTGTGTATGATCGACAATTATTATTACTGGCCATCGTGTTGATGATGGTCGGTTTAGTGATGGTGGCATCAGCCTCGTTGCCAGAAGGTATCGCCTTGGGCAACGATCCGTTTATGTTCGTGAAAAAGCACGTGATCTTTTTAGCTGTATCTCTGTGTGCGGCAACGTGTGTATTGAATGTACCTATTGCTTTTTTTGAACGAAATAGTGTGCGGTTTTTATTTGTGGCGATTGGATTATTGGTGCTGGTATTAGTGATTGGTCGTACGGTGAATGGTAGTACTCGTTGGATCTCATTGGGTCCGTTGAATATGCAACCCGCTGAATTTGCTAAATTTGCGTTGTTTACCTATTTTTCTGGTTACTTGGTTCGTCAAAAGAATTTATTACAAGAAAGTTATAAAGGTTTTGTGAATGGCTTATTAGTCATTGCCGTTATCTCTGCATTGCTGCTTTTTCAGCCCGATTTCGGCTCTGTCATGGTTATTTTAACCACCAGTGTGGCGCTGTTATTTATCGGTGGTGCAAAGTTAGTCCACTTCATGGCATTATGTGTTGTGGCTATTTTACTGGGGGTGTTAGCGGTGATATTATCGCCGTATCGAATGCGCCGGATTACCTCTTTTCTCGACCCTTGGGATGACCCATTTGGTAGTGGTTATCAGCTAACGCAGTCGTTAATGGCATTTGGTCGTGGCAGCTTTAGCGGTGAAGGACTGGGTAATTCAATTCAAAAATTGGAGTATTTACCAGAAGCGCATACAGACTTTGTATTTGCGATCCTTGCCGAAGAGTTAGGTTTTATCGGTGTATGTATTGTATTGATGTTGCAAATGCTACTGGTATTTAAAGCACTGCAGATTGGCCGTCGTAGCTTAGAAGCTGATCAATCTTTTGCGGGTTTCTTGGCGATCAGTGTTGGTGTTTGGTTTTGTTTTCAAACCTTGGTTAATGTCGGTGCAGCATCGGGGTTATTACCGACCAAAGGCTTAACCTTACCGTTAGTGAGTTATGGTGGTTCTAGTTTGTTAGTGATGAGCTGTGCCGTGGCGGTATTATTGCGGATCGATTATGAACATCGGGCACGAAAAGTGCCGATGGCAAATAATGCCTCGTCCAACGCAGTCGCGCATGAATGACCATACTCACTGCAATAATGAAATCAATCTCATAACAAATGAAAGATAATATGATGACAAAACGTTTATTGGTGATGGCTGGTGGTACTGGCGGTCACGTGTTTCCCGGTATTGCTGTGGCAACATATTTACAACAGCAGGGCTGGACTATCCATTGGATTGGCACTGCCGATCGCATGGAAGCCGATTTAGTACCGCAGCATGGGTTTGATATTTCATTTATTGATATCTCCGGCGTACGTGGTAACGGCTTTAAGCGTTTATGTGCGGCACCTTTTCGAATTTTAAAATCGGTGTTGCAGGCGCGTAAAGTGATGCAAGATTTTCAGCCTGATGTGGTATTGGGGATGGGCGGTTTTGCCAGTGGACCTGGTGGAGTCGCTGCATGGCTACAAGGTATTCCCGTAGTATTACACGAACAGAATGCGGCGGCAGGTTTAACCAATCGGTTATTGGCTAAAATTGCCAAACGGGTATTAATGGCCTTTCCGGGTGCGTTTGCGCATGGTCAGTTAGTCGGCAATCCTGTGCGTAAAGACGTTTTGGCTTTGCATCAGCAAGTGCGAATGCAGAAAGACAAACTGACAGTATTAGTGGTTGGTGGTAGCTTAGGTGCAAAAATATTAAACGATACGTTACCTGCTGCACTGGCATTATTACCGCAAGAGCATATTTGTGTACGGCATCAGGTAGGTAAAAATAATGCTACCAAGGTGATTAGTGCTTATCAAGCTGCTGGTGTGACAGCTGACATTGAGGTAACTGATTTTATTGATGACATGGCGCAAGCTTATGGTCAAGCTGATGTGGTAGTGTGCCGCGCCGGTGCATTAACTGTGTCAGAAGTCGCGGTTGCTGGGCTCCCAGCTATTTTTATTCCATTACCACATGCAGTGGATGATCATCAGACTAAAAATGCGCAATCATTGGTACAAGCAGGTGGCGCGGTATTGATACCTCAACGCCAATTAAATGCCGTAGATTTAGCCAAATTATTACAGCAATGGATTGATGATGAAGCACACCTTGTGACTATGTCAAATGCAGCCAAAAGTGCTGCCATTCTAGATGCCACTGAGCAGGTCGCAGCTGCCTGTTCAGCGTTAAGTGAAGAGAGATAGATAATGCCTGAACAAAAGATCGCACAATTAAGAACAATAGTGCCAGAGATGCGCCGTGTGAAAACTATCCATTTCGTTGGCATCGGTGGTGCTGGCATGGGTGGGATCGCAGAAGTATTAGCCAATGAAGGTTACCAGATCACGGGTTCTGACCTCGCGTCGAATCCAGTGACTGAACGCCTCGTAAAATTAGGTGCAAAAATTAATTTTGAACATACTGCCGAAAATGTGCGAAATGCGAGTGTCGTGGTCGTATCAACGGCTATCGATTTAACGAACCCTGAAATTGTTGCCGCCCATGAAAACCGTATTCCGGTGATTAAACGTGCTGAAATGTTAGCTGAGTTAATGCGTTTTCGTCATGGTATTGCGATTGCTGGTACCCACGGTAAAACATCGACTACAGCGCTGGTGACCGGTATTTACCATGAAGCAGGCTTAGATCCTACATTCGTTAATGGCGGATTAGTAAAAAGTACTGGCACTAACGCGGGTTTAGGCACTAGCCGTTATTTGATTGCTGAAGCGGATGAGAGTGATGCGTCATTCTTATTATTACAGCCAATGGTTGCCGTGGTCACCAATATCGAAGCTGACCATATGGATACTTATGGTGGTGACTTCGCTAAATTAGAAAAAACCTTTATTGATTTTCTGCACAATTTACCATTTTACGGTTTAGCGGTGATGTGTGCCGATGATGCGGTGATTGAAAAACTTATTCCTGATGTTGGTCGTCAGGTGGTGACTTATGGTTTTGCTGAAAATGCCGATGTACGTATTATTGATTATGTGCAAAAAGGCCATAAAAGTCACTTTACTATTTGTCGTAAAGATCGTGATGATTTGCGTGTTAGTTTAAACTTACCGGGTCAACATAATGCCTTAAATGCCACTGCTGCGGTTGCTGTTGCCACTGAAGATGGCATTGATGATAGTGCGATTGTTACCGCATTAGCTAATTTTGCGGGTACTGGTCGACGCTTTGATCAGCTGGGTGAGTTTGATTCAGGTGCCGGTAATGTGATGTTGGTAGACGATTATGGTCATCACCCGACCGAGGTTGATGTTACCATTACTGCTGCTCGTGCAGGCTGGCCTGAAAAACGTTTAGTATCTGTATTCCAACCACACCGATATACCCGAACCCGTGATTTGTATGAAGACTTTGCCAACGTGTTATCCAAGGTTGATTTGTTATTCTTATTAGAAGTATATCCAGCAGGCGAAGAGCCAATACCGGGCGCAGATAGCCGCTCATTATGTCGTAGCATTCGACAGCGCGGTACTATTGAGCCAATTTTTGTATCAAGTCCTGATGAATTACCGGCTATTTTAGCTGAGCATTTACAAGACGGTGATTTGGTATTGACCCAAGGTGCTGGTAATGTGGGGTCACTAGCGAAAGATCTCGCTACCATGAAAATGAATGTGGATACGATGAAACAATGGAAGAAGTAATCATGAGCGCAACAAGCACAAAAAAAGTAGCGGTATTATTTGGCGGACATTCTGCCGAACGTGAGGTATCACTAAAATCGGGTGCAGCGGTGACTGCAGGGTTACTGCGTGCTGGTGTCGATGCGCATGCATTAGATACCGCTGAGTACGATGTGCATCAGCTTGGTCGTGATGGCTTTACCCATGCGTTTATTGCCTTGCATGGTCGTGGTGGAGAAGATGGCGTGATGCAAGGTGCATTAGAACAACTGGGTATTCCGTATACTGGCAGCCGGGTGTTAGGTGCTGCATTAGCGATGGACAAGATCCGTACTAAGCAAATTTGGCAATCGCAAGGTTTACCAACTGCACTTTACCGTATTGTGACACCTATTAATTTTAATACGACAATCGCTAGCGATATCATCGCAGAACTTGGTTCGCCAGTTATCATTAAACCGGCGAAAGAAGGGTCAAGTATTGGCATGGCAAAAGTGCATAACGTGGCGGAGTTAGAAGTGGCGGTGACGGCTGCATTTGCCTATGATAACGAGATCCTAGTTGAACAATGGATTGAAGGTCCAGAGTTTACCGTTGCTATTCTCGGTGACGAAGTATTACCGGTTATTCAACTTAAAACGCCAAATACATTTTATGATTACCAAGCTAAGTATCAATCTAATACCACTGAATACTTGTGTCCGGCACCCATTACCGATGAGCAACGTCAGCAATTACAAGCCTATGCATTAAAAGCATTTCATGCGGTAGCCGCCGAAGGCTGGGGGCGTGTTGATGCCATGTTAGATGCGCAAGGTCAGTTCCAATTACTGGAGGTGAATACGGTGCCTGGTATGACCGAAAAAAGTTTAGTGCCAATGGCTGCTAACGCCGCGGGTTATAACTTTGATACCTTAGTGTCTAAGGTATTAGCGCTCGCGCATTAATCGATGATGACCACCGCGACTGTTACGCCGTTACCTGACACGCTTGATGATAATATCTATGCGCTCACCGAACTTGAAATTCAAGCGGATGAGTCCTGCGTTGAAGAATTAGTGTCGTCACGGTTACAACGTGGTTTAGGTCTGTTTTTCTTCTTTATGGTGATAGTCTTTTTTAGCTGGATGTTTGGCAGTATGGAAAACTATCTAACTGATGCCAGTAAGATGCCAATGTCCGCGTTGATTATTCAAGGTGAGCGTCATTATGTCAGTGATGATGATATTCGCGGTGTATTGTTGAATAAACCGGCAATAGAAAATTATTTTTCAGTAAACGTTGATGATATTCAACGAAAAATAGAATCATTACCTTGGGTTTATCATGCCTCGGTGCGTAAAAGTTGGCCTGACTTATTACGGGTATATATTCAAGAACAGCCCGTTGTTGCAGTGTGGAATGATACCCAGTTATTGAATGCAGACGGTATTGTTTTTGATGCTCAGATTAACAGTGCGCCGAAATCATTAGTGAAACTTTATAGTCCCGGTGATAGAATCGAACAGACATTATCTAAATACAATCAATTCAATGGGCTACTGCAGCTTAATGAGTATAAAATCGTTACAATGACACTTAATTTACGAAATGCAATAACGGTTGTATTAAGTAATGGTATTATGTTGCGCTTAGGCCGTGAAGATGCGATATCTCGGATCCAGCGCTATATCGACTACGTTGCAGTACTAGATAAAGACAAAATAGCCTATATAGATTTACGTTACGATACAGGTTTCTCAGTTGGCTGGAAAAATGACAATAAAGAGTAATGATAATGACTAAGTCGATGGAACGAAAATTAATTGTAGGTTTGGATATCGGTACCTCAAAAATTGCCGTTGTCGTTGGTGAGTTGCTACCTGACGGCGAACTCAACATCATCGGGTTAGGTGAAAGTGTGTCGAGAGGCATGGACAAAGGTGGTGTGAACGACCTTGAATCTGTGGTTAAAGCCGTACAACGTGCATTACAAGAAGCTGAAATGATGGCTGATATGAAAATATCATCTGTCTATCTGAGTATTTCTGGTAAACATATCAGCAGCCAAGATGAAATTGGTATGGTGGCTATTTCTGAAGATGAAGTCACACAAGATGATGTCGATAATGTGATCTATACAGCAAGGTCTGTGCGAATTCGTGACGAGCATCGAATTTTGCATGTAATACCTCAGGAATATGCTATTGATTATCAAGAACGCATTAAAAATCCTGTTGGTTTATCAGGCGTGCGCATGAAAGCCAAGGTACATTTGATCACGTGTCACAATGATATGGCAAAAAATATTGTAAAATGTGCCGAACGTTGTCAATTGCAAGTTGATAAATTAATTTTTTCTGCACTTGCATCAAGCTACGCTGTGGTCACTGATGATGAAAAAGAACTGGGTGTTTGTGTTGTCGATATCGGTGGTGGCACGATTGATATCGCTGTTTTTTATGACGGTTCGTTACGTCATACATCGGTATTTTCTTATGCAGGCAATGCAGTTACTAGTGATATTGCGTATGCATTTGGTACCCCCCCTGCAGATGCCGAAAACATTAAAGTTAACTTTGGCTGTGCACACGCGAATTTATTACAACGTGATGATACCATCGAAGTGGCGAGTGTTGGCGGCCGGCCGTCGCGCACTTTACAACGACAAACACTTGCAGAAGTGATAGAACCTCGATATTCTGAACTGTTCGGGATGGTTGAAGATGAATTGAAAACTGTTTTGGCCTCATTAAAACTGGAGAAATTGGCAGCGGGGATTGTCCTCACTGGTGGTGCTGCACAAATTGAAGGTTTGGTTGAATGCGCCGAAGGCGTATTTAACTCCCAAGTTAGAATAGGTAGCCCCTTGAATATTAATGGGCTAACTGAATATGTGAATACGCCAGTGTATTCAACAGCGGTTGGCTTACTTCAGTTTGGTAAAGAACAACAGTTTGAGCCAACAACAGAAGTAGTCGTAGAAAAGAATAGTTGTAATCAGCTACTTAAGAAAATAACGAGCTGGTTCAAAGGCGGGTTTTAAACCCCAATAAGATTTTGGAGAATTACCATGTTTGAACTACTAGATGATAGTCACGATGAAGCTGTCATTAAAGTCATTGGTGTTGGTGGTGGCGGCGGTAATGCTGTTGATCATATGGTCAATGAGACAATTGAAGGTGTTGAATTTATTGTGATTAATACGGATGCGCAAGCATTACGTAATTCAGCCGCTGGAACTGTTATTCAAATCGGTAACACAATAACGAAAGGCTTAGGTGCGGGTGCAAACCCTCAGGTAGGTCGTGAGTCTGCAATGGAAGATCGCGATACAATCCGTGAGCACCTACAAGGCTCTGATATGATCTTTATTGCCGCCGGTATGGGTGGTGGTACTGGTACTGGTGCTGCGCCTGTGGTTGCCGAAATTGCTAAAGAATTAGGCATTTTAACCGTCGCTGTTGTGACTAAACCTTTTTCGTTTGAAGGTAAACGTCGTCTTAATTACGCACAAGCGGGTATTGATGCATTAAGTGAACATGTTGATTCTTTAATTACAATTCCTAACGACAAACTACTGAAAGTATTGGGTCGTGGTGTGAGTTTATTAGACGCCTTTAAAGCCGCAAATAATGTATTACTTGGTGCTGTGCAAGGTATTGCCGAGTTAATTACCCGTCCAGGTCTTATCAACGTGGATTTCGCCGATGTGCGTACCGTAATGAGCGAAATGGGCACCGCGATGATGGGTACGGGTGTGGCTTCTGGAGAAGATCGCGCTGAAGAAGCGGCTGAAGCGGCAATTTCAAGCCCATTACTTGACGATGTCGATTTAGCGGGTGCACGCGGTATTCTGGTTAACATTACAGCGGGTTTAGATATCAACATCGAAGAATTCGAAACTGTTGGTAACTCAATTAAAGCCTTTGCATCTGATAATGCAATCGTTGTTGTGGGTGCGGTCATTGACCCTGAAATGACCGATGAACTACGTGTAACTGTGGTTGTTACGGGTATCGGTGCGGAAAATAAACCTGATATTACCTTAGTGCCAACACCAGTGAAGAAAGTTGAAGAAGCCAACGTTGAACCAACGAAAGTTGAAGAAACAGCTAAAGCGACAGTCGTACCAGCCGATAACCAAGTTGATGTGAAAAATGTTGCACAGCAAGTTGCGGTTGGTGAAAGTAATACCAACACGGTAACCAAAAGTGAACCGGACTATCTTGATATTCCCGCGTTCTTACGTCGCCAAGCAGACTAATACTTTATTGTATTGTCGCTAGAATATGATTCAGTCTTACGGATTATTTTTAGCCTAAAGACTGAATTATGTAAGCTGTGTGTGGATTGGTGGTTTTGCATTTCCAGTAGGGCTGTGGTAAATTGCTCGGCCTCGCGCTGGAGTGTGGGATTTAAATAGGGTGACATTAATGATTAAACAAAGAACATTAAAACAAGCGGTACGTGGCACCGGCATCGGTCTGCATTCTGGCAACAAGGTTACCCTAAATCTTCGTCCAGCAGCAGCCAATACGGGTATTATTTATCGTCGTATCGATCTCGATCCGGTTGTTGATTTTAAAGCATCAGCAGAGATGGTCAAAGATACCATGTTGTGTACTTGTCTCATTAGCGAAGATGGTCACCGTATTTCTACCGTCGAACATATTAATGCAGCATTAGCGGGTCTAGGCATTGATAATATTGTTATTGAAGTAGACGCAGCTGAAATTCCAATTATGGATGGCAGTGCTAGTCCTTTTATTTTCTTACTGCAAAGTGCGGGAATTGAAGAACTTAACTGTGCGAAGCAATTTATTAAAATCAAACAACCGATCCGCGTTGAAGATGGCGATAAATGGGCTGAATTTTTACCGTCGAACCATGGTTTTATCATGGATTTACGGATTGAGTTTGATCATCCAGTATTTGAAGGCCTAAACCAGCATATTCGCGCAGAATTTTCAGGTGATTGGTTCCATCAAGAAATTAGTCGTGCACGTACTTTTGGTTTCATGAAAGATATTGAATACTTACAATCACAGAATTTGGCACTCGGCGGTAGCTTAGATAATGCCATTGTGATTGATGAATTCCGTATTCTTAATGATGACGGATTACGTTATGACGATGAGTTTGTGAAGCATAAAGTACTTGATGCTGTCGGTGATCTGTACTTATCAGGCCATTCAATCTTAGGTGAGTTTAGAGCATTCAAAACTGGCCATGGCATGAATAATTTATTGTTAAGAGCATTACTTGCAAATCAAGAAGCGTGGGAATTCACCACTGTTGATGAAACGCAAGATTCGCCAATTCGTTGGTTAGAACCAAATTTAGAACTGGCGTTATAATCTAACCAAACCTGTGTTGTATCTCGAACTGACATGAGTTAATCAGGTTCGAGATAAATACAGATAGAATTTTAACACCAAATTGTTTATATTTAGTGTTATAAATTCATTAGTTAATAAAAGATTATGAGCGTTACAGTTACTTACTCGAATAGTAAACATACCTATTCTAAATTATTTAATCTCTACTTGTTAATATTTGCATTCATTGCTGTTATTGCTTTGTCGATCGCGTCTTCTTGGTTTCTCTATTCAAACTACTCTTCTCAAGCCATTCAACTTAAGATTGCCAAAGCACAGCAAAAATATCAGCAACAAGCCGAGCAAGTTCTGTCTTTACGTCAAGAAACTGATTTGAAAATTGCGGTGTTTGCGAGTAAAGTTGGCATGCTGCAAGCTGAAGTTAACCGTTTGAGTTTACTGAGTGATGAGTTGGCTAAGAATGCTAACTTAACGCGTGGTGAATTTGATTTTATAGGAAAAGCTGCAATTGGCGGTCCGATTGATGCTGATTCAAGCTATGCTGTTGATTTACAAACCTTGCTTGAAGAGATGGATTTACTGTCATTGGAAGTAAATAATCGCACACATCAGCTGTCACTACTTGAAACTATGCTATTGAATCACAATATAACTGATGAGGCGGTATTATCTGGACGCCCAGTTATTCAACGTGGTTCTTGGTTATCATCTCCTTATGGGGTGCGTAAAGACCCTTTCACAGGGCGTGCTACTATGCACAAAGGCATTGATTTTGCAGGTGATAATGGCATGGACATTATTGCTACTGGCGCTGGTGTTGTTACCTGGTCTGGAAAACGTTCGGGTTATGGCTTATTAATCGAAATTAACCACGGGAATGGTTTGTCGTCACGTTATGGCCACTCTAAAGAATTGCTGGTAACAGAAGGTGATGTGGTTGGTAAAGGGCAAACTATTGCTATTATGGGGAGTTCAGGACGATCTACTGGACCTCATGTGCACTACGAAGTGCTAAAATCGGGACGACAAGTCGATCCTAAACGCTATGTTTATCGCTAAAATGCTTTAAATTTCAAATAGATTCACAATAACTTTTGGTCATAAAATGTTAACTAATATAATTACAAAAATAGTCGGTAGCCGCAATGACCGCATTTTAAAAAAATTGCACAAAGTTGTACAACAAGTTAATCAATTAGAAGCAGATTTCGAAGCATTATCAGATGCAGAACTAAAAGCAAAAACAGTTGACTTTCAACAACGTTTAGCTGCTGGTGAGTCACTTGATAGCATTTTAGCTGAAGCATTCGCGGTTGTTCGGGAAGGCTCTAAACGTGTATTTGGCATGCGCCACTTCGACGTACAGTTACTGGGTGGTATGGTTTTAAATAATAACCAGATTGCCGAAATGCGTACCGGTGAAGGTAAAACTCTCACCGCAACATTACCAGCCTATTTAAATGCCTTAACAGGTAAAGGCGTACATATTATTACCGTGAATGATTACCTTGCTGCACGTGATGCGGAATGGAATCGTGAACTATTTGAATTTTTAGGGTTAACCGTTGGTTTAAACGTTTCTGGCATGGATAACATGGCCAAACGTGACGCTTATGCTGCCGATGTTACTTACGGTACCAATAATGAATTTGGTTTTGATTACCTGCGTGACAATATGGCGTTTGAACCGCAACAGCGTGTTATGCGTCCGTTATACTATGCAGTAATCGATGAAGTGGATTCCATCTTAATCGATGAAGCTCGTACCCCGCTTATTATTTCTGGTCCTGCTGACGATAGCTCTGAGCTATACACTAAGATCAATACCATTATTCCATTGCTAGAACAGCAAGAAAAAGAAGATACCGAAGAATATACTGGTGATGGTCACTTCACGGTCGATGAAAAAAACAAGCAAGTATTACTGACTGAAAATGGTCAAATCACAGTTGAAGAAATGCTTAAAGAGCGTGGCTTATTAAGCGAAGAGGACAATTTATTCTCTGCGGCGAATATTTCATTACTACACCACATCAATGCGGCATTACGTGCGCATACGTTGTTTGAAAAAGACGTGGATTATATCGTGAGTGATGAAGGCGAGATTGTTATTGTCGATGAACACACGGGTCGTACTATGCCGGGTCGTCGTTGGTCTGAAGGTCTACACCAAGCGGTAGAAGCGCGTGAAGGTGTGAAGATTCAAAATGAAAACCAAACATTAGCATCGATTACATTCCAGAATTACTTCCGTATGTATGAGAAATTGTCAGGTATGACAGGTACCGCAGATACTGAAGCCTTCGAATTCCAATCTATCTATAACCTCGAAACAGTGGTAGTGCCAACCAATAAACCAATGACGCGTAAAGATTTTGGTGATCTGGTTTATCTGACCGCTGCTGAGAAGCATGTTGCGATCATTGAAGATATCAAAGATTGTGTAGCAAGACAGCAACCAGTGCTTGTGGGTACAGTATCAATTGAGAGCTCTGAACTACTTTCTAATCTACTGAAAAAAGACAAGATCAAACATAACGTATTGAACGCCAAGTTCCACGAACGTGAAGCTGAAATTGTTGCCGATGCGGGTCGTTCAGGCGCTGTGACTATTGCAACCAATATGGCCGGTCGTGGTACTGATATTGTGTTGGGTGGTAACTGGCAAACCGAAATTGATGCGCTGAAGAATCCAACCGCAGCACAAATTGAGCATATTAAAGCCAAATGGCAAGTTCGTCACGATGCAGTTCTTGTGGCCGGTGGTTTACACATTATCGGCACCGAACGTCATGAATCACGCCGTATTGATAACCAGTTACGTGGTCGTTCTGGTCGTCAAGGTGATGCCGGTTCAACACGTTTTTACTTATCGATGACTGATCCGCTCATGCGTATTTTCACATCAGACCGTATTACTGGCATGATGAAGAAACTGGGTATGGAAGAAGGCGAAGCGATTGAGCATAAGTGGGTAACGCGCGCGATCGAAAACGCACAACGTAAAGTTGAAGGGCGTAACTTTGATATTCGTAAATCGTTACTTGAATTTGATGACGTAGCCAATGACCAACGTAAAGTGGTTTATGAGCAACGTAACGAATTAATGGAAGCGGAAGACATCAGCGAAACCATGGTCGCGATCCGTGAAGACGTGATCAATGCGGTAATGGATGCTTACATTCCACCACAATCATTGCATGAAATGTGGGATATCTCAGGTCTAGAACAACGTTTACGTGCTGATTTCATGCTGGAGTTACCTATTCAACAGTGGCTCGATGACGATACTAAGTTATACGAAGAAAAGATCCGTGAACGTATCATGACGGCGGCTAATGAAGCTTACGTAGCCAAAGAAGATGCTGTGGGTGCACAAGTGATCCGTCAGTTTGAAAAAGCAGTGATGTTACAAACACTTGATGGTTTATGGAAAGAGCATTTAGCGGCAATGGACCATTTACGTCAAGGTATCCATTTACGTGGTTATGCCCAGAAAAACCCGAAACAAGAATACAAGCGTGAGTCGTTTGAACTGTTTACTGAAATGTTAGAAAACTTGAAATCAGATGTGGTTGGTGTGGTTTCTAAAGTGCAAGTGCAAGCGCCGGAAGACGTAGACGCCGTGGAAGCACACCGTCGCCGTGGCGAGTCATTACCACAGAACATGAGTCACGCAACAGCTGAAAATCAGCTAGCAGATAAATCGGCAACGGCTGAAGCAGAAACATTTGTGCGTCAAGGTCAGAAAGTCGGTCGTAATGATCCTTGTCCTTGTGGTTCTGGTGCTAAGTTTAAACAGTGTCACGGTAAATTAAAGTAATAACGATAACTCGCTATCAGTCATCGTCATTATTGGCGCTAGCTAATAGAGGTTAAAGTTAAAATCGAAAGCGCTAAAACAGTAATGTTTTAGCGCTTTTTGTTAATTAAATTTAATTTAATTTAATACAACTATCCAATAAGAGAACTCATAATGAAAGTCGTTCATGTTGCTGCCGGTATTATCGTTCGTGATCAGCAAGTCTTTATCAGTAAACGTAGCTCAGCGCAGCACCAAGGTGATAAATGGGAGTTTCCGGGTGGTAAGGTAGAGTCTGGCGAATCTGTGCTTGAGGCGTTAACCAGAGAGCTGAAAGAAGAAGTTGACCTTGATGTGATCAATGCGCAGGCATTTCATCAGTTAGAATTTGATTATGGCGACAAAATCGTGCAATTAGATTTCTATCTGGTCGATAAGTTTGACGGTGTTGGCAGGGGACTTGAAGGGCAACAAACGGCTTGGGTAAATATGAGTGAATTAGACGATTACAATTTTCCTGCGGCGAATCAAGTGATTGTTGAGATGTTAATGGCTCAGTTTTCTTGAGCCATTACGGTAAGGCCACGACTTAATCGAACTCGTAACCTTTAGGCTGTAATTCTTGTGGTGATACTTCTTCACCTGGGATGGCGCGTTCTCCACTTGCCCATTCGCCAAGATCAATCAGTTTGCAGCGTTCACAACAAAACGGGCGGAATTCGCTAGTGGCAACCCATTCAACAGGCTTTTGACAGGTTGGGCAATTTACTTGCATGATTATTTCCTAAATAAACTGTACTTGAAAGTGGCTAGTCTGCCATGCCTGCCGTTGCTAACTCAAGAAATTTCTGATGTAAAACGGCAACATCGCTCGTAAGCTGTTGACGGTCATTATTGACCACCACTGAGTCTGCAGCAGCAAGGCGTTGTTCACGCGTTGCTTGTGATTGTAATATCGCCTCGACTTGTTCTACAGAGACGTTATCGCGGGCGATAGTCCGTGTTATCTGTACTTGTTCTTCGACATCAACAACCAGTACATGATCGCATAGGGTGGTGAGCTTGTTCTCAACTAACAATGGCACCACTAACAAGGTATAAGGAGAATTACTGGCGGCTAATTGGGCTAATAATTCAGCACGTATCATCGGGTGTAATAAATTATTTAACCACTGTTTATTAACATCATTTGAAAATATTTTTTCACGTAATAACGCGCGATTTAAGCTGCCGTCATCTTGCAATATCTGTTCACCAAAATGCGCGCTTATCTGTTTTAATCCATCACTGTCTATTGCCACCACTTCTCTGGCGACAATATCAGCATCGACTAAATTAATACCTTGAGCTGCAATAAGATCGGCGACCGTGGTTTTACCTGATGCGATCCCACCTGTTAATCCAACAACATACATAGCGCTTACCTTAACAAGTTTAATAGAGTGTTAATAAACAAAGTTAATTAAATAAAAATCAACTAATTGGTCGCCCCAGATAAGGTATAACCAACCCGCAATGGCCAGATAAGGACCAAATGGAATAGGGTTGCCTTTAGTATGTTTTTTTAATGCTATTTGGGTAATACCAATAATGGCACCTGCAAAAGAAGATAACAGCACAATGGCTAAAATTGATTGCCAGCCGAACCAAGCACCAAACGCAGCTAAGAGTTTGAAATCCCCATAACCCATGCCTTCTTTGCCGGTGAGTAATTTGAAACCCCAATACACAGACCACAGTGATAAGTAACCAACGATAGCGCCGATGATGGCATCGGATGGTGTTACCCAAGCATAATTAACGTTAAGAAATAGACCTAACCACAATAATGGTAGCGTTATTTGATCGGGTAATAACATTTTATCAATGTCGATAAAGGTCAGTGCGACTAAGGTCCAGGTTAAGATGAGTGCCCCGGCTAATTGAATGCCGTACGGGATATACACGGCGACCACGAGTGATAATAACCCGGTTAATAGCTCAATGCTTGGATAACGTGCTGAAATAGGATTGGCACAATTGCTACATTTCCCCCTTAATACTAGCCAGCTGATTACGGGGATATTTTCTAATGCCGTAATTTGATGATCACATTTAGGGCAAGCAGAGCGGGGTAACAATAAGTTAAATTTAGTGGTTTCAGATCTTGTTTCAGCGGTTTTGCATTCATCACTAAAATAAACCGTGCACTCTTGTTTCCACTCGCGCTCCATCATGATGGGTAAGCGGTAAATCACCACATTTAAGAAACTACCGACTAACAGACCGAGAAGGGCAACGGATAACCATAATAGCCAAGGGGTGAGTTGAAAAAGAAGCGCTAAGTCTTGCATTAAAATTACCTGTACGAATTAAATTGATATACCCAAGTTACTGATTGTGCATTTTGAAGTCGCTTGGGTATGGATAAATGTTAACTGAAATAAGATGATAGCAAACCCACTACAGAAAAGCTGTTAAAGCTTACATGATGCTACCCATTTTAAAGATAGGTAAATACATCGCAATCACCAGACCGCCAATGATGACACCCAGTACCACCATGATCATGGGTTCGATTAAACTGGTTAAGCCATCGACGGCATCATCAACTTGTTGCTCATAAATATGCGCAACTTTGGCTAACATATCATCGAGTGACCCAGACTCTTCACCGATCATCACCATTTGCGTCACCATGTCAGGGAATAAATTGGTTGAGCGCATGGCGATGTGCATTGGTAATCCGGCGATCACTTCATTACGCATTTCCATTACCGCATTTTTATAAACAATATTGCCCGATGCGCCTGCCGCCGAGGTTAGCGAGTCTACCAGTGGAATACCGGCTGCAAATGTGGTTGATAGCGTTCTGGCGAAACGTGCCAACGCGCCTTTATGCATAATTGGTCCAATTGCAGGGATCTTGAGGATAGTGCGTTCGGTGATATGTTTGACTTTTATTGAGCGTTGATTCGCTTTAAGGTAAATAATCGGTATCCCAAATAATATGCCAATCACTAAATACCAAAATTGACTGACAAAGTCAGAAATCGACAGCACAAACAAGGTGAAAGGCGGCAGTTCTGCGCCAAAACCAGCGAAGATGTCTTTGAACTGCGGTATCACATACAGCAATAAAATAAGCGTGACGATAGTTGCAACTGCGACGACCATCGCCGGGTAAAGCATGGCTTTTTTAATCTTAGATTTGAGTGCTTCGGCCTTTTCTTTATAGGTGGCGATACGATCATACATAGTGTCCAATGAACCTGATTGTTCGCCTGCGCTGATCAAATCACAATACAAATCATCAAAATAAATGGGATGCTTGCGCAAGGTATCAGAAAGCGATGTACCGGTAGAGACTTCTGCTGCCACCTCGCCGATTAGCGACCGCATGGCGGGGTTGTCATTACTGCGGGCTATAATTTCTAAACTTTGCACTAAGGGCACACCGGCATTCAGCATGGTGGCAATTTGTCGTGATATGAGGGCAATGTCCATCGCTTTAATTTTTTTTATGCCTACAGAGAACAAACCCGTTGATTTGCGCTTGGCTTTTAAAACATTGATACCCTGACGGCGAAGTTCAACTTTAAGGTTACTAATACTCTCCGCTTGTATTTCACCACTTACTTTTTTACCTTTACGATTAACGCCTTGCCAGTGATACGGATAGCGTTTTTTTACTGCTGATGGTTTGCGACGAGTATTGGTTGTTTTGGTTACTGCGACCATGGTGCTATCCTTAGCGAATGGTGGACGATAAGATCCTTGTTAAATAGAGTTCTACTTCGTTAGTATTGTCTGTTAATGACTGGTGATACGTTCAACCTCAAGCAAACTGGTGACACCGTCGATCACTTTTTGTAATGCGGATTGGCGTAAGGTATCCATGCCTTCCTGCTGAGCTTGATCGTGGAGTTCCATGGAGTTGCTGCCGGTTAAGATCATCCGTGAGATCTTATCAGACATGGGCATGACTTCGTAGATCCCCACACGACCTTTATATCCCTTGGTGCACTGGTTACAACCAACGGCTTTAAATGGGGTGATCCCCTGGTTAATTTGGTCTAGGGCGAAACCAAGTTTGGCTAATTCCGTTACCGGAATGTCTTCTGGTTGTTTACATGCATTACAAAGCCGACGACCAAGACGCTGGGCGATGATCAAACTGACGGATGAACCAATATTATAAGCCGGCACCCCCATATTGGATAAACGGGTCAGGGTTTCTGCGGCGGAGTTGGTATGCAATGTCGATAACACTAAGTGACCGGTTTGCGCGGCTTTGATGGCAATCTCTGCCGTTTCTATATCGCGGATCTCACCGACCATCACCACATCTGGATCTTGACGCAAGAATGAACGTAATGCGACGGGAAAAGTAAGTCCTGCTTTGAGGTTGATCTGCACCTGATTAATGCCGCTGAGATTGATCTCGATAGGATCCTCGGCTGTGGATATGTTACGTTCCACGGTATTAAGAATATTTAACCCGCTGTACAAAGACACGGTTTTACCACTACCTGTTGGTCCGGTGACCAGGATCATGCCTTGCGGCTTGGTTAGTGCTTTAAGATAGAGCGCTTTCTGTTTTTCGTCATAACCGAGTATATCAATATTGAGACTGGCTTGGTTAGAATCTAAGATCCGCATCACCACTTTTTCACCCCACATGGTGGGTAGGGTACTGACACGTAGATCAATGGACTTATTCTTGGATAATTTTAGTTTGATCCGGCCATCTTGTGGCACCCTGCGCTCGGCAATATCTAATTTGGCCATGACTTTCAAACGCGCAGAAAAGCGCATGGCTAAGTTAACCGGTGGCGATACCATTTCATGTAAGATACCGTCAATACGAAAACGCACGCGATATTTAAACTCATACGGTTCGAAATGAATATCAGAAGCGCCTTTTTTAATCGCATCGAGTAGAATTTTATTCACAAATTTAACGATTGGCGCGTCATCAGCGCTATCTTTACTTTCTTGCTCTAAACGTGACTCGCTATTATCCACTTCCAAGTCACCGATGTCGGCATCGTTCAGATCGCCTAGCGCATCAATATCACTTTCGAGTACTCTCTCTAAGGCTTTCTGTAATTGTAGCTCATCAACCAGTAATACTTCGGTATGCAGACTGAAGCTAAAAGCAAATTCTTCTAATGCGGTAACATTAGTGGGATCTGACATCGCCAGATATAAGGTTTGCCCCTGCACGTAGATAGGCAGCGCATGGTGTTTGTCAATGAGTTTTTCATTGAGCAGATTATCGGGAATTTCTTCGAGATTAAAGGTATCTAAATCGAGCAGCGGCACGCCGTATTCACGTTCTAGTAATTGCGCTAATACTTGACTGTCGATGATGTTATTGTCGACGATATAAGTCGTGAAGGCTTTACCCTCCTGTTTGGCGCTTTGCAGAAGTTGTGGGATCTCTTCTACAGCGAAGTATGAATGAGCGACCAGGCTATGTGCCAGGCCGCTAGCATTATGCTGGTGTGGCATTATATTTGTCTAATTAGCACAAATCTTTACCAGTACAAGTACCAGATACCGTCCAGCTTATTAATCCCGCGCTAGAACCGGGTGTTAAAATATAAGTCTCAGCGGCAGCAAATACGCTAGTCGTTCCTGTTGTAGCTGTAATAACTCCATCAACTACATCAACAGTTTTAACAATCGCGGTATTGGATGCTCCGCTTACTGCCGTTGGTATTGAATTATTTCCTGCATCACAAGTTGTTTTTGCCGCTAAATTTAGACATATTTCAACGCCGGTTTTATAAGCGGCTGTTGCACCAATAACTTCTGAGAATTGTGCTTTTTTTGTATAATTTTGATAAGCAGGCATACCCACGCCCGCCAAAATAGCCACGATCGCGACGACGATCATCAATTCAATTAACGTAAAACCTTGTTGTTGTTTCTTCATTTTTTATATCCTTATAAATTAGCGAATAGTCCTTTAGTCATCAAATGGTATGAGATATCCGATGAGTTAATTTATTTAAACCCTTATTTAACATTATGTATACATAAATTTAACGATCAAGGTCAAGTTATAAGACAATGTTTCGAAATAACCCATTGATTTGTTGATATATAATTATCTTGTACTAAGGGGTTTGGAGTCGAAATTAAGTAATTTGAACGCTATTTATAGATGAATAACTAAAATGAGGGTTATTATGCAGTGATTAATTTTATTCGACGTGCAGTACTAGAAAATAAAAAAGCACTACCCAATGGGATAGTGCTTAGAGGTTTAACTGGAACTTTGTTATTAATTCTATTATTTAGTGATTATTATGTAATAACGGCTATTTAATAAAACGCATCGACAGGTCGGTTGCCTGCACGTGTTTTGTTAGTGCGCCTACCGAGATAAAATCAACACCGGTTGCGGCAAAGCTTGCAAGCGTCGCAATGGTGACATTACCTGATACTTCTAATTTTGCTTTACCTTGGTTTAGTTCAACCGCCGCACGCATCATCGGAATATCAAAGTTATCTAACATCACGATATCGGCGCCCGCATCTAATGCTTGTTGCAGCTCTGCTAGACTTTCGGTTTCAACTTCAACAGGTTTGCCTGGTTGTAGCTGTTTTGCCTTGGCAATGGCGTTTTCAATGCCACCACACGCCATGATGTGGTTTTCTTTGATCAGGTAAGCATCGAACAGACCGATACGGTGGTTTTTACCGCCACCACAAGTGACGGCGTATTTCTGTGCAAAACGTAAACCTGGAATGGTTTTACGGGTATCGAGTAACTGGCATTGCGTACCTGCCAGTTGGTCTACATATTCTTTGGTTAAGGTGGCAACGCCTGATAATGTTTGCACAAAGTTCAATGCATTACGCTCACCGGTTAATAATGTACGGGCAGGGCCTGCTAGCGTGAATAGCGTTTGGTCTGCTGCAACCAGATCACCGTCGGCCACTAACCAAGTAACTGTTACCGTATCACCAAGCTGGTGGAATACTTCATCAACCCAGGCTTTACCACAAAATACCGCTTGTTCACGACTGATCACTTTGGCTTTAGCTTGTGTCTCTGCTGCGATTAAGTTTGCAGTGATATCACCGTCAGCCACACTTAGACCACCAAGGTCTTCTGCTAATGCAGTGCTTACTGCGCGGCGTATTTCTTGTTGTAACATAATAATTCCTAGGTCGATTAAAAACTAATACTCACTTAAGGTGAGGGTTTTGCCTTGCTGGACTAATTTAACTTGTTTTAATGCATTCATACCAAGCAGAATAGTATCACCTTGCATGTAGGGATTGATATTCGCACTCAGGTCGTAGAAGATCAGTTCACCAATGGCTAAATTATCGAGGCGTGTTGAAAAAACGTCGATCACACCATTGGCAGTATTCACTGATTGACTATAACCAGCCTTGAGGCCAATTTTGGCGGCGATACTTGCTGGTATCGACACCTGTGTTGCGCCGGTATCGAGTAAAAATTTTACCTGATAACCGTTTATATAACCATTAGTAACATAGTGTCCGACGCGATTTTGTTGCAAAATAACCACGGCATTGCCATTTTGTCGATAACTTTCAGGCCGGGTATTTGGATTTTCTTGTTTCGATAAATAATCATTAAAGAATAAGGACATGACAATTAACCCACTGATCCAGGCGATGTAAGTCATGGCTTTGGCGATTTTTTGATTTCCATCCATTGTCTTTCTCCATACTATTCCTGCCAATCTCTGATATAACGTCTTGAATTAGCTTGAGGATAAAGGGTGCTAATTTATTGGCTTGGCATTTTACCGACTCAGGGCTATATTTTACTGGCTTCGTTTTGTATTTTACGGACGGAACTATGTTATTGCTAACGATATCATTGTAAAATGAAGCAATGGTGAGTGGAAGTCTTGCACAGCATCAAACTCGATTATAGTCAGAAGGTATAAATACCGTGATAAATAGACAATCAAGGTCAGATTTATTGGCAAATGCACAGTTTTTGGCATCGCCACATTTTGATGATCGTCCGACGGACGCTGATATTGATTTATTAGTGATCCATTGTATCAGTTTACCACCTGAGCAATATGGGGCTGACTATGTCGAAGATTTTTTTATGGGTAAACTCGATTGCAGTCTGCACCCTTATTTTCAGCAGTTAACCTCGGTGCGGGTATCTGCACATATATACATTAAACGTGGCGGTCAACTGCTCCAGTTTGTGCCTTTGGCTAAACGCGCCTGGCATGCTGGACTGTCAGAATTTGCTGGTCAATCTCGTTGTAATGACTTTTCTATTGGTATCGAACTGGAAGGGGATGTTAATCATGCATATACATCCATGCAGTATCAATGCTTAGCGACTGTTACTGCGGACATCCAGCAACGTTACCCTTTAATTACCCGAGAGCGTATTACCGGTCACAGTGATATAGCTCCTGTTCGCAAAGATGATCCGGGACCCCATTTCGACTGGTCACATTATTTTTCGTGCTTAGATCGGAAGGACAATTAATATGGCATTAATCGCTTTGCTGTTGGCATTACTGATTGAACGCGTGGTGCATTTGAGTGCTAAACTTCAGCTCGATAACGTATTGCAACGTTATTTTTTTCCGTTATTACCCTCTTTTATTAATGGTGGTTTATTTGGCACGCTGGTGATTATTGCGTTACCAGCAATGCTGATGTACAGCTTGCTCGATGCATTAACAGGCCTTTATTATGGCATTTTTACGCTAGTAACTTGGCTGCTATTATTATTGATGAGCTTCGGTGGTAGTGACTATCGTCGTGATTATCGTCAATACCTTAAAGCATTAAGTCGTAATGATTTAGCAGCCAAAGGCATGTATGCCGGTTGTTTAGATGTCAACAGCGAACGTTACTGCTCTACATTACTCACCCAAGCGGTAGCACAGCAATTGGTATGGATTAATTATCGTTTTTATTTTGCGGTGATCTTTTATTTTGTGGTTGCAGGGCCGGTTGGTTTAACCCTATACGTGGTGGCGCGTAGTTACCATAAATATGTTATTCAGAATCATAGCAAACAATTCAACCGCAGTGGCATTCACCGGGTTATGCGTATTGTTGATTGGTTACCGGCGCGATTAACTATGTTTGGCTATGCGCTGGTGGCGGAAGAGCAGGCGGCGTTACCACAGAGTTTACGTAGCTGGCGTGATCTATCCACGCCTGAATTTGATTTATTAGGCAAGGTGGTATACCTCGCGAGTAAAGCCAACGTTGAAACCGATAAATGTTATGACTATACCTGTTATTTGGTGCAACTGGCTAAGCGTAATATAATCTTCTTTGTGACTGTCATTGCTCTGCTTACCATTAACGGTACTATCATTTAGTCAACAATATAACGAACAGTATAATTAACGATTATTTTACCAAGTAGATTAACGAGTCTTAGATTTGACGGGCTCGTTAATAACCTCGGTTCCAGCGCTTTTCTTCCTTACATTCAAATTATGCCTTGTGCTGACATTCCAGCTAGTCTCTGATATGTCATCTTGCCATAACGGGGGTATATATTTAGTGGTCAGACTGTTTACCAAGCAGGTTCTATGACGGTTAACGCTTGTTATTTAATTATTTTTTATTTTACCTTTAGGCTTCGCTGTGCTGCTCATTTGTGTTTAAGCCATCATATTCAGTGGTAAGACCAATGCATCGAAGGTATCACTTTAGAGGTAGCCTATTGCTGGTTTATTTTAACGTATCAGTCATTTAAACTGGATGAAATAGTAAACACCCCACTTCCATGCTTTGTTTTTCGGATTTTTCAGACTGATTTATACTGACTATTTTGATGTAGACGCTATAAATACGAACAAAAATGTCTATTTTTAATGACAATCGAGCGTGGTTTTGGTAAATTGTTATGACTTAACATTAAATTGGTCTGACCAATTTACCACTGGTCATTTTGAGGTTCACATGGTCTATCGAAAAATTCAGCCGCCAAAGTTGTCCGATGCGATTGCAGAGCAACTAGAGCAAATGATTTTGGAAGGTAGCTTAGAGTCTGGCCAGCGCTTACCTTCAGAGCGTGATTTAGCCCTGCAGTTTGAGGTTTCTCGCCCGACTGTACGCGATGCAATCTTACGGTTGGAAAGCAAAGGTTTATTGGAACGTCGTCAAGGACGTGGTACCTGGGTGAAGAAGGTCATGGACCAAACGTTGATGGAACCATTATTTCAACTATTGACGACACACCCAGAAGCGCAATTAGACCTATTAGAATTTCGTCATGCGTTGGAAGGTATTTCAGCGTATTACGCGGCGTTACGTGGTACTGAAACCGACTTTCAGCAATTACGCGTTGCGCTCGATGCCATTAGTGCATCGGAATTAGCACATGATCCGCTGTTACAAGCACAAGCAGTGAGTGCGTTTAATATTGCGGTCACCGCCGCCTCACACAATATTGTGTTGTTACATCTTCTACGTGGGTTGAACCCATTGTTAGAAGATAACATTTGCCAAAATTTTAGGTTGTTGGAAAAGCGTCAAGGTGTGGTTGAACAAATTAGCCAACATCGCGGTGATATGCTCACTGCAATTCTTAACCGACAGCCAGAAACAGCCAGAGAAGCATGTCATGCCCATCTGGCTTATATCGAGCAAGCATTGCTGGATATTGGGCGTGAAGATAGCCGCATTAATCGTGCGTCACGCCGTATACAACAGGCTAAATAGTGTTACTAATGAATATTCTTAAACATTCCTATGGTTAAGAATATTTCTTTAATATTGCAGAGATCTAATTAGTAAGGAATCTCATATGTCCGACATCTTAAAGCATGATGTAGACCCAATCGAAACTACCGAATGGCTAGAATCAATCGAATCAGTAATTCGTGAAGAAGGTCTTGAACGTGCGCAGTATCTATTAGAAAAAGTAATTGCAAAAGCACATCAAGACGGCGTTAAACTAGGCAAAGGCGGCATCACTACGGATTATATTAATACTATCCGTACTGAAGACCAACCTGCATACCCAGGTGACGAGAAACTAGAACGTCGTATTCGTTCGATTATCCGCTGGAATGCTTTAATGATCGTACTACGTGCATCAAAGAAAGACTTAGAGTTAGGTGGCCACATGGCTTCTTTCCAGTCTTCTGCTGCACTTTACGATGTATGTTTCAACCACTTCTTCCGTGCACCAACGGAAAAAGACGGTGGCGATTTAGTTTATTACCAAGGTCATATTTCTCCTGGTATTTACGCGCGTTCATTTGTTGAAGGTCGTTTAACTGAAGAGCAACTAAACAACTTCCGTCAAGAAGTTGATGGTAAAGGTATCCCGTCATACCCACATCCTAAGTTGATGCCTGAATACTGGCAGTTCCCTACAGTATCTATGGGTCTTGGTCCATTCTCTGCTATCTATCAAGCACGTTTCTTGAAATACCTAGCTGGCCGTGGTCTAAAGCAAACTGAAGATCAAACTGTATACGCTTTCCTAGGTGACGGCGAGATGGATGAGCCTGAATCACGTGGCGCATTATCATTCGCTGCTCGTGAAGGTTTAGACAACTTAGTATTTGTTGTTAACTGTAACTTACAACGTCTAGATGGCCCAGTAATGGGTAACGGCAAGATCATTCAAGAACTAGAAAGCCTATTTAAAGGTGCTGGTTGGAATGTGCTTAAAGTTATCTGGGGTGAAGAGTGGGATGAACTTCTTGCTAAAGACACGTCAGGTAAACTGCTACAGTTAATGAATGAAACTGTGGATGGTGATTACCAAACGTTGAAAGCTAAAGGCGGCGCTTATGTACGTGAGCACTTCTTTGGTCGTTACCCTGAAACTGCTGAATTAGTTAAAGATATGACTGATGAGCAAATTTGGGAACTGAAACGTGGTGGTCATTCTACCAGTAAACTATACGCTGCTTATGCAAAAGCAAAAGCAACAGTAGGTCTACCAACTGTGATCCTAGCTAAAACTGTAAAAGGTTATGGCATGGGTGAAGCGGCTGAAGGTAAAAACATCGCGCACGGCGTGAAAAAAATGAAATCGGATACGCTTAAGCAATTCCGTGATCGTTTCGATGTACCTGTTTCTGATGAAGACCTACTATCATTACCGTACGTTAAGCTTGAAGAAGGTTCGCCTGAACACGAGTACTTACACGCACGTCGTAAAGAGTTAAACGGTTATTTACCACAACGCCAGAAAGAATTCTCTGGTAAATTAGACATCCCTACAGTTGAAGATTTTGGCGTGCTACTTGGTGAGCAAAAACGTGAAATCTCGACAACGATGGCTTATGTTCGTGCCCTAAATGTGCTGCTTAAGCATAAAGGTATTGGCAAAAACATCGTACCAATTATCGCCGATGAAGCGCGTACATTTGGTATGGAAGGTCTATTCCGTCAGGTTGGTATTTACAACCCGAAAGGTCAAGCATATACACCTCAAGATCGCGAAATTGTTTCTTACTATAAAGAAACGACCAATGGTCAAGTACTGCAAGAAGGTATTAATGAGCTAGGTGCTATGTCTTCTTGGGTTGCAGCTGCTACATCATACAGTACCAATGACGTACCTATGATCCCACTGTACATCTACTATTCAATGTTTGGTTTCCAACGTATTGGTGACTCTGCATGGATGGCTGGCGATCAAATGGCTCGTGGCTTCCTATTAGGTGCTACAGCTGGTCGTACAACGTTAAACGGTGAAGGTCTACAACACGAAGATGGTCACAGCTTAGTACAAGCAGGCCTTATTCCTAACTGCGTGTCTTATGACCCAACATTCGCTTATGAAGTTGCTGTTGTATTACAAGACGGTTTACGTCGTATGTATGGCGAACAAGAGAACGTTTTCTACTACATCACCTTGATGAATGAAAACTATGCTCACCATGCAATGCCTGAAGGTGCTGAAGCTGGCATCCGTAAAGGTATGTATAAGTTAGAAACTTATACTGGCGACAAAGCAAAAGTACAATTATTAAGTTCAGGTACTATCATGATGCAAGTGCGCGAAGCGGCTCGTATCCTAAGTGAAGACTATGGTATCGGTTCTGACGTATTCTCGGTAACTTCATTCAATGAAATTGCACGTGATGGTCAAGACGTTGAACGTTACAACATGCTACACCCTGAAGCAGAGCAAAAAATACCGTACATCACTACACTAATGAGTGATGCACCAGCTATTGCCGCGACAGATTATATCAAAAACTATGCAGAACAAGCGCGTGCATACGTGCCGACTTCATACAAAGTGCTTGGTACAGACGGTTTTGGTCGTTCAGACAGCCGTGCAAACTTACGTCGTCATTTCGAAGTTAACGCGCAATACGTAGTTGTTGCTGCATTATCTGAATTAGTGAAGAAAGGCGATCTAGAAAATCAAGTTGTTGTTGATGCAATTGCAAAATATAACATCGACGCTGATAAATTAAACCCTCTATACGCATAAGGTATAAAAAATGAGTATTGAAATTTTCGTTCCAGACATTGGTGATGATGAAGTAGAAGTAACTGAGATCTCCGTTCAAATCGGCGATACCGTTGCAGAAGAAGATACTTTGCTTGCTGTTGAGGGTGACAAAGCGTCTATGGAAGTTCCTGCACCACAAGCGGGTGTAGTACAAGAAATCCGTGTAAATATTGGTGACACTGTTAAAACTGGTTCATTAATCTTTATCTTTGCTGATGCAGCAAGCGCAGAAGCTCCTGTTGTAGCTGACGCAACTGCTGTTGCAGTTGAAGCGGCTCCTGCTGCTCCAGCGGCAGTACAAGTATTAGAAGTTCACATTCCAGACATCGGCGACGATGAAGTGGAAGTAACTGAGATTTCAGTTAAAGTTGGCGATACTGTTGCTGAAGAAGACACCTTAATGGCTGTTGAAGGCGATAAAGCGTCAATGGAAGTACCAGCACCATTCGCTGGTGTTGTGAAAGAAATTAAAGCAGCTGTTGGCGATAAAGTGACAACTGGTTCTTTCATCATGACGTTTGAAGTTGCTGGCGCGGCACCTGTTGTAGCTGAAGCGGCTGCTCCGGCACCTGCTGCAAAAGTTGAAGCTCCGAAAGCTGCTGCTCCTGTTGCTGCAAAAGCACCTGAAGCTACTGGTTTCGTTGAAAATGACGCTTACCACCATGCATCACCTGTAGTTCGTCGTCTAGCACGCGAATTCGGTGTTAACTTAGATAAAGTTGGCGCAACAGGTCGTAAAGGTCGTATCGCGAAAGAAGACGTACAAACTTACGTTAAAAATGCAGTTAAACGTTTAGAATCTGGCGCGACTGGCGGCAACGGTTCTGGTATGGACGTACTAGCATGGCCGAAAGTTGATTTTGCTAAATTTGGTGAAATCGAAGTTGTTAAGATGACTCGCATCCAGAAGATTTCTGGTCCGAACCTGCACCGTAACTGGGTTAAAATCCCACACGTTACACAGTTCGACGAAGCAGACATCACTGAACTAGAAGCGTTCCGTAAAATTGAGAACAACAAACTTGTTAAGCAAGATAAAGGCTTCAAGATTTCTCCACTTATCTTCATCGTGAAAGCAGTAGCTAAAGCGTTAGCTGATTATCCGAAGTTCAATACTTCAATCGGCGAAGATGGCGCAACTATCATTCAGAAGAAATACATCAACGTTGGTGTTGCTGTTGATACGCCAAACGGTCTAGTTGTTCCGGTTATCCGTAACGTTGACCAGAAAGGTATCTACGAGCTTAGCCAAGATCTTGCAGTGATCTCTAAGAAAGCACGTGCAGGTAAACTGACGTCTTCTGACATGCAAGGCGGTTGTTTCACAATTTCTAGCCTTGGCGGTATCGGTGGTACGCAGTTCACACCAATCGTTAATGCACCAGAAGTTGCAATTTTAGGCGTATCACGTTCTGAAATTAAACCTAAGTGGGATGGCAAAGACTTTGCTCCTCGTCTTATGTTACCACTGGCACTTTCATATGATCACCGTGTGATCGATGGTGCTGACGGTGCTCGTTTTGTTACAGCATTAAACGGATATCTTTCAGATCTTCGTCAACTAGTACTGTAATTTTAATTGAACAATAGTTTAATTTTAATTAAGTAATAGTTTTAGTATTTAATTAAAGAGAAGTTTAAGTCCTTAATAAGAAGAGTTATCGCATTTTTGTAATGTTTTAACTCTTTTTGCTTCTCATTTATTTAACATATATGTAAAATTATCTGGAATTGAACATCATTACTCAGAAGCTTTAAATTGTGCCTCTGAGTGAGGTAATCCGCTATTCCAGATAATTAAATGACAACGAGGTCATAATGAGTAATGAAGTTAAAACTCAGGTAGTAGTACTAGGTGCTGGTCCTGCAGGTTATTCTGCTGCATTCCGTGCGGCAGATCTAGGTTTAGAAACTGTAATCATCGAACGTTACCACACCCTAGGTGGTGTTTGTCTTAACGTTGGTTGTATCCCTTCAAAAGCGTTACTACACGTAGCGAAAGTAATTGAAGAAGCAAAATCATTAGCAGATCACGGTATCGT
Source organism: Moritella sp. (assembly GCF_013215705.1). Classification (GTDB taxonomy): domain Bacteria; phylum Pseudomonadota; class Gammaproteobacteria; order Enterobacterales; family Moritellaceae; genus Moritella. The sequence goes on along the minus strand of NZ_JABSQR010000009.1, from coordinate 90,421 downwards.
GTTCGGCGAACCAAAAACTGACATCAACAAAATCCGTTCATGGAAAGAAAAAGTTGTTGGTCAATTAACAGGTGGTCTTGGCGGTATGGCTAAGATGCGTAATGTTAAAGTGGTTGAAGGTTTAGCACAATTTACTGGCGCTAACACTATCGAAGCAACAGACGCTAACGGCAACGTTACAACTGTTACCTTTGATAATGCAATCATTGCAGCAGGTTCACGCCCAGTTAAACTACCATTCATCCCGCATGAAGATCCACGCGTTTGGGATTCAACTGATGCACTAGAACTGAAAGAAGTTCCTGGTAAATTGCTTGTGCTTGGTGGTGGTATTATCGGTCTAGAAATGGGTACTGTGTACTCTGCACTAGGTTCTGATATTGACGTTGTTGAGTTTGCAGATCAATTAGTACCTGCAGCGGATAAAGACATCGTTAAAATTTATGCTAAAGCAGTTAAAAACAAATTTAACGTAATGCTAAGCACAAAAGTAACTGCTGTTGAAGCGAAAGAAGACGGTCTATATGTTACGTTTGAAGGCAAGAAAGCGCCTGCTGAACCAGTACGTTATGACGCTGTTCTTGTTGCTGTTGGTCGTGTACCAAACGGTCTTGGCTTGAATGCTGAAAAAGCAGGTATTACTGTAACTGAACGTGGTTTTATTGAAACAAATAAAACCATGAGCACGAACGTTCCACACATTTATGCAATCGGCGATATCGTTGGTCAACCTATGTTGGCGCATAAAGGTGTGCATGAAGGTCACGTTGCTGCAGAAAACATTGCTGGCAAGAAACACTTCTTCGATCCTAAAGTTATTCCATCAATTGCTTACACTGAGCCAGAAATGGCGTGGGCTGGTCTAACTGAAAAAGAAGCGAAAGAGCAAGGCGTAAACTACGAAGCTGCTGTATTCCCTTGGGCTGCATCAGGTCGTGCGATCGCTTCTGACGCATCTAACGGTATGACTAAGTTATTATTCAACAAAGACACTAACCGTATTATCGGTGGTGCTATGGTTGGTACTAACGCTGGTGAATTGCTAGGTGAAGTTTGTCTAGCAATTGAAATGGGTTGTGATGCAGAAGATATCGCATTAACAATTCATGCGCACCCAACGTTACACGAATCAGTTGGTATGGCTGCAGAAATTTATGAAGGTTCTATTACTGACCTTCCTAATGCTAAAGCGATGAAGAAGAAAAAATAATTTAACGCGTTAATCGTTAACTTTTTATTGTAATAGCAGAAAGCGACCTTAGGGTCGCTTTTTTTATGCCTGAAATTAGGAGTTTTAAAATAGGTGCTGCTAATATAGTTATAACGTGTTGTTCCCACTGGATGGGATGGATTAATTTTTAGGGTTTCATTTAGCTATGTTACAGATTAAACGGATTTTTAGTTCTTCATTTAAAATAACCAATTGGTTATTACTCTCCTTTATCAGTCTGAATTTTCAAACCGCCATTGCCGCAGATACGGTTTCAGATAGTGATAATAACAATGAACCACAACGGCCTAAAATTGGTCTCGCGTTAAGTGGTGGAGGTGCCAAAGGTGCCGCGCATTTAGGGGTGATCAAATATTTAGAAAAACATAATATTCCGGTAGATTACGTATCCGGCACCAGCATGGGGTCATTTATCGGTGGCATGTATGCCATGGGACGTTCGTCTGCCGAAATTGAAATTATCTTAGCCGAGTATGATTGGAGCCAAGGTTACAATGATGATGTGCCACGTGAGTCACTTTCAGTCAGAGAGAAGCAACGTCAGGATTCATTTCAAATTCAAACCAATATTGGTTTTGACGGTACCAGTGTGGAATACCCATCCGGTTTCGTTCAAGGTCAAGGCATGGCGAAGTTATTACGTTTATCAACCAATAGTTTGCCTTATGTTAGTCACTTTGACTTGTTGCCGATCCCGTATCGGGCTATTGCCACCAATGTTGAAACCATGCGTGAAGTGGTATTAGAACGCGGTGATTTATCCAAAGTGATGCAGGCGAGTATGTCTATCCCAGGCGCTTTAACGCCGGTATTGATTGAAGGCCAACACCTTGTTGATGGTGGAATGGTGAATAATTTGCCTATTGGCGTCTTGCAAGACATGGGGGCGGACATCATTATTGCGGTTGATATTGGTTCACAGCTTTATCGCCAAGAAGAGATCACCAGCGCGTTCCTTATCTTTGATCAATTATCGAGCTCGATGACACGGACCAGTGCCAATCAACAAATCTTAAAATTAACTGAACGAGATATTCTACTTAGCCCTGAAATCGATGGTATCGGTACGGCTGATTTTGATTTAATGCCCGATGCGGTAGACCGTGGTGAGAAAGCCGCCGAACATGCCAGTGCTAAACTGCTGGCTCTGTCATTATCAGATGCTGATTACGCATTATACCAACAACAAAAACAACGTAAAAAACAGCAGTTAGCACAAATAGACATCATCGAAATTAATAACATTACTATTAATACCGATACCCGTTTAAGCCCGAGAGTGATCGAAAATAAGTTAAGTTTAAAACGCGGCGATAAGATCACGGTCATGGAACTCGAGCAGCAAGTGGATGCGCTTTACGCGTTAAATCTCTTTCAGAAAATTGATTACAGTATCACTGATAAAAATGGCAGCCATGACTTACACATCAATGTCGTCGAAAAAAGCTGGGGCCCGGGTTATGTCGATTTTAAATTTAACATTCAAGAGTCAACCAGCCGTGATGATCGCCAACAAATAGGCTTGCAATACATACTGACTGATTTAAATCGATTGGGCGGGGAATGGCGTACCGAGTTCGTGTATGGCTCAGATTCAAATCTCAGTACCGAATTCTATTCACCGATTGATTACAACCAATACTTCTTCTTTAAAGTTGGTGTACGTCTAGAAGATTATGAAAGTAAGTTATACGTAAGTTCCGTTAATGATCCTGTACTAGACCCTCTCGGCTCGGTATTTGAATATTTCCCGGTTAAAACCGAGCAAGTTGGTGTCTATGCTGAGTTAGGCGTTATTCCATTTGATTGGGCGCAGATTGCGATAGGCAGTTATTATCAATCTGGCAGCGCTGAAATTATTGGTGCCAATATTAACAGTGATTTTGATAGTAAGGGTTGGTATTTACAACTGCGTTTAGATTCATTCGATAATATCTCTTTTCCAACCAAAGGTTTCAAGCTTGATTCAGATGTTTACATTGATACCGGCGATTATTTAAATAGTAGCGAAAACAATGTGTTTTTCAGCTTGGATTGGCGTAATGCGGTGTCTTTTAATCGCTCGACCGTTGAGTGTAGAACATCGATGGCGAGTTATGATGGTCCGCCTATTTCGCCAACATTTGAAGTTGGACTCGGTGGTTTCCAAAATCTGTCTGGTTACGGTATTAATGAAATTACCGGTAACTATAAAGGGCTGGTGGCATTAATCTATCGTCATCGCTTATTGGATAATAATCTGGGCGCATTTTCATTCCCGCTGTATATGGGCGCTTCAATTGAACAGGGTAATGTCTGGAATGATAAAGATGACGTTAGTTTTGCTTCAACCATTTCTGCCGGTAGTGTATTTATTGCCTTAGACACGGGCATTGGTCCGGTGATGTTGTCTTACGGTTATGCCGAAGGTGGCCATGCTTCGGGTTATCTGTTTATTGGTAACAACTTTTAATTACTCACTCGTGTGACTTTCAATATGGCGCCATACTTTGCTCGTTATTTGTAACGGGTAAAGTATGGTGTTATATATCCAGCATCATGATTTACATTAGACATCGTGTTATTTTTCCTTTTATATCCTTTCAGCATTAACCGCCTATTAAGACCTAAATACCTAAGTAATAACTTTGTGTAACATTAACCCGTCGACGCAGTGCGTTATTTGGATGTTATTAATCAATATTGAAGTATGAAACTGCATTTAATGCATTGATAGCACTGGTTTTTTGTATAGTACTAACACAAGCAGGAACCTGGTTTCAATGATTTAATACGGACATTAAATAATGAAAGCATCGAGAACATTTAAAATTAGTAGTAATACATATTCTTTTTTATATCGCTTATTGGATATAACTACCATAGTGGGAGCATTTTGGTCGGCACTGGCTATTTATGGCATCACGTCACATGATAATTATCTTATCGCGATGTTAATTACCCTGGTTGTATATTTATATACGGCTGAGTTTTTTGAAATTTATAGAACCTGGCGGGTTAATCAATTTCAACAAATGGTATTAACATCATGGGCAGCGCTTACTGTCGCTTTTCTTTCATTAATTCTATCATTATTTTTAGTTAAGCAAACCAGTGATTTTTCTAGAGTTACTATCGCCATTTGGTTTGCTCAGGCATTTGTACTGATGTTTTCGTGGCGCTACCTTAATCATAAATTGAAAGTAACACGTCGTAAATTAGGCTTTAATTTACAAAAAATGGCTATTATTGGAGCCACAGAACGTGGTGAGAAACTCTTTAATGAAGTCGCTAAGCACAATGAACTCGGCTATGATTTTGTTGGTTTTTATGATGATCGTGATGAATCGAGAACGTATAATAATTTAACTATTATGGGTAATATTGACCAAGCGGTTGATGAAGCCCGTGATGGTAAGGTAGACGTATTATTTATCGCGTTACCGCGTATTGCAGAGCAGCGACTATTAGATATTATATCAAAATTGGGTGATACCACAGTGGACGTGCATATTGTACCTGATCTGGTGATGTCGGGTTTAATGCATGCTCGTATTGATCATATCGGCCATGTCGATACGCTTAGTGTGTTTGAGTCACCCTATTTGGGCGCAAAAAACTGGATCAAGCGCTTGGAAGATATCATTGTTAGTCTTCTGATCTTATTGTTGATCGCACCTCTTTTACTCGCCATTGCTGTTGGCATTAAGCTAACCTCAAAAGGACCGGTATTATTCAAACAACGTCGTTATGGCTTACGTGGCGAAGAAATTCAGGTATGGAAGTTCCGTTCTATGACGGTAATGGAAGATAATGACAAAGTGATACAAGCCACAAAAAATGATGCCCGGATCACTCCCTTCGGCGGATTCTTACGCCGAACGTCGTTAGATGAACTGCCGCAATTTTTTAATGTATTGGCTGGGCATATGTCTGTCGTTGGTCCTAGGCCTCATGCTGTTGCCCATAATGAAGAATACCGAGGACAGGTGCAATACTATATGTTGCGTCATCAGGTAAAACCTGGGATCACCGGATGGGCACAAATAAGTGGTTGGCGTGGAGAAACCGATACCTTAGAGAAAATGGAAAAACGTATTGAGTTTGATTTACAGTATATCCGTCACTGGACTGTATTTTTCGATATTAAAATTATCTTCTTAACCATATTTAAAGGTTTTGTGAATAAGAATGCGTATTAAGCCTACCCACAATCAAACTTAACGATAATATACTTACAAACATCACCGCAATTGCCGGTGACTGCAATGAAAAATCAACCGTCGAATGCAACAACATATGCAATATTGCAATGCAGGACCCAAACGCAATACCTTGAAATAAAGGGGTTCGCCTTGTTTTCATGGTGCGTACTGATAACAATAAACAGTACAGCATCATACCACCTAACATCAGTGTTATCGGTAATCCGAGCTCAACGGCGAACTGAATATAATCATTATGTGCATGGTCGTAAAATCCTGAATACACTTCTGGATGATAGCGCGGAAAGCTTGAATAGAAACTGCCACCACCGCTGCCAAATATTGGCTGGTCTTGGATCATAGGCAATGCATCTCGTACGACTTCATCGCGTGTTTCGGATGCGAGCGATGTTTCCACTAAACGCTGCCTTACTTTTTCAACGCCAAAGATAGAGCCAATTAAAATTAAATCTAACACAAAGAAGCTAATGATTAATAGCTTGAGGTTTTTTGGCGGATGGTTATAGATAAACAACGCCAGCAAGCTCACCGCGGCTAACGCCATAAAGAATGCTGAATTGCCCATCCGTGAACGCGTTAAAATTAAACCGATAAACATAATGATCAAGCCCAAGCGGATCACCATCTTAGCGCTTAATAATATGTTGGCTAAGGCTCTAATTCTGTCTCGCAGGCGAGAGCGGCTTTGATCGTAGGATAATTGGCTGATCAAAATACCAATGCCAATTGATAACGTTAGCGCTAAATAGTTGGCCAATTGGTTTTGATATACAAACGTACCATTCGCCCTATTACCATAAGGAATACCAAATACCGGACTGGGGCTACCCACACTCAAGTTTAACCAGCTAGCGTAAATACCTTGATATACACCGGCTAAGAACAAGGCTAATGCAAATTGGTAAACTGTTTTTTTGTCGTTCACATAACAGCAAATTAACCACGCGAGTAAGGTTAACGCTAAGGTCTTTAATAACATCAACTGTGTCGCGGCCGGGTCTAAAGACAGTCCGGCTAAGATTTGTAATAGCAACCATACACAAGTCACAGTGAGAGGGATTAATACCGGCAGCGAATAACGAGGCGGAAAGAGCGGTTTATCGCGTTTGATTACCGTCATCAGATGAACAATAAAAATAGCAAAGACCCAAAATTCGATACTTGAACTTGCCCAGATACGATTCGCACCTAGCGGGATCGGCGCATAAAAAATGACAGCGCAAATGTTATAAAAAATAAAATTTTGCAATATGTAGCACCTAATAAAAACAAAAAGACCCTAAAAGGGTCTTTGAAATACGTATTTGTGGCATTAATTGTGATGTTTAAACGTTCTTCGAGATACCACCATTGCCGCCATTACCGGGATTGTTTGGTGTTTTACGTGGAGAGACGCTAGCTGCAATCGCTGCCGCAACGCCGGCGGCTCTCGCGGCTGCTACTTCCGAAACGGTCAATCCAACCGCAGATTCAGGACCTGCTGCCGTAGCTTCTGATACTAATGTCGCATCGATGCCCTGGGCGACGGCTAATGCCACCACCGTATCTGAGTCAACGCCAGCCTCAATCATCGCGGCGGCAACTGATTGAACTAAAAGTGGATCGTCACCGCTGCTTGCAAGTATATTGGATAATAGTGTTTCCATTTCTTCGACACTGTTCATCGATGCAAATGCTTGTGCAATAATGTCTTGGGCATTAGCTGGATCATTAGCAATGGCTTGAATAATTAACTCAGCAGGTGATAACTCAGCAGTCACACTGTCAACTTCAGTCGGTAAACTGGCTAATGTGATGGTGTTTTCTGTATTTGATAATGCGGGTACATTTTCTTGCACCATTGATTTTGCTTGTGCAAGTTCGTTGCTAATGACTGGGACCGTATTGTCTTTAGCAATTGATTTTGCTTGTGCAAGTTCGTTGCTAATGACTGGGACCGTATTGTCTTTAGCAATTGATTTTGCTTGTGCAAGTTCGTTGCTAATAACAGGGTCGGCATTGTCTTTAGCAATTGATTCTGCCTGTGCAAGTTCGTTGCTAATAACAGGGGTTGTATTGCCTTTAGCAACTGGTTCAACTTGTGCGAGTTCGGTGCTAGTCACTGCGTCCGTATTTTCTGCCGTTGCAACGTCTGCCGCTGTCGCGAGCATGGGGGCACTCAATGATGTAAGAAGTAAACTAGCTAAAGTTAGTTTTTTCATTAAATAAATTCCTTATCTATGGATATAGTTAACAGGTAAGTATTTAACAGCTGCCTACGTACCTAATCAGTAACATGCTACCATGAAAATCGTTGGTTTTTAAAGCTGTTTAGCTTGGCCGTGTACAGTTAAGTCATTGAATGTTAATAATATATCGGCTAGCGTATCATCTTGATTGTTAATCGCTACATTAGCCGGATAAACCGATATACATGATTGTCATTAACGAAATTATGGTTGCATTGACTCTTCAATGGCTGCGTAAGTCATTGCATGGCTAGATTTAGCTAATTCGAATTGCTTATGAATGTAGATACCTTGGGCTGCATCGCAATTTAGTTCTTTAATGAGGTTAAAAATACTTTTGCTTTCAATATGTGCAGCTAACACTTTGATTCCGACACTGTGAGCAATATGAGTAATAGCTTGAATGAAAGCGTTGTTTTCTGGTTCTACGTCAAGGTGGCGAATATAAGAACCATCAATTTTTAAGTATTGAATATTTAGCCCTTTTAAATATTTGAATGAGGTAAAGCTAGAACCAAAATGGTCAATACAGACTTTAATGCCGAGTGAGTTAACAAAGGTAATGAAAGCGCAACTTGATTCGATCGACGACAGTACAGCATCTTCATTCACTTCAAAGACTAAGTTAGGTAACTTCTCGCGATTTTGCGCATAGAAATGGGTTAACCAATCCCTAAATTCTAAGCAGTGCAGGGACTGATTGGTTAAGTTAATACCGATGACATCGAAGCGGTCATTAAGGTTAAGCTGTGCTAACTTTAGTAACACAATTTTGTCTAACGCTTCAGACTTATTTAAACGTTCTGCCATCGCAAATAATTGGCTGTTAGGTAGATGTATTTTTTCAAATAAGAATTGGCTAAATATCTCATGGTACAAGGGGGTATTAGCATCACACATTACCGTTGGTTGGCACACCAATTCAACTTCGTTATTGGCCACTAAGATGTCGATGATATGGCTCCATTGTTGAAAACCAAAATCTGGTGAATTTGTCCGGTTAGTATAAATAATACCTTGTTTATTGGACGATACTTCTTGTGTATGCAAGGTATCAAGGTTGGCTAACAAGTTTGCTAGCTTTTCGCGTTGAGTAAATGATGTCGCAATCACATTTGCAAAGCCGTCACTGTATGCTAACGAATTTAACATCGTGAACTGTGTATTGAGTTGATGGCATATATCAATACTGCCTACATCACTACTCTTAATGGTAAACAGCAAGCTACCCCCGTGTGAACGAAATAACTGAGTGATCATAATGGGCTTAAATATGGCTTGAATGACGGCCACCGCGCGTTTTATATATTCGTCACCAGCATGATAACCAGATTGAGCATTAATGGTATTCAATGAGGGCAATAATACCATGCCGATAATATATTGATCATCATGGCTCAGGGTGTGCTGTAAATGACTAAAGTGTTTGTCGAATGCTTTTCGATTCCCTAACTCAGTGAGTGGGTCGATATAAATTTGACGACAGAGTTTTTCTGCATGTTGATTTAGCTCATCAAAATTGGCTTGGATATTAGTAACCATGTTATTCATGGCGGTCGTCACAGAACTGATTTCCCGCGTAAAAGCAGTATTATTAATCAGTGGGAATTGTTTTTGACATACTGCATTGGCTTGCTGCTCTAACCTGGCTAATGGGGCTAGTACAGCTTTAATAATATAATGGGCAAGCAATAATGATATAAATGAAATGATCAATGATAAGAAAAAATGATCACGAGTTTGCTGCCATAGCTTGGTATAGGATACGCCGGTATTCGCTTGCACACTTAACGTTGCCACTATATCCCAACCGTCATTAATTTCAGAGAATACAATCGGGGCGGTTAAGGTATTGGTATTCATAAAGTGGCAGGGAACCCCTTCAATATAATCATCATTGTAAGCCGAAAATATGACGCTATCGGCTAAGTCAGTCAAAATGATCGATTGGTAATAACCGGAATCAAAAATTGCCGAGATCATGGTTTCTGCAATGACAATATTGTCTTTATCCATATAAGGAGAAATAGATAAACCTAAGCTGGTGGCCGTATCTTGTGCGTGTGATTGTAATTGTTGGTTGAGATAATCGCGGGTGGTTTTGATATTGATGATTTGCGAACCGATAAAACTAATGCTCACGATAGTTAAAATAAGGGTATAGAGCTGGGTACTCAAACTAAGCTTAGATTTATTGATAAAACAGTTCCTTTGTTTCATTAAATACATTTTATAATTGAGGCGTGATGCTAGCAGAGTATCAGATATAAGTTAAAATAGTGGCTTAGCTAATATAATCATGAATGAATTTGCATAAAGCGTTACCCGGTTAATATTAAATATTATTTTTTTCAATTTTTGTCACAAGATCTCGCCATGCCGATACGCCGCGACTATTGGTTACTTTTTTCCCTCGGCTTTTTGCCTTTGCTGTCCATAGACCTTGGCCGTTAAAGCTGTAAATCGGTTTTAAATCTCGACGCAAACTGGTCGGTAATATCTGTGGATTAAAATTGTCTAATACCACCGTTTTTGCTGTTTTGTTCTCGGTATATAACAATACCATGTGCGGCTGATTAACCTTGAGATGGCGAACGTACATTAAGCGTAGTTTGTCTTCAGGGATGCCTAACGCGATCAAGCTAAAGAATTTAGCAATCACAAAATCTTCACAATCTCCCATGCCTTGACCAATGGTTTCGGCTGGTGAAGCCCAATAGTCATGTTTTTTCCATAATTCCCTATCGGTTTTGTAAATAATTTCACGATTAAAAAAATTATTTATTTTATTCACTTTATCCCACTCCGAGCTTAATTTTGATGATTCGAGCAGTGACTGCCAGCGTTTAGCTCTTGCAGTGGCATCATCACCATATTCCAATGCTAATTGGTGATAAAAATCATAACTAAAAGATTGGCTGATATATGCGGTGGCTGGAGAAGTGCTTAACGCGATAATCAACCAGGGTAAATACAGGTGTTTAGAAATCATGAATTATAAAGATCCATTCTGTCAGCTCAAATCATAGCTAAAATAATAGTAGAAAAAGCATAGCATATTAGTAAATCATCCCAAACACTCAAACTTATCTAATACTATATCAGGCGATTATTCCGTATTTGGCAGACGTGATGATTAATTGAAAATTAATTTAGAAATGTCAACTAATGCGCTGGTGATGTTGGGTTATGACGTTAAGTAATTGGGTGTTTTAATCTTTCTGTAACATACCTGTCGCTATATATGTCTTTGAACTATAGACAGTTTGATGCGTGTGCTGTAACGTATTTATGGCGCTGGTGATTTATCTTTGTCACGTTAATAGACAATTTAGAGAGTCTTAGTTGATGAATTTAGTTGTTGTTAAAGGCTCTGTTTATGAGCGAGTAAATGCGTTTCTGTTTTATATAATAACGTATGTATTAAATATGCAGCGTAAACGTTTGTTTTAGCGGTTTTGTAAAATTACAAATAATAGCGGTAGCGTGGCCGAATGTTTAACTTTACCTAGAGTCATGTCTTAACCTTACTAGAGAGTACATATCATGATCAAAAAATGTTTATTCCCTGCAGCTGGTTACGGCACACGTTTTTTACCCGCCACCAAATCAATGCCAAAAGAAATGATGCCTGTCGTCAATAAGCCGTTAATTGAATACGGCGTTGATGAAGCGATTGAAGCGGGTATGAACGGCATGTGTATTGTGACGGGTCGCGGCAAACATTCATTAATGGACCATTTTGATAAAAACTACGAGTTAGAAGATCAAATCAAGGGTACCAACAAAGAAGAGTTACTTGATGATATTCGTGAAATTATCGAATCGGCGCACTTTACTTACATTCGTCAAAGTGAAATGAAAGGTTTAGGTCATGCCATTTTAACGGGACGGGAACTTGTGGGTGACGAACCGTTTGCGGTGGTACTTGCCGATGACCTTTGTGTCAATGAAGGCAAAGGCGTGCTCGAACAAATGGTGGCACTGTACAAGCAATTCCGTTGTTCGATTATTGCCGTGGAAGAGGTACCTGCTGATGATATTCATAAGTATGGTGTTATTGCCGGTGACCAAATTCGTGACGATCTCTACCGTGTTACTGACATGGTAGAAAAACCCGCGAAAGGTACTGAACCAAGCAACCTTGCGATTATTGGCCGTTATATTCTGACGCCAGATATCTTTGAGTACATTGAGAATACCCAACCCGGTAAAGGGGGAGAGATCCAAATCACCGACGCATTATTAAAACAAGCGCAAGAAGGGTGTGTCATTGCATACAAATTTAAAGGTAAGCGGTTTGACTGTGGCTCAGTAGAGGGCTACATCGATGCGATCAACTACTGCTACGAAAACGTATATCTGCAAGATTCTAAAGCAGAATTAGGTAAAAAGAAAACCGAAAAGCAATCATAATAATTTAGGTTAGACACAGTAGTTTTAGACAAAACTACTGGCAATAAATGACAGCGGAGTCTGTCATCTTTATACATCAGGGACGTTTATGAATATTACGATAGCAGGGACTGGCTACGTTGATCTGTCGAATGCGGTGTTATTAGCCCAGCATAATAACGTGATAGCGTTTGATATTATTGCCGATAAAGTCGTATTAATTAACGACCGAAAATCACCGATTGCGGATGCCGAAATAGAAGACTTCCTCGCCAATAAAGCCTTAAACTTAACCGCGACGACCAATAAATATGACGCTTACGAAAATGCGGATTATGTCATTATTGCGACGCCGACAGATAATAATTATTTTGATACTTCATCAGTAGAAGCGGTTGGACTCGACCCACGTATCGGTAATCACTACAACAACCCCTCATTTGGTTATGGTGGTTATTGCTTACCTAAAGACCACATCGCTTTTTCTATTATCAATAAGCAGCCCAAAGTGGTGGGTATTTATCGCCTGATCATGAAAACTGGCTCGGATAATTTCCGCGCATCGTCTATTCAAGGCGTGATGAAACGGATTAAAGCGAAAGGCATTGAAGTGATTATTTATGAACCGGTGTTAAATGAAGATTCCTTCTTTAACTCTCAAGTGATTACTGATCTTAACGCGTTTAAAGCCATGTCAGATGTGATTGTATCGAACCGTATGGAAACAGCGCTGCAAGACGTGGTTGATAAGGTTTGTACGCGTGATTTGTTTGGTAGTGATTAATGATGACTGATTTAAAGCGTATTGATAAACCAGAAAACAATTTATTTAATTCTATTAAAGAAAATAAAATTTCTTATTTCAAAGTGACTTTGATGTGCTTAATTGTTTTTGAAAGTGATGGTCTTATTACAAAGTTAATTGGCTTTGATACGGTGTTAGGCGCTTGGCTATTCGCTTTTTCGATGATCTGTTTTTTATTTTTATCTGTATTTAGATTAGCTAGAGATAAAGATTTTTGTGAAATTAAGAGTTTTTACTATCCGATTTTGGCCTTTTTTGTTTTTTTTGTTGTGTCTTTTATATCTGCTAATTTCGTATTTGTGAAACCTATGAAGGATTGGCTTCCCTCTCTTTATGTTTTTTCTCCAATATTTGTTTTTTATTTTATGTATTTTTTTAAATATACGAGTAAAGAAATTATTTGGTCGTTTATATGGGTTGCAATATTAATATCTACTTTACTGATAATAGATCGAATCAGTAACTTGGCCTTCCTAGATGAATATCAAAGGCGTTCCGCTTTTTTTTCACTCGATGTAAGACGAATTGTTCTTCTTAAAAATGAGGTGATCTTTGGTTTTGTTGCTGTAGTAGCCCTTTTGATAACAGGGAGCAGAACTAAAAAAGAAAACCAAATTTTATTGATAACCGCTGGATTATTATTTTTAGTTCAAGCATTTATTATGGAGAGTCGCATGGGGTTTCTTGCTATGGGCGTTGCAACTCTTACACTTATGTATATTAAAGGGCTGACAAAGAAATCATTTAGATTATATGTGATGGTTTTTTTAGCTGTTGCATTCGTATTTCCAATTGTTTTTTCTGAACATATCGAAGGTTTATCAAATATGTCACTGCATGATTCAGAAAGTAATATCTATGTTCGTTTTGAAACAGTGTCACATTTCTATGATACATATATTCAAAGTGGAGGGTTGGGTATAGGTTCTATGTCTTCTAATGGTTCAATAAACAATATATTAAATTCAGAAGATCATAACAATATTGTAGATGCGGGTGCTTATTCGTCCTTATTTCAGTTTGGGCCTTTTGGATTTATAATATGGATAGTGTTTACTTTTCAGTCTATGAAAACATATTTTCAATACTACAGAAAAACCGATAATACAGATCCATACTCCGCTGCAACATATGCTTTTTTAATGTCATTTACATTATCGTTATTACCAATTAGCTTTTTTACTGCTTCCTGGTGTATCAGTATTGGTGGCGTATTACTTTATTTCATGTGGTTATTTCGAACTGAAATGATGAATGATCCAGATATTCAGTGATAGATTAGGAATGACACATATGCCTTCAAATTTTATTAAAAACACAAGTAAACTTTTAGTTGGAAATACTATTGGTCAAATAATTGGAATTATTGCGATCCCAATTATTACCCGTCTATATAGCGTAGAAGCCTACGGTGAGTTTTCATCTTTACTTGCGATAAGCCTTATTTTGGCGACGCTCTCTACGCTTAGTCTGCACTTAGCTATTTTAATTCCAAAAAGCGAAGACGAAGCTATTAAGATATTTAGGTTGTCTTTATCTCTTACTTACGTTTTTTGTTTGTTTATCAGTATAGCGCTCTATTTTTTTAATGAAGATGTAGTCTCTTTGTTAAAGATTAAATCTAATCCTTTAATTGTATATTCGATTCCACTGTTAGTTTTATTACAAAGTATTTATGTCACTATTACTTATTTGGGCGTTCGAGTTAAGGTTTTTGGTAAGGTTAGCACCTCGAAAGTAGTCGAGGGGATATCTGATAGAGGTATTGCTATTTTAAGTGGCTTTAGTGGTTATGCCTTTGTTGGTAATTTGATCTTAGCGAGAGTGATTGCAAGTGTGTTCGCTATTTTCTATTTACTACCAACATTAAAGCGTTATCAAGGTCAGAAAAATACAACTATATCCAATGGTTTTATTGTTACTAAATATAAGCGTTATCTGCAATACAATACTCCTTCAATGCTGTTAATTAATAGCATGTTACAGCTACCGGTTATAATTGTTGCCGCTTACTTTTCTTCCGTAGCCGCAGGGTTGTTTGCCATCGCTAATCGCTTGGTTAATATACCGGTTACAGCGCTTGGTAGTGCCATATCAAAAACATTTATGCAAAAAATTTCAGAAGATAAAGCTAATGATGATATAGATAAAATCAAGAAAAATACCAATGTTTTTTTTACGGTACTATTTGCTTTTTTATTGATCCCTTTTTCCGTGTTATCGGTTGTCGGTGATTCTTTATTTGTTATTGTTTTAGGCGACAAGTGGGGGGATGCCGGAGTCTTAGCCAGCTTTTTATCGTACTTTGCTATGTCGACACTGTTGGTACAAGCATTTGGTGGTTTATTCGATGTGATGAATAAACAACATACGCGTTTAATCTTTCATGTTGGTAACTTTTTCGTTCGAATTGGCACGTTACTTCTGTGTATTTACCTAGATTACGATTTAGCTAAAACAGTGCTTATATATGCCATAGCCTCTACGTTTATGAACGTTGTCGCTATGGGATTATTATTAAGGTGTGTGCAACAAGTACAATCACTGCTATCTGTACTTACCATTAATATAATGCCGCTAATTTTGTTTCATGTAGTTGCTGCAATCGTTATATCTTCTTTTGATAGTATTCTTCTAACTTACTCTTTAATTGCTGTACTCGCTATTTCATGGTTTCTGATTATTGGTGGTTTTAAAAAACTAAAACTGTTCAGAAAATAATATCTGAACAGTTATTTTAATTGTAAATTTATAGGAGTTAAATTTTGTCATTAAAAAGTAATTTGAAACAGATTTTACAAAAATCTCCTTTAATATGGGGCGTATATTATCGTACAAAAACTGAAATGTTGAGAGTCGTTAAGCTACGCTACTATTTGTATGATATCTCTCAAGACTATAAAGCCATGCATTGGACTGTGGCTAATGCAAAAAGATCAATTATTAGCTCAGAGCTGTTATTTCAATATCATAAATTAGAAAAAGGCTTAGTAATGCCTGGGCCTAAAAGGCTTTTTGGCTTAGCGCCAGCACGGGCGACAATGGTACTGATTAGTAAGTGGCAACGCACCGAAGTTGTTGATGAAAAAGATTCTATTTACCGTGGTGCCATTGGCACGCTGCAAAGTTATTACGATCGAATTGTTGATTACAAGCTAGATGCTAATAATGTTATTACAAACGAGCTAGAAACCTTTTTAACAACTTATAGTTGTGAACGAAGCGCATACAACACCCCTTGTGAAATAACACAACTCGATGTAGATGAAATAAATTACAGTGAGCAATTTTCATTATTAATGAATGCACGTAGAAGTGTCAGAGCATTTTCAGCTGAGCCAGTCGCTAGTGAGTTGCTTGAAAATGTTGTGCGTATAAGTCAATTATCACCTTCTGCATGTAACAGACAGCCGGTAAAGGTAACCATCGTCAGTGATCCTGTATTAAAACAAAAATTGTTATCCCATCAAAATGGTAATGTTGGCTTTGGTCACTTAGCGCCACATATCGCGGTAATATTGACTGATGCAAGTTGTTTTTTTGGCGCAACAGAGCGACATGAGCCCTATGTTGATGGTGGCTTATTTTCAATGAGTTTTATTTTAGCCTTGAAGTCACACAATATAAGTTCTTGCTGTTTGAACTGGTGTGTAAAACCTAAAGCAGATAAAGCCGCCCATAAACTTTTAGCGTTAGATCCTTCGTTACGAATTATTATGCTCATTGCTATCGGTTATGCACCAGATGAAACGCTAGTACCTAGATCACCCCGTCGTGATTTAGACGATGTTTTACGTGTTATTTAAATAAAGAGTGAAACGGTTATTTATAAAGGAATTACTTTAGAGGGCTATATGAAAAAAATTGGCATTGTTAATTATCATTACTCAAACCATAACTATGGTGCAGTGTTACAGGCGGCGGCTTTACATTGTTATGTGACAAATGAATTAGGTTATCAATCTGAACATATTAACTTTATGCCTAAAAGGGCTAAGGTTAAGTGGAAGGCTAAATTAAAAAGCCATATCAAAGCTATTTTGATGGATTTAGGCCTAAAAGAACAAAAAATAACACATGACTTATTTGTTAACCCTGAAATATTTCAAGAATTTAGAGATAAGTGGCTGCCGACAAGTGCTAAAACGTTTCACACTTTTGATGAACTTAGCCAAGCAGATTTAAGTTATAGCCATGCCATTGTTGGTAGTGATCAAGTATGGCGTCCGTCATATACAGGTAACTCTTCTTTAGTTTATTTTTTAGCATTTTTAGATGCGGGGGTTAAAAAAATTTCTTATGCGGCAAGTTTTGGTAATGATTTTTGGGAATTGAATAAAGAAGATACGGCTAAAATTGCCACCGAAATTCAATCTTTTGATGCTATTTCTGTAAGAGAAAAATCTGGTGTCGATATTTGTAAAAATACCTTCATGGTAAATGCTGAGCATGTATTAGATCCAACCTTATTAGTTGGTCGTGCCTTTTTTGATGACATTATCGGTGATAAATCAGAAGATTATACAGCCGATCTTGTTTACTACAAATTAGATGTTGACAGTGATTTTGAGGCGTTTATTAACAATGCTGCTGCAATATTAAACTTTACCGAGAAGAATATATATTATTCGTCAAAAGGGCGTTCACATTATTACAGGCCCGTTGATAGCTGGTTACGAAATATTAAAGAAAGTAAATTGGTTATTACCGATTCATTTCATTGTGTTTGTTTTGCTATTTTGTTTGAAGTTCCATTTATATATTACCCTAACGATAATAGAGGCTTAACTCGTCTAGAAAGTTTACTTTCGTTATTAGAGCTAACGCATCATATTTATCGTGGTGATGTTGACCCTGTTGAGTTAACTCAAGAGTTAATGAAAATTGATTATGCACAGGTAAATACAAAACTGGCCGAGCTTAGAGGCTCGTCAGCTACATTTTTGGCTGACGCATTAGCGTAATTTTACGACTTTAGACAAAACTGGATACACCGATGAAAGATATAGAAATAACTTTTATTATTAAAGCATTAAATGAAGAGCGTAATATTGCGGCGTGTATTGAGTCGTGTATAGGAGAAGCTAAATCCTATGCCAGTGAAATTATCTTGGTTGATTCATTATCAACAGATAAAACCATTGAAATAGCCAAACAATATCCAGTGAAAATTGTTCAGTTTGAAAATCAAGCTGATGTTGGTTGTGGTGCTGCACCCCAACTAGGTTATCAACATGCTTCAGGTGAATACTTGTATTTACTTGATGGCGATATGGAACTCTGTGAGGGATTTCTTGTTGAAGCAATGAAATACTTGCGTGAAAATTCACAAGTTGCGGGAGTTGCAGGAAAGTTGGTTGATACCCAATATATGTCAGACGAAGACAGAAGGCGAGCTGCCGTTTACGGAGAAATGTCATTGATTAAAAATGAAAAGCACTTAGGCGGCGGTGGTTTTTATCGTAAAAAGGCTATTGATAGCGTTGGCTACTTCTCTCATTCGGCACTGCTTGCACGAGAAGAATTTGAGTTAGGGGTTAGGTTATTGAGTCAAAATTGGTTGTTAAAACGTTTGCCAGTAAATTCGGTCATGCATACTGGGCATAGAGAAGGAAATTTACAGCGAATATGTCGTTTGTGGCGTAATGGCCGACTATTTGCCAATGGTGCGTTATTAAAAAGTGCCTTAGGTAAACCTTGGTTTAGTCTATGTGTAAAACATTTATGGTATTTATTTATGCCGCTAATTCTCAATGCTTTAATTTTAGCTGGTTTGGCCACTGTTAATTATTTTACACTGATTAGTGTTAGTGGCTCGATATTGATATTTATTGCTAGTTGGTTTGCTATTTTTATTATGTTTTCAGTGCGGAAAAAAAATATGAAAAGTGCAGCTAATACCTTATTAACCTGGCATGTAGGTTTTATCACGCTGTTGCTTTCTTTATTTATGCGTGTTGGTAAACCCAATTTGACGATACAAGGTAAGGTTTTTTAATTGAGGCATAGCAATTTCACATGTTTATTTCAAGGATGATTTATGAGTGTTTTTAAGTTAATTAAGTCTGATTTATATCGTTACCATGGCCGAGTGAATTTTTTACTTTTTCTTAAAAGTATTTTTTTTGTTAAAGGTTTTAAATTCAGTTTTTGGATGCGTTTAGCTAAATATTTAGAATACAATAAACTACTGCAGCTTATCCCTAAGTTGATGTTTATATACTATAAAAGGGTATTAGTTTCTGATATTCAATATCGAGCTAATATTGGCCCAGCATTTTGTATACGCCATGTATTTTCTACAACTTTTGGGGCTAATGTAATAATTGGTAGCAATTTTACTATTGTGCATAACGTAACAATTGCAGGTAAATCAGGTAAGTATCCAGTAATCGGCGATAACGTATATCTTGGCACCGGATGCTGTGTTTTAGGTGGCATAACTATAGGTAACAATGTAATTATTGGTGCTAATGCTGTTGTGACTAAAGATGTGCCTGATAATGCTGTGGTTGTGGGTAACCCAAGTAAAATTATATCGTATAAGGGGTCCTCTTCAATAATTGAAAACCCATACATATTAAATGAAGATATTTAAATGCATATTTTAACTCTAGGTACAGTTCAAAAAGGTGGTATAGATTCTGTAATACAGGGCTATATTGATAATGGTTTATTCGACAACAAAAAACATACCCGAATAGGATCACACGAGGGTAAAAGTAAATGGCATGATTTATATCTGTTTATATCCGCTACTTTCAAATTACTCTATTTTTGTATAAAAGAAAAAGACCTCATATTACACTGTCATATGTCGTATAAAGGCAGTTTTTTCAGAAAATTACTTTTTATTGCGATTGCTAAAGTATTTAACCACAAATCAATTGTTCATCTGCACGGTTCTGAATTCAAAGATTATTATGCAAGTAGTGGTCGTTTACGTAAAAAACTTATTCTTTGGCTTATCAAGTCGATTGATGAATTTGTGGTTTTATCGGATAGCTGGCAAAGATTTATTTTATCGATATCAAGTAGAAAAACATTGGTGATAAATAACTATGTTGATATTGAAAAGAAAGACCTTAAACGTAAAACGAATCACATATTATTTTTAGGTGCTTTTATTCCACGAAAAGGCATATATGATCTAATCAAAGCGGTTAGTAAATTACCTGACGATTGTCATTTGCATATTTGTGGATCAGGTGAAAACGAATATGTTCAAGAGCTTATTGATAAATTAAATATGAATGCCTCTATAACCAATCATGGATGGGTAAATATAGAACAAAAAACACAACTATTAAGTGAGTGTAGTGTATTTATTTTGCCGTCGTATAATGAGGGATTACCTATGGTGATCATCGAAGCTATGGCTTGCGAAATACCTATTATTTCAACGCCTGTTGGGGGCATTCCAGAGGTCATTATCGAAGGTGAAACTGGTTACTTGATCGAGCCTGGTGATATTGACGCTATTACAAACAAGCTTAACTATGTCTTTGAGAGTGACTGCCAAGTTACTAGGAAAGCAAAAGAATACTATTTAGCACATTTTTCGTCTAAAATAGTATTACCTAAATGGGAATGCTTATATTTTAGCCTTTTAAATAAAGAATCACTTTTGGGTTTGTCAAATGAACAAAAATAAAATATTAGCTATATCCTCACCTGGTGGTCACTGGGTTCAACTGTGCCGTTTATTACCACTTTTTGCATCAAATAATGTGGTGTATGCGTGCACTTATGAAAAACCAACTGAGTTATCTGACAGTGATAATTACTATGTTATTGGTGATATCAGCCGAGATACAATATCTCGACTATTTAATGTTGTGTCTGGCTTATTAAGTATATTAAGAAAAGAAAAACCAACACATGTTATAACAACGGGGGCATTACCCGGTTTAATTACAATTATTATCGCAAGACTACTTGGTTCAAAAACCATTTGGTTAGACAGTATCGCGAACTCCGAAAAAATATCATTATCAGGATTTGTTGCGTCGTATTTCGCTCATAATAGTTTTACGCAGTGGGAACACCTTGCGAATAAACGTACTCAATATATAGGAAGAGTTATATGATATTAGTTACTGTCGGAACTCAAATTCCTTTTGATCGTTTAGCGGAGAGTGTTGATGAATGGGTTCAATCGGTTAATCAGGTTCATCAGGTTCGTCAAATTGTAGCTCAAGTTGGTAAGTCAAAATTTAAATCTGATAATATGACAGTGTTTCAGTCTGTAGAACCAGAACAGTTTGAAAAATATATTTCTCAATGTAATGTTCTAGTATCGCATGCTGGAATGGGTTCTATTTTAACCGCTTTAAGAGTAAAGAAACCTATTATTATTTTCCCTCGAAAAGCATCACTGAATGAACACCGCAATGATCACCAACTAGCTACATCAGAATCGTTTGCTAATGTAGAAGGTGTATATGTCGCAAAATCGAAAGACGAATTATTTGATTTATTGAATAGAAAAGATGAGTTGGTCTCTGGTGGGCTTAATGATTCGGATGAATATATCAGATTGATAAACAATCTTGAAAAAATATTAGGGTGATTTTATTGATGTTGTCTTTTTCAAGGCGAAAATAACAGGCAAAGATAAACCATTTCAGCTTTATTTAATTTTACATAATCACAGTTGCGTTACTATTGCTGGAAATTGAAAGTTATCGGAAATGGAGGGGGCTATTTAAAAAATCGGTCCAAAGAAAGGAAATCATCATAATGATGAACGAATAAACATTTGTACACACTACTTAGATCTCACTTTATTTCACTAATACCACTTCAAACTAAAGCATTAGATAACTCTTATCCACTTCATTAATCCGTACCTTAATATGTTGATTTCACTCACACTTCATATGTACTCAATACCCGCTATGGTAGGGTTAAACTGTGTCTAAAAATAATGTAAACAAGTTGGGTATGCAGTATTAGCATACTAAATACCATTTAAATATTATCTGATTAGTATAATTAACCGTGTTGCTTTGTTGTTTAACATTAAGAAATAGTTGTTGTTAATTAAAGGATGTAATTACTTTTTTTCTCATTCATCGTTAATGAATTTTATTTATCAGTAGCATTTAAACTCACAATTAAGGGATTAAAATTAATTATGACTAAGTTCAATCACAGCACGCTAAGCGCTAAAAAAAGTGTCTTAGCGACGGCGTTGCTTGCAATATTTAGCCTGCCAACTATTGCAGCACCTGACAGCAGCACTGACACATACACGACTAAATCTGGTACTCAAGTCACGCCGTCACTAAGTATAGACGCTAAATACGATGATAACATTTATAACCAAACGAATAATGAAACAAGTAGTGCGGTATTAATTGTAGCACCTGCGATTAGTTTTAAAATTGATAATGGTATTAACACCCTCTCGTTTGATGTTGGCCTGAACGCTGGCACTTATGCAGAAAATGCGGATGATAACTATGTTGATGGTGACTTGGGTGTCGCTGTGCATATTGAAAATGGTAAATCACACCGTTTTGATTTTTCTGCGTCGATAGCGAGTATTTCTGAGCAACGTGGTTCGGGATTAAGTGAAGGTGCTTTTGATCCGAATGCGGACTTGATCCGTTATTCAGACCTGTTGTTAACCGCAACCTATGAATATGGTATGCGCAGCACGCAGGCGCGTATCGCATTTACCACTGAAGCAGGTACCATCGATTATAACAACAACAATGTGTTTGCTACCGCCGACAGCAACGTATCAAACAACTTATTGGGTACCACTTTTTATTACAATACCAACGCATTTACCGAAGTATCGCTGACCCTAAACGGTGATTACATTCGTTATGATACCGCATCACTAAAAGATTCTGATGTTTATAATGCGCTGCTGGGTTTGAAGTGGCAGAGTTCGTCAGTCATTACTCTCGATGGTAAGTTAGGTTTTGAATTTAAACAATTTGAGAACACTGCGATTGACGATTTTGATGGCTTAACTTGGGATATCGGTGCTAAGTGGCAACCGCTACGTTATACCTCTTTCTATCTGTCAACGACACAGGCTTCACAAGACCCTGATTCTGCAGATGGCTCTTACTTAGTAGAGCGTGATGTTGATCTATCTTGGGTTCACGCCTGGAGTTCAAAAGTTGATACCTCACTGGCTGTGACTTATCAACAAGACGAATATGAAAATGAAGCGAATAACCGTTTAGATGAATACTTGAAATATACCGCGGCTGTTGATTACTCATTTACGCAATGGTTAGACGCGTCGCTGTATGCTGAAATGATCAATAACGATTCTAACCAGCAAAACATTTCTTATGACAAATTTGTCACCGGTTTAAACCTTACATTTACCCTATAACATGTTCTGCGCGATAGTGATCATGACATGATTATTATTGCGCCACCGCTGTGTTTAATACACAGGTTGTTACCGACACAAGGATTGCGCTGATAGGTGCTGTCCTTGTAACTGCCCTCACGCCATTAATATAACCACATTAAAGAGTCATTATGAAAAAGTTGTACTTATGTCTTGTTTTATTCGCTGGCATTTTATTTTCGACCGTGCAGGCGGAAGATGCGTATGTGTTAGGCCCTGGCGATCAAATTGAATTTAAAGTGTATGGTCAAGATGATCTCACGGTAAATACGCTGTTAAGTAATAGTGGTTTAATTAATTACCCTTTTTTGGGGCAAATCAAAGTGACTGGTTTATCCGTTAAAAAAGTGGAACAACTGATTTATCGTGGTTTGGTGGGGGATTATCTGATTGAACCAAACGTATATGTGCATGTGACTCAATACCGTCCTTTTTATATTCACGGTGAAGTGAACAAACCGGGTGGTTATTCTTATCAACCCGGTATGACGGTGAACCAAGCGATTGCGTTAGCAGGTGGGTTGACCGACCGAGCATCAGAAGAAAAAGTGTTTATTTATAAAGAAAGTGATAAGGATAAACAAGTTAACGCCAGCCTGACTTACCAGGTAAATGCGGGTGATACCATTACTATTGAACAAAGGTTCTTCTAATGACTGACATGACGAGTAGTAATAGCATGATAAAAAAACAGCCGGTGGAAGAGGTTATCAATCTCAGTCATTATTTTAAAATAATTAATCAGTTTAAATGGCGGATCTTTTTTCTGGCTACCGCAGTGGCCATTTTAACACTCATTATTGTTAAAAATATCACGCCGACATTCCAAGCCACCTCAACCTTGTTGATTGAAGCGAATCAAGCCAAAGCGGTATCCTTCGAAGAGGTGATGGGCTTAGACTCTAATCGTAAAGAATATTATTTAACCCAATTTGAAATTTTAAAGTCGAACACCATTGCAGGTGCCGTTATTACTCAGCTTAACTTGCAGGATGAAGCTGAATTCCAGCCGCAACAGGGTGAGTCGGTGATGGACATGTTGCGTGACGTGCTACCTTTCTTACCAACGGACGTCGCTGAAGTATTAACAGAGCAAGAGCTTGAAGAGCGTAAATTACGAGCTTTAATTAGGCAGTTTAGTGAGCAGTTAACCATCCAACCGATCCGTAAAACACAATTAGTGTCTATCTCGTTTGACAGTCAGGACCCAAGGCTAGCCGCTAAAGTAGCGAATGCCGTCGGTGATGTATATATACAGCAAGACTTGTTTGATAAAATTTCGGTGAATGAAAGTGCGTCAGGTTGGTTGCACTCACGCTTGTCAGATTTACGGGTGACTTTGGATAAGTCAGAAGCCAAACTGCAAGCATACAGTAATAAAGAAAATCTGATTAGCCAAAGTGGCGAAGGTGTCTCTGCATTAATTTCCAAAGAACTTGATCAAACCTCTCAGCAATTAACGCAGGCCCGCAATGAGTATAATCAATTGCGTAGTATTGTTGCGTTAGTGAAAGAACAAGGGACGAAAGATTTAGCGTTGTTAGAATCCATGCCTGAAATTAGCTCGCACCCGGCGATTGTGTCATTGCGAGATAATCAAATTGAAGTTGAGTTGAAAATTTCCGATCTCTCTAAAGTGTATGGACCTAAACATCCGACGTTCAAGTCGGCACAATCAGAGTGGAACACAGTAACAAAACGCATGAAATCGCGGATCCTGAAGATCGTTTCAGGACTGGATAAAAGTTTAACCACGAAAAAGCGCAACATTAAAGCGTTAGAAAGAGATCTTGCGAGTATTAAAGCCAAATATCACCGTGTGCTCAGCAAGGAGAATATTTACCGTAAGCTTCGACGTGAAGTGAATACCAACCGTAAGATCTTTGATACTTTCTTATCGCGCTCCAAGGAAACGGAAGTCACCAGTGACTTTAACTCGGCGGTTGCGCGTTTTACTGATCGCGCCTTCGCCCCGGAACGTCCAATTAAACCGAAAAAAGCATTGATCGTGTTGTTGGCATTTGTGGCTACGTTTGGTTTAGGTATTGTGGCAGCGTTTGTGTTTGAATCGCTAAACGATAACTTTAAATCGGCGAAAGACATTGAAGATAAATTGTCTTTCCGCATGTTGGGATTACTGCCGTTAGTTGAGCTTAAAAAACACCAAGACCTGGGACTGCATCACTTCTTTACTGATACCGGTCGTCGCTTTGCTGAATCGGTGCGCACCTTACGTACCAGCTATATTTTAACGCATCATGAAGACGATAAAGTCATTGCCATCACATCATCGGTACCTGGTGAAGGCAAGTCAACGACATCGGTTAATTTAGCATTCTCATTAGGTCAAATGGGTAAGGTATTGTTGATTGATGGTGATATGCGTAAACCGAGTATTTGTAAACGTTTTTCTATTCCAAACTATCATGCGGGTTTATCCAATATGATCGCCCAGACTGAAGTATTGGACGACTGTTTATATCACGATGACCAATCAAATATTACCGTGATGCCGTGTGGGAATTTACCGAGTAATCCACAAGAATTGTTAGCGTCTAAGCATTTTGAGCAGCTTATCACTCAGCTAAAAGAGAGTTATGATTACATTATTATTGATACACCACCGATTAACGCCGTCAGTGATGCGCTGATCATTGCCAAGCAGGCCGATTCATTAATGTATGTAGTTAAAAGTGATGATACCCGCACTGGAGTGGTGAGAAACGGTGTTGGTCGTTTGGTTGATGCCAACATCAAAATTGCCGGTATTGTGCTAAATAAGGTGGATATCAGAGCAAGTGCAAATAGTGATTATTATTACGGTTATTACAGTGATAAAGCCTATGGCAGCGCTGTTAAGACTAACACATCGGCGAGTAATGATATCCTTACCGACAAAGCTGATCCCGAGGATAAGCTGCAATTGTCATCATGATAGCGCGCAGCCAACAAATAGCAGTCACTGTAAAGCACACAGCTGTACCGCGAACGATGCTTGCTTTGCTGTTGTTATTTGGTTGCCTATATGCGGGTTATACGGCCTTTTATAAAGGATATGCCAATGCTTGGTACTACCAAGCTGAGTTTGCTATCAATGCTTGGGCTAAACAAGGCAAGGTAACCAGCCGGAGTGAATATGACTCGGCGTTGGCAGCGATTAATAAAGCCCATGCGCTTGATCCGAGTTATCCGCATTATGCTCATATTAATGGCCGTATCCTGCATTGGGGTATTATCAGTGGTTTTGAAGGCGAGGCTAAATACACGACGGTAAGATCTCTCTATTTAGCTGCGGTGGCACGCCGACCAATGTGGCCTGATGTATGGCTTGATCTCGCCACCATCAATAATTATCTTAATGGTTACAATGCGGATACCCAGCAATACCTTGCAAAGGCGATGGCAACTGGCCCTTATATCAACGCGGTTATTGCTGGTTCGGTGCGCATATTATTATCAAATTGGTCTGAGTTAACGGGCCAAGATAAACAGCTAGTGTTTGATCAATTTGGTAAGTCGGTAAAGCAGCAGGCGTTGCTAATCGATATTTTAACTTACGCGACCTCGATTGATAAACAAAAGTTGTTGTGTGTGCAATTGAAGTTCAACCCAGCATACCGCGCGGTAAAATCCACTTCAGCTTATACTCGATACTGTAAATAAGCTTTTATTTATCTTCCTCTTCATTACTCCTAATTGCTAAATACGAGTTATAACTATTCATATAAATTAGTTATGTTTTTGTCCCCATAAGTTTGATGAATGTTGAGTATTTATGTAAAAAGCCTTCTGCACATGCTGCTTTAATTTTAATTTTAGGTTAAAAATGTTATATTTGTGAACACTCTGCAAGAGGCTTTAACTTTATTATTGTTGGATTCACATTAATAACCGTTGGATTCACTAATAAAATTGGTAAGTTAGGGTAATACCCAAGTTACTTCAAGATACTGATTGTGCATCCTGAAGTAACTTGGGTATATATATAACAAGGATGTCCACCATGAGTGGCATAAACTAAGAGGAATGAGTCGTGTTAGAAGCTTATCGTAAACATGTCGAAGAACGTGCCGCTGATGGGGTTGTGCCTAAACCTCTTGATGCTGAACAAGTTGCTGGTCTAGTTGAATTGCTGAAAGCACCAATCGCTGGCGAAGAAGAATTTATGTTAGATCTTTTAACCAATCGCGTACCACCAGGTGTGGATGAAGCCGCTTATGTCAAAGCGGGCTTTTTAACTGCGATCGTTAAAGGTGAGACGACATCGCCGATCTTATCTGCAGAACGTGCGACTGAACTACTTGGCACGATGCAAGGTGGTTACAACATCGAAACATTAGTTGAATTACTGGATGTTGATGCGCTGGCTCCGATTGCTGCAAAAGGTTTGTCACACACACTATTAATGTTCGATGCTTTCTATACGGTTGAAGAAAAAGCCAAAGCAGGTAATAAATTCGCACAGCAAGTGATGCAATCTTGGGCTGATGCAGAATGGTTCTTAAGTAAACCTGAAGTGGCGAAAAAACTGACGGTGACCGTATTTAAAGTACCTGGCGAAACCAATACTGATGACTTATCACCTGCACCCGATGCATGGTCTCGTCCTGATATTCCACTGCATGCACTGGCAATGCTTAAAAATGAGCGTGAAGGTGTTTCTGCAAATCCATTGCAAGAAATTGAAAAACTAAAAGAAAAAGGTCATCAAGTTGCTTACGTTGGTGATGTTGTTGGTACGGGTTCTTCGCGTAAATCAGCAACTAACTCGGTGTTATGGTGCATGGGTGATGATATCCCATTCGTACCGAACAAACGTGGTGGTGGTATTTGTATTGGTTCTAAAATCGCGCCAATTTTCTTCAATACCATGGAAGATTCAGGTGCACTACCACTCGAATTTGATGTAACTAGCTTAAATACGGGCGACGTTATCGATATATTCCCATATGAAGGTGTTGTTAAAACTCACGAAACTGGCGCAGTTATCACTGAGTTCAAGATCAAAACTGATGTGATTCTTGATGAAGTGCGTGCTGGTGGTCGTATCCCACTGATTATCGGTCGTGGTTTAACGACGCGTGCGCGTACAGCACTAGGTCTAGATGATTCAACGGTATTCCGTTTACCTGCAGACGTCGCAGCTTCAAGCAAAGGTTATACCTTAGCGCAGAAGATGGTTGGTAAAGCATGTGGTGTTGCAGGCGTACGCCCTAACCAATATTGCGAACCAAAAATGACAACGGTTGGTTCTCAAGATACCACGGGTCCAATGACGCGTGATGAGCTAAAAGATTTAGCTTGTCTGGGTTTCTCTGCTGACTTAGTGATGCAGTCTTTCTGTCATACGGCGGCTTATCCAAAACCAGTGGATGTTGAAACTCACCATACACTGCCTGACTTTATCCGTAACCGTGCGGGCGTTTCGTTACGTCCAGGTGATGGTGTAATTCATTCTTGGTTAAACCGTATGTTATTACCAGATACAGTGGGTACTGGTGGTGATTCACATACCCGTTTCCCATTAGGTATTTCTTTCCCTGCGGGTTCTGGTCTGGTTGCATTCGCGGCAGCAACGGGTGTTATGCCACTGGATATGCCTGAATCAATTTTGGTACGCTTTAAAGGTGAACTACAACCGGGTATCACACTACGTGATCTCGTCAACGCAATCCCTTATTATGCGATTAAACAAGGTCTACTGACTGTTGAGAAAGCAGGTAAAATTAATGCATTCTCTGGTCGTGTACTGGAAATTGAAGGTCTACCAGATCTGAAAGTTGAGCAAGCATTCGAATTATCGGATTCATCAGCGGAACGTTCTGCGGCAGGTTGTTCTATCAAGCTTAACGAAGCGCCAATCATTGAATATCTCGAGTCTAACATCGTGATGTTAAACTGGATGATTGCTGAAGGTTATGGCGATGCGAAGACGATTGCTCGTCGTGTAGCTGAAATGAAAGCCTGGATCGCCGATCCACAATTGCTTGAAGCTGACGCGGATGCAGAATACGCTGAGATCATCGAAATCGATCTCGCAGATGTGAAAGAGCCTATCCTAGCTTGTCCAAATGACCCAGATGATGTGAAACTATTATCTGTTGTTGCAGGGGTTAAAATTGACGAAGTATTCGTTGGTTCATGTATGACTAATATCGGTCATTTCCGTGCAGCGGGTAAACTACTGGAGAAATTCAACGGTACACTGCCAACACGTATGTGGGTTGTTCCACCAACGCGTATGGATGCCGCACAATTAAGTGATGAAGGTTACTACTCAATCTTCGGTAAAGCGGGCGCTCGTACCGAAATGCCAGGTTGCTCACTGTGCATGGGTAACCAAGCACGTGTGGGTGATAATACCACGGTTGTTTCTACGTCAACGCGTAACTTCCCGAACCGTTTAGGTAATGGTGCTAACGTTTACCTCAGTTCTGCTGAAGTTGCTGCAGTCGCGGCGATTAAAGGTAAGATCCCAACAGTTGCAGAGTACATGGAACTGGCGTCTGAGATTGATGCAACAGCGGCGGATACCTACCGTTACTTAAACTTCGATAAAATCTCGTCTTATATTGAAAAAGCGAACGAAGTGATCGTTCAAGAAGCAGTTTAATTAGTATTCGGCTAACTTAAACGCTCGTTGCTTTAGTATAAGCGGCGAATTTGCTAAAATAAACGGCGATCTATGGTTTACATGGGTCGCCGTTTTTTTGAATTGTGTATTAATATAAAATAGTATCGTAAGCTATCCTAATAGGAACATGCAGAGTGACCACACATAAATTCATTGCTGAAAATCTGGTCGGTAGAGATTATTTTGTCGGTGATATCCACGGCGAGCTACCGCTATTAATGCGAGCCTTGACACGCTGCCGTTTTGATTTTGATAAAGACCGGTTATTTTCAGTCGGTGATATGATTGATCGCGGACCGCAATCATTGCATACATTAAACTTGCTCAATGAATCGTGGTTTTTTGCCGTCCTTGGTAACCATGAAGAGATGTTGCTTGCTGAAGATGAGCATAAGTTGACTCGTCTACATAAAAACGCCGGGGGAGAATGGTTTTATGCGCTTGCTCCAGAACAGCAAACTGCTTGTAAGTTATTAATTAAACAACATTGCAGTTATGCACTGACCGTTAAAACGGCGCAGGGTTCTGTCGGCATTAGTCATGCGTATGCGCCCGCTGATTGGCATGTGTTTTTGGATGAGAGCGGTATAAAATCAAGTTTACTGGATGATTTAGTTTGGTCTACTGCCTCGTATGTAGCGGTTAAAAAAGGCGAATTTAGCCGGATTGCTAATGTTGATGTCACCATTCATGGCCATGTTAATTGTAGCCAGGTAGTGACGAATCAGAACCAGCTGTGGATTGATACGTTAAGTAAAACCAAACGTTTAACTGTGTTGTCTAGCAAACAAATATTTTCGGTTATTTGATTAATAACTTATTTGATACTTCTTACTATCTTCTCTCATCACGGGCTATTGCTGTTTCTGCTGTTGTTTTGCTACAATCCTCTCCTCTAACACCTTATTAAACTATTATCTATAAGCAGGCATAACCGTGGATTTTGAATTTCGAAAAGATACCCTAACAGATACTTACCGCGTCATCATATCAATGGAACAGACGGCACTCGGTAGTTGGATCCAAGGCACGTTAGGCACGGATAAAGCCACTATTGCGTTGATTCAAGCTGAAATTGATTTATTAAAAGCCCGTAAAAAACAAGAGTATCGTTTAGTTGGTGATGAGATGACATTAACCCTGACCCAAGAAGATGCGTGTGCGTGTACTAATTCGGAGTTAATGGATTTTGGTGAAGTGCTCGAAGACGACATGAATTTTTATGATGCGGAAACGATGGCAGTGTGTGGCCTGGAGGATTTTGAGATCATACTCCAAGCCTGGTTAGGATTTTTTAGTCAGCGCTAGTACATTTAGTACAATTAAGAGCTATTTAGTCCCATTCTTCCGAGGTGTAGTTAAATGTTGGTAATGACCATTTCCAATAAATAGCACACAGGCGTAGTGACACACCGACACAGAAGGCCACAATAAGATTGATATTGTGGTCAATACCCAGCGTTTCCAAGCCCAGATAAAGTACCGCGACTAATAATGAGATACCCGCGTAGATCTCTTTACAGAATACGACCGGAGTGCGATTACAGAGTAGATCGCGTATCACCCCGCCACAAATACCCGTTATCATCCCCGCCATAATAATCACCGTTGGGTGGTAACCGAGTTGCATCGCTACATTACAACCAATAATGGTAAATGCTATCAAGCCAACCGCATCAAGTACTAAGAATAAACGACGCAAATGATCCATGTGTTTGGCAATCAGGATCGTAAACAAACCTGCACATATGGTGATGTAGACGTAGTGGGGATGCTGAGTCCAAGCAATTGGGAAATTACCCAATAATAGATCGCGTACTGTACCGCCACCAAGCGCGGTCACAAAGGCGATAACCGCTACGCCGAAAATGTCCATATTACGGCGACCCGCCATTAATGCACCCGACATAGCTTCGGCAGTGATGGCAATTAAATAGATGTAAGTGAGCATTATTGCGAACCCTTTAAATTAACGAAATTGGGGGGATGTATCCATTTAAAATATGCCTAGCTCCTTGCAAGCAGGCGATCCTATACATAAACACTTTTATGGTCAACTGAAGTCGGAAGCTATGGTCAACTGAAACTGAATGAGAGGTCAGGGTTTTATTGCAACGCAGGGGGAAATCATCGATATGTCCGATTTAAATCCATCACAACATTTACAACGCTTGTATAAATAGGGTAGACTTCTGGATGGCTAATTTATTACTTAAGGATGGGAATAATGCCGATTAGAATTAAAGACGGGCTACCGGCTGCTGAAATATTAGGTAATGAAAATATTTTTGTGATGCTCGAGTCACGCGCAACCAAGCAAGAGATCAGACCGCTGCAGGTTGTTGTTCTTAACCTTATGCCGAAAAAAATTGAGACTGAAAACCAAATATTGCGGTTATTATCGAATACGCCACTGCAAGTAAATGTAGAGCTATTACGCATTGACTATCGCGCCTCTAAAAATACTCCCCAAGAACATATTGATGAGTTTTATCATGACTTTGAGCGTATTCGTCATAATAATTACGATGGTTTGATTATCACTGGTGCGCCATTAGGTCTGGTCGGCCATGATGAAGTGGTGTATTGGCCACAAATAGAAGAGATCATTAACTGGTCGAAAACCCACGTGGTATCTACTTTATTCTTATGCTGGGCAGCACAAGCAGCATTGAAAGTACTATATGGCATTGATAAAAAAGTTCACGATAAGAAATTATCTGGGGTTTATCCACAGCAAACATTCCATCGCCATAATCCATTAGTACGTGGTTTTGATGATGAATTTCCCGTGCCTATGTCGCGCTATGCCGATTTCTCTGCCGAGATGTTTGCAGGTACAGACCTCAATATCTTAGCTGCGAATGATGAGACCGGGGTGTATTTAGCGGCATCAAAAGACTGCCGTCAGGTATTTGTTACTGGCCACCCTGAATACAGTGCAGACACCTTACACCAAGAATACATGCGTGATGTTGTCGATGGTGTTGAAGCCGAAGTACCGACTAATTATTATAAAGACGATAATGCTGAAAATGACCCTCTTGTTACTTGGCGTAGTCATGGTAATCTGCTCTATAGCAACTGGTTAAACTATTATGTTTATCAACAAACGCCATATGACTTAAACGATCTATAACTGTTACGAGTGCAGCTATTCGAATAGATAGTCGAGCAAATAGATTAGTATCAAATAATAAGACTCAGGATTGGGTCTGCAGTACATTAACGAGGGATCTTGTGGCTACTATAAAAAACAAACAACAGCTGGAACAGCAATTAAAAAAACGTATCATGCTTATCGATGGCGGCATGGGTACGATGATCCAAGACTATAAATTAGAAGAAGCCGATTACCGTGGTGAACGTTTTGCTAACTGGCATTGCGACGTCAAAGGTAATAATGATTTATTGGTATTAAGTAAGCCACAGCTCATTGCTGACATTCATAAAGAGTATCTCGACGCGGGCGCCGATATTCTTGAAACCAATACCTTCAATGCCACGACTATCGCGATGGCTGATTATGATATGGCATCATTATCGGCAGAGATTAACCGCGAAGCTGCGCGTATCGCCCGTCAAGTTGCCGATGAAAAAACCGCAGAAAACCCGGACCGTCCCCGTTTTGTGGCCGGTGTTCTGGGTCCAACGAATCGTACTTGTTCTATTTCTCCCGATGTAAATGATCCCGCTTTCCGTAATACCTCTTTTGATCTGATGGTTGAAGCCTATATCGAATCAACCAAAGCGTTAATCGAAGGCGGTGCCGATATTATTCTCATCGAAACGATCTTTGATACCTTGAATGCTAAAGCAGCGGTCTTTGCGGTTAAAACTGTATTTGAAGAACTCGGCTTTGAATTACCGATTATGATCTCGGGTACCATTACCGATGCCTCGGGTCGTACACTGACGGGTCAAACCACAGAAGCATTTTATAATTCATTACGTCATGCCGAACCGATCACTTTTGGTCTTAACTGTGCATTAGGCCCGGATGAATTACGTCAATATGTTGATGAACTATCACGTATCTCAGAAAGTTATGTCACCGCGCATCCTAATGCTGGTTTACCAAATGCGTTTGGTGAATATGATTTAAGCCCGGAAGACATGGCAGTGCATATTAAGGAATGGGCTGAAGCCGGTTTCTTAAATATGGTTGGTGGTTGTTGTGGTACCACGCCAGAACATATTAAGGCGATGGCTGATGCGGTTGAAGGTGTTAAGCCGCGTCAATTACCTGAAATCGAAATCGCCTGTCGTTTAAGTGGACTTGAGCCATTAACGATAAAGAAAGACAGCCTATTTGTTAACGTCGGTGAACGTACCAACGTTACCGGCTCGGCACGTTTCAAACGTCTGATTAAAGAAGAAAACTACGACGAAGCCCTGCATGTTGCCCTGCAGCAAGTTGAATCTGGTGCGCAGATCATCGATATCAATATGGATGAAGGCATGTTGGATTCGTTGCATTGTATGGAGCGATTTTTAAATCTGGTGGCGTCAGAACCCGACATTTCGAAAGTGCCAATCATGATCGATTCGTCGAAATGGGAAATTATTGAAGCGGGCTTGAAATGCGTACAGGGCAAAGCGATTGTTAACTCAATCTCGCTGAAAGAGGGTGAAGATAACTTCCGCCATCAAGCTAAATTAATCCGTCGTTACGGCGCTGCTATGATTGTGATGGCCTTTGATGAAGATGGCCAAGCGGATACCCAAGAACGTAAGTTTCAAATTTGTAAGCGTTCTTACGACATCCTGGTGAATGAAGTTAATTTCCCGCCGGAAGATATTATTTTCGATCCCAATATCTTTGCCGTTGCTACCGGTATTGATGAGCATAATAACTATGCGGTTGATTTCATTGAAGCAGTGAAAGACATTAAACGTGAATTACCGCATGCCATGATCTCGGGCGGTGTCTCTAACGTATCCTTCTCGTTCCGTGGTAATAACCCGTTGCGTGAAGCGATCCATGCCGTGTTCTTGTACTACTGTATCCGTGAAGGCATGGATATGGGTATTGTGAATGCGGGGCAGTTGGCGATCTATGACGATCTGCCGAAAGATCTGCTCGATGGTGTGGAAGATGTGATCCTTAATCGCAATGATAATGCCACGGAAGCGCTGCTCGCTCTTGCCGAGAAGTACCGCGATTCAGGTGTTGAAGTCGAAGCTGAAACCCAGGAATGGCGCAGCTTTGAGGTGAATAAACGTCTAGAGTACGCCTTAATTAAAGGTATTACTGAATTTATCGAAGAAGATACCGAAGAAGCACGCCAACAAGCAACTCTGCCATTAGAAGTGATCGAAGGTCCATTGATGGACGGCATGAATGCGGTTGGTGATTTATTTGGTGCCGGTAAAATGTTCTTACCCCAGGTGGTTAAATCTGCGCGGGTAATGAAACGCGCGGTATCTTACTTAAATCCTTACATTGAAGCATCAAAACAAAAAAGCTCGTCAAACGGTAGAATATTATTAGCCACGGTAAAAGGCGATGTCCACGATATCGGCAAAAATATTGTCGGTGTAGTGTTGCAGTGTAATAACTATGAGATCGTTGATATGGGCGTGATGGTCTCGTGTGATGATATTCTGAAAAAAGCAGTGGAAGAAAACTGCGACATTATCGGTCTATCCGGTTTGATCACCCCGTCACTCGATGAAATGGTGCATGTGGCGAAAGAATGTCAGCGTAAAGGCTTTAAACTGCCGATCCTGATTGGTGGTGCGACCACATCCAAAGCGCATACCGCGGTGAAGATTGAGCAAAACTATGACGAACCGGTTATCTATGTTTCCAACGCATCACGTGCAGTCGGGGTGGTAGCGGCATTATTGTCAGAAACCAAGAAACCGGTACTGGTCGCGAGAATGGCCAAAGAATACGAGGTGGCGCGTGAGCAACATGCCCGTAAACGACCACGCAGCGCGCCGGTCACACTTGACGTCGCACGTGCCAATAAAGCGCCAATTGATTGGGTTAACTATACGCCGCCAGTCCCGAAAACATTGGGTGTGCAGAAGTTCATTAGCTACTCGATAGCGGAACTGCGTAAATACATCGATTGGACCCCGTTTTTCATGACCTGGACTTTGGCGGGTAAATACCCCCGTATCCTCACCGATGACGTGGTTGGTGTCGAAGCGACCAGTTTATTTAATGACGCAAACGACATGCTGGACCGTTTAGAAGAAGGTGGTGCTGGGCTTGAAGGCGTGCCTGACGATTATAAAATATCTGTAAATGGTGTGATTGGTTTATTCCCTGCCAATACCGTGAACGACGACACTATCGAAGTGTATACCGATGAAACGCGGTCACAGGTATTAACCCGACTTGAGCACTTACGTCAGCAAACCAAGAAAAAACCAGGGCAGTACAATAATAGCCTTGCTGATTTTGTGGCGCCGAAAGAGTCTGGTAAATTTGATTATATCGGTGCATTCGCTGTTACTGGTGGAATCGGTGAAGATGACGTAGCGAATTACTTCAAAGGTATTGAAGATGATTACAACGCGATTCTTATCCAGTCTGTGTGTGACCGTTTAGCGGAAGCCATGGCCGAGCGTTTACATGAATTAGTGCGTAAACAAGAGTGGGGCTTCACGCCGACCGAAGAGTGGAACAACGATGATCTGA
Organism: Moritella sp.; assembly: GCF_013215705.1. Lineage (GTDB taxonomy): Bacteria > Pseudomonadota > Gammaproteobacteria > Enterobacterales > Moritellaceae > Moritella. Next base: position 53,884 of record NZ_JABSQR010000009.1, on the reverse strand, counting down.
TCCGTGAGAAGTACCAAGGAATTCGTCCGGCGCCGGGTTATGCGGCCTGTCCTGAACACACTGAAAAGGGTACGATCTGGGAGTTGCTAGATCCCGACAGCATTGGTATGAAGCTAACCTCTTCTTATGCGATGTGGCCGGGTGCGGCGGTATCTGGGTTGATATTTTCCCATCCGGAATCACGTTATTTTGCGGTGGCCTCTATTCAAGAAGACCAAGTGAAAGATTATGCCGAGCGTAAAAATATGACGCTTGAAGAAGCCGAACGTTGGTTAGGGCCTAACTTAGGCTATGCGCCGGATTAAGTTTTCACCTTGTAATAGCCATAAACTAGTTTGTGGCTATTTTAAAGTGAATATATTTTAAAATATAGTTAAAAACATAGTTAAAGTCGCAAACGGGGAGTTGATTCACCATTAATATGCTATTTGTAATTTACTTGGTTGTTTAGTATTAAATGAAAAAACAGCCTCACTGTCAGTAATTCTAGTAGCTATAACGAGGGGGTCAACGAATGCCTTTATCACTACAAAGTCTTGGTTTCAAACAGCGGCTTGTGTTAACTATCACTATTCTAGTATCAGTTGCATTATTAGTATTTAACTGGTTGTCTTATAATAAATTTAAAACACAAAAAATGGCTGCTATTGAAAGCATGTCACAGATCATCGTAGAAAATGCCTCAAATGAAGTAGCACTAAAGATGGATGCTTGGGTTGATGCATTGGAGTCCAGCCGTATTTACTTTGAAGATGAGCATACCGATGTCGATTACGTGACAGTGGCTAAAATGGTTACCAAATCAGCTAGATATGCCAGTTTTACTGTGGGCTATCGCGATGGACGTGCCTTTGGTGATTCCGGTGGCGATAACGGCGTATTTGACGTGAGTGATTATGATCCAAGAACCCGAGATTGGTATAAGGATGCGATGGCTAAACAATCTACCATTCTGACGGATATTTATACGGATGATACGACTGGCGGGTTGATGGTAAGTTTAGCAAGCCCGATCGGAAATCAAGGCGTAGTGGCAGGCGATATCTCACTCGATATTCTTAACGATATTATCTCGCAAGTCGATTTTCCTGGTGCTGTATTACTTGTCCTCGATGATGAATTTACGCAACTTGCTTCTACTGACCCGAGCGATGAAATGGGTGTTTATTTTAATCTACCTGACCTTGAAAAAAAGATGACCGAACAAGGTGATGGCTCTGCGGATTACGAATGGACTGGAGTAAAAAAACATGCCTATTTCTCCGATGTGAAATTACCGGATGATAGGCGGTGGTTTATCTATGTTGGTATTGAAGACTCGGTGATGTACTCCGACTTAAACGCTGAGTTAGTTCAGACTACAATGACGTCCATGATTGTAATATTGATCGCCGTAGCCATCATACTTATGGTACTGAATAGACTTTACAAACCTATCCTTGCTCTTAAAAATACGGTTCTCGATCTATCGATGGGAACTGGTGATCTTACTCGTCGCCTTGACATCAAAAGTAAAGATGATCTGGGACAAATATCATCGGGCATCAATACGTTTATTGGCAACCTGCAGAGTATGATGCATGAGGTTGCGCAAACCACTCTGGATACTTCAGCCCGAGTGAGTGAACTCTCTACTCAGTCTGAGCAAAATAGTGAAGTGTTACAATCGCACTTTGACGAAGCCAACCAAGTTGTTACGGCTATTCACGAAATGAGTGTGACGGCAGAGACCGTAGCTCGTCATGCCTCTCAGGCCTTGACTCATACGCAAAATGCAAAAGAACAAGCTGAAGTCTCTAAGGATGTCGTTTCTAAAGCGGTGCAAACAGTGTCTTCATTGGTGAGTGAAGTAGAGTCTATGTCCAGTGATATCGTTAATATGAATGGTAATATTAATAATATTGCCAAGTTACTAAAAGTAATTGGAGATATAGCCGATCAGACTAATTTGCTTGCCTTAAATGCTGCGATTGAAGCTGCCCGAGCTGGCGATCAAGGCAGAGGATTTGCTGTCGTTGCCGATGAAGTCCGTGCGCTAGCCGCTCGAACTCAGGAAAGTACCTCTGAAATTGCAAACATGCTTACAATTTTGACTTCAGGAGCGAATCTATTAGTTACCAATATGGATGCGATCAAGGTGAGTTGTAGTCATACTGCCGAAAGCACTGAACAAGTGAATTTGGATCTTGACAGCATGGCTAAATCAGTCGCATACATTAATGACATTACTATAGAGATTGCTACTGCAGCTGAGGAGCAAAGCGCCGTTTCTGAAGATATCAGTAAGAACATGACTTCTATTTCTAACATGGCTGAAATACTCACCGAAAATGGTGATAAGGAACTCGGGCACTGTAAGGCTCTTGCCGACACCAACGCTCAGCTTGAAGCTATTGTAGGTAAATTCAAAATTTAGACGGCTGGATTTAAGTTAGTAAATTCAATTTTAAAAATAAAATGCCCGTATAGGAATTAATTATACGGGCATTTTTATATCCCACTATCAATGATTAACTTGCCGGTAATGACTGCACTTTAGTACGTACAAGCAAGGGTTTCTTACGTTGGGTTAATACATTGCCTAATATCACTAATACCAGTCCCAGCGTTGAATATAGCGTCCAATGATAATCTTCAAATACCGCAGAAACACTTAAGGCGACAACCGGGGTGATGACTAAAATATACGCGGCGTTACTGGCACCTAAACGATCTACCAAAATAAGATAAAAGGTAAAGCCAAGTACCGATGCCGGAATGGCGAGATACAATAAACTGCCGATGTATTGCGTTGTCATCGTAAACTCAAACGAGATGCCACGGACTAATATAATCATTAACAGCGCGAAACAACCATACACCATGGCATAGCTGGTGGCAGTGAAGGGCTGCACATTATTCTTGGTATTACGTATACTCAGCATATTGCCAATCGAGAAACACCAAGTGCCAAGTAGGGCAAATAACAGACCGTACAAAGTATCTTGTGACCAATCTGTTTGCAGTAAATCACCTGCAAATAACAAGCTAATACCAGCAAGCCCAAGTATGGCACCGAACCAGAAATTAGCATTGGTTTGGGTTTTGTAAAACAGCTTACTGTGAAAAGCGTTGAATACCGGTGCGCTTGCCATAAACACCGCCACTAAACCACTGGGTATATACAAAGTTGCACTGTAAAAGGCGAGGAAATTACAACAGAATAAACATACGCCTTGCAGGGCTAAAAAAGCATGGTCTTTACGTTTTACGGGTTGCAGTTTACCGCATAATTTACCGACCACAAACATGACCGCTGCCGCAATTGCAAAGCGGTAAAAGATTGAGACTTCCATTGGCACATCACCGTGTTGCCACTTGATTGATATCCACGAAAAACCCCAAATAAATATCATTGAAACATAGAGTAATGCTGACATAGCGGTTCCTTCTTTATTACGACCACAATTAATTAGTCTGCATTATGCAGGTATTCTGATGTCGGAAATATCACGATGTCGGTAAAACTAACACAATATTGCGGTTTAATGATTAGTCTGATCACGGTATCAGTTGAGCAATCTGCCATTAATGGTAATATTTTGTTATGCCGTTAATAAAACCAGTAATGGACCAACAGCTGGATATTGCCTTATCTCAACTTGAGCCCAGTGCAACTAGCTTCGAACAATCGACCAGTAAGATCTGTTTACGACAAACGTCATTAACGGATGCACTGTCGTGGGCGCATTATCAAAATGAACATGATCGTTTATATTATGTGAATAATAAGCAGCACACGTTGAGTTTGTACATGTCTGGCGGTTATGAAACCCACCGTACTGATGTGAATTCTGGATTTGGCGCGCCAGGTAAATTTTGCCTGATGCCAAAAGATTCTGAAAGTCATTGGCAACTGGGGCAAACACAGCAATTCATGCACTTATATTTTAGTGATGATTACCTCAAACAGCTGGCGCTGAAAGTATTTGATATTGATCCACGGATGTTACAGCTGCCGGAATTAACCTTTACCAATGATGCTGCTACCGAAGCCTTGTTTCGTCATTGTATGGCGACCAGTGATTGGCAGAGCGGAAATGATCATCTCGCCATGGAGCAAGTGACCAATACTATCTTAGTGTCGATGTTGCAGAATATGGGCATCACTAAATTAACCGCCGCGGTGAAAGGTGGCTTATCACCAAAGGTTGCAGCGTTAGTGTGTGATTACATGCAGGCTAACTTCCAGCGTCAGGTTTATCTTGCCGAACTGGCTGACTTAGCGCAACTGAGTGAATATCATTTTTGCCGGATGTTTAAACAAAGCATGGCACAAACACCACAAGCGTATTTGTTGGCTGTTCGCATAGAGCAAGTGAAGTTACGTGTATGCAATGGGCAGGTCAGTATGGCTGATATAGCGTTGCAGTGTGGCTTTGCTAACCAAAGCCACATGGGGCGCTACTTTAAAAAGCTGGTGGGTATATCACCACGCCAGTATCGACTGCTAACGGTAGGTTAACCGCGAGTTAATCGACTTTTATTTTTTGAGTCACGTTATTGCTGACGTTGATACAATTCAAAACAAACCTGTCCTGCTTGCTTTTCTTTTAAGATAGTCCAGTTAGCCGGTAATTTAACTTGATTAAGTTCTTTCTCGCGCTCGATATAAATGACTGCGTCCGCACTTAACCAATTGTTTGCTTCCAGCTTGGCGCAGCAGTCTTCTAGTAAGTCTTGGCGAAAAGGTGGATCGATAAATATTAAGTCATAACCTTGTGCTGGGGCTTGGGTTGATACTTGTGTGGGTGTTTTGGTTAATAATTGCAGCGTATCGCCACGTACTAACTGGGCATTATCGGCTTTTAACAAATTAATATTTTGTTGAAGCTGCGTCGCTGCGCCGGCGTCTTTTTCAAACAGTAGGCCAGTTTCGGCATAGCGGGATAAGGCTTCAAAGATTAGCCCGCCACTACCAGCAAACAGATCTAAACAATGACTGTCACGGACATAGGGGGATAACCAGTTAAATACGGTTTCTTTTATCCGGTCGGTGGTCGGGCGTAGACCAATCACATCTTTTACGGGCAGTTTTCGACCGCGCCATTGACCACTGATGATCCGAATGTGTCCAGAAGGACGTTGATTTTGTTGTTTTGTGCTAGATTTTGCCATAGTAATTCTTTGTCTGGACAGAAAGATGATAATATATGTCATCATATTGATATTGAGTCATTGTAGCAGTTCAAGACTGGCGAAAGTAAGGTTTTCTAAAAATGGCAAAAAAAAGCATAAAGAATTGGTTTGGTTTCGGTAAAAAAGAAGCAAACAACACGAATGAAGACAAAGTTAACACTGAAGTACTGATTGCTAGTGATGACGAGAGTGGCGAAGAAAAAGCGCGTCGTAGAGCGGCTGACTTACAACTTATCGCTGACTTCGAAAAAAGTAGTGCAACAACGGCTGATGACCATACTGTTACTGAAGCAAATGTAGTAGTGACTGATGCTAATGTCGTTGCGACTGAAACTAACATAATTGTTGCGGAACCTGAAGTAGCTGCAGTTGAGCCTGAAACCGTCGAGTCTGAGAACGCTGAACTCGCGACAACAGAGCAAACCCCTGCTACGCAAGCTGAAGTGATTAAAGATGCTCCTGCGGATATTCAGACTGTGGGATCTGAAGTAGATGAACCTGTTAATAAAGACAAATTCTTTACCCGTTTAAAGCGTGGTTTATCACGTACCAAGGGTAATATCGGTAGTGGCTTTAAAAACTTTTTCCGTGGCAAGCATATCGATGATGACTTATTTGAAGAACTTGAAGAGCAGTTATTAATTGCCGATCTGGGTGTCGCAACAACCACACGTATTATTGATAATCTAACGCAACAAGCATCACGTAAACAATTAAAAAATGCTGAAGCGCTGTACGATATCTTGAAAAAAGACATGGCGGATATGCTGCATAAAGTTGAGCAACCGTTAGAAATAGACAGTAACAACAAACCACATGTAATCTTAATGGTTGGTGTGAACGGCGTTGGTAAAACCACGACTATCGGTAAGATGGCGAAGAAATTCCAAGCAGAAGGTAAATCAGTAATGCTAGCGGCGGGAGATACATTCCGTGCTGCTGCTGTTGAGCAGTTACAAGTATGGGGTGATCGTAACGGTATCCCTGTGGTAGCCCAACACACAGGTGCAGATAGTGCCTCGGTGTTATTTGATGCGATGCAGTCGGCAACTGCAAAAAATGTTGACGTGTTGATCGCCGATACTGCGGGTCGCTTACAAAACAAAGCGCACTTGATGGATGAACTGAAGAAAGTGGTCCGCGTCATGCGTAAACACGATGCAACAGCACCGCATGAGATCATGTTAACGATTGATGCGGGTACCGGTCAAAATGCATTAAGCCAAGCGGAACTATTTAAGGATGCGATTGGTCTTACTGGTATTACCATCACCAAGTTAGATGGTACAGCCAAAGGTGGCGTTATCTTTGCCGTGGCAGATAAATTTGAGATCCCAATCCGTTTTATTGGCATTGGTGAAGGTATTGATGATTTACGTACCTTCAACTCGGAAGAGTTTATTGAAGCGCTGTTTAGTAGCGAAGATAAAAAATAATCCGAGCCGTCTAGTTACCAACATACTCATCGTTAATTCGGTGAGTTTTGTATTTCACTATGCTAGATTTTTATACGAGCACACACCAAGGACGCGGTCATCATGATTCGGTTTGATAATGTATCTAAAGTTTACCCTGGCAGCCTCTGCGCATTACAGAAAGTTAATTTTCATCTTGAGAAAGGCGAAATGGCTTTTTTAACGGGACCCTCTGGCGCCGGTAAAAGTACCTTATTAAAACTAATTAGTATGTTAGAACGACCAAGCGCAGGCGATGTTATCCTTAATGGTCGCAATGTCAGTAAGATCAATAAAGCTGAGATTCCCTTTTTACGTCGTGACATTGGTATCGTTTTTCAAGATCACCGTTTATTAGTCGACCGTACCATTTTTGATAATGTGGCATTGCCTTTAATTATTAAGGGTTATACCGCGAAACAAGTTAAAAATAGGGTGCTAGCGGCATTAGATAAAGTGGGTTTATACAATAAAGCCAAATGCTATCCACCGATGCTTTCTGGTGGTGAGCAACAACGGGTAGGTATTGCTCGGGCGATTATTTCTCGTCCCAAATTGTTGCTTGCGGATGAACCCACCGGTAATTTAGACCCGCAGTTATCAATGGAAATCATCAAGTTATTTGAGGAGTTCAATCGCACTGGTACCTCAGTATTGATTGCTACTCATGATTTGGGCTTGATTGCAAAAATGCGTTATCGCACCTTACGTATTAAGGCTGGTGAGATGTGTAATGACGAGTTACAAGGGATTTAATATGAACAAGCAACCCAACAAACCTGATGCTACCTTTATTAAACGTATTCAAATTCGTTGCCAGCAGCATATCCATCAAGCCATATCGAGTTTAGCAGATGTGTGGCGTACGCCGATTGCATCATTGATGACTATGTTGGTACTTGGGGTTAGTTTAGCCTTACCAAGCACCTTGTACGTGGTATTAAAAAATAGCCAAGCAATAAGCCAAGAATGGAGTAGTCCGACGGACATTAACTTATTCTTAAAAAAAGATTTACCGGAATCGCGTTATAAAAATTTACTGCATCGCTTAAAGACCTACAAAGAGGTTGATAGCTTTGAGTACATTTCCAAAGAACAGGGCATGAAAGAATTTAAGCGTACTTCTGGGTTCGTATCGGCATTAACCCTGTTAGATCATAACCCATTACCAGCAGTCGTCGTGGTCACTCCTAAGCCTTATTATCGCAGTTCCATTGCCGCACAAGAGTTACTGGCTAAGCTAGAGCGTGAGCCTGAGGTGCAGCAAGGTAAGCTGGATATTATGTGGTTAGCACGTTTAGAAGGGATTATTTCTATTTTTAGTGATGCCGTGTTAGTTGTTTCAGTTCTATTATTAAGTTCAGTATTATTAATTACGGGCAATACCATCCGCTTAAATATTTTATCTAACCGTGCTGAAATTGAAGTATTAAAATTAATAGGCGCGACCAATGCATTTGTGCAACGACCATTTTTATATACCGGTTTTTGGTATGGTGCTATCGGTGGTTTTTTAGCTTGGTTAGTGACTATATTTATGGTGTATTGGATGGAAGATACCGTGCTCAACCTTGCTCAATTATATAATACCGAGTTTAGTATTGAGGGGTTAGTATTTAACGAGATCATGTTGTTGTTTATTACCGCGATTGGTATGGGATTGAGCTCAGCCGCTATTTCTGTTAATTATTATATTGCTAAAATTGAACCGAGCTAATAGATCGCTAAACTTGAAGCAAGTTAGTAGATCACTAAAATTGAATAGAGTGAATAGAGTGAATAGAGTGAATAGAGAATTGTACTGGTTACAGAGAACACTGGATCGGGTTAATATAAATTACAGCGCTAATTTTGCGCTATTGCAGTAAGTGACGTCGATGTATTTAAGGTTATTATTTACATTTGTAATTATGTTTGCAGGACTTTTCCTCCCGCCGTTTTTTGCTGTGCTTTCAACCGCGCAGCAAGACATGTTGGTTGTATTACCGAATATATTATTTATGCTGGTGATCATACTGAGTCACTTCTTTAAGCAAGGTCGGAGTGGTTTTGCTGCGTTGCTGATGCTGGTGGCTTACAACGTTATCCAGCAACGTTTACAAATTCCGCTGGCGGTTGGCAGTACGTTATTTGAATATTATTTTCTGGTGTTATTATTGCCGGCTAATCTAGTGTTGTTATTATTCTTACCTGAACGCTCACTGTTTTCCTTTAAAGCACTTTCATATCACGTTATCTTTATCTTTCAAGGTGCCGCTTTTTATTGGTTTATTCAGCCCGAACAATTACCTTTGGTGATCAACTTATTGGCTGTAATAGAACCTTGGATCTTTGTATTCGGTGATGTGTCGGTATTACCCAACATATTACTGGGTTTATTAATCTGTGCGGTGCTGACTGCTGCGATATTAATGCTGTTTAGAGAGGTGTCTTCCGATCAAGCATACCTGAGTGCGCTACTGGCGTGTACATTGACGGTAGTTGAGTTTGAGCAGCAGTGGATATCGGTCAGCATGTTTACCATCAGTGCGATTGCGCTGCTGCTAAGTATATTGCAACGCAGCCATGAACAAGCTTTTATCGATGAGCTTACCCGTATCCCGGGACGTCGTGCGTTAAATATTGAACTGACTCAGTTGAGTGGCAAGTACTGTATTGCGATGTTGGATATTGATCGTTTTAAAAAATTCAATGATACCTATGGCCATGATATTGGTGATTCGGTATTAAAAATGGTAGCGTCGCAAATGGCGACAGTGAAAGGAAAAGGTAAAGTATTTCGCTATGGTGGAGAAGAGTTTACCATCTTGTTTAAAGGTAAATTGGCACTCGATTGTGTCGGTCACTTAAACGAAATAAGAGAATTAATTGCTGATTATCCTTTTCAAATTCGCCAACCAGTCGAGCGTAGAGAACCACAGAAAAAAGGCGCTAACAAGACGGACCGTTGTCGAGAGAAGTTTATTGAAAAAACCGTTAAGGTCACAATCAGTATCGGTGTTGCCCAGGGGCGAAGTTCAACAACAAATCCTGACGAAGTGATTATAGCGGCAGACAAACTACTGTATAAAGCCAAAGAATCAGGGCGAAATCAAGTGTGCGCTTAACTTCTCCCCCTATTAGGTTAATTGAGAGCTATGTTAGTTATAAATGTAACTGCCATCTTCACGTAACGAAAATAGCACAGGTTCATTATCTGCATCCGTAATTCTAAGTTGGATTAACTCACCTGTTGTCGCAATATAAAATGACATGATTTGTCCAGGTCTGACCCGGGTAATATATTGTGGCCGTAATGCAATTAAATCATGCAGTGTTGCAGAAGGAATATCGTATTGACGGAAAATACGATAAACAGAATCGCCCTTGCGGATCACATGGGCACGCCATTCTCCGTCGATATCTTCAGGGTCGAGTAGTTTAATTTTAACTGACCGCGGGGTATTGTTGGTTTGATTCTGTCCTAGGCCGGCTTTATTTGCTACATTTTGCGTCGGTTCGACCGTCAGCGTAATTGATTTTCGTGCGCTGGTTCCGGCTTGGCTGTTGGCTGTATCATTTGTTGCTGGCAGCATAAGTAATACCACGACAGTCAGTAATAACGGTGGCAGTAATTTACGGTGAATACTTGGTAGTGATGCATACGCGTTACGTAACAGCTTGACGCGTATTGTTAATGATGGAAATAATAATTTAGTTTTTTCGATAAGAGAATATAATGAACGGCTCCCCATGATTAATCTCCTGTCATTTGTGTTTTTAATCGGATTTAGAGCTAACTAAAGTCGCCTTAGATAATCACAATATTGGCGGGTTATAGTTGAAATAACTATCTATAACTCACTTAAGTAACACAATTTGTTGTTATTATCTAAGATAATTTTATTGCGCGTTTTATCATAATATAAATGCTGAAAAATAGCATATGTTGTTTCGCTTTTGATTGTGAAATTTTTATTTATTTTAAATAACAGGAATCTTGATGACTGACGTTATTGATATGAGCTTAGAAGGTGTCGAAGAACAACCGCTGAGGGAATTTACCGAGCAAGCATATTTGAATTATTCCATGTATGTGATCATGGATCGTGCCTTGCCTCATATTGGTGACGGATTAAAGCCAGTTCAACGGCGTATTACCTATGCTATGTCTGAGCTTGGCTTGCATGCGGGGGCTAAATATAAGAAGTCAGCGCGTACTGTTGGTGACGTATTAGGTAAATACCATCCCCATGGTGATAGTGCTTGTTATGAAGCTATGGTGCTAATGGCACAACCTTTCTCTTATCGTTATCCATTAGTCGACGGTCAGGGTAACTGGGGTGCGCCGGATGATCCGAAATCATTTGCGGCAATGCGTTATACCGAAGCTAAATTATCCAAGTTTGCAGAAGTATTATTAGGTGAAGTTGGTTTGGGTACGGTTGACTGGTCACCTAACTTCGATGGCACCATGAAGGAGCCACAATTATTACCTGCACGGTTACCACACATCCTGTTAAATGGTGTGACTGGTATTGCGGTTGGTATGGCGACGGATATTCCACCGCATAATGTACGCGAAGTGACGAATGCGTGCTTACATCTGATTGATAATCCGAAAGCAGAATTGTCAGAATTGATGGCTTATGTGAAAGGTCCTGATTACCCGACTGAAGCGGAAATTATCACCCCAGAAAAAGACATCGCCAAGATCTACGAAACCGGTAAAGGCAGCATTAAAATGCGCGCGGTATTCACCATTGAAAATGGTGATATTGTGATCAGCGCGCTGCCACATCAGGTTTCTGGTGGTAAGATTTTAGAGCAAATTGCGGCGCAAATGCAGGCCAAGAAGTTGCCGATGGTGGTAGACTTACGGGATGAGTCGGATCACGAAAATCCAACCAGGCTCGTCATTATTCCTCGTTCTAACCGTATTGATATCGAGCAGTTAATGGCGCATTTATTTGCCAGTACTGATCTTGAGAAAAACTTCCGCGTTAACTTGAATATGATCGGTTTGAATGAGAAACCACAAGTTAAAGGTTTAAAGAAAATATTATCTGAATGGTTGGTATTCCGCCACAGCACGGTGCGTCGCCGTCTGCAATTCCGCTTGGATAAAGTACTGTCACGTTTGCATATGCTTGATGGTTTATTGATTGCATTCTTAAATATTGATGAAGTGATTGATATTATTCGTAATTATGATGATCCAAAAGCGGAATTAATAAGTCGCTTTGATTTGTCGGTTAAACAAGCTGAAGCAGTATTAGAACTAAAATTACGTCATTTAGCGAAACTAGAAGAAATGCGTATTCGTGGCGAGCAAGGTGAGTTAAATACCGAGCGTCACAAACTTGAGCAACTGTTAAGTTCAGATCGCCGACTAGCAACCTTGGTTAAAAAAGAATTAATTGCGGATGCCGAGAAATTTGGTGATGAACGTCGTTCACCGATCATCGAGCGTAAAGAAGCGAAAGCCTTAACCGAAAAAGAATTAATGCCAAATGAAGCCGTGACCGTGGTGTTATCGCAACAAGGCTGGGCACGTTGTGCTAAAGGCCATGATGTTGATGCCAAAGGACTCAGTTATAAAGCCAGCGATGGTTATAAAGATGCCGCAGAAGGACGCAGTAATTGTCCTGCGGTATTTATTGATTCGAGTGGTCGTTCGTTTGCACTTGATGCACACACATTGCCTTCTGCACGTAGTCAGGGTGAGCCATTAACGACCCGATTTACTTTAGCGGCTGGGCAAACCTTTGTTCATGCGCTGATGGCGGATGATAGTCAGCAATACTTACTCAGTTCTGATGCGGGTTATGGTTTCATTGGCAAGTTCAGTGACATGATCAGTCGTAATAAAAATGGTAAAGCATTATTAACCTTACCTGCGGGTGGTTTAGTGATTGAGCCACAAGCCGTGACAGATATAGCCACAGACCATTGTTTAATTATCTCTAACGAAGGCAGGATGTTGATATTCCCGCTATCGTCATTACCATTATTATCAAAAGGTAAAGGTAATAAATTAATGAATATCCCATCCGCACGGGTTAAAAGCCGTGAAGAATTTGTGCAAATGCTGACAATTGTGCCGGAAGGACAGTCGGTGACACTTTATGCGGGTAAACGTAAATTAACATTAAAACCGGCTGATTTAGAACATTACAAAGGTGAACGTGGACGTCGTGGCTTCAAATTACCACGCGGATTACAGCGTGTTGATACGTTAGAAGTCGTGGATGAATAATTCAGCTAACGCTTGTACACTGAGTATCGGCTAGGTATACTGCTGCCATGTTAAAAGAGGGTTACAAATGTTATTAATTAGTCGTTTAATCTTGGTCTTACTATTCATGATCTATTTACTGATCATGAGTATATTACGCTTTAGTTTACAGCCTCGTCATCCAAAACACGTGGCGTGTGTGGCGCGAAACTTCTCTCGTTTGGCTCGACTTATGGGCGTTAAACTAATCGTCCGCAAACCTGCCGATTTAAATGATGGTGGCCCGTATGTATTTGTTGGTAATCATCAAAACAATTTTGATTTGATCACCATGACGGCAGCAGTACAACCAGGTACTGTATCAGTCGGCAAAAAAAGTTTAGTTTGGGTACCTATCTTTGGTTTTGTTTATTGGCTGTCAGGTAATATCCTGATCGACCGTAATAATAAAAGCAAAGCGGTCGGTACTATTTCTGCTGTCGCGGATCGTATTCGTAAAGGTCACTTGAGCATTTGGATGTTTGCCGAAGGTACGCGTAGTCGTGGCCGTGGTTTATTACCGTTTAAAACCGGCGCATTCCACACTGCAATTCAAGCGGAAGTACCGATTGTGCCAGTGTGTTGTTCGAATACCCATAACAAGATTAAATTAAACCGCTGGGATAATGGCGAAGTAATTATTGAGATCATGGCACCGATTCCAACGGTGGGATTAGAACGTAGTTCGGTAAGAAAGTTATCAACAGACGTACATGCGATCATGAAAAAACGTATTGACGAACTATCTGTCGAAGCAAGAGACGCTTAATTAAATGTAATTATTAACCTTAATAATACCTAGCTGAATTTAAGGTAAATAATTTTTGATTAATAGTAAAACGCCCATCACAATTGCATTGTGATGGGCGTTTTTATTTATGCTATTTATTATCGTAACTATTTATTGGCGACTTATTTATTTGCGTAGTAAACAGCGAACTTAGATGATTTTATTTGTAATAAACAATGCCCAAAACTTGCTTCGATAATTTCTGGGTATTTAAGGAAGCTATTTGCGACTAACACTAAATGGCCGCGTGGGTTGATGTAACCATTGGCTTCTTTTAAGAATGTTTCAGTGCTTGCGTAGTGAGTTTTCAAGCCAGCGTGGAACGGTGGGTTTGAAATTATATAATCAAACGTGCCACTAACATCAGAAAATACATCAGAAAGGTAAGCTTGACCGGCTAATTCATTCGCCGCTAAGGTTAATTGACTCGATTTAACCGCAAGCGCGCTCACATCTGTCATTTCAACTTTACTTGTAGGGAAACGCTTAGCGATATAACTACCGATAATACCGGCACCACAACCCAGATCAAGCACACGACCGGATGGTTTCTTGTGTAAGTTATTAAGTAGAATTTTACTGCCCGTATCCAGCTTACCATGGCTAAATACGCCCGGTAATGTACATACTGTTAACTCAATGCTATTCACTGTGATAGGGAATGTTGTAACCCAATCATCTTGAACAAATTTAGCCACTGGCTTATTTAGTTCCGTTACAAACAGCGAGCTGCGACGTGCTGCATCTAGTTTGTTACAAATATCGCCATACGGGGCAAAGAATTTATTGGCACTGCGAATACCGGCATTGTTTTCACCGACCATGAAGATCATCGCGCCATCTTCAAGATGTTCGGTGATGTTGGCTAATAGATATGTTACTTCTGCTTTTGATTTCGACATGTAAATCAACGCAACCTGGTGTTTCTTAACGGCTTTATATTCAGTCGAACAATGGTTATCAATATTGCTGACGTTATCATAATGTAGTTTAGCGGAATAATCGTAGCTGAATAACGTCACTTTTTTTGCTACTTTAGCTAATTCTGTCGGGTATGTATCTTCGATGTAACCCGCAATCAACAGGTCTTTATCTTCAAAATATGCAGTATTACGTTCGAGTAATTGACTGGCTAGGGTATAACTATTGCTGATCATGGGGCTGGGCTCTTTACTTAATTTGGTCGAAGATTTGGTCGGAGAGTATATACCCAAACTACTTCAATATCTTCCCCTTTCGGTTTGTAAATTGCACATTCTATCAGACGTTTGGCTATGGCTTTGCCTCGTGGGATTGGCGGTTTGATGTTGCTTATACATGATCTCGCTTGACATTTTGTGGTGAATGGAGAATTATTAAACGATAAATAATAAACGCTTAAATGTTTTTTCATCTAAATGAGAACGTCACATGCTTACTTTAAAACGAAAACAAGATAAACAAGGCAAATTAAAGCCAGCGTAGCATGTGATTCGAGAACAAATAAATCCCTATAGAAACCTCGACCGCAATTTATGTATTCGAGGTTTTTTTATAATCGAAATGGAGTTTCTATGAGTGTTAACTCACCGGTCACCGATAAAGCAGCAATGAAAGCATTACTTAAAGGCTCAATTGTTGCTTTGGTTACCCCGTTTAAAAATAATAAAATTGATGAACCAGCATTACGTAATCTCGTTGACTGGCATGTAGAACAGGGTACGCATGGTATTGTTGCTGTGGGTACCACTGGTGAATGTCCAACACTATCATTAGAAGAGCATTGCCAAATTCTTGATATCGTTGTTAGCCAAGCTGCAGGCCGTTTGCCGGTTATTGCAGGCGCGGGTTCAAATAATCCAACCGACGCGATCATGTTATCTAATCATGCACAAGCTGCCGGTGCTATCGCGACGTTACATGTGGCTGGTTATTACAACCGTCCTTGTCAGGAAGGTTTATTCCAACATTTTAAAGCGATTAACGATAATAACGACCTGCCTATCATAGTTTACAATATCCCTGGTCGTGCGATTGTCGATATCCAGCCTGAAACGTTAGCGCGTATGGCGGAATTGAAAAATGTGGTCGGTATTAAAGATGCAACAGGTGATCTGTCGCGTCCTTGGTTAGAGCGTCAATTAATTAAAGGTGATTTCTCTTTCCTTTCCGGAGATGATTGCACCACCGTTGCTTATAATGTATCTGGTGGTAACGGTTTGATTTCAGTGTCTGCAAACGTAGCGCCAAAACTGTATGCACAAGTGCAGGAATTAACGTTTGCGGGTAAATATAATGAAGCGAGAGAATTACAAGATCGCTTGATCACGCTGCATAACTTAATGTTTAAAGAAACTAGCCCAGCAGGTGTGAAGTACGCTGTGTCGTTGTTAGGCTTGTGTGAACCTGAGTGCCGTTTACCTGTTATTGAACTGACCCAAGGTACCAAAGACGCCATTCGTGCTGCTATGGTTGAATTAGAGTTGATTTAAGCTTGATGATGTAAGATTTTAGAAGTAATGAAAACGGCGAGCTTAGCTCGCCGTTGTTGATCTTAACCGATAAACATATCGACTAGCGATAGCCACCTTTTACTGCGCGTATTACGTAGCTGGTGTTCGAACTTTCTGGGGTTGTTAACGGCAGCTCTGTACCATCAGAAAAATTAATGACACGTGATACGAGGTGGTCATAGTTTGCATTAATACTGCTGCCTTTGAATGGTGTACTTGAGTAATAAATACTTGATACAGTATTCGGGAACAGCGTTAAGTTAATTGTTGGTGCAGCGCAACTTCGATCAACCAAAGAACCTAACTCTTTAATATTGGGTAGTCGCCAGCCTGAAATATTATTCACCTCATAAGATGCCGCTGCGGATAGCGCATCTCCCCAGTCGAGATAATTTTCAGCACCAGAACTCGAACAAGAATTCGTACCTGAAATATACGTTTGGCCAAGGGTACATTTAGCCCAAATCAGACTGGTTCGTAAATCGGTTACTGTGCCATTGAGATTATCAATAAATTCGAATGTTGAATACTCTGGGTCTAATAGAGGGTCACAGTTCAAGTTAACGGGATCAGATGCTGCAAAAACATTTGTAGAAAGCAGCGTTGAACTAATAAGTAATAGTATTGATTTTTGCATCTTGATTGCTACTCCTGCTAATCTGTTACGGTTGAGTTATCAGAATTTGGATTAAAAAATTCAGCGGGAACATTACTGCTGACCACTAAAACTTTGTGGTGTTCTCTTTTATTGCAGGTTTGGACTGCGCCATTTTCCAGGTTGATACACCAGGCCAGTCCTTCGGCGCCTTTTACCGATGAACTGGTCCAGTAGAGCGGATCCTGTAGGCTGTTATTTGCAATAACACAGTCACCTGCGGGGCAGTCAAAAAAGGTTTCATCAAGGCCGTGTTTATTCGCTACCAGATCAGCATAATCAGTCACTTTTTCATAATTAATGATACTTCTTAACTGCTCAACGGTAGGTACAACCCAGTTGCTTTGGCCGCAAATTTTTAAGAAATTTGTTTCATTGGCATAGCTGCCAGAGGAACAATATAGATCAAAATCTCTGCCAGTAAAGCCGCTATTGTAACCACAATTGCGGTTTGCGAGGAGGTTATCTTCGGGTATAAAAGCACCATTATTCACTATACCATTTTGCCAACCAGGCCCTACCCCAGACAAGGCTGAAGCTTTCCAAGGATAGGAAAAATTGGAAGCTTGATAACGACGAGCATCAGCCATTTGATAATTAGCTGGAAGAGTTGGATCAGATTCGACATTAGTCAGCGTATTATAAGTCGATTTAACTTGCCAGGTTAAGCCAGTAACCTCGTCTTTAACGCATGAATGATTTGTGCTACTTGCCGATAATGCCATACCATTATCGTGCATTTTTACAAAGCGGAAGCCTGCTTTGCCTTTATATTCTGAATCACTTGGATTTACGTCAAATGCGTTTTTATAAAGTTGTTTTGTATCATCTTTACTATCGCCAGTATCCGGCTCTGTTGCTGCAGAATTGATGATGATATCAAGACCATAAGCTGCATCTTGTTGCTTGTATTGATCATTCGTTTGAGTCTGTATATCGAAAGAGCTGCCGTCAGAGTAATTTGTAATGCCAGTGTCATTGAGATAAACATTGCCTGAGATGAGCAGATTAATTGTTGCTGGTTCACCGGTATTACCGGTAAACGTTAATGACAGCGTTCGCGCATCATATACATCATCTTTTTGATAGGTGGTGATAGTGAGGCTAGTAGTGGTTGAACCTTTAGCAAACGTTAACGTTGATGCATTGCTGATGGTGTAGTCTTCGCTTGTGGCAGTGCCGACAATGTCAATATCGTAGATAACGTCAGCATCAGCTGTTTTATCTAAGTAATAATTAAAAGTGAATGTCTGACCGCGTTGAATAATTTTTGGTGTGAAGTCACCTGATGCAGTGTAAGTGGTATCACCTGAACTATCACCTGAACTATCATCGGAGTTATCACCAGAACTATCACTAGTATTATCGGAAGTATCCCCTGTGCTATCACTATTATCACTACTTACCGTGTCTAAGTTATCACTACCGCAGCCCGTTAAACCGAGAGACAGCAGTAAAATAGCTAAGAAACTTAACTTTTTTAAGTGCATACAAAATCCTTATTATTGCTACAACAGTAATCCGTTACTGAATAATTGTGCTTTATTGTTGGATAAAAAACATATCGACAGACATTGTTATCAATATGTTAATTTAAAGCCTGTGTCACGATAGTACCTATAATTTAAACGACTGAGAAGTACAAATTGTCATAAATGATTAGAATTATTGTATTTATGGGTAATTAATCATGATTTTTCATTATTAACAGTGTGGTTATTGTTGGTTTATTGATAGAATACACGAATCAATAATGAGTATTTAATTGCTTTTACCGTTTTAGTTGGGTCGATATGAACTTAAGAGATTTAGAATATTTAGTCGCGTTACAAGAATTGAAACATTTCAGAAAAGCAGCGGAAAAATGCTTTGTTAGTCAACCGACACTCAGTGGTCAGATCCGTAAATTAGAAGATGAACTGGATGTTATCTTGATTGAACGTACCTCAAGAAAAGTATTGTTCACCCCTGCCGGCGACCAAATTGCTGATCAAGCGCGTACCGTATTATTAGAGTCGAAAGCGATTAAAGAGATCGCTAAGAGTTATGCAAGCCCGACGGCAGGGGCAATTCATATTGGTCTGATCCCAACCGTTGCGCCGTATCTACTGCCACTGATTGTACCATCGATGAAGAAACAGTTTCCTGATTTAGATATGTTCTTACATGAAAACCAAACCCATGAACTATTAAAGCAGTTGGACGAAGGTGAGTTGGATTGTCTGTTATTAGCGTATTTACCAGGTATGGAAAAATACGGTAATATTGAGTTATATAAAGAACCATTAGAACTGATTATTCCTAGCTCACACCGTTTTAAAGGCCGAGATCGGGTTGATTTATCGGAGTTACGTGGCGAGAAGGTATTGATGTTAGAAGATGGCCATTGTCTACGTGATCAAGCGATGGATTACTGTTTTACCGCGGGTGCTGAAGAAGATCAAAGCTTTAAAGCGACGAGCTTAGAAACACTACGTCATATGATTGCAGCAGAAGCGGGGATAACGTTATTACCACATCTGGCTATCCCGCGTAGTCGGTTCACGGAAGGTGTTGAATATATTAAATTTGTTGAGCCAGAACCGACCCGTAAAATTGTTTTATTGTATCGTAAAGGTTCAGTAAGACGTCCGTGTTTTAACGACATCGCAGAAGTGATCAGCAAACAAGTTACTGCAACGATAGTTTAGCTAAACTATTGAAATAAATAGCCTAGCACAGTTGTAGATATAAAAATGGCGCTACTTTTAACATAAAGCAGCGCCATTTTTCATTGACGTTATGTTAATACCAAAGCTTAAAATAAATCATCGAGTGATTCACCCGCTTCTTCACTGTACTCATCGAGTTGATCGAATGACGAATCCGCATCTTGATTATTCACATACTCGGTTGGTTCAGTGCCTTTAATAAAGTACTCAAAACGCGAGGTATAATCGGACTTGTGGGTTAATAACCCCGATTCACGATCGATACGTACTTGAACAATATTTTCCGGCAGTACATTCGGACGCTGTGGTATCCCTTTTAGCGCTTGTTTCATGAACTCAATCCAAGCTGGTTGCGCTGTTTTAGCGCCCGCTTCACCACCACTAATCTGGTCTGTACCTAGGTTGATATTACGGGTAACACGCCCTAATTCACGGCGATGGTCATCGAAGCCTATCCAGCTAGTGGCAGACAAACCTGGATTAAAGCCCGAGAACCAAGCATCTTTTGCTGCGTTTGTGGTCCCTGTTTTACCACCGATATCGCGTCGTTTCAGCGCTGCCGCTGCACGCCAGCCCGTACCGTTCCAACCGGTTTTATGACGCCAATCGCCGCCCCCCCAAATAACGCTAGCCATCACTTCACGCATTAAAAATGCATTTTGCTCAGTGATAACTCGGGGTGCTAATCGTTGCGAACTATAAGGTGCGATAGCACATTGTGCTAGTGCATCACCTTCGATTGATAACCAATGCTCAACGGTATCCATGCCGAGTGCGATTTGTTTTTCACATGCTAAACAGGCTTGTTTTGGCGTCGCCTGGTAAATTAACTCACCCTTGGCATCTTCAATACGGTCAATAAAGTAAGCTTCTACTTTAAAACCACCATTGGCAAACGTTGCAAAGGCAACCGCAACATCTAACGGCGTCATCGATGCCGAGCCCAGAGCTAGTGACTCATCACGTGGTAACTTGGCTTTATCAAAACCAAATCGTGTCATGTAGTTAATGGCGTTATTTAAACCGACTTGACGGAATAAACGTACCGACATAACATTTTTCGACTGTGCTAGGCCTAAGCGTAAACGCGTTGGACCATTGTATGTTGGCGGTGAATTTTTTGGTCGCCACGCTGTACCTGCACGTTCATCCCATTGGTTAATCGGCGCATCATTGATTAGCGTTGCGAGTGTTGCCCCTTGCGCTAAACCTGCTGAATAGACAAATGGTTTGATGTTTGAACCAATTTGACGTTCGGCTTGGGTGACACGGTTAAATTTACTGTGTTGATAATTAAACCCACCGACTAATGCTTCAATCGCACCGTCATTAGCATTAATGGCAATAAAAGCAGAACTGGCGTCCGGTATCTGACCTAACATCCACTGCGCTGGTTCAGTTGTTGTTGTTGTTGTTGTTGTTGTTGTTGTTGTTGGCATTGGACGTAGCATGACAATATCACCGGCATTCACAATTTCGGCTGCAGTTTGTGGCGCTGGGCCTTGCTTCTTATCCGAAATAAATGGACGCGCCCATTTTAAACCATCCCATGTAACAGTGACCTGTTCGCCATTAGCCAGTAATGCGTCGGCAGTTTGCTCTGTTACTGCCGTGATGACTGCAGGCTGTAATGGTCTATAGCTTGCTTTATCTTTAAGTATTAATAATAGTTCTTCGTTACTCAGCACCTCATCATTAGTCCAAGCCTTGCCCAATGGACCGCGATAGCCGTGGCGTAGATCATAATTAAGTAAATTATTAATGAGTGCTGTGGTTGCTGCTGTTTGACGATCACTGTGCACTGTGGTGTAGACATTTAAACCTTGTCCATAAGCTTTATCTTCACCGTAGCGATTGATAACCTCAGTACGCACCATTTCGGCTAAATAAGGTGCGGATAAATCGATTTCAGCACCGTGATACTTTGCCGTAATCGGCGCATTATTGGCTTCTTCAAACTGTGTTTGAGTAATATATTTTTCGTCTAACATCCGTAATAATACGATATGACGACGGGCTTTCGCGCGTTTAGGTGAGCGAATTGGGTTTAATGCTGACGGTGCTTTTGGTAAACCGGCAATGATTGCTATTTGCGCCAGTGTTAATTCGTCTAACGCCTTGCCGTAGTATACTTGCGCTGCAGCGCCAATACCAAATGAACGATAACCGAGTGGGATCTTATTCAGGTATAACGTCAAAATCTCATCTTTGGAAAGATTTTGTTCGATATGCCAGGCTAAAAAGATCTCTTTAATTTTACGAATAAAGGTTTTCTCTCGGGTTAAAAAGAAGTTTCGAGCAACCTGTTGGGTAATGGTACTCGCGCCTTGCTTGCGCTCACCAGTCATGATCATGACCGTGGCTGCACGGACAATACCGATTGGATCTATGCCAGGATGGGTATAAAAACGATTATCTTCGGTGGCCAAAAATGCGTTGATCATTAATGGCGGCACATCATCAATAGCAATAGGGATACGGCGTTTTTCACCAAATTGAGAGATCAGTTTGCCATCTTGGCTAAAGACTTTCATTGGTGTTTGCAGTTGTATCGTTTTTAATGACGTGACATCTGGTAATTCTGGCTTGATATAGAAATATAGTGCAATGATGCTCCCTACACCGAGCAGTCCGCTAACTAATAAAAATACGGATAATCGTTTAATCCATTTCACAATAGTGCCCACAATAATTTCTTAATAATCGATCATTATATCTCTGTTTTGTGAAATAGTACGAGTTCTTTATGATAGACCTCAGAGATTTAAGTCTGTATGCTTTGCTGGTAACAAAAAATTAACAAAACACAATCATTGTTATTACATAGAGTTGAAGATCATTATGCTAAAGCTGTTTAAAAGGAATCAGACAGTGGCAATGATCGGAGTTGATTTTGGATCATCTTCCGTAAAAGCCCTAGCGCTGTCTAAGCGATCGGAACATTATGTGGTAGATATGGTATCAGAGGTTGCAACGCCAAAAGGATGTGTCGTTGATCACCAATTGCAAGATATAGAAGCATTAACGAATGTGTTGCAACAGGTGCGTCAAGATTTTCCTTTCCGTTATAAACAAGCTGCTACAGCCGTATCTGGCACCAATGTTATTACGAAAATTATTTATGTTGATACTGATCTTTCCGGCCCTGAGTTGGAAATGCACATCGAGTTGGAAGCGGAAAGTTTAATTCCTTTCCCGCTTGATGAAATTAGTCTCGATTTTGAAATATTAGGTATCAATGACAATAACCCAGGTAAGCACAATGTGTTATTAAGTGCGACGCGCACGGAAAGTGTCACCTCGCTAGCTGGCTGTCTCGAAGAGAATGACTTTATCCCCCAAATTGTGGATGTGGCTGCGCATGCATTAGCGCGATCTCACGATTTGTATTTACGCTTGGCTGATCTGCAAGATGATAGCAAAGTGGTGGCCGCGATTGATATTGGTACCAACATGACCATTTTTTCAATGTTGCATAAGGGCGAATCTATTTATTCTCGGGTGCAAAACTTTGGTGGCGAAAACTATACGCGCATCATTAGCGAGCATTATACCTTGCAACGTGATGAAGCTGAAAAAATGAAACTCGCTCAACAGTTGCCACTGGATTACGATATTGATGTATTGGCGCCTTATATCACCGCATGCATACAGCAGATCCGTCGTAATGTGCAGCTGTTTACTAACTCTGGCACATTGCAGAAAATAGATATGATCACATTGAGTGGTGGTTCTGCATTAATCATGGAGCTGGCACAGGAAGTGGAAAGCGAGCTGGGCATCACCACCCGTGTTGCCAATCCTTTTGCTCAGTTTGGCTATGCGGAAGAGGTCGAAGATAAAGAACGTTTAATCGCTAACGGACCCCGTTATATGGTCGCGCTTGGTTTAGCTATGAGGGCGTTTTAATGTCAAATATTAATCTTTTACCGTGGCGCGACGCGGATAAAAAATACCGACAGCAACGCTTTTTCACGTTAAGTGGGATTAGTATTGGTGCGACCTTGTTAGTCATGATCATGCTGAATATGGTGATTGGCGGTTTTATCGATAATCAAAAACAACGCAATGCCTTGTTAATGCGAGAAATGCAAGTAATCGATGTTAAATTAGGTAAAATCAAAGAGTTACGTGGGCGTAAAGATAAGTTGCAAGAGCGAATTGATTTAATTCAAAGTTTACAGCGTAGTCGCAATACCCCCACACAGTTAATGAATACCCTGCCCCAATTGGTACCAGCGGGTGTAAACCTGGCAAAATTAACCTTTAAAAATGACATTATTAAGATTAATGGCACCAGTGATTCGAATACCCGCCTGGCGGTATTACTGCGCAACATTGAGGAATCAACTTGGCTTAGAGATGGTAACTTAGACTCTATTATTGCCTTATCGGCAGCAGAGGGTAATCGTTTTGAAATGCGGTTCTCGGTAACACCTATGGCGACGGACGAGGGCAACTAAGATGAATCTACAAGAACTCAACGAACTTGATCTCGAAGACCTGGGAAATTGGCCGAAACCAGCCAAAATTGCCATTAATATTATTTGTTCAATATTAATTGCGGCGTTATTTTATTGGATGTTTATCGCGTCGTCGTTACAAGCACTGGAAAATATTGAAAAGAAAGAAGCAAGTTTAAAATTACAGTTTGAAGCAAAAGCCAGACTTGCAGGGAATTTAGGCTTATATACTGAGCAAATGTCCGAGATGGAAAATTTATTTAACCACATGCTTAAGCAGTTACCATCAAAAAGTGAGACCGCAGGATTACTCGATGACTTGAGTTATATTGGTCAGCATAACGGCTTGCAGTTGCGTCGATTTAAATGGTTAAAAGAAGTCAAACGGGACTTCTCTTATGAAGTACCGGTCAACTTAGAGGTAATTGGTACCTTTCATCAACTTGGTCAGTTTACCAGTGATATTGCTGCGTTACCAAGGATTGTAACGTTAGAAGATTTCACTATTACCAAACTGCAAGGGGAATTACTGAAAGTAAATATGATTGCCCGTACTTATCGTTATAAGGGGGATA
Organism: Moritella sp.; assembly: GCF_013215705.1. Classification (GTDB taxonomy): domain Bacteria; phylum Pseudomonadota; class Gammaproteobacteria; order Enterobacterales; family Moritellaceae; genus Moritella. Next base: position 29,310 of record NZ_JABSQR010000009.1, on the reverse strand, counting down.
AATGAAGCGCATAATTAGCCTAGTTTTTCTAACGCTGACGATAACCGGTTGTACTGCGGATAATCAGGATCTGGTGGATTACATTAATGACGTTAAAGGGCGTAAAACAGCCCTCGTTGAAAGTGTGCCGGATATGGAAAGTTTTGTGGCATTGTATTATTCGGAAACGGGGGCGCGTAACCCATTTTCTAATCCTCGTCCTGAATCGGTAAAAGCAGAAACTCCGTTCCCACAAAATTGTCCGCAGCCCAATTTTGCCCGGATTAAAGGGCCGTTAGAAACCTATTCGTTAGATAATTTAAATATGCATGGCACCCTCGGCAGTGAAAAGCACCTTTGGGGGTTAATAAGAGCAAGTACGGGAGAAATATTTCGAGTTTCACCGGGTGATTATATTGGACTTAATCACGGTGAGATACTCGACATAACCAAGAATTATATCGAACTGTCGGAGTTGATATTAACGGGTAAAGGATGTTGGCAAGTTCGCACAACTCAAATTCCTCTTAGCAGTCAAGGTAATAGTTAATAGCACCAAGACCACAGTTAAGCCATTTTCAGGGATGATGAAATGACTAAATCATATGTAAGATGTATCAATATCGTGAAAGTATTGGTTTTATGTACCACACTTTTATGCTCTGGGTTCAGTTTTTCTGAGCCACAATTAAAACAAATTCACTTAAACTCGTTAGCCGAAGGGCAGTTAGAGCTGGAGTTAGAATTCAGTGAAAATGTGGTTGAATATGCAGATAAACTCCAATATTCGCCGCATCAACTCGTCATCTTAGTACCAGATGCTAGTTCGACCTTGCTGCTCAACCCTGTCGTTATCGAACAAGGTAACGTGTTAAATGTAGCGGCAGAACGTGTCGATTTAGGCCTTAAAATTACTATCGCTTTAGATGAGCTAGTGCCATATCAAATTGTGCAAAATAACAACAGTTTAATTGCCACTTTTGGGGTGTTAAGCAGTGATGTTATTGTGCCCGAAGTTGCGGGCAGTACCACGAATAACGATACATTGGTGCTTGCCGTTGAACCTACTTTGGCAACCGCGGGGAATAGTTCAGTGTTGCCAGTCGCGTCTGTTATTGATCGTAATATTGATAACTTCGGAGTGCCTGCTGCCACTGTTAGCGCATCATTACTGGCCACCAAAGATGGCCGTCAAGTGACAGTGCAGTCACCTAAAATTGAAGATATCGTACCGATTGAGGACGATGGGGATGAAGATTTTAGTGGTTTTGTAAACCAAGTGCGTGGCATTGATTTTCGAACTGGTAATGACGGCAGTGGTAAATTAATTTTAACCATGAAAAACAGTTCGATGGCCGTTGATATTCAGCGTAAAGGTAACAAGTTAATCGCCGAATTTCATAGTACGGCTATTTTGAAAAAATTGCTCTATATTTTAGATGTAGCTGATTTTGGTACTCCGGTAACCACAATTGAAACTTTCCATGATGAAGGGGTAACTGCATTTGAACTAGACATCAGTGATGACTTTAATTATCGTTACGATCAAGCGGATAATATCTTTGTTATTGAAATTACCAAAAAAGATCCGGATGAAAAAACCAGTAAATATCAAGGACAAGTAATTTCACTCAACTTCCAAGATATTCCAGTGCGTACTGTACTGCAGTTAATTGCTGATTTTAATGAATTTAACTTAGTTACTACCGATTCCGTGAATGGTAATATCACCCTGCGTTTAGATAGTGTACCATGGGAACAAGCACTTGATATTGTAATGAAAGTGAAAGGTCTGAGTAAGCAACTCGAGGGTAATGTGCTGATGGTTGCGCCTGCTGATGAACTCGCCGCATTAGAGCGTCGTGATCTTGTCAGTAAGAAAGAAGTGGAAGATTTAGCGGAATTACATTCGGAGTTCATTCCGATTAGCTTTGCTAAAGCGGGTGATATAACAAAGCTTTTGTCACAAAAAGATTCCAGTCTGTTATCATCACGCGGTACGGTGAGTTTTGATGAACGTACTAACACGCTATTAATTAAAGATACTGCAACTGTAATTGCCAGTGTAAAACGTATTATTGAGGTGCTTGATGTACCAGTACGTCAGGTTATTATTGAAGCGAGAATGGTTTCTGTCGTGGATAATATTTCGGATGAACTGGGGATCCGTTGGGGTTTAAGCGGTAGTACTGACATTGGTAGCGGTTTTGGCTTATCATCGGGCTCTATTGAAGGTAATGACTCTTTGGCTGGAGGCAGTGTCCCTGCTATTGGAGATCGACTTAATGTCAATCTACCTGTCGCATCGCCTGCGGGTTCTATTGCGTTTCAGATTGCAGAGTTAGCCAATGGTCAAATACTTGATTTAGAACTCTCTGCGTTAGAAGCAGAACAAAAAGCAGAAGTGATCGCAAGTCCAAGAATTACCACTACCGACAAAAAGTCAGCGTACATTGAACAAGGTACGGAAATCCCGTATGTTGAATCAAGTTCGAGTGGTGCTACCACTATCGCCTTTAAAAAAGCGGTATTGGGTTTATGGGTGACGCCACACATTACTCCAGATAATAAAATAATCTTAGATTTGAAAATAAATCAAGATACCCGAGGTGAGGATGTGAAAACAGTGGGTGGTGAGGCTGTTTCCATCGATACCCAAGTTATTAGCACCCAAGTATTGGTTGAAAATGGCGAAACTATCGTATTAGGTGGTATATTTAAGCATGAAATTAAGAAAATAGTAACGAAAGTTCCGATTCTCGGTGATATCCCTTGGTTAGGTGTATTGTTCCGTAGTACCAAGAATATCAGTCAGAAACGAGAGCTACTAATCTTCGTTACTCCAAAGGTGGTAGTGGATACGATGTAACCTACCTTTGACAAAAGGCCGTAAAAACTATATAAATAGCGGTCTTTTTCTGCCTGAAATGTCATCACCTGGTTTTTTACCGGGTGTTGCTGATTTTGGCTGTTGCCAAAATGTCTCATCACTGGTTATTGTAATCAAGAGGACATTTTATAGGTAGGTCTGGTGCCCCTAAGAAAAAGGGTGTTATTACTTTAGATTTATTGAAGAGTTAAAATGGCTGAAAAACGTAATATATTCCTAATAGGCCCAATGGGCGCAGGTAAAAGTACAATTGGTCGTCAACTAGCTAGCCAGTTGCATTTAGACTTTATCGATTCGGATCATGAAATTGAACGCCGCACTGGTGCTGACATTTCATGGGTATTCGATGTTGAAGGTGAAGCTGGTTTTAGAGTTCGTGAGGCGGAAGTAATTGACGATCTAACACAAGAGCAAGGTATTGTGTTAGCAACGGGCGGTGGCTCAATTTTAAGTAAAGAAAGTCGTAACTATCTTTCTGCTCGTGGTGTAGTTGTTTATTTAGAAACAACTATTGATAAGCAGTTAGTAAGAACGTCACGCGATAAGCGTCGTCCTTTACTGCAAACTGAAGAACCTCGTGATGTTCTGGAAACATTAGCTGATGCACGTAATCCTTTATACGAAGAGATTGCTGACTTTACAGTTAAAACAGATGAACAAAGCGCTAAAATTGTTGCGAATCAAATTATAAAGTTATTAGATTTTTAATTGAGGTCACATGGAAAGGTTAACTGTTGAGCTAGGTGAGCGGAGCTACCCTATTTATATTGGTGAAGGCGTATTAACGCAAGTAGAGCAATTTAAGTCTGCAATAACAACCAATAAAGTCGTCGTGATATCAAACGATACGGTTGCACCCTTGTATTTACAACGCGTTAAAGCATTGTTACAAGACTATGAATTTGACAGTATTATTCTTTCTGATGGTGAGCAATTTAAAACCTTAGATACTTTAAATGAAATATTTACCGCGCTACTGCGTGAGAATTGTGGACGTGATACTACGTTGATAGCTCTTGGTGGTGGTGTTATTGGTGACATGGTTGGCTTCGCGGCTGCCTGTTACCAACGCGGTATCCCCTTTATCCAAATTCCGACGACTGTGTTGAGTCAAGTTGATTCCTCGGTTGGCGGTAAAACGGCAGTTAACCATCCATTAGGCAAAAATATGATTGGCGCTTTTTATCAGCCCAATGCTGTTTTTATCGATACGGTTTGTTTAGCTACCTTACCTCGACGCGAACTGGCGGCTGGTATGGCTGAAGTGATTAAGTACGGTATCATTTATGATGCTAGCTTCTTTACTTGGCTAGAAGACAACATAACAGCACTGATGGCGCTTGATACTGCGGCATTAGAATATGCAATTTATCGCTGTTGTGAAATTAAAGCTGAAATTGTGGCTATCGATGAAAAAGAGCAAGGCTTACGGGCACTGCTGAATCTTGGTCATACCTATGGCCATGCCATTGAAGCTGAAATGGGTTATGGCGTTTGGCTACATGGTGAGGCGGTTGCTGCAGGTATGATCATGGCTGCACAGACATCGGCTGCCATGGGCTTATTAACGGCAGCGCAAGTCACCCGTATCGCCACGTTAATTAAAGCGGCAGAATTGCCATTAATGGCGCCTGCAGAGATGGGCTTTGATGCATTTATGCGACACATGAAGCGTGATAAAAAAGTACTTAATGGTCAACTTCGTTTCATTCTGCCAACTTCGATTGGTAGTGCTGAATTGTTATCGACAGTAACTGAAAACACATTACGTGATGTGGTTAACTTCCATAATCAGGCGGATCCTAGTGCACTATTCAGTTCAAACTGAAATTTATTCTCAAATGCAGCTGTGTGAACGGCTGCGTCATCTCACTCAATTCTCTTCACATTTGTTACTCGTAAGCGGTGAATCAGGTTCAGGTAAATCAACGGTATTACGCAATTATGTAGAATCGGATTTTAATCAGAAAACAATTACAATTGATGCACTGCAGTGTCATGATGATGTCGCACTGAGAACACTATTATTACAACAGATCAGTTATGATGGCCGTTTTAATGCACATGCATCACTGATTGATAGCTTACCGCTGTTTGCTCAGCAGCTCGAGCATGAACTGACGATCTGTATTGATAATGCCATGGCATTGTCTGCAGCAAGCATTACTGAATTTGCGCAATTGGTCGAACTCTGTCTTAATAATAGAATTAGTATAAAAATAAATATTATTTTATTTGCAGAAAGTCAGTGGGTAGATTTAACCATGCTGGAATTTGCAAAATCAGCAACCAATGTATTGGAGTTGGAAATGACAGCACTCGATCCACAAGCCGCTGTGCAGTTCGTAGAACAACAGTTTAATCAAGCTGATTATAAGCCTACATTTGTTAATCAGGACGCCATTAATCGTCAAATTGAAGCCTGTAAAGGCAATCCCGCCGAGTTAGCAAAATGTGCGCAAGCGATTATGCTAGGGCAGGTATATAAGCCTGAATCAGCAATAACTAATACGGCAACTCAATCGACGAAGAATAAGTCATTCTACTTAGCCGGCATTATTGCAGGGCTATTATTGCTCGGTAGTGCGGGGTCATTTTTATATGATGCTTATCAAACTGAGCAACCACAAGCGACTGATATCATAGTGGCAGAATCATTACAACATCCTTCAGAGATGATGCATGGCGATACTGTGTCTTCGGATACTGGGTCAGATGTCAGCTCCACGCAAATGTTAGCCAGTGATTGGGATGAAGAATTACCTACTGAAATAGGTCAAACTATTACCCTGACAGCGCCTATTTTGGCTGAATCTGGTTTACAGACGCAGAAGCAGCGTGTCGTGATTGATGATGATGCGGTCAACAAAATGCTTGCCAAGCAAAGTTCAGCAGATGCAAGCCCGGTGATTGATAGTAAAACGGACTTGCAAGTTGTTGAAAACACGTCTAACACCGTCACGGGCAAAGCTTGGGTAATGGCGCAACCGGCGAAAAATTATACGTTTCAAATTGCCGGTTTAAGCCGTGAAATACAGCTAAAACAGTATTTAAGCGAGAATGAATTACCTGAAAATATCTGGACATATCAGACTCAGCGTAACAACAAACCTTGGTATGTCGTTCTTTATGGTAGTTTTAGCAGTGTTCAGCAAGCGAACGCCGCGAAACAAAAATTACCAGCAAGGGTACAAAAAGATAAACCTTGGTTGAAACGATTCATTCAAATCCAAAGAGATTTATAAATAAACAGCGCAATTTAGCTGTAATGGATGTACAATCGGCCCCCTTTTATTTAGCGGTATAAGTCACAAAATGCAGAAAACGCGAGCCTTCTTAAAATGGGCCGGAGGTAAGTATTCTCTGGTTGATCGTCTACGTGAAAAACTACCGGCTGGTAAGCGTTTAGTTGAACCGTTTGTTGGCGCTTGTTCAGTATTTTTAAATACTGATTATGACGAATACCTGTTGAATGATATTAATCCTGATTTGATTAATATGTATAAGATCCTACAAAACAAACCAGAACAATTTATTGCCGATGCCCAGCGTTTCTTTACGCCTGAATTTAATGATAAAGAGCGTTATTACAAAATACGTGAAAAGTTTAACAAAACTCGTGACCCTTATCAGCGCTCGTTAATGTTTCTTTACATGAATCGTCATGGTTTTAATGGTTTATGCCGTTATAACAAATCAGGTGGTTTTAATGTGCCATTTGGTTCTTATAAGAAACCGTACTTCCCGTTAAAAGAATTACGTTTTTTTGCTGAGAAATCCAAAAAAGCCACGTTTATTTGTGAATCTTATTCTGAAGTTTATAAACGTTTACGCAGTGATGATGTGGTTTATTTCTTATACCGAATATATCTTGTTTTCACTGAGTGGATGAGTAAGTGTAAGGGTTTGACTTTATTTATTATTGATGCATTATTTACACGTATTATGATTTACATTTTAGACTGTATTTGTAATGGAAGTGCGAAAGAGCAGGCATATGATTTATTTTCAATAAAAAAAGCTATTTATTCTTTACAGTTTTTAGCTTCGACTACAGTAGTAAGGGATCAGCATGCCTGATTGTAATAATCTCAGTTCAATGCGTTCACCTCTAAAGTGGGCTGGTGGAAAGAAAAAACTGGCGGATAATATAAAACAGCTCCTTCCATCAAAAGGTAAAGGAAGACTTATAGAGCCCTTTGTCGGTGGTGGATCTGTGTTTCTAAACTCAGATTTTGATGAATACTTACTCTTGGATATGAACAAGGATTTAATTAATTTATTTAACATCCTGAAAAGCGATTCTTTTAATTTTATTACTGAAGCTGAGCATTACTTTCAAAGTGAGTACAACACTGCAGAGCAATATTACGAACTTAGAGCAAAGTTTAATAAATCGAATGATCCCTTTTTTCGCTCATTAATATTTCTCTATATGAATCGCCATGGCTACAATGGTTTATGCCGCTATAATAAATCCGGTGGATACAATGTTCCTTTTGGCCGATACAAAAAGCCATACTTTCCAAAAATGGAACTAGAATTTTTTGCTAAAAAATCTCAACGTGCTCTGTTTATACAGGGGGACTTTGATGTTGCTTTTAATCTAGCTAAATCAGGGGATGCCATATATTGCGATCCACCATACTCGCCAATAAATAGAACCTCTAATTTTACTTCGTATGCAGGTAATACATTTGATGATGATGACCAAATACGATTAGTGAAATGTGCAGAAGCAGCTAAAAATAAAAATATACCAACTTTAATATCTAATCATGACACTGAATTTACTCGTGAAATTTATAGTGGTGCAAAAACACTGTCAAAATTAAAAGTGCATCGTTCCATTAGCAGTAAAGGACATGGCCGAGTTAAAGTTTTTGAATTGATGGTACTTTATGAAAAGTGAATAATATTAATCACTCTATGGAATTTGAAATAAATGTATTTCCGCCAATTTCCTAGCTAACAAAGCCAATTATAATTCCATAGATTGATATTGAAGTTGTCAATTAATTTTGACCATGGCCTTCGAATCTCTCTGAAATAACAGTCCAGACTATATTGGCGTTAAACCATCGTTAATGACATATCACCTTATTTCCACTCCTTAAATGAGGTGAAACTAGCTATTGGCTTCAATTCTCTTAACACTTCTAAAAATAGCCCAATATATTTACTTATTATTTCAGTTTTAAAAACACAACTACCTTGAAAGTAATATATTTATCTCCATGTTTATAATGATGCATTTAACAATAGGAGATAATTATGCCATCAACTCTAAGCGCAACTTGCCCTTGCTGCAATAAACAAGCTAGCGGTGATTTGAAAGAAATTGAGAAAGTATTTGGTTTACGCAATATGCAAGGAGGTAAGACAATTGCTCAATCATATTGTAGAAATTGTCGCTCAAAGCATTGTGGTACGGGTGAAAAAAAATGCACTTGATACTTTAATTAACATGTGAATTAACGGCGATCACTTGCGTTTTTCAGTTTATCGATAGCAAAGTCGCCATTTCACACAATAAGTAGTTTCAAATTCGCATTCTTTCTGTAACGCGAAAAATATGCCTTAAAACATAAGTTCTAATCCGTTTCAGCTTCAATGTTGTTTAAAGTAACTGCTCATTCCTCATATACTCAGATCAATTTACATATGTTTTGTTATAGATAAATTCTACGACTTAATGATAAATTTGATATTACTCATGCTGATTAGCTTAATTAAAATGGAGTTCACCTTAGACGGAATTCCGCATACTAAGATGTTAGCTCTATCAGGTATCCAAAGTGAATCTATTTAACACCAAGTTTTCAGAAGACAAATTACATAAAAATTATTTACAAGTTCTTAGGCATACGCAAGCAAAAGATAGAGACGAACTTTGTCGTTGGAGTCATGGATTTCCTGATCGTGATAACAAGTTAGTTGATGAATTCCAAACTACTTTCAATTCTAGCTTTTGGGAAATATATCTTTACCAGTTATTTCAGTCATGCGGAGCAATTTTAGATTGGAGTAAAGCTAATCTTTTGCTCAATTATGGCTAAGTTAGACTCATGATCAGCATCCCAAAAAGGTGTGAAATTATCGCATCCGTAGCAGCCCATTGGCTTGCAGATACGAGCCTTGCAGGTATGACACGATGTGTTATTTTTCAATGTTCCTTGTACTTCGTCAAACTCATTTATAACGATAACGCCATCCATATTTTTTAGCTCATGAAGGCTAATACGGACAAACTGATTCAACACCCGATGACCAGCCATTGACTTGTTGATAGCGACCCGACCTTTTATGTCTAAGTGTGCATAATTTTTTACCACCGACGGAGTTACGCCAGTTATAGCGGCGGACTGTATTACGCTCAGACCGCGCTCGAGAGCGTTTGTAATAACTGTATGACGTGAACGATTGTTTGATATGTCAAAATGGGCAATACGGGTGCTGGATAGCCCCAAACGCCTAGATGTTCTTTTTATTGAAGCTATACTCGAACCGCTGTGCATTGCATCGGACTGATGTCCTACTGACGCAAATAGCCTGCGTTTTGTGTTATATTGCGTGGTAAACAGCTTAGCACCCGGAAGGAATGGACAACGACAGAGTAAGTCCTCCCATTCTTCTTCACTTAGCTGAATACCTTGTTTTGTGAGTCTGTCCATCAGTAGCAACTGGTAAAAATAACGATAAATACCAATTAGTTTGCTGAATTCAGGCTCCATGCGATGTGAACGGCGCTCAGCATACCCACGAAACCCATAACCATTCTTGGCCTTGAAGGTCCGCAAATGTACTTGATCAACGTCGGAAAACCCCGTTTCCTCTTCGGGTGCTGGTGAATGAGCTGCATATCGATGGTCTTTAAAGCTAACGCCTATGGGCAATACGTCTGACCATTTCATCATCTCTAGTTGCGCAGGACGTCGATAAATACTGATTAATAGTAACACGCGGATGATGCCAGTGAACCTCAAAAATAAAGCCAAGGACGGCACAACATTCTTTTCTAGTTGAGTCAATAACTCGCTAACTGTCAGTCTTATTTTGTCCTGTATCTCTTGCATCTCTTCGTCGGTGTAGACACCGTGAACTGGATCAAAAACACCTTTTAATCTCTTTGGATTAGGAAAATCTTGTTTTTGCAGAAAACGGATAAACGGGTTAAAATGCGTCTTTATGGCAAGAAACTCAGAAAGGGGATTTTTTTCAAGTTCCCTGAAAGAACTGATTAAACGCCGTTTGTAACCGTCTTTCAACACATTAAATGCAGCCTGAAAATGTAGACAGTCCTGCCAGCCATTACCTATGCTTTTTATAGCGCTTGCCACAGTGCCTACGGTGCTTTTCTTATAACTTTCTGCTTTGTCGGCAATGAGAATTCTTAATGACAGCCACGTTTGCATTGGTATATCGAACTCGTTCATAAATTCGAGATTAACAGTCCCTTTGGTACTTACCTGCCATCTGTCGCTTAGGATATCAAACGTCCAAGCTGCGTTGTTAGCAGTGTATAACCTTTGCAAGCCGTGCCTTTCGAAATAATCAGGTAATTGTGCAATCGACAGTTTGTTGAGTTCCGGTTCGTCCAGATCCAGATAATTGTTTTGCATATCAGTTTAATCCTTTTAAGTTAGACAGTAATGATTGCTGCATTTCTTTAGAGACTTCACTGGCGGCTATCGCAATCTTATATTCGTTATACACTTCATCCATGTTCGAATTTTCTGACCATCCAGAGGCAAATTTTCGCAAATCATTAATGCGTTCAGGTGATAGACCACGCGCCAGAGCTGCATCCTCAAACAGCTCTTGAAATTTGTGTCTCATCAGGTGCGGATAAACTTTAAAATTAAGCGATTTTGATATCCGCTCAAACAGGTACTCTACACTTTGAATGGAAAGCGGATGCCCAGCTGTTTTGCCTTTTTCAGCGACAAAAATAAAATCGTGACTAACCGAATTCTTGTATTTCCCACGGTCAGTATCAATATATAATAATAGCTTTTTCATAAGCTCTGGACTGATGGCTGAGACATGTGCTCTCGTTTTTTGGGCGGCGGGTCGAGGTCGAGGATCGCTTGGATCATGTGGAATGCGAGTTATTCGAATTCTGGTCGGTTTATCCGTTACGAGATCACTGATTTTTAGCTTGCAGAGCGCCCCGATACGAATACCAGTTTCGTTAAACAGCTGTACAATTAAATGATTTCTAAATCGAGATAGTTTTGACCATGGGTTATCAGAGTTGTGCGGTTTTGTAATTTCAATAAGTCGGAAATAAACATCTGTCGGTATAGCTTGCTCAAACTGATCTTTAACCACTGCATTTCCAGACTTGAGCTTTTTAATGTAGCGTGACATTCTCCCCTTGGCGTCGTTGTAGCGGAGTAAAACATCGCTCGGCACATTATTACCTGCGTGAATATGGTCATACAAAAATTCGACAAAGGCAATGAAACTATTGATTCGAAGCTTTGTCGTGCTATTCGCAACACGACCTTGAGTAAATCGGGTTGTATGAATTAGATTATCCAGATTCTTGGCTGTAAATTTGGTAATATTACCGTCAGTGGTAGGTGAATATTCCAGCCTATAGAGGCTGTGAGTTATGTACCTCTGAATCTCTATTTTAGTGAAAAAAGAACCTGATTCGACTCGCTCAACAATATCAATTCCTCTGGCATCGAAATATTCAAAATAAAATTTCGCTTGATAGGCGTAGGCTAGTGCAGTTCTGAATATTCTGAAATCACGTAAATGCGCTGACAGCCAAAAACATCTCGGCAGATCGCAGCCCATGTCAATTAAATCGCAACACAGTTCGTTATCAAAATTTATGTACTCTTTAACATGATAGTTCATTACAAAATATGCTGTTGTATAGCGATAATTTATAATTGTAGTATCACTTTTTAAATTGTTATGATTTTTTGTATTTAAATCTATATTGTATAGTGTAATTAGAAGGATGGGAGGAGCTTTATGAAAGGGAAAGCTTTACAATTACTATTTCCGGTACAATATTGTGATCCGCCGTATGCGCCATTAAGTAGCACGGCAAGTTTTACCTCGTATGCGACGAATGGCTTTAGTCTAGATGATCAGGCGCTGCTGGCTAAAGTTTCTCGTGAAACCGCCCAAGAGCGACAGATCCCTATATTGATTTCGAATCATGACATTCCGTTAATGCGTGAACTTTATCATGGCTCTATATTTGAGGTTGTTCAGGTTAAACGTACCATCAGCCGGAATGCCGGTAAACGTAATAAAGTAGACGAGTTACTCGCGCTATATAGTTAAACTCGCGCCGATCAGCGTGAATAGTCTTACATTCCTCGGTTAAATCTCCGTTGTCAGTATTATTCTGGTTTTATTATTTTACCCTAGGGGCTAACTTAGGGTAAGATTTGCACAGCGTAATGGAATAACAACAACTGAGAGCATGCCCAATGAAAAACTTTCTGATTGCCCCTTCAATTCTTTCGGCTAACTTTGCTAGCTTAGGCCAAGAAGTCGATGCTGTACTGGCCGCAGGTGCGGATGTCATTCATTTTGACGTAATGGATAACCATTATGTGCCGAACCTAACGATTGGGCCAATGATCTGTAAAGCATTACGTGATCACGGTGTCACGGCACCCATTGACGTGCATTTAATGGTGCGACCGGTTGATCACATGATTAATGAGTTTGCTAAAGCCGGTGCGTCTATGATCACTTTTCATGCCGAAGCATCTGATCATGTTGACCGCTCTCTGCAACTTATCAAGGAACACGGTTTAAAAGCGGGGTTAGTATTTAACCCAGCAACGCCGTTACATCATTTAGATTATGTGATGGATAAGTTAGATATGATCTTATTAATGTCAGTAAACCCTGGCTTTGGTGGTCAAAGTTTTATCCCTTCAACATTACAAAAATTACGCGATGTTCGAGAATTAATTGATGCCAGTGGTCGCGATATTATCCTCGAGATTGATGGTGGCGTTAAAGTAGATAACATCCGCGAGATTGCAGAAGCGGGCGCCGATATGTTTGTTGCTGGCTCTGCGATTTACGGCCAAGAAGATTATAAAAAAGTCATTGATGAAATGCGTTCGGAGTTAGAAAAAGCCCATGTTTAAACTTATTTGTTTTGATTTAGACGGTACCCTTGTTGATAGTGTACCTGACCTAGCCGCTGCCGTTAATTGCATGCTGAGTGATTTTGATCGTGCCCATTTCTCGGAAGATGAAGTCCGCGGTTGGGTTGGTAATGGTGCGCAAGTACTAGTACAACGCGCGTTATCCGGCAGTGTTAACATTGTTGATGATATTGACTCGGCATTATTTAATGATGCACTGGCGTCATTCTTAAAGCACTATTCTGCCAATGTATATACACACAGCGTGTTATACCCAAATGTAAAAGAAACGCTAACCGCACTGCGTGATGCCGGGTTTAAGTTGGCAATTGTGACCAATAAACCTATGGTGCAAACCACGCCAGTACTTGAATTAGCCGGTATTAGTGAGTTTTTTGAAGTGGTACTGGGTGGTGATTCTCTAGCTGAGAAAAAACCCAATCCATTACCGCTATTGCATTGCTTAGATCATTACCAACTTAAGGCTGAAGATGCCTTGATGGTGGGTGATTCTAAAAACGATATCATTGCAGCACAAGCGGCAAACTTTACCAGTTTTGGTTTAACCTATGGTTACAACTACGGTATTCCAATTAGCGATAGTAACCCTGACTTCGTTGCTGATGATATCAGTGAGCTATTATCTGCAGTGAAATTGAAGTAGCACAGTAAAGTTAACATAAACATGATTGGGTAAGTCTATGTACTTGCCCACAATTGAATGAATTAAGAGATTGGGAAATATATATATGACAAAACCTGTGGTATTAAGTGGTATTCAGCCTTCAGGCAGTATGACGATTGGTAACTATATTGGTGCAATCAATCAATGGCTGGACATGCAGGAACACAGCGACTGTCATTTCATGCTTGCGGACTTACATACCATCACGGTACGTCAAGACCCGAAAGAGTTTAAATCACAGGTGCTTGAAGGCCTAGCAATGTATGTTGCATGTGGTTTAGACCCTGAAAAGTCGACTATCTTCTTACAATCTCAAGTACCAGAACATGCACAATTGAGTTGGTTATTAAACTGCTATACCCAAATGGGTGAATTAAACCGTATGACGCAGTTTAAAGATAAATCTAATAACTCTAGCAGCAGTAATTCAGGTTTATATACTTACCCTGTGCTAATGGCTGCAGACATTTTGCTTTATCAAGCAGATGCAGTACCTGTAGGCGATGATCAAAAGCAGCACTTAGAATTAGCGCGTACTATCGCGACTCGTTTTAATAATATCTACGGTGACGTATTTAAAGTGCCAGAACCGATGATCCCAACGTTGGGCGCTCGTATTATGAGCCTGCAAGATCCGCTGAAGAAAATGTCTAAGTCAGATGACAATCCAAAAGCTTTCATCAAGTTATTAGATGAACCGAAACAGATTGCTAAAAAATTGAAAAGTGCAGTAACAGACAGTGATGAACAAGCGCGTATTTACTTTGATAATAAAGAAAAACCGGGTGTATCTAACTTACTGACATTACTTTCTGTGGCGACTAAACGTCCAGTTGCTGATCTTGTGCCTGAATACGAAGATAAAATGTATGGTCACTTGAAGAAAGATACCGCTGACGCGGTTGTCGCTATGATTGAGCCGATTCAAGCGCGTTACTACGAGTTACGTGCAGATGAGACTGAATTACAGCGAATTATGCGTATCGGTGCTGACAAAGCCTCTGAGCGCGCTGCACCAACATTAGCGAAAGCCTACGAAGCCGTGGGTTTTATTGCTAATAACTAGACCGTTATTTAGGTGATAGGCTATTGACCAATCATAGTATTATTGAATAACCGAATAGTTAACGCCCTATATCACATGGTATAGGGCTTTTTTGTGCCTAACTAAATAGTGAAATACAAAGCGCAAATAGTAATAATAACGAGATCACTTGCCAGAAGCGTTCTGGATTTTTTTCAATTAAGGTTTGTTTGCGATTATTTTTATATTTAGGGTTAGGGTGCTGTAACTCATGCAAGAGTTCGGATACATCTGCGTGACGCTTGTTAGGGTCGAAGCGTAGGCCTTTTTTGATGGTGCCGTCTAACCAAAATGGCACTAATGGATTGTATTCATAAGCGGGAACATACTTGGTATTGAGATATGCCTTCTGGGTACGACAGGTTTCGAGTTTGCCATTAAAAGGCAGCTTACCCGTGAGCATTTCAAAAGTAATCACAGCAACGGCGAAGATATCGGATTGCGCAGTACTGTCACCATTGATCACGGTTTCAGGGGCGGAATAGGCGGCAGTGCCGAGGATCTTATCGCGTTGCAATGGGGTGGCTATTTCAGCGATGCCTTTGACGAAACAAGAACCAAAATCAATGATCTTAACTTGGCCATTATTATCGATCATGATATTGCCCGGCTTTAAATCTTGATGTAGGGTTTCTTTACGGTGAAAAGCACGTAAGCCTTTAATCACCTGCTCAACAATATTAAGTACTTCTTGGATCGGCGGATTCGGATGTTGATTTATCCACTGTTCTAGGGTGATACCTTCAATCACTTCCATTAAATAATAGAGATGGCTTTTTTTCCTGTTGGTTTCGACAATTTTTAAAATATGCGGGTTATGTAATCGCGAGCCAATCCAGGTCTCCATGGTAAAACGCTCGATATAAGCAGGATCATCGATATAGTTGACCGAGGGTGCTTTCATGCAGTATTGCTGTTTGCTGTCTTTGTCTTCGACTAAATATAAATGGCTACTGCTACTGGCATGTAACTCTTTAATCACTTTTAGGCCATCAATGGATAATCCAGTGCGTAATGCGGGCGGGAAAGGCATGGAGGCAAGATGGACATGCACATCTTCGGCACTGAGCTTAGGTAAACTGTCGACCCGCAACAATTGGCAGCTGATATTATCATTACTGTTACTGGCCAATGCATGCTGAATAAGCTGTTCGCAACATGCTTCAAAATCACCTTCTGCAGATTGATGCGTCTGTTGCACCATTTCTCGTAATAGTTTATCGCTAACAAAATCATGTAAGCCGTCGGTTGATAATAAAAACACATCACCGACTTGTAACTCGACTTCTTTATAATCCACATCGAGGGTAGTATCCAAGCCCATCGCGCGGGCGAGGTAAGATTGGTTACTATTGACGACCGTGGTGTGGTCTCGGGTTAATTGCTCAAGGGTGTTGTTACGTAAACGGTATATTCGCGAATCACCGACGTGCAGTAAATGCGCTGCATGGGATTTAAATACAATGGCACTTAAGGTAGTGAGGTAGCCTTTTTGGGCATCGGCAAACTGTCGGCCCTGACTATATAACCAGCGATTCAGTGCGGTTAATACCTGACCTGTTGATTTGCCAACCGACCAGGTTTCTGGGGTCGAATAATAATCGGATAAGAAGTTATGTACGCAGGTTTCGCTGGCTTCTTTACCGGCTTCTGCCGCGCTGACCCCATCGGCGATAATCGCGACCGCACCTTTAGTGGTCAGCAGTAAATCATCCGGGATACGAATACCAATGGCATCTTCATTATGGGCTTTTATCCCTGCAACTGAGCGCTGACCTATGGTAAAGGTCGCGCCGCCTTGTAAGTGCCGTGGTGACATACTAACTCCCTGTTATGGCGCTAAATAATCGCGCCACGATATCCTTATACGCTGACTTCCACCATACCATCAGTAACACGTACTGCATATACAGGCACTGATAAAGTATCATTTTCAAGGCATTCACCTGTGGTCAGACTGAAATGCTCTTTATAAAGTGGTGATGAAACGGTTAATACATCTTTAACTGAAGATATTAATCCGCGTGATAATACGTTAGCTTTACTGGCTGGACAGTAGTTATCAATAGCAAACAGTTGGTCAGTTTTACGATCAAAGAAGATCGCAACCTGCTTACCGTTCACTAACGCACATACACCGGTATCTGGGGTGAGTTTATCTTTTTCAATAATTGGAGTCCAAGTCGTCATAATAAATCCTTAAATCTGCTGTTAGCGGGTGAACGCACCCGCTAACAGCTGTTATAGATAGTTGTCATCGATAACTGTGATCAATTACTGTCATCGATTGCTGTTAGGTTGAACGTGGTGGTTTAACCTGTTAGTTCACTTCGAGCACAGGGATTTGACCAGCGCGTTCTGCGGGTGTCGCAGGGCGAATTTGGTCACGGACTTCAACAAACTGAACCGCACTGTCTTTTTCTTCAGAGTTAATAAAGTGTTTAAAGCGCAGTAGTTTTTCAGGGCTTTCAAGGGTTGTTTTCCACTCACACTGGTAGTTAGCAATGTTTGCGGCCATTTCAGATTCAAGCTCTGCGGTAAGCGCCAGTTTGTCGTTAATAACCACGTCTTTAAGGTAATCTAAGCCACCTTCCATATTTTCTAACCAAACCGATGTACGTTGTAGGCGGTCTGCGGTACGGATATAGAACATCAATACACGATCAATATATTTGTATAGCGTGTCAGTATCTAGGTCGGTCGCGAATAAATCGGCATGACGAGGGCGCATACCACCGTTACCACAGACATAGAGACTCCAGCCACCTTCTGTCGCAATAATACCGATGTCTTTGCCCTGAGCTTCAGCACATTCTCGAGTACAACCAGACACGCCAAACTTAATTTTATGTGGCGAGCGTAAACCTTTGTAGCGGTTCTCAAGATCAATGGCCAGTGACATGCTGTCTTGCACACCATAACGACACCAGGTACTACCCACACACGATTTTACGGTACGCAGTGATTTACCGTAAGCGTGACCTGTTTCGAAGCCTTCTTTGATCAGCCATGCCCATATGTCGGGTAGTTGATGTAATTGCGCACCAAATAAATCGATACGTAGTCCACCGGTTATCTTGGTATATAAGCCATACTTTTTCGCCACTTCACCGAGTACAATTAATTTTTCTGGGGTGATCTCACCCGCTGGGATCCGTGGTACAACAGAGTAGGTACCGTCTTTTTGCATGTTGCCTAAATAAACGTCATTGACGTCTTGCAGACCAAGATGATCATCTTCGAGGATGTAGTCATTCCAGAATGACGCCAGAATGTTGGCTACTGTCGGACGACAAATTTCACAACCATGACCAGCGCCAAACTCGGTGATTAATGCTTCGAATGTTTTAATACGTTTAACACGGATTATGTCAGCCAGTTCTGCACGTGAGTAAGCGAAGTGCTCACACAGATCGGTGTTCACTTCAACACCCATGCTTGCAAGTTCGGCATTTAGTACTTGCGTTACCAGTGCGCTACAGCCACCACAACCAGTACCAGCTTTGGTGATTGATTTAATGTCACCAATGCTGGTTGCACCATCTTGTACCGCGGCACAGATTTGACCTTTTGTGACATCAAGGCATGAACAAAGAACCGCTGAATCAGGCAGCGCATCAACCCCCATGGTGACCGAACCACCTTCTGCGGGTGGTACCAACATATTCTCTGGCGCACCGGGAATATCCATATCGTTTAAATAAATTTGTAACCAAGTACCATAATCTTCCGCTTCACCCACCATGACCGCGCCCAGTAATTTCTTACCACATGCGCTGATCACCAGTTTTTTGTAAACTTGGTCAGCTTCGTTAGTGAACACATAATTTTGCGCGCCTTCTGCATTACCGTGTGCATCACCGATACTGGCTACGTCAACACCAAGCAATTTCAGCTTGGTACTCATGTCAGCACCTGTGAACGCTAAGTTACCTGCACCAACAATTTGGTCTACAGCCACTTTCGCCATTTGATAACCCGGTGCAACGAGACCGAAGATACGGCCTTGCCATAACGCGCACTCGCCAATCGCGAAAATATTTTCGTCAGAGGTTAAACATTGATCATTAATTTGGATACCACCACGTTCGCCTAATGCTAGGTCAAAAGAACGGGCTAATTCATCTTGCGGACGAATACCGGCAGAGAAGATGATCATATCGGTTTCAACGTGAGAACCGTCAGCAAAGTTCATGCGGTAACGGCAAGTTTCACCTTTCACAATTTCTTTAGTATTTTTTTCGGTGTGAATATTCACGCCTAGCGCTGCAATTTTGTCGCGCAGGATCTTACCACCGCCGTCGTCAACTTGCACCGCCATGAGGCGCGGAGCGAATTCCACCACGTGGGTTTCTAGCCCTAACTGTTTAATTGCATTGGCGGCTTCAAGACCCAGTAGACCACCACCGACGACCACACCGACTTTACTTTCTTTGGCTGATGCGGTGATGTCTTCTAAATCGTTAATAGTACGGTAAACTAAACAATGGTCTTGGTCTTTGCCTGGAATTGGCGGCACGAACGGATATGAGCCTGTCGCCAGTACCAATTTGTCGTAACTTTCGACACGACCTTGTGCTGTGGTGACGGTTTTAGCGGCTTTATCGATGCTAATAACTTTATCGTTAACAAAGTACTGCACGCCGTTGTCATCATAGTATTCTGGCGATGTCATCATTAAGTCATCAGCTGTTTTACCACTGAAATAAGCACTTAACTGCACACGATCATAAGCGAGACGTGATTCTTCACTGAATGTGGTGATTTGTACTTCAGCCATTTTGTCTTGCTGAATAAATTGGTCAATAAAATGGTGACCTACCATGCCGTTACCGACAACTATAATTCTTTTCATGACATGCTCCGTTATGCGCTTAATTCTTGATTTTTTGCCGCTTGCTCTAGATCTCGCCAGCTAAGTTGTTCTGCAAGAGAGACAACTTTGCCGACCACAATCAGGCTAGGGCTTTGTAATTGGTGTTCAATCGCGAGTGTTGGCAAGGTAGCTACAGTGCCAACGAATTCTCTTTGTTGTGGTGTCGAGCCGTTTTCTATCAAGGCAGCAGGTGTATCACTGGCTAAACCATGACTGATCAGTTGCGCTGAAATTTCCGCTAATTTACCCAGTCCCATGTAGAACACTAAGGTATGTTCTAGGTGCGCTAGTTGCGACCAATTCAGGTCTAATTGGCCATTTTTTAGGTGCCCAGTAATAAAAGTACAGCCCGTTGACAGACCTCTGTGGGTTAACGGGATCCCTGCGTAGGCGGTACAGCCCGATGCTGCGGTGATGCCAGGCACGACGATTGTTTTGATATCGTGGGCATGGAGCACCAGTTGTTCTTCACTACCGCGACCAAATACAAATGGGTCACCGCCTTTGAGACGACAAATATTCAGACCTTGTTTGGCTTTATCGACCATGAATAAATTCAATTGGTCTTGTGGAATACAATGGTCTGCTTTTTTCTTACCGACATAGATCGCTTTGGTATGGGGTGGAAACAACGCTCTAATGTCGTGGCTAACCAAGTTATCAAACAAGATCAGATCGGCACTCTCAATCGCCTTTAATGCTTTTAGTGTGAGTAACTCTGGATCCCCCGGACCTGCTCCTACTAATGCGACTTGACCTAGCGTGCTGTTATTTTTTGATTGCGCTTTGGTAATTAATTCAACTGTCATGACTCACATCCCTGTAGTACTGCTCTGTACTCACTAACGCAAAGACAATGCCAACTCTGTAATTAAAGCGTTAGTTGTTGATATTTAAGTATTTATTTCTAAACCTTATTTTGTATAAGGTTTTTGAGATGATTAAGTAGTGTGATGTTGCACCAGTTTTTTCATTCTCGCACAGCCATGGTGCAGCTAAGGCTGAGTGGTTGAGAATAGATGTCGTTAAAATGAGGGGGCGTGTGGGCAATAGACAGGAAGATCTCTGTGTTTATGCAGGTTAAGAAGAACATCATCCTTTTTATAGGTGTTTAAAGTAAGCTGGCTTGGTTATTGCTCACTTGTCTTTATAGATAATGTATTTATAAAAATAAAACAATAAACAATGTGCTGAGCAATTCAATGGAGACGTCTTATGATTTTCGGACGCAAGGATCAAAAGCCTATTCGCATTGCGGATAAACAGGTTAAAGAATGGAAATATACAACGTGTGGATATTGTTCTACAGGTTGTTCTATCGAGATCGGTATGAATGAGCAAGGGAATGCAGTTGCGAGTCGAGGCGTTGCTGACGCGGATGTAAACAGAGGTAAGTTGTGCATTAAAGGTATCTTTGAGCATGAGTTATTTGACGCGGCAGGACGTGGTAACAATCCACTGGTGCGCGATCAAATTCATGAGCAGTATAAAGAAATCAGTTGGGATGTAGCGCTCGATACCATGGGCGAAAAAATTAAAGCGATTCAAGACCAATATGGTAAAGATGTATTTGCCATTGTCTCTACAGGTCAGTTACTAACGGAAGAGTTTTATACCTTAGGTAAGTTAACGCGTGGTTGTATTGGTACCAATAATTACGATGGTAATACCACCTTATGTATGGCCTCTGCCGTATCGGGTTATAAACGCTCATTTGGTTCGGATGGCCCTCCTGGCTGTTACGATGATTTTTCGCACACCGATTGCCTGATTGCCTGGGGGTCTAACCTGCCAGAGCAACATCCGGTTATTTACTGGCGCTTGAAAGAAGCCAAAGAGAAGCGTAATTTCCCGCTTATTGTGGTCGACCCACGTGTCACTATGCTTGCCCAGTTTGCGGATATTCACTTACCAATTAGTCCTGGTACCGATATCGTCTTACAAAATGCATTAATGCATGTGATCTTAAAAGAAGGTCTCGAAGATAAAGACTATATTGAAAAATACACTAATGGCATTGAAGAGTTAAGAGCGTGTGTCGCCGATTTTGACCCAACATCAGCCGCTAAGATCTGCGGTATAGATGAAGATACCATCCGTCATGTGGCCCGTTTATTTGCTAAAGCAGGTCGTGCGATGAGTATCTGGACCATGGGCCTGAATCAAAGTACCCATGGCAGTGACGCAATCACCGGTTGTAATTCATTATCGCTGATCACGGGTAATATTGGTGTTCCGGGTGGCACGAGCTTATCTATTACTGGTCAATGTAATGCGATGGGCACACGTGAGTGGTCTTCTTGTTCTGGCTTACCGGGTTATCGCACATTAGAGAAAGAAAAGGATCGTAACGATATTGCTGAATTTTGGGGCATCGACCCAGAATTCTTCCCTAAAAAACGCGGGTTAGCACAAACCGATATTTTCCCCGCGATAGAAACTGGTCAAATTAAAGGGCTATGGCTGGTGGCGACCAACCCAATGACATCGATGCCGAATACTTCGCGTATTCGTAAAACATTAGAGAAGTTAGATTTTCTCGTGGTACAAGATGCTTATCAAGACGTAGAAACCACCCAATATGCGCACATGTTTTTACCTGCTGCGGTATGGGCCGAGAAAGAAGGGGTTTTCACCAATACCGAGCGCCGGGTTAACCGCGTGACTAATGTACAGCCGCCAAAAGGTAACTCTAAGTCGGACTTCTGGATCTTCTCTGAATTATCGAAACGTTTTGAAAATGGTCAAAAAATCACTTTCCCGGTGACGACTGAAGAAGCATTTGAAGAAATGAAAGCGCTGTCAAAAGGCGCTGACCGTAACCTTGATATTTCAGGCATGACTTACGAAAAAATTGAACAAGCCCGTGGTCTGCAGTGGCCATACCGTGAAGGCGCAACGGATAACGACGAAGGTGCGCGCTTGTATACCGATGGCAAGTTTGCCACGCCAACAGGTAAAGCTAATTTGATCCCATTACCTTGGGTTGATAATAACGAACACCCTTGTGAAGAATACCCATTCTGGCTCAATACTGGCCGTGTCGTTGAGCATTTTCATACCCGTACCCGAACCGGTAAAATGGGTAATTTAAACAAATATAGTCCCACTCCGTATATGGAAATGAACCCAGATGCTGCAGCCAAATTGGGCATTAAACATCAAAGTTATGTGCGTATAGCTTCTCGTCGTGGCGATGCGGTGGTTATGGTGCAATTAACTCAGCGCGTCGCGCCAAACTCCGTGTTTATTCCATTCCATTTCCATGATTGTGTCAATCGTTTGTGCCTTGGTCTGCTTGATCCGCATTCTCGTCAACCTGCATTCAAGCAGAGCTCGCTACGTATTGAGCATGTCGATCAAAAACTGGCGGCGAAAATGAATCGCGAAAGACGTACCTACTAGTTACGTTTAGTAATAGCGACTAGCGCGAGAACATAACAGGGATAAATTATGTTAGACAAATTAGAACAGTTTAGAGACCGCCTTGATCAAATCGGCGCGGCAGAAAAACCGGTGGTTAAAGATGGTACGCCGATCTTTGAGCACCGTGTTGGTGAGCAAAATTACGCCAAATTAGCAGATGTAGAAATATTTGATGTTAATACCTACGGCAATAAAATTGATTTAATCGAACGTACCGAGGGGAAACTGCCGGTTGGTCGTTCAATGAATATTAATGAAAATAAAGCGGTAGGTGATAACCCTAACCGAAATAAACAGCATGCCTTCCACTTTACCGCTGATAACTGTATAGGTTGTCACGCGTGTGAAGCTGCGTGTAGTGAAAAGAATGACAACCCTGCGCATATTGCCTTCCGCAGTGTGGGTTATGTCGAGAGTGGTAGTTACCCTGATTATAAACGTATCAATATTTCCATGGCGTGTAATCATTGTGATGATCCGGTTTGTCTAAAAGGTTGTCCAACCAAAGCTTATACCAAACATGTTGAATACGGTGCGGTATTGCAAGATCCGGATACCTGTTTTGGTTGTGGTTATTGTACTTGGGTTTGCCCATACAATGCGCCACAACTTGATCCAATTAAAGGTCAGGTAACCAAATGTAATATGTGTGTAGACCGTTTAGAAGTCGGCCTAAAACCAGCGTGTGTCGCTGCATGTCTGGGTAATGCACTTAATTTTGGGGTGGTGGAAAATACGCCTGAGAACCGTATTCAGGCGAAAACATCGATGCCAGGCTTTCCTGATCCTAGCATCACCAAACCGAATATCCGTTTCCAGCAAACCACCAGTACCCAGCGTGAAATGACGCGTACTGATAACATGCCGCTTAAATACCATAAACAAGATGATGGCTCGTTCCGCTCGGTTGTGGATGAGAAAGATGGTAAAGAACAATCGTGGAACTTGGGTCGTTTGAGTTCACGTGAAAATCCGCTGGTGATATTCACGTTGTTTTCACAAGCGGCGATGGGTGCATTTGCCCTTATCTTCCTTGGTCCATTACTGGGCATTGAAAGCTTAACTGGCTTTGCAGGCTCTGGCGCGGGTTTATCATTGCTGGTTATATTAATGGCGATGCAAGCGATTGGTTTATTAATGTCGACACTGCATCTTGGTAAACCTAAGCGTTTCTATCGTGGTTTTAACAATCTAGCACATTCTCCTGTCAGTCGAGAGGGCTTAGGTGTGGCGTTATTCTTTGGTTTCATGGGCGCATTTATGTTCTTCCAAGGGCTTGCCTGGTACTTTGACGTTAACATCTTTAGTTATGTGGCGAATGCCTTTGGTGTGCTGGCCTTAATCGGTAGTGCTGGTGGTATATTTTATATGTACCGCAGTTATCGTATTAAAGCTCGTCCGTTCTGGGATCATTGGCAAACGGCTTGTTCGTTTGTTGGTTCTGCAATCGCACTTGGGTCGCTATTAACGGCTTTGGTCGCGGTGATGGGTGGCGTTGAGCTTTATCCATTACTTACCGAGTTAGCGCCTGTTACCATCACCGGTTTAGTGATTGAAGCGTTTGGTCTCTATTCACATGCTAAACACCTCAATGTAGAGCAGGGTGAAGGTGCGGCTTCGCATTACGTACAATGCACAACATTTGGTAAAACGTATAAGTTACGTAATCTTACTGTGGCCATTAATATTCTTGCGGTAACCTTACTGGCTGTATTAGCGCCATCTGGCTTGTTAAGCCTGTTATGGTTATTGCCAATTATATCGATTGCATTAGTGTCAACGGTAAGTCGTGCGCTGTTTTATGTACTGGTTATTCCGACTACTATGCCAGGTGCATTCTTTTGGAAAAATAAAGGCTTTGAACAGCATGCGCGTGATGTTGGTCTAGCAGATATGCCACAAGTGGGGGTGATACCTGACTTGCATTAGTTGGGTGTATCTGGTTTATCGTAAATGGTATCTGACTGACGATAAATCGTAGGAAAGGTGTGATAAGGGCAGCGCTTGCTGCCCTTTGTTATTTGTAAGATAATACTAATTTAGAGAGATTTAGCGAAGTATTGAATCTTATCGATAAGTTAAAGTCATACTAAAGGATTAGCATTAGCCGATTGATTCATTTTCAATTGTCATGTTAATGTAATTATCTGTAAGTAAACTAGAGCTTTGACAATCTAGGGTTAAACTAGATTGTATTTAAATAGTACAGCTGTCGTTAGATATGGTGATTTTTATCTGTTTATCAACAAGCTGAATTATCTATTTCAAATACTTAATACAACTATTTTTAATATTTAAGAAAATATAGTTTATTTGTGCGGTCACGCTGATGGTCGAATTTGTCGATAAGCATCAGTCGTGATAAGATTGCGAAGATTATTGTGTAATAATGGGAGAATTGTTGATGAGCAAAGATATGCAAAGTATGGCATTAGTTCCTCAGGGTAGCATTGAAGCCTATATCCAAGGCGTGAATAACATTCCAATGTTGACTGCTGAACAAGAAAAGGAACTAGGCGAACGCTTGCAGAATGAAGGTGATGTTGATGCTGCACGTCAGTTGATCATGTCACATCTACGCTTTGTTGTTCACGTTGCTCGTGGTTACGCAGGTTATGGACTTGCTCAAGCTGACTTGATCCAAGAAGGCAACATCGGCTTAATGAAAGCGGTGAAACGATTTAATCCCGAGGTAGGTGTAAGACTGGTGTCTTTTGCCGTGCATTGGGTTAAAGCAGAGATCCATGAATTTGTACTGCGTAATTGGCGGGTAGTAAAAGTTGCGACGACTAAAGCGCAACGTAAACTATTCTTTAATTTACGTAAATCAAAAAAACGCTTAGGCTGGTTTACCAATGCTGAAGTGAAAACTGTTGCTGAGACCCTTGGCGTTTCTACTAAAGATGTAGTGGAAATGGAATCAAGAATGTCTTACTCAGATCAAGCATTTGATTTATATGCAGATGATGATAGCGATAAAGACTCTGGTTCAACGAGTTTTTCGCCAGCTCAGTATTTGGAAGACAACGCTTCGGATGTCGCGCTACAAGTAGAACGTGAAAACTGGGATAAAAGCGCATCTCTACGTTTAACTAACGCAATTTCTGAATTAGATGAACGTAGCCAAGATATCGTTAAATCTCGTTGGTTAGCGGAAGACAAAGCCACACTGCAATACTTAGCCGATCGTTATGGTGTTTCTGCTGAACGTGTTCGTCAGTTAGAAAAAAATGCCATGAAAAAACTCCGTGAGTTTATTAGCGAATAATAACCACACAGAATTGTTAAAAATGAGGTCTCCAATGGAGGCCTCATTTTTTTTTGCAAGAAAATAAATAAACGTTTAATGGTATTTAATGATAGATGGAAAGAAACATGAATAGAGATCCCTTATTTGGCTTTCAGGGCAGTGCGCTTAAAAGTTACTTAGAACGTAATAAGTTAACTGAGGATCAGATTATTTTGATTTATAATGGGTCTGGGATGACACATGAATATAGTCTGGCACAAGTGGTAATACCTGAAGAGGGTAAGCAAAAAAGGATTGTGGTACGACTCTTAAAGAGCGGTGAAGACGTTACCTTCTTCCGCACCGGTAAAAGTGTACTAAAGAAAACAGCGCATTATAAAGTAATGCCTATGGTACCTTGGTTGATGGCGCGCTTTGGGTTGCAAGAGCAAATTCGATTCAATTGGAAGTGGGGTTATGCTTAAACCTTCGCGTTACGATTAGGCTATGGTTTAGACGTATTTAGGTTTAAAAGATAATAGGCCCGATCATGAGAGTCATGACCGGGCCTTTTCGTCGCTACACTATTTGTTACTAAGTTATGTGTTAACTCAGATAGGCGAAATAAGCAATTATGCCATCTGTTTAAAACTGGTTTTTAGTTCAACCATTAATTGTTGTTGCCAAGCCACTTGATATAAATTGGTTGATTCTTCTTTTAACTGCGCCACTTTAAACAATTCAATTTCAGATATTTCACGTTGTTGCTGTTTGGCATTATGGTTGATTTTTTGGATCTCGGCGTAATTGTCATGTTCAGGACCATTCTTAATTGCTTCAATAAGATCTACATGCAACTGCACTTCAACTATCATTTGTGTTTTTGGTAATCGAACTAATAAATTTATATCACGGTAACCATTTTGTTTTGGACTGTTAAAACGATTTTTCACTTGGATGATATCGGTTTCTTGTTCAAGTAACTCATAAGCACTGAGTAATTCATGGCTGTTTTTGGCTACAAGCGAGCTACGGGCTAAATCGGTAATTTTCTCTACTGCGCCATCATGTTTGTTGGCAATCTTAGCTTGTGCTCTTTCAATGCTTTTGATTGCAGGAATAACAGCACTTGTCTGTGACATTAATGCGATTTGTTGAGTGAGGGTTGCTAACTCATCTTGTGCTAATTCAGCTAATGAATAAAGCGCATCAAAATCGTTATAAGGTTGCATGATATTAGTGTTGCTCATATCAGACAGTTGATAAAGGCCGGCTAAGTCTTTGCTTATTTGTGAGCGTACTCGGTTAGTGGGACTGCCGTTATTAGAAGCTTGACTAAGGCTAAGCATGGTAGCGGCTTCGAGCGGCGCTTTACCGGCTAGCATTAGTACTAAAATTAATGATGTTCTGAGAAAGCTATACATAGGTATCCTTTTTAAGAAAACGCATTTGCATCATTGTATGCTGATACTTAGTAATAGATGAGTGCGCACTGTCACAATTCAAGATGAGGCAGTGTAAAGCTGTGTAAGAAGCGACGAAGCTTGGCGAATAGTGAGAGTGATATCACTTATTCACGTGGAATCCGTTTATTAACTAGTAAATATGACGGTGCGCTTGTATTTTATTTAAGTTACAGTGTTCGCGAACACTCATACCCAATATCGTTTCTATAATTAAGGCTTATCCAATGATGAAAAAAACAATAACTGCAGTAATGATTGTTGCTGCTCTTTCTGGCTGTGCTCGTCAAAATGCGACAACAGGTGAAGATGAAACGAATACAGCCACCAAGTCTGCCATTGGTGGTGCGATTGCAGGTGCATTGATCGGTGCTTCTACAGGTAAGAAGAACGGTATTTTGTTTGGAGCTTTAGGGGGCGCGGCGATTGGTGGTGGTATTGGTCACTATTTTGATCGCCAAGAAGAAGCATTACGCCAAGAGTTGACGGGTTCTGGTGTGCAAGTTAAGCGTGTTGGTGAAAACGAGCTACAGTTGGTTATGGCGAAGGGGATTGGTTTCCAAACTGCAGGTTATAACTTAAGTGGTAATATTTACTCAAGCTTAAACAGCGTGGCTAAAATTCTTAATGAATACCCTAAGTCATCATTGCGTATTGTTGGTCATACGGATAGCGTCGGTAGTGCAGAATCGAATTTAACATTGTCTGAAGAACGTGCTGAATCCGTGAGTGCATACTTGAATAAACGTGGTATTAAATCGGGTCGTTTATCTACGCGTGGTTATGGTGAACGTCGTCCTATTGCGTCAAATATAACAAAAGATGGTCGTGCTGCTAACCGTCGTGTCGAAATTACTATTACTGCTAATTAATTAGTTTCAAAACATACAGGAGTTACCAGCTGACGTCATATTAATTGTTGTTGGTTGTATCATAAGCCGAACCAAGTGTTCGGTTTTTTTGTATTGATAGATTAAGTGCTCAGCTAATGCAGGAATCGTATTCATATATAGGATTATTAAATTAAAATACGAGGTAGGACTAAATTTTGGATAAAAAAAGACCCAGTTATATAAATAACTGGGTCTTTTTAATTGGCTCCCCTTGCTAGACTTGAACTAG
Organism: Moritella sp.; assembly: GCF_013215705.1. Classification (GTDB taxonomy): domain Bacteria; phylum Pseudomonadota; class Gammaproteobacteria; order Enterobacterales; family Moritellaceae; genus Moritella. The sequence continues at coordinate 420 of NZ_JABSQR010000009.1, read as the reverse complement.
CGACATATGGATTAACAGTCCACCGTTCTACCAACTGAACTAAAGGGGAATTATTTGGTGCCCGAACCCGGAATTGAACCAGGGACACGAGGATTTTCAATCCTCTGCTCTACCGACTGAGCTATTCGGGCAAATGGTGCCGACTGCCGGAGTCGAACTGGCGACCTACTGATTACAAGTCAGTTGCTCTACCTACTGAGCTAAGTCGGCACTAAATGCGTTTTAAATAAAGATACCTATTAATGGAATATCTTTACCTTTTAAATATGGTGCCCGAACCCGGAATTGAACCAGGGACACGAGGATTTTCAATCCTCTGCTCTACCGACTGAGCTATTCGGGCAAATGGTGCCGACTGCCGGAGTCGAACTGGCGACCTACTGATTACAAGTCAGTTGCTCTACCTACTGAGCTAAGTCG